>NZ_LWBU01000307.1:0-33128 GCF_001646665.1 Streptomyces noursei | reverse complement strand
CCGCCACCGGCGGGCCGCCCCGGCTCCCGCCACGAGGCGCCCGGCCCGCCGGGGCGGGCGGCGCCGCACGGACGCCGGCCACCGGGCCACGGCCGAAGTGGTCCTCGAAGCCGAGGGGGAAGTGGCCCTTCAACGGGACCACCGCCCGCACCTAGCGTCGACGGCATGAACATGAACCGGATCCGCGGCATGTCGCTCGCGGCCTTCGCCTGTGTCCTCGTCGGAGCATCCTTCACCGCCAACAGCGTGCTCGGCGACTATCCGTACGCGGGAGGGCAGGCCATCCGCTACGGCCTGGCCTTCCTCCTGCTGCTGCCGCTCGTGGGGCGGGGCGCGGCGACCGCCGTACGCGCCCTGACGCCCCGCCAGTGGGGGCGGGTCGCGGTGCTCGCCGCAGTGGGGATGGTCGGGTTCAACCTGGCGGTCCTCGCCGCCGAGCGCACCGCGGAGCCCGCCATCCCCGGCGTGTTCGTCGGCTGTGCGCCCGTGGTGGTCGCGGTACTGGTACCGGCCCTCAGCGGCCGGCGGCCCACCCGGCCGGTGCTGTACGGGGCGCTGCTCGTCGCCGCCGGGGCGTTCACCGTGCAGGGATGGGGGCGTACCGACCTGGCGGGGATCGCCTGGTCGGTGGCGGCCCTGGGGGGCGAGGTGGGGTTCGCCGTCCTCGCCGTGCCGGTCCTCAAGCCGCTCGGACCGAAACTGCTGTCGGCCACGGTGTGCTGCGTCGCCGCGCTCGAATCGCTCCTCGCGGGGCTGCTGATGGACGGCACCGCCATGCTGCGCGTACCGACCGGGCAGGAGTCGGTCGCCCTGGTGTGGCAGGCGGCGGTCGTCACGGTCGTCGGGTTCGTCTGCTGGTACATGGGCGTCCAGCGGATCGGCGCCGAGCGGGCGACCCTCTTCTCCGGGCTCATCCCGGTGTCCGCGGCCATGACCGCGCCCCTCGTCGCCACCGGTTCCTACGGGGCGGCCCAGGCGGTCGGCAGCGCGCTGGTGGGCGCGGGCGTCGCGCTCGGCTCGGGCGTCCTGGGACGGCGCGCCCCCGCCCCCGCGGCGGTCCCCGCCGGGGAGCACGCGCGCGACAAGGGCGGGATCGTCGTCCGCCGGCACGCGGCCGCGGGGGCGCCGGTGCACCGGCCGCACCGCGAGGACGCCCCGCCGGAGACGCGGCGGCCGGTGACGGGCGGCCCGCGCGGGGGTGACGGACCGTCCGGGGACGCACCCGCGGACCAGGACCTCGCGCCCGGCGCCCGGCGCCCCGCGAAGGCCGGTGCCCCCGCACGGCCCGGCGACCACGGCCCCGTGTGAGCGCCGCCCCGGCGGGGCGCGGACGACGCCGGCGCGGACGGTGCCGGGCCGGGACGGCGCCGGCCGGGAACCCGCCCGGGGGAGGGGCGGGACAGCGGCCGCCCGGGCACCGGCACGGACAGCACCCGCACCCCCGGCGTGCCGCCGAAGAACCTCCGCGGGCGAACCGGCGCGCCCCCGTCCGCCACCGGCGGCCGGAACCCCCGCCACCGGCCCGGCTCGGTTGCGGTCGGCGCCCCGGCCGCAACCACCGCCCGCCAGCCACGAGTTCGGGGGGCCGGACCGGCCGGGCCCCGACGCGTATCGCATGATGGGGCGGTGGCAACCGACACAGAGACAGCACCCGGCAGGGACGCCGGCGGCAAGGACGACGGCGGCACCGGGGTCTTCGAGGCGCACCGGCCCTTCCTGACCGGAGTGGCCTACCGGATGCTCGGCCGCGTCGCCGACGCCGAGGACGTGGTCCAGGAGGCATGGCTGCGGTGGTCGGCCGCGGAACGGGCGGACATCCGCGAGCCCCGCGCCTACCTCGTGCGCATCACCACCCGGCTCGCCATCGACCGGCTCCGCCAGGTGCAGTCGCGCCGCGAGGCGTACGTCGGCCCCTGGCTCCCCGAACCGGTCGTCACCGACTTCGGCCCCACCGTCCCCGACACGGCCGAACGCGCGGTGCTCGCCGACTCCGTGTCGCTCGCCGTCCTGGTCGTCCTCGAATCCCTCTCGCCGCTGGAACGGGCCGTGTTCGTCCTGCGCGAGGCGTTCGGCTTCCCGTACGCGGAGATCGCGGTCACCCTCGACCGGTCCGAGGCCGCCGTACGGCAGCTCGCCGGCCGGGCCCGCCGCCACGTCGACGAGGGCAGGCCCCGTTACGACGTGGACCCCGCCGAGCGCCGCGACCTGACCGAACGCTTCCTCGCCGCGGCGGCCGGCGGCGACCTGGACGGGCTGCTCGCCCTGCTCGCCCCCGACGTACGGCTCGTCGGGGACAGCGGCGGCAAGAGCAAGGCGCCGCTGCGCGTGGTGGAGAGCGCCGACAAGGTCGGCCGCTTCCTGTGCGCCGTCGCCGGGAAGACCCCCGCACCCGCCACCTACCGGACCGCCGAGGTCAACGGCGCTCCCGCGGTGCTCGTCTCCCTCGGCGGGAAGCTCGACTCGGTGTTCCAGGTCGACATCGTGGACGGCCGGATCCAGTGCGTCTACATCGTGCGCAACCCGGACAAGCTCCTCGGCCTGGAGCCCTGACCGCCCCGGCCGCCACCACCGGCCTCCCGACGGCCCCGTGTCCCCCTCGGACGCGGGGCCGTCCGCCGTCCGCCCCGGTCCGAGCCGCGCGAACAGCCTGTGAACGCTCTGCGACAAGGGTCGACTCCGCAGCGTGACCGGCCGACGATTGGTCTTGACCAAGGGTGTGTGCCGTCCTATGGTCGCAAGGGTTAGTGCAGGAACCTTTAATAAACAAGGCACGGGAAAGCCGCCGGGAGCCCGGCGATTGCGGAGGATCAGGGTGGGGACCACGCAGCTGGAATCGGTGCCGGAGCCCAAGTACTGGCATCTGAAGACCGTGATCGGCGAAGCACTGGACACGGATTTCTCCGTGGGGGAGATCCTGCCCAACGAACGCGAACTGGCCGCCCGTTTCGGCGTCGCCCGTGCCACGCTCCGTCAGGCGCTGGAACAGCTGGAGCTCGAGGGCCGCCTCCAGCGCCGCCGCGGCGTCGGCACCACCGTCGCACCGCCGCGGGTGGGCGTCGACGTGTCCACCACCCAGGCCCAGTGGCCCGGCTCCGGCGAGGAGGCCTGGCAGCCGGTCGACTGCGCCCTCGCCGCCCCGCCCGCCGCCGTCGCCCGCCTCCTCGGCCCCGACGGGGACGCCGGCGAGCCGGTGCACACCGTGCGCCGCCTGCGTGTGACGCACGGTCAGGCCGTCGCCGCCGAGCAGCTGTACGTCCCCGTTCGCTCCGTACCGGACCTCACCGCGATCGACGCCCCCTCGGGCGCCGCCCGCGCCCGCAGCGTCCTGCGCGAGCTCCAGCGGCTGACCCTGGAGGGCCAGGACCGCGCCGTGGAGCTCGGCTCCGCCCGCGCCGACGACGCACGGGAACTGGACCGGCTGCCCGGCGCGCCCGTCCTCCTGGTCACCACCCGCTACCTGACGGACGGCCGCACCGCCGCCGTCTCCGTCGCCACCTACCGCGCCGACACCTGCCGTCTGACGTTCGGCGACGCGGGGGACTTCGGCATCGCCTCCTGACCCACCGTCACCGTGCCCGGCCCGTCGCTCAGCGGCGGGCCGTCACCGTGCCCTCGACCGCGAACAACTGCTCCTCCACGTGGTCGAGCGCCAGCCTCAGCGCGCCCGTCGCCACCGCCGCCTCGCCCAGCAGCGACAGCGCCACCCGCGGCGGCCGCAGGCAGAACCGCGCCAGCTCGTCCCGCAACGGCTGGAGCACCCCGTCGAGTCCGGCCGCCCAGCCGCCGACCACCACCAGCTCCGGATCGAGCGCCAGCACCAGGGCCGCCACGTCGTGCACCAGCCGCTGGATGAACCGGTCCACGGCCTCCCTCGCCCGCGCGTCACCCTTGCGGGCGAGCGCGAACACCTCCGCCACCGCCTGCTCGTCCAGCGGGTGCAGCGGCTCGTCCGTGGTCGACAGCAGCGTCTCGGGGGTCGCCCCCTGCCCCAGCAGGTGCAGCGCGCCGATCTCCCCGGCGGCCCCGCCGAACCCCCGGTGCAGTCGCCCGCCGATCAGCGACCCGGCCCCGGGGCTCAGACCCGCGAGGACGAACACGATGTCGTCCGAGTCGGTCGCCGCGCCCTTCCACTGCTCGGCCACGGCCGCCGCGTTGGCGTCGTTCTCCACCAGCACCGGGCACCGGAACGACCGCCGCAGCCGCTCGCCGAGCGCCAGCCCCGTCCAGCCCGGGAGCGCCGTGCCGAGCCGGACCGTCCCGTCCGCCTCCACGATGCCGGGCGTCCCGACGCCCACCGCCCGCAGGCTGCCCCGGGCCACACCGGTGCGGCGCAGCACGTCCGCGACCACGGTCCGGACCCGCTCCAGCCGCTCGTCCGCCGACGCCGTCTCCGACACCTCGCGGGACCCGGCGCCGATGATCCGCCCGTCCAGCCCCGACATCAGCGCGGCCACCCGGTGCGGGCCGATCTCGATGCCCAGCAGGTGGCCCGCCTCCGCGCGGAACCGGAACCGCCGCGCCGGCCGCCCCTGGCGCCTGGCCTCGCCCTCCTCGGGCGCCGCCTCGACCACCAGCCCGGTGCCGATGAGCCCCTCGACCACACCCTCCACGGTGGGCCGGGACAGCCCCGTGATCCGGGTGAGGTCGGTGAGCGTGCGGGCGTCGGCGCCCCGCAGAGCGTGGAGTACCACCGCGGAATTGATCCGTCGCAGCAGCGACGGGTCCCCGCCGGTCAGCCGGCTCACCGTGTGTCCTCCCAGCTAGAACGCGTGTCTGCCGGATGGTACTCAATGACCCGGCCGCCCCGTCAGGCCCCTCGCCCGCGGGGCGCGGATCATGCCGGCCGGCGGTGCCGACGCGTCCCGCTCGGCCACCGGTCCCGGGCCCGCGCCGGACGCTGCTGACGGAACGCCAATTGTCAGTGGTGGGCGCTTTACTGGGATCCATGACCACCGCACGGCACCTGGCGACCATCGATCAGCTGCGCTCCCAGCCCTTCCCGCGGGAGTCCGGCAGAACGGCCACGGGGCACAGCGGTGCCGGCTACCACATCGCCGCGCTCGCCGTGAGCGAGGACTTCTGGGACGACGACGGCACCCGGCGCGGACTCGTCCAGGACCAGTACGAGGCGGACCGGGACGGCCTCTCGGTGCTGCTCACCGCCCGCTGGGGCCCGCCGCAGGTCTTCAGCCTGTGGTCGGTCTTCGACCGGGGCATGGAGGGGGAGGAGATACCCGACCCGTGGGACGCCCTGAGCCAGTCCGTGCCGGACGTCCACCTCTGGCGGGCGGACGGGCACTGGATAGCCCTGGGCGTCTCGCAGTGGGACAAGGAGCAGCCCTTCGAACTGCTCGTCACCGTCACGGAGATCGACCCGCCCTGAGAAGGGGCCGCCGTCCCGGCGGGACTACCCCTGGTCGCCCCGCGCCGCCTGGCGCAGCCGGGCGAACTCCTCGGCCATCGTCTCCAGCGTCCAGTGCGCGTTCAGCCCGCTGGGATTGGGCAGCGCCCAGACGCGCGTGTCGCCGATGACCCTGTCCTGCGGCCCCACCCGTGCCTTCGGATCGTCGAAGGCCGTGCGGTACGCGGTGATCCCCGCCACCGCCAGCCAGCGGGGGCGCAGCCTCTCCACCTTGAGGGCCAGCTGCCGGCCGCCTTCGCGGAACTCCTCGTCGCTCAGCTCGTCCGCCCGCGCGCTCGCCCGCGCGACGACGTTGGTGATGCCGAGCCCGTACGCGAGGAGCTCGTCCTGCTCGGACGGCCGCAACTGCCGCGGGGTGAACCCGGAGCGGTGCAGCACGGGCCAGAAGCGGTTGCCCGGCCGGGCGAAGTGGTGGCCCGTGGCGGCCGACATGAGGCCCGGGTTGATGCCGCAGAACAGTACGGACAGACCGCCCGCGATCACATCGGGGACGATGCGGTCGCGGGCGGCCTGGAGTTCCTGAGGTGTCATACGGGTCGTGTGCCCCGGGTCAGAGGATCGCACCCGGCGCGTAGGCGGCGGCCTCCGGGTGCTGCTTGGCGATCTCCTCGATCCGGGCGACCACCGCACCGACCTGGTCGGCGGCGGCACCCGTGAACGACAGCTTGTCCGCCATCGCCGCGTCGAGCTGCGCCCGGTCCAGCGGCAGCCGCTCGTCGGCGGCGAGCTTGTCGAGGAGCTCGTTGCGCTCGGCGCCGCGCTCCCGCATGGCCAGCGCCGACGCGACCGCGTTCTCCTTGATGGCCTCGTGCGCCACCTCGCGGCCCACCCCGGCACGCACCGACGCCATCAGCACCTTCGTGGTGGCGAGGAACGGCAGGTAGCGGTCGAGTTCCCGGGCGACGACCGCCGGGAAGGCACCGAACTCGTCCAGCACCGTGAGGAACGTCTCCAGCAGCCCGTCCAGCGCGAAGAACGCGTCGGGCAGCGCCACGCGCCGGACCACCGAGCACGAGACGTCGCCCTCGTTCCACTGGTCGCCCGCCAGCTCGCCGGTCATCGACGCGTAGCCGCGCAGGATGACCATCAGGCCGTTGACGCGCTCGCAGGAGCGGGTGTTCATCTTGTGCGGCATCGCGGAGGAGCCGACCTGGCCGGGCTTGAAGCCCTCGGTGACCAGTTCGTGCCCGGCCATCAGCCGGATCGTCTTCGCCAGCGACGAGGGCGCCGCCGCCAGCTGGACCAGCGCGGTGACGACCTCGTAGTCGAGGGAGCGCGGGTAGACCTGGCCGACCGAGGTGAAGGCGTGGGCGAAGCCCAGGTGCCCGGCGATCCGCTGTTCCAGCTCCGCCAGCTTCGCGGCGTCGCCGCCCAGCAAATCCAGCATGTCCTGCGCGGTGCCGACCGGCCCCTTGATGCCGCGCAGCGGGTAGCGGCCCAGCAGCTCCTCCACCCGCGCGTACGCCACCAGCAGCTCGTCCGCGGCGGTCGCGAAGCGCTTGCCGAGCGTCGTGGCCTGGGCGGCGACGTTGTGCGAGCGCCCCGCCACGACCAGCTCGCCGTACTCGCCCGCGAGCCTGCCGAGCCGCGCCAGCACGGCCACCGTGCGGTCGCGCATCAGCTCCAGCGACAGCCGGATCTGGAGCTGTTCCACGTTCTCGGTGAGGTCGCGCGAGGTCATGCCCTTGTGGACCTGCTCGTGGCCCGCGAGCGCGTTGAACTCCTCGATCCGCGCCTTCACGTCGTGGCGCGTGACCTTCTCACGCTCGGCGATCGACGCCAGGTCGACCTGGTCGAGCACCCGCTCGTAGTCGGCGAGCGCGGCCTCCGGCACCTCGATACCGAGGTCCTTCTGGGCGCGCAGCACGGCGAGCCACAGCCGGCGCTCCAGCTTCACCTTGTGCTCGGGGGACCAGAGGACGGCCAGCTCCGCGGAGGCGTAGCGGCCGGCCAGGACGTTCGGGATGCGAGGCTTCGCAGACACAGCAGTCACGTGTCCAGATTCTACTGGCGGTTTCTGCAGGTCCGCGCCGCGGTCCGGATTGTGGGTTGCTACGAGACGGACGACTCGTCGTCGAGGAGGTACGGCAGCAGCTCCGGGCGCTTGGGCGGCCGGCCGTCGCCGGAGGAACGTCCCGTCAGCCGCCGCGCCACCCAGGGCCCCAAGTGCTGCCGGGCGAACCGGAGGTCGCCGATCCGCCGGGCCCGCCAGGCCAGGGGCGCGGTCGGCGGCAGCGGCGCCCGCCAGTCCTCCTCCGCGTCCAGCCCCAGCGCCTGCCACACCGCCTCGGCCACCCGCCGGTGCCCCTCCCCGGTCAGGTGCAGCCGGTCCAGGTCCCACAGCCGCGGGTCGCCCATCACCTCGGCCCCGTACAGGTCGACGACCAGGGCGCCGTGGCGCGCGGCCAGCTCGTCGACGTACGCGAACAGCTGCTCCATGCGCGGCCGGAAGCGCTCCATGACCGGGCCGTTGCGGCCGGGGCTGCGCATCAGCACCAGCTGCCCGCACGAGGGGGCCAGCCGCTCCACGGCCTCCTCCAGCAGCCCGCGCACCCGGCCCATGTCGCACGACGGGCGGAGGGTGTCGTTCAGGCCGCCGACGAGCGTCACGACGTCCGCCTTCATGGCCGCCGCGAGGTCCACCTGCTCCTCGACGATCTGCCCGATGAGCTTGCCGCGCACGGCCAGGTTGGCGTATTGGAAACCGGGCGTACGGGCGGCGAGGCGGGCCGCCAGCAGGTCGGCCCAGCCGCGGTAGGAGCCGTCGGGCAGCAGGTCCGACATGCCCTCGGTGAAGCTGTCGCCCACCGCGACGAAACTGTTGTAGGTGGCATTCATCTCCATGGCGGAGCGATCGTACCGTGCGGGGCCGGCCGCTCCACAGGCGCCGGCCACCCGCGGACGCCGACTCCTTGGGAGGCGCCGGCCACCCGCGGGTACCGGCTAGGGGGTGTCTTGTCGATCAGGCCGGATCGGCGAGACGCCCCCTAGTTCGCCGGCCGCCCGACCAGTTCGCGCAGGACGTCCTCCATGGTGACGAGGCCGGCCAGCCGGCCGTCGTCGTCCAGCACGGCCGCCAGGTGCGTACGGCTGCGCCGCATCGCCGTCAGGACGTCGTCCATCGGCGTGGCCGCCCGCACCCGGGCGATCGGCCGCATCGCCGACACCGGGAAGGGCAGGTCGCGCGGCGTCGCGTCCAGGGCGTCCTTGACGTGCAGGTAGCCGAGGATCCGGCGGGTGGAGTCGACCACGGGGAAGCGGGAGAACCCCGACTCGGCGGCCAGCGCCTCCAGCTCCTCGGGCGTGGTGCCGACCCGGGCGTACAGCACCCGCTCCACCGGCATCACCACGTCGCGCACCGGACGGCGCCCCAGCTCCAGGGCGTCGTGCAGCCGCTCGGCCGCCCGGTCGTCCAGGAGGCCGGCGTCACCGGCGTCCGTGACCAACCGGGCCAGCTCGTCGTCCGAGAAGGTCGCCGACACCTCGTCCTTCGTCTCCACCCGCATCAGCTTCAGCAGGGCGTTGGCGAACGCGTTGATCGTGAAGATCACCGGCTTCAGCGCCCGCGCCAGCGTCACCAGCGGCGGCCCGAGGAGCAGCGCGGTGCGCGTCGGCTCGGCCAGGGCGATGTTCTTCGGCACCATCTCGCCCAGCAGCATGTGCAGGTACGTGGCGAGCGACAGAGCGATCACGAACGAGATCGGGTGCACCAGTCCGTGCGGCACGCCGACGGCGTCGAACACCGGCTCCAGCAGGTGGGCGATGGCCGGCTCGGCGACCACGCCGAGCACCAGCGTGGACAGCGTGATGCCGAGCTGGGCCGCGGCGAGCAGCGCCGAGACGTGCTCCAGGCCCCAGATGACGCTGCGCGCCCGCCGGTTCCCGGCCTCCGCCTCCGGCTCGATCTGGCTGCGGCGCACGGAGATCATGGCGAACTCGGCGCCCACGAAGAAGGCGTTGACCAGCAGGGTCAGCAGACCGATCAGCAACTGGACAGCGGTCATCGGCCGGCCTCCCCGTCCTCGCGGGCCCCGCGTCGGCCGGCGCCCGTCACATGCCCGTCGCCGTCACCGTCGCCGTGCCGGTCGCGGAGGCGGTCAGCACCGATACGCCCGTCGTGGAACCGGTCAGCGCCGCCGTGCCGGTCACCGTCGCGGTGCCGGCCGCGGTCACGGTGGCGGTCGTCGCGGCGGTGCCCGTCGTCGCCGTCGTCGCCGTGACCGTCGCCGTCGTCGCCGGGACCGCCCAGCGGGGCGTGGAGCATCACCCGGGCGGCCCGGCGCCCGGAGGCGTCGACCACGTCGAGCAGCCAGCCGTCCACGGCGACGGTGTCGCCGACGGCCGGGATGCGGCCCAGCTCGGTCGCGACGAGCCCGGCGAGGGTCTCGTACGGACCGTCCGGCACGCGCAGGCCGATCCGCTCCAGCTGGTCGGTCCGGGCGGCGCCGTCCGCGGACCACACGACCCGCCCGTCGGCGTCCTCGCCGGCCTTGGCCAGGTCGGGGGTCTCGTGCGGGTCGTGCTCGTCGCGCACCTCGCCGACGACCTCCTCGACGATGTCCTCCAGGGTCACGACCCCGGCCGTACCGCCGTACTCGTCTATGACGACGGCCATCGTGGTCTTGCCGGACAGCCGGTCCAGCAGCCGGTCCACGGTCAGGGACTCCGGCACGAGCAGCGGCTCGCGGAGGATCTCCGTGACCGGCTTGCGGTACCGCTGCCCGGCCGGGACCGTCAGCACGTCCTTGATGTGCGCGATGCCGATGACCGAGTCCAGACCGCCGCGGTAGACGGGGAAGCGGGACAGGCCGGTCGCGCGGGTCGCGTTGGCCACGTCCTCCGCGGTGGCCTGCGCCTCCAGGGCGGTGACCTGGACGCGCGGGGTCATCACGTTCTCCGCGGTCAGCTCGGCCAGGTTCAGGGTGCGGACGAACAGCTCGGCGGTGTCCGGCTCCAGGGCGCCCTCGCGCGCGGAGTGGCGGGCCAGGGCGACCAGCTCCTGGGGGCTGCGCGCGGAGGCCAGCTCCTCGGCGGGTTCCAGGCCCAGCCGCCGCACGAGGCGGTTCGCCGTGTTGTTGAGGTGGGCGATCAGCGGCCGGAACGCGGCGGTGAAGACGCGCTGCGGCGTGGCCACCACCTTGGCGACGGCCAGGGGCGAGGAGATCGCCCAGTTCTTCGGCACCAGCTCGCCGACCACCATCAGGACGACCGTCGACAGCGCCGTGCCGATGACCAGCGCCACCGAGGAGGCGACGGACGCCGACAGGCCGATGTCCTGGAGCGGACCGCGGATGAGGCTGGCGATGGACGGCTCGGAGAGCATGCCGACCACCAGGTTGGTGACGGTGATGCCGAGCTGGGCGCCGGATAGCTGGAAGGTGAGGGACCGCACGGCCTTGAGGGCGCCGGCCGCGCCGCGCTCACCCCGTTCGACGGCGCGTTCGAGTTCCGAGCGCTCGACGGTCGTCAGCGAGAACTCGGCCGCGACGAACGCTCCGCACGCCAGGGAGAGCAGCAGCGCCACGAGGAGCAGGAGCACTTCTGTCATCGGTTCACCTCCGTTCCATGATCGGCCACGGAGGCTCGGGATGCGCGATCTCGGCTACGGCTACTACTGGGAGGCTCGCCCATGGGCGGACGCTCACACCTTTCGAACGGGAGGTATCTGGTCCGCCCATGGTAAAGGATCAGCAAAGCGATCAGTCGTGGAGGGGTTTGACCCACCGGCTCCACTCGGGCTGCCGGGCGTAGCCGGCGGCGTCCCAGGCGTGGTGTGCCGACTCGTTGCCGTCCAGGACCATGGCGTCGGCGCGCCGCCCGCCGAGGCGTGCGAACCGCTCCTCGGCGGCCGCGAGCAGCGCCGAGCCGACCCCCTCGCGCCGGTGGTCCGGGTGGACGGCGAGCCGGTACAGGTGGCAGCGCCATCCGTCGAAGCCCGCGATGACGGTCCCGACCGGCTCGCCGCCCCGCACCGCGAGGATCAGCGCCTCCGGATCGCGGGCGAGCAGTCCCTCCACGCCGCCCCGGTCGTCGCTGATGCTGGTGCCCTTGGCCGCGACCTTCCACAGGGCCAGCACGGTGTCGAGGTCGGCCGCCGACGCGGTCCGTATTCGAAGATCGTCCATGGCGGCATCATCGGACACCGGCGCGGGCGCCGGCACCGGAGTTTCCGCCCGGCTTCCCGCCGGACTTCCCGCCGGGACGGCGGCCCCGGACGGACGCCCTCCACCCTTGTCCGTGCTAGCGCCGCCGCGCTAGCGTGGTGGTGTGGCGAAGACTCAGCTCAACGTGCGCGTCGACGAGACCACCGCCGAGGCCGCCCGGCGCCGGGCCCAGGAGCGGGGCGTCAGCGTGAACCGGTACATCGAGGAACTCGTCCAGCAGGACGCGGGCGAGGCGGGCCGTGCCTTCGTGGAGGCCGCGGCCGACTTCATGCGGCGGTACGAAACCGTCTTCGCCGAGGAGTTCGGCGCACCGGACCCGAGCGGCTCCGGCGCGGGCCCGTCCGGCAGCCGGTGAACCCCGTGACGAAGGCGGGCGCGCCGCCCGTATGAACCTCTCGATCGACCTCGCCTGGCTCCTCATGGTCGCCGAGCAGCAGACCCCCGGCGATCCCCGCGTGACCGACTGGGGCGCCCTGGTCGCCGCCGTGAGCCGGCACGACGCGGAAATATTCGGCGTCCCCGTCTACAACGATCCGTACGCCCGGGCCGCCGCCCTGCTGCAACTGCTGCTGCACGTTCCCGCGCTGGAGCACTCCAACGCCATGTACGCCTCCGCCGTCGCGTACGGCTACCTCGTCGCCTCCGGGCTCGACGTGGCCGCGTCCCCGGAGCGGGTGAGGGACCTGGCCCGGCTGGTGAAGACGGGCCAGGCGGACGTGCGGGCCGTCGCCGCCGAGCTGCGTCGTTGGAGTCCTTGATTCCGTTTGTACCGGATCGCCGGAAGCGCCCCGTCCGTCCGGATGCGCCGGTACGTTGCGCCCCATGGCACCCACACGGAACACGCGTACGAAGCGGATAGCCGTCGCCGTCGCCGCTACGGCCACGGCGGCGGTCCTGAGCATCGGCGGAGCGCTCGCCGCCGCGGACACCGACGGCATCCCGAGCCAGGAGCCGACCGCGTCCCCCACCGCCCAGCCCGATCCGACGGTCCCGCCGGACGGCGGCAGCGGGAGCGCCACCGGCGGGGGCAGCACCGGCCCGGACACCGGTGGCACGGACACCGGCGGCTCCGGGTCCGGCGGCGGGGACCCCGATCCGACGGTCCCGCCGGACGGCGGCAGCGGGAGCGCCACCGGCGGGGGCAGCACCGGCCCGGACACCGGTGGCACGGACACCGGCGGCTCCGGCTCAGGGTCCGGCGGCGGGGACCCCGACCCGACATCCAGCCCCGTGCCCACGGACCCGTCCGACATCGCCGGGCTCGTCAAGCGCATCGACGAGCTGGACAAGAAGATCGACGAGCTGCCCACCAAGAAGGAACTGGCCGACGCGCTCCGCGCCGCCGCCGACGCACTCGACAAGCCGTAGCCCCCCGGACCGCGCGGGGGCGTCCGGCCGCCGGCGCCCCCGGCCGGACGCGTACCGGTCAGTGCACCGACAGCCCGCCGTCGACGAACAGCGCGTGCCCGGTGACGTACGCCGAGGCGGTGCTCGCCAGGAACACCGCCGCGCCCGCGAAGTCGTCCACCAGCCCGTTGCGCCCCACCATCGTCCGGGCGGCCAGCGCCGCGACCGTCTCCGGGTCGTCCTGGAGCCGTGCGTTGAGCGGCGTCAGCACGAAGCCGGGCACCAGCGTGTTGGCCGTGACGCCGTGCGCCGACCACGCCTCGGCCTGCGAGCGGGCCAGCGACTCCAGGCCGCCCTTCGACACCCCGTACGCCCCGCTCTGCACGAACGCCCGGTGCGCCTGCTGCGAGGTGACGTGGATGATCCGCCCGAAGCCGCGCCGCGCCATTCCCGGGCCGAAGCGCTCACCCAGCAGGAACGGGGCCTCCAGGTTCACCGCCATCGTCGCGTCCCAGACGTCCTCGCCCACCTCGCCCATCGGGGGCCGCAGGTTGATCCCGGCGCTGTTGACGAGGATGTCGGGCTCCCCGTACACCCCGGCCGCCGCCTCGGCGGCCGCCCGTACACCGGCACGGGTGGAGAGGTCCCCGCTCACCCACGCCGCCCGGCAGCCGTCGGCCACCAGCTCGTCGACCGTGGCCGCCAGCTCCGCCTCCCGGCGCGCGACGATCACGACACGCGCCCCGGCCCGTGCCAGAGCGCCCGCGACGGCCCGGCCGATGCCGGAACTTCCGCCCGTCACCAGCGCCACCCGGCCGTCGAGCGAGAACAGGTGCGAGAGGTACGTCTGCGAAGTCATGGCCGCACACTAGTGCGTGCTCCCCGCCCGCCCGGCCCGGCCGTGGAACGCTCAGTCCGCCCGCCGCGCGACCCCGAGCACGCACGGCGAGGTCGGTGCCCCGGGACCGGTCTCCGGGATCCTGATCCGCCGCCGGGTGACCACCTCGAAACCGGCCGCCGTGATCGCGGCCAGCGGGTCGCGCGCCGTGTGGCAGCCGCCGAACAGCAGGGGCCACACGGTGCGGTCCAGCGCCCGCTGGGCCGTCGCCATCACCCGCCCCTCGGCGAGCCCGTGCTCGAAGAAGCGCAGCTCACCGCCCGGCCGCAGCACACGCCGCAGCTCCGCCAGCGCCCGGGGCAGGTCCCGTACCGTGCACAGCACCAGCGACGCGACCGCCGCGTCGAAGGCCTCGCTCTTCACCGGCAGCGCCTCGGCCACGCCCGGCACCACGTCCACCGGCACCTCGGCGCGCATCCCCGCGGTCGCGGCAAGCTGCCGCAGCCGCCGCTCCGGTTCGATCGCGACGACCTCCGACACGGCGCGCGGGTAGTGCGCGAAGTTCAGTCCGTTGCCCGCGCCGACCTCGATGACCCGGCCGGAGAGCCCGGCCAGCAGCTCACGGCGGTACGCGGCGACCCCGCCCTTCGCGTCCATGGTGACGCTCATCCGGGCGTAGAACCGGGCGAACAGGGGATGGTGGACGGTGTCCCGCATCGCGGACCTCCGGGGAGAGGGGCCAGGACCAGACAACGTCAGTGTCCCCCCGTCAGCCGGACACGAAGCAGAACTCGTTGCCCTCGGGGTCCCGCAGCACCTGGAAGTCGCCCTGCGCGTCCGTCACGACGCCGCCGACCCGCGTGGCCCCCAGCCGCACCGCCGCCTCGGCCGCGGCCGCCACGTCGCCGCCCTCCAGGTCCAGATGGAGCCGGTTCTTGGCGGTCTTGCCCTCGGGCACGCGCTGGAAGGCGACCCGGACGAAGCCGGGAGGCTCCACGTACGACCAGCCCGGACTCCGGTCCACCGGCTCGCCGCCCAGCAGGGCGGCCCAGAACCGGACCAGCCCCGCCGGGTCGGCGCAGTCGAACACGATCTCGCTGACGACGGCACGCATGATCGTCACCCTATGGCGGCTGTGAACGCCTCCGCATCCCACGTACCGCCCAGTGCCGGTGCGAGCCACCCCGCCGCCCGGGTCCGGAAGACCTCGGCCGGCAGTGCCCCCGCGCCCGACGGCACCGCGCCGAGCAGCGGCGCGCCCGCCACCCGCGGCAGGTCCGTGACGTTGCAGCGCTCGGCGAGGCCCGGCTCGTCCGGCCAGCTGCCCACGACCACGCCCGCCTGCGCCAGCCCGCGCGCCCGCAGCGCCTCCGCGGTGAGCGTCACCATGTTGAGCGTGCCGAGCGCGGCGGGCGCGACCACCAGCACCGGGGCGGACAGCAGTGCGGCCGCGTCGGCGAGCGTGCCGCCCTCCTCGTCGTACCGCACCAGCAGCCCGCCCGCGCCCTCCACCAGCACCAGGTCGTGGTCCGCCGCCAGCTTCCGGGCGGCGTCGGCCACCTCGCCCGGCCCGACGGGGGCCATCCCGGCCCGCCGCGCGGCCGTGTCCGGGGCCAGCGGCTCGGGGAACCGCGCCAGTTCGACCGGTGTGACACCGTCCCCGGCGAGCCGCACCACCTCGTCGGCGTCGCCCCGCTCGCCCGGCCCGACCCCGGTCTGCGCCGGCTTCAGGACGGCCACCGACCGTCCCGCCGCCCGCGCCACCGCCGCCACCGCCGCCGTGACCACGGTCTTGCCGATCTCCGTGCCCGTGCCGCTGACCACCAGTACCGCCATCTCAACCCTCCCGCGCCGCCGCGACCACTCCACGGCAGATCCGTGCCACATCGTCATCACCGGTGATGTACGGCGGCATCACGTACACCAGGTCCCGGAACGGCCGCAGCCACACGCCCTCGCGCACCGCCGCCGCCGTCGCGGCCGCCATGTCCACCGGGTGGTCGAGCTGGACGACCCCGATGGCACCGAGCACCCGCACGTCGTGCACGCCCGGCAGCCCGGCGGCCGGGGCCAGGCCGTCGCGCAGCCCCGCCTCGATCCGCTTGACCTCCCGCTGCCAGTCCTGGCCGAGCAGCAGGTCGATCGAGGCGCACGCCACGGCCGTGGCCAGCGGGTTGCCCATGAACGTCGGCCCGTGCGCCAGCACCGGCACCTCGCCCCGCGAGATGCCGTCCGCCACGCGCGGGGTGCACAAGGTGGCCGCCAGCGACAGGTAGCCGCCGGTCAGCGCCTTGCCCAGGCACATGACGTCCGGCGCCACCGACGCGTGCTCGGCCGCGAACAGCGCGCCCGTGCGCCCGAAGCCGGTCGCGATCTCGTCGAACACCAGCAGGACGTCGTGCGCGTCGCACGCCTCCCGCAGCACCCGCAGGTACTCCGGGTCGTGGAACCGCATGCCGCCCGCTCCCTGCACCACCGGCTCGACGATCACCGCGGCCAGCTCGTCGGCGTGCCGCCCGATCGTCTCCCGCAGCTCCCGCGCGTACCACTCCTCGTACGCGACCGGCGGCGGGCCCACGAACACCTGCCGGGGCAGCGCCCCGGACCACAGCTCGTGCATGCCGCCCTCGGGGTCGCACACCGACATCGGCTGCCAGGTGTCGCCGTGGTAGCCGCCGCGCCAGGTCAGCAGCCGCCGCTTGGCGGGCCGGCCCACCGAGCGCCAGTACTGGAGGCACATCTTGACGGCCACCTCGACGGCCACCGAGCCGGAGTCGCTGAGGAAGACGTGCCGCAGCGGCTCCGGGGTGATCTCCACCAGCCGGGCCGCCAGCCGGACGGCGGGTTCGTGGGTGAGCCCGCCGAACATCACGTGGCTCATCCGGTCCAGCTGGCCGCGCGCCGCCTCGTTGAGCACCGGGTGGTTGTAGCCGTGGACGGCCGACCACCACGAGGACATGCCGTCGACCAGTTCGTCCCGCCCCTGCGCCGGCGCGGCGAGCCGCAGCCGCACCCCGGAGGCGGACTCCACGACGAGCGGGTCCGTACGGCCCGGCATGGGGCCGTACGGGTGCCACACATGGGCCCGGTCGAGGGCGATCAGCTCGGCGGCGCGGGACTCACGCATTGGGCGCGAGGTCGGTACCGGCACCCCGGCGGCGCACGGCGACCAGGTCGGTACGGGCCTGGTCCCCACGGACCGGCTCGGTCGTCGCGGCGGGGGCGGGCTCCTCCGAGGAGCACACCGACCCCGAGCCGCAGCCGCCGCCGGTGCCGCAGGAGGCGGCGTCCGAACGGTGCTCGGGCAGCGTGGTGGTGTCCGTGCCCTCCACCTCGAAGCCGGCGTCCGCGATCATCTCCAGGTCGGCCTTGCCGGCCTGCCCCTCACTGGTGAGGTAGTCGCCCAGGAAGATCGAGTTGGCCAGGTGCAGCGCCAGCGGCTGGAGGGTGCGCAGGTGCACCTCGCGCCCGCCGGCCAGCCGGACCTCCACGTCCGGGCAGACGAACCGGACCATCGCCAGGATGCGCAGCGCCCGCTGCGGAGTCAGGTTCCACTCCTTGGCGAGCGGGGTGCCCTCGAAGGGGATGAGGAAGTTCACCGGCACCGAGTCCGGGTCCAGCTCGCGCAGGGCGAAGACCACGTCGACCAGGTCCTCGTCGCTCTCGCCCATGCCCGCGATCAGGCCGGAGCAGGCGGACAGGCCGGCCGCGTGCGCCTTCTGCACCGTGTCGACCCGGTCCGCGTAGGTGTGGGTGGTCGTGATGTCCCCGTACGTCCCCTCGGACGTGTTGAGGTTGTGGTTGTACGCGTCGGCCCCAGCCGACCGCAGCCGCTCCGCCTGGCCGTCCGAGAGCAGCCCGAGGCACGCGCAGACCTCGACGCCCTCGTTCTCCTCCTTGATGGCCTCGATGGTCCTGCCCACGCGCTCGACGTCCCGGTCGGTCGGACCGCGGCCGCTGGCGACCAGGCAGACCCGCTTGGCGCCGCCCGCGACGCCCGCGGCGGCCGCCTTGGAGGCCTCCTCCGGCTTCAGCCAGGTGTACTTGAGGATCTCGGCCTTGGAGCCGAGCCGCTGCGAGCAGTACGAGCAGTCCTCGGGACACAGACCGGACTTGAGGTTGACCAGGTAATTGAGCTTCACCCGCCGTCCGAACCACTGACGGCGCACCTTCCCGGCAGCGGCCACCACATCCAGCAGGTCGTCGTCGGACGTCGCCAGCACGGCGAGCGCTTCTTCGCGGGTCGGCAGCTCGCGCCGAAGCCCCTTGTCCACCAGCGTGTTCAGCAGGTCCATGACGCTGATCCTGGCCTACGGCACGGCCCCTGGCCAAGGAGGAACTCCACAGGAGAGCCCGTTTCGAGTGTGTGTATAACCACACTCCGGGCGGACCCCACCACTATTAGGGTCTGTTCGCTGTCTACAAAAGGGAACCGGACATGTCCCAGGCTCCGCCCGACCGGCCGCTCGCCGCGCCCCCCGCCCCGGCCCTCGGCTCGCCCTTCGACTGGATCGACGCCGAGGCGCGCCGCCGCGCGGCCGCCGGCCTGGTCCGTACGCTCCGCCCGCGACCGGCCGTGCCCGAGCTGCTGGACCTGGCGAGCAACGACTACCTCGGCCTCACCCACCACCCGGACATCACCGCCGCGGCGGCCGGGGCCGCCCGCCGGTGGGGCGCGGGCGCCACCGGCTCGCGCCTGGTGACCGGCACCACCGAGCTCCACGCCGAGCTGGAGCGGGAGCTGGCCGCCTTCTGCGGGTTCGAGGCGGCCCTGGTGTTCTCCTCCGGGTACGCGGCCAACCTCGCCGCCCTGACCGCGCTGAGCGCGCGGGGCTCGCTGATCGTGTCGGACGCGGGGAACCACGCCTCGATCGTCGACGGCTGCCGGCTCTCCCGCGCCGAGACGGCCGTGGTGCCGCACGCCGACCCGGACGCGGTCGCCAAGACGCTCGGCGCGCACCCGGGGCGCCAGGCCCTCGCCGTCAGCGACTCCGTCTTCTCCGTCGACGGGGACGCGGCCCCGCTGACCGGGCTCGCGGCGGCGTGCCGGGCGCACGGCGCCGCGCTGGTGGTCGACGACGCGCACGGCCTCGGTGTGCTGGGCGAGGGCGGGCGCGGCGCGCTGCACGCGGCGGGGCTCGCGGGCGACCCGGACGTGGTCGCCACGCTCACCCTCTCCAAGTCGCTGGGCAGTCAGGGCGGCGCGGTCCTGGGCCCCGCCCGGGTGATCGAGCACCTGGTCAACGCCGCGCGGACGTTCATCTTCGACACGGGTCTCGCCCCGGCCGCCGCGGGGGCGGCGCTGGCGGGTCTGCGCCTGCTGCGCGGCGAGCCCGGCCTGGCAGGACGGGCGCGCGCGGTGGCGGCCACCCTGCACGCGCGGCTGACCGCGGCGGGCCTGACCGCGGTGCGGCCGGACGCCGCCGTCGTCTCCGTGCGCGCGCCGTCGCCGGAGCAGGCGGTGAAGTGGGCGGCCGACTGCCGGGCCGAGGGCCTGGCGGTGGGGTGCTTCCGGCCGCCGTCGGTGCCGGACGGCATCTCGCGCCTCCGGCTGACCGCCCGCGCCGACCTGACGGAGAGCCAGGTGGACCAGGCGGTCGCCACCATCCTCCGTACGTCCCCGGTAGCGGTCAGCTGACCTGCCGCAACGAGGAGACGAAGGAGGTCCAGGCCGCCGCGGAGAACCGCAGCGGCGGCCTGGCGGTGTCCTTCGAGTCGCGCACGGCGAGGCGTGCGGTGCCGAGGCGGGCGGCCTCGACGCAGTTGTTCATCCCGACGCTGCGGCTGCTGCGCCACCAGCGCGGGGCGTCGTGGTGTGCGGGGTGAGCGGACATGGGGGGTGCCTCTCGCTACGCGCCGTCACCGATCCCGGCGATGAGGTCCGATGTGTCCCCGGGCGACAGGGCGCGCGCCTGCATGGTGCGGAAGGCGGCGCCGTACGCCTCGAGGTCTTCCGTGCGTTCGAGATAGAGGCTACTCGTCAAGTGGTCAAGAGCAACCACGTCCAGATCAGAAATGTTCGGAAAGGAGAAGATAACGAAAGACCCGGAGAGGCCGACGTACTCCCCGAGGGCGAACGGAAGGACCTGGAGCCGCACATGGGGCAGCCGGGACCACTCCAGCAGCCGCCGCAACTGCTCCCTCATCACCTCCGGTCCGCCCACCTGCCGCCGCAGCACCGCCTCGTCGAGGACCGCCTCCAGCCGCAGCGGGGGATCGGCGCGCAGCACCTCCTGCCGCGCGATCCGCACCCGCACCAGTGAGTCGACCGTCTCCGCCGGCACCCCCTCCAGCGCCGCCCGCGTCACCGCACGGGCGTACGCCGCCGTCTGCAGCAGGCCCGGCACCACCGACGTCTCCAGGGTGCGGGCCCGGCACGCCTGTGCCTCCAGGCTGATGAAGTCCTGGTACGGAGGCGGCAGCACCCCCCGGTACGCGTGCCACCACCCCCCGCCGCCCCCGTCGGCGGCGCCCGCCAGCGCCTCGAGCAGCGCGCGCGAGCCCGGTTCGTGCACCCCGTAGGCGTCGAGCAGCCGCGCCACGTCCGCGCCGGTCACCCCGCTGGTGCCCGTCTCGATCCGGCTCACCTTCGACTGGTGCCAGCCGACCAGCCGTGCCGCGTCGCGGCTGGTGAGACCGGCGGCGAGGCGCAGGGTGCGCAACTCCTCGCCGAGCTTGCGCCGGCGCACCGCCGGACCGTGCCGCGTGCCTCGCATGACCGCCTCCCGCCGCCGTCGGGCCAACCCACCAGTCTGCCGTCGAAATCCGTTCTCCCGTCGCAGAGTTCACCGCTTCGGGCGACAGATATATGCATATCTTGGTGGATCGGCCGCATCAGGGGCGACATAGGTGGCAGTCTGGCGCGAAGCGCAATCCGAGGCCGTCCTCACGCGACATCCGGTATGTGTCGGAGTCCGGCCGCAGTGGGAAAGGGACGGCGTCGCCATGGCAGACCACCAGGAAGCATCCGTCACTCTGCCGAGCGATCCCGTCTCGGTATCCGCCGCCAGAAGATACGTGGCGGACGTCCTCGCGGAGTGGGGCCTCCCCGACGGGGCGGAGACGGCCGACACCGTCCGGCTCATCGTCTCGGAGCTGGCCACCAACGCCGTCCAGCACACCTTCGGCCAGTCGCCGACCTTCACGGTGGACGTGCGGCTCGAGCGCGACGAGCGGCTGCGCATCGGTGTCACGGACAGCCACCCGCGCTGGCCGCAGCGGCTGCCCGCCGCCGTGCAGCAGGACAACGGCCGCGGCATGGTCATCATCCGCTGGCTCGCGGCGGAGTGCGGCGGCCGGCTCTCGGTCACCCCCACCGAAGAGGGCGGCAAGACGGTCTGGATCGCCCTCCCGTGGACCGTCCCGGTCCAGACCTGACCGGGCGGGCCCGGGCGCGCCGCGGCGACCCGGTGCGGGGGCTCTCGCCGGACGGCCCCGCGAGGGCCCCCGCACCGCCGCTCATGCCCGGAGGATCAGCGGACGCGCCCGTACCAGACGGACTTCGACCAGATCTTGTCCAGCTTCACCACCGACCCCGACTTCGGTGAGTGCCAGATCTTGTTGTTACCCGCGTAGATGCCCACGTGGTAGACGTTGCTCCCCCGGTGGAAGAACACGAGGTCGCCCTTCTGCCGGCCGGAGGCCGAGATGTGGCGCGTCTTGTTGTACTGCTGCTGTGCCGTGCGCGGCAGCGACTTGCCGGCCTTCTTGTACGAGTACAGCGTGAGCCCCGAGCAGTCGAACCGGGACGGGCCCGCTGCTCCGTACTTGTACGGTGCGCCCTTCTTGGACGCGGCGATGTTCAGCGCCTTGGTGGCGTGGGCCGGGGCGGCCTGCGCCTCGGACACCCCGCCGGGCGCCAGCATCGGGCCGCCGACGGCGGCGAGGGCGAGTGCCGAGACGGCACCGGCCCGGGACAGCAGAGACGGGACATGAATCTGCGCGTTCATTGCGCAACCCTTCGTCAGCCGCCTGTGAAGGATGACCTGTCGGGTTCGGGCTGGCGAAGTTGCCCGGCCGCTGGCGCGGCTTCACCCCAAGGGCGACCGATGGGACGTACATCGTTCGGTCACCCGTACTGCTCGGGTCCTCCACTCCTGCCGATCCACTCCTGTCGACCAGTCATCCGGACGGCGGCAGGACTCGGCGTCCGCCCGGACCGCCCCGCCGCGGTGGCGGGGGCTTGTCGTCGTCAGGGATCTTGACCCATGTCGGGGTGAAATTCCGAGTCGAAACGGCCTTATGTGAGGCTCCTCACGACTGATCCATTCGGGTGGACAGGGTGGATTTGGCGCCCGGCGGCGTGACATCGACGATCCCCGTACCAGCAGCGGAAGCTGATATTCCGCCAGATGTGTACGCACGGTGCGCAACTCGCGTCACACGAAATTCGTCCGGATGCGTACGCTGAACGGGGGAGCGCTTCTCGTACTCCTGAGCCCATTCGGGGGAGGGCTACGTCGGTCCCGCGTCTTGATTCTGAGGCACCGTCACGCGTCCCGCGCGCCGCTCGCCGTCAAGGACCCGGAGCGCCCGCGCCAGCGTATGGGTGTGCACATCGGTCTCGCCGCGCTCGTGCATCGAGGTCAGGGCGTCGCGGAGCGCCGTCGCGCGCCCCACGAGGGCCTGCGCCGCCCGCAGGGCGCCGTAGGTGTGGGTGGCGCGCGCCGGGTTCGCCCGGGCCAGGAGGTCGACGGCTTCGAGCCAGCTGTCGACGAACGCGCTTTCGGCCCGGGTCAGCGCGGGGAGCCTCGGGTCCTCGGGTGCGGGCACCGGTCACCTCGTGCGGCGGGCGACGATGTGGTCGACCAGGCCGTAGGCCACGGCGCCGGCCGCGTCGAGGACGGTGTCGCGCTCCAGGTCCGCGTCGACCCGCTCCCGGCTCCGTCCGGTGTGCGCCGCCAGGGCCGCTGCGAGCTGGTCGCGCTGCCTCAGCAACTCGCGGGCCCGGATGTCCAGATCGCTCGGCTGCCCCCGCAGAGGCTCCTCGACGGCGGGCTGCCGGACGAGGACCCGCGCTCCGGGCAGGGCCATCCGCTTGCCGGGTGTCCCGGCGGCGAGCAGGACCGCGGCGGTCGACGCGGCCTGGTCGATGCAGGTGGTCGCCACGTCGCACCCGATGAGCCGCATCGTGTCGTACACGGCCGACATGGCGCTCACGGGGCCGCCGGGGGAGTTGATGTAGAGCGAGATGTCCTGGTCGGGCGCGGCGTGCTCCAGGTGCAGGAACTGGGCGACGACGTCGTTGGCGGCGGTGTCGTCCAGGGGTGTGCCCAGCAGCACGATCCGTTCCTCCAGCAGTTTGGAGTACGGGTCGACCGTGCGGCTCCCGGTGCTGGTGCGCTCGGTGAACTCCGGCAGGACGTGACGTGCGGCGCGGCTCATGACCGGCCTCCTCGGTCTCTGTAAAAAATGTACAGGACGTACAGGTCGTTATGATGGGAGCATGGCCTACGAGATTCCGGTGACGCAAGCCCGGGCAGAGCTCGCCGATCTGATCAACCGCGTCGTCTACGGCGGCGAACGGGTGGTCGTGACCCGCCACGGCAAGCCGCTCGTGGCGCTGGTGTCGGCCTCCGACCTGGAACGACTCGAAGCGGGACAGGCGGCCGACGAGGAGGTGGTCCGTTCCGTGTCCACCGTCCACGACGTCCCGTCCTCCGCTCCGGGCGAACAGGGCCGCTTCGGGATCGCCGCCGAGCACCGCCCGGGCGGCCCCCGACGGCCCGGTCATTGAGGCGGGTCGGCCACCGACCCGGCCCGGCTGCTGCCCCGGACGGGGGCGGGCCCCGGAAAACGCCGCGGGGGGAGCCGTGACGGCTCCCCCCGCGGCGGCCGGTCGGCGCTCGACCGGTCGGATGCCGGTCAGTACAGCGACCGGTAGTTCTGCCAGCCCGTGGCGATGGTCAGGGTGGCCCCGAACGAACCCTTGCCGTCGCCCTTGTTGCGCAGCAGCTTGCCGTTGGCGTCGCGCGACAGCAGGTCGGGCACCCCGTCGCCGCTGATGTCGCCCACCCCGATGATCTCGATGCGCCCGGCACCCCAGTCCTCGAACAGCAGCTGCCGGGGCTTGAACGTGCCCTGGCCCGTGCCGCCGTAGCGCCACAGCTCCCCTGAGGCGTCGCGGGCCAGCAGGTCGCCGTGCCCGTCGCCGTCGACGTCCCCCGCACCGATCAGGCGGTAGCCCGTCCAGCCGGTGCCGACGCGGACCGCCGCGTCCAGGCCGCCGGAGGCGTTGGACGCGTACAGGAACAGGTAGCCGGTCGTGGTCTGCCGGGCCAGCAGGTCCGGGCGGCCGTCACCGGTCAGGTCCCCGGGCGCGGCGAAGTCGTCGAACCCGTTCCAGCCCGTACCGATCTGCACGTGCGGAGCGGCCGCGGAGGACGGGGCGAAGTCACCCGCGCACTTCCCGCCGCTGCGCCACAGCCTGCCGTCCGTGCTCCGCAGCAGCATGTCGTCGCAGCCGTCGCCGTCGATGTCGCCGAACGGGATGAACCGGGTGGCCGGGTCCCACGGCGAGCTGGACCAGTCGCCGCCGGTGGCGCCGATGCGGTGGGCGGCGAACTTGCCGCCCGTGGTCATGGAGTAGTACTCGCCGAGGCCGTCACCGTTGGCGTCCCGGTGGGCGGAACGGCCGCCGAGCACCTGCGCCGTGCCGCGGCCGACGACCTTGGGGCCGGTACCGTCACCCGCGTCGGTGCTCAGCTCCCACTGGTGCGGACGGCTCACGGCGGGCCGGCCGTCGGCGCCCAGGCCGTCCCAGGTGGCGCGGATGGCGGCGCCGTCGCGGTCGGTGCCGGAGATCTCCCGCACGGTGTTGCCGTACGCGTCACGGAACGTCAGCTTCCAGGACGCCGCCGGGCGGCTCAGCCGCCACAGGCCCGTCCACGCGCCGCCGGCCGCCCGCAGGTCGACCGAGGCGGACGTGTGCGTGCCGAGGACCGCCAGCGGCGAGCGCGGCACGGTCACCGGCGTGATCCGGATGCGGCGCTCCTCGTCGACGTACGCGACGTGTCCGCCGAACTTGTCGACCGCGAACGAGCGGATGGACGGCCGCTCCGCGAGCACCGACTCCACCGCCGGCTTGCCGGCACCCTCGTGGAAGTCCCACAGACGGAGCTGGGACGGCTCGCCGTCCGTCCCCAGCTGCCCCACCAGGAACCCGTCGCCCAGCTGCGCCGCCCGCGGGATCGCCCCGGGGACCGCGCGCTTCTCCGCGGTGTCCCACACACCCGCGCGGCCCTCGGTGAAGCACTCCCAGTACAGCCAGCGGCCGACCGCCTGGAGCTCGTTCGGCACGCAGTCCGAGCCGATGGCGATGTCCGCCGACTCCGTCCGCCGGCGCAGGTCGTAGGTGTTGACCGTGCCGGTCGTGCTCCCCGGCTTCCACAGCGTGTCGCCCCAGATCGCGGCCGATCGCGCGGTCAGGGCGTGGTGGTTCTGCTCCCCGCCGGTCTCCTCCGGCGCGAACGACCCGACGAGCAGCCGTGACCCCCCGGACTCCCGGACGGCGATGTACGGCCCGGAGGCGTTCACCACGTTCTCCACGGGGGAGTAGCCGGTGACGTAGATCTGCGTGGCGGGCACCTTGCCGCCGTTGGCCTCGTGGTACGCGAGCGGGGTGTCCAGCGGTGTGCGGTAGCCGACGCGCCCGTCCCCGAGGGGCCACAGGCGCGAGTCGAACTCGGCGCACGAGTAGTCGCTCCCGGCGCCCTCGCACGGGTAGTCCATGTAGAAGTCGCCCTGCACCAGCCGCCGGGGGCCGGGCACCGGGCTGCCGGTGGCCGGCAGGTCGTACTCGTACAGGCCCCGGTTCGTCCCGGTGTCCGCCCAGCCCACCACCGTGAGCCTGCCGCCCCCCAGGGCGATCATGTCCGGGCTTCCCGTGCCGCCGGACGTTCCCAGCGTGATGACGGTCTCGCCCCCGTCAGCCGCGGCCGCGGACGGTGCCGGGACGAGCGCGCCCACCGTCAGCGCGGCGACGGCGACCCCGACGGCTCTCGCCCGGCGCCGCCTTCCGTGATCAGTCATGTCATGCCCCCCTCGTTCGTGTGATCGTCCGCATCCTAAGGTTCCTCGATCGAGGCCCCGGAAGGCCGCGGCGGCCCCGGCGTCCGGTACGGCACCCCGGCTCCGTATACGACCCGGGACGCACGGCGCGACCGAACGCCGCGCGAGCCGCTGTCCATGGCCGGGCAAAGAGGCAGTTAACCTCCCGGAAAAACTTCTGCCCGAGTTGGAAATATCTCTGCGCCACACTCGTTCCCGCAGGTCAACAGAGTGTTGAAGCCGGATAGGGTCCCGCTGCGCCCGGGACCGCGCCGGCCGCGAGACTGTGAGGTGAAACGTGCAACTGACCCCGCACGAACAGGAACGACTGCTCATCCATGTCGCCGCCGACGTGGCCGAGAAGCGCAGGGCACGCGGCGTGCGGCTCAACCACCCCGAAGCCGTCGCCCTGATCACCGCCCACATCCTGGAGGGCGCCCGCGACGGCCGTACCGTCGCCGAACTCATGGCCTCCGGCCGCAAGGTGCTCGGCCGCGACGACGTCATGGAGGGCATCCCCGAGATGATCCACGACGTCCAGGTCGAGGCCACCTTCCCGGACGGCACCAAACTCGTCACCGTCCACGACCCGATCGTCTGACGGGGGAAGGCACCGATGATCCCCGGCGAGATCCTGTACGCGGACACGCCCGTCCCCCTCAACGAGGGACGCGCCGTCACCCGCCTCACCGTCCTCAACACCGCCGACCGGCCCGTCCAGGTCGGCTCCCACTACCACTTCGCCGAGACCAACCCCGGCCTCGACTTCGACCGCGCGGCCGCGCACGGCCTGCGGCTCAACATCGCCGCCGGTACCGCCGTGCGCTTCGAGCCCGGCATCCCCGTCGACGTCGAACTCGTCCCGCTCGCCGGAGCGCGCGTCGTCCCCGGTCTGCGCGGACGGACCGGAGGTCCCCTCGATGGCTGAACTGACCCGGCCCGTCTACGCCGACCTCTTCGGTCCCACCACCGGTGACCGCATCCGCCTCGCCGACACCGACCTGCTCGTCGAGATCGAGGAGGACCGCTCCGGCGGACCCGGGCGCTCCGGCGACGAGGCGGTGTTCGGCGGCGGCAAGGTGATCCGCGAGTCCATGGGCCAGTCCCGCGCCACCCGCGCCGAGGGCGCCCCGGACACCGTCGTCACCGGCGCCGTCATCATCGACCACTGGGGCGTCGTCAAGGCCGACATCGGCATCCGCGACGGCCGGATCACCGGTATCGGCAAGGCCGGCAACCCGGACACCATGGACGGCGTCCACCCGGACCTCGTCATCGGGCCCGAGACCGAGATCATCGCCGGCAACGGCAAGATCGTCACCGCGGGTGCCGTCGACGCGCACATCCACTTCATCTCGCCGACCGTCGTCGAGCAGGCACTCACCTCCGGCATCACCACCCTCGTCGGCGGCGGCACCGGACCCGCCGAAGGCACCAAGGCCACCACCGTCACCCCCGGCCCCTGGCACCTCGCCCGGATGTTCCAGGCGCTGGAGACCTACCCCGTCAACATCGGCCTGCTGGGCAAGGGCAACACCGTCTCGGCCCAAGCCATGCACTCCCAACTGCGCGGCGGCGCAGTGGGATTCAAGATCCACGAGGACTGGGGGGCCACCCCCGCGGCCATCGACGCCTGCCTGCGCGTCTGCGAGCAGACCGGTGCGCAGCTCGCCATCCACACCGACACCCTCAACGAGGCCGGGTTCGTCGGCGACACCCTGGCGGCCGTCGCCGGCCGCACCATCCACGCGTACCACACCGAGGGCGCGGGAGGCGGTCACGCCCCCGACATCATCACCGTCGTCTCCGAGCCGTACGTGCTGCCCAGCTCCACCAACCCCACCCGCCCGCACACCGTCAACACCCTCGACGAGCACCTCGACATGCTCATGGTGTGCCACCACCTCAACCCGGCCGTCCCCGAGGACCTCGCCTTCGCCGAGTCCCGCATCCGCCCCTCCACGATCGCGGCCGAGGACATCCTGCACGACCTGGGCGCCATCTCGATCATCTCCTCCGACTCCCAGGCCATGGGACGCGTCGGCGAGGTGATCCTGCGGACCTGGCAGACCGCGCACGTGATGAAGAAGCGCAGGGGACCGCTGCCGGGCGACGGCCGCGCCGACAACCACCGCGCACGCCGCTACGTCGCCAAGTACACGATCAACCCGGCCGTCGCCCAGGGGCTCGACCGGGAGATCGGCTCCGTCGAGACCGGCAAGCTCGCCGACCTCGTCCTGTGGGACCCGGCCTTCTTCGGGGTCAAGCCGCAGACCGTGATCAAGGGCGGCCAGATCGCGTACGCGCAGATGGGCGACGCCAACGCCTCCATCCCCACCCCCCAGCCCGTCATGCCCCGGCCCATGTTCGGCGCGCTCGGCGGCGCGGCGGCGGCCGGCTCGTTCAACTTCGTCACCGCGTCCGCCCTCGACGACGGCCTGCCCGAACGGCTCGGCCTGGCCAAGGAGTTCCGGCCCATCACCAGCACGCGCGGCGTCACCAAGGCCGACATGCGGGAGAACGACGCCCTGCCGCGCGTCGAGGTGGACGCCGACACCTTCACGGTGACCATCGACGGCGACCCGGTCGACCCGGCCCCCGCCACCGAACTGCCCATGGCCCAGCGCTACTTCCTCTTCTAGTGGGGACGAGATGACCCGTGCCGCACTCCTCGTCCTCGCCGACGGCCGGTTCCCCGCCGGCGGCCACGCCCACTCCGGCGGGGCCGAACCGGCCGTCAAGGCGGGGCGCATCCGCGACACCCGCGACCTGGAGGCCTTCTGTCGCGGCCGCCTCCACACCAGCGGGCTCACCTCCGCCGCCCTCGCCGCGGCCGCCGCACTGGGCCTCGACCCCGCCGCGCTCGACGAGGCCGCCGACGCCCGCACCCCGTCCCCCGCGCTGCGCGCCACCGCCCGCAGGCTCGGCCGCCAGATGCTGCGCGCCGCCCGCGCCACCTGGCCGGGCCCCGAACTCGACGCGCTCGCAACGGCGTTCCCACGCGGCGCCCACCAGCCCGTCGTCCTCGGGCTGGCCGCCCGCTCGGCGGGCCTCGGCCCGCGGGACGCCGCGCACTGCGTCGCGTACGAGGCGGTCAGCGGCCCCGCCACGGCCGCCGTCCGCCTGCTGAGCCTCGACCCCTTCCAGGCCACCGCCGTCCTCGCCCGCCTCGCGCCCGACATGGACCTGGTGGCCGAACGGGCGGCCGAACAAGCGGCGCGTGCCGCCCACGCGGGCACCGACGCGCTGCCCGCCGCGTCCGCGCCGCTGCTCGACATCACCGCCGAACAGCACGCGGCCTGGCCCGTACGCCTCTTCGCCTCGTGACGAGGACCCGCCCCGCGAGGACGCCCGCCCCTGGGCCGGATCCGCCCCGTGAAAGCCCGCGCCTCTGAAGGCGCCCGCTCCCGGCGGCGACCCCGCTCGGCGGCGGCTCCGCCCGGTGGGGGCCGCCCCGCTGCCCGGCGGCGACCCCGCCCCGTCAACGCGCCCCCATTGCCCCGTGGCGGCCTCACCGCCGGGAATGGCCCCGCTCCGTGCGAGGAACAACCCGCCCCCGAAGAAGAAGACAAGGACCACACCACCATGCACCTCGACCACCCCGGCCACAGCCACCACGGCTCCGCCGTCGGCGCCGACGCCCACCGCCCGGACGGCACCCGCCGCGCCCTGCGCATCGGCCTCGGCGGGCCGGTCGGCTCCGGCAAGACCGCCACCGTCGCCGCCCTCTGCCGGGAGCTGCGCGACCAGCTCTCCCTGGCGGTCGTCACCAACGACATCTACACCCGGGAGGACGCCGAGTTCCTGCTGCGCAACGCGGTCCTCCCGCCCGAGCGCATCCAGGCCGTGGAGACCGGCGCCTGCCCGCACACCGCCATCCGGGACGACATCTCCGCCAACCTCGAAGCCGTCGAGGACCTTGAGGACGCCGTCGGGCCGCTCGACCTCATCCTGGTCGAGTCCGGCGGCGACAACCTCACCGCCACCTTCTCCAAAGGCCTCGTCGACGCCCAGATCTTCGTGATCGACGTCGCGGGCGGCGACGACATCCCCCGCAAGGGCGGTCCCGGCGTCACCACCGCCGACCTGCTCGTGATCAACAAGACCGACCTCGCCCCGTACGTCGGCTCCGACCTGGAGCGGATGGCCCGTGACGCCCGGGAGCAGCGCGGCGACCTGCCCGTCGCCTTCACCTCGCTCACCGGCGAGGACGGCGTCGCACCGGTCGCCGCATGGGTGCGCGAGCAGCTGGCCGCCTGGACCGCCGCGGCATGAGCGTCCACGCCACCGCCCGGATCGTCGCCACCCCCGCCGGGCTGCCCGTGCTGGAGAGCGACGGACCGCTGGCCCTGCGCCGCACCCGTGCGACCGGCCCCCGCGCACGGGTCACCGTGGTCGGCGCGATGACCGCGCCGCTCGGCGGTGACCGGCTGGCCGTCGAGGCGGACGTACGGGACGGGGCGCGGCTCACCGTCGACGCGGCGGCCGCCACGGTCGCCCTGCCGGGCCGGGACGCCGGCCACGCCCGTTACGACGTGCGCCTGACCGTGGGCGAGGACGCGGAGCTGTGCTGGCTGCCGGAACAGCTGGTCTCCGCCCGCGGTTCGGACCTTCGGATGCGGACGGTGGTCGACCTGGCCGCCACCGCCCGGCTGGTGCTGCGCGAGGAGCAGGTCCTCGGCCGGCACGGCGAGGAGCCCGGCACCCTCGCCACCCGCCTGACCGTCCGGCGTGCCGGACGCCCGCTGCTGGACCAGGAACTCGCCTATGGTCCGGGGGCGCCCGGCGGCTGGGACGGGGGAGCGGTCCTGGCGGGGAACCGGGCCGTCGGCCAGCTCCTCGTGGTGGATCCGGCCTACGACGGGAAGGCCGCGGAGCCCCGGCTCATCGGGGACTGCGCGGCCCTCGCACCGTTGGCCGGCCCCGCCGTCCTGGTGACCGCGGTCGCCCCGGACGCGCTGCGGCTGCGGCGCGTCCTGGACGAGGCGCGGGCGATCCTGTGACGACGGGGGCGGATCCCGACGGACGTCCCGTCAGCCGCCGACGTACCAGGTGAAGCCGCCGGACGACGCCGCGACGGCCACCAGGATGGCGAAGACGACGAGGTCGACGACGCCGAGGGCTATCGCGGCCTTCGCCATGCCCGTGCCGCCCCGGCCGGCCTTGGCCTGCTTCAGGGCGACCGCACCGAAGATGATGGCGAGCGGCCCGAGGATGATGTTGAAGAACAGTACGCCGACGATGCCGCAGACGAGCCCGGCGATGGCGAGACCGTTCGTACGGGACTGCGCCTGCCCGTGCGCACTGCTGGTGCCGTAACCGGCCATGACAACTCTCCCTGCTCCGGGTGGACTTGTGAAGGTCCGTGTTGCCCGTCGTGCCGGTCCCATGCCCGCCGCGTGAGAACTTCGTGCCGGTCCTCGCACCGGTCCCCGCGCCCCGCGCGTCAGGGCGCCTGGGCGATGGGGGCCGTACGGGGCTCGGCGATCGCCACGTAGTCCGCCGTCCGCAGGGCCAGCGACCGGTCCAGCCGTGCCGCGTTGAAGAACAGCTCGTCCTCCTCCAGGAGCGCCGGGTCGACGACCAGTTCCAGTTCCGGGTCGAAGGAGAACGGCAGGATGGTGCCGCTGACGCTGCCCGCCAGCCGCTCCGCCACCTCGGGCGTGGCGAAACCGGCGTACACGCCGCCCAGCAGCGCCTTCACGGCGCCCAGGTCGACCCGCCGGTCGCCCGGCACCACGGCCAGGACGTACCGCTTGGTCTTCTTGCCGGTCTTGACCATCACGACGATGCACTTGGCGGACTGCTCCGGCCGGTTGCCGCGCAGCGCGTTGACCGCCTCCGTCGCGCCCTCCGGCTCGTGCTCGATGATCCGGTGGACGGCCCCCCGCTCCTCGAGCAGGCCGATCAGCTTGTCGTACGTCCCGTGGTCGTCCACCGGTGTCCCCTCCGCCGCGAGTGCTTCGCCGTGCGGGCCGACGATACCCGGCGGCCGGCGCGCGGCGCCGCGCGGAGCCGGCGATGGGTCAGCGGCGGAAGCGGGGGAACTTGCGCTGCTGGGCGGCCTGTTCGGCCTCCTTCACGTTGGCCGCGTAGTCGTCCACGTACTCCTGGCCGGACAGCGCGAGGATCCGGTACATGATCTCGTCGGTGACGGCCCGCAGCACCGTCCGGTCGTTCTCCATCCCCGCGTACCGGGAGAAGTCCAGCGGCTCGCCGAAGCGGATCCGCACCCGTTTGATCTTCGGTACGACCTGACCGGGGGGCTGGATCTCGAACGTCCCGACCATCGCGCACGGGATCACCGGCACGCCCGCCCTCAGCGCCATGACCGCGACCCCGACCTTCCCCTTGTAGAGCCGCCCGTCGTGCGAGCGGGTGCCCTCCGGGTAGATCCCCAGCAGCTCGTCCCTGGCCAGCACCCCCAGCCCCTCGCGGATCGCCGCCTGACCGGCCTCCTTGCCGGAGCGGTCCACCGGGATCTGCCCGGCGCTGCGGAAGAACGCGGCGGTGAGCCGGCCCTTGACGCCGGGACCCGTGAAGTACTCCTGCTTCGCCAGGAAGGTGATGCGCCGCTTGAGCACCACGGGCATCAGGAAGTGGTCGGAGAAGGACAGGTGGTTGCCCGCGACGATCGCCGCGCCGTCCTCCGGGATGTGCTCCAGCCCCTCGGTCCTCGGCCGGAACAACAGCCGCAGCACCGGCCCGAGGAAAACGTATTTGAGCAGGTAGTAGAACACTTGCTGGCTCCCTACTGCACCGGATCGGCTCGGATCGGTTCGGCTCTGTGCGTTTTACCAGGCCGCCAACCAGCTGGAGGGGGATCAGTGTAGGTGCGCGTGTCGTGACCGGGAACCAGGCGCGTGACGGCGGCCGGGATGCGGGCACAAGAGGTGCATGACCGTACCCAAGAACAGTGTCCTGGTCCTCGACAGCGCGGAGCCCGAGGACCTGGCGGACTTCTACGCCGGGCTCCTCGGCGCCCGGACCCGCCGCGGAACCGATCCCGACTTCATCGAGGTGGTGGGTCACGACGGCGTGTGCGTGGCCGTGCGCCGCGACCACGGCTACGCGCCGCCGAGCTGGCCCCGCCCGGACGACTCGCAACAGGCCCACCTGCACATCCTGGTGGCCGAGGAGGACATGGACGAGGCGGAACGCGAGGCGGTGAGCCTCGGCGCCCGGCCCGTGGAGACCAGGGACAACTCCGGCCCCAGGGACGTGCGGACGTACGCCGATCCGGCGGGCCACTCCTTCACCCTGGTCGCCAGGGAGGGCCGGTCGGCGACCTAGGGAGTGTCCGCAAAGT
>NZ_LWBU01000306.1 GCF_001646665.1 Streptomyces noursei | reverse complement strand
GGGGAGGGCCGGGGGGGGGCCTCCCCGGCCGGGCGGGGGGGTGTCCGGGCGGGGGGGGGGCGGGTGGCGGCCCGGGGGCGCGGGGGCGGGCCGGGTTGGGGGCGGGGGTGCCGGGCGCGGGGGGGGGGCGGGGGGGTTGGGGGCCGGGGGGGGGGGGGGGCCGGGGGGGGGGGGGGCGGGGGGGGGGGGGGGGTGCCGGGGTCGGCACCGGGCCC
>NZ_LWBU01000305.1 GCF_001646665.1 Streptomyces noursei | reverse complement strand
GCCGACCACGGCGACCCGCATCTGATTCTGCTCGGACATTAGCTCCGACATATGCCTGATTGGCCCTTCGATAGAGTGTGACTGCTGCCATGACGGGTGCTCACAGGCTGGCGGCGGCGGCTTTGGCCGATCAATTAACAATTCGGGGCGGGGGTTGGAGGATCGTCCATGGACGCCGTGCGCGCCGGGACCGGGAACGACGACCCGAACGACGATCTCCTGAGTGAGCTGTTGCAGCCGTTGCGCCTCA
>NZ_LWBU01000304.1 GCF_001646665.1 Streptomyces noursei | reverse complement strand
CCCCCCCCGCCGCGCCACCCCCCGCCCCCGGGCCCCCGCCGCCCCCCCATCAGTACCCCGGCCGCGTCCCGCCGGTGCCCGCCCAACAGCGGCCGGCCGCGCCGAGGCGGCCGGGACCGCCCCCGAAGGTGACGGTCCCGGTGCTGTTCGTGGCCCTGGTCTGCTTCGCCGTCGGGATCTGGGCGCTCACCCGGGTCTGACCCGGCCCGCCGCC
>NZ_LWBU01000303.1 GCF_001646665.1 Streptomyces noursei | reverse complement strand
GTCGCCGCTCGGCAGCGTCACCACGGACGCGCCCGCGAGCGACCACCAGCAGATCTCCCACACGGAGACGTCGCCGGTGAACGGCGTCTTGTGCAGGACGGTGCCGCCGGGGCCCAGCGGGTGGGCGCGCTGCATCCACCAGAGCCGGTTGACGATGGCTCGGTGCTCGACCATGACGCCCTTGTGGCGGCCGGTGGACCCGGTGGTGTAGCTGACGTACGCGCGGTGTTCGGGTCCGCTCGCGGCGGGCAGGTCGCTGCCGTCCTGGGCGGCGGCCCCGGGGTCGTCCACGTGGACGGTCGCCCGGCCGGGGACGGCGTGCGCGGTGTCGTCGTCGACGAGGACCAGCCCGGTGCCGCTGTGGTCGGCGATGTACGCGAGGCGGTTCGCCGGCAGCGTCGGGTCGAGCGGCAGGTACGCGCGGCCCGCC
>NZ_LWBU01000302.1 GCF_001646665.1 Streptomyces noursei | reverse complement strand
GCTCTTCCGATCTGCCGCCTGGGCTCGCAACGCCGCCCGCAGTAGCCGGCCCCGCACCGCGGCCCGCCCCCACGCCAACGCTGGTGGCGCCCGCACCTACCGCTGATCACCCTCACCCCACGAACCGAGGAGCTTGATGCCCGCACTCACCCCGGACACGGTCCGCACGGCGACCGAGACCCTTTCCCTTCTTGCCGACTGCCTGCGTGAGAGACCCGACCCCGAAGAGGCGCT
>NZ_LWBU01000301.1 GCF_001646665.1 Streptomyces noursei | reverse complement strand
GGGGGGGGGGCCCCCGGGGGCGGCCCGGGTCCGGCCTCCCGGGGGGCAGGCCCTCGCCGGCGGGGGACCCCGCCGGGCCCGTGTCGCCCCCCCGCCCCGCGGCCCCGGGTGGGGGCGCCGGGCGGGCCCCGGCCCCCGCCCCCCCCCGCCCCCCCCCCCCGCCCCCCCCGCCCCCCCGCCCCCCCCCCCCCCCCCCCCGCCCCCCCCCCCCCGCCGCCCCCGCGGCC
>NZ_LWBU01000300.1:75977-109885 GCF_001646665.1 Streptomyces noursei | reverse complement strand
GGGGGGGGGGGTCGGAGTCGGCGTCGGAGCCGTGTCGGGGGCTGGGGCCCGGGACAGGCGGGCGGTCGGCGCCGGGGCCTGGACCGGTGGCCCGCTCAGGGCCCAGCTTCCCAACGGGCCCGGGGGCGAGTGCGGCCGGGCCTCCCTCGCCGGGGCGGGTGCCGTCCACGGTCGCGGAGGGCGCGGCACCGGAGAGGGCCGCGGCTGGGGCGGCAGGAGCGGTGGGGACGGCGGATGCGGTCGGGACGGCAGGCCCTTCGGCCGTGGCCGTCGCCGCGCGGGCCGGACGTGACAGCGCGTCGGTCATGCCGTGCCCTCCCGGTACCGGGCCGGCACGGCGGCGGCCGCGAGCCCCTCGAAGCGGCGGTCGAACAGCGTGGCGGCGTCCACCTTCGGTACGAAGCCACCCTCGGCGAGCAGGTCCGCGGTCTCCTGCTCCCAGGCGACCGCCTCGTCCCAGCGTTCGGGGAAGCGCGGCTCCGCCAGGGAGGTGACGATCCTGCGGCCGTCCTCCCGGGTGACCCCCTGGTCCTTGACGTAGTAGGCGTCGATCCACCGCTCCTGGTGCTCCCACGACCACACCACTCCGCGGGCCCACAGCGGGACGAAGGCGCGGACCGCCGCCGCGGTCGCCGGGGTGTCCAGCACCTCGGCGGGTGCCCACAGGACGGTCAGCAGGTCGACGACGTCCGTACGCACCTCCCGGGCGCCGTCCGGACGGTACTGGCTCAGGTACTTGGTCAGCGTCGGTTCGCCCAGCGGCGCGGCGTCGACCTGCTTCGACTGGAGGGCGGTGAGGAACTGGGTGCTGGGCAGCGCCACCAACCGGACGTCGGCGTGGTCGATACCGGCCTCCTTCAACGCCCGGAGCACGACGACGCCCTGCGCCTGGCCCTGCGAGAACGCGATCTTCTTGCCGCGGAAGTCCTCGATCCGGGCGAGGGACGAGCCGGGGGCGGTGGCGAAGACGTACGACGGCTTGCGGCGCACCTGGACGCCGACGATCCGCGCCTCCACCCCGATCGCCTCGGCCTGGATCGGGGGGACGCCCGCGTTGGCGGCCAGGTCGATGGAGCGGGCGCGGAAGCCCTGGATGATGTCGGGGCCGGCGGAGAGGTTGGGCCACTGGGAGACGTGGAAGGGCAGGTGCTTCAGCAGGCCCGACTCGGTCAGCTGGATGCGCGACGTGCGCACCGCGACGGACAGGCGGGTGCCGGGTGGTGGTGGGCCGGTGGGGAGGGCCTTGACGGTGGACGAGCGGGCCGCGCCGGCGGGGCCGGGCGCGCACCCGGCGACACCGAGTGCGGTCGCGCCGCCCAGCAGGGCGAGGAAGCCGCGGCGTCCGAGGCGGGAGGACGTGAAGAGGGGGTGGGAGGGCATGGGGGTCCTGTTCTGGGAGGGCCGGCCGGAACGGGCGGTCAGACGGACAGGTAGCCGCCGTCGTGGAAGAGCAGGGGCCGGCGGCCCGGCTCCTGCCACGCGTCGACGACGCGGGCCACGACGATCCGGTGGTCGCCCGCCGGTACGAGGTCCTCGACGGTCAGTCGCAGCAGCCCGGCGACGCCGTCCAGTACGGGCTCGCCGGTGGGGAGCCGCCGCCATGCGGTGGGCTCGGCGAACCGGTCGATCCCGCTCGTGGCGAACCGCCTGGCCAGCGCCTCCTGGTCGGACCCCAGGAAGTGGACGACGGCGGTGCCGGCCTGTTCGATGTGCGGCCAGGACGACGACGTGGTGGCGACGGCGAAGGAGACCAGGGGCGGGGTGAGCGAGAGCGACGTGAGCGAGGTCGCGGTGAAGCCGACGGGCCCCCGGCCCGCGTCGGCGGTGACGACGACGACCCCGGCCGGATAGGCGCGGAAGGCCTGCCTGAACCGGTCGGGTGCGAGGTCGGCGACGGGGCCCGAGGACAGCGAGACGGTCATTTCTCCTCCTGGAGGAAAACACACGTGCGCATACGTGTGAGGAATGGGGAAAAGGACTGGCGAGCACCGGGAAAGGCACCCGTGAATCGGCGTGGCGGAATCAGCCGCTGGAAAAGGAAGAAGCAGCGCGCCGGGGTACGGGCGCCGCGCGGGAAAGTGCGCCGCGCGACCTCCGCGCCGGGCCCGCCCCGGCCCGCTCCTCGTCCCGGCCGCCCCGACCGCGGGGCCACCGCTCCGAGCGGCGGGTCGAGGACCGGGGCGTACTGTGCGGATCAGGCCGGATCAGGGAACGGGGTCCGGTGCGTGCGGACGCACGGCCGACGACAGTGCCGCAGATGCGCGTGCCGGGGCACGCCGGCCCGGCGGGATCCGAGGGACACGTCCCCGGGCGCGGAGTCCCGCTGGCGGGTCAGCAGCCCCTGCCGGTACAGGAACGGCCGGGACGTTCGGAAGGACGACGGCGTACCGCGGCGGGTACAGGCCGGTGATTCCCTCGCGAAGTGCTCATGAATGCATCCTTCCCGTCCCGTTCGGACCCGGTCAACAATGCAACCGACTGAATTAAAGGGAATTCCGGCGAGCCGTCCGTCAGGACGCCCCGGACAGCGCGGGCCACGGCCCCAACGGGTCGTCGTACAGCGCCCCCAGGGCCACGGCCGCCCCGGCCGTGGGCAGGACGGCACCCGTGAAGGAACTCGGCACCACGGCGCGCACGGGATCGCCGCACACCCACGAGCGCTCCGCGACCTCCGCCCTCAGCACATCCAGGCACGCGGGCAGCCTGCCCGCCGCGGCGTCGACCACCACCAGGACCTCGGGATCGAACATGTCCAGCAGTACGGCCGCTGCGCGTCCCAGCAGCCGGGCACGGCGCAGGAACAGCGCCGACGCCCGCCGTTCGCCGTCCGCGGCCCGGTCCAGCAGGGCGGGGAAGTCTGGTACGCGGAGCCCCGCCGCCGCGGCCCGCCGCACCATCGCGGGTTCCGACACCCCGGACTGGAGGCAGCCCGGGGTACCGCATGTGCAGCGGACGTCTTCCCCGGCACCGACCGGGAGGTGGGCGACGCTCCCGGCACCGGAGCGCGGGCCCTGGTGCACCGCTCCCGCCGTCACGAAGGCCGCGTCCACGACCGCGCCGGCGAACAGCAGCACGGCGCTGCGCCGGGTGGCGGCCCGCCCCACGAGCTGCTCGGCCCGGGCGAGGGCACGGGCGTGGCTGTCGACGTGGACCGGGAGCCCGGTCGCGTCGGCGAGCATCCGTCTCAGCGGGACGTCGCGCCAGCCCAGTTGGGGGTGGCGGACGACCACCCCCGCCTCCGGGTCGACCCAGTGGCCGGTCGCCGCGCCCAGGGCGAGCACGGTCCTGCCCGCGCCGTGGGCCGCGAGCAGCCCGGGCAGCCGGGCGGCGAGGCCGTCCAGTACGGACCCGGGGTCGGTGCCCCGGTGCGGGCGCCGGTCCTCCGCGACGATCCGGCCGCGCAGGTCCATCAGCGACAGGGTGGTGTGCGCGACCGCGATATGGGCTCCGGCGACGAGGTGGCGGCCGGTGTCGACGTCGACGGGCACATGGGGCCGGCCCGGCCCCCGGGGCCCGGGCGCGGGGAGGTCCTCCCGCAACAGGCCGCGCCGCACGAGGGCGTGGGAGTGTCCGCTGACGGTGGCGGGGGACAGTCCGGTCAGCCGGGCGACGGTGCTGCGCGCGACGGGTCCGTGGTCGAGCACCGCGCCCAGCACCGCCCCGGCTCCGGTGGCGCGGCGGATGAAGGGGACAGGGCGTGGGATGTCGGCGCGCCGCAGGGGCACCGTGCGCGGTGGTGTCGTCGGTCGTGTCGGTGGTGAGGTCGGCGGTGACGTCTTCACAGGGGGCCTTCCCGGTCCTGGGCGCGGCGGGGTCGCCGCCCGGGCTCACCCGTGGGTGGGGGCCGGCGGCGTCGGGGCGCTGCGGGCGTACGGGCCGGAGCGCTGCTTCACCGGTGCGCGGGCGCGGCGCGGGAAGGGCCCGCGGCCCCGCCGGGCGAGCCGGAGGGCCGTGGGGAGGCGGGGCCGAGGGGGCCCGCGCGGCGCCGTCGTTCAGGAGCGCCGACACGCGGCGGAGCACACGCGCTTGAGGTCGACGTGACCTCGAGTCGTCAGGAGCGCGGATCGGTGCATGGCGCGCAACATAGCCGGGCCCGCGGGGGCCGGTCAACGGCGGCCGGACGGCGTCCGCGCCGCGTGACTCCCGCGTCCTCAGGGCGAACGCGCCCTCGGCTGCGTGGGGTCGCGCCGTGTCCGCCGGCCGCTTCGTCCGGTTTCGGCGTGCCCCTGTGCCGCTCGTCCGGTACGGGCACGGCGGGTGCGGACGGCGGGGAGCGGGGCGCAGGCGTCCGGGGCGCGGGGTGCGTCTTCTGGGGTCACCGGCCGCCGTCCCGTGACGGGCCCATGGCGCGGGTGCGAAGACCGTGTTGCGGTCCGCCGGTACCGGCCGGTCGCGCGTTGACGGGGTGTGGGGGCGGGGATAGCTTCGCGCCATGCGGACCTTCCCACGACTCGTCAGGCGGCGCCCCGTCGACCTGCTGCGTGTCGCGTCCGCGCTGTGTGCCTGACCGCGCCGCCCCTCACCGCGCGTCCCGCCCCCGCCCGTCGGCGGTCCCCACCCGAAGTCCGTCTCATCCCACGCCCGTTGGCGTACTCGCGCCGTGCATCCGTGCGTGCCCGCACGTCGACCACCCGTACCCGAAGGAGCCCCCATGCCCCCGTCCCCGATGCGCCGCCGCCCGCCCGGACACCGCCGCAGTGGCGGGAACGCACGAGCGGCCCTCGCCGCGCTCGGGGCGGCGGTCCTCGTCGCGGCCACCGCGGGCGCGCCCCCCGAAGCCGAAGCCGCACCGGCGCGCACCTCCGTGACCCTCGACTGGTACGACACCACCGCCCGGACGGTCGCGGCGAGCGGTACGCCGACCCAGATCACCAACAGCCGTACCTGGGCCATCGGCTGGCTGGCGGCGGCGCGGGCGGTGCGCACCGCTCCCGCCGGGCCGGACCGGCGCGGCTTCGAGGAGGCCGCGCTGGCGAGCGCGCTGCACGACACCCTGGCCGCGCTGGTCCCGTCCCAGGCAACGGAGTTGAACACCCGGTTGCGCGCGACGCTGGACGCGGTGCCCGACGGTCCGGCCGAGGCACGGGGCGTGGCGGCCGGGGCCCGCGAGGCGCGGGCGGTGCTCGCGGCGCGGGCGGGCGACGGCCTGGACCCGGCGTCGGTGAACGCGCCGTTCACCGTGCCGCCGGCGGCGCCCGGTGTGTGGCAGCCCACCCCGCCCGCGTACGCGCCGGCCGCCCAGTACGGCAACCGCCTGGCCCGGCCCTTCCTGCTCGCCGGTGCCGCCCAGTTCCGGCTGCCGGCTCCTCCCGCCCTCGATTCGGCCCGGTACCGTGCCGATCTGCGCGAGGTACGGGCGTACGGTGCCGTCGACAGCGCCGTACGGACGCCCGAGCAGACCGGGATCGCGACCTTCTGGCTGGGCTCCTCGCTGACGCTGTACACCGAGCCGCTGCGGGTCGCCCTGGCCCGTTCGCCGAAGCCGGCGGCCGACCGCGCCGCCCTGGTGGCGCTGTTCCACGTCGCCCTGGTCGACACCCAGATCGCCACGTCGGACAGCAAGTACGCCCATGGGCGCTGGCGCCCGGTCACCGCGATCCGCACCGGTTCCGTCGACCCCGATCCGGCGTGGACGCCGTTGCACACCACCCCCGCCCATCCCGACTACCCGAGCGGGCACGGCACCTACGCGGGTGCCGCGGAGGGTGTGCTGTCCGCCCTGGCCGGTCCGCGCACCGCCCCGTTCACCCTGACCAGTCCCACCGCCCCGGGAGTGACCCGCACCTACACCACCTGGAGCCGGCTGAGCCGGGAGAACGTGGACGCCCGCGTGTACTCGGGCATCCACACCCGCACGGCCGACGAAGCGGGCGTCGCCCTCGGCAAGCGGGTCGCCGCGCACACGCTGCGCCACTCGGAACGGCTCTTCGGCACGCTCTGAACCGCCGCCGGCACCTGCCATGTGACGTGAGGCACCCCGGGGAGGGAGGGGACGGCGGACCGCGTCCCTCGGTCGGGCGCGGTCGGGCCGGGCGGCGCCGGTGGCCGGGGTGCCTCAGGTGCCGGAGGGGCCGAGGCCGAGTGCGGGGAGGATCACCGCTTCGACGTACGCCGGCAGGGCGTCCTCCTGGCCGAACCGGTCCTCGAAGAGCCGCTCGACGCGCAGGAGGCCGAGGAGGCCGGGGGCGACGAAGGCGATGGCCGGGTTGCCGGCGGCGATCTCGCCGCGTTCGACACCGCGCCGGAGCATCGCGTCCAGCGCGGCGACCTCGGGGTTGATGACCGTCTCGCGCAGGGCGGAGCGCAGGTCGGGGTGGTCGAGGTAGGCCTGGCCGACGGCTTCCATCAATTCGGTGTCCCGGCCGCGGCGCGCCGCGGCGGCGACCGCGGCGGCGCGCAGGTCGCCCGCCAGGGTGCCGGTGTCGATGCCGGTGAACAGGCTGCACCGGCTCTTGTCGAGGGCGGCCGTCACCAGCTGGGCCTTGGTCCTCCACTGGCGGTAGAGGGTGGCTTTGCCGCATTTCGTGCGGGCGGCGACACCCTCCATGGTCACGGCGTCGTAGCCGCCCTCCCGCAACAGGTCCAGCACCGCCCCGTACAGCTCCAGCTCGCGCTCCGGGCTGATCTTGCTGCGGCGTGCGCCGGTCCTGGCGGCCGGGGCGGCCTGCGTGGACATCGGTTCCTCCACGGAAGGGGCGGGGATGCGGGGCGGGCTGTGCACGTACGAGACTACGGGGCGCTCAATCGAGACGCAAACGTATCGATACGCTTGCGTCTCGATAAAATCGGATCTACGCTCTCACTCGTTTGCTTCCGTTTTGATCTGCGAATGAGGCCGGGAGATGGCTGCCGGGACCGCCGGGATACGTCATGCCGAGCCGGAGACGACCGCTGCGCCACGGCCGCCCCTGGTCCGCGAACTGGTGCTGGTGACAGCGCTGTTCCTCGTCTACAAGCTGGGCCGGTCCGTGGCGAACGGCCACGAGGCCCGGGCCTTCGCCAACGCCGACCGGGTGTGGGACCTGGAACGGGCCGTGCACCTGCCGGGCGAGGGCCGGATACAGGGCCTGATCCTGCACGGCGATGCCCTGGTCCGCGCCGCCAACACCTACTACGCCTGGATCCACTTCCCCGCCACGGTCGCCTTCCTGGTCTGGCTCTACCGGCGCCGCCCCGGCCACTACGTCTGGGCCCGCCGCGTCCTGACGCTGCTGACCGCCGCCGCCCTCGCGCTCCACCTGCTGGTGCCGCTCGCGCCGCCCCGCATGCTGGCCGAGGCCGGGCTCGTCGACACCGCCCGGGTCTACGGACCGTCCGTGTACGGCGCCACGCCCGCGACGGACGGCATGGCCAACCAGTTCGCCGCGATGCCGTCGCTGCACTTCGGGTGGGCGCTGATGGTCGCCGTCGGGCTGATCGCGGCCACCCGGGGCCGGTGGCGGGTCCTGTGGCTGCTCCACCCGCTCCTCACCCTGCTGGTGATCGTCGGCACGGCCAACCACTACTGGGTGGACGCCCTGGTGGCCACGGCGCTGCTGGCCGCCGCCCTCGCGCTGGTGCGGCCGGTGGGCGCCGCCCGCCGGATCGCGCCGCTCCGGCCGCGGGCGGTGGCGCGGTGAGGGCCACGCTGTTCGCCCTGCTCCTCTCGCTGGCCTCGGCGGCCGGGTACGCCCTCGCGGCGGTCGCCCAGTCCCGGCTGGCCGCGGGCGGCGGGGGCACCAGGACGCTGCTCGCCCGGCCGCTGTGGTGGTGGGCGGTCGGGCTGAACGCGGCGGGTGCGCTCACCCATGTCGCGGCGCTGCACCACGGCCCGCTCACCCTGGTCCAGCCGCTGGGCGCGCTGACGCTGGTCGCCGCGCTGCCGGTGGGGGCGTACTACGAGCGGCGGCGGGTGTCGCGGACCGAGTGGCGCGGCGCGCTGTGGACGCTGGGCGGGCTGGTCGGTCTGGTCGCGGTGGTGGGCCCGGCGGCGCCGGGCGACGCGCTGTCGCTGCCGGAGGCCCTGTCGGTGGCCGCGGTGACGGCGGCGGGCATCGCCGTGCTGGTGCGCCGTGCGGGCCGCGGCCTGGGCCTGGCGACGGCGTCGGGGGTGGCGTCGGGCGTGGCGTCCGCGCTGACGCAGACGGTCACCGCCTCGCTGGCGCGGGAGCTGCCGGGCGGGCCGCTCACGTGGTGGCAGACCGCGCTGCTGGCGGTCCTGGTGTCGGTGTTCGCCACGGGCGGGCTGCTGCTGTCGCAGGCGGCGTTCCGGGGCGGGCTGGCGGCGCCGCTCGCGGTGGTGAACCTGGCCAACCCGGCGGTCGCGGCCGTCATCGGCGTCGCGCTGCTCGGCGAGACGTTCCGGGCGGGCCCGGTCGGCTGGCTGGTGGCCGCGGTCGCGGGGGCGGTGGCGGCGCGCGGGGTGCTCCTGCTGACGGCCGGTCACCCGGTGGCGGTGCCCGCGCCCCGGGCCGCGGAGACCGATCCGCGTCCGGTCACCCCGTGAGCAGGTCCACCAGCACGGCCGCGTGGCTGCGGCCGGGGTCCTTGGCGGCGGTGAGCAGCGTGAGCGGGCCCTCGCGGGCGAGGGCCCGCAGCCGGTCGAGGGCCTCGGCGGCCTCCGGTCCGGCCAGCTCTTCCTCGTAACGCCGCCGGAACTCCTCGTACGCGTCGCCCTCCGCCGCGTGGTACCAGCGCCTCAGCTCGGTGGACGGGGTGAGGGACTTGGGCCACTCGTCGACGTGCGCGTCCGCCTTCGACAGGCCGCGCGGCCAGAGACGGTCGACGAGGACCCGCACGCCGTCGTCGGGTCCGGCCGGTTCGTAGATGCGGCGGACGGTCGGGCGGGGGGCGGCTCGCGTCATGTTCCTCAGGCTGCCACGGCCGCGGCCGTCGTGCTTCCGCGGGCCGGGCCGGGGCGCGGGCTGCCCGGGGGGGGGGAGGGCCGCCGGGGCGGGCGTGGCGCGGGCCTGCGCCGGGCGTGGCGCGGGGCCCGGTCCCGCGGGCGGGCCGGGCCCCGCTCCTGCCGCGGTGCCGGTCAGGCGCGCTGCCAGAGGCCGGCCGCGCCCGAGGGGTGCAGGCCGGGCTGGGCCTGGTGCGGCTGGAGGCACCGGTAGGGGACCCCTTCGTGGGTGACCCGGTCGCCCACCCGGTAGACCTTGCCGGCGGCCCAGGTGGTGCCGGCCTTGCCGGTGTCGCCCGGGTCGGCGGCGTTGGTCTTCAGCGTCAGCCCGTACTCCTGGAGCAGCGGGTTGACCGGCTGGTGGAAGGTGGTGCCGCCGTCCTTGCAGTTGCCGGATCCGCCGGAGGTGACGCCCTGGGCCTGCGTACCGGAGATGTACGGGCCGCCCGAGTCGCCCGGCTCGGCGCAGACCGTGGTGCGGGTCAGGCCCTTCACCGTGCCCTGGAGGTACGACACGCTGGTGTCGTGCTGCTCGACGGTGCCGCAGTGCCAGCCGGTGGTGGAGCCGGAGCGGCAGATGGACGCGCCGATCAGGGCCTCGGTGGAACCGGCCACCTCGACGTTCTGGTCGCCCTGGCCCTTGATGTGCGCCGTGGCCGTCCACTCGGCGTTGGCGGCCACCCAGGCCATGTCCTTGCCGGGGAAGGTCGACGCCTTGAACGCGCCCTGCGCCACTTTGTTGTGCCCCATGGTGGCGGCGCCGGCCTGGCCGCAGTGACCGGCCGTGGCGAAGCCCTCCTGGGTGCCGGAGACCACCGCGAACCCGACCGAGCAGCGGCTGGTGCCGATGTAGTAGGCGTCGCCGCCGCGGATCTCGTGCGCCAGCGGGCGCGGCCGCTCGGTCGTCGCCTTGACCCGCACGAGGTCGCGCTCGACGCCGGTGGCGGTGAGGAAGACGTCGGCGGCGGTGTCCTTGGCGGCCTCCAGCGTCACGCTGTTGGTGCGCGGGTCGACGTACCAGACGGGGGCGTCGGTGGTCCTGGTCCGCACCGAGCCCTGGTCCAGCTTCGCCTTGGCGGCCTCCAGCCGCTTGAGCCCGTGGCGGACCACCTTCGCCTCGGCCCCGCCCGCCTTGATGGCGGCGGTGTCGGCGGCGTCGGTGGTGGCGACGGTGAGGGTGGCGGAGACCGGACCGCTCACCCACGCCCCGGCGAACCGGTCGCCCAGGGTGTTCTGGAGGCGGCCGGCCCGCGCGCCGGCCTCGGCCTCGTTCTTCAGGCGGGTCTCGGCCTGCTCCCGGGTCAGGCCGAGGTCGCGCTGCATGGCGTCGAGGAGGGCCGGGGAAGGCTTCTCGGCGCCGGGTGTGCCGGCCGCCGAGGGGGTCGACGGCGGTACGGGCGCCTCGCCGGCGACAGCGGCGGGCGGGCCGGCCAGCACGAGCGCGCCGACGGTGGTGAGGGTGGCGCACGCGGCTGCGGCGTGTCTGTGGAGCATCGGGTGTCACCTCTGTTCGGGGGGTCTCTTCCGGGGAAGACGTGCCGAACCCCAGGTGTTTCCGACGGAACGTCCGACGATGCCGGATTAACGTTTCTTCGGCTGCACGGGAGACACGGGCGCCCGCCATGCGGCGTAACGCCCGTCCCCCGTCACCCTTTACGTGCCGGCTCCAGCAGCTGCTGCCACAGCGCCCGCTCCGCTTCGCTCGGCGGCAGGTCGGGCCGCAGCCGCTCGGGGTGGCCGTGCGGCGGGGGCCGCAGGGTGGGTCGCTGTTCCGGGGGCGGCGGCATCGGTACGCCCAGCCACAGCCACCCGGCGGCGGCCAGGGCGTCGTAACAGCCGCGCAGGAACCGGAGGGCCACCTTCATGAGCGCAGGGCGGGCGCCGGTTCGCGCCGTGCCGCCGCCCCGGCCCCCGCGGACGGGGCGGCGTCCTCCTCGTCGCTCCACGTCCACAGCCGGGACACGGCGTCCATGTCGAGGTCGTGCCCCTCGGTCCAGATCCGCGCCGCCGCGGCCAGCACCGACTGCCGGTCGGCCTCCGCCGTGCCGCCGCGGGCGGGCAGCAGCGGGGAGACCGCGCTGGCGCCGAGGCGGACGGCCCGGTGCCGGCGGGCGAACGCGGTGAGCGTCTGGCGCGGCCCGGCCTCGATCAGCAGGACGTCCTCGATGGCGACGAGTTCCTCCAGCGCCGCGCGGAAGTGGACGGTGTCGGTGATCTGGCGGGCCCAGAACCGCGGACTGAGCGCGTCCTCGGGGCGCATCAGCGCACCGGTGTAGCCGGAGTACAGCGGCAGGGCCGGCTCGCGGAACGGGATGCCGCGGTAGTCAGCCTCCACCGCGTCGGAGGCGGGGGCCATCGCCGGGGAGTGGAAGGGGCTGGTCGCCGGCACCGTGACCACGGTGAAGCCGTCGGCCCGCAGCCGGGCCTCGGCGGCCGCGAGCGGCTCCGCCGCCCCGGCGAGCATCACCTGCTGGGCGGCGTTGACGGCCGCCACGGCCACGTCCGCGTTCAGGTACGGGGCCATCTGCGTCTCGCTCGCGGCGACGGCCAGCATGCCGCCGGCCGGGATCCGCACCGCCTCGCGGACCCGGGTCATCACCATGGCGACCGCGTCGGACAGCGACACGACACCGGCGACGACCGCCGCGACCAGCTCTCCGGCGCTGTGCCCGAGGAGCGCCACGGGGCGCACGCCCCACCCGAGGACCATCCGGCCGAGCGCGTAGTCGATCGCGAACAGCAGCGGCTGGGCGCGGCGCACGTCGTCGATGGGGACGCGCGGCCGGCCGGTCGTGAGCCAGTCCTCCCGGATCCGCTGCCCCTCCTCCCCCATGTGGGCGAGGGCGGCGTCGACGGCCGCGGTGAACACGGGCTCGCGGCGGTACAGGCCGCGGGCCATGCCGGTGTGCTGGGACCCCTGGCCGGGGAAGAGCAGGGCGACCGGGCGGGGCCGGTCGGCGCGTACGGCCCTGGCCTTGTGGACGGTGCCGGCGGCGAGCGCGGCGACGGCGACGGCCGCCCCGCGCACGGGCCCCGGCGGTGTTCCGCACGGCACGGCGGTGGGCAGGGCGGGGAACGCCTCGCTGTGCAGGCCGCTCAGCAGCGGCAGCAGTTCGCCGCGCACCCGCTCCTCGTCGTCCGCGTCCCGGCCCGACCAGAGCAGCAGCCGGTGGCGTTCGGGGGCGGTGGAGCGGTGGCCGTGGTACAGCGGGCGCAGCGGCGGCAGGGCGTCCTCGTCCGCGCCGGAGACGTCCAGCAGGCCGAGGACGCGGTCGGCGTCGGCGACCGCCTCGGCGGCCCGCTTGACGGCGTACACGGTGATGGTGTGCGGGTCCGGTTCGCCGAACCCGGCGACCATGGCGAAGTCGGCAGTGCCGTCCTGGAGTTCGCGGTGGGCCTGGCGCAGGGCGCGGCCGGGGGTGAGCGCGGTGCGGACGGTGAACCCCTCGTGCTCGGGCCCGAGGTCCGGGTCGAGGGCGGCCGCTCCGATGTGGACGACGGTGCGCGCCGGGAGCTGTCCCGGGGGGCGTCCGAAGGCGCGGAGTACGGCCGACACGGCGGCGGCCGAGGCCACGGACTGTGCCCGCTGCTCGTGCGCGGGGCCGGGGCTGACGACGAGTCGCCGGACGACCGCGCTGGACGACGTGAGAGACATGCTTCCTCCTCGTGGGGCCGCGGCTCCGGCCGCCGGCGGAGTGCTGGGTGGGAGGCGGCCGCCCCGCTACGGGGGATGTTGGCGGGGCGGCCGCGTTCGGGGACCGGATCAGGCTGCGGTGCCCTGACCGGCGTTGATGAGGGCCAGGAGCGCGCCCGGGGTCTCGGCGTCGACGACGGCGTCGTCGGGGATCTCGATGCCGTACTCGCGCTGGATCTGGCCTATGACCTGGAGCAGGGCGAGGGAGTCGTAGCCGAGGTCCATGAAGGGGGTGTCGATGACGTCGCCGTCCAGGTCGATGCCCTCCTCCTCACCGGCGCTCTCGCGGAGCATGCGGGTCAGGTCGGCCAGGGTGACGGTGGTGGTCGTCGTGGTCATGGTCGGTGCCGTCCTCTCGTAGAACTACTCGGGTGGTGCCTGTCGGACCCCAGCCGGTTCCTGAACGTGCTTCCGGCGGGAGCTGTGGTGTGGGGGGTGTGCCGTGGGGGTGGTCGGTGGGGCCGGGGCGGGGTCCCCGGCGGGGCGGGTGTCGGACGGGGGCGCCGGGTGGGAGTCCGCGCCGGGACATGAGCCCGTGCCGGCCGGTGGCGCGCGCCGGGCCCGTCGCCCGGCGCGTCCGTCGGCGCTGTCGCCCCGCCGCCGCCCCGTCACCGCCGGACGGCCGCCGGCGGCCTGCCGTCCGGCATCGGCCCGGTGCGGTGCGGTGCGCTGCGGCCGTGCGGGCCGGTGGGCCGGTAAGCCGTCCCCGGCGGGGCGGCACGGCGCCGGAGCGGGCTCGCCCGGCGCCGTGCGCGGTGTCAGGCGGCGCGCCGTACGACGAGCGCCGCGTTGAAACCGCCGTGCCCTCGGGCCAGGACGAGCGCGGTGCGCAGGTCCGCCTCCCTGGCCTGGCCGGTGACGAGGTCGATGCGGTGCTCCGGTGCGGCCTCGGTCACGTGCGCGGTCGGCGGGACGACCCCGTCCCGCAGGGCCAGCAGGGCGGTCGCCACGTCGAGGGCGGCGCCTCCGGCGAGCAGCCGCCCCGTCATGGTCTTGGGCGCGGTCACGGGTACGCCGTGGGGCCCGAAGATCCCGGTGATGGCCTCGGCCTCGGCCCGGTCCGCCGCGGGCGTGCCGGCGGCGTCGGCGAAGACGACGTCCACGTCCGCGGGGGTGAGCCCCGCGTCGGCGAGGGCGTTCTCGGCGGCCCGGCGCAGCCCCGGCGGGCGGCCGGAGCCGGGTGCCGGGTCGAGGGTCGCGGCGTACCCGGCGATCTCCCCGTAGACCTGGCCGGCGCCGCGTTCCCGCGCCGACCGCTCGTCCTCGACGATGAGGATCGCGCCGCCCTCGCCCGGCACGTATCCACTGGCGTCGGCCGCGAAGGGCAGGTAGGCCCGCTCGGGGTCGTCGACCGTGCTCATCAGACCGGAGGCGATCTGCGGGACCCAGCCCCAGGGGCAGATGGCCGCGTCGACGCCGCCGGAGATGACCGCCGGGAAACCCTTGCGGACGTGGCGGCGGGCCTGGCCGATGGCGTCGATGCCGCCGGCCTGCTCGGTGAGGAGCACGCCGCTGGGGCCGCGCAGCTTGTGGCGGATGGAGATCTGGCCGGTGTTGACGGCGTAGAACCAGGCGAAGGACTGGTACGCGCTGACGTACTCCTTGCCCTTGCTCCACAGGTTCTGCAGTTCCCGCTGGCCGAACTCGACGGCCCCTCCGGACGCCGAGGTCACCACGCCGATGCCGAACTCGGGCATCTGCTCCGGGTCGATGCCGGCGTCCGCCAGGGCCCAGTCCGCCGCCGTCAGCGCGAGGCGGGTCATGTGGTCGGTCTGCGGCATCAGCCGACTGGGGATGTGCTCCTCGGCCACGTAGTCCGACACCTCGCCGGCGATGCGCGAGGGGTACTGGCCGGCGTCGAAGCGGGTGACCGGGCCCAGGCCGGACTCGCCGGCGAGGGTGGCCTTCCAGAAGTCCTCGGTCCCCAGCCCGTTGGGGGCGGTGACGCCGAGGCCGGTCACCACGGTTGCCGTGGTCATGCGGTTCTCCTCTCCGGGCGGGCCAGCACCATGGCGCTCTGGAATCCGCCGAAGCCGCTGCCCACGCTGAGCACCACGTCGGTCTTCTTCTCGCGGGCGGTCAGCGGGATGTAGTCGAGGTCCAGCTCCGGGTCGGGGTCGTGGAGGTTGGCGGTGGGCGGCAGCACCCCGTGCTCCATGGCCAGGGCGCAGGCGGCGATCTCCAGCGAACCGATCGCGCCGAGGGAGTGCCCGATCATCGACTTGATGGAGCTGATCGGGGTCTCGTACGCGTGCGCGCCGAGGCTGCGCTTGAACGCGCCGGTCTCGTGGCGGTCGTTCATCTTGGTGCCGGAGCCGTGGGCGTTGATGTAGTCCACCGAGTCCGGGGCGAGGGCGGCCTCGCCGAGGGCGACGTCGATGGCCTCCGCCATCTCGCGGCCGTCGGGCTTCAGGCCGGTCATGTGGAACGCGTTGCAACGGGAGGCGAATCCCGCGATCTCCGCGTAGATGTGGGCGCCGCGCCGGCGGGCGCTCTCCAGCTCCTCCAGGACCAGGATGGCGGCACCCTCGCCGAGGACGAGGCCGCTGCGGGTCCGGTCGAAGGGCCGGCAGGCGCTCTCCGGGGTGTCGTTGCGGGGGGTGGTGGCGTGGATGGCGTCGAAGCACGCCGAGGTGATCGGGGAGATAGGTGCCTCGGTGGCGCCGGCGATCATCACGTCGGCGGTGCCCTCCCGGATGAGGTCCACGGCGTGGCCGAGGGAGTCCAGGCCCGAGGTGCAGCCGGTGGAGACCACGGCGGCCGGTCCCTCGGCGCCCGCGGCACGGCCCACCTCGGCGGCCATCGAGCTGGGCACGAAGTGCCGGTACAGCTCGGGGACGGCGTACTCGTGGTCGACGTTCCACTTGCGGCCGCCGTCGCTGACCACCACGTACTCGCGCTCCAGGCTGGTGGTGCAGCCGACCGCGCTGCCCAGCGAGGTGCCGACGCGCCCCGGGTCGAGGGCCGCGATGTCGAGGCCGCTGTCGGCGAGGGCCTCGCGGGTGGAGACGACCGCGAACTGCGCGGCCCGGTCGAGCCTGCGGATCTCCTGAGGGCTGAGCCCCGCGGCCGCCGGGTCGAAGTCGCACTCGGCGGCGACCTGCGAGCGGAACGGGGAGGGGTCGTAGAAGGAGATGCGGCGGGTGGCGGTGCGCCCCGCCGTGAGGAGGTCCCAGTACTCCTTCACGCCGACCCCGCCGGGGGCCACGACGCCCAGTCCGGTGATGGCGACTCTGCGCATGCCGCTACCTCGCCTTCGACGGGGCCGAATGCCCCCACGGGCACCTGCCGGATGGAACTGTGCGGGCCACTGTCGATCCCTTCGTCCGTGTCACTGCTGTTGCCGTCTGCCGTGCGGGAGAGGTGCCGGGCCCGAGGCCGGGCCACTGCGGCGGCCGGGGCTGTTCGGGGTGGGAACGCCCCGGCCGGCCGGACCGGACGGGCGCCCGCTCGTGGCGGGCCGCCGTTTCCGGTGACGCCATGGAACGTCCGTCCCCTCGATCGGCGCTCGTGCCCACATGGACCAGTCGCGCCGGGTGGTCACGTGGGGACGTTGCCATGCTTGCGAGCAGGCACTTCGGCCTTCTTGGCGCGGAGCATCGCGAGCGAGCGGATCAGTACGCGACGGGTCTCCCCCGGCTCGATGACGTCGTCGACGAGCCCGCGCTCGGCCGCGTAATAGGGGTGCATCAGCTCGGACTTGTACTCCTGGATGCGCTGTGCGCGCAGCGCCTCGGGGTCGTCCGAGGCGGCGATCTCACGGCGGAAGATGACGTTCGCCGCGCCCTCGGCGCCCATCACGGCGATCTCGTTGGTGGGCCAGGCGAAGGACAGGTCGGCTCCGATGGAGCGCGAGTCCATCACGATGTACGCGCCGCCGTAGGCCTTGCGCAGCACGAGCGAGATACGGGGCACGGTGGCGTTGCAGTACGCGTACAGCAGCTTGGCGCCGTGCCGGATGATGCCGTTGTGTTCCTGGTCGACGCCCGGGAGGAAGCCGGGGACGTCGACGAGGGTCACCAGCGGGATGTTGAAGGCGTCGCAGGTCGACACGAAGCGCGCGGCCTTCTCGCTGGCGTGGATGTCCAGCACGCCCGCGAGGGACGCCGGCTGGTTGGCCACGATGCCGACCGGGTGCCCGTCGAGCCGGGCCAGCGCGCACACCACGTTGCGCGCCCAGCCCTCGTGGACCTCGAAGTACTCGCCGTCGTCGACGATCTCCTCGATGACGCCGCGGATGTCGTAGCTCCGGCCGGGGTCGGCGGGCACCAGGTCGGCGAGGGCGTCGGTGCGGCGGTCCGGCGAGTCGTCGCCCGGGACGGGCGGCGGCATCTCACGGTTGTTGGACGGCAGCAGGGACAGCAGGAACCGCACGTCCTCCAGGCATTCGGCCTCGTCGTCGTAGGCGAAGTGGCAGACGCCGGAGGCGGTGGCGTGGACGTCGGCGCCGCCCAGGCCGTTGTGGGTGATCTTCTCGCCGGTCACCGCCTGGACCACGTCGGGTCCGGTGATGAACATCTGGGCCGTCTCCCGCACCATGAAGACGAAGTCGGTGAGGGCCGGGGAGTACGCGGCGCCACCGGCGCAGGGCCCGAGCATCACGCTGATCTGCGGGATGACGCCGGACGCCGCCACGTTGCGGCGGAAGATGCCGCCGTAGCCGGCCAGCGCGGTGACGCCCTCCTGAATGCGGGCGCCGGCCCCGTCGTTGAGGCTGACCAGCGGTGCCCCGGCGGCCTCGGCGAGGTCCATGACCTTGTGCACCTTGGCGGCGTGGGCCTCTCCGAGCGCTCCCGCGAAGACGCGGAAGTCGTGCGCGTAGGCGAAGACGGTGCGGCCGTGGACCAGCCCCCAGCCGATCACGACACCGTCGCCGTGCGGTTTCCGGTCCTCCAGCCCGAACCCGACCGCCCGGTGCCGCCGCAGCGGCTCGATCTCGGTGAAGGTGTCCGGGTCGAAGAGCAGCTCGAGGCGTTCGTGGGCGGTGAGCTTGTTCTTGGCGTGCTGGCGCCTGGTGGCCTCGGGGTCGGGCCCGCGGCTCACCTCCTCCTTGAGGCGGCGCAGCTCGTCGGCGGCTCGTCGCAGGTCAGGGGCGGCGTGGGTGACCGTCAGGTCGTCGAGGATCGTCATCGGCCGAACGTAGGCAGCTCGGCTCGAGACGTACTGGAGCAGATGTCAGCCGGTAGTCGACAGGGGGAGTTCGAGTGCGGGGTCGGCGGAGAGCACCGCGTGGTGCAGCCGCTGGAGCCGGGGCGAGGGTTCCAGGCCCAGCTCGTCGATGAGCGTGCCGCGCAGCCGCTGGTAGGCCTCCAGGGCCCGCCAGGCGGCACCGGCGCGGTGCAGGGCGGTCATCAGCTGGGCGCAGAAGTTCTCGTGCATGGGGTGCTTGGCGACCAGGACGCGCAGTTCGGGCACGATCTCGGTGTGCCGGCCGAGCCACAGGTCGGCGTCGATGCGCCGTTCGAGGGCGGCCATGCGGTCCTCCTCCAGCCGCAGCACCTCCAGCTCCAGGACCGGGCCGACGCGGACGTCGACCAGGGCGGGCCCCTGCCACATCCGCAGGGCGCTGCCGAGCAGTTCGGATGCGGCGTAGTGGTCGCCCGCCTCGTGCGCGGCGCGTCCCGCGGTGGCGAGCCGGCCGAACTCCTGCACGTCGACCTGTCCGGGCTGGACCTGGAGGAGGTAGCCCCCGTGCTGGGTGACGAGGACGTCCTTGGCCTGGCGGGTGGGGTCGCCGTCCAGTGCGGCGGTGAGCTTGCGGCGCAGCTGGAGGATGTACGTCTGCAGGGTGGTGGCCGCGCTGCGGGGGATGTCCTCGCCCCAGATCTCCGCCATCAGCGTCGGGACGGTCACCACGCGGTCGGCCTGCAGGGCGAGCAGGGACAGTATCTGTCGCGGTTTGGCTGCGGTCGGCACGATGGACACCCCGTTCTCACGGGCTGCCAGCGGTCCGAGGACCTTGATCTCCATGTGTACGCCCTCCTCTTCCCGTTTCCGCGGCCGTCCCTCGTACGGGGCGGCCGCCGGCTCCGGAGCCCAACTCTGGAGCCTGGAGCGAGCCTGGCATCAGCGGTGTTGGAGCCCCAGTGAGCGGGTCACGAGGCCGGGCATGAAAATGTCATGCCCCGCTGGTGACTCCCGCACTGTGCCGCCGGACTCGCCGGGCAGCAGAATCCGTGGCCTCGGAACGTCGGACGAAAGCTCGTACGACGCCATCAACGAGGGGGACCCATCATGAGCACCGCTCTGACCAACGCACGCCCGGACGTCGAGAGTGCGAACGCCGTCGCACTCGCGAACGATCACCGCATCGCGCTGCTGACGGCCCGGACCGCTCTTGAACCCGCACTCGCCCAGCGTTACACCGAGGACCCTCGCTCCCTGCTCGCCGAGTTCGGCCTGGTGGCCGTCGAACCGGCCTACGCCGCGTGGGGCACGGAGGACGACACGCACCTGCTGATCGAGGACCTGGACCGCACGGGTTCCGGCGGTGAGGGGTTCAGCATCGTCTTCACCAAGAGCGACGTGCCGTTCCCGTCCGTCGGGACCGCCCGCAGATGACGACGACACTGCCTGAGGGCGTCTCGCACCGGGTGGGCTTCAAGCCCCACCTGCGGGTGGAGATCGTGCGGGGCGAGGCCGTCTACCTGCTGTCGGAGCGCGGCACGACCGCGTTGCAGGGCAGGTCCATCGAGACCCTCGCGCCGCTGCTGGACGGTACGCGGACGCTGTCCGGTCTGCTCGACGAGGCGGCCCGCACGCTGCCGCCGGCGGAAGCGGGCAGGCTGATCGCGAAACTGGCGCAGGCCGAGCTGATCGGCTACCGCGATCCGCTGACGGACGACGCCGCCGCGGCCTACTGGGAGCTGGCGGGCCTGGGCAGCGCCGAGGCCGTGTCCGCGCTCCGCGCCACCACGGTCGAGGTGGTGGCGCTGGGGCGGGTGAGGGCCGAGGAGGCGCGCAAGCAGTGTGTCGCCGAGGGCCTGACGCTGGCGGGCGAGGGCGGGCACGTGGACTTCACGCTGGTCCTGTGCGACGACTACCTCGATCCGCGACTGCGTGAACTGGACGGCCGGTTACGGCGGCTGGGGCGGCCGTGGCTGCTCGCGAAGCCGTGCGGGGCCGAGGCGTGGGTGGGCCCCGTCTTCGGCCCGGGCGACCGGCCGTGCTGGTCCTGTCTGGCCCACCGGCTGCGCTCCCGGCTCTTCTCCCAGTCGCCCGTCCGGCAGGCCCTCGGCCTGCCGGGCGCGGTGCCGGTCCCCGACGCCTCGCTCGGCGTGGTGCGGGGCCTGGGGCTGCACACGGCGGTCCTGGAGACGGTCAAGTGGATGGCCGGCATGCGGTACGAGGAGCAGGGAGCGGTGTGCACGCTGGACACGCGGACGCTGCGCACCCGTCACCACCAGGTGGCGCGGCGTCCGCAGTGCCCGGACTGCGGGGATCCGGGGCTGGTGGCGGCACGGGTGCGCGGGCCGGTCGTCCTCGCGTCGCGCCCGAAGGCCCCGGGCACGGGGAGCAATCACCGGGCGCTGACGCCCGAGGCCGTCCTGGCGCGCTACGGGCACCTGGTCGACCCGGTGACCGGTGTCGTCCCGGAGCTGCGGACGGTGACGGACGTGCCGGAGGGCCTCAACCGCTGTCTCTCGGGGCGGAACGCGGCCCTGCAGGCGCATTCGCTGAGCGGTGTGCGGGGCGGTCTGCGCAGCCAGAGCGGCGGGAAGGGGACCACTCCGCTGGAGGCACGGGTGGGGGCCCTGTGCGAGGCGGTGGAGCGGTACTCCGGTACGCGCCAGGGTGACGAGCCGGTGGTCGTCGACACGCTGACCGGTCTGGGTCGATCGGCCCTGCACCCCAACTCCGTGCAGCTCTACGCCGACCGGCAGTTTCGCGACCGCAACCGGTGGAACGCCACGTGCACCCCGTTCCAGCTCGTCCCTCCGCCGTTCGACCCGGGCGAAGCGGTGGAGTGGACTCCGGTGTGGTCCCTGACGGCCGGCGAGCACCGCATGCTGCCCACCTCCATGCTGTACTTCGGGCCCGGCCCGGACGGCTTCTCCCACTCGCCGTGGGCGGACTCCAACGGCGCGGCGGCGGGCAGCAGCCTGGAGGACGCCGTGGTGCAGGGCTTCCTCGAACTGGTGGAGCGCGACGCCGTGGCGTTGTGGTGGTACAACCGCACGCGGCAGCCGGCGGTGGACCTCGACGCCTTCGACGAACCGTGGCTCAGATGCGTCAGGGAGAGCTACGGGCGGCTGGGCCGCGACCTGTGGGTGCTGGATCTGACGACCGATTTCGGAATTCCGGCCATGGCGGCGATTTCCCGCCGGACCGGCGGAGCGGAAGAGGGCATCGCTTTCGGTTTCGGTGCGCATTTCGATCCCGCTCTGGCACTGCGCAGGGCGGTGACGGAAATGAGTCAGCTCCTGCCCGTGGGCCGGCAGGAGGGCGAGTTCCGGGCCTCCCACCCGGATCTGGACCGCTGGTGGACGTGCGCCACGGTCGGGACGCATCCGTACCTGGTGCCCGACCCCGCCGAGGCGCCGCGCGGCCCCGGTTGCTATCCGCGGGAACACCGCGATGACCTGCGGGAAGACGTGGAGGCAGCCGAACGGCTGGTACGGGAGCGGGGGATGGAACTGCTGGTCCTCGACCAGACCCGCCCCGACGTCGGGCTCCCCGTCGTGAAGGTCCTCGTGCCGGGGATGCGGCACTTCTGGGCGAGGTACGCGCCCGGCAGGCTGTTCGACGTGCCCGTGGCGCTGGGCCGGCTGGCCCGGCCCACTCCGTACGACGACCTGAACCCTGTTCCGCTGTTCGTGTGACACCGACCGGCGATTGCGAGCAGTGGCTCAAGCTCAACGCATAGTCATACTATGCGCTTCGCCACCCCTGTCCTGGCGAGGAGACGGCTATGCCGGATGCACCCTTTCATGCGGAAAATTCCATTCCGCATCAGCAGCACCGTCTGCGGGTACCACTCGGGCGCGCGGGCGGTGTCCGGTCGCCCCGGCAGGATCTGCGCGTCTCACCGAGGCAGGTGACGCCGGCACCGCGACTCGCCCGGGGAATCATCGTGGTGGCGCTGAGCTGCTACTGCTCGGTGACGGTCATCAACGTCCTCCGCAACGTGCGGCTGGGGACGGTGACGCTGGTCATCTGCCTGGCGACCGTGCTGGTGGCCTTCGGCGTGCAGTTCGCCGTCTCCTCCGCCCGGGCCCGGTCGTGGAGTCTGCGCCGCCGCGTCACCGTCCTCGGGACCCAAGTGGTGCTCACCTACCTGCCGATGGTGTGGTTCGACGCCAGCTGGGGCAGCATGCAGGGGCCCCTGTGCGCGTCGATCCTCCTGACGCTGCCGCCGCGCATCGCCTGGCCGGCCTACGGGCTCGTCGTCGCCGGCCTGATCCCGTACTCCCTCCTCGCCGGCGCCGGGCCGCTCGACGCCGGTTACGTCGTCATCGCGGGAGGGCTCACCGGACTGGTCATCTACGGCCTGAGCCGTCTCGCCGACCTGGTGCAGGAACTGCACGCCACCCGGGAGCAGATGGCCAAGATGGCCGTCACCCAGGAGCGGCTGCGCTTCGCACGGGATCTGCACGACCTGCTCGGGTACAGCCTTTCGGCCATCGCACTGAAGGGAGAACTCATCCAGCGGCTGGTGCCCGTACGACCGGAACAGGCCGCCGAGGAGACCGCGGACCTGCTGCGGGTGGCGCGGCAGGCCCTCTCCGACGTACGCCTGGTCTCCAGCGGATACCGCGACATGTCCCTGTGCGACGAGGCGCAATCGGCGGGAACCGTGCTCGCGGCGGCCGACGTGCGGGCGGAGGTCGACGTCGAGTGCGGGCGCCTCCACCCGGCCGTCGACACGGTTCTGGCCACCGCGCTGCGCGAGGGGGTGACGAACATTCTCCGCCACAGCCGCGTACAGGTATGTAGCATCAAGGCACGTGTCGAAGGGGAGACGGTCCGGTTGACGCTGGTGAACGACCGCCCGCACGAAGGGCCCGACCACGTCTCGTCCGTCGTCCGGCGCGGTGGGAGCGGCCTGGACAACCTCCGTACGCGCTTCGCCTCGATCGGCGGCGGTCTGACCGCCGGGGTGCGGGAGGACGGACGGTTCCACCTGGAGGCCTGGGCCCCCCTCCGCCCGCACGGCACCGCGGCGGGGGTGCCGGACGCGGCCCCGGAGAGAGCCGCGGCCTGAAACGGACGTCGATGACGGGGGTTCTTGATGCTGTCCGTGAAAATCCTCCTGGCCGAGGACGTGCACATGGTCCGGGGGGCGCTGGTGGCGCTGCTGGAGCTCGAACCCGACCTGGAGGTGGTCGCGGCCGTCGACCGCGGTGACACCATCGTGCAGGCCGCCCTGCGCTCACGGCCCGACGTGGCCGTCATCGACGTCGACCTCCCGGGGATCGACGGACTGACGGCGGCAGCCGAGCTGCACGAACAACTGCCCAGCTGCCGCACCCTCATCCTCACCAGCCTGGGACGGCCGGGGACCCTCCGGCGCGCCCTGTCGGCGCACGTGTCCGGGTTCCTCCTCAAGGACTCCCCCTCGGACCAGCTCGCGCTCGCCGTCCGGTCCGTGGCGGCCGGCCGGCGGGTCGTCGACCCCCAACTGGCCCTGGCCGCCTGGGACTCGCCGGAGAACCCCCTCTCGCCGAGGGAGCTGGAGGTGCTACGTCTCGCCGCCCGCGGCGCCGACGCCGCCGAGATCGCCGGGTGCCTCTACCTGTCGAAGGGGACGGTCCGCAACTACCTGACGGCCATCGTCAGCAAACTGGGCGCCCGCAACCGCATCGACGCCATCCGGCTGGCCGAGGAGGCCGGCTGGATCCCCTGACCCGGGGCGCGGCGCCGCCAGCAGCGCGTCGAACAGCCCCTCGTCGAGGGTGGTGTCCACGGCGACGTCCACCGGCTCGCCGAACCCGGCGTCGAACACCGCCGCGCTCACCACGTAACGGCCACCCGCCGGGAACGTCCCGAACGTCCACGAGTCACCGGCGGGGGTGCCGTCCGGCCGCACCAGCCGGGCGCCGGAGTCCTCCAGGGCGAAGCCGAACTCGGTGAACCGGAACCGCAGCCCCTGGCCGAGCGCCTTGCTGTAGGCCTCCTTCAGGGTCCACAGCCGCACCATGGTGTCGTTGCGCGCGTCATCACCGCCCGCGTCGAGCTGCCGCTTCTCGAAGGGGGTGCACGCCTGCGTCTCGGACCCGGTGTGCGCCAGCCGCCGGTCGGCGCGCTCGACGTCGACGCCCACCCGCCCCATGCGGGTGATGCCGACGACCATCATCTCCTCGGTGTGGCTGAGGCTGACGTCGATCTGGTCGCAGCCGCGCACATACGGGCGGCCGCCCGGCTGGTACGACAGGTCGACCAGGTGCGGGGCGGTGCCCAGGATCGCCGCGGCCGCGTGCCGCAGCAGCAGCCGGGAGGCGGTGAACCGCTCGCGCAGCCTCGGCTGCGTGAACGTCTGGTAGCGGTGCCAGTCCCGGCCGAGCAGCCGTCGCAGCTCGGTTCCGGAGCCCTCGGCGGGCAGCCACGCGGACATCGTCCCGTACACCAGGACGGTGCCCGTGTGGGTGAGTTCGTCGCGTACCGGCCCCCAGGGGCCCTCGGGTCCCCGGACGGACAGGGGCCGCCCGATCCGTGCCGTCACCTCACGCCCCGGCCAGTGCGGCGGCCAGCGGTCCGGCGTCGAGCACGGAGATCACACCGGCCAGGTCCACGGCGTCGCTCTCCGGGCCCTGGCACACCGGCAGGCAGACGGGGCCCCGGGCACCCCCCAGCCGGCGCAGGTACGGCGTGAGCACCGCCCGCGGGCCGATCTCCACGACATGGGTCGGCGCCTGCTGCGCCAGCAGGGCGCGCGCGGCGTCGGCGAACCGGACGGGCGCGGTCAGCTGCTCGGTCCAGTACGAGGCGTACAGCGGCTCGGTGGTGAGCCTGCCGTACACCGTGGAGTAGAACGGCACCGACGCGGCCCCGCCGGGGACCCGGCGGACGACGGCCTCGAACTTGGGGACCACGGGCGCCATCAGCGGCGAGTGGAACGCGTGGGTGACCGTGAGGTGCCGGCACCGCACGCCCCGCTCGGCGAGCTTGCTCTCGATGCGTTCGAGGCCGCCCCGGTCGCCGGACAGCACCGTCGACTTGGCGGCGTTGATCGCGCTGATGCCCACGCCCGGCTCGCAGGCGATCAGCTCGGTGGCCTCGTACGGGGTGATGCAGGCGGCCATCATGCCGCCCCCGGAGGGGAGGTACTGCATGAAGGCGCCGCGCAGCGCGACCAGCTTGGCGGCGTCCGGCAGGGTCAGGGCGCCCGCCACGGCGGCGGCCGCGAACTCCCCGATGCCGTGGCCGAGGACCGACACCGGGCGGACCCCGGCCTCCTCCAGCGTCTTGGCGAGGGCGTACTCGACCGCGAACAGCGCGGGCTGGGTGAACGCCGTCTGGTGGATCCGCGGGTCCTTGCCCAGGATCATCTCCACCACCGACAGCCCGGTGTACGGCTGGAGGACCGTGCCGGCCTCGTCCAGGTAGCGGCGGTAGACGGTGGAGTTCCGGTAGAGCCCGGCGGTCATGCCGGGGTGCTGGGAGCCCTGGCCGGTGAAGACGAACGCCGCCCGGATCCGGCTGCCGCCCGCCCCGGCGCCCCGCTCGGCCATGTGGCGGGCCAGCTCCCGCACGGTCGGGTACGCCCAGATGTCGGCGGGCTCGACGAGCGGCCCGAACTCCTCCTCGATGTCCCCGTACAGGCTCAGCCCCGCCACCGAGTCGAGGTACTCGTGCACCGAGTCGGTCTCCCGCACCGGGCGGCCCAGGTAGTGGGCGAGCCGGTCCAGCAGCCATTCACGGTAGGCCGTCTCGAAGTCGTCGTCCCGCTGCTGTTCTCGCATGATGTGCTCCTTCTCGGCGGTCAGGCAAGGGGTGAGTCGTACAGGTCGTAACTGCGGCGGCCGTGCAGGCGGGCCAGCACCTCGGTCAGCACCCGCCGCTCGCAGGCGCCCGGGCGGTCCGGCAGCGGCAGGCCCAGCCGCCGGCACAGCCGGTACAGGGCGGCCGTGGGCCACGCCGCGTCGGCGAGGAAGGTGCCGGGGGCGCCGCCGGCGGCCCGGCGGCCCCGCCACACGCCCAGACACGCGGCCGCCGCCAGGACCAGCGTGTACCGGTCGGCGAGCCCGAAGTTGTGCGGGCTCGCCAGGGCGGTCCGGTCGCCCTGGGGCACCTGTGCGAAGGCCTTGCGCAGATCGCCCAGCTCGGTGGTGAGCGAGCGGGCCAGGAAGCGCAGGACGGCGCGGCCCTCCTCGTCCAGGCCGTCCGGCGGCTCGGTGCCCTCCAGCAGGTCGGTGGAGGCCACCAGGGTCGCGGCCAGCGGGTCGCCGTCGCCCAGCAGCGCGGGCTGCGTCAGGTCCAGCGGCGGCAGGTCCTCGTCCAGGGCGAACAGCCCGGCCGGCGCCTCGGGGTCCGCGAACCAGGCGTGCCGGGCGAAGTACGGCAGCTGCGGCAGGAGGCTGACCTGCCGGCCGGCGCTGCCCGCGTGCCCGAGCGAGGTGACCGGCAGGTCGCGCAGCTGCTTCTGGAACATGCCGTACATGCCGTCCCCGGCGAACGTCGCCTCGCCGAGGACCGCCGACATCTCGTCCATGCTCTCCGCGATGAGCTTGGGCGCCAGGTACGCCGCGGCGGCGGCGTAGGCGCTCATCTGCTTGGGCAGCAGGTGCAGTCCGCGGGTGGAGACGAGGGCGAGGCAGTCGATGAGCAGCAGGTCGAGGAAGGCCCCGGTGAGGACGTCCCGCACGTGCTGCACGTCGAGCGACGAGCGGCCGTCGTCGCGCGGGCGGGCGGCGAACCGGGCCGTGGTGCGCAGCGCGGTGTCGGCACCGGCGAGCACGATGGACGGGATGAGCCCGCGGATCACGAGGGAGGAGCGCAGCGACAGCTCGTACCCGTCACCCGGTTCGCCGAGCACCGCGGCCGCGGGGACGGGGCAGCGCGTGATGCGCAGCCCGCCGAACTCGGCACTGCGCATCCCGGTGGTGGTCCGCCGTGCCAGGTTCTCCACCCGGTCCGGGGGCAGTTCGCGGCGGTCGAGCAGCAGGACCGTGCGGCTGCGGCTGCCGGTGACGCCGACGGCCCGGGCGAAGATGACCAGGCCGTCGGCGCGGGAGGCGTTGGCGATGGCCGACTTGCTGCCGTCGAGGACCAGTCCCCCGTCGCCGCCGTCATCGGGCCGTACGGTGAACTCGTCGCTGACGAAGTCGTTCCCGTGGGCCACCTCGTGGCGGGCGACGGCCATCCGCCTGCCGTCCAGGAGGATGCGGGCGGCGAGCCGCCGCTGCGCGTCGTCGCCGGCCGTCCACACGGGGGTGGCGGCGAAGAAGCAGTTGAGCCCGTAGCCGAAGCCGAGGGAGGCGTCGCGGCGGAAGACGGGCCGCAGCAGCCGGCCCAGGACGTCCATCCGCTCCAGTCTGCCGCCGAGGGGGGCGGGCACGAACTCGGCGTTCAGCCCGTACGCGTCGAGGACGCGCTCGGCCTCGGGCAGCACCTCGCCCGCCGCGTCGGCGGCCAGCAGCGCGGCGCCGCCGAGCGGGTTGGCGGGGTCGTCGAGGGGCCCGAAGGCCCGCTCCAGGGCGTCGATGCGCTCCCGCGCCCCGGAGCGTCCGGGCTCGGCGGCGCGGGTGCGGTCCTCGGCGCGGCCGGGCTCGGCGGCGCGGGTGCGGTCCGTGCTCACCGCTGCCTCCCCGACGCCACGAGCCGCTGCACCTCGGGGTCGACCCGCTGGTGCAGGGCGGTCACCTCGCCGCGGAGGAACAGCCGCCGCATGGCGGCCCGTTCGACCTTGCCGCTGGTGGTGCGGCGCACGGTTCCCGGGCGGACGAGGAGCACTCCCCCGGTCGTCACCTCGTACTCCTCCCGCAGCTGCTGCTGGACGGCGGTGACCAGTCCGGCGAGGTCGGTGTCGTACCGGCTGCCCGCGCGCAGCTCCTGGAGGATGACGATGCGTTCGCGCGCGCCGGGGACGGCGAACGCGGTGGCCGGGCCGAACAGCGCGCTCACGCGCTGCGCGGTGCGTTCGAGGTCCTGCGGGTACAGGTTCCGCCCGGCGACCACGATGGTGTCCTTCAGACGGCCGTTGACGTGCAGGAGGCCGTCGACGAGGGTGCCGAGGTCCCCGGTGCGCAGGTAGGAGGCGGTGCCGTCGCCGATGCGGCCGTCGAAGACCGCGGCGGTCTCCGCCGGGCGGCCCCAGTAGCCCGGGCCGATGCCGCCCGCCCGGACCCAGATCTCGCCCGTACGGCCGTCCGGCAGTTCCTCGTGGGTCTCCGGGTCGACGATGCGGACGTCGGCGGAGGCGGGCGGCCCGCAGTGGACGGCCCCCCGCGCGCCGGTGAGGTCGGCCGGTGCCGTGGCGGCGCCGGACACGAGCAGGGTCGCCTCGGCCAGCCCGTAGCAGGGGATCAGCGCCTCGGGGCGCAGCCCCGCCGGGGCGAACCGCTCCGCGAAGGCGCGCAGCGTCGCCGGGTCGACCGGCTCGCCGCCGGTGACGGCGACCTCCCAGCCGGACAGGTCGAGCCCGGCGATCTGGGCGTCGTTGACCCGGCGGACGCACAGGTCGTACGCGAAGTCCGGCGCCCCGCTGGCGGTGAGCCCGTACCGCGAGATGGTCTCCAGCCAGTGCGCGGGGCGCTTGACGAACGCGGTCGGCGACAGCAGCACGGCGGTGCCGCCCAGCCACAGGGCGTGCAGCAGCTGGCCGACCAGGCCCATGTCGTGGTGGAGCGGCAGCCAGCCGCCCACCCGGGCTCCGGGCCGGGTGCCCAGCGCCCTGCCCAGGGCCTCCTGGTTGGCGAGGAGGCTGCGGTGGGTGACCACCACACCGCGCGGGTCCCGGGTGGAGCCGGAGGTGTACTGCAGGAAGGCGGCCGTGTCCGGGTCGGAGGGGGCCTCGGGGAGGTCCGGCGCCGCGTCGCCGGCCGCGCCGGGCGGGGCGTCGGACAGTACGCAGGTGACGTGCCCGTACCCGGTGCGGGCCAGCAGCTGGGACACGTCGGCGGCCTCGTCGGAGGCGGTGAGCGCGCAGGAGGCCGAGGCGTCCTTGACGATGCCGGCGATGCGCTCGTCGTGGTGCGGGCGGCCGCCGGGCGGTGCCACCGGGACGGCGACGGCACCGGCGTACAGGCAGGCGAGGAAGCCGGTGGCGAACAGCGCCCGGGAACTGTGGGTGAGCAGCACCCGGTCGCCGGGGGCGACGTGCTGCCGCAGGCGGCCCGCGAGCACGCGGGCCTGGTGGTCGAGCTCCGCGTAGGAGATCGTCCGGGGCTCCAGGCGGCCGGCCCTCTCGGTCAGGATGACGAGGGCCTCCCGTTCGGGCGACTGTGCGGCCTGGGCCTGGATGAGTTCGGTGAAGGTCCGGTGACCGGTCACGCCCTCCCCCTTGCTTGTCGTGCGGCCGTACCTCCCGGTGCGGCCGCGGGCTGTCCCTGGCGATCGTGTGGTGGGTGCGGTCACGGACCGGGCCGGGCCATCGGCGGCCGGTAGTCGCCCGCCTTGACGGTCCATCCCGCGTACGCGGCCTTCTCCGCCTCGCCCGGCTCGCCCCCGCGGCGCGCCAGGGCCAGCAGCACGGCGGTGACCGCGGCGAGTTCGGCCTCGTCGGGCTGCCCGCGGAGCACAGTGATGCGCGTTGGTTTCACCATGGGGACAGCGTGCGCCCGCCCGCTCGAAGGGGGCTCGCGCGCGGAACGCGGAAGAGCCGAGGACCTGTGGTCCTCGGCTCTTCCGCCGGTGGAGCCGTGCGGGCCGGCCCGTCAGCCGATCACCCGCTCGTAGGCCACGTGCCGGGTACGGTCCACCTCGATGTCCGCGCGCCGGCCGAGGGCGTGCCGCAGGGCGCGGTACTCCGCGCTGTCCAGGGCACGGTCGCAGTCCGCCGTGTTCCGCCACCACTGGAGACCGGTGTACCTGCCGGGAAGCAGGGTCGAGCGCAGCAGGTCGCTGCCCCCGAAGCCGCCCAGCGTGCCGAAGTGCTCGTTCATCTCGGCGTACCCCCGCTCGAAGGCGTACGGGTCCTCGCGCACCGTGACACGGGTGAGGACCACGTTCTCCGCCCCCACGACGGCGTTCTCCCGGAGCACCCGGGCGACGCTCACGGCCTGGTCCGCCTCGGCGTCCACGAGGGGGCCGAGTTCCTTGACGTGGAGCTGGAACGTCCGGTCGTTCACGGTCTCCAGGAAGCCCCGCAGGGTGCGCCAGTGACCGATGTGGGCGTAGACGTCGGGCCGCTCGACGAGTCGCACGGTGACGAGGAAGTCGAAGTCGTCGCGGCGGCGCAGGAACTGGGAGTGCTCCCTGAACAGCCTCTCGAACGTGGCTGCGTCACCCTTGACCTCGAAGCGGTTGATCACCGCAACCGGCTTGTGCAGACTACGATCCGGCACGCGCTTCCTCCGCGAACTGCTTGGCATGGCGCAGGGTGGTGGAGCTGTTGGTACCGAGCGCCTTGCGGACCAGTGCGCGGGCCTCGGCGAGCGTCGCCCCGGGGCCGAGAGCCGCGCGGACCCCTTCGGGGTCGAGCGTGACGGTGTGCCACGAGGTGGCTCTGACTGTACCGTCACCCAGCGACTCGATCACCCATCTGCCCGTGTGCCCGCTCATGGCGACCGGTACGCGCAGCTGCTTGTAGACGATCATGTTGCGGTCCTCGAAGCACACCCGTACCGAGGTGGTGTTGTGGGTGGAGCCGTCGGGGCTGCGGGTGTCCATGTCCATCCGCTGGACGCCGGGCTCGTCCTCGGTGAGGTCGAGCCGGGCGACGTGCGGCAGGCGCTCCGGCCACAGGTCGGCGCGGTCGAGGAAGGCGTACACGTCGCCCGCGGCGCCGGCGACGACCTCGGAGTCGCTGAAGGTGAAGTGGAGTTCGTCGCGGGCGTCGCCCAGTTCGGCGGCGTTCTTGAGGGCGGCCAGCTCGGCGCGGCTGTTGCGGTCGACGGCCTGCTCGATCAGTTCCTCGGCGGCGGGGTCGTCGTCGGTGGCGCGGTAGTCGTGCAGCAGCACGACGCGGGTGCGGCCGTCCTCGAGCGGTTCGACGCGCCACTCGCCGCCCATCGAGGCGACGGGCGCGGCGGAGACGACCTGGCGGAAGGCGATGGTGCGCGCCGCCGGGTCGAGGGTGCGCCGGGAGGTCCAGGTGCGGACCTTCTCGTTGGCGATGGCCCAGATGCGCAGCAGTTGTTCCCCGCCGGCCTCCGGTGCCTCTTCGAGGACCTCGACGTGGACCGTGGGTCCGAACACCTGCGGCCACGCGGAGACGTCCGCCACGAGGTCGTAGATGACGGCCGGCGGGGCCGCCACGGTGATGGAGTGCTCCGTGACGTGGGGAGCTCTGGTCTCGGACGTAGCGGTCGGTGCCACGGCAACTTCCCTTCGACAGCCGCGAGGAACGGCGGATTCAGAGTGACATGGGTGTGCTCAAGAGCGGGTGGAGCCGGGGTGGAGTCAGGGCGCCGGGGGCTCGGTGCCCCACTCGGGGCGGTGCAGGATCTCCAGGACGGCGCAGCCCCAGCTGTAGCCGGCGCCGACGCTGACGAGCACGCAGCGGTCGCCGGGGCGGGCCCTGCCCGAGACGACGAGGTGGTCGAGGCCGGCGAACTGGTCGCCCGCGCCGAGGTGGCCGACGGTGCGGCTGAAGTCCCAGGTGGTCCGCTCGGGGTCGATGCCGAACGGCTGGTAGAAGATGGACTGCAGTCGCCGCCGTCCGAAGTGGGGCAGGACGACCCACTCCGCGTCGGCCAGTTCCAGTCCCGCGTCGGCGAGGGCCTGCTTCAGCACGGTCTGCTGGCCGTTGTGGGCGCGGGTGATGGCGTACGACATGCCGACGCGGCCGATGAAGGCGCGTTTGGCCTCCTCGAAGTCGACCGGGATGCGCTGGCTGAAGGGTGCGGGGCCGAACGGCTCGTCGCCCCGGTGCAGGGGTTCGAGTTCGGGGTCGGCGTACATCGCCAGGGAGACGAGCCGGGCGAAGCCGCCCCGGCGGGAGAGCACCAGCGCGCTGGCGCCGTCGGCGTACGGGGTGCCCGGATCGGTCCGCCAGCGGTCGATGCCGGGTTCGCAGAACCGGTCGGCGGTGGTGAGCAGGGCGTCGCCGCGTCCGTGGCCGGCCGAGAGGTAGGCGGTGGCGAGGTCGAGGGCGGCGAGGCCGCCGTTGGACATCTGCCGGATCTCGATGGCCTGGCAGGTGTTGCCGAGCGCCTCGCGCTGGATGTACGAGGCGACCGGCCACAGGTCCTGGCCCTGGTGGTAGGTGTCGGCGTGGAGCAGCAGGTTGATGTCGCCGCCGTCGCTGCCGGCCCGGTGCAGGGCCGTACGGGCGGCCGCCGCGCCCATCTCGGCGGCCGACTCGCCGGGCGAGTACGCCACGGACACCAGGCCGGTCGTCGAGGCCACCCGGGGCGGGCAGGCCCCGGAGGCCACGGCGTCGGCGACCGTGACGACGGAGGGGAGCCGCACGGAGGTCCCCCGTATATAGATGTCTTCCACACGCACAGTGGCTCCCGGGAGATCGGTGGCTCAGCCCGTGGCCACCGCGGCCAGGGTGGGTGAGCCGTGGGCCTCGGCGGGCCCGTCGAGCAGGACGTAGTGGACCGCGTCGAGCAGCGCGGCCCAGCTGGCGGTCACCGTGTTCTCGTCGACGCCCACGGTGCCCCACCGGTGCTCGCCGTCGCGGTAGGAGATCAGCACCCGGGCGGCGGCCGAACTGCCGACCTGGCCGTTCAGGACGCGCACCTGGTAGTCCACCAGTTCGAGGCGGGTGAGCGCCGGGAAGTACGGGTCGAGCGCCGAGTGGAGGGCGGTGTCCAGGGCGTTGACCGGGCCGTTGCCGTGTCCGGTGGCCGTGACGCTCTCCCCGTCGACGCGCAGCCGTACGGACGCCTCGGTACGGACCTCCCCGTCCCGGCGCCGCGAGACGCCCACCGCCCACGAGTCGACCTCGAACGGCGGCTTCACCGGGCCGTCGGCGAGCTCCCGGCGCAGCAGCAGGACGAAGGAGGCGTCGGCGGACTCGAAGCTGTAGCCGCGGTTCTCCAGCTCCTTGACGCGGGTCGCGGCACGGGCGACCTCCTCGGATCCGGCGGCGACGTCGTAGCCCAGTTCGCGGGCCTTCAGCTCGATGGAGGAGCGCCCGCCCATGTCGGAGACGAGGGTGCGCATGCGGTTGCCGACCCGGGCCGGGTCGGTGTGCTGGTACAGGTCGGGGTCGACGCGCAGGGCGGAGGCGTGGAGGCCGGCCTTGTGGGTGAAGGCGGACAGGCCGGTGTACGGGGCCGCCGGGTTGCTGCGGACGCCGGTGAGTTCGGTGATGGCCCGGCCGGTGCGGGACAGGTCGCGCAGCCTCTCCAGCGGGACGACCTCGCGGCCGCGCTTGAGCACCAGGTTGGCGATGACGGTGAAGAGGTTGGCGTTGCCGCACCGCTCGCCGTAGCCGTGGGCGGTGCCCTGGGCGTGGACGGCGCCGGCGTCGACCGCGGCCATGGTGTTGGCGACGGCGCACCCGGTGTCGTCGTGGCAGTGGATGCCGATGGGGGCGCCGGTCATGGCGATGGTGTCGGCCACCACGGCCCGTACCTCGTCGGGGAGCGACCCGCCGTTGGTGTCGCACAGCACGACGGTCTCCGCGCCGGCCTCGGCGGCCGTGCGGACGACGGCCAGGGCGTACTCGCGGTTGATGTGGTAGCCGTCGAAGTAGTGCTCGGCGTCGAGGAACACGCGCCGTCCGGCGTGCACCAGGTGCCGCACGGTGCTGCCGATCATGGCGAGGTTCTCGGCGAGGGTGGTGCGCAGGGCGTGCTGCACATGGCCGGTGTGGCTCTTGGCGACCAGGGTCACCACGGGCGTCTCGGCGGCCAGCAGGGCCCGCACCTGCGCGTCGACGGACACCGGGATGCCGGGCCGGCGGGTGGCGCCGAAGGCGGCCAGGACGGCGTTCTTCAGGTCGAGTTCGCCGCGGGCGCGGCGGAAGAACTCCGTGTCCTTGGGCACGGCTCCGGGCCAGCCCCCCTCGATGAAGCCCACGCCGAGGGCATCGAGCCGACGCGCGACGGCGAGCTTGTCCTCCACCGTCAGCACCAGGCCCTCCTGCTGGGTGCCGTCGCGCAGGGTCGTGTCGTAGAGCTGGAAGCTCTGCTCGGCCATCGGCCCCTCCCTTGTCCGGTGTAGTTCCGGCGGTCTCGGCACGCCGGCTGGATTCCCCACGGTCGGGCGACGGGCCGGAGAACGGCTCGAGCACCGCTGGACCGCGGGCACGCGCGACGGCGCGGCGGGGCCGGGCGG
>NZ_LWBU01000300.1:0-75939 GCF_001646665.1 Streptomyces noursei | reverse complement strand
GTCCGGTCCCGCCGCGCCGGGCGGGGGTGGTGGGGTCAGACGGCCGCGGCCGGCTCGGCCCCGGGTGCCTGCTCGCCCTCCTGGCGCAGCCTGCGCGGGATGGCGAACATCAGCAGGAACACCACCGCGGTGACGCCGATGAACACCCACAGGAGCGTCTGGAAGCTGGCGGCGAAGGAGGTGCCGGTGGCGTCCTCCTGGTAGCCGGCCAGGACCGAGGCGACCTTCTGGTCCTGGAGCGGTGCCGCGGTGCAGCTCTCCGGGACCGTGGCGAGGTCCTTCTCGCCGGCCCGGTCCACGGAGCAGGTCCGGTAGGCGGCGATGACCGTGTCCGCCTCACCGGGGGTGACCCCGGCGGTGGCGACCAGGTCCTGGCGCAGCTGCGGGATCTGCTGGTCGACTCCGGCGCCGGTGTTGCCGGCCAGTCCCCCGAAGAAGACGACGCTCACCAGGGCGCCGCCGATGGCGAAGCCCAGCTGGGTGTTGGTGTTGACGAGGCCGGACGCGGAACCGGCGTCCTTGTGCGGCACCTCGGAGGTCACGATCAGCGGCAGCGGCGTGGCGACCGTGCCGAAGCCGAGACCGATCAGGAACAGCGGGACGACCAGGTGCCAGGAGGTGACGTCGCTGCCGTACTCACCGGCGACCCAGATGTACGAGCCGAGGCCCGCGACCAGGACCAGCGCGCCGACCTGCATGGCCTTGCGGCCGAACTTGGGCACCAGCACCATCACCGACGTGGTGGCGGTGAGGAAGGCGCCGATGCAGAAGGGCAGGCTGGTGAGACCGGCGCGCATCGGGGACCAGCCCTGACCGATCTGCATGTACAGCGTCCAGCCGATGGTGAACATGCCCATGCCGATGTAGAAGATCAGGTTGACGGCGAGGCCGGAGGAGAAGCTGCGGGTGCGGAACAGGCCGAGCTCCACCAGCGGGGAGCCGTCCTTGCGGCTCTTGCGGCGCTGCCAGGCGACGAACCCGAGGAGCACCGGCAGGGACGCGATCATGGAGACGTAGCCCCAGGCCGGCCAGCCCAGCTCGCGGCCCTGGAGCAGCGGGTAGACGAGCATGACCAGACCGCCGGTCGCCAGGACCAGGCCCAGCATGTCGAGCCTGAGGGCCTGCGGCGCCTTGGACTCGGTGATCACCTTCGAGCCGTACAGCAGGCCCAGGAGACCGATCGGCACGTTGATCAGGAAGATCAGCCGCCAGCTGAGGCCGAAGAGGTCCCACTCGACCATGAGGCCGCCCAGCGCGAGACCCAGGGTGGCGGCGAGACCGCCGACCAGGCCGTGCAGCGCGAACGCCGTGCCGCGCTCCTTGTCGGAGAACGTCACGTGGATGATCGACAGCACCTGCGGCACCATGATGCCGGAGAACGCCCCCTGCAGGACGCGCGAGATCACCAGCTGCCAGGGCTCCTGCGCGAGACCCGCCGTCAGGGAGGTCAGCGTGAAGCCGGCGACGCCGATGAGGAACATCCTCTTGCGTCCGAAGATGTCACCCAGCCGTCCGCCCAGGATCAGGGTGAGGGCGAAGGCGAGCTGGTACCCCACCAGCACCCACTGGATGGCCGAGTAGCCGGCCGCCAGTTCCTGCTGCATCGAGGGCGCCGCCACGTTGGCGATCGTGCCGTCCAGCAGATCCATGAAGGCGGACACGAGCAGGACCAGCAGCGCCGCCCAGCGCTTCGGGTCGAGCTTCACCGTGTCGGCCGCCGCATCCGCGCCCGTCGTTAACCTCTCCACCTCCGTCTCCACGGACGGTGCCTGCTCGGACGAAATAGCCATGGTGTACCTCTCTGATACTTGGGGGGGTATCGGGGGTTCCGGGGGGAACCGGCGGACCGGCCGAAGGCCGTGAGCGTCGATACGCAGGATGGCGGCGGTCAGTGGAGTTCCGCTGGAGTGCGGCTGAAGCGGGGAGCGGGGGCGGCGGGGCGGCTGCCCCGGGCCCGGTGGTGCGGGTGCCCGGCGGCCTCGGTCACCGTCAGCACGGGTGTCACGCACGCCTCCGTGGCCTCGAACCGGCGGGCCCAGGTGTCCCGGTCGTGGCGCAGGAAGCGGTTGGCGAACAGCCGCCGCAGGGCGGGCCATTCGGTGGGGTCGTCGCGGTCCGGCACACGGGCCGGGTCGAGGTCCAGACCGTGCAGCAGGGCGACGTAGAACCGGTCCTCCAGTGCGCCGACGGCCACGTACCCGCCGTCCGCGCAGGCGTAGCAGGTGTAGAACGGGGCCCCGCCGTCCAGCAGGTTGACCCCGCGTTCCTCCCGCCACGCCCCGGCGCCGGCCATCGCGACCACCATGCCGAGCAGGGCGTTGGTGCCGTCGACGATCGCCGCGTCGACCACCTGGCCGCGCCCGGAGGTCTGCCGCTCGTACAGCGCGGCCAGGACTCCGGCGACGAGGAACATGGCCCCTCCGCCGAAGTCGCCCAGCAGGTTGACCGGGGGGACCGGGGGGCCGCCCGCCTCGCCGACGGCCGCCAGTGCCCCGGTCAGGGCGAGGTAGTTGATGTCGTGTCCGGGCGTCCGGGCGAGCGGGCCGTCCTGTCCCCAGCCGGTCATCCGGGCGTAGACCAGACCGGGGTTGCGCGCCAGGCACGCGTCCGGCCCGATCCCGAGCCGCTCGGCCACACCCGGCCGGAAGCCCTCGACGAGGACGTCGGCACCGGCCACCAGGTCCAGGAGCGCGGCGGTGCCCGCCGGGTCCTTGAGGTCGAGGGCCGTCGAGCGCCTCCCCCGGTCCAGGACCCGGTGCCACTCGGCGAACGACCGCCTGCCGTCCGCCCGGTCGACCCGCAGGACGTCGGCCCCGAGGTCGGCGAACATCATGCAGGCGAACGGCACGGGGCCGATCGCGGCGAGCTCCACGACCTTCAGCCCGTGCAGCGGCCCGGTCGCGTCGGGTTGCGTCATCGAAGGCTCCTCCTCGTCACGGCCCGGTACGGCGCGGTGGGTCCTGCCGCGCACGGCGGGGGTACGTCCCGGCGCGCACGGCGGGGCGGGTGCGTCCCGGCGTGCGCGCCGGGCGGGTACGGCGTGCCGTGGCGGCCGGCCGGGTACGGCCCGGTGCCGGTGCACCCTCTGCGGGACGTCCCGTGGGGTTCGGGCGGTCCGGTCGGGTGCGGCCCGGCCCGCTCCCTTCGGTGCGGCACGGCACGGCGCACGGTGGGGGCGGTCGCTCGCGTTCCGCTCGCGGCCCGGTGGGCCCGCCCCCGGCGCCGCCCGTAGCGGCCGGTCCCTCCCCGCCCGGCCAGACGGCTGTTCGACCCCGCCTCGAGCGCCGGTGCCTAGCGTGCGGTGGCACACAGCCTTCGGCAGCACAGGAGGAGCTCACCCATGAGTACCGCGCTCACGCCCTTCAGGGCCGGGATCCCCGACGCGGCCCTCGCCGACCTCGAGGACCGTCTCGCGCGCACCCGGTGGCCGGAGGCGGAGACCGTCGACGACTGGTCGCAGGGCGTACCGCTGGACTACCTCCGTGACCTGGCCGCGTACTGGCGCACGTCCTACGACTGGCGGGCGACCGAGGCGCGGCTGAACGCGCTGCCGCAGTTCCGCACCGAGATCGACGGGCTGGGCATCCACTTCCTGCACGTGCGCTCCCCCCACCCGGACGCCGTGCCGCTGCTGCTGACCCACGGCTGGCCCGGCTCGGTGATCGAGTTCCTCGACCTCGTCGGCCCGCTGACCGACCCGGAGGACCCGGCGGACGCCTTCCACGTGGTGTGCCCCTCGCTCCCCGGCTACGCGTTCAGCGACAAGCCGGCGTCCACCGGCTGGACGGTGGAGCGCACGGCGGCGGCCTGGGCGCGGCTGATGGCGCGGCTCGGATACGGGCGGTACGCGGCGCACGGCGTCGACTGGGGCTCGTTCATCACCGGGGCGCTGGGCGGCATCGACGCCGAGCACCTGATCGGCATCCACCTGGCGATGCCGTTCGCGAAGCCGCCGCAGGAGCAGGTGGCCCTCGACGAGCGGGACCTGGCGGGCCTCGCGGCGCTCAAGGAGTTCCAGCAGCAGGAGGGGGGTTACTCGGCCGTCCAGTCCACCCGGCCGCAGACCCTCGGTTACGCGCTCACCGACTCGCCGGTGGGCCAGCTGGCGTGGATCGTCGAGAAGTACTGGGCGTGGAGCGACCACGACGGCGATCTGGAGAAGGTCGTCCCGCGCGACCGGCTGCTGGACGTGGTGACGCTCGCCTGGCTGGCCGGCACGGCCGCGTCGTCCGCGCGGATCTACTGGGAGAGCCACAACAAGATGGCCCTCGGCCCGGTGGACGTCCCCACGGCGTGCTCGGTGTTCCCCAAGGACGCCCGGATGCCGCGCGCCTGGTGCGAGCACCGGTTCACCGACCTCCGCCGCTGGACCGACCACGGGACCGGCGGCCACTTCCCGGCGCTGGAGCAGCCGGGGCTGCTGGTCGACGAACTGCGCTCGTTCTTGCGGCCGTTGGCCCGGCCCGAGGGGGCCTGACGATGACCGGCCGTCCGGCCGCCCCCGACGAGGGGCCGGAGCTGCCCGAGTTCCCCTTCCCCGGCTCCAGCCACCGGGGCCCCGCCCCGCTCTTCGCCCGGCTGCGGGCCGAGCGGCCGGTGGTCCGGGTCGTGTGGCGGGGCGGCGGCCACGCCTGGCTGGTCACCCGCCACGAGGACGTGATCCGCGTGCTGGACGACCCCCGGTTCAGCCGGGCCGCGTCGTACGCGCCGGAGGCACCGCGGTTCGACGGGCTGTTCCAGGCGCCGCCCGGCATGATCATCTCGCTGGACCCGCCGGACCACACCCGGCTGCGTGCCCTGGCCGAGCAAGCGTTCTCGGCACAGCGCGTCGAGGGGATGCGCCCGAGGGTCCGGGAGGTCGCGGGCCGGCTGCTGGACGAGCTGGAGAAGTCCGGCCCCGGGCCGGCCGACCTGGTGGCCGGGTTCGCGGCGCCGCTCGCCATGACGGTGATCTGCGAACTCCTCGGCGTGCCCGAGGCCGACCGGGACCGGTTCCACGCGTGGGTGCGGCAGTTCGCGGACGTGTCGGCGCCTCCGGAGCAGGCGGCGGAGGGCGGGGAGAAGCTCGGCGCGTACATCGCCGGGCTGGTGGCGGCCAAGCAGGCCGAACCCGCCGACGACGTGCTGTCCGCCCTCATCGGCGCCCGCCTGGGCAAGGGCGCGGACGTGGACGAAGGCCCCGGCGCGGGCCGGGGTCCGGACGCCGCCAAAGGCCCGGACGCCGACGCCGACACGATCAACGACGCAGACGCGGACGCCCAGGACGGCTCCCCCGGTGCGCGGGCCGACGGCGGCGACCGGCTCGGGTTCGACGAGCTGGTCGGGCTCGGCTTCACGCTGCTGGGCGCCGGGTTCGACTCCTCCGCCGGCCAGATCGGCAACTTCGCCGCCACCCTGCTCGCCCGCCACCGGGACGTGTGGCGGCGGCTGGGCGAGCACCCCGAGGAGATCCCGGTCGCGGTGGAGGAACTGCTGCGCACGGTGAACCTGAACGGCAACGACACCTCGGGGCTGCCCCGGATCGCCACCGAGGACGTGGCCGTCGGCGGGGTGGTGATCCCGGCCGGCGAGGCCGTGTTCCTGGCCTTCCCGTCCGCCAACCGCGACGCCGCGGTCTTCCCCGACCCCGACCGCGCCGATTTCGGCCGGGCCGACAACCCCCACCTCGCGTTCGGTCACGGCATCCACCGCTGCCTGGGGGCGCCGCTGGCGCGCCTGGAGCTCACGGTGGCGCTCGAGGAGCTGACCCGCCGCTTCCCCGGCGCGCGGCTCGCGGTCCCCGAGCACGAACTGATCTGGCGGGCCGGAGACGTGAACCACAACCTGCTCGCCCTTCCCGTCGAACTGCCAAGGAGCACCGCATGACCGTCGATCAGCTGCCGGCGACCAGCCGCGAGGTCCGGCTGGCCTCGTACCCGGAGGGCGAGGTCACCCTCGCCCACTTCGAGCTCGGGGAGTCCGCCCTCGCCGAGCCGGGCGAGGGCCAGGTCGTCGTGCGCAACGACTGGATGACCCTGGGCTCGGTGGCCCGCGACCAGATGAACCCGGACACCAAGCTGCCGATCCCGGTGTTCCGGCCGGGGATCGCGATGTGGGGCCGGACCGTCGGCACGGTCGTCCGGTCGAACAGCCCGGACCTGGCCGTCGGGGACCTGGTGGAGCACTTCTCCGGGTGGCGCGAGTACGCCGTCGGCAGCGCCCACGAGTTCTTCCGGCGCGACCGGTCGCTGCTGCCCGGTCCCGAGTACTTCCTGTCGCAGGGGCCGACGGCCTGGCACGGCATGGCCGGCACGGCGGACGTGCGCGAGGGCGACGTCGTGTTCGTGTCGGGCGCCACCAACGGTGTGGGCGCGCTGGCGGGGCAGATCGCCAGGCTGAAGGGTGCGAAGCGGGTCATCGGCAGCACCGGCTCCAAGGAGAAGATCGACTTCCTCGTCGACGAGCTGGGCTTCGACGCCGCCTTCGACTACCACGACGGCCCGGTCGCCGACCGGCTCGCCGAGCTGGCGCCGGACGGTCTCGACGTGGTCTTCGACAACGTCGGCGGCGAGCAGTTCGAGGCCGCGGTGCAGGTCGCCTCACGCGGCGCACGGTTCGCGCTGTGCGGGGCGCTGGCCGGTCAGCACGGCACCGGTGACGGGGGCAGCCCGCGTCTGCCCCTGATGTCGGTCATCACCAAGGACCTGACGCTGCGGGGCTTCGCCACGCTGCACACGCCGGACCAGATCGAGGACTGGAACGACCGGTTCGGCGCGTGGCTGCGCGAGGGACGGATCGTGTTCCCGCACACGGTCGTCGAGGGCGGGGTGCCCGCGCTGCCGGAGGCGTTCGTCGCGCTGATGGAGCGCCGCTACAGCGGCACCGTACTCGTCAGGCTGAGCTGAGCCCGCTCGGCCGTACGCTGCGGCGGTGCCCCGTGGAACGTCCCGGGGCACCGCCGCTGTCACGCTTCAGGAAAGAGGGACGGTCATGACCCAGGACGCGGACGTACTCGACCGGAGGGCGCTGAACCGCGCCCTGCTGGCCCGCCAACTGCTGCTGGAACGCTCGTCGACGGGTGCGGCGGAGGCGGTGGAGCACCTGGTCGGCATGCAGGCGCAGGCCCCGGACCCGCCGTACGTGGGCCTGTGGACCCGGCTGTCGGGCTTCGAGGTCGAGGACCTGTCGCGGCTCGTCTCCGAGCGGGCGGCGGTGCGCCTGGTGCTGATGCGCGGCACCCTGCACCTGGTCACCGCGCGGGACTGCCGGCGGCTGCGGCCGGTGCTGCGCGGGGTGCTGGAGCGCCAGCTCAGCGGCGCCTTCGGCCGGCAGCTCACCGGCCTCGACCTCACCGAGGTCGCCGCGCACGGGAAGGAGCTGGTCGAGAAGGAGCCGCTGACCCTGGGCGCGCTGGGCGCCCGGCTCGCCGAACGCTTCCCCGGGCGCGAACCGTTCGCGCTGGCCAACGCCGTGCGCAACCTCGAACCCCTGGTGCAGGTGCCGCCGCGCGGGCTGTGGGGCGAGAGCGGGCAGGCCGTGCACACCACGGCGCAGGCGTGGCTGGGCGAGCCCCTCGACGAGGACGACAGCCCGGACGCGACGGTGCTGCGGTACCTGGCCGCGTTCGGCCCGGCGTCCGTGAAGGACGTGCAGACCTGGTCCGGTCTGACCCGGCTCACCGCGGTGGTGCGGCGGCTGGCGCCCCGGCTGCGCGCCTTCCGCGACGAGAACGGCGTCCAGCTGTACGACCTGCCCGACGCGCCCCGGCCGGCCGGCGACACCCCGGCGCCGGTGCGGTACCTGCCCGACTTCGACAACATCCTGCTCTCGCACGCCGACCGCTCGCGGATCATGACGGAGGAGCAGCGCGGACGGGTCTTCACCCGCAACGGTCTGATCCGGCCGACTTTCCTGGTCGACGGTTTCGTGCACGGCATGTGGCGGATCGACCGCGGCCGGGACGCGGCCGCCCTGGTGCTGACGCCGTTCGCCCCGCTGACCGGCCGCGTCCGTGCCGAACTGGTCGAGGAGGGGATGCGGCTGCTCGCCTTCGCCGCGGCCGGCTGCTCCGATCCGGAGGTGCGCTTCGACGAAGGCGGGTGACCGGATCCGGCCCGCTCCCCGTCCGCTCGACCGGCACCCCAGCCGGAGCCGGTGTACTGACCCGTGGCTGGATCCGTCCGCCCGTCATACACCGGCCGAGAGAGGAAATCGCCATGCCGGACAAGCCTTTTGCCGATCGGACCGTCGTCGTCACCGGAGGGGGCACCGGCATCGGCCGGGCCACCGCGCTGGCCTTCGCCGGTCTCGGTGCCGGCGCCGTGATCATCACCGGCCGCCGCAAGGAGCGGCTCGCCGAGGTGGCGGCGCTCCACCCGGCGATCGTGCCCGTCACCGCCGACGTCACCACCGAGGTCGGCGCCGAGGCCGTCTCCGAGGCGGTACGGGAGCACGGCGGGGTGCTGGACGTCCTCGTGCACAACGCCGGTGTCTTCCGTTTCACCCCCCTCGCGGCGCTCGACGCGGGCACGGCCCGGGAGGTGCTGGAGACCAACGTCCTCGGCCCCGTCCTGCTGACCACGCACCTGCTGCCGCTGCTGCGCGGCCCGGGCGGGCACATCGTGCTCATCTCCAGCCGGGGCGGTCACAACCCCGGCCCCGAAAGCTCCCTGTACTCCGCCAGCAAGGCCGCCGTGCACAGCTTCACCCGCAGCTGGGCGGCGGAGCTCGCCCCGCGGGGCATCCGCGTCAACGCCGTCGCCCCGGGCTTCGTCCGCACCGAGGCGTATGCCGCCAACGGCCTGTCGGACGAGCAGGTCGAGGGGTTGTTCGCCGGGGTGACGCACTCCGTCCCGCTCGGCCGGATCGCCGAGGCCGAGGACATCGCCACCTGGGTCACCCGCCTCGCCGGGCCGGCCGACTCGCTGGTCACCGGACAGATCGTCACCGTCGACGGCGGCATGGACATCGCCGGCCGCTAGGCCGCGTCCGACACGTACCGCCCCACCCGACCGATCCCTCATGAAACGGAAGGACTCAACCGTGACAACCAGTGCCATGGAGCCGGACGCCCTCGCCGAGGCGGAGACCAAGACGTTCCCCTACGCGCGGCAGTGCCCGTTCACGCCGCCGAAGGAATACGCCGAGATGATCGAGAAGGACGTCTCCCAGGTCACCCTGGACGGATCCGGCCTGCGCATCTGGACGGTCACCGGCTACCAGACCATACGGGAGCTGCTGACCGACCCGCGGGTCAGCGCCTCGCGCAAGCACGACAACTTCCCGTTCTACTTCGTCGCCCCGCCGGAGTACCGCACCGAGACGTCGTTCATCGGGTACGACGGCAAGGAGCACAGCAACACCCGGCGCAAGGCGGCGCTGACCTTCACCAACCGCCAGGTGCAGCGGCTGCGGCCGCGCGTCGAGGAGATCGTCGACGACCACCTGGACAAGCTGCTGGCGATGGAGCCCCCGGTCGACTTCCACCGGGTGTTCTCGCTGGCGGTGCCGATGACGGTGATCTGCGAGCTGCTCGGCATTCCGCAGGACCAGCACGACTTCTTCATCAAGCACGGTACGGCGCTGCTCGGCGGCCACAGCTCCACCGAGGAGCGGCAGGCGGCGATCGTCGAGGTCAACGCGTACATCAGCGACCTGATCCAGCAGAAGAAGGCCGAGCCGGGCGAGGACCTGCTCAGCCGGGCGATGGCCGACTACGAGGCGTCCGGCGAGGAGTACACCGACCGCGACCTGTTCAACATGGTGCGGCTGCTGATGAACGGCGGCCACGAGACCACGGCCAGCCAGATATCCCTGGGCACCGCCTGCCTGCTGGAGAACCCCGACCAGCTCGAACTGCTCCTGAACGACCCGGCGCTGGTGCGGCCGGCCGTCGAGGAGCTCGTCCGCTTCGCCACCATCGGCGACACCGCCGTGCCGCGGGTGGCCCTGGAGGACATCGAGATCGGCGGCCAGGTCATCCGCAAGGGTGACGGCATCCTGTGCCTCGGGCTGGCCGCCAACCGCGACCCCGAGGTGTTCCCGGAGCCGGAGAAGCTGGACATCACCCGCGGCAGCCGCAAGCACCTGGGCTTCGGGCACGGGGTGCACCACTGCATCGGCGCCGACCTGGCGCGGCTGGAGCTGGAGATCGTCTGGAGCAAGCTGTTCCAGCGGATCCCGACCCTCCAGCTGGCCAAGCCGTTCCTGGAGATCCCCCGCAAGGAGGGCGCCGTGATCTACGGCCTGTGGGAGCTGCCCGTCCGGTGGTGACCGCCCCGGCGGCACGAAGGCCCGGTACCGATCGGTACCGGGCCTTCCCGTTTCGTCCGTCCGGGTGCGGATCAGGCGGGGTCCGCGGGGACGTCGGGGCGCGGGACGCGGCCCGGGCAGGAGACGCGGGCCGGCGGGAGGACGCCGTCGACGAGGTAGCGGTGCACCACCTCGTCGACGTGCGGGTTGCCGCCGAGGACGTACACCTCGTGCTCGCCGGAGTCCTCGACGGTGAGCAGGTGGTGGCCCAGCCGTTCGGCCATGGCGACGCCGCCCGCGTAGTGGTCCATCGGGTCGCCGTCGGCCTGGACGACCAGCCCGGCCGGGTAGCCGTCGCGGGTGAGCACCGCCGGGGCCTCGGGGGCCTCGAAGGTGCGGAAGGCGCCCACCCACGGCTGGGCGCGGAGCACGCCGTAGCCGTAGGGGAACCGCTTCCGGAAGTCCCGCATGTCCTGGTAGTAGACCTCCAGGTCGGCGGGCCAGGCGTGCTCCAGGGTGATCGCCTCCAGCACGCCGCAGCGCAGGTCGCCCTCGCTGTCGCCGGGCCGCCAGGTGCCCTGCTGCGACAGGAGCCCGCGGCAGGCGTCGCCGGCGCCGGAGCCGCCCCGGTCGGCCGTCTCGCGCAGCCGGCCCACGAGGATGCCCAGCTCGGTCCACTGGCCGCGGTCGGCGGCGCGGTTGCCGACCGCCCCGTCGAACAGGGTGCGCACCTGCACGCCGTGGCTGAGCCCTTCGAGGCGCGCGGCCACGTCCTCCACGGTGGCGAGGACCTGCGCGGCGGAGGTGCCCAGCCCGAAGTGGCCGTGCCGCTCCCCGGTCCACTCGGCCCACCGGTCGACGTTGCGCTGCACGGCGTCGCCCTGCCACAGGAACTGCTCGCGCCAGGTCCAGTCGGGGTTGACGCACGAGTCGAGGACGCTGCGGTCCAGGTGCGCGGGGAACATGCTGCCGTACACGGCGCCGACGTAGGCGCCGTACGCGTACCCGACGAAGTTCAGCGTGTCCTCGCCGAGGACGGCGCGGACGACGTCCATGTCGCGCGCGGTGTTGCGGGTGCTGACGTGCGGGCGCAGCTCGCCGCCCGCCCGTGCGCAGGCCTCCTCCCGCAGCCGCATGTCCTCGGCGAGGGTGGCGAACACCGAGTCGGGCGGCCGGGAGTCGAACGGCGCGCGCGGCACGGTCACTTCGGCGTGCAGGGGGGTGGAGGCGCCGGTGCCGCGCGGGTCGAAGCCGATCAGGTCGTACACCTCGTGCAGGGGGGTGCCTGCGTACTTGTCCGGCAGCGCGCGGCCGTGTCCCCAGTCGCCGCCGGGCCCTCCGTTGACCGCCAGCAGGATGCCGCGCCGCCGCTCGGGAGCGGTGGCGCGGCGGCGGCTGAGGGCGAGGGTGAGCCGCTCGCCCCCGGGGTCGGCGTAGTCGCGGGGCACCTCGATCGTGGCGTACTCGAGCGTCTCGTCGTGCGGCGCGGGCGACCACTGCGGCCGTTGTGTGCGGAACTCGTTGACCACCGCAAACCTCCGTTCTCGTCAGGAGGCCAGCCTCTCGGTGTCGCCTCGAGACGCTCTGGACCGCTCCCTGACCGGTACGGCGAGGGCGGCGACGGCCCCCGCCGCGGCGAAGAGGGCCGCGCCGGTGAGCGCCGTCCCGTATCCGGAGGCGAGCGCCTCGGGAGAGGCCGTGCCGCCCGCGCCGGTGCCGTCGATGCGGGCGGTGGACAGGGCGGCGAGGGTCACGAGGCCCACCGCGCTGCCCAGTTGGCGGGTGGTGTTGAGCAGGCCGGACGCGAGGCCCGCCTGGTGCGCGGGGAGGCCGGCGGTGGCCGCGTTGGTCGTCGCGTTGAGCACGGCGCCCATGCCGAAGCCGAGGAGCAGCACCGGGCCGAGCACGTCGGTGGTGTACGAGGCCGTCGCGTCCGTGCGCGAGAGCCACAGCAGGCCCGCGCTGGACAGGGCGAGCCCGCCGATCAGCACCGGGCGGGGGCCGCTGCGGGGCACCACGGAGGCGATGCCCCAGCCGCCGAGCGCGATGCCCAGCGACAGCGGCAGATAGCCGAGCCCGGTCTGCAGCGGGGTGTAGCCGAGGACCTGCTGGAGCAGCAGGGTGAAGAAGTAGAAGGTGCTGAAGAGCGCGGCGATGCCGAAGAACGCCACGAGGTTGGCGGCGGCGACCGCGCGGTTGCGGAAGATCCCGAGCGGTACCAGCGGGTGTGCGGCGAACCGGGCCTGGATGACGAGGAAGACGGCGAGCAGGGCCGCGCCCGCGAGCAGCGGCCCCAGGACGCGCGGTGAGCCCCAGCCGTGGACGTGGGCCTCGGAGACGCCGTGGACGGCGGCCATCAGGCCGAGGGTGACCGTCACCGCGCCGGGCACGTCGAGGGTGCGCCGCTCCTGCCGGGCCGGGGACTCGGGGACCACCCAGCACACGGCGGCGAACAGCGCGATGCCGATGGGCAGGTTGATCAGCAGGATCCAGCGCCAGGAGAAGAACTCGGTGATCACGCCGCCGAGCAGCACCCCGATCGCGCCGGCGGCGCCGGAGACCGCGCTCCACCAGCCGAACGCCTTGGCGCGGGCGTCCGGCCGGGTGAACGTGGTGCCGAGGACGGTGAGGGTGGCCGGGGCCATGACGGCCGCGCCCAGCCCCTGGAAGGCGCGGGCGAGGACCAGGGTGGCGGGGTCGTCCGCCGCTCCGCCGACGGTGCTGGCGAGGGTGAACAGCCCGACTCCGCACAGGAAGATCCTGCGCTGGCCGAACAGGTCGGCGAGGCGCCCGCCGAGCAGCAGGAACCCGCAGACGACCACGGTGTAGGCGTTGTTGACCAGTTGGAGGTTGTGCCGGTCGAAGCGCAGGTCCTCCGCGATGACGGGGAGGGCCACGTTCACCACGGAGGCGTCCAGCACGTTCATGAACTGGCCCAGGCAGCAGGCGACCAGGACGAGCCGGAGCCGGCTGCCGGTCGTGGCGCGTGAGGCGGGCGGGGTGGGCGGGGCGGCCGTGTTCGGCGTCCGGGCAGCAGTCATGGCGGCACGCTGCGCGCGCCCGATCGAAGCGCGATAGCGGTCGGGTCGAGCCGCCCGCCCCTTCGAGGCCCCCTCCACCGCGCCCCCAGGGGCCGTCGTCACAGTCCTGGCCGTATCTCCGCCAGCCGGTCGACACTCCAGAGGAGAGCGCATGGCCAAGATCACGTACAAGCATCCGAGCGGCACCGTCACCATCGTCGACGTCGAGGCGCCGAACACGGTCATGCGCGGTGCGAAGCTGAACGGCGTCGAGGGCATCGAGGCCCAGTGCGGCGGGTCCGCCCAGTGCGGCACGTGCCACGTCTACGTCGACGAGGCGAACGAACTGCCGCTGCCCGAGATGGACTCCGTCGAGGACGACGTCCTGTACGGGACGGCCTGCGAGCGCACCGAGCACAGCCGGCTGAGCTGCCAGCTGCCGGTGACGGAGGCGATCGACGGGCTCGTCGTGCACCTGCCGGAGGCGCAGAGCTGATGGGCCCGCGAGGAGTCGTCGTCATCGGCGCGGGCCAGGGCGGGCTCGACACCGCCGCGGCACTGCGCGGCCGGGGCTACCGGGGCCGCCTCACCCTGGTCGGGGACGAGCCCGTGCTGCCGTACCAGCGGCCGCCCCTGTCGAAGGGTTTCCTCACCGGCGACACGGCCGCCGGTGACCTCGAACTGCGCCCGCGTGCCTTCTTCGCCGCCCAGGACGTCGAAGTGGTGTCGGGCACCCGGGCGGCGAAGATCGACCGGGAGCGGCGGACCGTGCTCCTGGAGACGGGTACGACGCTGCCGTACGACAGCCTCGTCCTGGCCACCGGGGCCCGTCCCCGCACGCTGCCCGTGCCGGGCGCGGTGTCGCTGTCCGGTGTGCTGACCCTGCGCGGTCTCGCCGACGCCGAGGACCTGCGGAAGCGGCTGACCGGCCCGCCGCGCCGGCTCGTGGTGATCGGCGCCGGATTCATCGGGCTCGAGCTGGCCGCCACCGCCCGGAAGCTCGGCCACGAGGTGACCGTGGTGGAGGCGCAGTCCCGCGCGCTGGCCCGGGCGCTCACCCCCACGATGTCGTCGCGCCTGGTCGCCCGGCACGCCGAGGCGGGCGTGCGGATCCTGCTGAGTCGCGAGGTGACCGCCCTGTGGGGGAGCGCCGCCGGCCGCGTGGAGGTCGTGGAGCTCGACGGCGCGGAACGCATCCCCGCCGACCTGGTGGTGGTCGGCATCGGCGTACTGCCGAACACGGAACTGGCGACGCTCGCCGAACTGCAGGTCGGCGACGGCATCGTGGTCGACGCCCAGCTGCGCACCGACGACCCCGACATCTACGCGCTGGGCGACTGCGCCCGCTTCCCCAGCCCGCACGCGGGCCGCCACGTCCGGCTGGAGTCGGTGCAGAACGCCTCCGACCAGGCCAAGGTCGTCGCCGCCGGGATCTGCGGCGACCGCGTGCCGTACACGGCCGTCCCATGGTTCTGGTCGGAGCAGTACGACATGCGCCTCCAGATCGCCGGGCTGACCGCCGGGCACGACGAGACGGTGCTCGCCGGCGATCCGGAGGGCGGCCGCTTCTCCGTCTTCTGCTTCCGCGACGGCCGGCTGACCGGCGTGGAGTCGGTGAACCGGCCGGCCGACCACGGCATCGCCCGGCGCCTGCTCGCCTCCGGTACGGAACTGACGGCCGACGACGTGCGCCGGCCGGGCTTCGACCTCAAGACCCTTGCCCGCAGACCCCAGGAAAGGCTCACCCATGCGTAACTCCACCCTCGTCCCCTCCTCCCGCGCCGGCCGCCGCTCCCTGCGCACGACCGGTGTCTGGCTCGCCATGACGGTGGCCCTGGTGGGCGCCGGGACCGCCACGGCGACCGCCACGCCCGAGACCGGGAAGCAGCAGCCGGCCCTCACGGGCACCTGGGAGACCACGGTGACCATAGGCACCGGTCCCGGCGCGGCGAGAACCGTCTCGCGGTTCACCTTCGCCGCGGACCACACGCTCACCACCGACGGGGCGCCCGACGAGAACGGCAACCCCGAGTACCCGGGCAGCGGTTACTGGACCGCCCGGCCGGACGGGTCCTTCTCGTTCTACATCACCCACGACGGCCCGGAGGAGCCCGCCGAGGGCGTCTACCCGGGCACGGTCCACGCCGTCCACATGGGCCGCGTCAAGGGCGACAAGTTCAGCACGACGGCGGTCGCCTTCACCAAGAACGAGAAGACCGGTGCCCTGCTCGGCCCGGTCACGGTGAGCAGCTCCGCGAGCCGGGTGGCCGCCGCGCGCTGACGCCGCGCGCCCGCCCCATCCCCCACCCCCCACCGCGCGCCCGCGCCCCGCTCCTCACGAGCGGGGCGCGGGCGCCGCTCGTCCGGGGCTCGAGGCTCCGCGGATACGGTGCGGACGACCGTGACGACGTGTACCGCGTACGCGACCGAGAGAGGCAGGACATGACCTCGTTCGATGCTGGAACCCCCTGCTGGGTGGACCTGACCGTGGCCGACCTGGAGGCGGGCAAGCGCTTCTACGGCGAGCTGTTCGGCTGGACGTTCGAGGCCGGTGCGGAGGCGTTCGGCGACTACACGCCGGCGCTCAAGGACGGCAAGGACGTGGCGGCGCTCGTCCCCGCGCGGGACGGCGCGCCCACCGCGTGGAACCTGTACTTCGCCACGCCCGACGTGGAGGCCCTCGCCCGCCGCATCGCGGAGGCGGGCGGCAAGGTGACGGGCGGCCCGTTCCCGGTCGCCGACGCGGGCACCGTGCTCCAGGCCGTCGACCCGGGCGGCGCCGCCTTCGGCGCGTGGCAGGCCGGCACCCGGGCCGGCTTCGCCCTCCAGGGCGTGCCCGGCTCGTTCTTCTGGCCGGAGATCTACACCCGGGCCAAGGCCGACGTCGACCCGTTCTACGAGACGGTGTTCGACTTCAAGGGGCAGCAGATCTCCGAGGGCACGGAGTTCGACTTCAAGCTGTGGTTCGCCCCCGGCGCGCAGGCGCCGACCGCCGGGCGCCTCCAGATGGGCGCGTTCATTCCGGAGGAGGTCCCCGCGCACGCCCTCGTCTACTTCTCCGTCGCGGACACCGACGCGACCGTGGCGAAGGTCCGCGAACTGGGCGGCAGCGTGAGCCGTGAGCCGTCCGACAGCCCCTTCGGCCGCTCGGCGCTCGTCTCCGACGACCAGGGCGCGCGCTTCGCCGTCATGGGCCCGGTGAAGGACGCGGGCTGATCCCGCACGGGCGGGAGCACGGAGCCGGTCCCGGCCACCGAGGGGTGGCCGGGACCGGCTTTTCCGTACGCCCCGCGCGGCTCCCGTCCGGTCCTGCGCGGGCCCGTCGTGGACCCGCCGGGGCGCCGCGACGTGCTCGCGGCGCCCCGGAGGACGGGACGGAACGAACGGTCACGCGCCCCAGGTGACCGGGAGGCTGGTGAGGGTGTGGTTGATCTCGCCGTTGTGCCAGGGCAGTTCGCTCTCGGGCACCGCGAGCCGCAGGTCCGGGAAGCGGCGTACCAGACCGTCGAGGGCGATCTCCATCTCCATCCGCCCCAGGTGCTTGCCGAGGCAGTAGTGGACGCCGTGGCCGAAGGAGATGTGCGGGTTGTGCTCGCGGGCCAGGTCGAGCCGGTCGGGGTCCGTGAAGACCGTCTCGTCCCGGTTGGCGGAGGCGAGGGCGAGCAGCACCGCGTCGCCCTTCTCTATCGTCACCCCGCCGACCTCGATGTCCTCCGCCGCGATGCGCGGGAAGCCGGAGGTGTCGGTGGCGAACAGGTTGACGTGGCGCAGCAGTTCCTCCACCGCGGTGGGGATGCGGCCGCGGTCCTCCGCCAGCCACCGCCACTGCTCCTGGCCGTCCGCCAGCAGCGCCAGCACCGAGTTGGCGAGCTGGTTCGCCGTGGTGTCGAAACCGGCGCCGATGAGGGTGAAGCCGAAGGTCACGAGCTCCGGCTCGCTGAGCCGGTCGTCGTTGTCGCGGGCCGCGATCAGTTCGGACAGCATGTCGTCGGTGGGGTTCGCGCGCTTGTCCGCGATCAGCCCCACGATGTACTCGCTCAGCTTCGCCAGGCCGTTCAGGGACTCCTCGCCGCCGGCCCGGTCGTCCACCGTGGCGAAGGCGCGCGCCCACTTCTCGAACTTGCGCAGGTCCTCCGAGGGCACCCCGAGCAGTTCGCCGATGACGGTCAGCGGCAGGGGCAGCGCCAGCTGCTGTACGAGGTCGACGGTGCCGCCCTTGGCCTCCATGTCGTCGAGCAGTTCGTCGGTGACCTTCTGCACGTTGGCCCGCATCCGCTCGACGCGGCGCAGGGTGAAGGCGCCGGCGACCAGCTTGCGCAGCCGGGAGTGCTCGGGCGAGTCCAGCGAAATGATCATCTCGGGCGTGGTGTGCATCGTCCCGCCGATGCGCGGCGCGCCGGGCCCGCAGGCGAGGGCGCGGCTGAGCCGCGGGTCGGCGGACAGCCGGCGCACGTCCTCGTACCGGGTGATCAGCCAGGCGTCCACGCCGCCCGCCGTCGGAACCTTCACCACGGGCTGCTCCGCCCGCAGCTCCGCGTACCGCGGGGCGGGACCACGGTAGGTCGAGCCGGTGAGGGGGAAGACGTCCGTCTCCTGAGGGGCAGTCATGGTGACACCTCCGCTTGGTCAGCTGCAGTCACGCAGCACCCTAGGAAGGGCCGATGGAGATCAGGTCGCTCCTGCCTGGAGCGCCCGGCGGGCACGCCCGCGGGCGGCCGCGGCGGGCCGGGGGTGCGCGCAAGCGGGGAGGGGGCGTCCGGGACCACGCTGTCCCGGACGCCCCCTCCCCCGTCGTGGCGCGCTCAGTCCTCCGGGCCGAGCAGCACCGCCGAGTAGTTCTTCCGCGCCGCCGTGTCGTACTGGAGCGCGACATGGCTCGTCGCCGAGGTCACGTCCCGCCAGAAGCGCTGGAGGGCCTGGCCCTCGCCCAGGCCGCCGGTGCCCGCCGCGCCCACCAGCAGGCCGACGGCCTCCTGGAGGAGTTCGGCGGCGAAGGTGGCGTTGCGCTCGTTGCGGGCCATGTGCTCGGGGGTGAACAGCCGCCCGTCGAGCACACCGGCGTTCTCCATGACGAGGTGCCGGGCCGCGTCGATCCGCCCCGAGGCGCGGACCACCTTCAGCTCGCCGGTCTGGTTGCGCTTGCGGCCGGTGAGCGTGGCGGCGGCGGCCGACAGCGCGCCGGTGGCCGCACCGACCACCGGGGCGATGAAGGTCAGTCCGCCGACCGCCTGGAAGGGCACGTTGTGGGCGGGCAGGTCCGAGCCGGCGTTGCGGCCGCGCAGCATGTCCGCGCGGTCGAACGACAGGTGGTCGGGCACCCGGACGTCGTCCACGACGACGGTGTGGCTGCCGGTGGCCCGCATGCCGACGCTGTCCCACGTCTCGCGCACGGTGTACGTGCCGCGGGGCAGCGCGAAGAACCGCATCGTGGGCGGGCCCTCCCCCGCGCCGGGCACGACCGCGCAGACCAGCGCCCAGTCGGCGAAGTCCACGCCGCTGACGTACGCCCACTGGCCGGTGAGGCGCCAGCCGCCGTCCGTCCGCTGCGCGCGGCCGACCGGCATCAGCGCGGTGGCGACCACCGTGTCCGGGCTGTCGCCCCACAGCGCCTGGTGCCCCTCCTCGGGCAGGTGGGCGGCGAAGCGGGCGGAGTACGCGGACAGCGAGGCGCACCAGGCGGTGGCCGCGCAGCCCTCGCCGGCCGTCATGACCGCGGACGTCAGCTCGGCGAACGTGCCCTCGCTGCCGCCGAACCGGGAGGCGACGAAGTGCCGGGCGAAGCCGGCCTCGCGCAGCGCCTCGACCACCTCGCGGTGGAGGGCCCGCTCGGCGTCGGCGGCCGCGGCGTGCCCGGCGGCCAGGACGCGTATGCTCTCGGCGGCTCGGGCGAGGCCGGTACCGGCGTCCCCGGCGGCCGGGCCGGGGCCCGCACCGGCGGTCCCGGCGGTCGCGGGGCCGGTGACGGCGGGGCCGGTGAGGGCCGTCGCCGGGGCGGGAAGCGTCGCGTTCGCCGTGCCGCTCACGACCGCGGCCCGTTCGCGACGGCCTTGGCGAAGAGCTCCAGCGTCTCGCCGGGGCTCGGCCCGTCCAGCGCCTTGAAGATCCGCTCGGCGCCCTCGCCGTGCTTGTCCAGCTTGACGTGCGCCAGGCTCACCCGGGTGTGGCCCTCGTCCACGGCCTCGAAGTCGACCTCGATCTCGCTGGCCCGCTCGTCGTCCGTGATGGACTGCCAGTTGGGGTCGATGCGCCACGTCATGGCGAGCCGGCGGCCCGGCTCCCATTCGAGCACGCGGCCCCAGGCGATCTCGGTGCCGTCGACGTCCCACTCGTAGTAGCGGCCGCCGACGCCCGGCTCGAAGGCGAGACCGACCCGCTCCTTCTTGACCAGGATGTGGGTGGGGGGCCACCAGTCCTTGGGCCGCTCGGTGAAGACGGCGAAGCACTCCTCCGGCGTGGCCGCCACGGTCACCGACTTCCGTACATCGGGAAGGGTCTGCTGCTGTTCGGGCACGGGGCCTCCTCGCTCGATCTCGCCGGGTGTCACCTGTTGCCGCCCGGTGTCCCGGGCACGTGGCGGGCCGGACAGGGTCACCGGTCGCCGCACGGAACGCCCTCCACGCTCGCGCCGGCCGCTAGGCCCCATGTCGAGTTCCGCTCGAAGGCGGGCCTCCGGCGGGCCTCCACCCGTCGTCGAGAGGCGCGCGAGGCGGCACGGTCACGGTCGTCCCCACCCAGAGCAGCACCACACGACCTAGGGGAACGGGAGAGCACCATGACACAGGCGGGACGACGGGTGGCGTTCGTCACCGGCGCGACCAGTGGGATCGGCCTCGCCGTCACCGAGCTGCTGGCCCGGCAGGGCATGGCGGTGTTCGGGGTGGCCCGCGGCGAGGAGAGCGTCCGCACCATGGTCAAGCGGCTGCGGGAGGAGGGCCTGGAGGTCGACGGCACGGTGTGCGACGTGACCTCGCTCGACCAGATCCGCACCGCCGTCCGGTCCGCGGTGGAGGCGTACGGGCGCATCGACGTCCTCGTCAACAACGCCGGCCGGGGCGGCGGCGGTGTCACGGCGGAACTGGCGGACTCCGTGTGGGACGACGTCATCGAGACGAACCTCAACGGCACCTTCCGTGTCACCCGTGAGGTGCTGAGCACCGGCCGGATGCGGGACGGCGACTGGGGCCGGATCATCAACATCGCCTCCACCGGGGGGAAGCAGGGCGTGGAGCTCGCCGCGCCGTACTCGGCGTCGAAGCACGGTGTGGTCGGCTTCACCAAGGCGGTGGGCAAGGAGCTGGCCAAGAGCGGCATCACCGTGAACGCCGTCTGCCCGGGCTACGTCGAGACGCCGATGGCCCAGCGCGTACGCCAGGGGTACGCGGGCCACTACGGCGTGAGCGAGGAGGCGATCCAGGAGAAGTTCAACGCCAAGATCCCGCTCGGCCGCTACTCCACCCCCGAGGAGGTCGCGGGACTGGTCGGCTACCTCGCCTCCGACCTGGCCGCCTCGATCACCGCCCAGGCGCTGAACGTCTGCGGCGGACTCGGCAACTACTGATCTCCCCCGATCCCCCACCCATGCCGCGCCGACAGAGACGGAGCACCGAACATGACAGCTGCAGGCGCAATGCTCGCAGAGCCCGATCTGGCTGTATTCCGGTCCGTGATGGGCCGGTTTCCCACCGGTGTCACCCTGCTCACCCAGGGCAGCGCCGACGACACGGCGGTGATCACCCTCAATAGCCTGACCTCGGTGTCCCTCGACCCGCTGCTCATCCTGGTGTCGGTCAAGGCCGACGGCCGGATGCGCCCCCGGGTGCTGCGGTCGGGGAGCTTCGCGGTGAACGTGCTGACCGAGGAGCAGCGCGACCTCGCCCAGGAGTTCTGCCGCCCGGACCGGTCGGAGGGGCAGGCCGCGATGCTGCGGCTGGCCGCGGTCGAGGGGGTCACCGGCAACGCCGTGATCCCGTCCGCCGAGGCGTACTTCGAGTGCGTGCTCGACGCCCAGTACCAGGCCGGCGACCACACGCTGCTGATCGGCCGTGTGGTGGCACTGGCCGGCGGGCCGGGCGAGCCGGACCCGCTGGTGTTCCACCGGGGCCGCTTCACCCGGCTGCCGGCGGCCCGGGCGGAGGCCGCGTGAGCACCGCGGCCGGGGGCACGGTGGCCGGTCCGGGGGCGCTGCGGGAGGTGGCGGACGGGGTGTACGCGTTCGTCCAGCCGGACGGAGGGTGGTGCCTGAACAACGCGGGCCTCGTCGTCGGTGAGGGGCGGACCGTCCTGGTCGACACCGCCGCGACCGAGGCCCGCGCCCGGCGGCTGCGCGCGGAGGTCGAGCGCGTGGCCCCGGGCGGGGCGGACTTCGTCGTCAACACCCACTTCCACGGCGACCACACCTTCGGCAACGGGCAGTTCACGCCGCGCGCCGTGGTGGTCGCCCACGAGGGCACCCGGGCCGACTCCGCCGAGGCGGGGCTGGGCCTGCGGCAGCTGTGGCCCGGCGTGGAGTGGGGTGAGACGCCCCTGGTGCTGCCCACGCTCACGTTCCGCGGCTCGCTCACCCTGTACGCGGGCGACGTGCGCACCGAGCTGCTCCACGTGGGGCCCGCGCACACGGCCAACGACGTGGTGGCGTGGGTGCCGGAGCGGTCGGTGCTGTTCACCGGGGACGTCGTCTGGTCGGGCGTCACGCCGTTCGTGCTCTTCGGCTCCATCAGCGGGTCCCTGCGGGCGCTGGACCGCATGCGCGCCCTGGGCGCCCGTACGGTCGTACCGGGCCACGGTCCGGTGGGCGGCCCCGAGCTGCTGGACGAGACGGAGGACTACCTGCGGTGGCTCGGGCGGCTGGCCGAGGAGGGGGTGCGCGACGGACTGACGCCCCTCCAGGCGGCGCACCGCGCCGACCTCGGGCGGTTCAAGGAGCTGGTCGACTCCGAGCGACTGGTGGGGAACCTGCACCGGGCGTACGCCGAGCTGGACGGCCTGCCGCCGGGCGCGCGGATCGACGTGCTGACCTCGTTCCAGGAGATGGTCGCGTTCCACGGAGCGCTCCCCACGTGCCACGCCTGACACACCCGAGAGGAGACGGAGATGGTCACGACCCTGCTGGAACGCCGGGAGAGAACACCGTACGAGCAGGTCCCGGTCCCGGTCCCGGTCGCACTCGCCGATGACGCTTACCCGGTACCGCTGCCACTGCTGGCCGGCGAGGCGGACGACGACGTGGAGCCGCACATCTGCCGGGGGATCGACTGACCGCCCGGTTCCATGGGAATGGGGCCCCTCCCCGGGGGCCCCATTCCCATGGGCGCGTTCAGGCGGCGGGCGGCGCGGCCGGGCTGTCGCGGTGGATGACGCGGGACCGGGTCAGCAGCCGGCCGTCGCGCCGGACGAGTTCGTCCTCGACGGTGAAGGTCGGCTGGAAGTTCACCTTGCCCTCGCGGTCGGTCTGGGTGACGAGGGTGTAGTACGAGACGCGCAGGCGGTCGGGGTCGGCCGCGTCGGGCTCGATGATCAGGTGGCCGAACCAGTGGCGTACGGCGATGTCCTGGTAGCGGGGCAGGCTGGCCCGCATGCCCGCGATCATCTCGTCCCGGCCCCGCTGCCGGTGGCCCCCCGCGTGCACCACTTCGCCGTCCTCGGTGAAGGTGTCGGCGAACCCCTCGATGTCGAGGGCGTCCACCCGCCGCATCTGCTGGGCGTAGAAGGTCTGCACCTCGGCGTAGAGGTCCCCGGTGACCTGGCTGGGAAGGGTCCCGACCGGCTGAGACATGGATACTCCCTTCGAGACGGCCGGCCCGGTGGCCGCGCCGATCGCGTCCAGCCTGCCGCCCGGCCCTGCAGCGGCGCTGGAGACCGGCTCGGAACCCCGGCGGCCCACCGGGCGGGTCGCCCGGCGGTCACCGTTCGGGTCGCCCGGCGGGTCACCGGGCGGTCAGCTCGGCCACCAGACGGGCCGTCACCGGCACGGCCACCGCGTGGCGTCCGGCCGCCCGCAGCACGGCCCCGCCGATCGCGTCCAGCTCCAGGGGACGCCCCGCCTCGGCGTCGCGCTGCATGGACGACCTGGTCCCGGGCGGGAAGGCGTCGTACCGGGCCAGGACCGCCGCCGGGTCGGCGGGCGCCCCGCAGGCACGGCTCACCGCGGCGGCCTCCTCGACGAGCGCGACCAGTTCCGCGCGCCGAGCGGTGCGCACGTCCCCGACGGGGACCCCGTACCGCGTGGTGAGCAGCGCGAAGGGGGCGAGGAACGTGAGCTTGGCCCAGAGCGCCGCGGTCTCCTCCCGGTCGACGCGGGTCCGCACGCCCGCCGCCTCCAGCATCGCGGTGACGGTTCCCAGCCGCTCGGGCGCCCCGGCCAGGTCCACCTCCGTGAACGGGCTGCCGTGCTCGACGACGCCGGGCGCCACCCGGGTCGACTCCACCCGGATCACCCCGGGCACGACCCGCCGGTCGCCGTACCGCTCGCGCAGGGCGGGCGGGTGCTCGACGCCGTTGAGGAGCGGCACCACCGGCGCGTCGCCCAGCACGGCGGGCGGTACCCGGTCCAGGGCCGCGGCGAGGGACGTGTGCTTGACGGTGATCAGGCACAGGTCCACCGGCTCGCGCAGTGCCGTGTCCGCCTCCACCGCCGCGGTGAAGTCGCCGAACTGCGCGCTGCGCACGCGTATGCCGTCCCGGCGCAGCGTCCGGGCGGTGTCCTCGCCGGCCACGCAGATCACCCGGTGTCCGGCGCGGGCCAGCAGGGCGGCCAGCAGACCTCCGACCCCTCCGGGGCCGAGCACGGCGACGGTCGCGGGTGCGAGCACGGTACGGCAGTCCTTCCAGGCGGCCCGGCTCAGCAGTGGCCGGAAGCGGGTGAGGAGGGCGAGGAGCGCGGGCCCGTGCTCCCCGCGGAACGCGGGGTCGGTGCGGGCGAGGTCGAGTTCGTTGGCGGCGGTCAGCTCGGCGAAGTCCCGCCGCATCCCGTGATCCGGCGTGGACGTCCGGCCGGTGAACCGGTCGCGGAAGGGCGCGCCGTCCGTGGTGAGCGCCGGGTAGGAGGCGGCCCGGTCGCAACTGGCGTACAGGTACACGCGGGCCTCTGCCTCCGGGCCGATCGCCGCCACGAGTTCGGCGCGCCGCTCCGGTGGCAGGAGCGCCCGGCCGAACCCGTCGGTGCCGTACACCGCGTGGCACAGCCCCGCCAGGCGCAGGGCCGGTGAGGCGTCCCACGCCGCCAGGCGGTCGCGTACGCGCGTCAGGTGGGGCAGGAGGCTGCCGCCCGGGTGGGCGACGCGGTCGGCACCCAGCCGCCGCAGCAGCGCGAGCGCCCGGTCGGTGGCTCCGGGGGGAACGGTCACGGCGGGTCTCCTCCCGGTTCGGGGGGGGCACGGGGGGCCGGGCGGGGGGGGGGGGGGGGGTGGGTCGGGTGGGTCGGCACCCGTCCGCCCCTTCGCCAGGGCCCGCGGGGTGCGAAGGGTGGACGGGTTGCCGCCCGGGCCCTGGAATGATCCTCCGGCGCCCCAACCACCCAGTCAATCCTCGGATTTGCTGCGCAGACCCAAGCGATACCTTGGGTCGGTGACTCTCGACGATCTCCGTGTCTTCGTGACCGTCTGCCGGGCCGGCAGTCTCAGCGCCGTCGCCCGCGATCTCGGCCGTACGCAGTCCGCGGTCAGCCAGCACGTGAAGCGGCTGGAGCGGGAGACCGGCGTCGCCCTGCTGGAGCGCCACACGCGCGGTGTCGTCCCCACCCAGGCCGGACGGGTGCTGCGGGCGGCCGCGGCACACGGCATAGCCGGGCTCGACATGGCCGTACGCAGCATCCAGGAGTCCGCACGCGGTGACGTCGGCTCGGTACGGGTGACCACGGGCGCCACGACGCTGCGGCACTTCATGGCGGAGGCCGTCGTCGCCTTCCACCGGCGCCATCCGCGGGCGAGTCTGGAGTTCCAGACGGAGAGCTCCAGCCGCAGGTGCTTCGACGCGCTCCTCGCCGACGATCTGGACCTCGCGTGGGTCACCATCGGCGAGCGGGTGCGCGGCATCGAGCAGCACCCGGTCGTGGACCTGCCCTGGGTGCTGGCCGTACGCGCCGACGACCCGCTCGCGGCGCGCCCGCGGATCGGGGCGGACGACCTCGCGGGAATCCGGCACATCCGGCTCCCGGCGAGGTCCACGTCACGGGCGCACCTGGACGCCGCCCTCGCCGGCCTGGGCGTCCCCGACCGGCCGGGCACGAGCGTCGCCGACTGGGACACCGCGATCCTGCTGGCCGAACTGGGCCTGGGCCACGCCCTGGTGCCGGCCCTCCCCCGCCGGTCCACCGCGGCCGGTGACGCCCTCCGGTTCGTGCCCGTCCCGGTGCTGCCGCCGCTGTCGGTGGGCTGGGCCGTCCGCAGCTGGGACGCCCTCACCCCGCTGGCCCGCTCCTTCGCGGACACGGTGAGCCGGACGTGCCGGAACGACCGCGGGTGAACGGAGGGTCGCGGGCCGTACCGGCTCACCTCCGGTCCGGCGGGTCCACCCGTCGGCCTACCGGGCCGGCGGCTCCCCCTCCCCGTTCTCCAGCCAGTCGCGTTCGGCGTCGGTGAGCCGGTGCGCCGCGGCGGCCAGGGAGTCGCGGACCTCCTCGGGCACGCGGGGTCCGATGAGTGCGACGACGGGGAAGGGCTGCGAGAGGGTCCAGGCCAGGGCAACGCCCGTGGCGGACATCCCGGTGCGCTCCGCCAGCAGACGCGCACGACGGACGCGAGCGGCGTTGTTCTCGCTGTACCAGCTCTCCGCGAGCGGACCGGTGCGCAGTTCGTCGGGGTCGGCCAGGGCGTGTGCGCCGCGGCCCTGGCTCGCCCACGGGTAGAGCCGGACGCCGTTCTTTCCGAGCCAGTCGCGCCACGCGGGGTCGTTGGAGGTCTCGGTGCCCGGGTAGATGGGGTGCACCATGTTGATCAGGCTGTACTGGTTGCTGATCCCTGCGGGCACCGGCAGCCCGTGGGCGCGGGCGTAGTCGACGGCCTCGGCGACCCGGGGCAGCGTCCAGTTGGACATGCCGTACGCGCCGACGAGACCGCGGTCCACGAGGTCGGCGAGGACCGTGACGAACTCCCCGACCGGGACGTCCGGGTTGTCGCGGTGCAGCATGTACAGCGCGGCGTCGTCGCGGCCCATGCGCTCGAAGCTCTCGGTGAGCTGGCTCTCGACTCGGTCGGGCAGGCACTCGGGGGTGTGCGCGCCCTTCGCCAGGACCCAGACGTCCTTCTCGACACCGCGTGAGCGGGCCCAGGAGCCGAAGGTGCGTTCGCAGCAGCCGGGCCCGTAGGCGTGACCGTAGAGCCAGGCGGTGTCGAAGGCGCGACCGCCGCCTTCCCAGTAGGCGTCGTACACGGGGAAGCCGCGCTCGTCCTGGCCGAAGGCGGAAGTACCGAGGAGCAGCGGCGGACCGTCGGGGCCGGGCGGGGCCGCTGACGCGGGCTGCGGAACGGGGGGCATGGCGTCTCCTGGTGTTGTCGCGGTGGTCGGGAGGTGCGGGCGCCGCGCTCCGGCGGTGTCCGGCCGGCGCGCGGCGCCCGTGGATTTGGGCGGGCCCGTGGCCCATGACCCGTGCGAGGCACGAAGGGCCGGCGTCACGCGGTGACGGCGACGGCCTTGCGCACCTCGTCGGCGATGTGGTCCAGGTGGCCCTCGGTGAGCGCCGGGTGCGACGGCAGCGCCAGCAGCTCCTGCGACAGCCGCTCGGCGACCGGCAGGGACACCCCTTGGTGCTCGGCGAACGCGGGTTGCTTGTGCAGGGGGAACGGGTACCGCAGCAGCACCGGGACCCCGCGCGAGCGCAGGTCGGCAGCGATGTCCCCGGCAGACCGGCGGCCGTCGCCGGGCGCCACGCGCACAACGTACTTCCAGAACGCGTGGGTGGTGCCCTCCGGCTCCACCGGCAGTTCCAGCCCTTCGACGCCGGCCAGCCGCTCCGACAGGTACGCGGCGTTGCGCCGGCGCGCCCGCACCATGTCCCCGAGGCGCTTGTGCTGGGCCAGCCCCACGGCCGCCTGGACGGACGTGAGGCGGTAGTTGTAGCCGACCTCGTGGGCCCAGATCATCCCGGGGCGACCTTCGACGGGGCCCTCACCATGGCTGCGGGCGCGGCGCACCCGCTCCGCGTACACCGGGTTGTCGGTGAGGACGGCGCCGCCCTCGCCCGCCGATGTGATGACCTTCTGCTCGAAGAGGCTGACGCAGGCCAGGTCTCCGAAGCCGCCTATGGGACGGCCGCCGATCTCGGTGCCCAGCGCCTGGGCCGCGTCCTCGACGACGGGTACGCAGGCCTCGGCGGCGACCGCGGTCAGCGCTGCCATGTCGGCGGCGATGCCGTTGATGTGGACCACCACGATGGCCTTGGTCCGGTCGGTGATCAACGACTTCACCGAGACGGGGTCCAGGCAGTGGGTGTCCGGGGTGACATCGGCGAACACCGGGCGCGCACCCAGGTACACGACGGGGCTCGCCGAACCGATGAACGTGTGGGCGGGCACGATGACCTCGTCGCCGGGGCCGACGTCGAGGGCGTGCAGCGCCAGGTGCACCGCGGCAGTGCCGGTGGACACCGCGACTGCGTGCTCCACGCCCTGACCGGCGGCGAGAGCCGCCTCGAACTCTTCGACGGTGCGGTTGCCCAGCCCCACCAGGCGGTTGGAGCGCAGGGCCGCCACCGCCGCTTCGATGTCGTCGTCCGTCAGCTGGGGCCACCGCGGCAGATCCTGGAAGGAGCTCAACGTCTGACACCTTTCGATTGGGTCGTTGCTGGTTGATGGGACTGATCGCCGGTCGCCGTCACCCGGCCCGGAGCGGGGTACGGGGAACGATGGACCGGCACTCGGCGGGTCCGGGCCCGCGCACGGCAAGGCGCCGTGCGGGGCGGCCGTTCACCGCAGGCCGAGGGCCGCGACGATCGTGCCGAACAGCTCGGTGTTCTCCCGCAGGCCCAGCACGCGGTGGGCGAGCGGCCCCCGGGCGGCGACCGGTACGGGCCCGCCGGTGTGCTCCTGCATCTCGCCGGGACCCGCGGTGGCGTACCCGAGCTGCATCCGGCCGCCCTCCTCGGTGAGCAGCGTCGTGGACAGCCCGGCCGGGCGGGCGTCGTCGGGCAGTATCTGGGTGGCGTGCCCGTGGTCGGCGGTGACGATCACCAATGTGCGGGGGTGCCGTTCGGCATGGGCGAGGGCCACGGCCACGGCCCGGTCGAAGGCCAGGGTCTCGCCGATCTGGCCGCAGGGGTCGGCGTCGTGGGCCCGGTCGTCGATGGAAGCGCCCTCGATCTGCAGGAAGAATCCTTTGCCGGTGGTCTTCCCGGTCCGATCGCCACGGGCCGTCAGCAGGTGGAGTGCCGCCCGGGTCGACTCGGCGAGGGTGGGTGTGCCGGGGGGCCGGGCGGGGTTTTCGGGCTTACAGCGCTGCGGTGGGGTGCCGCCGGGCGCGGCCGGCGCGCCGGTCCACTCAACCGGCAGCCGGTCGGGGGCGAACAGCCCGAGCACGGGTCGGCCCGGTCGGGCCGCGGCCAGTTCCGCCCGGTCGCGGACCACCTGGTAACCGGCCGCTCGGGCCTGTTGCAGCACGGTACGGCCGCGGTGCGGGCCGTCCGTGACGGTCTGTGCGAAGTGGTCGTGTCCCCCGCCGAGGAGCACGTCGGGCCGGGTGGCGACCGTCTGTTCCACCACGGAGCCGGGGCCTCCCGCTGCTCGGGTGTCGGCCGGGCAGGCGGCCATGTCAGCGGGCCCCTTGCAGGAGCGGTCCGTGACGTGCGCCGTCAGTGCCGCAGGGGTCGCGTCGGCGACCGAGGCGGTGGTGACGCTGCCGGTGGTGAGGCCCTGCCGGCGGGCTTTCTCCAGGAGGGTGGGCAGCGGCCGGTCGGTGCCGGGCGTCTTGGACACCCGTCCATTGACCGTGCGGCGGCCGGTGGCCCAGGCGGTGGCGCCGGCCGCTGAGTCGGTGACGTAGACCGGGCGGCCCCGTTCGTCCACCGAGAAGGTGGTGCGCCGCCCGCTCGTGTCCAGGCCGTCCATGGCGAGCCGACCGCCGGCGCCGACGGAGTGGTTGCGCGCCGCGGTGATCTCCGCGTCGCCCATCCCGTCGCCGATCAGGAGGATGACGTTGTCGGCCGGTGGCCTGCCCCGCCCGGTCCCGTCCGTCCCGCCTGACGCGCCCGCCACGTCCGCCTCGTCCTGCCCGGTGGCGGCGGAGGGTGCGGCCGGTGCGGTGAGCAGCGCCAGCAGGGTGACCATGAGGAGGGCGCCGCGCCTCATCGTGACCCGCCCGCCGCGGAGGCGACGGCATCGGCAGCCGGGCCGGGCGCCGGTGCCCGGGCCGGCTCCCGGACGGCCCCGGGAGGGGCGGGGTCGAGAACGACGCGGGTGCCGGTGGCGGCGGCACGGCCCGCGGCGGCGGCCACCTCCTGGGCGCGCAGCGCTTCCTCGGCGGTGCAGGGGCTGGAGGCGCCGTGCGCCACCATGCGGACGAAGTCGTGGATCTCCTCCCGGTAGGCGGCGGCGAAGCGGTCGGTGAAGTCCCGGTACGGTGTGAGGCCGGAGGGGCCGGGCGGACAGCCCGTGCGGTCCCGACCGTGCATCCGCAGCGGGGTCCGCGCGTCCAGGCCCACCGACACCGCACCCCTGGTGCCGAGGACCTCCACTCGGTGGTCGTACCCGTGCGGGTCGAGCCGGGAGGCGGAGAGCACGGCTCGGGCGCCATCGGCGAGGGTCAGGACGGCGGTGGCCACATCGAAGCCCGGGCCGCCGAGCAGTCGTGCCCCCTCGGCCTGCACCGCGACCGTGCGCTGCCCGGTGAGCCAGTGCACGGCGTCGATGTCGTGGATGAGGCAGTCGGTGAAGATGTCGCCCGCCGTGCGCGCGTACACCCCGGTCGGTGGTTCGTGGTCGAAGGCGGTGCACCGCACCAGCAGGATTCGGCCCAGCGCCCCGGAGGCGATCCGTTCGCGCAGCGCCCGGTAGTCGGGGTCGCAGCGCCGCTGGAAGCCGATGTGCGCGGGGGTGCGGCCGAGTCCTTCGGCCAGTTCGCGCGCCTCCGCGGGGTCGGCGGTCAGTGGCTTCTCGCAGAACACCGGGAGTCCCACCCGGGCGGCGGCCAGCAGCGGGGCGCGCCGTGCGGTCGCCGGTGTGGTGACCACGAGCGCGTCCGCCTCGGCGACGACCTCGGCGAGCGTCGAGCGTACGGCCACCTCGGCACCGGTCTCCTCCGCGAGGGCGACGGCCAGGCGCCGGGCACCATCGGTGTCGACGTCGTGCACCACCAGGGCCGGCGGATCGGGCAGCTGCAGCAGTGTGCGCGCGTGGAGCCGGCCCATGCGGCCGGCGCCGACGATTCCCACTCTCATCGTGTGTCTCCGTTGTCCTGTGGCGCTCGGCGGTCGGTGCTCGGTGCGTCGTGCCGTCAGTCCAGGACGGCGGCCCACCGCGGGTCGGTCACGTCCGCACCCGAGGTGGCGAGTTTGGTGCGCAGCTCGACGCGCAGGCGGTCCACATCGGTCCGGGACTGGCGCAGGGCGGCGGCGAGCCGGGTGCTGCGCACGCGGTAGCCGGCGGGGGCGTCCGGCCGCTGGTTGAAGTCCTCCAGCAGCAGCGCGTCGATGTGGGCCGACCAGGGCAGTTCGTGGATGCCCGCGGCGATCTCGCTGGGCCGCAGCCGGTGCCAGTAGGAGATGCCGCCGGCGTGGACGAGCTGCGGGGCGAAGACCTTGGTGCCGGGGAACGTGTGGAAGTGGGCGATGCGCAGCCCCGCCGCGAGCGCCATCAGCTGGTAGAGCATCAGGCCGTCGAAGACGACGCGGATGACCTCGTTGCCGTTGTGCAGGTGGTGGTACCGCTCATGACTGCGGACCTCGCGCCCGTCGTCGAGGACGTCCACCACACCACCCTGGGGGAAGGGCAGGCGGGGGGCCTCCAGTGTCAGGACCCTGGTCAGTGCCCGCTCGTGGTGCGGTTCGATGAGCCGCACCGTGGCCCCGTCGATCTCCTTCTCCGGCCCGGGCGGCACGTAGGCGTACGCGGCGGGGGTGACGGGGCCGCCGATGGCGCGTTCGATCTCGGGACGCACCCGCGGGTCGAGGGCGAGGAACGGTGGTGCGGCGAGCGGTATGGGACCGTAGCTGAGCGGGCCGCTGACGGCCACGCCGGGTTCCAGGCCCTCGATGCACCGGTCGAACCAGTCGGTGTCGGTGACGAAGCAGTCGACGTCGACGATGCCGAACGGCCGGTCGGTGTTGCGGAGCAGGAACTCGAAGATCTCGTGGCTGCCGACCCGTTCGGCCAGGTCATAGGCGGGGATGCCGCCGCTCATGCGGTCCCGCAGCGCCGCCTCCTCCACGTCGAGCGCGGAGGAGATGAAGACGCAGTTGAGCTCCGGGGGAACGAAGCGCAGGAAGTGGTGGACGACGTGGAGCAGTCCGGTGGAGAAGAAGCAGAACCACGTGGGGCGGTCGGTGGGGAGGCCGGCGAGGAACCTTCGGAAGTCCGCGTCCAGGTGGAGCAGGGCTTCGTCGGGTCGTGCGTCGCGCGCGGCTCCCGTCGTTCGCGGATCTGAGGGGTCCGTCGAGTGATTCGTCGTCGGTTCGGGGGTCATCACCATGATCGAGGCCGTTTCCGTGCGTGCCGCCGTGTGCCGGGAGATGGGGTGTTCTGGGTGCGGGCGGGGCGGCGCGGCGGGGTCCCACCGGGCCGCCCGTCACCGTGCGGGGGTGACCGCCGGGTTCAGACGACGTCCCAGTACTCCCCGAGCAGGAAGGGCAGCCCGAAAGAGACCGACTTCCTGCTGTTGGGCCGGTAGGCGGCCCTCGGAATGGTGCGGAAGTCGATGCTCACCCGGCTGATGTCGGTGTCGTTGACGACGTTCCCGTGCCAGGAGTTGGCGCCGTCGAACACGATGACCTCGCCGTACTCGGCGTGCACCGGCTCGTTGTCGATCCACAGCGTGTTGTTGCCGAACGCCCGCGTGAGCGGCACCCAGTAGTTGACCTCGGCGGGGTCGTGTCCGAAGTCGCGGTCACGGTGCCAGGAACCCACGGCGACGGAGTTGCGCAGGTGCACCCGGAAGGTGGGTACCCGCTGGAGGTAGACGTGGTCGACGACGTCGCCGAGCAGGTGCCGCGCCAGGGTGCGGTATACGGGCGAGACGGCGTCGAAGCTGTCGTAGAACTGCTTGTGGTACGGCGTGCTCTGGTCGGTCTCCCTGGTCGCGAGCCACTCGCTGGCCGCCAGGCCCTCGAGATCGTCCACGTCCAGCACCTCGCGCACGAGGTCGGCGAGGGGGACCGTGGCCACGTCGTAGCGCAGCCGTGTGTACTTCGCCATCTGCTCTCCTCACACCAGCATGCGGCCGCGCAGGCGCTTGCACCGTCGGTACCAGCCGCCGACCAGCTCGTCGATCACCGGGTCGCCCGTCTCCCCGTCGCTGACCCGGTGGATGTCACCGGTCGCGCGCATCACCAGCCGCCGGGCGGCAAGCTGCAGGGGGATGGTGGGTACGGTGAGGCCTTCCAGGTGGTTGCCCAGTCGCTCCAGCGGGCTCAGGTCGAAGAACTCGCGCTGCCAACGCAGTTCGTTGTGGCGCCAGTCCTTCAGGCCGTTGAATCCGCGCCCGTCGTTGTGGTGCATGACGTCCTGCAGATCCTGCACCATGACCCGCTTGCCGGCGGCGCGCACCAGCGTGGCGAGGATGACGCCCAGCCCTTCGAAGCCGCGGTAGTGCCCCTCGGGGAAGCGGATGTTCTCGATGGTCCAGCGGTTCACGCACAGGATGACGTCGTCGACGGCGTGCACCTCGTAGCGGTCGGAGCCGTAGTCGTGGACCTTGTCGTAGTCGGTGACCCGGCCGCGCCGGGTGCTCCTCTCGTTCCACCACGCCAATGACACGGTGTCCGACCCGCCGACCGAGCCGAGCATGCCCACGGAGTCGTCCTCGAACACCGACTGTGCGACCTCGGCCGGGTCCTTCCGCAGCTCGACGTCGTCGTGGAGCATCACCAGTCCGTCGATGTCCGAGTTCGCCGCCGCCTGGTCGAACATGGCGTTGTAGGCGGCGAAGAGCGAACGCTGGCCGCGCATCGTGAACACCGGGCTGCCCGGTGCGCGGACACGCTCGATGCCCGGCAGGCAGATGCGCTGGAACAGGTTGCCCGGGCCGACGCAGACGCCGTAGCCGATCACGTTGGTACCTCCCGTAGCGGTCGTGGAGTGGGACGGGGCGCGCGGACGGGTGACCGTTCCCGCGCGCGAGTGGCGCCCGTCAGAACTGGTAGGTCTCCAGCGATCCGGTGCGCCGGACGTCGAGCGTGGCGCAGTGGAAGCCGCCGCCCAGGGTGCGTGAGTGGGTGAGCTGGAGCGGGAGCACGTCCGTACCGTGCTTCTCCAGCAGCTTGATCAGCCCGGTCTGCCTGCGGTCCACCACGGCGAGGTCGGGCCGTACGACCAGCAGGTTCATGCCGATCCACACCGAGCAGTGCGGCTTGTCCCCGGTGAAGCCGATGTCCACCAGCTCCGGGCAGGTGATGGTCTCCCACGAGCGCAGGAAGTCCGGCATGTTGTCGTCGTTGACGCGAGCGGGGTTGATCAGTACGAGTCCGGGTCGCAGCGGGACTATGGTGGAGTCCACGTGGGTGGACGCGTAGAGCTTGCGGCAGGGGTGCACCGTGTAGGTGTCGCCGACCGCCGACTGCAGCCACTTGGCGCCCAGTTCGTTGCCGCTGTCGGAGACCAGGTACAGCAGGTCGGTGCCGAAGCGCAGCACGTTCGCGGCGTCGAACACCGGCTCCACGTCGGTCAGCCGCTCACCGGCCGGCGCCTGCGGGTCGTAGGACGCGTCGGTCAGCCGGGGCTTCGGCGCCGACAGCCACCGGGCGCCGCTGGCGAAGTACTCGAGCAGGATGTCCTTGTAGGCCAGTGACTCCAGGAAGCGGGCGCGCAGCGCCATCGGCGTCTCGATGACGGTGTCACCGATGGTCAGCAGGCCGTCGCGCGGGCAGTAGTCGTGGAAGCCGTCGGTCTCCCAGTCGGGGGTCCTGATCAGGGCCGCGTTGTCACGAGCCTGCGGCCGGCGGACCGTGACGCCCAGTTTGGCCAACTCCTCCGCCAGGATCTGGAGTTCCTCCTCGGTCTCCTTCAGCACCCGGTCGGGGTAGGCGCCGGAGGGGATGCTGTCCTGGCTGTCGTAATCCCCCGCGTACTCCACGGCGAAGACGCTCCGGTCGGCGCGGGGGACCCGGGCGCCCACCGCCGTGCCGACGATGATCTCCTCCAGCGGGTCCCATTCGTTGTGCACGTCGACAAGGCTCATAGCACTCCTCAGGTGGGTGGGACGTGACGTCGGCGACCGGCGGCGCGGGCCGTGACCCGCCGCGGGCGCCCGCTCGGGGCACGCGGTGGATGCGATGGGCCCTGGGGGGGCGCGTCCCGCGGCTCGGCGGGCACGGCGGTGGCGGTACGGGAACCCGGCGGCCGTCTGGCACCCGGCCGGCACGGGAGGCGGGGAGGGAGAAGGGGGGCGGACGGGTCCGCGGGTGGCGCTGCCCTGCCCCGAAGCCGGTGCTCCGGACCCGGGCGGGTCCCGGGGTTCCGGACGACTGAAGGCTAACACCGCGGCCCCGATCGGCGAATGCGTCCATGGCGGGGCGCAGGCCCCTCGGACGCCGCCCGGGAGCGCGGTGGGCGGGGAGGTGCGGCGGGCCGGTACGGGGCGGGGCGGCGCGGTACACGACGCGGGCGCGGCACACGGCCCGGGTGGGGTGTGTGCCGCGCCCGGTGGTGGCGCGCTCAGTGACGGGGCAGTGCCTCGGCCACGGTCGTCTGGGAGGGGTCGATGGCGGTCCGCCCGTCCTCGATGTCCCACAGGGTGTTCTGCAGCAGCCGGGCGAGCGTCCAGCCGGCCGCGCGCTCGCGGTCCAGCCCGAGGGCCTCGGTCAGCAGGTCGAAGCGGCGCCGCACCACCCGGGGGGCATCCTCGGTGGCCTGCAGCTTCTCCCAGCCTGTGTCCAGCGCCGGCCACAGGTCGAATCCCGGGTCCCCGATGAGGGGTTCGGGGTCGATGGCGAGCCAAGGCTCGCGTTCGGCGGCGAGCACGTTGTCGTAGTGGAGGTCCCAGTGCAGCATCCGGTCACCGGGGTCGCCGGCCAGTTCGGTGACGACCGATGCCCAGCCCTTCAGCCGCCTTCGGTCCGCGGGGTCCCGCAGGGCGGCGGCGGCCTCCGGCACGGACGCCAGCATGTCGCGCGCCACGTCGCCGAGGCCCCGCAGGCCCTCGGGCGCCGGAACGGAGTGGAGCCGGGCCATCAGGCCCGCCAGGGTGCGCGTCGCCTCGTCGTCGTCCGGGACGGACGCGAGGGTGCGCGAGCCGTCCAGGCATTCCAGCAGCATGGCGCTGCTTTCGGGGTCGTGGTCGAGCAGTCGCACGATGCCGTTGCCGTTCCATGCCCGCAGCCCGATCAGGGCGGCGGTCGTCTCCTCGCGGGGCATCTGGAGTTTGAGCGCGGCACGGGTGCCGTCCGCGCGACGCACCGGCACCACCAGGGATGCCTCACCGGACCCGAGGGCGCCGTCACGCTCCAGTTCCCACCGGTCGAGCAGCTCCGCGACCAGCACTGGCAGACGGGTGATCCAGGTCCGTTCCTCTTCACCACCGCTCCTCGTGTACGACGCGACCAGCGCGTCGGGGAGGTCGATTGCTTGCGGCGAACTCATGGGGGGTTGTCCTTCGGGGAGTGGGTGTACCGCCGGTGACCGGCCGCCGGACCCGTGCGGGCCCGCCGGCGATGCCGGGGCGGTCTTGCCTTGGCCGCGCGAGGTCGCGCGGCCGCGCGGCGGGCCGGACGGCCACCGCGCACGGGGGTCGGGAGACGAAACGGCTCAGGCACCCGACCGCAGACCGGCCCGCAGGTGTCCGCGGGGGCCGGCTTCGGTGGCGTGCGGTGCAGGGCCGTTCGCGGCGTCGGCTTCGGCGCGCTCCAGTTGCTCGGCCACCTGTTGCCAGATCTCGGCGCAGCCGCGGGCGAGTTCGGCGATGACTTCGATCCGGTGCGGCGGCACGTTGCCGAGCAGCCGGGCCCAGTCCTGGCTGCGGACGGCCACCACGTTGAGCCAGCGCAGCAGCACCCGGCCGTCCTCGGTGAGCCGTATGGACGGGTCACGGCTGAGGTGGCGCAGCAGCAGTGCCCGCGACGGCCGGCTCTCCTCGGCCCGGTCGGCCCGCGCCGGCGGCTGTTCGCCGCCCGCCGGCCCGCCCCGCTCACGGTCGCGGCCGGGGAGCGGGCTTTCGCCGCGTCGCAGCCGCCTGCGCACGTCGGAGGCAGTGCCCAGCGACACCCCGGCCTGGGCCGCGATCTGCCGCAGGGGCGCCGTGGGGTTCTCCTGGATCAGCCGGCCGGCCAGCCTCCGTCCCTCGGTGGGGTCCAGCGGCCGGGAGCGGCCGTCCCTGCCGATCCGCACGTTCGACTGTGGAAGGCCCTCAGTCGAACAGGACCGCAGGGTTCCCACGGTTTTCGCGGAAAGGCCCGTCGCGCGCCCTATGGCCCGGTCGGACCAGAGCGGATGGGTGTGCAGGATGCGGACAGCCGCCGCCTTGCGGTCGTCGAGCGACAGCGGCAGGCCATGGGCGATATTGCATTTCACCGCGAGGACGAATGCCTCCTCCTCCTCGCCCTGGAAGTACCGGACGGCGATCTCGGTGGCGCCCCGCAGTTCGGTGGCCCGCAGGCGGTGCATACCGTCGATGACCTTCATCGTGGAGGACATCACGACGATGGGCGGCAGCACCGCTCCGGATTCCGCGAGAGTACGAATGTGTTCGGCATCCTCGCCGGCACTCCGGGGAGAGTCGGAGTCCTGGAGGGAATCGATCGGCACCATCACCACGTCGGACAATTGCGGGTTGTAGTCGTCCGATACTCCCGTGCCCCCCATCGGCTGGTCACGGGCTTGAACAGGGTTGTTACCTAAATTAGGCTCCATTACCTATCCTTCGGTCGCCAGTCATTCGCGGCAGCACGGAGCAGCGCCTTCGATCTTTCACGCGGCATATGCTTAGCATCGATGAACGTTTGAGTAAAGTTAGGCAAAGCGGCCGAGATCCGCCCCCCGCGCGGGCAGTTCACGAAGGGCCCGCGCCCCGTCATCGTGGGGTGGGCAGAGCCGACGAACGCGAGCCGGCCGGGCAACGAAGGCGACGGCGTACGCCCCCCGCCCTCCTTTTCGGCCACCCCCGACGATCCAACGTCCGTACAGGTCAACGCAGTCTTCACGCCGAAGGATGACCACGCGGCGAAAATGCGCCAGACCACCCGAATGATTTCCGCCGCCGTTCGGCGGCGTGCGCCCTCCACCGGCGGCCCGCAGCCGTGTTCCCACGACCTCGCAGGGAGAACGACATGAAAGCGCTCGTACTGGCCGGCGGATCGGGCACTCGCCTCAGGCCCATCACTCACACCTCCGCCAAACAATTGGTACCGGTCGCCAACAAACCGGTCCTCTTCTACGGGCTCGAGGCGATCGCCGCAGCCGGCATCACCGAAGTCGGTATTGTCGTCGGTGACACGTTCGGCGAAATCAGTGATGCAGTGGGGGACGGTTCGAAATTCGGCCTCGAAGTGAGTTATATTCCACAGCCCAAACCTCTGGGACTCGCACACGCCGTGCTGGTCGCCCGCGATTACCTCGGCGACGACGACTTCGTCATGTACCTCGGGGACAACTTCGTGGTGGGCGGGATAGACGGCCCGATCCGGGACTTCCGGGCCGTCCGCCCGGACGCCCACCTCCTGCTCACCCACGTCTCCGACCCGAGGTCGTTCGGGGTCGCCGAGCTGGACGCCTCGGGACGGGTGCGAGGGCTGGAGGAGAAGCCCGCGCAGCCCCGGAGCGACCTCGCGCTCGTCGGGGTGTACCTCTTCTCCTCCGCCATTCACGAGGCCGTCCGGGCGGTCAAGCCGTCCTGGCGCGGGGAGCTCGAGATCACCGACGCGGTGCAGTGGCTGATCGACGCCGGCCGGGACGTGCGTTCCACGCAGATCACCGGCTACTGGAAGGACACCGGAAACGTGGCAGACATGCTGGAGGTGAACCGGCTGGTCCTGGAGGAGACCGAGTCCCGCCGCGACGGGCTGGTGGACGAGCACAGCGACCTCATCGGCCGCGTCCGGGTCGAGGGGGGCGCCGAAGTGCGCAACTCCCGTGTGGTCGGCCCCGCGGTGATCGGTGCGGGAGCGGTCGTCTCCGGATCGTACGTGGGCCCGTTCACCTCCATCGCCGAGGACTGCCTGGTCGAGGACAGCGAGGTGGAGTTCTCCATCGTGCTGCGCGGGGCCTCGATCTCCGGGGTGCGGCGCATCGAGGCGTCACTCATCGGCCGGCACGTCCGGGTGACGTCAGCGCCGCCGGTGCCGCACGCCCACCGGCTCGTCCTGGGCGACCACAGCAGGGCACAGATCTCCTCGTGAGCCCCTCACCCGATGCGTGACCGTTCCGACCGGAAACCGGAGCCCTTGCGATGACCACACACCTGCTCGTCACCGGAGGAGCCGGCTTCATCGGCTCCCACTACGTCCGCACCCTGCTCGGTCCCGACGGACCGCCCGACATGGTGGTCACCGTCCTGGACGTGCTGACCTACGCCGGCAACCCGGCCAACCTGACCGCCGTACGCGGGCATCCCCGCTTCCGGTTCGTGCGCGGCGACATCTGCGACGCGCCCCTGGTCGACCGGGTGATGGCGGGCCAGGACCAGGTCGTGCACTTCGCCGCCGAGTCGCACGTCGACCGCTCACTGCTGGACGCCTCCGCATTCGTACGGACCAATGTTCACGGCACCCAGACGCTGCTCGACGCGGCGCGACGGCACGGGGTGGCGCCCTTCGTCCAGGTGTCCACGGACGAGGTCTACGGCTCCATCGAGCACGGCTCGTGGACGGAGGACGAGCCCCTGCGCCCCAACAGCCCCTACTCCGCCTCCAAGGCGTCGGCCGACCTGCTGGCCCTGGCCCACCACGTCAGCCACGGCCTGGACGTGCGGGTGACCCGCTGCTCCAACAACTACGGTCCCCACCAGTTCCCCGAGAAGCTCGTCCCCCGGTTCATCACCCTGCTCATGGACGGCCACCGGGTGCCGCTGTACGGGGACGGACTGCACGTGAGGGAGTGGCTGCACGTGGACGACCACGTACGGGGCATCGAGGCGGTGCGTACCCGCGGCCGGGCAGGCCGGGTCTACAACATCGGCGGGGGCACCACGCTGAGCAACCGGGAGCTGGTGGGGCTGCTGCTGGAGGCGTGCGGGGCCGACTGGAGCAGGGTGGAGCACGTCGAGGACCGCAAGGGCCACGACCGGCGCTACTCCGTCGACTCGACCCGGGTGCGGCAGGAGTTGGACTTCCGTCCGACCACCGACCTGCTCGGCGGACTGGCCGCCACGGTCGCCTGGTACCGGACGCACCGCTCCTGGTGGGAGCCACTGCTCCCGGCCGGTTCGCTGCCCGCCTAGCCGGCCCGCCCGCCTCGCCCCGGCGCCCGGCACGCATCCCCGGAGACCGACACCATGTCCCCGTACCCCCGCCCGCGGTGGCTCGTCACCGGTGCGTCCGGCATGCTGGGGCGCGACCTCACCGCGCTGCTGGTCCGCCGGGGTGCCGCGGTGACCGCGCTCGGCCGCGGTGCCCTGGACATCACCGACGAGCGGGCCGTGCGGTCCGTGCTGGCCCGGCACCGTCCCGCGGTGGTGGTCAACTGCGCGGCCTGGACCGCGGTGGACGCCGCGGAGGCCGAGCCGTCGCGGGCGATGGCGGTGAACGGCGACGGCCCGCGCCACCTGGCACGGGCCTGCGGCGCCCTGGGCGCCGTGCTGCTCCAGCTGTCCACCGATTACGTGTTCGCCGGTACGGCCGAGCGGCCGTACCGGGAGGACGACCCCACCGGTCCCACCACGGTGTACGGCGCCACCAAGCGGGCCGGGGAGCGCGCGGTGCTGGAAGCCCTCCCGGAAGCCGGTTACGTGGTCCGCACGGCGTGGCTCTACGGGGCGGGCGGCCCCAACTTCGTGGCCACCATGATGCGGCTGGAGGCCGAGCAGGACACCGTGGCGGTGGTGGACGACCAGCACGGCCAGCCGACGTGGACCGTGGACGTCGCGAGCCGGCTGGCGGCGCTGGGGTCGGCTGCACTGGCGGGTTCGGCACCGGCCGGCGTCTACCACGCGACCAACGCGGGCGGCACCACCTGGTACGCCCTGGCTCGGGAGACGTTCCGGCTGCTGGGCGCCGACCCTGGCCGGGTACGGCCCACCAGCACACGGATGCTGGCCCGCCCGGCCACCCGCCCGGGGTACAGCGTCCTGGACCACTCCCGCTGGCGGGAGGCGGGGATGGAGCCGCTGCGGGACTGGCGCCTCGCACTGGCGGAGGCGTTCCCCGCGCTGTGCGGGGCGGTGGGCCGCTCGGCCCTGCCCCGGCACTGAGACGCCCCCGTGCCGCTGCGCGGCCACGCACCGTGGCCCACCGGTGCGGGCGCACCGGTGGGTCTTCGGCCGCCGCCGGCCCGGTTCAGGCCGCGGTCTGCCCGCGCAGGGTGCGGTGGAAGGCGACACAGTCGTCGTACACCGGCAGCAGCCCGCGCCGTTCCGCCTCCGCGAGCGTCGGAGCCGTGCGGTCCTTCTCCGAGAGCACCGGCCGGACGTCGTCCGGCCACACGATGCCGAGGCCCGGGTCGAGCGGGTGGACCCCGTGCTCCCGCCCCGGGGTGTACGCCCGTGAGGTCAGGTAGACCACGACGGCGTCGTCCGTCAGGGCCATGAAGGCGTGGCCGAGCCCGGCCTCGATGTACAGGCTGTGGTGCGGGTCGTCGAGCCGGACGGCCTCCCACGCGCGGTAGGTGGGCGAGCCGACGCGGACGTCCACCACGACGTCCAGCACGGCGCCACTGAGGCAGGTGACGTACTTCGCCTGGCTCGGTGGCATCTGCGCGAAGTGCACTCCGCGCAGCACGCCTCGCCGGGACACCGAGCGGTTGACCTGTGCGACTCCCGGTTCATAGCCGAGCGCGCCGCTCAGCCCGGGGCCGCTGTAGAGCTCGTGGAACTCGCCCCGGTCGTCGGTGAACGCACGGGTCTCCGACAGCCAGGCGCCTTGCACACGGAGCGGACGCATCCGCGCCTCCTTGCGGTTCGATGGGGGTCGAGGGGCCGACGGATGTCGCGGCCGCCGTGTCAGAAGCGGTACGTCTCCAGGACGCCGGTCCTGCGGACGTCGAGGGTGACACCGTGGAAGCCGCCGCCCAGCATGCGGGCATGGGTCAGCCGCAGCGGCAGCACGTCCACCCCGTGCCGCTCCAGCACCCGCATCAGCTCCCGCTGCCGGCCGTCCGCGACGACCAGCCCCGGCCGGACCACCAGCAGGCTCATCCCGGTCCAGGGCGAGCTGTGGAGCGCCTCCCCGGGGTGGCCGAGTCCCACCGGCTCGGGGCACTCGATCCGCTCCCAGGAACGCAGCACGGCGGGCAGAGTGTCGTCGGAGACCCGGGACGGGTCCACCAGGACCAGGCCCGGCCGCAACGGGACCAGCGTGGAGTCGAGGTGGGGCGAGGCGGACAGGCCGTGGCACGGATGCACGGTGTACGCCCCGCCGAGGGCCGACTGGAGCCAGCGGGCGCCCAGTGCGTTGCCGCTGTCCGATACCAGGTAGAGCAGGTCGGTGCCCAGCCGCAGCACGTTGGCCGCGTCGAACACCGGCTCCAGCTCGCGCAGCCGCTCGCCGGGGGGCGCGCCGGGATCGTACATCGCGTCGGCCAGCCGGGGCTTGGGCGCGGAGATCCACCTGCTGCCGCTGGTGAGGTACTCCGTCAGCAGCTCGCGGTACGCGAACGGTTCCAGGAAGCGGGCCCGCAGGGCCATCGGGGTCTCGATGACCGTGTCGCCGACAGTGAGCAGACCGTCCCGGGGGCAGAGATCGTGGTAGCCGTCGCTTGCGCAGTCGGAGGTGCGCCCGGGTGCCGCCCGGTCCCGGGCCCGCGGGCGGCGGACCGTGACGCCGAGGCCGCGCAACTCCTCGCACAGTTCCTCGAGTTCCGCCTCCGTTTCCTTGAGCACCCGGTCCGGGTACGGCCCCGGGAGGACGCCCGGCCGACCGCGGGCGACGGCGGGCCCCGGCCGCCCGGAGCACCGCGGTTCGCCCGCGTGCCCGGGCGACGCGGTGTGCGCGGTGTACTCGACGGTGAGCAGGCTGCGGTCGGCGACCGGCACGCGCGCGCCGAGGGCGGTGCCGATGACGACCTCTTCCAGCGGGTCCCATTCGTTGTGGACACTGACCAGGCTCACGGCGGTCCTTCGGTACGAGGCGGGTCACGGTGGCGGGTGGCAGCGGCCGGGGGAATAGCCGCGCGGTCAGGCCGGAGGAAGGTAGCGGGTCAGCCGGCCCCACATGGCGTCGTCGTCGGCGTCCCCTGCGTGCGGTCCGGTGAAGCGGCTCGCGTACTCGGCTATCTCGGCGAGCGTCCAGCGCAGTTCGTAGAACCGCAGGAACAGGGCGCGACCTTCGGGAGCGGTACCGAACACCCGGGTCAGGGCAGCCCAGTCGCGCTCCGGCGGCGCCCACATCGCCCCGCCCCAGTCGATGATGTCCACGCCGTCCCCGTCGAACAGGACATTGGCGAGGCTGGGGTCGCCGTGGGTGAGCGCGGGGCGCTCGCCGCGCCACCGGGACGTGCACCGCTCGGCGACGGAGGCGGCCTCCTCGCGCAGCGCGGTGACATGATCCCAGCGCCGGACCACCAGGCGGGTCAGCCGGCCGCCGTAGGGCCCGTACTCGGCGGCCCCACCGTTCCGGGCGGCCTGCAGCGCCTTGTCCAGGTCGTTCTCGAAGGGGAACCGGAAGTCCTCGGTGGGCACCTCGACCGCCCGGGAAGCGGGCGGGTCGAAGGCGTGCACGTCCCGCAGCCGGCGCACCAGGAGGTCGAGCTGCGCCGGGGTGGGGAGCCGGGAGGTGGCGGTGGCACGCTCCAGGTAGGGGAACACCACGACGGGAAGGTCCGCGATCCGGTGGACGACCCGGCCGTCCCGTCCGGGCAGCGGGGCCAGAACGTAGTCCTTGCCGCTCTCCCGCAGCAGGAGTGACATTTCGTACGCTCCCGGGAAATGACCGTCCAGATCCCGGCGGACGCTGATCCACAGGGGGCCGCAGCGGTACGACCAACTGTCCTCGCCCAGCGGGAAGAACTCCGGATCAGGCAATATCTGATTCCCGGGGAAGTATTCTCGGAAGTTGTCCTCGACAAGCCGGATGATGCTCCGGCGTTCCACGAGCGTGTTCTCCAAGAGCATGCCACAAACTAACACCGCGGACCGTCGATCCGCCTTTGTCCGCCGGGCGTTCAACTGTCCACGTCCAGGCTGCCGTCAACGGTCTCGCGCGGCAGGGCGCGGTATTCGACGGGGTGGTTATGGTGGGCTGATGGAGATGGAAAGCGACCTGCTGCTGGCGCACCGGCTCGCCGATCTGGCGGACGAATTGGCCCTCGGATTCTTCGGACGGCGCCCGGCCGCGCGGCGCAAGGACGACGGGAGCCCGGTGAGCGAGGCCGACCTCGCCGTGGAGCGGGCGGTGCTCGCGGTGCTGGTGGCGGAGCGGCCCGGGGACGCGGTGCTGAGCGAGGAGAGCGGCTCGACGGGGGCGGGGGCGCGGCGCCGCTGGATCCTGGACCCCATCGACGGCACGATCCCCTTCCTGGCCGGACGGCGGGACTGGGGCACCCATGTGGCCCTCGAGGTCGACGGGGAGTTACGGGTGGCCGTGCTCAGCCGACCCACCGAGGGCACCACGTGGTGGGCGGTGAAGGGGCGGGGGGCTCACGCCCGCACTCGTGGCGAGGCCCTCTCCGCGTCGCGTCCGCTGCGCGTGCCGGCGGTCGCCGTGCCGCTCGCGGCGGCGCGGGTGGGCGGGTTCCTCATGCCGGGCTCCCCCGTCGAGCCCCTCCGCGATCGGATGCGGTGGATCGACTCCTCGGTGTGCCTGGTCGCGGATCTGCTGGAGGGCCGGGCCGATGGAGTGGTGGACGAGGGCGGTCATGTCTGGGACCGCGCGCCGGCCGCCCTGCTGGTGCGGGAGGCCGGTGGTCACGTCGACGACCTGCGGGGCGGCAGCCGGCTGGACGCGCGCTGGCTGGTGTACGCGGCGGACGGCATCGCCGGTGCGCTGACCGCGCTGGTGCGCGACGCGGCCGCCTGACCCGGCCTCCCGGCCGCCGGGCCCGGGAAGGGGGGCGGCCCGGTCGCCGGGGGCGGGTCAGGCCGCGCTCTCGCCCTTTACGGCCCGGCGGAACGCGTCGGCGGCGCGCTCGATCTCGGCCTGCGAGGAACCGGGATGGACCCCGAACCCCGGCCCGAGGTAGCTGTCGGAGACCCCTGCGGCAAGGGCCACCGACCGGGCCAGCACGCCGTCGGTACGGGGCAGCGCGCCGGGCGCGAAGGAGTACGCGGCCGGCCTGCCGCCCGGCGCACGCGACGGCACGACCGAATGGTCGCCGCGGCTGAACGCGGTGAGCGCGGGCAGCCCGCCGTAGTAGTGCGTCGGCGAGTCCAGCAGGGTGCGGGAGCCGAGCCGGCGGGCGGCGTCCCGGGCGTGTGCGGGGTCGTCGAAGACGTACACGGCGGTCGTACCGCACTCGCCCGCGGGGTCGTGCACGGTCCTCGGGCGCACTCCGGGCAGGTCCCCGATCGCCTCCACCAGACGGTGCTTGACGTCCCGGACCCGGCCGAGAATCCGGTCGAGCTTGCCCAACTGGGCGAGCGCCACCGCGGCGTGCAGTTCGCCGAGGCCCAGGTTCATGCCCAGCAGCGGGTCGCCGTCGCCCCGGTCCCGGCGGTAAGGGAACCAGCCCTGGTCGTGGAAGGAGTACGCGCGCTGGAATACCAGCGGGTCGTCGGTGAGCACGAAGCCGCCCTGGAGGGAGGTGATCACCTTGTAGTGGTTGAGGGAGAACGTGCCGGCGCTGCCCAGGGTGCCGAGCGGCCGGCCGTGGTAACTGCCGCCAGCGCTCTGCGCACAGTCCTCCAACAGGTGCAGGCCGTGTTCGTCCGCGAGCGCGCCCAGCGCGGCCATGTCCGAGGGTGCGCCCAGCATGTGCACCGCCATGATCGCCCGGGTACGGGGGGTGATCCTGGCCCGTACGTCGGCCGGGTCCAGGGTCAGGGACTCGTCGACCTCGGCGAGTACCACGTCCGCCCCGCAGTGCAGGACGGCGGCGATCGAGGCGACGAACATGTAGCCGGGCACGACGACTTCGTCACCCGGGCCGATACCGAGGCCGACGAGGGCTGCGACCAGGGCGGAGGTCCCGCTGTTGACGCCGAGGCAGTGAGCGGCTCCGAAGCGTTCGGCCGCGGCCCGTTCGAAGCGACGCACCCACTCGCCCTCGCCGGGGTCGTCGAACGCTTCACGGTTCGCGTACCAGCGGTCGAGGACGGCCATGACATTGGCGCGCTCCTCGTCGCCGAAGAATCGGTATCCGGGTCCCGGCACGGTGTTCCTCCTGGGGTCGCGCGGTGGTCTCGGTGAGGTGCCGCGGCGCACGGCCGTGGCACGGGTCCGCTGGGGGTCGCGGGCCCGGATGTCAGGCGCCGGCGAGGAATCCGGCGAGGCGGCGGGAGAGCGCGATGGTGGTCAGCGACGGATTCGCCGCGCCGAGGCGCGGGAAGACGGCCGGTCCGGCGGCGTACAGACCGGGCAGCGCCCTGAAGGCGTGCCGGGTGTCCAGGAGCCGGCCGAGCGGCAGGCTGCCACCCTCGTGGTCCTCGGTGCCGAGCAGGCTCGTCCAGGTCTCCGGGAGGCCCGCCGACTGACCGCGGGTACGGTCGGGCAGCACCCGGGTGTTGTCGCGGTCGGCGTCGCCGAAGCCGGTGAACTCCAGTGGAACGGCGGGCACGCCCACGTCGGCGGCGGCCCTCGCCCAGAAGTCGCCCAGCAGGTCGCGCTGGGCGCCGATCATCTTGTGGTCCTCGGGCAGCAGACCGGTGCGCACCCGCGCCCGCCAGGGTGGTTCGTCACGGGGCGGGCACTCCACGACGCTGTGGTCATTGGGCAGCTGCTCCCCCGTGACGCGGACGTCCAGCAAAGCTCGGCCGGGCCCGTCGGGATGGACGTCCATGCGCAGGTAGGATCGGAGCACCGGGTCGGTGGGCAGATGGTAGGAGCCGGGACCGGGCAGCCGGTCGGCGGGGAGCCGGACCACGAAGCCCTGCACGATGTGGTCGGCCAGCCCGCCGAGCCGAGGGAAGCGCAGGGCCCCGGCAACGGTCAGTGCGTGCGCGGCCAGCCGGGTGCTCTCCACGGTTCCCGCGCACAGCACCACGGTGTCGGCGCCGACCGTGGTGACGGCCCCGTCGGCCGTGCGCAGCAGGACGCCGCGTGCCCGCCCGGCGCGCACGTCCACGGCGAGCACCTCGGTGCCGCAGCGGACGGTGACCCCGGGCGGCGGGACGGGGCGCCCTTCGACCGTGCGCCAGGCGTCGAGCGCCGTGTACGCCTCCCAGCGGCCGGTTCCGGGCCTGCGGCGGCAGGCCCGGGGCAGGGGGCGGAACTCCTCGCCGCCGAACGTGGTCCGGGCCGGTTGCGCGGGGTCCCACAGGACGCCACCGCTCCAGGCGGTCAGGTCCGCGCCGACCTGGTCGTACCAGGAGGGGGCGGTGGCGGTGCCGGTGGTCAGGGCGGCGGTGACGTCGGCGGGCCACTGCGGTGCGCGCAGGGCCCAGTCCTCCAGCGGCAGCACCACTCCGTGCCAGTACAGCGACCGGCCGCCCAGCCGGCGGCGGAGCCCGGAGATGCCGGTGTAGTGCGGGGGCGCCGAGGATCGCCACGGCCGGTGGAAGTGCGGGTCGCGCTCCGGGGCGAAGACCAGCTCAGTGGCGGCTTCCCGGGTGTGCGTCAGGTGGATGTGGGCCAGGTCCTCGCCGGGGCCCGCCTCCAGCAGGAGGATGTCGCCGACGCCGTGGCCGGCCAGCGCGTTGGCGAGTTCGGTGCCCGCGAGTCCGCCGCCGACGATGACGGTCCCGGCGTGCCGGGGAAGGGAGCCGGAAGACGGGAGATGCCCGTCGGTGTGGTGACTGCGGCGGGCGCTGCCGGCCGTGTCGTGGTGTGTGTGGGGATTGCCGGACATCTCTGACTCCCTCGCCTGATGCTTTCCCCGCCTTCGGCCGCGCTGGGTGACCGTTCATTCGGCGCGGGCCGGTTCGCCGCAGCGTACCGATACGTTCGACTGCGTGTGTTCCTCACTCGAACGCCGCGGGTGTTCGCAGCCGTTGGGGCACATCGTCGGCGCTGTGGCGTACGGCTGGCTCGGGTGCGTAAATTCCTCACCCCATCCGTCGCATTCTCGAAAGCGAGGGCAATCATGGGAAATGCACTGGCAATCGCCGGTGGACCGCGCCTCACGAACCGGGAGTGGCCACGATGGCCACAGCCGGGCGAACGTGCGCTGAAAAGCCTCGAAGACGTTTTGACGAGCGGGCGCTGGACGATCAGCTGTGCTTATCAGGGGCGCGAGTCCTACGAGCGGCAATTCGCGGCCGCATTCGCCGACTACTGCCGTTCGGCGCTCTGCGTCCCGATGGCCACCGGTACCGCCTCGCTGGCCGTCGCGCTGGAGGCGTGCGGGGTCGGCGCCGGCGACGAGGTGATCGTGCCCGGGCTCACGTGGGTGGCGTCCGCATCGGCGGTCCTGGGCATCAACGCCGTTCCGGTGCTGGTGGACGTCGATCCGCGCTCGTACTGCCTGGACCCGGCGGCCGTTGAGGCCGCGATCACCGAACGGACCCGTGCCATCACCGTGGTGCACGCCTACTCGGCCGTGGCAGACCTGGATTCGCTGCTGGACATCGCACAGCGGCACGGCCTGCCGCTGATCGAGGACTGCGCCCACGCCCACGGTGCGAGTTACGGCAACTGGCCGGTGGGGGCGTTCGGCACCGCGGGGGTGTTCAGCATGCAGGGCAGCAAGCTGCTGACCTGCGGCGAGGGCGGCGCACTGGTGACCGACGACGCGGATGTGGCGAACCGGGCCGAGCATCTGCGGGCCGACGGGCGGGTGCTGCGGCGCGGGTCGGTGGACGTGGGTGAGATGGAACTGGAGGAGACCGGCCGCCTGATGGGCAGCAACGCCTGTCTGTCGGAGTTCCACGCGGCGGTGCTGCTCGACCAGCTGGCGCTTCTCGACGGGCAGAACGCCCGCCGGACCCGGGCGGCCGAACACCTCGCGGGCCGGCTGGGCGAGCTGGGCCTGGCGGTCCAGGAGACGTCCCCGGGGACCACGGACCGCAGCTACTACCGGTTCCTGGTCCGCGTGCCCGACGAGGTGCTGGCCGTGGCGCCGGTCGACCGGCTGGCCCGGGCGCTCACCGCCGAACTGGGTTTCGCCGTGACGCAGACCCACCGGCCGCTGAACGACAACCCGCTCAACCGGCCGGCCACCCGGCGCCGCTTCGCCACCGACGCGCGCTACCTGGAGCGGGTGGACCCGGCCCGCTTCGACCTCCCGGTCGCGACGCGCGTCCACAACAGTGTGGTGAGCTTCGGCCACGAGGTGCTCCTGGCGCCACTGGACGCCATCGACGACATATCCCGGGCCTTCCGCAAGGTGCTGGACAACGTCAGGGAGATCGGCGGCTGAGGTGTCTCACCGGGCGGACGGCTGCACACCGCCCCGCACCGCGGCCCCGAGCCGGTCGGCGAGGACCTCCGGTGCGGAGACGTGCAGGGTGCGCATCCCCAGCCCGGCCCCCACCCGCAGCACCGTGGCGCGGTCGTCGACGAGCAGGGTCTCGGCGGCCGTCGCACGGCACCCGCGCAGCGCCTCGGCGAAGAAGGCCGGCGCGGGTTTCACCAAGCCCGTGCGCCAGGACGAACACAGGACGTCGAAAAGCGCGAAGTGCCCGTGCACCTCGTCCTTCAACCGGTCCCAGTGCTCGGCCTCGTTGTTGGTGAGGACCAGGGTCAGCTCCGGCCGTGTGGCCCGCAGCTCGCTCAGCGCCCGGAAGCTGTTCCCGTACGCCCGGACGGAGTCGAGGTACGCGCGGTCCAGCCAGTGCGCCTCGGCGGGCGTTCCGACCGGCGGTCTGCGCTCCTCCGCAACGAGCCGGGCGATCACCTCGTACACGGTGTGCGCGCCGCTCTCGTACTGCGGCGCGGACGCCTGGACGCGCCGGGCGAGCCGTCGGCGGTCCACGCCGTAGCGATCGGCGACCCGGTCCAGGAAGTCCGTCTCCTCGTTGATGTTGTTGTAGAGCACACCGCCGGCGTCCACGAACAGCGTTCGGATCATCAATCCACCTCTCCCCCCGCACGGCCGGTCACGGCCCGCGGGCTCAGCGCCCCAGCACGGGGGCGTAGTAACCGCTGTCGGCGTGCGCCCAGGCGACGAGCATCCGGTACGGCTCCCACTCCTGGTACGCCTTCCTGCCGGGCTTGGCGAGCTCACGCTCCAGGCCCCACGCCTCCAGCTGGACCGAATGGCCGACCAGCAGGTCCACCTCGGCGTCGGTGCGCAGGAAGGGGCGGGCCAGTTCGGCCACCGCCTCCTGCAGCAGTGCCCGGTCGGCGCGTTCCCGGGCGGTGGACCCGGCGTCCGGCCCGGGGGGTGCGCAGGCCATCTTGACCAGTTCGTTGAGGTCCAGCTGCACGGGGGCGAGGACCGCGAACTCGAAGTCCAGGAGGGACACCACGTCGGTGCCGTCCCACAGGGCGTTCACCGGCGAGAGATCCCCGTGGTTGAGCACCCGGAGGGCCGCGGGCAGGGCGGCCCAGTGTCGCTCGAGCGCGGCGCCCAGCCGCCGGCGTTCGCCGGTGGTCAGCACGCCTGTGGCGCGGAGTCTTCCCAGCGCGGCGTCGGCCTCGTCGAACGTCGTCGCGTAGAAGGGGTTGCGGGGGCGGGCGACGGGCGCGGCGGCGGCCGGGTCGACCCGGTGCACCGCACGCGCCCGCTCCCACAGCCGCCGCGTCGCGGTCACCCGCCGTTCGCCGTCCAGGGAGGCCCAGGCGTCGTCCAGACTGGTCGCCGCGATCTCGCGGGTGACCACCCACTCGAAGCCGCGGATCGCACCGGAGTCGAGCACCGTCGGGTAGCCCACGTCGAGGGGCAGCAGGGCGGCCAGCCGGCACTCGCGCACCAGATCCCGGGCGGCGGCGGAGCCCGCGACGCGCACCGCGATCCCGCCGCCGATCCAGGTGGCGTTGGTCCAGCCTGCCGCGCGACGGGCGGTCGCGAAGTCCGCCCCGTGGCGCCGGAACACCTCCGCGGCCACGGTGGCCGCCTCGGTGGTGCGCGCCCCTCGTCCGGTGCCGGTCGTGGGGCCGGTCACGCCTGCGCCATCAGCCGCAAGGAGACGACCAGACGCAGGGGGTCGCCCCCCTGGGGCAGCCGCAGCAGCGGCGGTACCTCGTGCCACATGCGTGGCCCGAGGAGCCGGGCGTCGCCCTCCCGGTCGTACATCGGTTCCAGGTAGCCGCGGCGGAGGATGCGCATGACACCGACGGTGTCGTAGCAGAGCGGGAACTGCAGGTTGAACCGGTCCAGGTCGGTGTCCTCCTCGGCGCCGTGCGGGCCGATGTAGTCACCCTCCCGGTAGGCCAGGAGGAACACCCGCTCGTAACGCAGCCGGCGGCCGGTGATGGTGTCGACCACGGGCAACAGCTGCCGCGCCGCGTGTTCGGCCCAGTCGAGCAGGCCGTGGTCGCGCAGGACGGTGGTGACCCGTGCGGAGTGGGCGGGCGAGTCGGACTTGGCGTCGATGCGCTGGAACCGGAAGCCGTATCCCAGCCCGCCGCCGTCGGTGGTGTGCTCCTGGCAGTCGACCAGGGGCTCGTCGCCCAGCTGCCGGTACGCCGACAGGGCTGCCGCCTTGAGCGCGGTGACGTCGGCGACCTGCGGTATCTGGGCGCAGCGGTGGGCGCCGTAATGGGCGCGCAGGGCGTCGAGGTCGATGCCGGGGCCGGAGGTGCGCAGCCGGTCGGCCGGCACGACGGGATGTGCGGTGCGGTCGGTGCGGTCGGTGTGGGCGTCCACGGGAACCCTCTTTCGCGATCGGTCGGTCACGGTGGGCCGGGGCGCGCGGTGGTGGTCGCTCAGGCGGTGCCGAGGACCATCAGGCGGCGGCTGCTGACGGTGAACGTGCCACCCGTCTCGTTCATGACCCGCGCGTGGGAGAAACCGGCGGTGCGGAACCACTCCAGGATCTCGGGCGCGGTGAACATACGGACGCTGTAGCGGGCCCTCTCCACCTTGTCGTCCCGGATGGTGATCTTCTCCGCGTAGTAGCGGCTCGCCTCGGCGTCCAGCTCCTGGATGTCGACGGCCATGTCCGGTCCGCGGCGCAGGACGTCGACGTGCATCTCGTGGTTGGCCAGCACGCTCGGGATGTGTCGGTACGGGGAGTGCATGTCGAGCAGGAATCGGCCGCCCGGGCGCAGTGCGCGGCGGTAGCGCCGGAGTATGTCCCGGTCCGTGTCGTCGTCGAAGTAGCCGAAGGAGCTGTACCAGGACACGGCCGCGTCGAATTCCGCTTCGAAGGACATCTCACGGAGGTCGACGTGCCGGTAATCGACTTCGACCGCCAATTTTCTGGCCTCCTGCCGGGCCATTTCGAGAAAGCGCTCGTCCCGGTCGACGCCGACCACGTGATAGCCGCGTGATGCGAGCACGTTGGCGTGCCGGCCGTGTCCGCACGGCGCGTCCAGGAGGCGCATCCCCGGTTCGAACCCACCGAGTTCCACCATGCTCGTCGCTTCCTCCCCGCTCAGCTCGGGAGTGAGGTCGGGCAGGTCGAAGTAGTCGTAATCGTCGCCGAAAAGGCTGTCCCAATCCACGTGCGGCTTTCTCGGATTCATGAGGCTCAGGCTAGGCCGGAGCCGTATGTGCCGCAATGATTTCAATCGCCGCGGAGGGGGCGGGAATTCACTCGCCCTGCCAGGTGCGCCACAGAGCGGCATAGGCGCCGCCGGCGGCCAGCAGCTCGTGGTGACTGCCCAGTTCGGTGATGCGGCCCTTGTCGACGACGGCGATGCGGTCGGCGTCCTCGGCGGTGTGCAGCCGGTGCGCGATGGCGACGACCGTCCGGTCGCCGAGCACAGCGGCCATGGCACGCTCGGCGTGCCGTGCGGTGGCCGGGTCGAGCAGGGCCGTGGCTTCGTCGAGCACCAGTGTGTGCGGGTCGGCGAGCACCAGACGGGCCAGCGCCACCTGCTGGGCCTGAGCGGCGGTGAGGTCGTGCCCGGTGGAGCCGACCAAAGTGTCAAGACCGTCCGGGAGCGCGGCCGCCCAGTCGCCCGCGCCGACGACGTCCAGGGCGCGCTGTGCGAGGCTGTCGTCCGCGCCGGGCCGGGCCAGGGCGAGGTTCTCCCGCAGCGTGCCGCGGAAGATGTGGTGCTCCTGCGTGACCAGGGCGATGCGACCGCGCAGTTCCTCGGTGGCCAGCTCGACCAGAGGCACGCCCCCGACGCTCACGGTCCCGGAATCGGGGTGGTAGACACCGGCGAGCAGCTTGCCGAGGGTGGACTTCCCGGAGCCCGACGGGCCGACGACGGCGAGCCGTTCACCCGGCGCCAGGTCCAGGTCGACGCCGTGCAGGACGGCGCGTCCCGGCACGTACGCGAAGGTGACGGCCCGGGCGCTGAGGTCCTGTCCGTCGGGCCGGGCGCCGGTCGGCTCGCGGTCGGCGGGCAGCTTCCCGACGCCGAGCACCCGGGCCAGCGACGCGGAACCGATCTGCAACTCGTCCATCCAGCTCAGCACGTCGTCCAGTGGGAAGATGAGCTGCCGTACGTACAGGGTGGCGGCGACCACCTGGCCCAGGGGGGCCAGCCCGCCCGTGTACAGCAGCCCGCCGACGGCGACGGTGGCGACCAGCGGGACGGCATAGCTGAGCTCGACCGACAGGTACCAGGCGCTGCGGAGCCACATGGTGTGGCGCTCGGCCTCGTACGCCTCCCCCAGGTCGCGGTCGAGCTCCCGGCGCCGCCGCGGGCGCAGGCCGAACGCCTCGGCGGTGCGCGCACCGGGCACCGTTTCGGCGAGGTTGTCCCCGAGGGCCACGTACCCGGCCGCCCGCCTGCGGTAGGCGACGCCTGAGCGCCGCAGGTACCAACGGGTCCCGGCCCACAGCAGCGGGACGACGAGGAGGCTGGGCAGGGCGGTGAGGGGTCCGGTGAGCAGCAGGGCGACGAAAGTGAACAGGCAGGTGAGCGTGGCGATCAGGGTTTCCGGCGCGGCATAGCGGACGGTGTTGGTGAGAGCGTCGGTGTCGCGTGAGGCGCGGGTGATCAGGTCACCGGGCTCGGCGTCCTCCACGGTGGACAGCGGCAGCGACACGACCCGGTCGACGAAGTCCTCGCGCACCTCTGCGGTGATCTTCTCGCCGAACCGGCAGGAGCGCTGGACCGCGCCGTAGGTGAGCGCCGCGTGGCTGACCAGTGAGGCCAGCAGGCCGAGGGCGAGAAGGTCGACGGTGTTGGCCGTGGTGCCGTCGGCCACTTCGTCGACGAGCCGCCCGACGAGCCAGGGGGCGATCAGTCCGCACACGGCCGCGAGTCCGTGCAGTGCCAGCAGGAACCCGAGGTCCCGACGGTGGCGCCGGGCCAGGGCGCGGGCGTGCCGGCGGACCTCGGCGGTGTCGGCGACCGGCAGCATGGCCCTGCTCATTCGGTGTTCCCCCGGGTGACGAGACCGGTGGCGGGCGCTCCTTCGGCGGCGTCGCCGGCGGTTCCTCCGGGAGGGTCGACGGCGTGGAGCTCGGTGAGGGCGCCGCCGGTTTCGCGCTGGATGACACGGCGGTACTCCGCGCTGGTGGCCAGCAGGTCCCGATGGCGTCCGGTGGCGGAGACGGACCCTCCGTGCAGCAGGGCGACCCGCTCGGCGCGGTCGAGCAGCAGCGGGCTGGAGCTCACGAGGACGGTGGTGCGGCCCTCGCGGGCGGCGCGCAGCCGGCGTCCCACCCTGTCCTCGGTGTGGGCGTCCACGGCGGAGGTGGGGTCGACCACGACGAGGACGTCGGGGTCGGCGAGCACCGCGCGGGCAAGGACCAGCCGCTGGCGCTGGCCGCCGGAGAACCGGTTCCCGCCGGCGGTGATCACGGTGTCCAGGCCTTCGGGCAGCGCTTCGACGACGTCCTCCGCCGCGGCGACCCGCAGGGCGGCGAACACCTCGTCGTCCGTTGCGGTGCCGTGCGGGTCGAGGCTGTCCCGCAGGGGCCCGCGCAGGAGCCGGGAGCGGTTGTCGACCACCAGGATGTGCCGGCGGACCTCGGTGGTGCGCAGATCGCCGAGCGGCAGCCCGGCGTACCTGACGGGACCCTCGGCGTAACCGCCGAGCCGGTCGGCCAGCCGCACGCCTTCCGTCGGCGGGGCCACGACCACCAGGAAGGACCCGCCCGTCACGACCAGTCCGGTGACCTCGTCGACCAGGTCGTGCCGGCCCGCCGGCACCGGGGCGCGCCCGCGCTCGACGTCGGGGCACGGGGCGGGCAGTGCCAGTACGGCCACCACTCGGCGGGCGGCCACGTGGGCGCGGGTGAACCGGTCGGCGGTGTCGGTGAAGATGGCCAGCGGTTCGACGAGGAAGGCGGCGTACGCGTAGAAGGCGACGAGCTCGCCCGGCGTGACGGAGCCGGTGAGCGCGGCCCGGGCGCCGATCCAGGTGACCGTGCCGACCAGGAGGCCGGGGAGCAGTACCTGGGCGGCGCGGATGAGGGCCTCCGCCCCGGCGACGCCGGAGCCGGCGTCGCGTACGCGCTGGGAGCGTTCGCGGTAGGACCGGGCGAAGGACGACTCACCGCCGACGCCCCGCAGGACCCGCAGTCCGCTCACCACGTCGGTGAGCCGGGAGGTCAGCTCGCCCTGGAGTTCCCGGTAGGCGCTCTGCCTGTGGTGCAGCGGGCGCAGGGTGTAGCCCAGGGTGAGGATGATGGCGGGCAGGGCGACGATCAGGAGGAGACCGAGCGAGGGCGACTGGTCGAGAAGTATGAAGGCGACCAGGAGCGTGGAGACGACGGCGCCGAAGGCCCGGCCGACGACGTCGAACGCGCTGCCGATGGTGGTCATGTCGGATGTGCCCACGCTGACCAGCTCACCGTCGTCGACGCGCCGCTCCAGGCCGGCCCCGAGCCGGTCCGCGTGGCCGACCACCAGCTGCACCGTGCGGAAGCCGGCCGACAGTGCGTTGTGCATGCTCAGCCGACGGCGGATCATTCCGGACACCGCCTGCACCACTCCGAGGCCCAGGAGCACCGCGGACCACAACAGCACGGCGTTCATGTCGCCGGGGATCAGACCCTCGTCGACGGCCTCGCGGACGACGACCGGCACGAGTGCCTGCGAGCCGAGCCACAGCAGGCCGAGGAACGCGGCGACGCCCAGCGGCCCGGCCATGCGGCCCGCGAGCCACAGCAAGTACCGGGAAGCCGACCGGATATCGGGGACGCCTGGGTCTGCGACGGGGAGCGGGCGCATTGCGCGAACATACCGAGTGCTCCGGACGGCTCGTCAACTTCCGTTCATTGCAGCCGGTTCCTTGTTCGACTGCGTACGGTAAGCAGTCGAAAACCCTCGCGGTCACGGTACGCGCGCCAAGGGCTCTTCGGTGTCTTTCCCAGGCGAAAGCCATTCCGGCTCCGTTCACTGGTTCCCGTACAGGGTCGGCCGACCGGCGGCTGTTGCCCGGTTTCCTGGCCCCGACCTAGCCTCGCAATTCCCTGACGCAACAACAGGCATCGGAGATTCGCCATGCTGGTTCACGCCACTGGGCCGAAGGGTGCGGCGCTCATGGAACGGAAACAACCGGCGGAGGACCGCCGAACACCCGCCGGAATCCGTCGCCCGTTCCGGTTCCCGGTGTGCCCGCTTCCCGCGCGGCGCCCGGGGCACGCGGCGGCCGCAGGGCCGGCGGCCCGCCGATGATCATCGTCGATACGGCGCTGCGCCGCCGCGCGGAAGAGGGTCGGCCGATCCGGGTCGGCATGGTGGGTGCCGGTTACATGGGGCGCGGACTGGTCCGGCACATCACCGCCGCGGTGCCCGGCATGCGGGTGGCGGCCATATCCAACCGGAACCCGGACAACGCGGAACGCGCCTACAAGGAGGCAGGACTGGCTCCGTGCCGGGCCGACACGGCCGACGCGATCTCTGCGGCTGTGGCCACCGGCCGGCCAGTGGTGACCGAGGACGCGTTCGCACTGGTCGCTGCGGAGGGCATCGACTGCCTGGTGGACGTCACGGGGGCGGTCGAGTTCGGCGCCCGGGTCACCGTCGCCGCCATCGAGCGGGGCCTGCCGGTGGTGACCATGAACGCCGAACTCGATTGTACGGTCGGCCCGTTGCTGGCGCACCGTGCCCGCTCGGCCGGGGTGGTGCTCACCGGGGCGGACGGTGACCAGCCGGCGGTGCAGGCCAATCTGCTCCGCTTCGTGCACAGCCTGGGCGTCACCCCGCTGGTGGCCGGAAACATCAAGGGCTTCCAGGACGAGTACCGCACCCCGACCACCCAGCAGCCGTTCGCCGACCGGTGGGGCCAGAACGTTCACATGATCACCAGTTTCACGGACGGGACGAAGGTCTCCTTCGAGCAGGCGATCGTGGCCAACGCCTTCGGCTTCACCGTGCCGCGGCGCGGCATGTACGGGCGCGACCACCGCGGCCACGTCGATGAGCTGACACTGATGTACGACGTGGACGAACTGCGCGAGTTCGGCGGCATCGTGGACTACGTGGTGGGCACCAAGCCCGCGCCGGGCGTGTACGTGCTGGGCACCCACGACGACCCGGCGCAGCGTTCGTACCTGGAGCTGTACAAGCTCGGCCGGGGCCCGCTCTACTGCTTCTACACGCCCTACCACCTGTGCCACTTCGAGGTGCCGCACACCGTGGTGCGCGCGGTGGACTTCGGCGATGCCGCACTGACCCCGCCCGCGGGCCCCCGGGTCGACGTGGTGGCGACTGCCAAGCGCGACCTGCCCGCCGGTACGGTGCTGGACGGCATAGGCGGCTACGACACCTTCGGGGTGGCCGAGTCGCACACGGCGACCCGCGCCGGCGAGCTGCTGCCGATGGGGATCTCCGAGGGCTGCGTGCTGCGCCGGGCCGTCGCCAAGGACACCGTGATCTCCTACCGTGACGTGACGCTGCCCCCGGGCCGCCTGGTCGACGCCCTCCGCACCGAGCAGGACGAGCTGTTCACCCCGTGAGGTCTCCCCGACCGTCCCGCTGCCCGGGCGCCCCAGGGTCCCGCTGCCCGACCGGGTCGGGCCCGGGCCGCGCCGGGCGCCTCCTGCCGGCGAGCCGGTCGAACCGGCCGCCGTTCGGGTCCGGCCGGTGCGGGACGTACCTCAGGGCGCTGCGTGCGCGGTGCGCAGGTCCAGCGGCACCCGGAACGATCAAAGGGCCGTTTCAGATCACTCTGAAACGGCCCTTTGACCTGCGACTCCTTCGAGTCGGGACGACAGGATTTGAACCTGCGACCCCTTGACCCCCAGTCAAGTGCGCTACCAAGCTGCGCCACGTCCCGATGCCCGTCTGACCTGGGGTTTCCCCTCGGCCCTGCGTGCACGAGAACAATACCGCACTCCTGCCGGTGATCACGAACCACTTCCGCGGGTTGACCTCAAGCGGGGTTGAGGTTGCACTGTCGGTGGCATGACGAACACGGCTGAGATCTCCGTGGCGGGCGGCGGCGCCCGCGACGACAAGCGGGGCGCACCGCGCGAGCTGGAGCGGCTGATGGCCCTGATGACCGGTGACGAGAAGCACGGCCCGGCCGCCACGTCCACGCTGGACGCGCTGTGGGTGCTCTACGACCGGGTGCTGCGGGTGTCGCCCGCGACCGTGGACGCGCCGGGACGGGACCGGTTCCTGCTGTCGAAGGGGCACGGCCCGATGGCGTACTACGCCGTCCTCGCCGCCAAGGGGTTCCTCTCCGAGGAGCTGCTGCCGGGCTTCGGGTCGTACGACTCGCCGCTCGGCCACCACCCGGACCGGCTGCTGGTGCCGGGGGCCGAGATCGGCAGCGGGTCGCTGGGGCACGGGCTGCCGCTGGCGGTGGGCACGGTGCTCGGGCTGCGGGCGCACGGGCTCACCGACCCGAGGGTGTGGGTCCTGGTCGGCGACGCGGAGCTGGACGAGGGGAGCAACCACGAGGCCATCGCTTACGCGGGCCCGGCAGGACTGGAGCAGCTGCACACGCTGGTGATCGACAACGCGTCGGCGAGCTTCGCGCGGCCCGGCGGGATCGTCGCCCGGTTCGAGGCGGCCGGCTGGTCGGCACAGGCCGTCGACGGGCGGGACCACGAGGCGCTGTACGCGGCGTTCACCCGCCCCCATCCGGGGCGTCCACGGGCCGTGGTGGCCCGCGTCGAGCCCAAGAACGCGTAGGGGGAGAACACTCATGGACACGATGCGTGACCGTTTCATCTCGACCACGACCCGGCTGCTGGACGAGGACCCGCGTCTGGCGCTCGTCCTCGCCGAGATCAGCCGCGACGGCTTCCGGCAGGCGGAGGAGAGGCATCCGGACCGGGTGGTCAACGTCGGGATCAGGGAGCAGCTGCTGATCGGCGTGGGCGGCGGCCTCGCGCTCACGGGCCTGCGGCCGGTGCTGCACACCTTCGCGAGCTTCCTGGTCGAGCGGCCCTTCGAGCAGGTGAAGCTGGACCTCGGCCACCAGGGCGTGGGCGCGGTGCTGGTGAGCGCGGGGGCTTCGTACGACTGGCCGGCCGGCGGCTTCACCCACATGTCGCCGGGTGATGTGGCCCTGCTGGACACGCTGGACGGCTGGACGGTGCACGTGCCGGGACATCCGGACGAGGCGGAGGCCTTGCTGCGGCACGCCGTCGCGGGCGACGACAGGGTGTACGTACGGCTGTCGCTCCAGACCAACCGGGAGGCGCGGGCCCTCACGGGCGGCGGGTTCCTCACGGTCCGCGAGGGCCGGGCGGGCGTGGTCGTGGCGGTCGGCCCGATGCTCGACACCGTCCTGGCGGCGACGGAGGGGCTGGACGTGACGGTCCTGTACGCCACGACCGTGCGCCCCTTCGACGGCGCGGCCGTGCGGCGTGCGGTCGCCGGCGGTGGCCCGGCCGACGTCGTGATCGTCGAGCCGTACCTCGCGGGCACCTCGACGGCCGCCGCCAACGACGCCCTGGCGGACGTCCCGCACCGGGTCCTCGGCCTGGGCGTGGCCCGGCGGGAGTTGCGCCGCTACGGCCGGATGGACGAGCACCTGGCCGCACACGGCCTCGACCCGCGGGGGGTGCGCGACCGCGTCACCGCGTTCCTGGGCGGCTAGGGAGTGTCCGCAAAGTATCGGCGTCCGCCCGGAGGGCGGGGGTCGCGGTGTCCGGTGCGTGCGATCGCAAGGCGGAGGAGGGAGCCATGGTGACCGACAACAACGCCGCTGGGGGTCCCCCCTCTGGGGGAGCGCGTGCCGGGCGCCGCGGGCCAGGCGAGACTTTGCGGACACGACCTAGGGCGCTGCGCCGCCGGCCCGGCCCGTGTCGGCGGCCCATGACACGGGCCGGGGCCCCGGCCTGCGGGCCCGCCCGGCGGTGAGCCGCCGAGGCGGGGATGGGCGCCGAAGCGGGGATGGGTGGCGAGGCCGGCATGGGCGCCGAGCAGGCGACGCGGGCCGGCCTGGCGCCCGGCGTCGGCGAGGACCCAGAGCGCCGCCGCGCCCACCCGCGGCCGGGCTGTACGGTCCGCCACCGGCAACGGCGCCGAACGGAGGCCGGGCGCGCCGCGACCGGTGGTCGCGGCGCCCCACGGCCGCCCGGAGGTCACCAGCCGGGCACGCCCGCCGGCTGCTTGACGGTGACGTTGATCCGGTTGAAGAAGTTGGTTGTCGCCACCCACAGGATGATCGAGGCGAGCTGGCGCTCGTCGAAGTGGTGAGCGGCCTCCTCCCACACGTGGTCCGGCACCGCGTCCGGCGTGTCGGCGAGCCGGGTGGCCGCCTCGGCAAGCGCCAGCGCCGCCCGCTCCGCGTCGCTGAAGTAGGGCGCCTCGCGCCAGGCGGCGACCGCGTGCAGCTGCTCGTCGCTGACGCCGCTCTTCTTCGCCTGGCGCGCGCCGAGATCGACGCAGAAGCCGCAGCCGTTGATCTGGCTGGCGCGCAGGTGCACCAGCTCCAGGACGGTCTCCGGTACACCGCCCTTCTTCGCCGCCTTGATCAGATCCTGGATGGCGGGCATGACCTCGGGGATGACGGTGGCCGGGTTGTCCATCCGAGCCTTCATGGGGCTGCTCCCTCGTTCCGTGTGACGGGCCTTCACCCTTCCGACGGACCGGAGCACGGGAATGTGACACGAGGCCCCGCCCGTGGGGAAGTTGTGACGCGCCTCACCCACCACGGGCCGGTTCCTGCCGTCCCACCCCCGCGGTGCGTCCTCGTGTCATGCGTCGGCCGTGAAGAAGGCCGCCAGGTCGGCGACGAGGGCCTCGGGGGCCTCCTCGGCGATGTGGTGCCCGGAGTCGATGCCGTGGCCGCGTACGTCGTCGGCCCAGTCGCGCCAGATCGCGACGGGGTCGCCGTACAGCTCCTCCAGATCGTCCCGCAGCGACCAGAGGATCAGGGCGGGGCAGCGGACCCGCCGTCCGGCGGCCCTGTCCGCCTCCTCGTGGCGGGCGTCGACGGTGAGTCCGGCGCGGTAGTCCTCCAGCATGGCGCGGACGACGTCCGGGTTCCTGGTGGCCGCGCGCCACTCGTCGTGGTTCTCCCGCCCCATGGTGCTCGGGTCGCCCCGGTACCACCGGTCGGGGTCGGCGTTGATGACGCGTTCGGGGATGTCCGGCTGGGCGAAGAAGAACCAGTGCCACCATTGGGTCGCGAACGTCGCGTCCACCCGGGCGAGATGCTCGGTGAGCGGAAGGCCGTCCAGGAACACCGCGCGCCGCACCGCCTCCGGACGGTCGAGCGTGAGGCGGAGGGCGACGGCGGCACCGCGGTCGTGCCCGGCGAGGTGGAAACGCGCGTGGCCCAGCGCCTCCATCACCCGCACCAGGTCCCCGGCGACCGCCCGTTTGGAGTGGGCGGTGTGGTCGGCGGTGGGTGCCGGGCCGCGGGAGCGGCCGTAGCCGCGCAGGTCGGGGCAGACGACGGTGAAGCCGCGCTCGGCCAGGAGCGGGGCGACGCGGTGCCAGGTGGCGGAGGTCCGGGGGTGACCGTGCAGCAGGAGGACCGGTGGCCCGTCGCCCCCGTACCGGACGAAGATGTCCGCTTCCCCGGTCCCGACGGTCGTTGCTTCGAAGTGTTCGAACATCACCTCAGCATCGCCCGGTGCGCCGGTGCGCGGAAGAAGGCGTCAGGGCCGGCCGTCGGGCTCCCGCCGGTGGATCCGCTCCACCAGCTCGGCCGCCAGCGATTTGATGGTCTCCAGGCCCGGCCGGCCCCACGGCCGCGGCGCGGTGTCGACCACGCAGACCGTGCCGAGGACCGTGCCCGTACGGTCGATGAGGGGCGCGCCGAGGTAGGAGCGGACGCCCAGTTCGTCGACGACCGGGTTTCCGGCGAACCGCGGGTAGTCGCAGACGTCCTCCAGGACCAGTGCCTTGCGCCGTACGACCACATGGGGGCAGTAGCCGTGGTCGCGGGCCATGTACCGGCCGACGGCGCCGCGGGCGGGTACCGCGGCGACGGTGTCCCCGGCCGGCCGGGTGCCGTCCGGGGTGCGCAGGCCGGCGAAGAACTGCCGGTTCTCGTCGATGAAGTTGACCATGGCGTACGGTGCGCCGGTCACCTCGGCGAGCTTGCCGGCGAACTCGTCGAACTCGGGGTCCGGACGCTCCCCGATGCCGAGCTGCCGCAACCGCCGTACCCGGAGCGGGGCCTCCCGGTCGACGGGGGTGAGGAGCAGGTGGCCGGTCGGGTCATAGGTCATGTCGGTGCTCCGTGGCTCGGCGCCGGAGCCTGGGCCGGGGCCGGGTAGGTGTCCAGCAGGTGCTGGACGAGGGTGACGAGGGTCTGGATCCCGGAGCTGGCGAGCCGGGCGTCGCAGAGCACGACCGGCACCTCCGGCCCGAGGCCGATCGCCGCCCGCACCTCCTCCGGTTCGTAGTGGTGGGCGCCGTCGAACTCGTTGACGGCGACCAGGAAGCGGATGCCGCGCCGTTCGAAGAAGTCCACCGCCGGGAAGGCGGCCTGGAGTCGCCGGGTGTCGGCGAGGACCACCGCTCCGAGGGCGCCCTCGGACAGTTCGTCCCAGAGGAACCAGAAGCGTTCCTGTCCGGGTGTGCCGAAGAGGTAGAGCACGTGCCCGTCGTCGAGGCCGATGCGGCCGAAGTCCATCGCGACGGTGGTGGTCGTCTTGCGTTCGACGCCCTCCAGGCTGTCGGTGGCGGCGCTCACGGTGGTCAGCAGTTCCTCGGTGCTCAGCGGCTCGATCTCGCTGACCGCCCCGACGAAGGTCGTCTTGCCGACCCCGAAGCCGCCGGCGACGAGGATCTTGAGGGCGGTGGGGAACGCGTCCCGGTCCGCCGGCGGGGCAGGAGCCTCCACCGGGACCGGGGCCGGGGTCCCCGCCGGGGCCGGGACCTCCGCCGGGACCTGGGCCGGGATCCGGACCTCCGCCAAGTCGGCGGCCCAGGTCCGGAGCTCCGCCGGGTCCGGAACAAGGGCCGCGGCCCGGTCCTCGGCCCCGTTCTCAGAGCCGTCGTCGTAGGCCATCGAGCACTGCCTCCAGCAGGGAACGATCGGTCGGGGTGTCGTAGGAGCGGGGCGCCCGCGCCGTCAGCGCCCCGCAGTCCAGGAGGTCGGAGAGCAGCACCTTGGTGACCACGGCGGGCAACCGCATGTGCGCCGCGACCTCGGCCACCGAGGTGGGCCCGTCGCACAGCCCCAGGGCCAGGGTGTGCTCGGGGCCCAGGTGCGCGCGCGGCACCGTCCCGGTGGCCCGCACCAGGGAGAGCAGGTCCAGTGCGGCCGTCGGCCGGGTGCGCCCGCCGCTCACCGTGTACGGGCGGACCAGCCGGCCGGCGGCGTCGTCGAGCCACGGCCCGTCGTATCGGCGTGGCACGGGTCAGCGCCCCCGGCCGCCCGGCGCCGCCGTGTGTCTGGCCGGGGTGATCAGATAGGGCCGCACGCTCTTGACCAGCATGGTCATCTCGTAGCCGAGGACGGCGGCGTCCGCCTCCCGGCCGGCCAGTACCGCCAGGCAGGTGCCGGATCCGGCGGTGGAGACGAACAGGAGGGTGGAGTCGAGTTCGACGACCACCTGCCGGACCTCGCCGCCGTCGCCGAAACGGCTGCCGGCGCTGCGGCCCAGGGAGTACAGCCCGGACGCCAGGGCGGCCATGTGGTCGGCGCTGTCGGGGTCGAGCCCGTGCACCGATTTCACGAGGCCGTCCGAGGAGAGCAGGACCGCGCTGCGGGTGTGGGGCACCCGCTGGACCAGGCCGCCGAGCAGCCAGTCGAGGTCGGGGGAATGGCCGGTCGGCACAGCGCTCGCCATGGTGCATCTACTCCTTGTGCGCTTCGTCGTGTCGGTGCGGTTCGGGGCGCCCCGCCGGTGCGGGCCGCTCCGGTAGCGGGGGACGCGCCGGGGGTGCGGGGGGCTCGGGGGCCTCGGGCGGGACGGGACCGTGTTCCCGGGACACCGCCGGCATGGACTCGGCCAGGCCGATGCCGCGCCGGAAGGCAGCCATGAGGCCCGGGTCGTGCACGGCGTCGTCGCCCCTGCGCGGGGTCGGCGGGTCGCGCAGCTGCGCGACCAGGTGCTCCTGCGCCCGCCGCTTGGGCAGCCGGGGGCGGCCCGGGGCACCGGGCGGCGCCGTCGCGGTGTGCGGCGGCCGCTCGGACCGTTCACCGCGTACGGGCAGGTGCGGGCCGGCCGGTTCGTCGGGCGCGGCCTCGCCGGGTCCGTGCGGCACGCCCGGCACGGCGCCCGCGGGGCACGCCTCGGGTGCCGGCCCGGGCGGCTGTCCGGTCGGCTGTCCGGGGGCGTGCCCGGTGGTGGGCTCAGGCGCGCATTCCACCGGGACCGGTGCCCGCCCCGCCTGCAGTTCGTGGTGCCGGGGGGCCGGGACGAGCCCCTCCGGCTCGGCGCCGAGCAGGCCCGGGGGAAGGACCAGGACCGCCTGGACACCACCGAAGATGTTGGACTGGAGGCGTACGGCGATGCCGTGCCGGCGGGCGAGTGCCGACACGACGAACAGCCCGATCCGGCCGTCCTGGAGCAGGTGCGCCACGTTGACCTGGTCGGGGTCGACGAGCAGGGCGTTCATCCTGTCCAGTTCGGCGGCGGACATGCCCAGGCCGCGGTCCTCCACCTCGACGGCGAGCCCGGCCGTCACGTACTGCGCCCGCAGCAGCACCGGGGTGTGCGGCGCGGAGAAGAGGGTGGCGTTCTCGACGAGTTCGGCGAGCAGGTGGATGACGTCGGCGACGGCGTGGCCGCGCAGGGTGCCGTCGACCGGCGGCACCAGCTTGACCCTCGGGTAGTGCTCGACCTCCGCGACGGCGGAGCGCAGGACCTCGGTCAGGGTGACGGGGTGGGACCACTGGCGGCGCGAGACGGCCCCGCCGAGGACGGCCAGGTTCTCCGCGTGCCGGCGGATGCGGGTGGCGAGGTGGTCGATGTGGAACAGGCCCTTGAGCAGTTCCGGGTCCTCCACCTCGTTCTCCAGCTCGTCGAGGAGCTGGATCTCGCGGTGCACCAGCGACTGCAGGCGCCGGGCGAGGTTGACGAACACCTCGACCTTCTGTTCGTCGCCGACGCTGCTGGACAGCCGGGACGCCTGCACGACGGTCGTCATGGCCACCTCGTGGGCCCGGCTCAGCTCCTCCGTCAGCCGGTCGAACGGGTCACCGCCGGGGGACGGCAGCGCCGCGCCCTGGCGGGCGGGCGGCCGTTCCCCGCGGCGGAGCTGCTCGACCAGGGCGCGCAGCTCGTTCTGGCCACGGGCGCTGCGCCGGTTCAGGGCGTCGCACCGGTCCCGTACGGCCGTGGCCGCACGGTTGGCGGCGAGCAGGGCCGCAGCGACGACGGCCACGGCGAGCGCCGCCGAGGCGCTGAGCGCGCCCCACAGGGCGGGCGACGGAGTGGCGCCGGTGGAGCGGATCGTGACGAGCACGGCGGCCGCCCCGCCCAGGGCCACCACGACGGGCGGCAGCACCGCGACGCGCTGGAGCCGGGGACGTAAACGGACGTCCGGTGAGAGCGACGGGGAGGGGGAGGCTGCGGAGGGGGAGGCTGCGGCGCGCGTCCTGCCGGGGTACGGCAGGAGACGGGCGCCCGGCCGGCCGTGCCGCCCGCCTTCACGGCGGTCCGGTCGCGCGGCGGGTGCGCGTAGTCGAGACATCGGCGTCCTTGGTACGTGGGCCCCAGGAACAGAACTGCTTCGGAGGAGGCGGATGTTCGGGATCGATGGCGCGGGAGAGGCGTCTGGCGTCACATGTGCCTACTGTTGCCCATCGACCACACACAGTAGTCGCCGAATCGTCACGAAGTCTGTCCGGTGGGCGACTTGCGCGCCTGACGTCCCGCTCCGGAATGAGGCGTCGCACGGCCGCCCGATAACACGACGGCAACTCCCCTTGACCGTCTTACCGTTGCCCCGGCGGCCCGGCGACCGACCCCGGTACCGCGGTGTCAGCAGCCGTGGACCGGCCGCACCGGTTCTCCCTCGGGGCGGGTGGTAACGGACCGGCCCGGTCCCGAGCCGGTCGTACGTCCCGGCCGGGTCACCGCTCCCCGGCGAGGTCGAGGCCGCCCCGGACGCCGGGATCCGGCTCCGTCGCCGCCGGGCGGCGCCACGGGCGGGCGAGCGGCTTCGAGACCGCCCGCCACCAGGGATCGTCCGGAACCGTCCCGCCGGGCTCGAAGGGCCGGCCCGGCACCGGGAGGGCCACCCGCTGCCCGGCCTCACCGGCCGCGTCCCTGGTCCACTCCCCCGGCTCCGCCCACGCGTGCGGGGCGAGGTTGAACGTGCCCCAGTGGATGGGCAGCAGCACACCGTGCGCCCGGCCGCCCTGGAGGTCGAGGTGGGCCCGCAGGCCTTCGGCCGGTGTCATGTGGATGTCGGGCCAGAACTCGCTGTACGCACCGATCTGGATCATGGTGGCGTCGAACGGGCCGTGTTCGGCGCCGATCTCCCGGAAGCCGTCGAAATAGCCGGTGTCGCCGCTGTGGTAGACGCGGTGCTCCGGGCCCGCGACGACCCAGGAGGCCCACAGGGTGTGCTGCTGGTTGCGCAGGCCGCGGCCGCAGAAGTGGCGGGCCGGGGTGGCCGTCAGCCGCAGGCCGCCGATCTCCGTCGACTCGTTCCAGTCCAGCTCCCTCAGCCGGGACGCGGGCACGCCCCAGCGCTCCAGGTGCGCGCCGACGCCGAGCGGCACGGCGAAGAGGGTCTTTGTGGCGGCGAGGGCGCGGATGGTGGGCAGGTCGAGGTGGTCGTAGTGGTCGTGCGAGATGACGACCACGTCGACCGGCCCGAGCGCGGCGAGCGACAGCGGGACGGGGTGCAGCCGCTTGGGTCCCGCGAAGGTGAAGGGTGAGCAGCGCTCCCCCCACACCGGGTCGAAGAGGACCCGGTGGCCGTCCACCTCGGCGAGCACGCTGGAGTGGCCCATCCAGGTCACCCGCAGGCCGGTGGCCGGGGGGCGGGCGAGATCGGCGACGGTGGTCGGGTGGACGGGGACGGGGCCGGACGGCGCCCGCAGCGCCCGCGACTCCTTCTCGAAGTAGGTCTTCGCGAAATCCCTGGTCGAGCCGGTCGGTCTGTGCGAGGTCCCCACCGGGTTGCGGAACACGCCGTCCGCGAAGTTCGGGGAGCGGCGGATCCGCTCCATCCGCTCTCCCGCGGCGTCCGCGCCGAAGCCGGCGGGCCGCAGGGAACGCAGGTGGGACCGGAGCTGGTGCGGTACGCCGGTGCGGGTCACTGGTCCTCCAGTGGTGAGGGTCCCTCCATTATGGGCGGCGGGTGTGACAGCGCCGGGCCGGGGCCGTCGCGGTGGGCGGGCGGCCGGTCACCCGGTGCCCCGGAGCCCGCCCCCGGGCTCCGCGACACCCCCTAGGGTGGCGGCGTGGGCAGAGTGCGGTTGAGCGTGGCCGAGCGGCGGGAGGAACTGCTGCGGGCCGCGGTCGAGCAGATCGAGGCGCGGGGCGTGGCGGCGGTGCGGATCGCCGACGTGGCGTCCGCCCTGGGCGTGAGCAACGCGCTGGTCCTGTACCACTTCTCGACGAAGGAGAAGCTCCTCGCGGCCGCCTTCGCGTACGCCGCCGAGGGGGACCTGGCACATCTGCGGCGGCTGCTGGGCCGCCGTACGACCGCGGCCCGGCGGCTGCGGGCCGCGGTGCGCTGGTACGCCCCGACGGGCCGGGCCAAGGGGTGGCGGCTGTGGATCGAGGGCTGGGCGGCGGCGTTGCGCGAGCCGGCGCTGCGGGAGGTCGCCCAGGACCTCGACCGGCAGTGGAAGGCGGCGCTGACCGAGGTGATCGCGCAGGGTGCGGCGGCGGGCGAGTTCCGCTGCGCGGATCCCGCGGCGGCGGCCTGGCGGCTGACGGCGTTCTTGGACGGCCTGGCGGTGCAGATGACGGCGTACGCGGCGCCCTTCACCCGCGCCGCGATGCTGGCCTGGGCGGACGAGGCCCTCGCCCGGGAGATCGGCGCCCCGGACACCCCGCACGCCCCCGACACCCCGCACTGCCCCGCAGCCCCGCACTCCCCCGCAGCCCCGCCCGGCCGCTCCGCCTCCGCCCCGGAGGGGTCCCCGCCCGGCCCCCAGGCCACGCCCGGGCCCCCGCCCGCGCCCGGCGCCTGACCCTCCGGCGGTCCTGTCCCACGAGGGCGTGTCCCACCAGGGCCGTGCCCCACCAGGGCCGTGCCCCCGCGGCGGCCGTGCCCTACAGCGGCAGCAGGTCCGGCCGCTTGGCCGAGATGTGGTCGCCGGACGACTCGCCGCGCAGCCGGCGGCCGATCCACGGCACCAGGTACTCCCGGGCCCAGTGGATGTCGTCCCGGCGCACCTCGAGGGTGCCGCGCGGCGGCAGCGGCGGCCAGGGCTGGTCGGGGTCGGCCGGGACGTCGACGCCCAGGACCTGCCCGGCCCGCAGGGCCACCCGGGTGTGGCCCTCGGGTGACAGGTGCAGCCGGTCGCCGTCCCACGCGCGCATGTCCTGCACGGTCCTGAGCGACCACAGGTCCAGCACCGGGCAGCCGTAGCGGTCGGCGACGGCGCGCACGTGCCCGTTGTACGTGGCGATCTTGCCGCGCAGCCGGCGCAGCACGGGCATGGCCCGCGTGTCGAAGCCGGTCGTCACCAGGACCGTGCCGACCACGGACGTCAGGTCGGCGACGGCGCGCTCGAAGCGCTCGGCCACGTCGTCGGGGTCGCTGCCGGGCCGGATGATGTCGTTGCCGCCCGCGCAGAAGGTCACCAGGTCGGGGGCGAGTTCCTTGGCCCGCGGGACCTGCTCCTCCACGATCTGGTCGAGGAGGCGCCCGCGTACGGCGAGGTTGGCGTACCGGAACTCGTCGGGCTCCGGCAGCCGGTCGGCGAGCAGCACCGCGAGGCGGTCCGCCCAGCCGACGAACGTTCCGTCGGGGCCAGGGTCTCCGACGCCCTCGGTGAAGCTGTCACCGATCGCCGCGTACGACCCGAATACGTCACTGTCTCTGAATGTCGAATCGTCTGCCACGGGAGCACATCCTTCACCCGGAGATGTGACTTACGCGACCGTAAGGAGGGGTTGACGGGGCGTGATGTTTGCCACCGGTCAAGATTCCCCCAAGCCGGAATACGGCTGCGCCCGGCACCGGGGGGCGGTGCCGGGCGAACGCGCGTGCGCGGAGGCGTCAGATGGAGACGCCGTGCTGGCGCAGGTACGCCAGCGGGTCGATGTCCGAGCCGTAGTTGGGGCTGGTCCGGATCTCGAAGTGCAGGTGCGGGCCGGTGGAGTTGCCGGTGGAGCCGGACAGGCCGATCTGCTGGCCACCGCTCACGGACTGCCCGGAGGAGACGGACAGCGAGGAGAGGTGGGCGTACTGCGAGTAGGTGCCGTCGGTGTGCTGGATGACGACCTCGTTGCCGTAGGCGCCGCTCCAGCCGGCCGAGACGACGGTGCCGGGGCCGACGGCCTTGACGGTCGTGCCGGAGGAGGCGGAGAAGTCGACGCCCGTGTGGTAGCCGGAGGACCAGCTGGAGCCGGAGGCGCGGTAGGGGGTGGTGACGCCGGCGTCGACCGGGGCGGTGAAGCCGGAGCCGCTGGTCTTCGGGGCGGACTGGGCGGGGGCCTCGGCCTTGGCGGCGGAGCGCGAGGCGCGGCTCTCGCTGCGGCTGTCGTCGGCCTTCCGCTCGGCGGGCGCGGCCTTCGCCGGGGCGGCCGAGGACTTGGCACCGAGGGTGAGCTTCATGCCCGGGAGGATCAGCGACGGGTCCTCGCCGATGACCTGGCGGTTGTCCTTGTAGAGCTTCTGCCAGCCGCCCTTGACGTTCTTGTTCTTGGCGATCTTGGAGAGGTAGTCGCCCGCGACGACCGTGTAGGTGCGCGGCGCGGTCTTCTGCGGGGCGGCGGCGGCCGGGGCCGCCTCGACGGCGGTGACCGCGGCGGTCACGGCCTGCTGCGGGGCGGCCGGGGCGGCGGCGTGCGCGCCGGTGGCACCGAGCAGCGGGAGGGCGATGGCCGCGCCACCCGTGCCGGCGGCGACGAAACCACGCGTGATGGAGTTGGACTTGGGACGGCGGTGCTTACCCTTCGCGGGCATGGCGTTTTCCTCTCCGGCGCCTGCGAGGTGAGCTGTCGGGTTCGGACTGGAGTTGCCCGGCCGCGCCTTGACGCGACTTCACCCCGAGCCGTCCCGGAATTCCGGTCCGGCGACTTACCTGGGTCCCCCGCTCCTGCCACGCGTGGGTGGGTACGAATTCCGACCGGTGGCAGGATTCGGCGGTCCGGCCGGATTGCCGTGACCGTAAGCGAGCCGGGTCGGCGGGAACAAGCCGCCACTTTGGCACCGGCATTCCCGGCAGTGTGACGGCCGGGGAATTCCGGTCACCCTCCGTGGATTACGGATCATGAATTCCCGTTCCGTGCACGGAATTCGGCGGCCGCGGGCCGCCACGGACGGTCACGGCTATGACGCTGCTCACGTGACCCGGCGCCAGCTCCCGTACGGCCGGGGCAGGTTATACCTAATGCGCCAATACGGACAGAACCGTCATTCCTTGACGAGACCTTACGACTCTCATGAATCACCCACCCCTTTTGTCCGGAACGCCGTCCGCGCCACCTCGCAAGCGAGGGAATGCAAAACATCTCCAATCCGGACAGAAGCACCACCCCGGACCGCACCGGAGCACCCTCCACCCCCACCCCTTCCCGCCCCGGCACACGCGCCCCCGTGCACGGGGGACCCGCGGCGCCCCTTCTCCGCCTCGGCCCCCCCTGCCGGGCCCGCGCCCGCCGCCTGCCCCGCGCACGGCCCCCCGAGCCCCCGCCACCGGCCCGTCCGGGCACCCCGCCCGCCTCTCCCCCACCATCCGGATCAGGCGTACGACCTCCACACATAGACGATCACCGAAACGGCCCCGACCATGGGAAGGGCAACGCATGTGCGAGGCGCACAGAGATTGATTGCCCGACGAACCAATGTCGTATCGTCGGACCGCGACATCGTCGGCGGCCGACGCCGACCGCACACACGGAGGAGCCCCCGTGACGCAGCAGCTGCCGCAGGTCCCGTCGATCGAGCCCGAGCTGACCGGAGTGCGCAACTTCCGTGACGTCGGTGGGCTTCCGACCGTGGACGGCCGGCGGGTGCGCCACGGCAGGCTCTACCGCAGCGGCCACCTCGCGCACGCGACGGGCGAGGACGCGGCGTTCCTGGCGGGCCTCGGCCTCCACACGATCTTCGACTTCCGCAACGCCGCCGACCAGAAGCTGGAGGGCCCGGACGTCGAGCTGCCCGGCGTGCGGAACGTGAACATCCCGCTCTCCGACCCGGCCGACGGCGCCGAGTTCTGGACCATGGTCCGCGACGGCGACCTCGACCAGCTGCGGGCGATACTCGACGACGGCAAGGCGGCGGCCCGCATGACGGCCTCGTACCGCATGATCATCAAGGAGCGCACCGCCGAGCACAGCCGGGTGCTGCACGCCCTGGCCGAGGAGAGCGTCCCGGCCCTGATGCACTGCGCGGCCGGCAAGGACCGCGCGGGCCTGTCCATCGCGGTGTCCCTGCTGGCGGTCGGCGTCGAGCGGGACGCGATCGAGGAGGACTACCTCAAGTCCAACGACCCGCGCCGCCGGTACAAGGTGCGCCGCAGCGACAGCTCCCCGGCCGGTATGTCTCCGGAGGTCATGGAGCTGCTCAGCCCGCTCTTCGAGGCCCGCATCGACTACCTCGCGGCCGCCTTCGAGACCATCGAGGAGACCTGGGGCTCGACCGAGCGCTACCTGACCGAGGGGCTGAAGCTGAGCGGGGCCACCAGGGAGCGGCTGCGCGAGCGCCTGCTCGACGAGGGCTGAGCCCCTACTTCGCCCCGAGCGCGAACAGCAGGTAGAGGAAGGCCGCGAAGAGGTGGCCCGCCACCAGGTAGGCGAAGAGCCGGACGACGAGCCCCCTGGGGAACTTCCCTTCGTAGGACATGAGCGATCTCTCCGATCGGGGTCAGCGCCGGTGGGCGCCCGCACCGAGGCACAGGTCGGCCGCGGCGCTCTGCATGAGGGTGTGGACGAACAACAGTTCCGCCCCGCCACGGGTGGCGGCGGCGATACGGTGCGGGGTCAGCGAGTCGAAGTGCGCGCTGTCCCCGGGGTCCAGCACGTGGACGGCCTCCCCGAGGGCCAGGCGCACCCGTCCGTCGAGGACGTACAGCCACTCCTCCCCCGGGTGGACGCGGACGAGGTCGGCGCGGGTGGCGTACGGCACCTGGACGCGCAGTGCCTGCATGGCCCGCCCGGGGCCGCCGGCCTGGTGGTAGACCCAGCCGTCCGCCTCGGCGGGCTCGGCCCGGCCGCCCCGCACGACGGGGTCGCGTTCCGCGGGGACCTCGCCCAGCAGCTCGGAGACGGTCGTACCGTAGACACGGGCGAGACCGAGCAGCATCGGCAGCGAGGGCTGGCGGCGGCCGGTCTCCAGCCGTGACAGGTGGGCCGGCGAGAGCCCGGCGCGCTGCGCGGCGGCCTCCAGGGTGAGACCGCGGCGCCGCCGCAGGGCGCGCAGCTGCGGCGCGACGTCCGGCAGACTCGGGGAGGACGCGTCCGACGGCCCCGGGCCGGAGGGCCCCGGGCCGTCGGAGGCCGCGGCGGGAGTGCTCATGCACCCATTGCGCCACCATCTTTCCCCCGGGGCAAATTTCTTGCCCGGGAGGCAAAAGTCAGCGGGTGGCGACCGCCTGCTTCACCAGGGTCCGGCCGAAGTCCCAGATCAGGCCGCCACCGCTGTGCGCCTCGTCCATGACGTCGGTGAACGCCGTCACGAAGCGGTCCACCTCCCGCTCGCCGATGATCAGCGGCGGGATCAGCTTGATGACCTCCAGCCGGTCGCCGGAGACCTGGGTGAGGATGCGGTGCCGTTGCAGCAGCGGGACCACGACCATCTGCGCGAACAGGCCCTTCCGGGCCGCCTGGAGCATCGTCCACCGGCTGCGCAGGCCCAGGGAGGACGGGCGGCCGAACTCGATGCCGATCATCAGGCCGCGGCCGCGCACCTCGTGCAGCATCTCGTAGCGGTCGACGAGCGCGGCGAGCCGGGACTTCAGCAGCGCGCCCGTCGCCCGGGCGTTCGCCACGACCTCCTCGTCCTCCAGCGCCGACAGGACGGCGAGGCCGGCCGCCATGGCCTGCGCGTTCGCCCCGAAGCTGGCGGAGTGGACCAGCACCCGGTCCATCGCCGAGTACACCTTCTTGAAGATCCAGTCCTTGCCGAGGGTGGCCCCGACCGGCACGTAGCCGCCCGACAGCGCCTTCGCGACGCACACCAGGTCCGGCTCGACGCCCTCCTCGTGCTGGTAGCCGTAGAAGGTGCCGGTCCGGCCGAGCCCGGTCTGCACCTCGTCGGCGATCAGCAGCGCCTTGTGCCGGTGCAGCAGGTCCTGAGCGGCGCGCAGGAAGCCCGGCGGGGCCTCGTGGACGCCCTTGCCCTGGATCGGCTCGACGATGAGGGCGGCCACGTCGCCGCGCCGCAGCTCCCGCTCCAGCGCGCCGAGGTCGCCCAGCGCGATCGCCGTGTCGGGCAGCAGCGGGGCGAAGCCGTCGCGGAAGCAGCTCTCCCCGTTGACGGAGAGGGAGCCGGTGGTCAGCCCGTGGAAGGCGTGCGAGCAGTACAGGACGCGCGGCCTGCCGGTGGCGCACCGGGCGAACTTCAGCGCGGTCTCCACCGCCTCCGTACCGCTGTTGGAGAAGAAGACCCTGTCCAGGTGCGGCGAGTACGTCAGCAGCTTCTCGGCGAGCAGGCCGGGCAGGGGCGGGCAGTCGAAGCGGGTGAGGTCGGGCAGCTCCGCGTCGAGGACGTCGTGGAGGGCCTTGCGCACGACGGGGTGGTGCCGGCCCAGGCCCATCACGCCGAAGCCGGCGAGCATGTCGAGGTAGTCGTTGCCGTCGGCGTCCCGGAAGTAGGCGCCCTCGGCGCTCTCGTAGCGCTTGTCGAAGCCGATCGTGCGGAGCATGCGGGGCAGCTGGGGGTTGAGGTGGCGGGCGTGCAGCTCGTAGCCCTCGCCGCCCCGGTCGGCGAGGAGTGCCGCCAGGTCGAACTTCTTGCTCATACGTCGTTCTCCTTGCCTGCCAGCGTGGCGCCGATCCGTCCCGCGATCTCCACGGGGGTGAGGCCGAGGTCGGCCAGCACCTCGCCGCGCTTGGCGTGCGCCAGGAACTGTTCCGGGATCCCGAAGGTCCGCAGCGGTACGTCGGTCCCGGCGTCCCGCAGCGCCTGCCCGACCGCCCAGCCCACCCCGCCGCTGCGGCTGTTGTCCTCGACGACGGCGACGAGCCGGTGGCCGCCCGCGAGGCCGGCCAGCCGCTCGTCGACGGGCTTGACCCAGCGCGGGTCGACGACCGTGCACCCGATGCCGCGCGCCGCCAGCAGCTCGGCCGCCCCGAGGCAGACGGGCGCCATGACACCGACGGCCACCAGCAGCACGTCGGAGGCGCCGTCCGCCCGGCGCAGGACGTCCATGCCGCCGATCCGCCCGACGGCGGGCACGGAGGGGCCCACCGACTCCTTGGGGAAGCGCAGCACGGTCGGCGCGTCCCGCACGTCGACCGCCTCGCGCAGCTGGGCCCGGAGCTGGTCGGCGTCGCGCGGGGCGGCGATGCGCAGTCCGGGGACGGCCTGGAGGACGGACAGGTCCCAGACGCCGTTGTGCGAGGGGCCGTCCGCACCGGTGACGCCTGCCCGGTCCAGGACGAAGGTGACGCCGCACCGGTGCAGGGCCACGTCCATGAGCACCTGGTCGAAGGCGCGGTTGAGGAACGTGGCGTAGACGGCGACGACCGGGTGCAGGCCGCCGGTCGCGAGCCCGGCCGCGCAGACGGCGGCGTGCTGCTCGGCGATGCCGACGTCCCACACCCGGTCGGGGAACCGCTCGGCGAACGCGGTGAGCCCGACCGGGTGCAGCATCGCGGCGGTGAGGGCGACGACGTCCGGCCGTTCGGCGCCGATCTCGGCGAGCGCGTCGCCGAACACGGACGTCCAGGAGGGGCCGGCGGCGGGGGCGAGCGGGGCGCAGGTCAGCGGGTCCATGGCGCCGACGGCGTGGAACCGGTCGGCCTCGTCCTCCAGCGCGGGCGCGTAACCGTGGCCCTTCTGGGTCAGGCAGTGGACGAGGACGGGGCCGTGGAAACGTTTCGCGCGGCGCAGCGCCGCCTCCACGGCCGCGATGTCGTGCCCGTCGATCGGGCCCACGTACTTCAGGCCCAGGTCCTCGAACAGGCCCTGGGGTGCGATGAAGTCCTTGAAGCCCTTCTTGGCGCCGTGGAGCGACCCGTACAGCGGCGGCCCGATGACGGGCGTGTGCTGGAGGACGTCCTTGCCCCAGGCGAGGAACCGTTCGTAGCCGTCGGTGGTGCGCAGGGTGGAGAGGTGGCCGGCGAGGCCGCCGATCGTGGGCGCGTAGGAGCGCTCGTTGTCGTTGACGACGATGATGAGGGGGCGGTCCTTGGCGGCCGCGATGTTGTTGAGGGCCTCCCACGCCATGCCGCCGGTGAGCGCGCCGTCGCCGGTGACGGCGACGACGTGCTCGTCCCCGCCGCGCAGGTCGCGTGCCTTGGCCAGGCCGTCGGCCCAGCCGAGCCCGGTGGAGGCGTGGGAGTTCTCGATGACGTCGTGCTCGGACTCCTCGCGGGAGGGGTAGCCGGAGAGGCCGCCCTTGCCGCGGAGCTTGGAGAAGTCCTGCCGGCCGGTGAGCAGTTTGTGGACGTAGCTCTGGTGGCCGGTGTCCCACAGGATGCGGTCGGCGGGTGAGTCGAAGACCCGGTGGAGGGCGATGGTGAGTTCCACGACGCCCAGGTTGGGGCCGAGGTGGCCGCCGGTCCTGGCGACGGCGTGGACGAGGAACTGCCGGATCTCGCCGGCCAGTTCGCCGAGCTGTGTGTCGTCGAGCGCCTTGAGGTCGCGCGGCCCCCGGATGGTCTCGAGAATCGTCACGTTCGGGCCCCTCTCTGCTGCGGTCAGCCGACGGTCACGGCGGGGTCTCCCGACGGGACGCCGTCCTTCTCCATCTGCTCG
>NZ_LWBU01000299.1 GCF_001646665.1 Streptomyces noursei | reverse complement strand
CCCCGCGCCGCTCCCCTCCGGGCGTGCCCGGGCCGCGCCCCCACCCGGCGGCGCCCCCCCGTCCGGCGCCGCCGCCCGGCCATGTGTTTGAGCCCGCCTCCCGGGGGGAGGGGGGGAGGGCGGCCCGGCGCCCGCCGGGCGGGCGGGTCGACGGGGGGGCCCGCGGCCCGCCGCCCCGCGCAGGCCCCCGCCACAGGGACCGGGCGTAGTGCTCGGCGCGTCCGGTACCGTCCCACGCGTACACGCCGC
>NZ_LWBU01000298.1 GCF_001646665.1 Streptomyces noursei | reverse complement strand
AGGGGGCGCGTCACGGGAGCGGAGGGCGGGCCGCTCACAGCGCGGCCTCGGAGCGGGGGCGGGCGGGCGCGGGCGCGGTCAGGCCGAGGGCGGGGAGGGCGGCGTCGGTGTCGGCGCCGTGGGGCCGGCCGGTCCAGCGGATGGAGCCGGGGGTCTCGGAGAGGGAGAAGAGGACGTTCTGCATACGGACCGGGCCGAGATCGGGGTCGGCGACCTCGGTGACCGTGTCGGGCGCCTGGTACTGGGGGTC
>NZ_LWBU01000297.1 GCF_001646665.1 Streptomyces noursei | reverse complement strand
GGCGACGAGGTCGTCACCCCCGCGTTCTCGTTCGTCTCCACGGCCTCCACCGTCGCCCTGCGCGGCGCGACCCCGGTCTTCGCCGACGTCGAGTACGACACCGCGATGCTCGACGTGGCCGCCACCGAGGCCGCCGTCACCGACCGCACCAGGGCCCTGCTGCCGGCGTACCTCTTCACCGAGTCCCCGAGGATGGGCGCCTTCGCCGCACTCGCCGCACGGCGCGGCCTGCACCTCGTCGAGGACAGCGCCGTCGCGCTCGGCGCCGAGGTCGACGGCCTGCCCGCCGGGCGGCACGGCACCGCCGGGGTGTACTCCTTCTCCCCCGCCAAGCCCGCCGGCGGCATCGGCGACGCCGGCATGATCGTCACCGACGACGCCGAACTGGCCCGGGTGGCGCGCATGCTGCGCAACCACGGCCAGCCGGCCGGCAAGCGCTTCCACCACGAACTGCTCGGCTTCAACTGCCGGATGGACGAGCTGACCGCCGGGTTCCTGCTGCGCAAGCTGCCCCACCTGGACCGGCTGCACGCCCGGCGCCGCGAGAT
>NZ_LWBU01000296.1 GCF_001646665.1 Streptomyces noursei | reverse complement strand
CACCAGCCCCCCCCCCCCCCCCCCCCCCCCCGCGCCGCCCCCCCCCCCCGCCCCCCCCCGCCCCCCCCCTCGCGCCTGCCCCCCCCCCCCCCCGGGGGCCCGCCCCTGCCTCCGCCGCTCCGCGCCCCCCCCCGCGCCCCGCCCGGCGGCCGCCCCGCCCCTCCTCCCTCCCGTCCACGCTCCGCCCCCACCGCCACCCCCGCCCCCGCCC
>NZ_LWBU01000295.1 GCF_001646665.1 Streptomyces noursei | reverse complement strand
CCGCGCCCCCCCCCCCCCCCCCCCCCCCCCCCCCAGGGCGCCGCCCCCGCGCGCGCCCCCGCCAGCCCCAGCGCGCCCGTCGGGGCGTCCCCCCCGCCGCCCTCGGCCGCGCCCTCGCGGCCCCCCGCCCCCGGCGCCGCCCCGCTCGTGCCCGGGGCGGGGAACCCCCCGCCGCTCGGCACCGGGCGCGCCCCCTCCACGGGCACCCGCACGACCTCGCTGCCCGCGCCCTCCGAGCCGTACATCAGCGCCGAACCGTCCGCCGTGTACGTCACCGA
>NZ_LWBU01000294.1 GCF_001646665.1 Streptomyces noursei | reverse complement strand
GGGGGGGGGGAGCGGGAGGGGGTGGGGGGGGGGGGGGAGGGGGGCGGGGGGGGGGGGGGGGGGGGGGGGGGGGTGGGGGGGGGGGGGTGGGGGGGGGGGGGGGGGGGGGGGGGGGGGGGGGGGGGGGGGGGGGGTGGGGGGGGGGGGGTGGGGCGGGGGGGGGGGGGGTGTGTTCGGTGGTCGGGTGGTGTGTGGCGGAGGGTTGGGGGGGGGGGGTGGGGTGCGGTGGTGGAGCGCGGGCGGGTGGTGCGGGGTGTGGAGATTCGGGGGGCGGGGCGCTGCGGGGTGCTGGG
>NZ_LWBU01000293.1 GCF_001646665.1 Streptomyces noursei | reverse complement strand
CCCTGCGGAAGAAGCGCGCGGCGCGGGCGGGGGGGCGGGGGGGGGGGGGGGGGGGGGCGGCGGGGCGGGGGGGGGGCGGGGGGGCGGCCCGGCGGGGGGGGCCGGGGGGGCGGGGGGCGGGGGGGGCCGGCGGGGGGGGGGGGGGGGGGGGGGGGGGGGGGGGGGGGGGGGGGGGGGGGGGGGGGGGGGGGGGGGGGGGGGGGGGGGGGGGGGGGGGTGGTGCCGGGGAGGGGGGCCCCCCCGCCCCCAGGCCCGCCGCGGGCGCCCCGCGCCCGGCCCGCCGCCGTGGGCGCGCCCCCCGCGCGGGAAGAGCCCCAGCCCCTCGCCGAGCGGGGGCACCTGGGGGTCCCAGCCGACCGCCGCGTAGCCACTGTCGCGCACGGCGCCCCCCCCGCCGGGGCGGC
>NZ_LWBU01000292.1 GCF_001646665.1 Streptomyces noursei | reverse complement strand
CCCCGCGACCCCCCGCCCACCCCCCCCCCCGACCCCCCCGACGCCGCGCCCCCCCGCCCCCCCCCCGGGGCCCGCCCGGCCCCCCCCCCCCCCCCCCGACCGGACGCCCCCCTCCGTGCCGCCCTCGGGGGACCGGGGTTCCGCCGCCGCCGGCCGCCCCTGCGGCCCCCGGCACGCGGCCTTCGTCCGCCCCCCCCCCCCCCCCCCCCCCCGCGCCGCCCCGCCCCCCCCCCCCCGCCTC
>NZ_LWBU01000291.1 GCF_001646665.1 Streptomyces noursei | reverse complement strand
TGGCGGGCATGGCGGCGGTCTTCGTGCTGATGGCCCGCGAGGAGGGCCCCCGCAACCAGCTGTACGCCACGGGCGCGCTGACGCTGGCGCTCGCGGTGGCCGGCTACGTCCTGCAGCGCACCCGCAAGGATTCCCGCGAGGTCTGAGGGTGACGGAGGGGAGGGGCCCCGGCGCACGACGCGCCGGGGCCCCTCCCTTCGCGTTCCGGTGGCGTACGGCGGGTGCCGCCCCGCCGCACCGGGCG
>NZ_LWBU01000290.1 GCF_001646665.1 Streptomyces noursei | reverse complement strand
CCCGCCGCCCCCCGCGGGGGGGGCGCCCGGCCGCCCCCCCCCCCCCCCCCCCCCCCCCCCCCCCCCCCCCCCCCCCCCCCCCCCCGCGCCCCCCCCCCCCCCGCCCGGCCCCCCCCCGCCCCGCCCCGACACGGCGACCGCGCGCCCCGTGAGCCCGCGGAAAACACCCGTCACCGCCACGCAACGCCCCGGCAACACCCGTCCGTCACCATCGGTTCATGACGGAGCCGGCCGACCCTCCCACGCCCCACCCCCTCGCGCCGCCCCCGCCCGCGCCCCACCCGCTCGCGCCCCAGCCCCTCGACACCACCTCCCAACTGCTCAGCCGCATCACCGCGCAGCTCGGCTCCCAGCTGACCCACCTCCACCTCAACGGAACGCGCAGACCCATGAGCACTCCCCACCCGCCCACCCTCGTCGCCGTCGCCCACGGCAGCCGCGACCCCCGCGCGCTGACCACCGCGAACGCCCTCCTGGACCGGGTCCGCGAACTGAGGCCCGGCCTGCCCGTCCGGCTCGGCCACATCGAGCTGAACGCCCCCCTGCTCACCGACACCCTCGCCGGCCTGCCGCACGGCGACGCCGTCCTCGTACCGCTGCTCCTCAGCCGCGGTCACCACGTCAAGCACGACCTGCCCGGCGCCGCCGCCACCGCACCCCACCTGCGCGTGCGCGTCGCCGCCCCGCTCGGCCCCCACCCCCTGCTCGTCGAAGCGCTCCTCGCCCGGCTCACCCAGGCCGGCTGGCGCCCCGCCCACGGCACCAGCCGCAGCACCGGTGTCGTCCTCGCCGCCGCCGGCTCCCGCGACCCCGACTCCGCGGCCGACACCCGCCGCACCGCCCGGCTGCTCAGCGAACGCCTCGGCGGCGTACCCGTCCTCCCCGCCTACGCCTCCGCCGCCACCCCCACCGTCCCCGACGCCATCCGCGCGCTCACCGCCCGGGGCCGCCACCGCATCGCCGTCGCCTCCTACTTCACCGCCCCCGGCCTGTTCGCCACCCGCAGCGCGGCCGCCGCCCCCTGGCTCGCCGCCGAACCCCTCGGGCCCCACCCCGCACTCGCCCGGCTCGTTCTCCACCGTTACGACCAGGCCCTCGCGCACCCGCCGGTCACGGCCGGTTCCTCCCGACTGGTCTCCGCCTGACCGGTTCACCGTCCGTCCCTGCGGTTACCTTCAGTGCATGAACGGCATGGACGGCACCGACGGCACCAGGAACACCCACGGCACAGACGGCACCTACGACGGGGCGGCCACCGAGCGCTGGGCCCCCGAGCCCGACAAGAGGCCCGGCCGCACCGCGTTCCAGCGGGACCGGGCACGCGTCCTGCACTCCAGCGCACTGCGACGACTGGCCGGCAAGACCCAGGTCGTCACCCCCGGCTCCCGCAGCCACGCCTGGGACGCCAGCCCGCGCACCCGGCTCACCCACTCCCTGGAGTGCGCCCAGGTCGGCCGCGAACTGGGCGCCGCCCTCGGCTGCGACCCCGACCTCGTCGAAGCCGCCTGCCTCTCGCACGACATGGGCCACCCGCCCTTCGGGCACAACGGCGAACAGGCGCTCAACGACTTCGCCAAGGACTGCGGCGGCTTCGAGGGCAACGCCCAGTCGCTGCGCCTGCTGACCCGGATCGAACCCAAGCGGTTCGTCCGCGACGAGACCGCCGGCGGGACCGTCAGCGTCGGCCTCAACCTCACCCGCGCCACCCTCGACGCCGCCACCAAGTACCCCTGGCAGCGAGGCGGCCACCCCACCGACCCCGACTCGCCCAAGTTCGGGGTCTACGAGGACGACCTCCCGGTCTTCACCTGGGTACGGCAGGGCGCCCCCGAGCACGGCCGCTGCTTCGAGGCACAGGTCATGGACTGGTCCGACGACGTGGCCTACTCGGTCCACGACTTCGAGGACGGCCTCCACGCCGGGCACATCGACCCCAACCTGCTCCACGCCGAACCCGAGCGCGCCGACATCTGCCGCGTCGCCATCGGGCGGTACGTCCCCGCCGGCACCTCCCCGCAGGAACTCGCCGACGCCCTCGACCGGCTCATGGAACAGGAGTGGTGGCCGCACGGCTACGACGGCAGCGCCCCCGCCCAGGCCCGCCTCAAGGACGCCACCAGCCAGCTGATCGGCCGCTTCTGCCTCGCCGCCGAGGCCGCCACCCGCCAGGCGCACGGCACGGGCCGCCTCACCCGGTACGCCGCCGAACTGGTCGTACCGCGCGAGACGCGCAACGAGTGCGCGGTGCTCAAGGCGGTCGCCGACCGGTACGTCATGCAGCGCGCCGAGCAGGAGGCGCTCCGCGCGGACCAGCGGATCGTGCTCGCCGAGCTGGCCGAGGCGCTGACCGCCCGCGCGCCCGAGGGACTCGACCCCCAGTTCCGGGCCCTGTTCGACACCGCCCCCGACGACCGGGCCCGCAAGCGGGTGATCGTCGACCAGATCGCCTCCCTCACCGACGCCTCCGCCCGCACCCTCCACGCCCGCCTCACCAGCCGCCGCTGACCCCGCCGCCGCCCCGCCGTGTGCCCGCCGCCCCGCCCGGGCCCGCACCGCCCCCGGCCCCGGGGCGACTCCGTCGGACGTCCTCTTCCAACATCACGCTCCGTACGGGACGCTGCTGGGGGCCGACGGCGTAGCGTGACAGTTCCCGGAACCACCAGGAGGCAACCAGTGGTCGACGCAGATCAGACCTTCGTCATCGTCGGTGGCGGACTGGCCGGGGTGAAGGCGGCGGAGACACTCCGCGCCGAGGGCTTCAAAGGCCGCGTGATCCTCATCGGGGACGAGGTCGACCCGCCCTACGAACGCCCACCGCTGTCCAAGGGCTACCTCACCGGCAAGGAGCCCCGCGAGCGCGCCTTCGTCCACGAGTCCGCCTGGTACGCGGAGAACGACGTCGAGCTCCACCTCGGCCAGCCCGTCACCTCGATCGACCGCGCCACCAGGTCCGTGCGCCTCGGCGACGGCACCACCATCCGCTACGACAAGCTGCTGCTGGCCACCGGCTCCGAACCGCGCCGCCTCGACATCCCCGGCACCGACCTCGCCGGCGTCCACCACCTGCGGCGGCTCGCCCACGCCGACCTGCTCCAGGGCACCCTCGCCGCCCTCGGCCGCGACAACGGCCACCTCGTCGTGGCCGGAGCCGGCTGGATCGGCCTGGAGGTCGCCGCCGCCGCACGCGGATACGGCGCCGAGGTCACCGTCGTGGAGCCCGCCCCCCCCCCCCTCCACCAGGTCATCGGCCCCGAGCTGGGCCAGCTCTTCGCCGACCTGCACGCCGGGCACGGCGTCCGCTTCCACTTCGGCACCCGCCTCACCGAGATCGTCGGCCAGGACGGCATGGTGCTCGCCGCCCGCACCGACGACGGCGACGAGCACCCCGCCCACGCCGTCCTCGTCGCCGTCGGCGCCGCCCCCTGCACGGCCCTCGCCGAGAACGCCGGCCTCGCCCTCGTCGACCGCGCCCACGGCGGCGGCATCGCCGTCGACGCGTCCCTGCGCACCTCCGACCCCGACATCCACGCCGCCGGCGACGTGGCCGCCGCCGAGCACCCCCTCCTGCGCACCCGGCTGCGCGTCGAGCACTGGGCCAACGCCCGGGCCGGCGGCTCCACCGCCGCCCGCGCCATGCTCGGCCGGGACGTCAGCCACGACCGGGTCCCGTACTTCTTCTCCGACCAGTACGACCTCGGCATGGAGTACAGCGGCTGGGCGCCACCCGGCACCTACGACCAGGTGGTGCTCCGCGGCGACGTGGGCAAGCGCGAGTTCATCGCCTTCTGGCTCAAGGACCGCAGGGTGCTGGCCGGGATGAACGTGAATGTGTGGGACGTCACACCCGTCATCCAGGAGCTCATCCGTTCCGGCGCTCCCGTGGACCCCGAGGCCCTCGCCGACCCCTCCACACCGCTCACGGCCGTCGTGCCCCGCTCCTAGGTCCCGCTCCCCGCCGGACGATCACCGAAGCCGCCGTAAGATTCATGCGTGGCAGGCGGCAGGATCAACGATGACGACGTGAAGGCGGTACGGGACGCGGTCCCGATCGACGCCGTCGTGTCCGAGTACCTCCAGCTGCGCAGCGCCGGCGGCGGCAACCTGAAGGGCCTGTGCCCCTTCCACGACGAGAAGTCCCCCTCTTTCCAGGTCAGCCCCAGCAAGGGACTCTTCCACTGCTTCGGCTGCCAGGAGGGCGGGGACACCATCGCCTTCGTGATGAAGATCGACCACCTCTCCTTCTCGGAGACGGTCGAGCGGCTCGCCGCCAAGGCGGGCATCACCCTGCGCTACGAGGAGGGCGGGTACAACCCCGGCCACCAGCGCGGCGAGCGGATCCGGCTCATCGAGGCCCACAAGGCCGCCGCCCTGTTCTACGTCGAACAACTCGACAGCGCCGAGGCGGAGATCGGGCGGAAGTTCCTCGCCGAACGGGGCTTCGACCAGGCCGCCGCCCAGCACTTCGCCGTCGGCTACAGCCCGGCCGGCTGGGACCACCTCACCCGCCACCTGCGCGGCAAGGGCTTCTCCGACAAGGAGCTGATCGTCTCCGGGCTCGTCCAGGAAGGCCGCCGGGGCCCCATCGACCGGTTCCGAGGCCGGCTGATGTGGCCCATCCGGGACGTCGGCGGAGACGTCGTCGGCTTCGGCGCGCGCAAGCTCCGCGACGACGACAACGGCCCCAAGTACCTCAACACCCCCGAAACGCCGATCTACAAGAAGTCCCAGGTGCTGTACGGCATCGACCTGGCCAAGAAGGACATCGCCAAGTCCAGCCGGGCCGTCGTCGTCGAGGGCTACACCGACGTCATGGCCTGCCACCTCGCCGGCGTCACCACCGCCATCGCCACCTGCGGCACCGCCTTCGGCGGCGACCACATCAAGATCCTCCGCCGGCTGCTGATGGACAACGGCTCCGCCCGCGTCATCTTCACCTTCGACGGCGACGCCGCCGGCCAGAAGGCCGCGCTGCGGGCCTTCGAGGACGACCAGAAGTTCGCCGCCGAGACCTACATCGCCATCGCCCCCGACGGCATGGACCCCTGCGAGCTGCGCCTCGCCAAGGGCGACGAGGCCGTCGCCGACCTCGTCGAGCCGCGCACCCCGCTGTTCGAGTTCGCCCTGCGCCAGATCACCGGCCGGTACGACCTGGAGACCCCGGCGGGCCGCGCCGCCGCCCTCGACGAGGCCGCGCCGGTCGTCGCCCGCATCAAGAACATCGCCTCGCAGCACGAGGTCGCCGTCCAGCTCGCCGGCATGCTCGGCATCCTCGACACCCAGTTCGTCGTCAAGCGCGTCGCCCAGTTCGCCCGCTGGGCCAGGGACCGGGGCGGCCGGGGCCCCGCGCCCGCCGCCCGCCCCGGCGGCGCCGCACCCGTGCCGCAGGCCCCCGCCGCCCCCTCCGGCCCGGCGCTGAACCTGCGCAGCCCGGCCCACCGCACCGAGCGGGAACTGCTGAAGCTGGCGCTCCAGCACCCCGCCCTCGTCTCACCCGCCTTCGACGCGTACGGCGCCGACGAGTTCACCGCCCCGCCCTACGCCGCGGTGCGCCGCACCATCGCGGAGGCCGGGGGCGCCGAGCAGGGCATCGGCAAGGCCGCCGAGTACCTGGCGCGCGTGCGGGACGCCGCCCCCGACGACACCGTCCGGGCACTGGTCACGGAGCTGGCCGTGGAGGTCATCCACGGGCGCACCGTCGACGAGACGTACGCCGGCGACCAGCTCGTCCAGGTGCGCCTGCGCGCGGTCGACCGCCGCATCCGCGACGTCCAGGGCTCCCTCGCCCGCCTCGGCACCCACGGCGACCCCGACCACCTGGCCGCCGTCCAGAACGAGCTGTGGGTCCTCCAGCAGTACGGCCAGTCGCTCCGCAACCACGGGGCGGCCGCCCTCTAGGCGCCGAGCGCCCGGCCCGGGCCCGCGTCACAGGTCGATCGCGTACGCCTTGCGCAGCGTCCGGTGCACCGTCCACGTCGTCCGGTCGCCCTCGCGCAGCACCCCCATGTCGCCGGGGCCGAGCCGCAGCGTGGGCCCGCCCTCGACCTCGACCGTCGCCGAGCCGCTGATCACCACGAACACCTCGTCCGCCTCCGTGTCGGTGACGACGCCCGGGGTGATCTGCCAGATCCCGCGGATCCGCCTGCCGTCCTCCGACTCCCACACCACCTTGCCCGTCACCTCGGGGGTCCCGGAGACGATCCGTTCCGGATCGAGCGGCTCGGGTTCGAGTTCGGCGTCGGCGATGCGGAGAGCGAAACTGTGCGTCATGCGGCGACCCTAACGAGGCGGCGGCCGCCCCCGGCACGGACACTGTGTGCGGTATCCGCCCCGGGCACGGGACACTCCGTCACCCCGGCGGGTCCACCCCCGGCCCCCCGCGGGGACGCCCCGCGCGGGACAGCGCGGCCCGTCACCGTCCGGTCGCAAAAAGTGGCCGCACGCCCCTACTGGCGGTGATGTGTCGTACCCCACACTGGGGGCGGTGCCTGAGTCCTCGGAGCGCGGCCGGCCCACCGACGGTGTGCCACTCACCCCCGCGGATCCGCTCATCGAGTACGGGACGGAGAACAGCGGCACGGCCGCCGCCGTCCCGCTGCCGCACGCCCCCGACCCGGCAGCGATCACCCTGGAGGTCGCCCCCGTGCAGACCCAGACCCTGACCGACATCGACCCGGCCACGGCCACGGCCATCGCCGTCCCCGTGCAGGACATCCCGCCGCACCACCCGGAGACCCTGCCCGACGCCGTACCGGACGGGGACGAACCGGAGCAGGCGCCCGCCCCCCGGGGCCGTGCCGCGGCCGAGGCGGCCGGCGGCGGACCGTCCTCCGACCTGTTCCGCCAGTACCTCCGGGAGATCGGCCGCATACCGCTGCTGACCGCCGCCGAGGAGGTCGAACTGGCCCGCCGCGTCGAAGCCGGGCTGTTCGCCGAGGAGAAGCTCGCCGGCACCCCCGACCTCGACTCCCAGCTCGCCCTGGACCTCGACCGGCTCGTCGTCATGGGCCGGATGGCCAAACGCCGGCTGATAGAGGCCAACCTGCGCCTCGTCGTCTCCGTCGCCAAACGGTACGTCGGCCGGGGCCTGACCATGCTCGACCTCGTCCAGGAGGGCAACCTGGGCCTGATCCGGGCGGTCGAGAAGTTCGACTACGCGCGCGGCTACAAGTTCTCCACGTACGCCACCTGGTGGATCCGCCAGGCCATGTCGCGGGCCCTCGCCGACCAGGCCCGCACCATCCGCGTCCCCGTCCACGTCGTCGAGCTCATCAACCGGGTCGTCCGGGTCCAGCGCCGCATGCTCCAGGAACGCGGCTGCGAACCCACCCACGACGAGGTCGCCGCCCACCTGGACCTGCCGCCCGAACGGGTCGGCGAGGTGCTCCGGCTCGCCCAGGAGCCCGTCTCCCTGCACGCCCCGGTCGGCGAGGAGGACGACGTCGCGCTCGGCGACCTCATCGAGGACGGCGACGCCGCGTCCCCCGTCGAGTCCGCGGCGTTCCTCCTGCTGCGCGAGCACCTGGAGGCCGTCCTGTCCACGCTCGGCGAACGCGAACGCAAGGTCGTCCAGCTGCGGTACGGACTGGCCGACGGCCGGCCCCGCACCCTGGAGGAGATCGGACGGATCTTCGGCGTGACCCGCGAACGCATCCGCCAGATCGAGTCCAAGACCCTCAACAAGCTGCGGGACCACGCCTTCGCCGACCAGCTCCGCGGCTACCTGGACTGACGGGACGGGCCCGCGCCACCGGGCGCGCGTCCGGCGCGGCGCCCGGCGCCGCGCCGTCCGCACCGGTCCCTCAGTCGACCTCCGCCACCGCCTGCGCGAACTGCGCCGCGTACAGGCGGGCGTAGGCCCCGCGCGCCGCCAGCAGCTCCTCGTGCGTGCCCTGCTCGACGATCGCCCCGTTCTCCATCACCAGGATCACGTCCGCGTCCCGGATCGTCGACAGCCGGTGCGCGATCACGAAGCTCGTCCGCCCGTGCGCCAGCCGCGCCATCGCCTTCTGGATCAGCACCTCGGTACGGGTGTCGACGGAACTCGTCGCCTCGTCCAGCACCAGGATCACCGGGTCCGACAGGAACGCCCGGGCGATGGTGATCAACTGCTTCTCGCCCGCGCTGACCCCCGCGCCCTCGTCGTCGATGACGGTGTCGTACCCGTCCGGCAGCGTCCGCACGAACCGGTCGGCGTGCGCAGCCCGGGCCGCCTCCTCGATCTCCTCCCGCGTCACCCGGCGCGACGCCGGCGCCCCGTACGCGATGTTGTCGGCGATCGTGCCGCCGAACAGCCAGGTGTCCTGGAGCACCATGCCGATCCGGGACCGCAGTTCGTCCCGGGTCATCGCCCGTGCGTCCACCCCGTCCAGCAGGATGCGGCCCCCGGTCACCTCGTAGAACCGCATCAGCAGGTTGACCAGGGTGGTCTTGCCGGCGCCCGTCGGCCCGACGATCGCGACCGTCTGGCCGGGCTCCACCGACAGCGACAGGTCCTCGATGAGCGGCCGGTCGGGGTCGTAGCGGAACGACACCTTCTCCAGCGACACCCGCCCCTCCGGCCGGGCGGGGCGCTCGGCGGAGCCGGGCGTGTCCGGCTCCTGCTCCTCCGCGTCCAGCAGCTCGAAGATCCGCTCCGCCGACGCCACCCCCGACTGCACCAGGTTCGCCATCGACGCCACCTGCGTCAGCGGCATCGAGAACTGGCGCGAGTACTGGATGAACGCCTGCACGTCACCGATGGACAGCGTCCCGGACGCCACCCGCAGCCCGCCGACCACCGCCACCAGCACGTAGTTCAGGTTGGAGATGAAGAACATCAGCGGCTGCATGATCCCGCTGTTGAACTGGGCCCGGAACCCGGCCTCGTACAACGCCTCGTTCTGCTCCCGGAAGTCCGCCGCCGACTCGTCCTGCCGCCCGAAGACCTTCACCAGCGCGTGCCCGGTGTACATCTCCTCCACATGGGCGTTCAGGCGGCCCGTCGAGCTCCACTGCTGCACGAAGTGCGGCTGCGACCGCTTGCCGACCCGGGTCGCCACCACCACCGACAGGGGCACGGTCACCAGCGCCACCAGGGCCAGCAGCGGCGAGACCCAGAACATCATCGCCAGCACACCGACGATGGTGAGCACCGAGTTGATCAACTGGCCCATCGTCTGCTGCATGGTCTGCGAGATGTTGTCGATGTCGTTCGTCGCCCGGCTCAGCACCTCACCGCGCTTGGCCCGGTCGAAGTACGCGAGCGGCAGCCGCTCCAGCTTGGCCTGCACGTCCTCCCGCATCCGGTACACGGTCCGGTTGATCACCCGGATCGACATCCGCGTCGACACCAGCATCAGCAGCCCGGCCACCACGTACACCACCAGGGCGACCATCAGGACGTCCCCGACGGCACCGAAGTCGATGCCCCGGCCCGGCCGGAAGTCCACCCCGGACAGCATGTCCGCGAGCCCGTCGTTCCCGTCGGCCCGCAGGCCCGCCAGCGTCTGCTCCTTGGTGAGCCCGTCCGGCGTCTCCCGCCCGACCACCCCCGCGAAGATCAGGTCCGTCGCCCGGCCGAGGACCAGCGGCCCCACCACCGACAGCGCCACGCTCAGCACACCCGCCGCCAGCATCACCAGCAGCGTGGCCCTCTCCGGCGCCAGCCGCCGCAGCAGCCGCTTCCCCGATCCCTTGAAGTCCATCGACCGCTGGTCGGGGCCCCCGGCCGCCGCCATCATCCGTCCCGCCGGCCCCGCCATCAGGCAGCCTCCGCCTCGGTCAGCTGGGAGAGCACGATCTCCCGGTACGTCTCATTGCCCGCCATCAGCTCGTGATGGCGCCCCGTCCCCACGACCCGGCCCTCGTCCAGGACCACGATCCGGTCGGCGTCCCGGATCGTCGACACCCGCTGGGCGACGATCACCACCGTCGCCTCCGCGGTCTCCGCCGCCAGCGCCGTCCGCAGCAGGGCGTCCGTCGTGTAGTCCAGCGCCGAGAACGAGTCGTCGAACAGATAGATCTCCGGCCGCTGCACCAGCGTCCGCGCGATCGCCAGGCGCTGCCGCTGCCCGCCCGACACGTTCGTCCCGCCCTGCGCGACCGGCGCGTCCAGCCCGCCGTCCAGCTCCCGTACGAAGTCGGCGGCCTGGGCCACCTCCAGCGCGTGCCACAGCTCCTCGTCGGTCGCGCCCGGCTTGCCGTACCGCAGGTTCGTCGCCACCGTCCCGGAGAACAGGTACGGCTTCTGCGGCACCAGGCCCACCGTCCGCGCCATCAGCACCGGGTCCAGCTCCCGCACGTCCACGCCGTCGACCAGCACCTCGCCGCCCGTCACGTCGAACAGCCGGGGCACCAGGCCGAGCAGCGTCGACTTCCCGCTGCCCGTCGACCCGATGATCGCCGTCGTCTCGCCCGGCCGGGCCACCAGGTCCACGCCCCGCAGCACCGGCTCCTCGGCACCCGGATAGCGGAAGTCCGCGCCCCGCACCTCCAGATGCCCGCGCCGCGACAGCTCCCGCACCGGGGCGACCGGCGGAACCACGCTCGACTCCGTCCGCAGTACCTCCTCGATGCGCTCCGCGCACACCTCGGCCCGCGGCACCATCATGAACATGAAGGTGGCCATCATCACGGCCATCACGATCTGCATCAGATAGGCCAGGAACGCCGTCAGCGCCCCGATCTCCATCCCCCCGGCGTCGATCCGGTGCGCCCCGAACCACACCACGGCGACGCTGGAGATGTTCACCACCGTCATCACCGTCGGGAACATCAGCGCCATCAGCCGGCCGGTCGCCATCGACACACCGGTCAGGTCGGTGTTCGCCCGCTCGAACCGCTCCCGCTCGTAGGCGTCCTTCACGAACGCCCGGATCACCCGGTTGCCGGTGATCTGCTCCCGCAGCACCCGGTTCACCGTGTCCAGCCGCACCTGCATCGTCCGGAACAGCGGCCGCATCCTCCGCACGATCAGCGACACCGCCACGCCCAGCACCGGAACCACCGCGAGCAGCACACCGGAGAGCGGCACGTCCTGCCCGAGCGCCATGACGATGCCGCCCACGCACATGATCGGCGCAGACACCATCAGCGTGAACGCCATCAGCACCAGCATCTGCACCTGCTGGACGTCGTTGGTCGTCCGGGTGATCAGCGAGGGCGCCCCGAAGTGCCCGACCTCCCGCGCGGAGAACGACTGCACCCGGTCGAAGACCGCCGCCCGCACGTCCCGCCCCAGGGCCGACGCCGTACGCGCCCCGTAGTACACCGCGCCGATGTTGCAGAGCACCTGCACCACCGACACCGCGATCATCAGCGCGCCGAAGGTGAGGATGTAACCCGTGTCGCCCACGACGACACCGTTGTCGATGATGTCCGCGTTCAGCGTCGGCAGATAGAGGGTGGCGCACGTCTGCAGCAGCTGCAGCACCACCAACAGGGCTATGGGCCGCTGGTGCGGCGCCAGGTGGATCCGGAGAAGTTGTCTGAGCACGCTTCAACTATCGCCGGACCCGCCCGCCGTGACGACTCGGTTTCCCGCTCCTTTGCCCCCGCGGCTCAGACCGAGAACGCCCCCGGGTGCAGCTGCTCGCGCGTGGCGCCGTACTGCTGGCGCACCGCCCGGCCGACCGCCAGCTCCTCGCCGGGCTCGAAGACCTGGGCCGCGGCGCCCTGCCAGGCCGGCGGCGCCTGCGGCGACAGCACGCCCTGCGACACCCCCAGAGCCCACGCCGCCTGCCGCGCCGCACCCAGTGCCGCGTAATCGGCCGGCTGGGGTACGACCACCTGCGCGCCGAAGATCGCCGGCGCCGCCGCCTGCACCGCGGGCAGCTCCGCCGCCGCCCCCAGCAGGAACACCCGCCGCACCTCGACACCCCGCCCGCGCAGCACGTCCATCGCGTCCGCCAGCGAGCACAGCATGCCCTCGAACGCCGCCCGCGCCAGGTGCTCCGGCTTCATCGACTCGCGCCGCAACCCGCTGAGCGTCCCGGCCGTGTGGGGCAGCTGAGGCGTGCGCTCACCCTCCAGATAGGGCAGCAGCACCAGCCCCGAGGCGCCCGGCGTCGACTTCAGCGCCAGCGCCGACAGCTCCTCCAACCCCCCGTCCAGACCCAGCATCTCGGCGGTGCCGCGCAGCGCCCGGACCGCGTTCGACGTGTGCACGACCGGCAGGTGCATCCCCGCCGCGTCCGCGAACGCCGTGATCATCCCGCGGGGGTCGGCCAGCGCCTCGTGGTGCACCGCCATCACCGAACCGGACGCCCCGAGCGACACCACCGCGTCGCCCGTCCCGAGCCCCAGCCCGAGCGCCGCCGCCATCGTCTCGCCCGTCCCGGCCGAGATCAGCAGCCCCTCCGGGGTCATCCCGGCCGCCTCGGCGGGCCCCAGCACCTCCGGGAGCACGGCCTGGTGCCCCAGCGCCAGCTCCACCAGATCCGGCCGGTACGAACCCGTGCCCGCCGACCAGTACCCCGTGCCCGACGCCGCGCCCCGGTCCGTCGTCCGCCGCACCGGCCGGCCCAACAGCTGCCACACCAGCCAGTCGTGCGGCTGCATCACCACCGCGACGCGCGCCGCCGCCTCCGGCTCGGTACGCGCCAGCCACCGCAGCTTCGCCACCGGCTGCGCCGCCTGCGGCACGCAGCCCACGGCCTCCGCCCACGCCTGACGGCCGCCGAAGGCCTCCACCAGGTCCGCGGCGGCCACCTGGGCCCGCTTGTCGTTGCCCACCAGCGCGGGCCGCACCAGCGCCCCCTGCCGGTCCAGGGGCACCAGCCCGTGCTGCTGCGCCGAGACGCCGATGGCCTGCACACCCTCCAGCAGCCCGCCCGACGCGGCCTCGCCCAGCGACAGCAACCACGCCTGCGGGTCCACCTCGGTCGCCTTCGGCTCGACGGGGTGCGGCGCGTAGCCCTGCCGCAGCACCGCACCCGTTTCCGTGTCGCAGACGACGATGCGCGTGAAACCCGACGAACTGTCCAACCCGGCGACTATCCCCATGGGGATAGATTCTGCCGCACCCTAGGTGTTACTGGTCCCCCACTCGTCCTGGCCGTTGGCCTGGCTGCGCTCCTTCAGCGAGCGCACCCGCTGGGCGACCGACTCGGGCATCCGGTCCCCGACCTTGTCGCTCACCGTGTGCAGCGCCTTCCCGGCCACCTCCCTGCTGGTCTGCGCGGCCGACTCGGCCGCGTTGCGGACGGCCGGATTGTGCGAGAACTCGCGCGCGGACTTCCTCAGCTGCTCGTAGCGTTCGCGCCCGGCACGGGTGCCGAGGACGTAACCGAGGGTCAGTCCAACGACGAACGTGACCTTGTACCGCATGGCTGCCACCCTTCCGTAGGCGTCGGTGCTGGCCGCCTACCCGTAAGGGCCGGAGATCACCCCGGGGAACCGATTGGCGGAGCACCCCCCTGCTTGCGCTAATGTATGTGTCGCAGCGAGCGAGCGCCGCCCGGGACGCCCCAGGTAGGTACGTTCGGTGCAACGCAGCAATCCCCTGTAGCTCAATTGGCAGAGCAGCCGGCTGTTAACCGGCAGGTTACTGGTTCGAGTCCAGTCGGGGGAGCGCGATCCCCTGTAGCTCAATTGGCAGAGCATTCGGCTGTTAACCGGAGGGTTGCTGGTTCGAGTCCAGCCGGGGGAGCGGTGAAGGGAGAGGGTCCATCGGGCCCTCTCCCTCTTTTTTCGCCCCGATTCCGCCGGATTCCGCCCCGCCGGGAACCGCGCGGGGCGCAGGGCAGTCCTCCAGGACGTGCGTTGCCGACCATCCGGAGCAGGAGATCGTATGAGCGGCTATGCTGCGGCAGACGGCGCGCACAAATGTGCGCGACGCGCCGTAAGGGGCGGTAGCTCAGCCGGTTAGAGCAGCGGACTCATAATCCGTCGGCCGTGGGTTCGAGTCCCACCCGCCCCACTCCGCGCCACCCCCGCAGAATCGTTTCTTCTGCGGCTCGGGTGGCCGTGGCCGCCGCGGCCCCCGCCGCCCGGCGGCCACCGCACCCTCCACCTTCCCCCGCCCCGCACGCACGTCCGCGACCCCCCGGACGATGTCCGGGGAGCCGCGGGACCGGTCGGACGCTCCCGGCGTCCGCGTGCGTACGGGTGGCGGCCACGGGATCCGGCCGGCGGCACCTCCCGGCCCGGCCCGGGCACTCGTCCGCCGGTCGGCCTCGGGGCACTCACCGGCCGGCGGTGGCGCGCCCGGCGCGCCGCCCGCACGCGGGGCGTCACATGTTCCGGCGGTCGGCGTCCGGCCTCACCGTGCAGAGCGCCCAGATGATGAACCCGTACATGGCGATGGCCACGATCGACCACAGCGGGTAGTACGGGATCGAGAGGAAGTTGGCGATCAGCAGCAGGGACGCCAGTGCCACGCCGGCGACCCGCGCCCACATGGCGGGCCGGAACAGCCCCATGCCCACGATGATCGCCAGGGCGCCGAAGATGAGGTGGATCCAGCCCCAGCTCGTCAGGTCGAACTTGAAGATGTAGTTCGGGGTGCTGACGAAGACGTCGTCCTCGGCCACGCCCATGATGCCCCGGAAGAGGTCCAGGAACCCGGCGACGACCATCATGACGGCGGCGAAGACCACCAGTCCGGACGCGAGGTGCTGGGACGTCCTGTCGTGCTGCACGTGTGTCGACATGTCGTATCCGCTCTGCTCGGTGGGTCTGGTTCAGGTGTCAGTGCAGGATCTTCTCCTTGGCCCGCTGGAACTCCGAGTCCGATATGTGCCCCCGGGCCCGGATCTCGGACAGCTTCGCGAGCTGGTCCGTCGGGCTCGGGCCGGCGGGGGCCGCTGTGGCCGCCGTCTCCCGGATGTAGTCGTCCATGACCTGCTGCCGGGCGAGCACCGCCTCGGTCTCCCGCCGGCCCATGCCCCGCCCGCGGGCGAGGATGTACACGAAGGCGCCGAGGAAGGGCAGGACGATCACGAAGACCAGCCAGGCGGTCTTGGTCCAGCCGTTCATGGAGTCGTCCCGGAAGACGTCGCCGATGATGCGGAAGAGCAGGAAGAACCACAGGACCCAGAGGAAGATCCACATGGTCGTCCAGAAGACCCCCAGCACCGGGTAGTCGTAGGCCAGCGACACGTATCGGTCCATCGCACTCTCCTGTTCGCGCTCCGGCGGCTTCGGACCGCCGCCGCCGGGTGCACGGGCGGTGGTCCCCGAACGCCCACGCGCCGGACCCGGGAGGGGGCGCGTGGGGGGCCGGTGCGGCCCGCCCTCCGGCGGACCGCGAGTCGTCGGAGCGATCCGGATACGAAGCGGTACCGCCGGCACCCGGGGGTGCCGTACCGCTCGTCCACTCACCGCCGCCGGACGGGCCGAGTGCCGGGCCCGACAGGACGGCGGTCCTGCCAATCCATCGTGGCTCAGCATTCGGGTGATCGCCACGCAGCCGGTCGGGTGACGCCGGGACCCGTCCGGGAGGCGGTTGTGCTACTGGATTCCTATTAATCCCAAAGGGTGGTGCGAATTCAGATTGTCGGTGGCCGCGCACAAGAATGACGAGCCTCCCCCGCCCTTGGAGGTCCTGTGCCCCGTTCCGTCTCGCAGCCGTCGAACATGACCACCCTGGGATGTGCGCTCTTCGCGACCAGATGGCTCCAAGCCCCCCTTTACTTCGGCCTGGTGGCCGCGCAGGGGGTGTACGTCTACAAGTTCTTCAACGAGCTGTGGCACCTGATCCACCACGTCATCAGCGGTCACGCGGACGAGACGCACGTGATGCTCGCGGTGCTCAAGCTGGTCGACGTGGTGATGATCGCCAATCTGCTGATCATGGTGATCGTCGGGGGGTACGAGACCTTCGTCTCGCGCATCGGGCTCCAGGGGCACCGGGACCAGCCCGAGTGGCTGTCGCACGTCAACTCGAACGTGCTGAAGGTGAAGCTGGCCACCGCCATCGTGGGGATCTCGTCGGTGCACCTGCTCCAGATGTTCGTCGACGTGCACCACACGCCCCGGCACGACCTGCTGTGGGGGACGGTCATCCACATGGCCTTCATCGCCTCGGCGGCGATCCTCGCCTACATGTCCGGCCCCATGGCCGCGCACGAGGCCAAGGCCCACCCCGTGAAGGAGGAGTCCCCGGCGCCGGCCATCCCCGCGCAGCGGGACAAGGAGCCCCGCGGCCGGGAGGAGCCGGGGGCGGGGTCCGAGGAGCGGATCGCGGCCGCCGGGTTCCCGGCGCGCAAGGTGCTGGAGACCTTCGACGAGGGGCATCTGCGGGCGCCCGATCCGCAGGTGATCGCCAGGCTGGGCAAGGCGGACTTCGTCGCGCGGAAGGCGAACGTGGTGCTGCTCGGCGGCCCCGGCACCGGGAAGACCCACCTGGCCGTCGCCCTCGGCGTACGGGCCTGCCAGGCCGGCCACCGGGTGCTGTTCGCCCGCGCCGCCGACTGGGGTGCCCGGCTGGCGGACGCCAAGGCCGCGGGACGGCTGCGCAAGGAGCTGGCGGCGCTGGACGCGTACCCGCTGCTCGTCGTGGACGAGGTCGGCTACGTGCCGTTCGAGCCGGAGGCGGCCCACCTCTTCTTCCAGCTGGTCGCGCACCGCTACGAACGGGGCTCGCTGATCGTCACCAGCAACCGGCCGCTGGGCCGCTGGGCCGAGGTGTTCGGCGACGACGCCATGGCCTCCGCGACGGTGGACCGGCTGGCCCACCACGCGGAGGTGGTCACGCTGGACGCCGAGAGCTACCGCACCCGCCGCCTGGAGGGTGCGGCGGTCACGGGCTGGGGAGGATCCGGCCCGGCCTTCTGACCGGCGCGGGGCGGGTCGTCACTCGATGACGAGCTCGACCGGGATGTTGCCGCGCGTGGCCTTGGAGTAGGGGCAGTACGCGTGGGTCTTCTTCAGCAGGTCGCGGCCCGGCTCGCCCTGGAGGTGGTCCGGCAGCTCGACGCGCATCACGACCGAGAGGCCGAAGCCGCCGTCCGAGTCCTTGCCGATGCTGACCTCGGCGGTCACCGAGGCGTCCTTGACGTCGATCTTCTCCTGGCGGCCTATCGCGCCCATGGCGCTCGCGAAGCAGGCCGCGTACCCGGCCGCGAAGAGCTGCTCGGGGTTGGTGCCCTTGCCGTTGCCGCCGAGCGCCTGCGGGAAGCCGAGCGGGAGGTCGATCTGGCCGTCGGAGCTGACGGCGCGGCCTTCGCGGCCGTTGGCGGTGGCGACAGCGGTGTAGAGCGCGTCCATGAGGGACTGTCCTCTCGTCGGAGGTGGGGGGTGGATCGGTGTCATATTTATAGCGCACGATTCAGTTGTGCACAACTAAATGGCCCTCACGCTACCCTGGAGGCATGGACACGCCCCGGACCGTCAGCGACGAGGACTTCCTCCGCCTCGACCACCAGATCTGCTTCTCGCTGCACGCGGCCGCGCGCGCCTTCAACAGCGTCTACCGCACCGCGCTCAAGGACCTGGGTCTCACCTACCCCCAGTACCTGGTGATGCTGGTCCTCTGGGAACACGGCGAGCTGCCCGTCAAGCGGATCGGCGAGCACCTGAGGCTGGACTCCGGCACCCTCTCGCCGCTGCTCAAGCGGCTGGAGGCCGCCGGGTACGTCGAGCGCCGGCGCAGCGCCGAGGACGAGCGGTCCGTCACCGCGCGGCCCACCCCCGCCGGGACGGCACTGCGCGAGCGGGCCCTCGGGGTGCCGCGCCGGATCGCCGCGGCGACCGGGCTGCCGCTGGAGGAGGTCCGTGCGCTGCGGGCCCGCCTCGACGAGCTGACCACGGCGCTCGACACCGCCGGCTCGGCGGCCCTCCCCGGCGACTGCGTCCCCGACGACTGACCGCACCCCGGTGGGGCGCCGCCCCTGCGCGGTTCGCCCGCCGTGCGGCGACCGGACGGGGTCCTTTCTGCCGGTGGGCCGGGTACGGGGCCCCTCCGGGCTCACCTCCTCGCGGTTGGCGGGGCGCCCAGCCGGTCCAGTGACCGTCACTCGCCGCCAATCCGCTGCGGGGGCGACCCTGCACGGCCCCTCCTCGCCGTACTCCGTGCAACAACCCGCCGTAGTCCACCTGCAGACGGCATACACGCCGGTACGAGGCCGAGCCCTTCACCCACCGGCCGGCAGACGGGCGACGGCCCGGGGTGGGGCCGTGCAGGGTCGCCCCCGCAGGGGTTGGCGGCAAGGGGTGGGCTCCCTTGCATGTGACCCAGGGCCGCCGGCCCCGAGGAGGTGAGCCCGGAGGGGCCACACCCCGCCACCCACCGGACAGGCACCGCACGGGTGCCGCACCGGGCGGAAGCCGGTCGCCGGGCCCCCGGGGGGTGAGCCCGGAGGGGCCGCACCCCGCCACCCACCGGACAGGCACCGCACCGGGCGGAACCGTGCGGAGACCGGGGGCGAGCTCAGAGGGGCCCCGTACCCGGCCCACCGGCGGCAACCGGCCCCCCGGCCACGCCCGACAGGGGCGCGCCCGCCCCGGGTGTCAGATGATGCCGCGGATGAGGGCGAGGTCCAGGAGGTCCTGGGGGCGCAGGCGCAGTTGTTCGGCGGTGCGGGGGGCCTCCTCGGGCGGGCGCTTGAGGATCGCGGCCGCCAGTTCGGGGGCGATCACCGAGAAGTAACTGTCCCGCGTGGCCCAGGTGTTGTCCGGCGCGGCCAGCGCCAGCGCCCCGCCCGAGCCGCCCTCGCCGATCAGGAGCGTGGTCACCGGGACCCGCGCCGCGGCGACCGCCGTGAACGCGTCCGCGATCGCGGCGCCCGCACCCGCCCGTTCCGCCTCCGCGTCGTTCGCGGCGCCGGGCGTGTCGACGAGCGTCAGCACCGGCAGCCCGAGCCGGTCCGCCAGCCGGATCACCCGGGCCGCGGTGCGGTAACCGGCGGGGCGGGTCGCCGTGCCGCACTGGGCGACGTACGCCACCGCACCCCCGTCCGCCCGCAGCCCGACGCCGCACAGCGTCCCCGGGTCCGTACCGCCGCAGCGGTCGCCGACGAGCGGGAGCCGGTCCGTGAAGTACGCGTCCAGGTACGCCTCGGCGCGCGGCCGGCCGGGGTCGCGGGCCTGCCGGACGGCGTCCCAGCCGCTCGCGGGCAGCGGCGCGGCCGAGAGCGCGGAGGGCGGCGGGGCCTGCGCGGCGGGGCTCGTCAGCGCGGTCACCCAGAGGGCGACCGTCCCGCGCAGTTCCCCGGGGCGTACGACGGCGTCGAGGTGCCCCGCCGCCAGCTGGCCCTCCGCCGTGTACGCGGACGGGTCGGCGCCGGCCGGCCGGACGCGTGACCCGGCGAACCCGACCTGCGCCCCGGGCAGCGCGAGGATCACGTCGGCGCCCGCCCCGACGGTGGCCCAGCCGCCGCCCGTGGCCGGGTCGCGGAGCACGGTGATGTGCGGCACCCCCGCCTCGCGCAGCAGCACCGACTCCCGCGCCACCCGCTGGAGCTGGGTGAGCGCGACCATGCCCTCCTGCATGCGGCTGCCGCCGGTCGCGACCAGCGACACGAGGGGTGTGCGCCGCTCGCGCGCCAGCCGGTAGGCGGCCTCCAGCCGGTCGCCGGCGCGTTCGCCCAGGGAGCCGCCGAGGAAGCCGAACTCGAAGGCGAGCACCACGCAGGGGCGGCCGCCCGCGCGGGCGGTGCCGTACACGACCGACTCGGCCTCGCCCGTCCGGTCGGCGGCGCGGGCGCGCGAGGCGCCGTAGTCCTCCCAGGACAGCGGCCCGTCGGGGGCGCAGGACCGGGCGGGCGGGGTGTGTTCCTCGAACGTGTCGGTGACGAGCGCGAGGGCCTCGCGGGCGGACGGGCGCTCAGCCATGGAGCGCCCGCTTCATGATCTTGCCCATGTCGTTGCGGGGCAGGACGTCGAGGTACCGGACGGTCCTGGGCCGCTTGTGCGGGGCGAGCTGCGCCGCGACGTGGTCGGCCAGTTCCCGCCCGGACGGCGGCGCCGACGGGTCGGCGGGGACGATCCACGCCACGATCCGTTCGCCCAGGTCGGCGTCGGGTTCGCCGGTGACGGCGGCCTCACGCACGGCCGGGTGGCCGAGGAGGGCGTTCTCGATCTCGCCGGCGCCGATCTTGTACCCGCCGCTCTTGATCAGGTCGGTCGCCCGGCGTCCCACGATGCGTACGGATCCGTCCGTGTCGCGGACCGCCATGTCGCCGGTGCGGAACCAGGGCCCGTCGAAGGCGGCGGCCGTGGCGTCGGGCCGGTTCAGGTAGCCGGTGAACAGGTTCGGGCCGCGGACCTGGATCTCGCCGACGGTCTCCCCGTCGTACACGGTGATCTCCGTCCCGTCCTCCTCGACCAGGCGCAGGTCGACACCGGGCAGCGGCAGGCCGACGGAGCCGGTGCGCGGCTCGGGGTCGTCCGCCCGGACGCTGGTGTTCATGAGCGTCTCGGTCATGCCGTACCGCTCGATCACCCGCCGTCCCGTGAGGGCGGCGATGCGCCGGTGGTCGTGCACGGGCAGCGCGGCCGAGCCGGAGACCAGCAGCCGCGCGCCCGCCAGTGCCTTCGCCAACTGCGGGTCGTCGTCGAGTGCTTCGGCGATGCGGTGGTACATCGTCGGTACGCCGAACAGCATCGTCCCGCCGCCGGCCAGTTCCCGGGCCACGCCTCCGGTGGTGAACGTGCCCAGGTGGCGCACGGATCCGCCGCGCCGCAGCGGGCCGAGGATGCCGAGGATCAGCCCGTGGACGTGGAACAGGGGCAGGGCGTGCACGAGGACGTCGTCGGACGTCCAGGCCCAGGCGTCGGCCAGGGCGTCGAGGGTGGTGGCGATCGCCCGCCGGGGGAGGACCGCGCCCTTGGGCGGGCCGGTGGTGCCGGAGGTGTAGACGATCAGCGCGGGTGCCCCGGGGTCCTCCGGCCCGGTGGGCGGGGGAAGGTCGGGTGCGCCGGAGAGCGTCAGGTCCACCCGCTCGGGACCGGCGAGCGCGGGCGGCAGTCCGTCGCCCGGCGCGGCCAGGACCAGTGAGGGGCGGCTGTCGTCGAGGATGTGCGCCAGCTCGCGCTCGCCGGTCCTCGGGTTGAGCGGTACGGCCGGTACGCCCGCGAGCAGCGCGGCGACCACCGCCACGGCGGTCTCCGGGGTGGGGGTCGCCCAGACGGCGACCCGTTCCGCCCCGTCCAGCCGGGCGGCTGCCGCGGCGGCCGCGGAGCGCAGTTCGCCGTACGTCAGCGAACGGTCCCCGAACCGCAGGGCGGGCCGTTCGGATCCGGCTTCCAGGGCCGGAAAGAGCGAACTCACTCGTCGTCCTCCTCGGAACGTCGCACAGGCTGTCCGTCCGCGGTCGTCCGCGGTCGCGGGCTCCACCATTCTCCCCGCCGCCGTGCGGGGGGAAGCGGTGCCAGGTGTGCTGTTCGCCGCAGTTCCGGGGCTGCTCCTGCCGGGTACGGCCGGGGCTCGACCCGCCGTCGAGCGGAGCGACGCGCGGGGCCGTCAGCGGGGTGACCGCCGGGTGAACGGTGCGCCGCGCGTCCCGTCCTCCCGGGTGCCGCCGTCGTCGGCGAGGCCGGTGCGAGGGTCGCCCGGGAGGCGAACGGGGAGCCCGGGCGTCGCTCCACCGCCGTACGGGGGTGGCCGCCCCGCCCGTGCGGCGGCGCGAGGGTGCCGATCACTCTGTGGCCGGCGCGGAGGGGTGGCGTCCCGGGGGACCGAGGGGCGTACGGACGTCGTGGTCGTCCTGGGGTCGGTCATCGGGTCGCCGGTGAACACCGGTTCCCCGTCGAGCGGTTGTGCCGGGACCGGCGAGCGGGGTGCGATGGCCGCGCCGGCGAGGCCGTCGCCAGTGGGCCCGCGGGAGCGCACGGGCGGTGCCGTACAGGCGGACCGGCGCACCGATGACGGACCGGGTGCGGGGGCCGGCGCGTGGACGGGGCCGGTCACGGTGAGGACGCGGCACCGGGCGTCCGTCAGCCCGGTGCCGCGCGGGTCGGGCCCGGTGCCGACGGCGAGCGCGGCCCGGTGCGGGGCCGGGAGCCCGACCCGGCCCCCCGTACGTCACTCGGCCTCGGTGAGCGGGTTGAGCGTGATGGGCTGGACGCGGCCCTCCAGCATGGCCCCGAGCCCCAGTACGGCGCAGATGTCGGGGCGCTCCGCGATCTGCACGGGCATGCCGGTCGCGTTGCGCAGCATCTGGTCGAGGCCGGGCAGCAGCGCGCTGCCGCCGACCATCATGATGCCCCGGTCGACGAGGTCGGCGACCAGGTCGGGCGGGCAGTCGCGCAGCACCTTGCCGATGCCGTCGAGGACGGCCGTGAGCGGGGTGTGCAGGGCCTGGCGCACGGCGGCCGTGTCGACGAGCACGGAGCGGGCCAGGCCGGTCGCGACGTCCCGGCCGTGGATCTCGGTGGAGGCCGGGCCCTGGGGGGTGAGGCCGTTGCCGTGCAGGGCGAGCTGGAGGGGGCGTACGGACTGGCTGGGCAGCATCAGCTCGTGCTGGTGGCGCAGGTACTGGATGACGGCGTGGTCGATGGCGTTGCCGCCGACGGGGATGCGTTCGGCCGTCACGATCGCGCCGAGCGAGAGGACGGCGACCTGGGTGGTGGCCGCGCCGCACACCAGGATCATGGTGGCGGTGGGCTCCTCCACCGGCAGCCCGCAGCCGACCGCCGCCGCGATCAGCGTGTCGACCAGCTCGACGCGGCGGGCGCCGAGCCCGACGAGCGTCTCGATCGTGGCGCGCTGGGCGAGCGGGTCGCTGTCGTGCGGGGTGCACGCGGCGGCGCGCAGCATGGGCTTGCGCCGCAGCTGGCGGCGGAGCTTCTCGCCGAGGAGGTGGCGCAGCATCCGCTGGGCCATCTCGATGTCGACGACGCTGCCGCCGGAGATGGGGCGGACGACGCGGATGTAGTCGGGGGTGCGGCCGGTCATCTTCTCGGCGAACTCGCCGACGGCGATCAGCGCGCCGGTACGGGTGTTGACGGCGGCGACACTCGGCTCGTCGACGACGAGTCCGACACCCTTGACGAAGACGCGGGTCCTGGCGGCCCCCAGGTCGACGGCGACATGACAGCGGCGCAACTGCTCGAGACTGACGGTCACGGTGCGGATCCTCCCAAGAGCGGTACGTCCTCGCATCGTGCGTTCGCGCGGCGCCCGGCGCGCGCCGGGGGAGCTGACGGGGTGACAGACGGCGGCCGAAGGAGCTACCCGCGCCGCGTCCGGCCGGTGGCGGGGGGCCCTTCCGAAGAGCCGTCAGGGTCCGGGTCGCCGCCGGGCGCGGGCCGGGCGCCCGGCCCGCGCGCGCTCCGCGCCGCGTCCGGCTCCGCCCCGGTCCGCTCGGCGCGGGGTGGTCCTCCGCTCACACCAGGCGCTGGAGCAGTCCCCAGGTGAACTCGGCCACGCACAGCGTCCCGCCGGGCGGGGTGAACGCCAGCCGCCACCTGGTGGGCGCGCTGCCCTCCAGCGGGCGGGCCGGCGGGAAGGCGCGGGCCACCTCGTCGACGGTGCAGCTCCACGGAGCGAGGTCGGCGGCCGTGCGCAGCTCGGGTCCGGCCGCTCCGGGCGCCCGCACGAGCCACTCGTTCCACACCGGGCCGCCGCCGGGCGGGGTCAGCACCTCGAAGCGGAGGTCGGGCCAGAGCGGTACGGGCCACAGCAGCGCGTCGCACTCCAGGTCGCCGATGGCGCGGCGGGCGCGGGTTTCGGGCTCGCCGAGCACCGAGCGGTAGCGGCTGAGCGCGCCCCGAGAGCGCGTGGAGCGGGTCATGGCCTGCCAGCGGCGGTTGGCCTCCCGCATGTCGGTGATCGACGCGCCCAGCTCCCGGCGGGCGTCCTCGACGAGCCCCGGCTGGTGGTCGGCCATCCGGCGCAGCAGCACCAGCTGGAAGTCGTGGGGGCCAAATGGGGCGGACGGGGTGCCGGTGGCTCTCATGCCGACATCCTGCCCCCTTCCGTATGAATGGAGCGGCGCGCCGGAGGTTGGCCTTTTCCACACAGGATCCTCACAGTCACGGGTACCTCCGGTGTCCCGGTGCCGCATAGCCTGCGGGCGCCATGGATTACTGCCACCAGTGTCAGCGGCACCTCAACGGAGCCCTGGCCTGTGCCGGGTGCGGTACCCCCGTCGAGGAGCTCCGGCACGACGATCCCCAGACGTCCGCGGCGGAGCACGTCTACGAGCTGGACCGGGACGAGGAGCTTCCGCCCGCGGCGCCCCGCGGTGCGCGCGGGCGGACGCGCCGCGCCCAGCCCGCCCGCCGGTCGCGCCCGGCGGGTCGCAGGGCCCGCCGGAAGCGGGGGCGCACGCTGCTGGTCGTGACCGGTGCCCTGATCCTGGCGGCCGGCCTGCTGAGCCTGGCCGAGCTGGCGATGGAGCACCCCGGCGAGGACGGCGCCGCCACCGTCGTACGGCAGGAGGACCGGGCCGCCCCCGAGCCGTTGCCCGACCGGCCGGACGTCTCCGCGCTCCCGGACGCCCCGGAGCCGGTGCGCGAGCCGGCGGTGTCGGCCTCGGTGTCGGCGCCGGACGACCCCGAGGACGGCTCGGGCAGTGGTGAGGAGGGGACCGGCGCCCCTTCGGGCGTGCCGGTCGCGTCCGCGCCCGCGTCCGGCGAAGGGCCCGCGGCCGGACCGTCGGCCCCGGAGCCGTCGGGCGACCCGGGGGAGCCGGGCGCGCCCGACGCCCCGGGCGCGGACGAGCCCGCTCCGCAGGACCCGCCGCCCGAGGACCCCGAAGCCCCCGGCACCCCGGGCGAACCGGGCGGGACCGCCCCGGGTGATCCGCCCCCGGACGACCCGCCCCCGGCGGAGCCCGCCCCGTCACCCACGGCGACCGAGTCCTGCGACTGGTTCCTCTGGTGGTGCGTCTGACGCGTCCGGGCCCGGCCTGCCCCGGCGATTCCGGTGCGTGCCCGCGCCCGCCGCGCGTCCGACCCGGCCGGGCGCCGTTCGTTCTGTCCGGCCCGGCCGAGCCGATCCGGGTGACCGCCCTGCCGTGCGGCTAGGCGCCGTCGGTCACCCCGAGCATGCGTCGCAGCAGGTCGCGCAGGGAGGTGCGTTCCTCGTCCGAGAGGCCGGCCAGGGGCTCGCGGGCGAAGTCGAGGGCGTCCCGCAGCCGGCGGGCCGTCGCGCGGCCCTCCTCCGTCGCCGCGGCGATCTTGACCCGGCGGTCGGCCGGGTCGGGGCGGCGCTCCACCAGTCCGCGCGCCTCCAGGCGGTCCACGATGCCCGTCACGTTGGACGGCTCGCACCGCAGCGACTGCGCGATGCGGCGCATCGGCGTCGGCTGTGCCGCGAGGAGTGCGAGGACGCGTGCCTGGGCACCGGTGAGGGAGTGCTGCGCCGCGGCCTGCTCGTACTCCTCGTGGTAGCGGGTCACCACCGTGCCGATGAGGTCGACCACTTCGAGGGTCAGCGGGTCTGTGCGTCTGGAGGACATGGAGCCAGGATACCCATTTACTTGACAACCTGAAATATTCAGGAGCATGGTTGTTTCAGGTTGTGAAACAAACACGTGGTGAAACACCCACCGCGTGAAGCAATACCAGGAGGCACGCACCATGTCCGCTCTTCCCGCGTCCGGCCGCGAATGGCACCTCGTCGCCCGCCCGCACGGCTGGCCCCAGCCGGGGGACTTCGCCCTGCGTGAGGCGCCCGTCGCGGAGCCGGCCGAGGGCCGGATCCTCGTCCGCAACCTGTACTTCTCGGTCGACCCGTACATGCGCGGCCGGATGAACGACGTGAAGTCGTACGTGCCGCCGTTCCAGCTGGACCACCCCATGGACGGTGGCGCCGTCGGTGAGGTCGTCGCCTCCAACGCCGAGGGCTTCGCGGTCGGCGACCACGTCCTGCACGGTCTCGGCTGGCGCGAGTACGCCGACGTGAACGCCAAGCACGCCACCAAGGTCGACGCCTCCCTCGCGCCCCTCTCCGCCTACCTCGGCGTCCTCGGCATGACCGGCCTCACCGCGTACGCCGGTCTCTTCGACGTCGCGTCCTTCAAGGAGGGCGACGTCGTCTTCGTCTCCGGCGCGGCCGGCGCCGTCGGCAGCCAGGTCGGCCAGATGGCCAGGCTCAAGGGCGCCTCCCGGGTCATCGGCTCGGCCGGCTCCGCCGAGAAGGTCAAGCTCCTCACCGAGGAGTACGGCTTCGACTCCGCCTTCAACTACAAGGACGGCCCCGTCGCCGCCCAGCTCAAGGAAGCCGCGCCCGAGGGCATCGACGTCTACTTCGACAACGTCGGCGGCGAGCACCTGGAGGCGGCCATCTCCTCCTTCAACGTGCACGGCCGCGCCACCATCTGCGGCATGATCGCCCAGTACAACAGCACCGAGCCGACCCCCGCCCCGCGCAACCTCGCGCTGGTCATCGGCAAGCGGCTGCGGCTCCAGGGCATGCTGGTCGGCGACCACGCCGCCCTCCAGCCGCAGTTCGTCAAGGAGGTCGCGGGCTGGCTGGCCTCCGGCGAGCTCAAGTACAAGGAGACCGTCGTCGAGGGCATGGAGAACGGCGTCGAGGCGTTCCTCGGCATGCTGCGGGGCGAGAACACCGGCAAGATGATCGTTTCTCTCACCCGATAGGCTCACCTCCAGTCCGCCGCGACCGTGGGCGCGAGTCGCGGCGCCACACAGGAGGAAACCTCTTACATGTCGATCCAGCAGTCCGACGTCCTGTACACCGCCGTCGCCACCGCCGAGAACGGGCGTGACGGCCGCGTCGCCACCAACGACGGCAAGCTCGACGTCGTCGTGAACCCGCCCAAGGAGATGGGCGGGTCCGGCGAGGGCACCAACCCCGAGCAGCTGTTCGCCGCCGGTTACAGCGCCTGCTTCCAGGGCGCGCTCGGCGTCGTCGCCCGCCAGGAGGGCGCCGACATCTCCGGCTCGACGGTCACCGCCGAGGTCGGCATCGGCAAGAACGCCGACGGCTTCGGCATCATCGTCAAGATCTCGGCGAAGATCCCGAACGTGAGCGCCGCCACCGCCAAGGAGCTCATCGAGAAGGCCCACCAGGTCTGCCCGTACTCCAAGGCCACCCGCGGCAACATCACGGTCGACCTCGACGTCGCCTGATCACGCACCACGCGCCAGTACGTACGGGTCCGTCCGTACGTGCCGGAGGGCCGCACCCGCGCCGGGTGCGGCCCTCCGCCCGTACCGGCTCCCGGCCGCCGGTACGGCTCCCGGCCGCCGGCTCCGGGCCGCGCACCGCCGCCGGACCGGCCGGGCCGCCCGGAAGGGCCCCGCGGCCGCCCCGATAGGGTGAGCCCATGCGTGATCTCGGGGTGGGCTTCGGCTATCTGATGAAGGGGCAGCGCTGGGTCGGCCGGCACGGCCGGTGGTTCGGATTCGGGCTGCTGCCCGGACTGGTCACCCTGGTGCTGTACGCCGCCGCGCTCGCCGGGCTGGCCTGGGGCGCGGACGACCTGACCGCGTGGGCGACGCCCTTCGCGGACGACTGGTCCTCGCCCTGGCAGGGCTTCTTCCGCGGCTTCCTGACCGCGCTGCTCTTCGTCTTCGGACTGTTCCTCGCCGTCATCACGTTCACGGCCGTGACGCTCCTCGTGGGCCAGCCGTTCTACGAGTCGCTCTCCGAGGAGGTCGACCGCAGCGAGGGCGGCGAGGTGCCGGAGTCCGGGCTGCCGCTCTGGCGCGAACTGTGGATCTCCGCCCGCGACAGCCTGCGCGTCGTGCTGCGCGTCGCGTTCTACGGCCTGCTGCTCTTCGCGCTCGGGTTCGTGCCCGTACTCGGCCAGACCGTCGTCCCCGTGGTCGGCTTCTGCGTCTCCGGCTTCTTCCTGGCGGAGGAGCTCACGGCGGTCGCCCTCCAGCGGCGCGGCGTCGAGCTGAAGGAGCGCCTCGCGATGCTGCGCGGCCGCCGGCTGCTCACCCTGGGCTTCGGCGTCCCGCTGACCCTCGCGTTCCTCGTGCCGTTCGTCGCGGTGTTCCTGATGCCGGGCGCGGTCGCGGGCGCGACGCTCCTGGTGCGGGACCTGGAGGCGCAGCGGGACCCGCGGGAGCAGGCCCCGGCGGAGGCGGGCGGCACGCAGGCCCCGGGCGCCCCCCAGGGCTACGGAGCCCCCCAGAGCTACGGCGCCCCGGGCCACGGCAATGCCCCGGGCCACGGCGGCCCCCAGGGCTACGGCGAGGCACCCGGCCACGGCGGCGCGGCGCCGAAGGAGCGGCGTCTCTGAGGCCGCGGGGCGGCCATGGCCTGTTCACGGCCCTCGGCCGCCCGCCCGGTCCGGCCCGCTCGTGCTCCCGTTCTCGTATCCACAGGCCGCGTACCCCGGTGCCGCGGGCGCGGAAGGCCGTCGATCAGGCCATCGGCGCCATACGGGTGGGGCTGGGGATCACCCTGGGTGTGACGTGACGTCCCGCGACGGCTAGATCCGGCCGTCTCGTTCCGTACCGCCATCCCGTCAGGGAAAGTTGGGCATAAAGAGCGGGACGACGACGGGCCGGTCGGTATTCCTCGCGGGAGGAACAGCTGGGATGAGCACGGCTGGGACGAACACAGCGAGCACGCCCGGCGAGCCGCTGCACCTGGAACCACGACTCGAACAGCTTCCGGCCGCCCTTCTGGAGGACGGCCGCCCGCTGCTGCACGCGCTGGTGGACGCACTGGGCTCGCCCCTCAACGTCGTCCTGCCGGAACAGATCGCACGGAACGCGGAGCGCTTCCGCGCCGTGCTCCACCGGCACCGGATCACCGGGCGGATCTTCTACGCGCACAAGGCCAACCGCTCCAGCGCGCTGGTGCGGCGGCTCGTCACCACGGACGCCGACCTCGACGCCGCGTCCCTCGGCGAGCTCCAGCACGCCCTCGCGTCCGGCTGGACCGGCGACCGGATCATGACGACCGGACCGAAGGACCCCGAGTTCCTGTGGCTGGCCGCCCGCGCCGGGGCCGTCGTCAACGCCGACGGGCCGGGAGAGGTCGAGCAGGCCGCCCGGCTCGTCCGCTCGTACGGCCTGCCGCGCCTGCGCGTCGTGCTGCGGCTGTCCGGCTTCGGCACGTCCGGCACCACCCTGCTCTCCCGCCGCAGCCGTTTCGGCACCCCCGCGCGGGCGCTGAAGGACCTCCTCGACACGGTGGACCTGCACCGGGACGCGGTCGAGCCGATCGGCGTCGGCTACCACCTCGACACCACCAGCCTGGACGAGAAGGCGGCCGCCCTCGAAGGCTGTCTGCTGGCCATGGAGGAGACCCGGGCGCGCGGCTTCTCCCCGCGGGCGATCGACGTCGGAGGCGGCTTCGGCGTCTCGTACCTGGCCCACGCCGAGCAGTGGGACCGCTACACCACCGCCCTCACCGAGGCGGTCATGGGCACCCGCCCGCCCATGACCTGGGACGGCCACGGCTATGGCCTGCGGAAGGAGAACGGCACCCTCCGGGGGACGCTCGGCCTCTACCCCGCCCACCGCCCCCTCGCCGGCGCCGGCTACCTCGACGCGCTGCTGTCGCGGCCCGCCCAGGCCCTCGGCGGCCGCCCGCTCGGCACCCTGCTGCTGGAGGGCCTGCACGACCTGTACGTCGAACCCGGCAGGGCGCTCGTCGACCAGTGCGGGCTCACCCTCGGCAGGGTGCTGGACGTACGGGAGGCGGAGTCCGGCGGGCACGTGGTGCGCCTGGCGATGAATGCCGGTGACACCGGGCTGGAGGACCACGGCGTCCTGGTCGACCCCGTGCTCGTGCCCCGCGACGGCCCGCCCGGGGGCGGCGGCGCCCGGCCGGCCGCCGTGCACCTCATGGGCAACCTGTGCCTGGAGTCGGACCTGATCACCCGCCGCGTCGTCCACCTGCCCCGGCTGCCGCGCCCCGGCGACCTCCTCGCCTTCCCCAACACCGCCGGGTACTGCATGGACTTCGGCGCCACCCACGCCCAGCAGCAGCCCGTCGCCCGCAAGGTCGCCGTCCACCGGGAGGGGGAGTCCTGGCACTGGTGCCTCGACGAGCAGTACTGGCCGATCACACGTCCGGGGGGACAGCGCACATGAGGTACGACCGCATCACCGATGCCATCGGCGACACCCCGCTGGTGCGCATCGACCCCGAGGTCCACGGTCTGCGCACCGTCGACCTCTACGCCAAGCTGGAGATGCTCAACCCCTTCGGCTCCCTGAAGGACCGGGCCGCGTGGAACATGGCCCGCGACGGGCTGGCCGCCGCCAAGGAGCGGGGCGAGACGGTCGTCGAGCTGTCCAGCGGCAACACGGCGAAGGCCCTGGCCCTCATCGCGGGCCTGCACGGGCTGCCGTTCAAGAGCGTCACCAACCGGATGCGCATCCCCGAGGTCAAGGACCTCCTGCTGCTGCTGGGGGCGGAGATCGAGGAGCTGCCGGGGCGGTCCGAGTGCCTCGACCCGACCGACACCGACGACCCGCTGACCCTCTTCCACCAGCGGCTCAACGGGCCGGGCAGCGCCCACTTCCACACCGACCAGTACTTCAACCCCCGCAACACCGAGGCGCACGCCTCCGGCACCGGCCCCGAGATCGTCGCGGACCTCGACGGCCGCGCCCCCGACTGGTTCATCGCCTGCGTGGGCACCGCCGGATCGTCCACCGGTGTCGCCCGGGCCCTGCGCGCCCACGACCCGGCCGTGCGGGTCGTCGGACTCGTCGGCGAGAAGGCGGACTTCATCCCGGGCATCCGCAACGCCGACGAGGTGCAGCAGGTCGGGCTGTTCGACCCCGCCACGTACGACACGATCGAGACGGTGAGCGCCGACGACGCCATCGACGGCATGGTGACCCTGGTGCGCCGCTGCGGCCTGCTCGCCGGCCCGACTGGCGGAGCCGCCTACCAGGGGGCGGTCCGCCACCTGCGGGACGTGGAGCGGTCCCTCGACGCGGAGCCGGCGGACCGCCGGACGGCCGTCTTCATCGTCTGCGACCGGGTGGAGAGCTATCTCGGGTACGTACGGCAGCGGCGCCCCGAGCTGCTGGGGCGGCCGCCGCTGCGCAACTCGGTGGCCACGCTGACCGACACGGAGGCGCGCACCGCCACGGTCATCGACGTCGCCGACGCGCAGAAGTGGATCGCGGAGGAGCGCCCGCTCGTGATCGACCTGCGCGGCCCGTTCGCGTACGCCGCCCTGCACATCGACGGCGCGGTCAACATCGTGGACGAGCTCTTCGACGAGCTGCTGCGCGGCGGGCTGCCCTTCGGCCGGCGCAGGCCGGTGCTGCTGGCGTGCCCGGTGGGGGAGAAGTCGGCCCGGTACGCGGCCCTGCTGACGCGCATGGGCCATCCCGACGTGCGGAGTCTCGCCGGGGGGATCGTGGCCTGGCGGGACGCGGGCGCGCCGCTGGTGCGTGACTGAGTGGCCGGCCACGGCACGGAGATCTCGGAACTGGAGGCCTGGCAGCGGGAGTTGCGCGCCCAGTTCCCGATCGTCGTGGACCATCCGGCCCTGGTGTACCTGGACAGCGCGGCGACCGCGCAGAAGCCGCGGGCGGTCCTGGACGCCGTGCAGCGCTACCTCACCACGTCCAACGCCAACGCGGGGCGCGGTGCCTACCCGTGGGCCAACGCCACGACGGCGCTGGTGGAGGACGCCCGCGAGCGGGTCAAGCGGTTCCTGGGCGATCCGGCGCCGGACCGGTCGTCGGTGCACTTCACCAGCGGGACGAGCGAGGCGCTGCGGACGGTCGCGCGGGACTGGCTGCCGGAGCTCCTGTCCGACGGGGACGAGATCGTGGTCCCGCACCGGGACCACGAGGCGAACCTGTCGCCGTGGCTGGAGGCCCGGGACCTGCTGGCCCGCCGGGGTGTCGGCGTACGGGTGAGGGAGCTGCCGTACCAGGAGGCGTCCGGCGACTACGACCCGGTGGAGCTGGCCAGGATCACCGGCCCGCGCACCCGGTTCGTGGCGGCCACGCACGTGCACCACGTGTACGGCGCCGACATGAATGTCCACCGCCTGCGCCGGGTGGTGGGGCCGGACGTCCCGATCTGCCTGGACGCCGCGCAGAGCGTGGGGCACCTGCCGGTGGCGGTGGGCCACCTGGACGTGGACTTCGTGGTGTTCTCCGGGCACAAGGCCCTGGCCCTGCCGGGTACGGGGGCGGTGTGGGCCCGGCAGCGGCGCGGGCCGGAGTTCCGGCCCGGGGGGTGGCGGGGGACGCCGAACACGGTGGGCATCGCCTCGCTGGTGGCGGCGCTGGACTGGCTGGAGGCGGCCGGGACCGACCGGATCGAACGCTGGACGGTGGCGCTCACGGGGCTGCTGACGGACGGGCTGAGCCGCATGGCGGACAGCTACGAGGTGCTCGGCTGCCGCACCAGCCTGACGGCGGACTCGCCGGTGCAGCGGCGCCGGAGCCTGGTGACCTTCCGCCACCGGGCGATCGACGCGCACGACCTGGGGTTCGTCCTCTTCGACCACGGGTTCATGGTGCGGTCGGACGGGCACTGCCAGGCGGGGCGGGACAGGCGGGACGACTCCGTACGCGTGAGCCTCCATGTGCACAACACCCCCGAAGAGATGGAAAGGCTGCTCGCCGTGCTCGCCAGTCTGCAATGATTTTCAATAGCAGAAGCGGGTCGCGAGGTGCGGAGGGACACGGGCGGCTATGGGTGTGAACGCGGTGACGGCCGCGCGGTGGGTGGAGCGCTGGGAGGACCAGCAGCAGCGGTACGCGGTCGACCGCGAGGAGAGCTTCACCGTCATCGCGGACGTGGTGGAGCACGTGACGCGGGGCCGGGGCGGGCCGCCGCTCGTCCTGGACCTGGGGAGCGGGCCGGGGTGCCTGGCGGCGCGGCTGGCCGACCGCCTGCCCGGGGCGGACGTGCTCGCCGTCGACGGCGACCCGTTCCTCCTGGAGCTGGGCAGCACCCACTACGGCTCCGTCCTCCGCCACGTCGAGGCGATGATCGGCGAACCGGGCTGGCTCGACGCCCTCGGCCTGGACCGCCCGGTGGACGCGGCCGTGTCCACCACGGCCCTGCACTACCTGGACCGCCGCACCCTCGGCCGTGTCTACCGGGAGCTGGCCCAGTGCCTGCGCCCCGGCGGCGTCCTGGTCAACGGCGACCACATCGGCCCGGACTCCCCGAAGGTGTCCGAGCTGGCCGTCGACATCGGCCGCCGGCACGCCGAACGGCACCTGACGCTCAGCCACGACGACTGGGAGTCCTGGTGGTCGGGGGCCGCCTCCGACCCCGAGCTGGCGCGCTTCCTCGCCCGGCTCGGGAGTCACCGCCACCCCCGCTGCGAGGGCAACGACCTCACCATCTCCAGCCACCTGGACCTGCTGCGCGAGGCGGGTTTCGAGCACGTCGGCGTGGTCTGGCAGTACGGCCACAGCCACGTCCTGGCGGCCGTCCGCTGAGGTCGGCCGCCGGCGGCGGCCGGCAGCGCTCCCGGAAGCGGGCTCAGCCGCCGGCGGCGGCCACCGCGACGATCGCGCGGACCTGGGCCGTGATGGCGGCCCGCTCGCGCAGGAACTCCGGGTCCGTCACCGCGTCCGTGTTGCCCGCGCCGAACCGGAGCACCGGCGTGTGGACATGGCCGCCCGGCAGGCCCGGCAGCCCCAGCCGGTCGCGCAGCAGCGTGGCGCGGTAGGCGATCTCGTTGGACAGGTAGTCCCCGCCGCCGCCCGCGCGGGCCGCCGAGCCGGGCGTCGGGCCCTGCGGCCGGACCACGGGGGCCGTACCGCCCGCCGGGACCTCGGTCACCGAGGTGTTGTCGAGGACCGGGAAGGGACCCGTGCCCGCGGCGACGATCCTCGCGTACGGGAGGGTCGTCGCCGTCCACTGCGGCTGCGTCGCCGGGTCGGTCACGGGCACCGGTCCCGTCTCCGACACGTTCTCGTTGTCCCCGAACCCGCCGCGCCAGGCCCCGTTGTGGCGCTCCAGGTCGAAACGGCCGACCCGGCCCTGGCTCACCGTCGTGAAGGCGTCCACGTGCGGCAGGTGCGGCCGCAGGGTCCGCTCCACCTCGCCGTCGGCGAAGTCCGCCCAGCGCACCGGGAACACCGCCGTCTCCACCCGGGCGAGCCGGCCGTCCGCCGTCCGGATCAGCGTCCCGTCCAGCGCCAGCGCGGCCGCGCCCGACGGGTTGCTGATCCGCACGTCCCGGTCCAGCGTGAACGGGTCGAACCCGGTCACCAGCACCCGCCGGACGCCCCTGCCGGCCGGGTAGCGGATGGCGTCCTGGCCGCGCGAGGAGGTCTCGAAACGGTCCAGCAGCCGCTCGCGCCCCTGCGCCGGCAGGGCGAACCCGGGCTCCCAGGAGCGCAGTTCGCGGGTCATGGCCAGCCGCGCCCAGTACAGCGGCCGGTCGTCGTCGCGGGCGAGGTCGCCGCCCGCCGGGCCCCGCCCCTGCGCCCGGTCCACCGCCCGCTGCCACAGCCGCGACCCGTGCCGTACGACCGCCCGCTCGGCCGCCGCGTACGACCCGGCCGCGTCCAGCGCGGCCTCGAACGCGGTTGCCTGGGCGTCGAATCCGCTGCGGGCCAGGATCTCCCGCGGCACGGCCCGGTCGAGGCGGGCCTCCTCCACCGTGGGCCGCGCGGCCGTCACCGCCGCGTGGGCGTGCGCGGGGGCCGGGAGGGCCACCGGCGCGGCGAGGGCTGCGAGAGCGGCGACCAGCGTCGTGCGCGACCGTATCCGGGACACAGGGAGCAGTCCTTCCGTAGGGTGCCGGAACGCTACCGCGCGCCCAACAGCCGCAGAAAGGCCCGGAACACGGCGGGCATGTCCACCGCGTCCGGATCCAGCAGCCACTGGTACTGGAGTCCGTCCATCACGGCCGTCACCAGCGGGGCCACCTCCTCGGGGGTCGGCCCGCCGGGCAGCCGGTCCCCGAACTCCGCCCGCAGGACGGCCGCCATGTCGGCCCGGACACGGGCGTAGCGGTGCGTGAAGAAGTCCCGCGCCGGGTGATCCTCCGTCACGCTCTCGCCGAGCAGCGCCGAGAAGGTCCGCACGATGCCCGGCCGCATCGCGTTGTACTCGACGAGCAGCTCCAGCAGCTCCAGCCGCCGCCCGCCGTGGCCGCCGCCCCCGCCGGTGTCCCACCGGTCGCGCTCCTCCAGGACGGCCACGAGCAGGGCCTCCTTGGTCGGGAAGTGGTGCAGGAGCCCCTGCTGGGTCAGGCCGACCCGCTCGGCGACCGCCCCGAGCGACGCGCCCCGGTAGCCGCGTTCCGCGATCACTTCGAGGGCCGCCCGCACGATCTCCGCGCGCCGTTCCCCGCCCCTGGCCCTGGCCGCCGCCATCCTCGTACCCCGATCCACGTCATAACGGAAACGTAACGAAACCTACCGCCCTACAGGGAACGGGCGCACCGGGGGGCCCACCATGGGCGCACCGCACGTACACCGACCCGGAGGTACGGAAGTGACGGAAGTGACGGACGCGACCGACGCCAGGCGTGCGGAGGCACGCGAAGAGGCCGTCGAGGCGGCACTCGGCAAGCTCGACCTGGACGCCAGGACCCGCCTGCTGGCCGGCCAGGACATGTGGTCCCTCCCCGCCCTCCCCGAAATCGGCCTGAAGTCGCTGGTCATGTCGGACGGCCCGATCGGCGTGCGCGGCGTCCGCTGGACCCCCGACGACCCGTCCGTCGCCCTGCCGTCCCCCACCGCGCTCGCCGCCACCTGGGACCCGGCCCTCGCCCGCCGCGCCGGCCGCCTCCTCGCCCAGGAGGCCCGCCGCAAGGGCGTCCACGTCCTCCTCGCGCCCACCGTCAACCTGCACCGCTCACCCCTCGCCGGCCGCCACTTCGAGGCCTACAGCGAGGACCCGCACCTCACCGGCGTGATCGGCACCGGGTACGTCCTCGGAGTCCAGGACGGCGGCGTCGCCACCACGGTGAAGCACTACGTCGCCAACGACGCCGAGACCGACCGGTTCACCGTGAACAACGTCGTCGCCGCCCGCACCCTGCGCGAGCTGTACCTCGCCCCCTTCGAGGCGATCGTGCGGGACGCCCGCCCCTGGGGCGTCATGACCGCCTACAACCGGGTCAACGGCCCGACCATGACCGAGCACCACCACCTGGTGAACGAGGTGCTGCGCGGCGAGTGGGGCTTCGACGGCGTCAACGTCTCCGACTGGACCGCCGCCCGCGACACCCGGCGCTGCCTCGCGGGCGGCCTGGACATCGCCATGCCCGGCCCCGGCACCGTCTACGGCGAGGCCCTCGCCGCGGCCGTCCGCGCCGGCGAGGCCGACGAAGCCCTCGTCGACGCCGCCGTGCGCAACGTGCTGCGGCTGGCCGCCCGCGTCGGCGCCCTGGCCGGCGCCGAACCGGCCGTCACCGATCCGCCCGCCCCCGTCGACGGCGACGCCCTCGCCCGCGAGATCGCCCGCCGCTCCCTCGTCCTCCTGCGCAACGACGCCGTCCTGCCCCTGGCTCCCGGCGGCACCGTCGCCCTCATCGGCGCGGCCGCCCGCGACGCCCGGGTCCTCGGCGGCGGCTCCGCCCAGGTCTTCCCCGACCACGTCGTCTCCCCGCTCGACGGCCTCATCGCGGCCCTCCCCGCCGGCGCCCTCACCCACGCGGTCGGCGCCCACCCCGACGACGGACTCGCGCCCGCCGGGCCGGGCTTCGCGCTCCGCGCCGTCTGCCGCGACGCGACCGGCGCGGTCCTCGGCGAAGTGCCGCTGCCCGGCGGCCAGGTCCAGTGGATCGGCGACGACCTGCCCGCCGGCGTCTCCCACGACACGCTCCACAGCGTCGAGATCACCGGCACCTTCACGCCCCGCGAGAGCGGTGGGCACACCTTCGGCACCCGCGGCCCCGGCGCCCTCACCCTCACCGTCGCGGGGCGGACCCTCTACGACGGCGTCCAGGCCACGGGCGACGAGCCCGACCCCTTCGAGGCGCTCCTCGGCACCCCGCTGGAACGCGGCACGGTCCCCCTCACCGAGGGCGTACCGGTCGAGGTGTCCCTGCTCCACCGCCTCACCGGACACCCCGCGGCGCCGCTGCCCGGCGTGCTGTTCTCCCTCCTCCACCTCGGGCCGCGCCGCGACCCCGACGAGCTGATCGCCGAGGCCGCGGAGGCCGCCCGCGCCGCCGGCACGGCGGTCGTCGTGGTCGCCACCACCGAACGCGTCGAGTCCGAGGGCTTCGACCGCACCGACCTGAGGCTGCCCGGCCGCCAGGACGACCTGGTGCGGGCCGTCGCCGCCGCCAACCCCCGCACCGTCGTGGTCGTCAACGCCGGCTCGCCCGTCGAGATGCCGTGGCGCGACGACGTGGCGGCCGTGCTGCTCAGCTGGTTCCCCGGCCAGGAGGGCGGCGCCGCGCTCGCCGACGTCCTCCTCGGCGCCGAGGAACCCGGCGGCCGGCTCCCCACCACCTGGCCGGCCACCCTCGCCGACGCGCCCGTGACCCGGGTCACCCCGGTCGGCGGCGAACTCCACTACACCGAGGGCCTCTTCACCGGCCACCGCGCCTGGGACCGGTCCGGCACAGCCCCCGCGTACCCCTTCGGCCACGGCCTCGGGTACACCACCTGGGAGTACGAGGCCCTGGAACTGGCCCCGGACACCGCCACGGTCCGCGTCCGCAACACCGGCACCCGGCCCGGCCGGGAGGTGGTCCAGCTCTACGTCGCCCCCGTGGACGACCCGGCTGAGCGCCCCGCCCGATGGCTGGCCGGCTTCGCGGGCGTCACGGCCGCCCCCGGTGAGACCGCCGAGGCCCGGATCCCGCTGCCGGGGCGGGCGTTCGAGGTCTGGGACGAGGCGGCCGGCGCCTGGACGGCCGTCCCGGGCACGTACGAGATCCAGGCCGGCCGCTCCGTGACCGACACCCGCCTGCGCGCACCCCTGGAGGTGGGGGCCTAACGGATCCCGAACCCGTACACGGTCTCCGAGGCGTACACCTCGCCCGGCCGCAGCACCGTGCCGGGGAACTCGGGCCGGTTCGGGGAGTCCGGGAACGCCTGGGTCTCCAGGGCCACCCCGTCCAGGTGGTCGGGGGCGTACACCTGGAGGCCGGGCTCCGTCGTACGGATCGTCAACAGGCGTCCCGTCACGGGGGAGTACAGCTCGGCCGCCGGTCCGCCGGAGCCGCCGTCGAGGACGAAGTTGTGGTCCAGCCCCGTGCCCACCGGGCGCGACGTCCGGAAGTCCAGCCGGGTGCCGTCCACCTTCGCGATCTCGCCGGTCGGGATCGCCGCGTCGTCCAGCGGCGTGAAGTGCCCGGCGGCCAGCCGCATCTCCTGCGCGCCGCCGAGGTTCCAGTACGTGTGGTTCGTCAGGGCCACCACCGTCGGCGCGTCCGTCACCGCCTCGTACGCGATCCGCAGCGCCCCCCGGTCGTCGAGCGTGTACGTCGCCGAGACCTCCAGACGCCCGGGGAAGCCCTCCTCGCCGTCCGGGCTCACCCGCGACAGCCGCACCCCGCCCTCGGCCGGCTCGGCGTCCCACACCCGCTTGTCGAAGCCGCGCTCACCGCCGTGCAGACTGTTCGGCCCCCCGTTGCGCGCCAGCCGGTACGTGCGGCCGTCCAGCGTGAACGACCCGCCCGCTATCCGGTTCGCGTACCGCCCCACCAGCGCCCCGAAGTAGGGCCCCGGATCGGCCTCGTACCCGGCGGGGGAGCCGTGCCCCAGCACCACGTTCGCCACGGCACCGTGCCGGTCGGGCACCTCCACCGACTGCACGATGCCCCCGTACGTCAGCACCCCCACCCGCGTACCGCCCCGTTCCAGGACCCACCGGTGGACTGCCGTACCGTCGGCCAGCCGGCCGCACTCCTCGACGCTCATGCCCGTCGAGCCTACGCGGGCGGGACCGCCGCAGTGACGTTGCGGTACGCGATCTCGGCCAGCCGCTCCTGCCCGTCGCCGCTCGGGTGGAACCAGTCCCAGGGGCTCAACTGCGCCCCGGTGAACCGGTACGCGAACACCGCCCCGCCGTCGTGCCGGCACAGCCGGTCCTTCGCGCACACGTCCCGGAGCACCGCGTTGTACGCCACCACCCGGCGGTGCACCTCCTCGCGGCGCTCCTCGGCCGCCGGACCGAGGTCGTCGGCGTCACCGAGCATCGACGCGCACACGCCCAGCTTCCACACCTGCTTGCCGAGCACACTGCCCCGCCCGGTCGACCACAGCCGCTTCAGGTCCGGCACGCTCGACACGTACACCTGGCTCTTCGGCGACACCCGGCGCAGCTCCCGCACCGCCTCCTCGAACGAGGCGCGGAAGTCCGCCACCGGCGTCATCAGGTCCGTGCTGTCCCGGCAGGCGTCGTTCGCGCCCACCATCACGGTCACCAGCCCCGGCTTCCGCGCCGCCGCCCTGGCCATCTGGCCCGGCAGCTCCGCCACCCGCGCGCCCGACCGGGCCAGGTTCCAGCTGCGCGAAGGCAGCGCCGCCGGGCCCAGCAGCCGCCGCGCGAGGCTGTTCACCCGCGCGTCGCTCCCCGTCGCCCACGAGACGTCCGGGCAGTCGACCAGGATCCCGCACGCGTCGAACCCGCGCGTGATCGAGTCGCCGACGGCGGCGAGGGAGGCGGGGCTCGGGTCCCACGCGGGGGTGGGCCTCGGCGAGGGGGAGGGGCGCGCCGCCACGCCCGGCGCGCGCTCCGGTTCCGCCTCGCACCCGGCCGCCCCGACGCCCCCCACCAGGGCGGTGGCGACCGCCCACGCGGCGAACGTACGTATCCGGCCTCGTCGGGTGGCGGGCATCCGGTAGCCCTTTCGTCGGCGTCCTGGCGGGTGAATGCTTGGTGTCGGGCTTCCCGGGGCAGACCGTACGTCATCCCAAGCGCCTCGGCGCACGGTAGCTTTTCCCCGTCGAACCGTCAGGCGCCTTCGCCAACCGGCTCCGGTAAATTACATCACGTCACATGCTGTCCCTTTTGCGGAGTTTCACTCCCGATGCTGTTTACTGAGGCCGCTGGGAAAGGCGAACCTCGTCCCACACTGGAGGTCCCGGTGACGACACGTGGAGTCCTGTACGTACACTCCGCACCGCGCGCGATGTGCCCGCACGTCGAATGGGCGGTGGCGGGAGTGCTCGGTGCGAGGGTCCAGCTCGACTGGATCCGGCAGCCGGCCTCCCCGGGCACCTGGAGAGCCGAGTTCTCCTGGCGGGGCGAACCGGGCACCGCCTCCAAGCTGGCCTCGGCGCTGCGCGGCTGGCAGATGCTCCGCTTCGAGGTCACCGCCGAGCCCTGCGCCACGGCCGAGGGCGAGCGCTACAGCGCCACGCCCGAGCTGGGCATCTTCCACGCGGTCACCGGCATGCACGGCGACATCCTGATCCCCGAGGACCGCCTGCGCGCCGCGCTCGCCCGCGCCGCCCAGGGCGAGACCAAGCTGGAGGCGGAGATCGCCAGGCTCCTGGGCAAGCCCTGGGACGACGAGCTCGAACCCTTCCGGTACGCCGGCGAAGGCGCCCCGGTCCGCTGGCTCCACCAGGTCGTCTGACCCGTCCCGGACGCCGCCCACGCGCCGCCCGGGCGCTCTCCCGGGCCCGCCGTGCCACCCCACGCGCCGCCGACTCCCGTGCCGCCCACGTGCCGCTCCGGGCGCCGCGCCGCCGTCAGCCCGGTCGCGCCCTGCCCGCGCGTCCGCGTGGCCCTGCTCGGGCCCCGGACGCCGCTCGTGCGCGCGTCCGCCCGGTCCCTGCCCGTGTGCCTTCCCCGACCGGCGTCCCCGCCCCGGCCGCCGGGTGCGCGGACGCGTGTGGGCCCGCCCCTGGAGGGGCGGGCCCACACGCGTGTCACGGTCGCCGACCGCGAGGTCAGACCGTCCGGAACGCCAGCACCACGTTGTGGCCGCCGAACCCGAACGAGTTGTTGATCGCGGCGATCGTGCCCTCCGGCAGGGGGCGCGGCGCGTCGCGGACGATGTCGGCGTCGACCTCGTCGTCCAGGTCGTCGACGTTGATGGTCGGCGGGGCCGTGCGGTGGTGCAGGGCCAGCACGGTGGCGACGGTCTCGATGCCGCCCGCACCGCCCAGCAGGTGGCCGGTCATCGACTTGGTGGCCGAGACCGCCACGTGGTCCAGGTCGTCGCCCAGCACCTTGCGCAGCGCCTTGACCTCGGCGACGTCACCCTGCGGGGTGGACGTGGCGTGGGCGTTGAGGTGCACCACCTCGGCCGGCTTCAGGTCGGTGCTGTCCAGCAGGTTCTGCAGGGCGGCGGCGATACCGCGCCCGGTCGGCTCCGGCTGGGCGATGTGGTGGCTGTCGGCGGACAGGCCCTGGCCGAGCGCCTCGCAGTACACCTTCGCGCCGCGCGCGGCGGCGTGCTCGGCGGACTCCAGGATGACGACGCCGGCGCCCTCGCCGAGGACGAAGCCGTCACGGCCCTTGTCGTACGGGCGCGACGCCTTCTCGGGCTCGTCGTTGTTCTTGGACATCGCCATCATGTTGGCGAACGCGGCGACCGGCAGCGGGTGGATCGCCGCCTCGGTGCCGCCCGCGACGACCACGTCGGCGCGGCCGGTGCGGATCATCTCGATGGCGTAGCCGATCGCCTCGGCGCCCGAAGCGCACGCCGAGACCGGGGTGTGCACGCCCGCCCGGGCGTTCACCTCCAGGCCGACGTTGGCGGAGGGGCTGTTGGGCATCAGCATCGGCACGGTGTGCGGGGAGACGCGGCGTACGCCCTTCTCCTTCAGCACGTCGTACTGGTCGAGCAGGGTCGTCACACCGCCGATGCCGGAGGCGATGACGGAGCCCAGCCGCTCGGGCTCGACGGCCGTGTCCTCGCCCGCCGGGGCGGTGAAGCCCGCGTCGGCCCACGCCTCGCGGGCCGCGATCACCGCGAACTGCGCGGAGCGGTCCAGCTTGCGGGCCAGCGGGCGCGGCAGCACCTCGCCCGGATCGACGGCCACCGGGGCCGCGATGCGGACGGGCATGTCGGCGAAGCGGTCACCCTCCAGGGGCTTGACCCCGGAGCGTCCCGCGAGCAGACCTTCCCAGGTCGAGGCGGAGTCGCCACCCAGCGGTGTGGTTGCGCCGATACCGGTGACGACCACGGTGCGATTGGTCGAGTTCACAGGAATTCTTTCTCCACGTGTATGAGGTATGCGGGGAACGCGGCGCCACCGCCGGGTGGCGGTCCGATCAGTTCTGGTGCTTCAGGATGTAGTCGGCAGCGTCGCCGACCGTCTTGAGGTTCTTGACGTCCTCGTCGGGGATCTTGACGTCGAAGCGCTCTTCGGCGGCGACGACGACCTCGACCATGGAGAGCGAGTCGACGTCCAGGTCGTCGGTGAAGGACTTGTCCAGCTGGACGTCCTCGACCGGGATGCCGGCGATCTCGTTGACGATGTCGGCGAGACCGGCGACGATCTCTTCCTGAGTGGCGGCCATGTGGCGCTCCTTCGGTGTGTGTCTCAGAGGTGTTTCTCAGAGGGTTTTGAGGCTGATCGTCCGGAGAGAACCCGAACGGTGCCTAGGGGAGGGTAACGACCGTAGCGGCGTACACGAGACCCGCCCCGAAGCCGATGACGAGCGCGGTGTCACCGCTCTTCGCCTGACCGGTCGCCAGGAGCCGCTCCATCGCGAGCGGGATCGAGGCGGCCGAGGTGTTGCCGGTCGTCTCCACGTCACGGGCGACCGTCACGTGCTCCGGCAGCTTCAGAGTCTTCACCATCGAGTCGATGATCCGCATGTTGGCCTGGTGCGGGATGAAGACGTCCAGGTCGGCCGCCGAGATGCCGGCCGCGTCGAGCGCCTGCTGGGCGACCTTCGCCATCTCGAAGACGGCCCAGCGGAACACCGCCTGGCCCTCCTGCGTGATGGCGGGGAACTTGTCGACCGTGCCGTCGCGGTACTCGGTCCACGCGACGGTCTGCTTGATGGTCTCGGACTTGTCGCCCTCGGAGCCCCACACGGTGGGGCCGATCGCCGGCTCCTGCGCGGGTCCGACGACCACGGCGCCCGCGCCGTCACCGAACAGGAAGGCCGTCGCGCGGTCCTCCAGGTCGGTCAGGTCGCTGAGCCGCTCGACGCCGATGACCAGCACGTACTCCGCGGAGCCCTCCACCACCATGCCCTTGGCGAGGGTCAGGCCGTAGCCGAAGCCGGCACAGCCCGCCGAGATGTCGAACGCGGCGGGCTTGTTCGCGCCGATCTTGTCCGCGATCTCGGTGGCGACGGCGGGGGTCTGCTTGAAGTGCGAGACCGTGGAGACGATCACGCCGCCGATCTGCTCGGGCGTCAGCCCGGCGTCGGCGATCGCCTTCCCGGCCGCCTCGACCGACATCGCGGTCACGGTCTCCTCGGGGGAGGCCCAGTGGCGGGTGGAGATGCCGGAGCGCGAGCGGATCCACTCGTCGGACGAGTCGATCGTCTCGAGGATCACCTCGTTCGGCACGACACGGGTGGGCCGGTAACCGCCGACACCCATGATGCGCGCGTACGGGGCGCCCTGGCTGGGCTTGATCTTCGCCATGCTCTACGGCTCCTTGTCAGACGGCGGGCGTCGTGTGCTCGGCGATGAGCGCACGGGCCGCGTCGAGGTCGTCCGGCGTCTTCAGGGCGACCGTCTTGACGCCCTTGAGGGCGCGCTTGGCGATGCCGGTGAGCGTGCCGCCGGGGCACACCTCGACCAGGGCGGTCGCACCGAGCTGCTGGAACGTTTCCATGCACAGGTCCCAGCGCACGGGGTTGGCGACCTGGCCCACCAGGCGGGCGACGACCTCGGCGCCCGTGGCGACGGTCCGGCCGTCCTTGTTCGAGACGTACGTCACGGTGGGGTCGGCGACGGTCAGGCCGCCGGCGGCCGCCTGCAACGCGTCGACCGCGGGCGCCATGTGGTGCGTGTGGAACGCGCCGGCGACCTTGAGCGCCACCACGCGGCGCACGCCCTCGGGCGGGTCGGCCTCCAGCGCGGCGAGCTGCTCCATGGTGCCGGCGGCGACGATCTGGCCGGCGCCGTTCACGTTCGCCGGGGTCAGCCCGAGCTTCTCCAGGTGCGGGACGGTGACCTCCGGCTCGCCGCCCAGCAGGGCGGACATGCCGGTCTCGGTGACGGCGGCGGCCTCGGCCATCGCCAGGCCACGGGTCCGTACGAAGCGGAGCGCGGCCGTGTCGTCGAGGACGCCGGCGAACGCGGCCGCCGTGATCTCGCCGACGCTGTGGCCGGCGACGGCCTGCGGGGTCACGTCACCGAGCGCGGCGGCGGACAGCAGACCGGCCGCCACGAGCAGCGGCTGCGCCACCGACGTGTCGCGGATCGCGTCGGCGTCCGCCTTGGTGCCGTAGTGGACGAGGTCGAGCCCGATGGCGTCGGACCACGCGGCGACGCGGTCGGAGGCGCCGGGCAGGTCGAGCCAGGGAGTCAGGAAGCCGGGCGTCTGAGCGCCTTGGCCGGGAGCGACGAGTACGAGCACCCTCACACTCTCTCTTGTGGACGGCTCCCACCGCCCGTGAGGACAGGGACGAAGAACCGTCGGGGGAATTGTGGACGTTCGACAAAAGTCTAGGACTGCGGGTCCCCGTCGACCAGACGCCCGAGAATCAGCGCGATCCGCAGGGTGAACGCGGACCGTACATCGGACGGTGACCATCCGGTGACGTCGGTCACACGTCGCAGCCGGTAGCGCACGGTGTTGGGATGCACGAACAGCATCCGCGCCGCGCCCTCCAGACTGCTCGCCTGCTCCAGATAAACGCTCAAGGTTTCCAGGAGCGCCGAGCCCGCCTCCTCCAGCGGTCTGTAGATCTCCTCCACCAACTGCTCGCGTGCCGAGGGGTCCCCGGCGATCGCGCGCTCCGGGAGGAGGTCGTCCGCCAGCACCGGCCGCGGCGCGTCCTGCCAGGCGGAGCACGCCTTCAGGCCCGCCGCCGCGGCCTGCGCGGACCGGGTGGCCGCCAGCAGGTCCGGCACGATCGGCCCGGCCACGACCGGCCCGGCGGCGTACGGGCCGATCAGCGCCTTCGCGACGTGCAGCGGGTTGTCGCTGCCACCCGCGATGACCACCAGCCGGTCGCCGAGCACCCCGGTGAGGACCTGGAGCTTGGCGTGCCGGGCCGCCCGCCGGATGGCCTCCACGGTCAGCTCGCTGTCCCCGTCCGGGGCCGTGCCGAGGATCACGCACACGTGCTCCGGCGAGTTCCAGCCGAGTGCGGCGGCCCGGGAGACGGCGCCCTCGTCGGCCTCGCCGGACAGCACCGCGTTCACCACCAGGGACTCCAGCCGGGCGTCCCACGCGCCGCGCGCCTCGGCGGCCTGGGCGTACACCTGGGCCGTCGCGAAGGCGATCTCCCGGGCGTAGACCAGCAGCGCCTCGCGCAGCACCGACTCGTCGCCCGGCGCGGCGACCTCCTCGATCGCCGACTCCATGACCTCGATCGTGGTGCGCACCATCTCCACGGTCTGGCGCAGGGTGATGGCGCGGGTCAGCTCGCGCGGGGCGGTGCCGAAGACGTCGGTCGAGATGGCCTGCGGGGTCTCCGGATGCCGGAACCACTCGGTGAACGCGGCGATACCGGCCTGGGCGACCAGACCGATCCACGACCTGTTCTCCGGGGGCATCGCCCGGTACCAGGGCAGCGTCTCGTCCATGCGGGCAATGGCGCTCGCCGCGAGCCGCCCGGAGGACTGCTCCAGGCGCTTCAGGGTGGCGGCATGCGGGTGGGTGTCGTTCGCTGCGGGTTCAGGCACGGGACAAGACTGCCTTATCCGGACGGGGCCGTGCGGCGCCGGGTCTACGGTGGTCCCGTGAGCTCATGGCATCCAGACACCGCCGCGCCCGGCGCGCGGCCCGGTCCCGGCACCCCGGCGTGGTCGGTGCGGCGGGCCGGCGAGCGCTACCGCGGTGGCGGCGCGGCGACCGGCATAGAGACCCTGCACGCCTTCTCCTTCGGGCGCTTCTACGACCCCGACAACCTGCGCTTCGGCGCCCTGTTGGCGTGCAACGAGGAGCGGCTCGCACCCGGCTCGGGATTCGACGAGCACCCTCACAGCCACACCGAGATCGTCACCTGGGTCGTCGAGGGCGAGCTGACCCACCGCGACTCGGCCGGGCACACCTCGCGCATCGGCCCCGGTGACGTACAACACCTCAGCGCGGCGGCCGGGGTGCGGCACGAGGAGCGCAACGACGGTGACGCGCCGCTCGTCTTCGTGCAGATGTGGCTCGCCCCCCGGGTGCCCGGCGGCGACCCGGCCTACGAGGTCGTGCGGGGCATCGGGGACGCGACCCCGTACGCCGTGCCGGGCGCGGGCGCGGCGCTCCACGTACGGCGCCCGCAGGCGCCCGGCGAGCGGGCCGCCGTCCCGGACGCCGCCTTCGTGTACGTCCACGTCGTGCGTGGCGCGGTGCGGCTCGGCGACGACGAACTGGGCCCCGGGGACGCGGCCCGGATCACCGGCGCCCGGGGCCTGGAGCTCGTGGCCCTCGGCCCGGCCGAGGTGCTGCTGTGGGAGATGGGCGGCTGAAGGACCGCGTCCCCGGACGCGGTACGCCCGAACCGCCGGACGCGGTACGCCCCGGGGGGCGTACCGCGTCACGGTCACTGGTCGGAGTAGCTGAAGTCGCCCACCGTCCAGGCGCTCACGTCCTTGATGGCGATCCGGTACATCCCGCCCGTCTCGGGGATGCCCACCTGGCCCTGGAGGATCCGGGCGACGTGGAAGTGCAGGTGGGACGGCACCCCGGTGGTTTGGGATCCGGTGGCCCCGGGCGGCGCGAAGGTGCCGGCGAACGGGCCGAGCCGGTCCGAGTCCCTCAGCACCTCGGCCACCCGCTGCCGCCACACCGTCTCAGGGGCCAGCCGGCCGGTGATGACGGCCCCGTGGACCACGACCGTGAGGGACATCTGAGTGGTTTGCTCCGACTCCACCGTGGCGGCGATGTCAACGAGCAGTTCATCAGGCTTCGACATGGGCGTTGATTCTAGGACCCGGGGCGCTCCGGCGGACCCCGGAGGTCACCGGAGCGCCCCGCCGCCGAGGAGCGCCGTCGCCGTCTGGAGCGGCGTGGGGGCGGCCTTGGGCGTGGCGACCGTGTCGTGGCAGGTGAAGCCCAGCCGGGTCAGCGCGCGGACCACCTCGCCCGAGGTGAAGTCGCGGCGGTCCTGCCTGGTGATCACTTCCCCGACCTGCTTGACGGGGTAGGTGCGGCGCCCGATGGTCACGGACGGCCCCGAGACGGGCTCGGGTCGGACGCCCTTCATCGACTCCCGGACGTCGCCGGCGAAGAGGTCGAAGGGAAAGTGGGCGATGACGCAGCGCATGGGACCTCGCGAGGGGTGAGGGGGGCGGGTCAGGGGAGGAGCGACAGGACGCCGAGGGTGTAGCCGTGCTCGTCGACCACGGGGGAGACGTCCAGCGTCCGTCCCCGCATGGCGGCCTCGGCGTCGCCCAGGACCGCCGCGGAGCAGGTGAACGGGCCCCGGTCGAGCGGGATGTCACGCAGCCGGGTGCGGTCGCTGTACCAGGAGCCGCCCCGGTGGGCGGCGAGCTGGGCCCGTGTCACCAGGCCCGAGCAGCGCCCGGCCTCGTCCTGGACGAGCAGGTGCTCGACCCGGGCGCTGATGAGGACGGACATGGCCACGTCGACCGTCATGTGGTCGTCGACCTGCGGTCCCGGGGCCTGCATCGCGTCACGGGCGGTCAGGCCCGTGCCGGGGGCTTCCAGGAGCCGTGTGGCAACCGGCGTCAAGGGCTTCTCCTCGTCGATCGTCGGATCGTGCGGTCGGGCGGGCGGGACGGCGGGCGGGGCCCGCGTCGCCCCGCCCCGGGGCGTGTCCGCGAAGTCCGGCCCGGCGCGCGGCGCCCCGCACGCGCGCTCCGGACACCGCGACGCCCGCCCTCCGGGCGGACGCCGGTACTTCGCGGGCGCTTCCTAGGCGGCGGTGGTGGTGGCCGCGCCGCGGCCCCAGCGGGACGGGCGGCGGCGCCGCCCGCGCACGGAGGCGCCGGTGCCCCTGGCCCGCTCGGAGGCGGGGGCGGTGATGACGACGGGTACGCCGGAGGGGGCTCGGGAGCCGGTGATGCGCTGCAGTTCGGCCTCGCCCGAACGGACCCGGGTCACCCGGGCGGTGATGCCCGCGTCGGCCATCAGGCGTTCCATGCCGCGCCGTTGGCCCGGCAGCACCAGGGTGACCACCGTGCCGGACTCGCCGGCGCGGGCGGTGCGGCCGCCGCGGTGCAGGTAGTCCTTGTGGTCGGTGGGCGGGTCGACGTTCACCACGAGGTCGAGGTCGTCGACGTGGATGCCGCGGGCGGCGACGTTGGTCGCCACCAGGACGGTGACGTGGCCGCTCTTGAACCGGTCGAGCGTCCGGGTGCGCTGCGGCTGCGACTTGCCGCCGTGCAGGGCGGAGGCGCGTACGCCGACGGCCAGGAGGTCCTTGGTCAGCCGGTCCACCGCGTGCTTGGTGTCCAGGAACATGATCACCCGGCCCTCGCGGGCGGCGATCTCCGTGGTGGTGGCGTGCTTGTCGGCGCCCTGCACGTGCAGCACGTGGTGCTCCATCGTCGTCACCGCGCCCGCGGAGGGGTCGACGGAGTGGACGACCGGATCGTTGAGGTACCGGCGGACCAGCAGGTCGACGTTGCGGTCCAGGGTGGCCGAGAAGAGCAGGCGCTGCCCGCCGGGCTGCACCTGGTCGAGCAGGTGCGTCACCTGCGGCATGAAGCCCATGTCGGTCATCTGGTCGGCCTCGTCGAGCACGGTGATCGCAACCCGGTCCAGCCGGCAGTCGCCCCGGTCGACGAGGTCCTTGAGCCGGCCGGGCGTCGCGACGACGACCTCGCTGCCGCCGCGGAGCGCGCCCGCCTGGCGGCCGATGGACATGCCGCCGACGACCGTGGTGAGCCGCAGGTGCAGCGACCGGGCGTAGGGGGTGAGCGCGTCGGTCACCTGCTGGGCCAGCTCACGGGTGGGGACGAGCACCAGGGCGAGGGGCTGCCGCGGCTCGGCGCGCTTCCCGGCGGTCCGGGCCAGCAGGGCGAGTCCGAAGGCGAGCGTCTTGCCGGAGCCGGTGCGCCCGCGGCCGAGGACGTCCCGGCCGGCGAGCGAGTTCGGCAGGGTCGCGCCCTGGATGGGGAACGGGACGCTCATGCCGGCCGAGCCGAGCGCCGCCAGGAGGGCGGCGGGCAGGCCGAGGTCGTCGAACCTCTCGACGGGCGGCAACGCGGCGGTGCTGCTCACGGGCAGCGCGAACTCCCCGCGGAGCGGCGCCGGTCGGCGCCCGTACCCTCCGCCCGGCCGCCCGGCGGACGCCGACCGGGCCGTGCCCTGCGGGCGGCCGCGGCTGCCGCGGCCGGAGCCGCCGGCGGCGTTCGTGCGGGTGCGGTAGGAGCTGTCGTTCGTGCGAGCGGTGCGGTTCATGCGGAACCTTCCTCGATGCGGCACGTATCGAGGAATTCCTCCCGGCGGCGTGGCCGCACGAGGAATCGCAAGAACGAACCGAGAAAAATGGACGACAAAGGTGCGGGCGCCGGGGGCGTCATCGCTTCGTCCGGGGAAGCGCCGGAAATACGGGCCGAAGAAACGGCGAAGGGTATCCGGGCGGGAAGCCGTCGTGTGCGACGGGAGTGAAAAAGCGACGAGCCGGGGCCCGCACCCATGGTGCGGGCCCCGGCACGCGTCGTACGCGTCAGCGTCAGGCGGGAACGATGTTCTCGGCCTGCGGGCCCTTCTGGCCCTGCGTGACGTCGAAGTTCACCTTCTGGCCTTCCTGAAGCTCGCGGAAGCCGGAGGAGGCGATGTTCGAGTAGTGGGCGAACACGTCAGCGCCGCCGCCGTCCTGCTCGATGAAGCCGAAGCCCTTTTCCGCGTTGAACCACTTCACGGTGCCAGATGCCATATTTGATCTCCCTTTGGGGCAGTGCCCGGGGGCGCACCTTGCGATCCCGGAGTCGCTGGGATGATTTCCCCTCCGGAAAACACCGGAAAAATGAACGCAAAGTCATTGGGAACCACAACTGCAACTGACAACACCGTAGCACGGTGCGGGCCCGGCCGGGCGATACGTTTTTCGGTGCCGCCCGGCGGGTCGGAAAAATGTCACCGGGAATTTCCGGTAATTCTGCAGCGGCGGTAACAGATATGCGTGGGCCGGATGCCGGGGCCGGGGCACGCACAGCGGCCGGATCCCTTGCGGGGACCGGGATGCGGGGCGGCGCACGCCCCGGACGGGCGCGGCCGGCGGCGGGCGCGGCGGCGGTGGCCGCCGACCGGGCCGTGGTGGCGCGATGAGCCGGACGTCACCCTCGCGGAGGGGCCGCGGGGTGACGTCCGGTGGGCGAGGCGGGTGGTGCGGGCGGGGCGCAGTGCTCTGTCGTGGCGCAGGGGCAGGGCCCGGGCCGTCAGTGTGACGCCGCGAGCTCCGCCAGCACCGCGTCGGTGAACGGCGGCCACGCCTCGATCGCCCAGGGCCCGAAGGCCCGGTCGGTCAGCGCCACACACGCCGCGCCCGCCTCCGGGTCGACCCACAGGAACGTGCCCGACTGGCCGAAGTGGCCGAAGGTGCGGGGGGAGGACGAAGACCCGGTCCAGTGCGGCGACTTGCCGTCACGGATCTCGAAGCCGAGGCCCCAGTCGTTGGGCCGCTGGTGCCCGTACCCGGGCAGGATGCCGGTCAGCCCCGGGTGGACCACCGACATGGCCTCCAGCACCGTGCGCGGGTCCAGCAGCCGGGGCGCCTGCACCTCGGCTGCGAACCGCACCAGGTCGTCGACGGTCGACACGCCGTCCTTCGCGGGCGAACCGTCCAGCGTCGTGTCCTTCATGCCCAGCGGCTCCAGCACCGCCTGGCGCAGGTACTCCGCGAACGGGATGTCCGTGGCCTTGGCGATGTGGTCGCCCAGCACCTCGAATCCGGCGTTGGAGTAGATCCGCCGCGTCCCCGGCGCCGCCATCACCCGGTGCTCGTCGAAGGCCAGCCCCGAGGTGTGGGCCAGCAGGTGCCGCACCGTGGAGCCCTCGGGCCCGGCCGGCTCGTCGAGCTCGACGGCCCCCTCCTCGTACGCCACGAGCACGGCGTACGCGGCCAGCGGCTTGGTCACCGACGCCAGCGGGAACCGCTGGTCCGTCGGGCCGTGCGCCCCCGCCACGGTGCCGTCCCCGCGCACCACGGCCGCCGCAGCGGTGTCCACCGGCCAGTTCTCGATCATCGCCACGCTTCGCATGCGTCCGAGCGTATCCCCGCGCCCCGCGGGGACCTCCCCGGGGACGGGCTTGCCTGGAGTGCACTCCAAGGTCCTAGCGTGGAGGCCATGACGGTGATCGAGAGCACTCCCGCACCGACCGAGCGCCTCGCCGCCTGTGCGTCCCCGCCGCCCCCGCACCCGCGCCCGGACGGGCAGGACCGCTACACGATCAGCGAGGTGTCGGCCTGGACCGGACTGACCGCGCACACCCTGCGCTGGTACGAGCGGATCGGGCTGATGCCGCACGTCGACCGGTCCCACACCGGCCAGCGGCGCTTCACCAACCGGGACCTGGACTGGCTCGCCTTCGTGGGCAAGCTGCGGCTGACCGGGATGCCCGTGGCGGACATGGTCCGCTACGCCGAGCTGGTGCGCGAGGGCGAGCACACCTTCGAGGAGCGGCAGCAGCTCCTGGAGGCCACGCGCCGGGACGTGCGGTCCCGGATCGCGGAGCTCCAGGACACGCTCGCCGTGCTCGACCACAAGATCGACTTCTATGCGGGCGTCCGACGGGCCCCGGGAAGGACCACATGAGCATCGAGAAGATCGCGACCGTACGCCTCGGAGCGCACGGGGGCCCGCCTGTCGGCGTCCAGGGCTTCGGCGCCATGGGCATCAGCGAGTTCTACGGCGACACCGACGAGGCCGCCGCCCGCGACACCCTGGAGGCCGCGCTGGAGGCCGGCGTCACGCTGATCGACACCGCCGACATCTACGGACGCGGCGCCAACGAGGAGTTCCTGGCGCCGTTCGTGGCCAAGCACCGGGACGAGATCACCCTGGCGACGAAGTTCGCCATCGAGCGCACCGACGACCCCCACTACCGGGCCGTGCGCAACGACCCGGCGTACATCCGGTCCGCCGTCGAGCGCAGCCTGCGCCGCCTGGGCGTCGACGTCATCGACCTGTACTACATGCACCGCCGCGACCCGGCCGTACCGCTCGCCGAATCCGTCGGCGCCATGGCCGAACTGGTCGAGCGCGGCCTGGTGAAGCACCTGGGGCTGAGCGAGGTGACCGGACCCGAACTGCGCGAGGCGCACGCCGTGCACCCCATCACCGCCCTCCAGTCGGAGTGGTCGCTGTTCTCCCGGGACGTGGAGCGCAGCGCGGTGGGCACGGCGGCCGAGCTGGGCGTGGCGTTCGTGCCGTACTCGCCGCTCGGCCGCGGGTTCCTCACCGGGGCGTTCCAGGACGCGGCGGCGGACCTGTCCGGCACCGACTTCCGGCAGCACCAGCCGCGCTTCACGGGCGACAACGCCCGCCGGAACGCCGCGCTGCTGGAGCCCGTCCGCGAGATCGCCGAGGCCCACGGGGCCACCCCGGCGCAGATCGCCCTCGCCTGGGTGCAGCAGCGGGCGGACGTGCACGGCCTGACCGTCGTGCCGATCCCCGGCACCCGCAAGCGCGCCCGCCTCCTGGAGAACGCGGCCGCCACCCGCATCACCCTCGGCGAGGAGGAGCTGGCCCGGCTGGAGCCGATCGCCGCCGAGGTGGCCGGCGACCGGTACCCGGACATGACGTTCACCTCGGCCGCCCGGGAGGCGTAGGCCGACAGGGCCGGGACGGCCGGGCGGGCGGGGTCTAGCCTGGAAGTGAGCAGGCAACCACAGCGACGACCCACGGGGCGTCCGCCGCTCGTCCGGCCGCGAGCCCTCCGGCGGTGCGCCCGATCGGCAGGTGACACCCATGACCAGCACGGCCGGCCCACCCCCTGATCACGACGTCGTCGTCGTCGGCGCGCGCTGTGCGGGCGCGCCGACCGCGATGCTCCTGGCCCGCCGCGGACACCGGGTCCTCCTGGTCGACCGCGCCACCTTCCCCAGCGACACCGTCTCCACCCACCTCATCCATCCGCCCGGCCTGGCCGCGCTGGACCGGTGGGGCCTGCTGGAACGGGTCGTCGCCACGGGCTGTCCGCCCATCGACACCTACGCGTTCGACCTCGGACCGTTCACCATCACCGGGTCCCCGGCCGGTGAGGGCTTCGAGGCGTCGTACGCGCCGCGCCGCACGGTCCTGGACAAGATCCTTGTCGACGCGGCCACCGCGTCGGGCGCGGAGCTGCGCGAGGGATTCACCGTCGAGCGGATCCTCTCCGACGGCGGCACGGTCACCGGGATCGCGGGCCACGACCGGGCCCACCGGCCCGCCACCGCGCACGCCCGGATCGTCGTGGGCGCCGACGGGCTCCACTCGGCCGTCGCCCGGGCGGTCGGCGCCGTCGGCTACGCGGAGAAGCCGAGGATCAACGCCTACTACTACGCGTACTGGGCGGGGCTGCCCATGCGCGGCGTCTTCGAGGCGTACGACCGCGAGGACCGCGCCCTGGCCGCCTGGCCCACCAACGACGACCTGACCCTCGTCATCTGCGGCTGGCCCATGCGCGACTTCATGGCCAACCGCGACGACGTCGAGGGCAACTACCACGCCACCCTCGCACGGGTACCGGCCTTCGCCGAGCGGGTCGCCGCGGCCACCCGCGCCGAGCGGTTCGTCGGCATGGGCGTCCCCAACTACTTCCGTATCCCCTACGGCCCCGGCTGGGCCCTGGTCGGTGACGCCGGCTACCTGAAGGACCCCATCACCGCCCAGGGGATCCAGGACGCCTTCCGGGACGCGGAGCGGTGCGCCGGCGCGATCGACGACGCGCTCACCGGACGCCGCCCCTTCGAGGAGGCGATGCGGGCGGCCCAGGAGGAGAGGGACGCCCAGGTCATGAGCATGTACGAGTTCACGGCCCAGTTCGCGACCATGGAACCGCCGCCGCCGGAGATGCGGGAAATGCTCTACGCGGCGTCCCGAAGCCCCACGGCACGGGACCTGTTCGCCCGGGTGACGGCCGGGGTGACGCGGCCGGAGGACTTCTTCGGCCACATGCGGGAGCGGATGAGCCATCAGGAGCCCCACCCGGCCTGACCCGTACGCCCACCCGCGCCCCTCGTCCGCGCCGGCCCGTCCGTGTCCCCGGGCACGCGTCACCCGAGCGCGTACACCGCGAAGCCCACCGCCAGCAGTCCGGCCGCCGAGCGGCGGACGGCGGACGCGTGCGTCCACGGGGTCTCGAAGCCGCGCGCGTACCGCCCGATCAGCAGCAGAAGTCCCGCGAACAGCGGCATCCACGCCAGCCGGGCCGCGATCCAGCCGAGGGTGTCGGGCGCGGTCGTCAGGCCCGCGACCGGCCCCAGGAACGACGCGGGGACCGCGGCGGCCAGCATCGCCGTCTGGTGCCAGCACAGGATCGTCATCGCCGACAGGTTGACCACGACCACCGGGGCCCACAGGGCGGGCCGCCGCAGCAGCCGGCCCAGCCGGTCGCGCACCAGGATCGCGGCGCCGCTCTGCGCGGCGGCGAGCGCGAGGACCAGCAGCGACGGCGGGTGGGAGTTGGTCCGGGCCTCCCCGGGGACGCCGACCATCGAGGCCGGGTAGTGGAAGACGAGCAGCAGCACGGCGAACAGGGCCGCGCCGCCGAGCAGCAGCGCCCGCGCGTGCCGGGGGCCGAGCTTGCGCAGGCCCCAGGAGACGCCCAGTTGGTAGGCGAAGAGCCAGCCCGGCAGGATGTTCAGCACACTCAGCCAGGACGGCACCGCTTCGGCGTACGGGCCGTAGCGCAGCAGGTCCACCACGGCGACGGACGCCAGGAGCGGGGCGGCGGCCCACGCGCCCAGCCGGTGCGCGGCACGGACGCAGTACGGCGTCAGGGCGGTGACGACCAGGTACACGCCGACGAACCACAGCGGCTGGACGACCAGCGTCGAAGCGGTGCGCAGCGTGTCGTCCGGCACGCCCGCGGTGCTGAGCACCGGGACGAGAACGGCCCAGACGGCGGTGACACCAAGGACGGGACGGCCGAGCCGGGCGATGCGCCCCCGGAGCCACGCGCCGGTGGAGCCCGCGCGCCTCTCGTACGACAGGACCGACGCGTACCCGCCGACCAGGAAGAAGATCCCGAGCATCTGGAGGACCCAGCTGACGGGCGCGAAGAACCCGAACGCGCTGAGCGGGCTGGCGTTGTGGATGGCCCCGTCGGCGTCGAGCGTGAAACCGCCGAGCAGCCAGTGGCCGGTGGGGACGGCGAGCAGCGCGAGGGCGCGCAGCCCGTCGACGGCACGGTCGCGGTGGGCGGGCGTCCGGGCCTCGATCCTGCGGGCGAGGGTCTTCATCGGGCGTCTCCCCCGGCGATGGCGGCGAAGGTACGGAGGGACTCGGTGCCCGGCGCGAAGTAGCCGGTGTGGCCGTCGGCGTCGGCGGCGGGCACGGGACGGGCACCGAACTCGGGGGAGGCCGGGTCGGTGCCGTGACCGAGGCCGAGGAGATGGACGTTCGGCACGCGGGATATCCAGTCCGAGGGGTCCTTGGCGGCCCACACCCGGGCGTCGGTGCCCAGCTCGGCGACGGTGCCGGCGCGCATCCCGGGGGAGCCGAGGACGACGAGGTCCCGGGCCCGCAGGCGCGGCGCGGCCAGACCGCAGACGACGGAGCCGTAGCTGTGGCAGAACACGGCGGGCGCCGGGGTGCCGAGGGCGGCGAGCCCCTCGGTGAGGCGGGCCAGCCGGACGGCACCGGCCTCGGCCAGCTCGCCGGTGGCGGCGTCCAGGCCGACCCCGACCGGCGTGGTGTACCCCGCCCACGCGATGACGGCGGTGCCGGGCGCGGCGGCCCGCAGCTGCTTCGCCATCCCGGCGGGCGTGCCGTACGGGTCGGTGCGGCGGTCGTAGGACCCGGCGTCGATGTCGGACCCCGGTACGACGACGGCGACCCGGTTCCCCGGCGCCAGGTCCCCGAACACCTCGGCGACCTGGCCCCGGCCGCGCGGATCGAACGCCAGGATCCGCCGCCCGGCCAGGTGCGCGAACCGGGCGTCGCGCCGCAGCGCGGTCGCGTTCGCCTCGTAGCGCAGGGCGACCGGTGCGCCGTCGAGGTTGCCCACCACGGAGGGGTGCCGGAGCGCCAGGTCCCTCCGCTGCGCCGGGCCGAGCGTGCGGAAGAACGCGGCGATGTCCCGGGGCGTCGCGGTCGCGGGATCGGGAAGGGCCCGCCCCAGGGAGGTGTCGGCCCGCCACGCCTCGCTGCCCGGCGGCGGCCCGGTCACCGGGCGCTCCCCGCTCCCGGCGGCCCAGCCCACGGTGCCCGCCACCACGGCGGTGGTGAGCACCAGGGCGGTCAGCGTCCTCCTCCAGCGGCGGCCGCCGCCGCGGGCGGGCCGCGGGCGGGCGGCGGGGCTCTGGGTCGCGGTGCCGGGTCGGCGGGCGGCGGGGCTCTGGGGCGCGGTGCCGGGCGCTGCGCCGGGCGCGGTGCCGGGCCCGGGGTGGGCCTCGCGGTTCCGGCCGGCGGTGCCCCTTCCGCCGGCGCCGGCCGGGCCGTCGGCCCGGCCGGCGCGCGCCTCGCGGTCGTTCCGGTCGCGGTTCCTCCAGCGGCGCATGACGCCCCCCTCTTCTTTCCTCGTCCTGTGCGGCGAGGGGAAGGTAAGGGGGCGGCCCCTGACACGACGTCACCCCGCGGAGCCAACCGCGGGGTGATACCCCGGTAGGGGGTGGGGGAGGAGCGCCTACGCGTCGCCCGGGGTCACCAGACCCGACTCGTACGCGAAGATCACCGCCTGCGCCCGGTCGCGCAGGCCCAGCTTCGACAGCACCCGGCCGATGTGCGTCTTCACCGTCTGCTCGGCGAGCACCAGGTGCTCGGCGATCTCCTGGTTCGACAGGCCCCGGGCGATCAGCTCCAGCACCTCCGTCTCGCGCGGCGTCAGGCCGTTGAGGCGCAGCGAGGGGTCCTTGCGCGGCGCCGGGCGGGAGGCGGCGAAGTCGGCGATCAGGCGGCGCGTCACGGACGGGGCGAGCAGCGCCTCGCCGGCCGCCACCACCCGTACCGCGGCGATCAGGTCGGCCGGCGGGGCGTCCTTCAGCAGGAACCCGGACGCGCCGGCGCGCAGCGCCTCGTACACGTAGTCGTCCACGTCGAAGGTGGTGAGCATCAGCACCTTCGGGCGGTGCACGACCCCCGGAGGCGGGGACAGGATCTCGCGCGCCGCCGCGAGCCCGTCCATCTCCGGCATCCGCACGTCCATGAGCACCACGTCGGGGTGCGTGGAGCGGGCAACCGAGACCCCGGCCCGGCCGTCCGGCGCCTCGCCCACCACGTCGATGTCCGGCTGGGCCGCCAGCAGGGCGGCGAACCCCGCCCGCACCATGGCCTGGTCGTCGACGATGATCACGCGGATGGTCACGCGGGTTCCTCCGGGGCGGGCGCGAGGGCGAGGGGGAGACGGGCCGCGACCCGGAAGCCGCCGCCCGGCAGCGGCCCGGTGTCGAGGGTGCCGCCGGTCAACCGTACGCGCTCCCGCATGCCGACCAGGCCGTGCCCCGTACCGGACGTCTCCAGGGGCGAACCACCCTCCTCCGAGGGCCCGTTGACGACCAGGACCGTCAGCCGGCCGTCGTCCGCGGACACCGACACCCGCGTCGGCGCGCCCGGCGCGTGCCGCACCACGTTCGCGAGCGCCTCCTGCACGATCCGGTACGCGGACAGGTCCACCGCAGGCGGTACGGGCCCCAGCCCGGCCGGCATCGACAGCTCCGCCGGCACCCCCGCCCGTACCGTCGCCTCCACGAGCTGCTGCACCCGCTCCAGCCCGGGCTGCGGCGCCCGTTCGCCCTCCGCGCCCTCGCTGCGCAGCACCGCCAGCAGCCGCCGCATCTCGGCGAGCGACTCCCGCGCCGACGCCGCGATGGTGGAGAACTCCTCGCGCGCCGCCTCCGGCAACCCCTCGATCCGGTACGGCGCCGAATCCGCCTGCACCGTGATCACCGACATGTGGTGGGCCACCACGTCGTGCAGCTCACGGGCGATCCTGGCCCGTTCCTCCAGGAGCGTGCGCCGGGCGCGCTCGGCCTCGCTGATGGTCTCCTGCTCCACCAGCCGCCGCTGCGCGTCCCCCCGCTCCCGGAGGGACGCCGCGAGCAGCAGGACGGCCCCGCTCAGGACGAACAGCAGCAGCTGGATGCCGTCGCTGCGGTCGGGCCGGACCAGTTCGTACACGAACCCGGCCGCACCCGTGGTCAGCCACACGCCCAGCAGTGTCCGGCGCGGCTCGCGCAGCCCCACGGCCACCATCAGCGCCAGGTAGCCGACCACGATCATCGGCGTCCACGGCCACGGCCGCCCGGCCACGCCGTCGGCGCCGAGCAGGAACAGCGCGCCCACCACGTCGGCGGTGATCACGATCCACCACGCCTGGAGCGGCCGCGCCACGGCGAGCAGCAGCGGCACGGTCTGGGCGGTCGCCAGGGCCCCGGCGATCGCGCCGTTCACCTCGTAGTCGTCGACCAGCACGGTGACGGTGACCGGCAGCAGCGTGGCGACGAAACCGAAGGCGACGACGTACGGCAGCCGCCGCAGCCACGGCGAGGCCGCCCGCGCGAGAGGTGGCGTCCCGCCCTCGGTGGGTGTGGCGACGGCGAGCCCCAGCGCGCGCACGGACGCGCGCAGCCGGGAGAGCGGGGTAGGGGTGTGCATGACCCGCCAGCCTAGGCACCGGACGCCGCGCGGGCGTCATACCGGGGTGCCGGCTCCCTACCCGTACCGGGGTATGACCCCGGACCGGGTACGAAGCCGGGACGCGAAGCCGGAAGCTACGGCCCCGATCACGGCACCGGCCTGGGGTACGCCACAGGCCCGGGTACGGCACCGGGTCCTCGTCCCCAGAGCCGGGTCCCGGCCTACAGCTCGGCCAGCAGCTGCGCCTTCTTCGCCGCGAACTCCTCGTCCGTCACCAGACCGGCCTGGTACAGCTCGCCCAGGTGACGTATCCGGTCCGCGATGACCGCCGGGTCCCGCCCGGCCGTCACGCCCGCGTGCACCGGGACGGGCGCCGCCGCGCCCGCGTTCCGCACCGCGGCCAGGACCGCCGCGGCGAACGGCAGCGACTCGTGGACCGGCCCGTAGCCCAGCCCGAAGACGACCGCCGCCGGGTCCTGGTCCGCCTGCGCCGGCTGGACGTCGCCCGCGTGGCCGCGCCGCAGCAGCCGGAGGTAGCCGTCGAACACGTCCGGCGAGCGCCACTCGACCCCGCTCAGCTCGCGTACCGGGAAGGTCTGGTCACCGGCCTTCCACTTGGCCGACGAGGCACCGGTCCAGAACCAGCGGAACGCCACCTGGCCACCGTCGAAGGTCGCCTTGGCGTCGTATGCCTTGAACTGCAGCGGCGCCTCGGGGGCGCTGACCAGGAACCGCTCGGCGGGCTCCGCGGCGGCGGGTCCCAGCAGGGCCCGCAGCTCGTCCGCGTAGTGCTCGGCGAGGATCTCGCGGTCCGCCGGCAGCACCAGCCGGTACGGGTCGCAGGCGTCCTTGAGCTGTCCCGCGGCCGCCTCCATCAGCGGATCGGCACCCGCCCGCGGCACCGCGTGCAGCACCACCGTGCCACGTCTGCCGGGGGAGAGGGTCACCGACGCCAGCGCCTCGTGCGGGATGCGTCGTTCGCGCAGCGCCTGGTAGAGCTTCGGTGCGCGGATCCCCCGTTCGAAGCGGATGAGCACGGCGTCCGGTTCGAACTCCCAGGTGGCATGAATTCCGGCCAGCACATCACCCATGCGCCTCATCGTATGCGGCGCACGCCCGCGCGTCGCCCCCGGAGACTTACGAGCTTGGGCGGGGCCCGACGGGGCTCTACGCGCGTCAGAGCGTGCTCGGACCGGAGATTCCGTCGCGGCAGGCCCCCTCCTCGCCCGCACAGCTCACGGAACGGTACGAGCCGACGCCTATCTCGGCGAAGTTGCGGAGGCTCTCGGTGCCGGGCTCGAAGTACCCGGCGTGCCCGACCGCGCCCGCCGCCGACAGTACCCGCGCCCCGAACTCCGGAGCCACCGGATCGGCGCCGTGGCCCAGTCCGCCGACGTCCAGGTACGGCACCTCGGCGATCCAGTCGTCGGCGTCGCGCATGGCCCACACCCGGGCGCCGGTGCCCAGCCCGGCGGCGCTCTCGGCCCGCATGCCGGGGCTCCCGGCCACGGCGACGTCGGCCACCCGGGCGGGCAGCCGGCGGGCGGCGACGCCGCAGACCACGGAGCCGTAGCTGTGGCAGAACAGTGCCACCCGGGAGTCGCCGGGCAGCGCGGTGGTGAGGGAGACGAGCCGGGCCGCCCCGTTCTCGGCGAGCCGGCCGATGGCCGCGTCCATGCCGACGCCGACGGGCGCCGTGTAGTCGGCCCAGGCGATGACGGCGGTACGGGCGCCGGGCGCGGCGGCCCGCTCGGCCGCGTACAGGGATTCGGCCATTCCGACGGGGGCCGCGTACTTGCGGGCCGTCCTCTGGAACGTCAGCAGGTTGGTGTCGACCCCCGGTACGACCACCGACACGTGCCGCGCCCGGTCGAGATCGCCGAAGACCTCCGCGACGCGGCCCTTGCCGGACGGGTCGAAGGCGAGGATCTGCCGGTCCTCGCGCATCAGGGAGGCGAACCGGTGCGTGCGCCGGACGGCCTCGCGGTGGCCGTCGGGTGACAGTCTCCTGTCCTCCACCCGCTTGCGCTCGGCGTCCAGCGCGGCCCGCAGCGCGATCCGGTTGGCCCGGTAGCGCAGGGTGACGGGGGCGCCGTCGAGGTTGCCGACCACGAGCGGGTGGTCGGCGGCGAGCCGGTCGCGCTGACGCGGGGTCAGGGAGCGGAAGAAGGCGGCGAGCTCGGCCGGCGGCGACGCGGGGTCGGGCAGCTCCCGGGTGCCGGTCCGGCCGTCCCGCCACGCGGCGAGCGCGGCCTCGCGCGCCTGCTCAGGGCCCCGCTGATGACGTATCGCGGTCCACCCGGTGGTCATGAGGAGGACGAACACCACGGCGAGGGCGAGCAGTGCGCGCCATACCTGGGGCGTGGGGGAGGAGTCGAAGGAAGTCACTGCGGGACACCCTAGGAGACCTGTGGAGGGTGTCGCGACGAGGGTGACGTACCTCACGTATGAAGTGATCGTTTGAGGGAAGCGCCGTTACTCCCCGTACGCGCCCCGGTGCACCCTCCGGCGCGTCGGCCAGGGGTCGCGGACCTGAACGGCGGTCGCGGGACGGAACATCCGCGATGGGGCGGACGCGCGGATGGGGGAGGGCGGGGTCGGCCGTGCGGCCGTCCATGTGAACGATGGTCGCGGAGTGGAACGCGAGGGGTGTGGGGGTATTGCAGGGAAAGGGTGAAGCGCGGCACGGGTGTACGGGCGCGATTCCGTTTCCGTGCATCGGTGTTGACGGTGCCTCAGGGGGCGCCGGCGGTGTGCGGCCGACGGGCGGGCGCTCCGGTCCGGCGCTCCGGCGGACCCGCGTGCGCCCGGGGGCAGGGGTGCGCCGGTGTCGTACGCGCCGGGGGCCGGGCGTCGCGCGGGTCAGGCGGGCGCGCCCCGCCAGTCGGCGGCGAGTGCGGGGCCCAAGTGGTCGAGGTACGCCTCGGTGAGCGCGCGGATCGCCTCCAGGGACGCGTCCTCGCCGCGGCCCCAGAGATGGCCGGTCGTGCGCATCACGCCGCTGAACGCGGCGACGGCCACGCGCGGGCGTGGATCGGCGTCCACGTCCAGGCCCTCCCGGTCGGCGATCAGCCGCGCGATGTTCTCCTCCATCTCGATGGACCGCCGCAGGTGGACGGCGAGGAGGGCGGGCGTCGACTCGATCATCTGGAAGGTGCGCAGGTACAGCTCGATGGGGACGACCTCCATGATCGCCTCCCCGATGGTGTCCCAGGCGGTGAGGACGGCGTTGCGCATCGCCTCCAAGGGCGCCTCGTGCGCGGGCCGTTCCGCGAGGGCGGCGACGAAGTGCCGTTCGACCATCTGCTGGACGGCGAAGGCGACCTCTTCCTTGCTGGCGAAGTAGCGGAAGAAGGTGCGCTGCGAGACGTCGACGGCGTCGACGATCTCGTCCACCGTCGTGCCCTCGTACCCCCGGGTGGTGAACAGCTCCAGCGCGGCGCGCAGCAGGGCGTCACGGGTTCGCCGCTTCTTGCGCTCGCGCAGTCCGACGGGCGCCGGCGTCCTGGGGGCGGTCGGCTGCTCGGCCGTCACGTCATGGTCCTCTTTCTGCCATTTCCGGCTGCTCAGGCTACCTGTGAGGGACGCGACAGTTACCGGCGTATGAATCACTTTGTCAATTGTCAGCGACTGACACTAACCTCGCGGTATGACTAGTCAGACCACCATCGATAAGTCGCCGCAGGGCCCGGACCCCGTGCCGGCCACGGCCCGAGGGTTGCGCGGCCACCCCTGGCTGACGCTGTTCGCCGTGGCGGTCGGCGTGATGATGGTCGCGCTCGACGGCACCATCGTCGCGATCGCCAACCCCGCGATCCAGCGGGACCTCGGCGCGTCCATGGCCGACGTCCAGTGGATCACCAACGGCTACCTGCTCGCCCTCGCCGTCTCGCTGATCACGGCCGGCAAGCTCGGTGACCGCTTCGGCCACCGCCAGACCTTCCTCATCGGCATCGCCGGCTTCGCCGCCGCGTCCGCCGCGATCGGCATGTCGGACTCGATCACCCTGGTGATCGCCTTCCGTGTCCTGCAGGGCCTGTTCGGCGCGCTCCTCATGCCGGCCGCGCTGGGCCTGCTGCGCGCCACGTTCCCGGCCGAGAAGCTGAACATGGCGATCGGTATCTGGGGCATGGTCATCGGCGCCTCCACGGCGGGCGGCCCGATCCTCGGCGGCGTGCTCGTGGAGCACGTCAGCTGGCAGTCGGTGTTCTTCATCAACGTGCCGGTCGGTGTCCTCGCGCTCGTGATGGGCCTGGTGATCCTCAAGGACCACCGTGCGGAGAACGCCCCGCGTTCGTTCGACGTGGTCGGCATCGTGCTGCTCTCGGCCGCGATGGGCTCCCTGGTGTGGGGCATCGTCAAGGCCGGCGAGAGCTGGGGCTGGGGCAGCGGCAAGACCTGGGGCTTTCTGGGCGGCGCCGTCGTCCTCTTCGCGCTGTTCGCCGTCTGGGAGACCAGGGTCCGCGAACCGCTCATCCCGCTGGGCATGTTCCGGTCCGTGCCGCTCTCGGCCGGTACCGTCCTCATGGTCCTGATGGCCTTCGCCTTCATGGGCGGGCTGTTCCCGGTCACCTTCTACCTGCAGGGCGTCATGGGTCTCGGGCCCGTCGACAGCGGCCTGCACCTGCTGCCGCTGACCGCCATGATGATCGTCTCCTCGCCCCTGGCGGGCGCGCTCATCACCAGGTTCGGCCCGCGCGTGCCGCTCGTGGGCGGCATGGTCTGCACGGCGGCGGCCATGTTCGGCATGACCACCCTGACGGCGGGGACCAGCACGCTGGCGATGTCCCTCTGGTTCGCCCTCCTGGGCCTGGGCCTGGCCCCCGTGATGGTGGGCGCCACCGAGGTCATCGTCGGCAACGCCCCGCTGGAGCTCTCCGGTGTGGCCGGCGGCCTCCAGCAGGCCGCGATGCAGGTCGGCGGCGCGCTCGGCACGGCCGTGCTGGGCGCGGTCATGTCCTCCAAGGTGAACGCCGAGTTCGCGGACAACTGGAAGTCCGCCGGGATCCCGGTGCCCCCCGACCCGCGGCTGGAGCAGGCGGCGGAGTTCGGCAGGGTGCCGGCCGAGCTGGCGCAGGCCCCCGGGATGACGCCGGACCTGGCCTCGAAGATCGGTGGCGTCATCCACGACACCTTCCTGTCCGGGATGGGCGTGGCCTTCACGGTCGCGGGCGTCGTGGCGGTCGTCGCGGTGCTGGTGGCCACCCTCACCAAGCGCGGGGCGAACGCGGACGCCGGCGCGGGCGGCGTCCACATCTGACGTCCTATGTCTGACGGCGCCTGACGGCATCGGACGGCGCCAGGGTGTCCCCCGGGTCCTCCGGGGGACCGCCCGGAGTGGACGAGCGGGCCCAGCGGCTGCGGCCACGGGGCCCGCTCGTCGCTCTGTGTCACCCTTCCGGGTGGATCGGGCCGGAGAACCTTCCCCAGAGAGTCACACAGCGTCACGATGGTGGTGCGTGATCGTCACGCCGACGCACCAACGGGGGTTCTCATGCGTTCCACGACTGTCCTGACCACCACGGTCACCACCGCTCTCACGGCCACCGCTCTCACCGTCGGTGCCCTTGCCGCCGGCCTCCTCGCCGGTGCGGCCCCCGTGGCCGCCGCGCCACCCCGGCTCGGCCCCTGTGACACCGGGCAGTTGTGCCTGTGGGCCAAGGAGGACTTCCGGGGAGCCAAGCGCACCCACGAACTGGCGGACGTCGACGTCGACTCGTGCGTCCCCCTCCCCGCCGGGACCACCGCCGCCGCGCTCGCCAACCGCACCGGACGGCCCGTCACCACCTACCAGTCCGCCGAGTGCGCCGAGACCGGCGAGTTCGAGACCTATCCGGGCGGCGGCACCTGGGTCCCCCAATCGCCTTACCAGGTACGGGCCTTCAAGGTGTGGGAGTCCTGAGGCGGGGCACCCGGGGTCCATGGGCAGTTTCGGGTACACCTCGCGTTCGCGCAGGAACCCCCGCTCACGCGGCCGGATGTGGTCGCGGACCGGGCCGGACCGCGCGACGCTCGGAATCGTCGGGCTGGTCTGCGCGGTCGCCGGATTCTTCGTACTGGGCATCATCCTGGGCCCGGTGGCGATCGTCTGCGGCTGGCTCGGCATGGGCCGGCGCTGGGCGAGCGATCGCCTCCCGGCGCTGGTCGCGTTCGTCCTCGGGGCGATCGACACCGTCCTGGCCCTCGTCCGGCTGGCCGGTGTCGGCACCCTGGGCGACGGCACGCTCTAGGAAGCGCCCGCCTGCCCGCACACGTCCATCCGGCCCGCTCCTCGCGCCCGGGCCGTACGGCCGCGTGTCCGCGGCCCCGCCCGGCCGGCGGGCCGGGCCCACGCTCTAGCGCGCGCTCTCCGTGCCGGCCCCCGCCGCCTCGACGGGCGCGGTCGGCGCGGCGGGCACGACCGGTGCGGTGCCCGGTGCGGGTACGGCCGCCGGCCGCGGGTCGGCCTGTGCGGGGACTCCCGGGGCGCCGGACAGCCGGGCCACCTCCGTGCGCAGCTCCCGGACCTCCCGGGTCAGCGCCTCCAGCAGCGCGCTCTGACGGCGCTCCTGCTCGTCGTCCCGCTCGAAGCGGGAGATGAACCAGGCCGCGATGTTGGCCGTCACCACACCCAGCAGCGCGATGCCCGACAGCATCAGCCCCACGGCCAGGAGCCGGCCGAGCCCGGTGGTCGGGGCGTGATCCCCGTACCCCACGGTGGTCATCGTGGTGAACGACCACCAGACCGCGTCACCCAGCGTCTTGATGTTCCCGTCCGGGGCGTCGCGCTCCACGTGCAGCACCGCGAGCGACCCGAACATCAGCAGACCCGCCACCGACCCCGCCACATAGGTGGTGAGCGTGATCTGCGACGCCATCCTGGCCCGCCGGCCCACCAGGAGCAGCGTGGAGACCAGCCGCAGCAGCCGCAGCGGCTGGACCAGCGGCAGCAGCACCGCCAGCAGGTCCAGCGGATGACTCCGCACGAAGAGCCACCGAGACGGGGCGAGGACCAGCCGCACCACGTAGTCCAGGGCGAACGCGCCCCACACCACCCACTCCACGACCGTGCACAGCGAGTGCACCCACCGCTCGGCGTCGGGCATGACTATCGGCACCGCGTACGCGATGCCGAAAGCCAGGGCGAGCGCCAGGAGCGGCGTCTGGGTGCGTGCTTCCCAGCGTTCCTTCATGCCGGGAATGGTAGGCGGGGCGCGCGGGACGAAATCCCCCGCGCCCCGCCCGGCGTGCTACGCGTCGCCGCCCGCGGCACCCGGGTCGGCCGCCGACACGTCGAGCAGCCGGTAGCGGTCCACGGCCTGCTTCAGCGCCGAACGGTCCACCTTGCCCTCCCGGGCCAGCTCCGTCAGCACCGACAGGACGATCGACTGGGCGTCAATGTGGAAGTACCGCCGGGCCGCGCCTCGGGTGTCGGCGAAACCGAAGCCGTCCGCACCCAGGGAGGTGTACGTCCCCGGCACCCAGCGCGCGATCTGGTCCGGAACCGACCGCATCCAGTCGGAGACGGCCACGAACGGACCCTCCGCGCCGGACAGCTTCCGCGTCACGTACGGAACCCGCTGCTCCTCCTCCGGGTGGAGCAGGTTGTGCTCGTCCACCGCCACCGCCTCGCGGCGCAGCTCGTTCCAGGACGTGGCCGACCAGACGTCGGCGCGCACGTTCCACTCCTCGGCGAGGATCCGCTGCGCCTCCAGCGCCCACGGGACCGCCACGCCGGACGCCATGATCTGCGCCGGGATCGCCCCCGCCTGGCCGGTGCTGAAGCGGTACAGGCCCTTGAGGATGCCGTCCGCGTCGACGTCCGCCGGCTCGGCCGGGTGCTGGATCGGCTCGTTGTAGACGGTGAGGTAGTAGAAGACGTCCTCGGCGTTCTCGCCGTACATCCGGCGCAGACCGTCCTTGACGATGTGCGCGATCTCGAAGCCGAAGGCCGGGTCGTACGCGACACAGGCCGGGTTCGTCGAGGCCAGGAGCTGCGAGTGGCCGTCCGCGTGCTGCAGACCCTCACCGGTCAGCGTCGTGCGCCCGGCGGTCGCGCCCAGCACGAAGCCGCGCGACAGCTGGTCGGCCATCTGCCAGAACTGGTCGCCGGTCCGCTGGAAACCGAACATCGAGTAGAAGACGTACACCGGGATCAGCGGCTCGCCGTGCGTGGCGTACGCCGATCCCGCGGCGATCAGGGACGCGGTGCAGCCCGCCTCCGAGATGCCGTCGTGCAGCATCTGGCCGGTCGGGGACTCCTTGTACGCCAGCAGCAGCTCGCGGTCCACGGCCTCGTACTGCTGCCCCAGCGGGTTGTAGATCTTGGCGCTCGGGAAGAACGAGTCCATGCCGAAGGTGCGGTATTCGTCCGGCGCGATCAGCACGAAGCGCTTGCCGATCTCCTTGTCCCGCATCAGGTCCTTCAGCAGCCGCACGAACGCCATCGTCGTGGCGATCGACTGCTGCCCCGAACCCTTCTTCACCGCCGCGTAGGTCTTGTCGTCCGGCAGCGCCAGGGGCTGGGCCCGCACGACACGGGTCGGGACGTACCCGCCCAGCGCCTTGCGGCGGTCGTGCATGTACTGGATCTCCTCCGAGTCCCGGCCCGGGTGGTAGTACGGCGGGACGCCGCTCTCCAGCTGCTGGTCGGTGATCGGGATGTGCAGCCGGTCGCGGAAGCGCTTCAGGTCGTCGACCGTCAGCTTCTTCATCTGGTGCGTCGCGTTGCGGCCCTCGAAGTTCGGGCCGAGCGTCCAGCCCTTGACCGTCTGCGCCAGGATGACGGTCGGCTGGCCCTTGTGCTCCACCGCCGCCTTGTACGCCGCGAAGATCTTCTTGTGGTCGTGACCGCCGCGGCCCAGGTGCAGGATCTGGTCGTCGGACATGCCCTCGACCATGGCGCGCAGCCGGTGGTCGTCACCGAAGAAGTGCTCGCGGATGTACGCGCCGGTCTCCGTCGCGTACGTCTGGAACTGACCGTCGGGCGTCGTGTTCAGCTTGTTGACCAGGATGCCGTCGCGGTCCTGCGCCAGCAGCGGGTCCCACGAGCGGTCCCACACCAGCTTGATCACGTTCCAGCCGGCGCCGCGGAACTGCGACTCCAGCTCCTGGATGATCTTCCCGTTGCCGCGCACCGGGCCATCGAGCCGCTGGAGGTTGCAGTTGACGACGAACGTCAGGTTGTCGAGGCCTTCACGGGCCGCGATCGACAGCTGGCCCAGCGACTCCGGCTCGTCCATCTCGCCGTCGCCGAGGAACGCCCACACGTGCGACTTGGAGGTGTCGGCGATGCCGCGCGCCTCCATGTAGCGGTTCATGCGCGCCTGGTAGATGGCGCCGATGGGGCCGAGGCCCATCGAGACGGTGGGGAACTCCCAGAAGTCCGGCATCAGCCGCGGGTGCGGGTACGACGACAGGCCGTTCGGGAACTTCGACTTCTCCTGGCGGAAGGCGTCGAGCTGCGCCTCGGAGAGCCGGTCCAGGAGGAACGCGCGGGCGTAGACACCGGGCGAGGCGTGGCCCTGGAAGAAGATCTGGTCGCCGCCGTCGCCCTCGTCCTTGCCCCGGAAGAAGTGGTTGAAGCCCACGTCGTAGAGGGACGCCGAGGAGGCGAAGGTGGCGATGTGGCCGCCGACGCCGATGCCGGGGCGCTGGGCGCGCGACACCATCACGGCGGCGTTCCACCGGGTGGCGTTGAGGACCTTGCGCTCGATCTCCTCGTTGCCGGGGAAGAACGGCTCGTCCTTGGTGGCGATGGTGTTCACGTAGTCCGTGCTGCGCATCTCGGGCACGGCCACGCGCTTCTCGCGAGCCCGCTCGATCAGGCGGAGCATCAGGTAACGGGCCCGCTCGCGGCCGCGCTCGTCCACGGCGGCGTCGAGGGAGTCGAGCCATTCCTGGGTCTCTTCGGGATCGAAATCCGGGACCTGGCTGGGAAGGCCGCCAATGATGATCGGGTTGCGATCGGATCCGGAAGCCACGCTGTTCCTTCTGGTCGGTGGAGCCTACGGGGAGTGGAGTGTCGGCTGTGCGGTCGCGCCGCCACCATCGTGTACCCCATGGGCGTAAACGTCATCTTTACCGAGGGGTAACCCCCACGGGTCGCCGTGTCCGGGCCGGGGTCACCGGAAGGCGCTGGTCAAATCGCAACCTTACGCCCAACCCGGCCATGTGTTTCGTTCGGTCGTTCGGCCCCTACGGGCGCACGGAAGGAGTAGAAGCGAATAAAGTGGGTCAAGAGCCGTGGCGTGTAGCGCGGGTGCGGGCGGGAAGGTGCCTGGAGTTGCGGCGAGACGGCCCCAAAAGTCACCGTTTCGGCGGTCTCGATCGCCGGGTACTTGCGCGATCCGCCCCGCACGTGTGGACTACGCCCAATGCCACGCGTACGCGCGCGGCCGAAGCACTTCCCAAAAAACGATCAGGAGGCAAGCCGTGAGCGCGACCGCGGACCACGCGGAGGAGCGGACCAACCCGGCAGCGAAGCTGGGGTTCGAGCCCGGACAGGTGGTCCAGGAGATCGGCTACGACGACGACGTCGAGCAGGAGCTCCGTGAAGGCATCGAGGCCGTCATCGGCCAGGATCTCGTCGACGAGGACTACGACGACGTCGCCGACGTCGTACTGCTGTGGTTCCGTGACGACGACGGCGACCTCACGGACGCGCTGGTCGACGCCATCGGTCTGATCGACGAGGGTGGGCAGATCTGGCTCATGACGCCCAAGACCGGCCGTGACGGTTACATCGAGCCCAGCGACATCAACGAGGCCGCCCAGACGGCCGGACTGTCCCAGACCCGGAGCATCAACGCCGGCAAGGACTGGACCGGCAGCCGGCTGGTGACCCCGAAGACCGCCAAGCGCTGAGTCCTTCCCCCACCCGTCCCCCCAGCCATGGGACCCCCGCCGACATCGGTCGGCGGGGGTCCTGTGCGTAGGGTGGGACCCCACGGGATCCAGCGAAGGGATGCTTTCTGTCATGGCGATCGAGGCGATCGAGGCGACCGCGCCCATCGGGGTCGGCACCAAGGCCCCGGACTTCGAGCTGAAGGACAACCACGGCCGTACCGTGTCGCTCGCGGACTTCCGCGGCCGGAAGAACGTCGTGCTCCTCTTCTACCCCTTCGCCTTCACCGGAGTGTGCACGGGCGAGCTCTGCGCGCTCCGCGACGAGCTGCCGAGGTTCGTCAACGACGACACCCAGCTCCTCGCCGTCTCCAACGACTCGATCCACACGCTGCGCGTCTTCGCCGAGCAGGAGGGGCTGGAGTACCCGCTGCTGTCGGACTTCTGGCCGCACGGCGAGGTCTCGCGCGCGTACGGCGTCTTCGACGAGGAGAAGGGCTGCGCGGTCCGCGGCACCTTCATCATCGACAAGGAGGGCGTCGTCCGCTGGACCGTCGTCAACGGCCTGCCGGACGCCCGCGACCTCAACGAGTACGCCGCGGCGCTCGACACCCTCTGAATCTTCGGGCCAGAAGCCTGCTCACGACGGGAACCGGTCACTAGGATCCAGTCGTTGATCCGATGCCAACGCACCACGGGGGCACGCTGCCCCTGAAAACCAATGGAGGGACTCGTGGGAGTCAGCCTCAGCAAGGGCGGCAACGTCTCGCTGACCAAGGAGGCCCCGGGCCTGACGGCAGTCACCGTCGGTCTGGGCTGGGACGTCCGCACCACCACCGGTACGGACTTCGACCTCGACGCCAGTGCCATCCTGGTCAACGCCGAGGGCAAGGTCCGCAACGACCAGGACTTCGTGTTCTTCAACAACCTGAAGAGCGCCGACGGCTCGGTCGAGCACACCGGTGACAACCTCACCGGTGAGGGCGAGGGCGACGACGAGCAGGTCAAGGTCGACCTGGCCAACGTCCCGGCCGACGTCGCCAAGATCGTCTTCCCGGTGTCGATCTACGACGCCGAGACCCGCCAGCAGTCCTTCGGCCAGGTCCGCAACGCGTTCATCCGCGTCGTGAACCAGGCCGGCGGCGCCGAGATCGCCCGCTACGACCTGAGCGAGGACGCCTCGACGGAGACCGCCATGGTCTTCGGCGAGCTGTACCGCAACGGCGCGGAGTGGAAGTTCCGCGCCGTGGGCCAGGGCTACGCCTCGGGCCTGCGCGGCATCGCGCAGGACTTCGGCGTCAACGTCTGACCCGCACCCCGGCGACGGCCGGCGGCGGCGCTCCGGCGACGGAACGGCCCGCCGCGGCCCGGCCGGGTCCGGCCCGTCCGGAGCGGACCCCGGTCCGTTCCGGCCCGGTCCGGCCTGGTCCGTTCCGGTCCGCCGGGTCCGCCGGGTCCGCCCCCGGCCGGGTCCGGGTCGGATCGCTTCCGGTCCGTCCCGGTTCGGGCCTGTTCAGGCCCGTTCGGGCCTGGTGCGGCTCCGCTCCGGTGACGGAGCGGCGCCGGGGGCGTACGTACGCCCGCAACGCCTCGGGGGCACCGGTCCGACCGGCCGTGCCCTTCCGTCCGGCGCCGCACGCTTCCGTGCGGCGCCGGACGTGCCTTACCGTCCGCTCCGGGCTCGCGGTGACCGCGCCCCGGGCCGGGGGGCCGGGGGCCGTCCCCGGAAGACCGCAGCAGCACATCTAGGGGAGGAACCACCGTCATGGGCGTCACGCTCGCCAAGGGAGGCAATGTCTCCCTCTCCAAGGCCGCACCCAACCTCACCCAGGTGCTGGTGGGGCTCGGATGGGACGCGCGCTCCACCACCGGAGCGCCCTTCGACCTCGACGCCAGCGCACTGCTCTGCCGCGACGGCAGGGTGCTCGGCGACGAATGGTTCGTGTTCTACAACAACCTCACCAGCCCCGACGGCTCCGTCGAGCACACCGGTGACAACCTCACCGGTGAGGGCGACGGCGACGACGAGTCGCTGATCGTCGACCTCCCCCGGGTGCCGGCCGACGTAGACAAGATCATCTTTCCGGTCTCCATCCACGAGGCCGACAATCGGGGCCAGACCTTCGGCCAGGTCAGCAACGCCTTCATCCGAGTGGTGAACCAGGCCGACGGCCAGGAACTCGCGCGGTACGACCTGAGCGAGGACGCGTCCACCGAAACGGCGATGATCTTCGGCGAGCTCTACCGGTACGGCGGGGAATGGAAGTTCCGGGCGGTAGGACAGGGGTACGCATCGGGGCTGAGGGGCATCGCTCTAGACTTCGGGGTCAATGTTTCCTAAAGCTCGTCTCCGGGTTCGTTCAAAGCCCGGCGCGCACGGCGCGGGGGAGACCCGTACCCGTACTTAACACGATTGGGTAGCCAGTGGTTCTGAAAACCTTCGGCTGGTCGTTCGCCATCACGGCGCTCGGCCTCGCTTTCGCCGCCTGGCAGTGGGGCTGGGAGGCGTTCGGGGTCGTACTGATCCTGTCGATCCTCGAGATCTCGCTGTCGTTCGACAACGCGGTCGTCAACGCCGGAATCCTCAAGAAGATGAACGCCTTCTGGCAGAAGATCTTCCTGACGATCGGCATCCTGATCGCGGTCTTCGGCATGCGGCTGGTCTTCCCTGTCGTGATCGTCGCCATCAGTGCCCAGGTCGGCCCCATCGAGGCCGTCCAGCTCGCCATGGACGACCCCGAGCGGTACGAAGACCTCGTCACCGACGCCCACGCCGCCATCGCCGCCTTCGGCGGCATGTTCCTGCTGATGATCTTCCTCGACTTCATGTTCGAGAACCGCGAGCACAAGTGGCTCTCGTGGCTGGAGCGCCCGGCGGCCAAGCTCGGCAAGGTCGACATGCTCTCGGTCTGCATCGCGCTGATCGTCCTGATGGTCACCGCCATGACCTTCGCCACCCAGGCGCACACCAGCACCGGGCATGCCGACAAGTCGGCCACCGTGCTCCTGTCCGGCGTGGCCGGTCTGATCACGTACCTGGTCGTCGGCGGCCTCTCCGGCTACTTCGAGGACAAGCTGGAGGAAGAGGAGGAGCGCGAGCACGAGGAGGAGGAGAAGGCCAAGAAGGAGGGCAAGCCCGTCTCCGCGGTCGGCCTCGCCGGCAAGGCCGCCTTCTTCCTCTTCCTGTACCTCGAGGTCCTCGACGCCTCCTTCTCCTTCGACGGGGTCATCGGCGCCTTCGCCATCACCAACCACATCTTCTGGATGGCGCTGGGCCTCGGCATCGGCGCGATGTACGTCCGGTCGCTCACCGTCTACCTGGTCCGCCAGGGCACGCTGGACGACTACGTCTACCTGGAGCACGGCGCGCACTACGCGATCGGCGCGCTCGCGGTGATCCTGCTCATCACCATCCAGCACGAGATCAGCGAGATCATCACCGGCCTCGTCGGTGTCTTCCTGATCGCCGCCTCCTTCCTGTCCTCCGTGCGCCGCAACAAGGCGCTGGCGGCCAAGGGCGAGGACGACAAGACGCACGTCTCCGTGTGACATTCGCCGGAGCCCGCCCACGTGTGGGGGCCCCGGCATTGAGGAACGCTTCCGTTGCGGGGCGGCCGGGTGCTCCCGGCCGCCCCGCCGCGTATCCGAGCGGATCCCATGGGGAACCGGACGACTGGGGGTGGGAGCATGGCCTTCTGGGACAACCTGTGGCGCAACAACGCCGCGCAGTTCGACTCGGGCAGCGCCTCGACGAACGCGATCGACCTGACCAAGCGCCGCCCGGCCGTCTCCCTCAGCAAACAGGGCGCGGCCACCGGCAACCTGCGCGTCAACCTCTCGTGGCGGATGCGCACCTCCGACATCGAGGGCCGCTCCCGGCAGAGCGGCCGGCTCCTGCGGCACCCGCTCAAACTCTTCAAACCGGACGTGGTCCAGGCGCACACGCAGGGCGTGGTCAACGTGGACCTCGACATCGGCTGCCTGTACGAGCTGAAGGACGGCACCAAGGGCGTCGTCCAGCCGCTCGGTGGCTTCTTCGGGGACCTGAACGCGGCGCCGTACGTGAAACTCAGCGGTGACGACCGGTTCGGCGCCCCGTCCGGCGAGACGATCTTCGTCAACCTCGACCACAGGGACGCGATCAAGCGTCTGCTGTTCTTCGTCTACATCTACGACCAGACGCCCGCGTTCGACCGTACGCACGCCACCATGACGCTCTACCCGAGCAACGGGCCGCGCATCGAGATAGAGCTCGACGAGCGCGCCCCGCAGGCCCGCTCCTGCGCGGTGTTCATGCTGGAGAACGTCAAGGACGAACTGGTGGTGCGGCGCGAGGTCCGTTTCGTGTACGGGTTCCAGGCCGAGCTGGACCGGCTGTACGGCTGGGGCCTGCAGTGGGGCAGGGGCTTCAAGGCCGGGAAGGTCTGAGACCGTCAGGGCCGGACGAACTGCGGCCCCATCGGCGGCAGCCGGAAGTTCGGGTCCGGCGCGGGGGCTGCGGCCGCGGCGGGCTGCGGGTAGCCGTACGCGGGCTGTCCGTGGCCCGGCTGTGCCGCCCCCGGCTGGGCCGGGCCGCCGTGCGGGTAGCCGTAGGCGGGCTGGGGCGCGCCGGACTGGGGGTAGCCGTACGCGGGCGCCGGTCCCGGCGCGGGGGCCGGGGGGGACGGGGGCACCGGGGGCGGTGCGGGGGCGTTCGCCGGGGGCGCGGGGATGGCCGTGGTCGGCGCGCTCGCCGACGTGTCCGCCGCCGCCCCGTGGGCGTCCGGCGCCGCCTCCCCGTCCGTCCGCCGGGCCTCTTCCGCCCCGCCGGCCTCCTCGGCCTCGTCGACGGAGATCCCGAACGCCGTGGCCAGCCCGATCAGCCCGGTCGGGTACCCCTGCCCCACCGCGCGGAACTTCCAGCCCTCCCCACGGCGGTACAGCTCACCGCAGATGATGGCCGTCTCCTCGCCCGTCTCGGGCTTCACCTCGAAGACCGCCAGCGGCTCCGTGGCGCCGGAGCCGGCGTCGTACAGCAGGATGCGCAGATCCCGTACGCGGTCGAACGTGTCCCCGTCCGACGACGCCGCCAGCACCACCTGGTCCACCGACGGGTCCAGCGCCGCGAGATCCGCCTCGACCGTGTCGGTCAGGCCCTCCGGCACCCGCTTCTTCGACAGCCGCCGCACCAGCCCCGAGGGGTGGCGCGGCTGGTTGTAGAAGACGAAGTCCTCATCCGAACGCACCCGCCCGTCCGTCCCCAGCAGCAGGGCCGAGGCGTCCACGTCCGGCACCCCGGGGCCGGGGGTCCAGCACAGTACGGCCCGTACGGCCGCGGCGTCGAGCGGGACGTTCGAGCCCTTCAGCATGGCGTGCGTCATGTCCGACATCCTGCCTGGCCGCCCACGCCGCGGACAACGCGGGGGCCGTGCGGCGGGGGCGAGAAGCGGACGAGTTACCTGAAGTTCATGCCGGCGGGGAACCCGCGACACCGGTCCCTACGTACTATTACCGGCCACATGTCATCAGGGCCGTCACGGCAGTACGGGGGATACTCATGCGTCATTTCGGGCACATCCCGGCCACTGCCCGGGCCGGGCTCTTCCACCGGGAGCCGTGCCATTTCGGCGCCGACTCCCCGGCGCACGTCCTCGCGGCCGCCCTCGGCGCCACGCTCTACAGCCCCGCCACCCGGCCGCGGCTCGCCGACGACGTGATGAAGCAGGTCGGACGCGGTGTGGTGTCCATGGTCCTGTGCCTGGAGGACTCCATCGACGACCGGGACGTCCCCGGGGCGGAGGAGAACCTCGTCCGCCAGTTCGCCGACCTGGAGGAGCGGGGCGCCGAGCCGCCGCTGCTCTTCATCCGCGTACGGGAGGCGGGACAGATGCCCGACCTCGTGCGGCGCCTGGGGACGTCGGCACGGCTGCTGTCCGGATTCGTCCTGCCCAAGTTCACCGAGGAGCGCGGCGGGCGGTTCATGGAGGCCCTGGCCGTGGCCGAGAACATCTGCGGACGGCGACTCTTCGCCATGCCCGTACTGGAGTCGCCCGAGCTACTCCACCTGGAGACGCGGCGCGAGACGCTGGCCGGAATCGTGCGGACCGTGGACGCACACCGCGACCGCGTCCTCGCCCTGCGTCTCGGCGTCACGGACTTCTGCTCCGCCTACGGACTGCGCCGCTCGCCCGACATGACCGCATACGACGTGCAGATCGTCGCCGGCGTCATCGCGGACGTCGTCAACGTCCTGGGCCGCTCCGACGGCACCGGCTTCACCATCACCGGACCGGTGTGGGAGTACTTCCGCCTCCAGGAGCGCATCTTCAAGCCCCAGCTGCGCCGCAGCCCCTTCATGGAGCAGCGCGCCGACGAGCTGCGCACCGCGCTGATCGAGCACGACCTGGACGGGCTGCTGCGCGAGATCGAGCTGGACCGGGCCAACGGCCTGCTCGGCAAGACCTGCATCCACCCCTCCCACGTGCTGCCGGTGCACGCCCTGTCGGTGGTCAGCCACGAGGAGTTCAGCGACGCCCAGGACATCCTGCGGCCGGAGCGGGACGGCGGCGGGGTGCTGCGCAGCGCCTACACGAACAAGATGAATGAAGTGAAACCCCACCGCGCGTGGGCCGAGCGGACCCTCCAGCGGGCGGAGGTCTTCGGCGTGGCGAAGGAGGACGTCGGCTTCGTGGAGCTGCTGGCCGCGGGGCTGGTCAAGTGAAGGAGAACGGAAACGTGGCGGTCTGGTCGGGTACGTGGGTGTCGGAGCGGCTCGGGGTCGAGCTGGCCGGCGACCCGCGGCTGCGCGAGCTGCTGGGCCTGGCGCTGCGGCGCAACCCCAAGCGGGCGCACCTGCTCGTCTCCCAGGTGCTCGGCAAGCACGTCCCGCAGAGCCCGGGAGTGGTGTGGCGGTCCGGCCACGACCTCGGCGTACGGGTCCGGGAGCTGCTGGGCCCCGCCGACGCCGCGCGGGCCGTGGTGCTGGGGTACGCGGAGACGGCGACCGGACTCGGCCACTCGGTCGCCGACGGCCTGGGGACGGCGCCCTACCTGCACTCCACGCGCCGCCCGGTGCCCGGGGTCGCGCAAGCCGGTGGCTTCGAGGAGTCCCACTCCCACGCCACCTCGCACCTCCTGCTCCCCGAGGACCCGGCGCTCCTCGCGGGGCCCGGGCCGCTGGTGCTGGTCGACGACGAATTCTCCACCGGCAACACGGTGCTCAACACGGTGCGTGCGCTCCACGCCCGCTACCCGCGCGAGCGGTACGTGATAGTCGCGCTCGTCGACATGCGCTCGGCCGCCGACCGGGACCGCCTGGACGCCTTCGCCGCGGAGATCGGGGCCCGCGTGGACCTGGTCACCCTCGCGGCGGGCACCGTCCGGCTGCCCGACGGGGTCCTCGAACGCGGGCAGGCACTGGTGGCCCGGTACGAGGCGGCGGGCGCGGGAGAGGGAGCCGGAGCCGGAGCCGGCGCGGGAGCTGATACCGGTGCGCGTGCCGGTGCCGGCTCCGGAGCGTGTGCCGCGGTCACCGGAGGTACGGAGCCGGCCGCGTCCGTGCGGCGCGTCGAGCTGGGCTGGCCCGACGGGGTGCCGGACGGAGGCCGGCACGGCTTCACGCCCGCCCACCGCGCCCGCCTGGACGCCGCCCTCCCCGCCATGGCCGCCCGGGTCGCCGACGCCCTCGGACTCGCCGGGCCGGACCGGGGCGCCGCCGACGAGCGCATCCCGCCGCGCGTGCTCGTCCTCGGCTGCGAGGAGCTGATGTACGCGCCGCTCGCCCTCGGCGTCGCGCTCGAGCGGCTCGGCGGTGCCGAGGTGCGGTTCTCCACCACCACCCGCTCGCCCGTCCTCGCCGTCGACGACCCCGGCTACGCGATCCGCACCCGGCTGGTCTTCCCCGCGCACGACGAGCCCGCCGACGGGCCGGGCGACCGGTACGCCTACAACGTCGCTGGCGCCGGCTTCGACGCGGTCGTCACCGTCGTCGACTCGGCCGCCGACACCCCCGCGCTCCACGCCCCGGACGGCCTCCTCGCGCAGCTCACCGCACAGGTACCGCAGGTGCTGCTCGCCGTCGTACCGTCCTACGTCCCCGCCGAAAGGGCCACCATGCTGCCCGAGCCCCTCCGAGGGCCCGCCTTCTCGTCCTACGCGCCCGAGGAGGTCGGCTGGCTCCTCCAGGACCTCTCCGACGTGGACCTGGAGGCCCCGACCGAGGAGCGGGAGGAGGCCATCCAGAGTGGCGGCGCCCACTACGCCGAGTCCCTCCCCGTCGAATACCAGCCCAGCGACCGGTACCAGGCCCTGTTCCACACCGCCCTCGCCACCTCCGCTGCCCGCATCGCCCGCGCCGTCGGCACCGTCACCGAGACGGTCCTCGCCGAACGGTCGCCGCGCCCCGTCCTCGTGTCGCTCGCCCGCGCCGGCACCCCCGTCGGCGTACTCATGCGCCGCTGGGCGCTCCACCGCCACGGCCTCGACCTCCCCCACTACGCCGTGTCCATCGTGCGCGGCCGGGGCATCGACGCCAACGCACTGCGCTGGCTCGCCGCCCACCACGACCCCGCCGACGTCGTGTTCGTCGACGGCTGGACGGGCAAGGGCGCCATCACCCGCGAACTGGCCGCCGCCCTGGCAGACTTCCCCGGCTTCGACCCGGAGATCGCCGTCCTCGCCGACCCCGGCTCCTGCGTCCGCACCTACGGCACCCGCGAGGACTTCCTCATCCCCTCCGCGTGCCTCAACTCCACCGTCTCCGGCCTCATATCGCGCACCGTGCTCCGCGCCGACCTCGTCGGCCCGGACGACTACCACGGCGCCAAGTTCTACCGCGAACTCGCCGGTGCCGACGTGTCCACCACCTTCCTCGACTCCGTCGCCGCCCACTTCGACGAGGTCACCGCCGCCGTCGACGCCGACGCCAAGGAACTCCTCGCCACCGACCGCACCCCCACCTGGGACGGCTGGGCCGCCGTCGAGCGGATCAGCGAGGAGTACGGCATCCACGACGTCAACCTCGTCAAGCCCGGCGTCGGCGAGACCACCCGCGTCCTGCTGCGCCGCGTCCCCTGGAAGATCCTCGCCCAGCGCGGCGCTGGCGCCGACCTCGACCACGTGCGGCTCCTGGCCGAACAGCGCGGCGTACCGGTCGAGGAGGTCGACGACCTGCACTACACCTGCGTCGGGCTGATCCACCCCAAGTACACCAAGGGCGCCACCGGCGCCGACGGCCGGGCGGTGACCGGCCGATGACCGCGACCACCCTCGTCGCCAGCGACCTCGACCGCACCCTCATCTACTCCGCCGCCGCCCTCGGCCTGACCATGCCGGACAACGAGGCCCCGCGCCTGCTGTGCGTCGAGACCTACCAGCACAAGCCGCTGTCGTACGTGACGGAGACCGCCGCCGCCCTGCTGGCCGAACTGCCGCGGCACGCCCTCTTCGTCCCCGCCACCACCCGCACCCGCGAGCAGTACCACCGCATCCGGCTCCCCGGACCCCCGCCGCGGTACGCGATCTGCGCCAACGGCGGCCACCTGCTCGTCGACGGCGTCTCCGACCCCGACTGGCGGCGCACCGTCGCCACCCGTCTCGCCCACGAGTGCGCCACCCTCGACGAGGTCCGCGGCCACCTGCTGGCCACCGCCGACCCGGCATGGCTGCTGAAGGAACGCGTCGCCGAGGACCTCTTCGCCTACCTGGTCGTCGAACGCGACCTGCTGCCCGACGGGTGGATGAAGGAGCTGGCCGCCTGGGCCGCGCCCCGAGGCTGGGCCGTCTCCCTCCAGGGACGCAAGGTGTACGCCGTCCCCCAACCGCTCACCAAGAGCGCCGCGGTCCGCGAAGTCGCCCGGCGCGCCGGAGCGGACCGCGTGCTGGCCGCCGGCGACTCGCTGCTCGACGCCGATCTGCTCCTCGCCGCCGACCGGGGCTGGCGGCCCGGCCACGGAGAACTCGCCGAGACCGGGTGGAGCGCCGACCACGTCGACGTCCTGGAGGAGCGGGGCGTCGCGGCGGGAGAGGAGATCCTCCGCCGGTTCAGCTCCGCCGTGCGCCCGTCCCCGGCTTGAACAGCCGCACGCCCACGAACGCCCCCACCGCGCCGAGAGCCACCACCAGCACCACCTTCGAGTACAGCGACACGTAGTGGGTGACCTGCTCCCAGTTGTCGCCCAGTGCGTAACCGGCCAGGACGAACGCGGTGTTCCAGATGGCGCTGCCGAGTGTCGTCAGCCCGAGGAACACCGGCAGCGGCATGCGCTCGACACCGGCCGGCACGGATATCAGGCTCCGGAAGATGGGAATCATCCGCCCGAAGAACACCGCCTTGGTGCCGTGCCGGGAGAACCACGCCTCGGTCCGCTCGATGTCGGAGACCTTCACCAGCGGCAGCTTGCTCGCGACGGCGATCGTCCGGTCCCGGCCGAGCAGCGCCCCGACCCCGTACAGCGCGAGCGCGCCGATGACCGAGCCGGCCGTCGTCCACAGCAGCGCGGCGATCAGGCCGATCCGGCCCGTCGCCGAGGCGAATCCCGCCATCGGCAGGATCACCTCGCTGGGAAGCGGCGGGAAGAGGTTCTCCAGGGCGATCGCCAGTCCCGCGCCGGGCGCGCCGAGGGTGTCCATGAGGCTGTTGATCCAGCGTTCCATGGCTCCACGCTAGAGAGGCGGAGCTGAAGGCACACTGAAGGCCGCCGCAGTCTTTCCCTGTGGTTTTCCGCAGTGTGCGGGCCCGGTGGGGTTGGCTACCGTGCGACGCATGGGGAAAGCCACAGACCGCCCGGGGGGTACGGCGCCGGCCGCCGCGAGCTGGGGACGGCAGGCGGCCGGTCTGGTGCCGGGCGCCGCCACCGCCGTCGCCGGGCTCCTCCTCACGCTGGTCGCGGGCCTCGTCGCGCTGCCCGTCGCCGCCTGGCCGCGCGGCCGGCGCGCGGTGCTGCGCCCGTTCGGGACGGCCGCGGTGAAGGTGGCGCGCCTGGACGTGCGCCGCCTTGCCCACTTCCACGACGTGCGCCTCACCGGGGCGCCCGGCGCCGCCGACGACGGGCGCGCCCTGCGGTACGTGGCGGCCCGCTGGCCGCTGGGGCTGCTGGGCGGTGTGGTGCTCGGCTGCCTGGCCGTCGGAGCCGGATACGGCACGTTCATCCTCTACGGCTGGGCGATCACGGACGTCCGCCACCTGTGGGCGGTCCTCATGAGCAGCCTGGCCGGGCTCCTCCTCCTCTTCCTGGCCGTCCAGCCCGCCGCTTCCTGGGCCCCAGCCACCAGGACGAACTGGAACGGCGCATCGCCCAGTTGGCCACCAGCCGCGCGGACGTCATGGACGCCGTCCACGACGAGCGGCGCCGGATCGAACGCGACCTGCACGACGGGGTCCAGCAGCGGCTCGTCGCCCTCGGCATGCTCATCGGCCGCGCCCGCCGCCACCGCGATCCCGAGCGCGCCGGTGAACTCCTGCTCCAGGCCCATGAGGAGACCCGGCACGCCCTGGCCGAGCTCCGCGAGGTGGCGTGGCGGGTGTATCCGGCGGTCCTCGACGAGGCGGGGCTGCGGGCGGCCCTGGAATCGGTCGTCGAGCGCGGTCCGCTCCCCGTCGCCCTGGCCTACGAGGTGCCGGTTCCGCTGCCGCGGCAGGTGGAGACAGTGGTGTACTTCGTCGTGTCGGAGGCGGTCACCAATGTGGTGAAGCACGCGGGGGCGACCCGCGTGGACGTCCGAGTGGCCCTGGACGGAAGGGTGTTGACGGTGGCGGTGACGGACGACGGCGGTGGCGGGGCGGATCCGCGGGGCAGCGGGCTGACCGGCCTGGCGAGCCGAGTCGCGGCGCTGGACGGCCGGTTCGCCCTGGACAGCCCGCCCGGCGGGCCGACCGTCGTCACCGCGGAGCTGCCGTGCGGGTGATCCTGGCCGAGGACTCGACCCTGCTGCGGGAGGGGCTGGTCCGGCTGCTCGCCGAGGAAGGACACGACGTGCTCGCGGCGGTCGGCGACGCCGAGCAGCTCCTGGCAGCCGTCGACACCGAGCCTCCGGACGTGGTGATCGCCGACGTGCGCATGCCACCCACCCACACCGACGAAGGGCTGTGGGCCGCCCTGGCCATCCGGCGCAGACGGCCCCGGGTCGGCGTCCTCGTCCTGTCCCAGTACGTGGAGAACCGCTACGCCACGGAACTGCTCACCGGCGATCCGGAGGGCGTCGGCTACCTCCTGAAGGACCGGGTCGCGCAGGTCGACGACTTCCTGGACGCCCTGGAACGGGTGGGGCGGGGTCAGGCGGCCTTCGACCCCGAGGTCGTACGCCGCCTCCTGGTCCGCTCCACCCGCACCGACCCGCTGTCCCGCCTGACCGCCCGCGAGCGCGACGTCCTGGCCGAAATGGCGCAGGGACACACGAACGCGGCCATCGCGCAGCGGCTGAACGTCTCGCAGAGCGCCGTCGAGAAACACATCAACGCGATCTTCGACAAGCTGGACCTCAGCGGCGCGGGAACCAGCGGCTACAGCCGCCGGGTGCTGGCGATCCTGCGCTACCTCGGCAGCTGAGCCCCGGCGGACGGGGTCAGCCGCAGCACCCGCCGCCGCAGCACCCGCCGCCCCCGCCCTGGGACGGCGCCGGGGCGCCGCCCTTGGCCGTACCGCCCACGGCGACGGCGGACAGCAGCTTGACGGTGTCGTCGTGCCCGGCGGGGCAGGCCGCGGGCGCGGACGACTCGGCCATGGGACGGTTCAGTTCGAAGGTGTCTCCGCAGGTGCGGCAGCGGTACTCGTAGCGAGGCATGGCCCCAGATTAACCGCGCCGTCAGTGTCCGCCGCCCAGTTCCTCCCTGATCATTTCCACCACCCGCGCCACCGACGTCCGCACCGCCTCCGTCTCGGTCAGGAAGTGCCAGTAGTCGGGATGCCGGCCTTCCAGGCCCGCGATCGCCCGGTCCAGCCGGGCCACCGAGTCGTCCAGCGGCCGGGCATGGCGCGGATCCGGAGTGTTCCGCCCGGCCATGGCCAGCCGCTGGGCGTCCCGGATGGCGAACCGGGTGCGCTGGATCTCCGCCTCCGGGTCCCTGGAAACCGCGTTCAGCCGGTTGAGCCGGTCACCGGCCGCCGAGACGGCCTCGTCGGCCCCGTTCAGCAGCGCCCGCACCGTCGACAGCAGCGCCGTCGCATCGGCCCACCGCTGCTCGGCCCGCGCCTGCGCGGCCTCCTCGAGCTTCCCCTCCGCCTGATGGACACTGGCGGCGGCCTGCTCGGGCACATGCTGCAGGTCCTGCCAGCAGGCGGCACTGAACCGGCGCCGCAGCTCACTGAGGACCGGCTCGACAGTGGCGGCACGGTTCGCGAGCGCCTGGGCGCGCGTCCGCAGGGACACCAGCCGCTTGTCCGTCTCGGCCGCCCGCTCCGGCAGCCGCTCCGCCTCCATGCGCACGGCCTCGGCGTCCCGCAGGACCCGGTCCGCACGCTGCAGCGTCTCCGCGACGCCGTGCTGCCCCGCGCCCTGGTTGAGTTTGGTCAGCTCCGGCCCCAGCGCCGCGAGCCGCGCCGCGAGGTCGTCCGCCCGCAGTCCCGACCCGCGCACCGCATCCAGGGCGTTGCTCGCGGACAGCAACGCCTGCCGGGCCCGCTCCACGGCCGGCGCCAGCCGCGCGAGCTGCGTCTCCGCCTTGTCCAGCAGCGGCCCGAGGCCCTGCTCGAACCTGTCCAGCTCCCCCTTCACCCGCACCAGGTCGTCCTTGGCCCGGTTCAGCTCGCCGCGGGCCCGCGAGGCGACCGAGGCCTCCAGGTCGTCCCGGTCGAGGTCGTACGCGTCGACAGCGGTGATGTACGCGTGGCTCACCTCGTCGATCCGCCGCCCCAGCGCGGCGAAGTCGTCCACCGCCCGCCTGGCCCCGGGCGACGCGTCCACCGCCGTGATCGTCTCGATCGAGATCCGCAGATCCCGCTGGGCCGTGTCCAGCTCGTAGAAGGCCGCCGCGGCGGCGTCCTTCGCCGCCTGCGCGTCCGCCCGCTGGCTCTCGCCGCGTCCGCCGAACCAGCGCCGCGTACCGCCCCCGGCGAAAGCGCCGGGCACCGCTGCGAGCACCAGTGGTACCGGCAACAACATCAGCGCGAGCACATCCTTCACGTACCGCCGCGCGTGTGTCGCCGTCACATCCGCTCCCGTGCCATGTGTCCGCCCCCGACCGGTTCATTCTCCCACCAGGTAAGGACGAACACACAGGCCCGTTAGTTCGCGCCGCGGACCGCAACTTCCCCGTTGTCACTGTGCGCCTTCACCACATGCGCGCTGCCGTCGTCCGTCGGCACCCCCACCTTCACCTCGCCGTTGTCACTCGCCGCCCGCACCGCGTACCGGGTGCTCCCGCCCGGCAGTTCGACGGCGATGTCGCCGTTGTCGTTCACGGCCTCCACCCGGTCCGGCACCGCCGAGAGAGCCAGCCGTATCTCCCCGTTCCCCGACCGCGCGACCACGCTCTTCGACGTAGCGCCCTCCACCCGCACGTCCCCGTTGTCGCTCCGCAGCTCCAGCGGCCCGCCCGCGTCCCGCACGGTCACCGTGCCGTTGTCCGACGTGACGGCGAGCGCCGTGGCGAACCCGTCGGCGGTCACGTCCCCGTTGTCGTTCTCCACCGTCACCGCCACCCCGCGAGGCACACGCACCTCGTGCCGCGCCGCGCAGTCACTCACCAGCGCGTCGCAGTCCACCCGCAAGGTGAGCCTGTCGCCCTCCAGCTTCCACACCGGGTCCGGCCCCTCACCCAGCGCCACCCACCCGTCGACCTGGCGGGTCACCTCGACGTCCTTCACGTCCGCGGCCACCAGCACCAGCTCCGAGTCGTCCGCCTCCACGACCAGCGACTCGCCCCGGAACCCGAACGCCTTCCGCTCCACCGGCGCCCCCTCCGCCTCGGCCCCGCACCCCGAGAGGCCGAGCACCGACAGCACCACCCCGCCCACGACGACGACCGCCCGCATCCGGCGCACACCCACGACGACTCCCCCTGTAGACCTCTCCGCATCCACCGCTCACGCTACGTGTCCGCCCCGCCCTTCCGCGATCCGGCCACCCACCCCTCCCCAGGTAGGGCTAACCCCCGGCCCGCCCGCCCCGGCGCCCCTTGGTTTGCAGGATCCGCCGGTGCGCCATGTACGCTGTTCACTCACTCCACGGGTGCGTAGCTCAGGGGTAGAGCGCTGCTCTTACAAAGCAGATGTCGGCGGTTCGAAACCGTCCGCGCCCACCAGTGCAAAGGCCCCCACAGCGTCTGCTGCGGGGGCCTTTGACGTTGTGGCTGATGACAGTGCCACCTCCGGGCGGCGCGAGAGCGGGCCGGCGCCGGAGCACTCCAACGGTCTGCTCAGGCCAGGCGGGTGGGGGTAGCGTGACACCGTGAAGGGTCTTCGTGGACCCCACGTCTCTCAGATGAAGGCGCCACTCCCGCGGCTGTCGATATCAGCGCGACGACGTGGACGGCTTGGCGGCGTTGCAGGGAAGTAGCGACGCGGTTGCCCGGACCGGCGATGGGGCGGCCAGCGGAGTAGGCGAGGCGAGACTTGCCCTAAGAACTCCTAACGCAATGACCTGGACACCTCACGCGCTCTCGGCTCGCGGACCTGTCGCAAAGGTCAGCGGTGGCGCGATCGCCCGTACGTCTGCCTGCTCCGCCACCCACAGTCCGATGTACAGCGCGGCGGTCGCCTCCAGCAGCCCGGCGCGGTCCAGTCCGCCCCCGGCCACTGGCTCGCAGCCCGTGTCGCGCACCAGCTTGCGTGCCAGTGCGAGTGCCGCCTCGTCGTCCCCGCAGATCGGAACGGTCAGGGGCTGGCCGTCGAACACCGGCGGGTTCATCCGCCACACGTCCTCGTGGCAGAGGTTGAACGCCTTGACGACGTGCACGCCCGGTGCCGCCGCAGCCAGTCGGAGCGCCGCCGAGGGGCCGCCTTCCGTCAGCAGCCGGAAGCCGGGCCCGACCGGATTGGCGCAGTCGAGCAGGACCTTCCCCTTCAGCGCCGACTGATGCTCCCTGCCGACGTCCGCTCCCGCACCGTACGGCAGCGCGGCCAGAACCACCTCGCCGAAGCTCACCGCCGCCTGCAGGCTCCCGTGCCCCGCAGCGCCCCCGATGCGCGTCGCGAGCCGCTGGGCCTTCTGCTCGTCCCGGCCTCCGACGAACACCTCGTGCCCGGCCCGCACCCAGTGCGTGGCCAGTGCGTCCGCCATGTTCCCCGTTCCCAGCACACCGATCTTCATCGATACGCCCCTTTCCGCATCTGTTCCAACCGCTTTCGGGACGAGGCTAGGAAATCCGTCAGGCACCATTTGGTATGTGACGACCGACGCCTTCCTCGCTGACTGCCGCGCCCGCCTCGCCTTCGACCTCCTCTCCAACACCTGGAACGCCGTGCTGATCTGGGTCCTGCGGGAGGGGCCCAAGCGCCCCGGCGAACTACGCGAGCGCATCGGCGGCATCAGTCCCAAGGTCTTGACCGAGACGTTGCGGCGGCTGGAGTTCAACGGGCTGGTGGCACGGAACGCCTATGGCGAAGTGCCACCTCGTGTCGAGTACGAACTCACTGCTCTGGGGGAGACGTTGCTCGGCCCCATCGACGCACTTGGCGCGTGGGCCTTCGAGCACGGCGATGAGGTCATGGCCGCCCAGGAACGAATGAGCGGGTGAGCTCCCAGCCCGTGACCTTCCCTGCACGCGTTGACGTACTTTCATCGGGATGAATGCAAACGCCGCCAGCAGAACAGCGCGCATCCTCAGAGTGAGGAACGCTTCGTGGATGTCGTCGCGGACCTCCCAGCGGATCCGAAGGCGCCGGATCCAGTGCAGGTGGGCGAACGCGTTCGACAACCCAGCGTTGAGTGCCCGGCCCGGAGCTGTGCTCGGTGCCTCGCCGGGCGACCAGCGGCTTCACGCCGAGCTTCCACACCAGGCGACGGTACTTGTCGTGGTCGCACCCGCGGTCAGCAAGAACGACGTCCGGTCGGCGCCGTGGTCGGCCGCGCTTGCCCCGCACGGGCGGAACAGCTTCGAGGAGCGGGATGAGCTGGGTGACATCGTTGCGGTTGCCGCCGGTCAGCGTGACGGCGAGGGGGATGCCGGTGGCGTCGGTGATCAGGTGATGCTTGCTGCCCATCCTGCCCCGATGCCCTGGAACACCAGCCGGTCCGGATGCCGCTTCCGCCCGGGATGGCGCGCTCGGCGCTCCACCCGTGGCAGCAGCGGTTCGATCACCGCCCACAGCTCGCCATCAACATGCCACGGCTTCGGCCGAACCACCCCACACCCCCCGATCGTAAGTCCCGGAGTGGTCCAACCACCTTGAAGATCATTTCGTTAGGAGTTCTAAGTGCTGGGTCAGCACCGTCAGCGCGGCATCGCGGTAGTCATTGCGCAAGGATCGTGAGCTTGCCCGTCTTGCAGTCGACCCAGGCGACGGCTGTGCCATCCGGCAGGTTCGCGTCCAAACGATCATGCCCGTAGCGGTTCCAGCGCACGACCTTGAGCTTTGGATGCCCCCCTTGACCAGCCTGTATGACTGTTCCGTCATCGCGACAGCAAGGGCGGCACGACCACAAGGCCACGAACGAACGGCGCACCGCAGAGGCGGCGCGCTCCCGCGCCGTGCGTGGGTCATAGCAAAGCACGGGAAAGGCGTACCGCCTCCTGTCGCCGCCCTGCCCCGGCTAGCCGCGCCAGGCGTCGCGCCACGTGCTGCGGGCGAACGGCGGAAACCCCCTGTGGCTGGGGCGGTCGGCTCCACGGCTTCAGGTAGCCACCATTGGGTGAGCCTCCTCTAAGATCATGGCTCCCACGTCGTGCTTACGGAGCCATGATCTTTCACCTAATGGCAGCTCCCGTCCAGGTGACTTAAGGCTTGAACTTCTCAGTCCCAATAACGGGAATAATTCCCTCACCATCAAGGGTCTTCAATGTCCCCAACAGCCTTCCCTGGGCCCAGCTATTCCAAGACTTGGCGATTACTTATTTGGGTGAAGCATTTCTCTGTTGCCTAATTTGTGACGCTATTTTGACTCAAATGGACCCATCTTTGATCAGTATCTAGCAGTGTCATGTACCAGTGAAGACGTGTCAGTGAGGGCGCCAGGCTTACCAAGGCCCTCAGTCGACCTTGACTGAGGGCCTTTCGTCATCCTGGACCGGCCCGGCACACACCTCCGGCCGGTGCCGGCTCCGGGCGCGGTGGGGCCGCGCCGGTTCACCCCGGGCACGGGCGGGGCGGTGGTCAGGGCGTGAGCCAGGCCTGGCGGTGGCGGGCGACGCTGTACACCTGCTCGGCCTGGGCGGGGGTCAGCACCGGCGGAAGGGGGGACAGGGCGGAGACCTCCCGCTCCCGGTACACCCGCACGGTGTGCTGGGTGGCCGCGACGGTCACCTGGGTGACCCCCACGAAGACGAGCACCGGTTCCACCGGCACGGGGAAGTCGCAGTAGCGCTCCAGCACTCGCCGCACGCGCGCGGCTTCCGAGCGGCTCTTGCGGGGGTACGGCCTGGGCTCGCCGTGGTTGATCCGGGCGATGTCGTCGCCCACCCACACCGTCTTGTTCGGGTGGTGCTTGGTGTTGAGGCTGAACACCCCGCCGGGGCCGATCACCAAGTGATCGACGTCCGCTCCTCCGGGGAGGGGGATGGAGTGCAGCACTCTCCACCCTTGGCGTTGCAGCCGGCCCAACTCGGCTCCCACCCGCCGCTCGCCGATCAACCCGGTGCGCCACGAATCCCCGGCGGTCGGCCGCCGAAGCACCCGGGCGATGAACCGTTCCAGCGGACCGGGCCGCACCTCGACGAGCCTGGCGCGCACGGCCGTGCCTGGGGAGCGCGAGGCCAGGTCGTCGGAAGGCGTCAGAGGAGGCAGCAGAGCCGGGGTGGCGGGCGGAGCCGGCGGGATCTTCCGTAAGTGCTCGTGCAACACCCGCAGCGCGGCGGCCCGGTGCTCGTCGCGCAGGATCGTGATCTTGCCCGTTCGGCAGTCGGCCCAAGCGCCGGCTGTGCCGTCGGGCAGGTTCGCGTACAGACGGTCATGCCCGTAGCGGTTCCAGCGCACGACCTTGAGACTTGCCATGACGACCCCCCTTGACCAGCATGACGGACGGCTCCGTCATCGCAGCAGCAAGCCCTGTGCGGCCACAAGACCGCAAACGCGTACGGAGGTTTGTGCGCAGCAGCAGCGTGCGCGGGGCGAGTGGGACCGCTGCCACTCGCCCCCGCACCGGCCCGCCCGCGGCCACGTGGGTGCCTCCTACCGTGACGGCAGGTGGATCCGCTCATGGTGGTGCCAGATGAGGTACCTGTCCTCCGAGCGCAGTTCTGCGGAGCCCCACTCGACGCACATGACGCCCCGCGTCATGGAGCAGGCATAGGCGACCAGGACGAGTTTCACGTCCTCCGGCAGCTGGGCGAGGTGAGGCTGTGGCTCCGGCTGGTCCGGCTCGTCCAGGCCGAGGTCGAAGGCCTGCTGCATCGGTTCGGGACCGTGCCGGCGGATCAGATCGGCACGGAAGCCCGTGGCCCTCCGCAGGCGTGCGGCGGTGACCGGGACGTCCCTCTTGGCATATCGGAGCGGATAGATGACGTGGCCACCGAAGATCATGAGTGTGCGTCCTTGCAGCCGAACCGGGGTGGCCTCCGGGAGCGACGCCAGACCGACGTGCAGTTCCTCGTACTGGGCGGCGTGCAGGCCGTGCCCGTACGCCTCCAGAGTCTGGGTCTGCACTCCCTCCTGGCCGCTGCGGGCCCGGTCGTGGGCCCGCATCAGGCTGACGGCTATCGCGTCGGCCAACCGGTCGGCGGTGTCGCCGAAGGTCTTCTCGGCCCAGCCGGTCACGGTTCCCATGGCTACCACCCGCCCCTTCGCCTCGTGGCACACGAGTGCCGAGCAGCGATCAACGGAACCGTGCAGTGCGGGAGTGCTCCGCACAAGGGGGCATCCGTCGCACCACGGGGCGCACGGCACCAAGGAGCCCGCTAGCGGGTCGCGCCGGGCGGTGGCGTCGGGGGTGTTCGTCGGGGCCTCGCCGGTTCAGTCCTGAATCGGTAGCTCGGGATGCGTGAGGACGTAGGTGAGGTAGGCGACGGACGCGAGTGTGCCTGCGGTGGAGAGGGCCAGAGCCGTCAGCGGGCGGGTGCGGCCGGTGTGCGGGGTGGAGGCGGTGCGGAGTTCCCAGCAGCCGCGCATCAGACCGGCGAGGCCGAGGGGGAGGGTGAGGGCCGAGACGAGGATCCAGAACGGGCAGCAGAACCAGGAGGCGACGGAGAGGGCTCCGAGGACGAGGGCGCAGTTCGACTCACGGGGACTGCCGCCGGTTCGTTCGGTCGCGGAGCTCATACGGGGATCCAACCAGCCCGGTCCGCCGGGGTCCGGAGCGGGGTGATCAGTTTCGGTCGGCTGCCGGACGGGCCGGCAGGGGGCGCGGTCCGCTGGGGCTCGGCGGAGCAGGGCCGGGGGCGCCGGGTGGAGGGGGCATGTCGGCCAAGCCGCCGGGGGGGGTGGGTTGGGTGTGATCGGATGGGGGCATGACGAGGACCCTGTATCTGTTCTGCTCAGCCGCACCGCCCGTGTTCGATGTCGCCAGTGTGATCGAGGACGCCCAGCGCAGGGGCTGGGACGTGTGCCTCGGGCTGACGCCAACGGCCGCCCGGTGGCTGGAGCACGGTCTGGACGGGCTGGCGGCGCTGACGGGGCACCCCGTGCGGTTCATGTACGACCTGCCGGGGCAGCCGGAGCCGTGGCCCGCGGCCGATGTCGTCCTGTTCGCGCCGGCGACTTTCACCGCCATGAACGAGTGGGCGCTCGGGCTGACGGAGAAGTTCGTCGTGAGCATGGCCGTCCAGGGCGTCGGCAAGGGCGTGCCCACCCTGCTGATGCCGTGCGTCAACGAGGCCCACGTGCAGCATCCGGCGTTCGGTACCTCGCTGGCCACGCTGCGTGCGACCGGCGTGCAGGTGCTGTACGGCGAGGGTGCCCCGCCGGCGAATGCGCCGGGGCAGGACCTGCCCGGCGGCTACCCGTGGGGCATGGCGCTGGACGCCGTGGAACGCGCCGGACGGGAGCCCGCCGGCGCCTGACGCCCGGCCGCACCGCGGTCCGGGGGCCGCCGGCCCGAGCGGCGGGCGGCCCCCGGAACTCCGGCGCGGCGGGCGTTGTCAGTGGTCGCTCCTATCGTGGTCGACGGTGGGGAGATCACCGCACGGCACCACGGGGGGCACCATGGACGTCATCCATCCGGCGATCACGCACGAGCCGACACGGCGGTGGCTCGCCGAGGCGGGGCCGCCCGCCCCGCACGAGCTGATGCGCTTCACCAGGCTGGTGGAGGGGACGGCGGTGACCGTGTCGCACCTCGTCGGCGAGGAGCACGACCCGGCGGACCTCGATCCGTACGTCGCCGGCCTGGTCGCCGTGGGGCACCTGCCGGTCGAGACGCTCGACGCGCAGGACATCGTCGTCGACGGCGAGACCGGGCGGGTGTTCGCCCTGCAGATGTTCGCGCCCGAGTACGCCGAGATCCTCCCCCTCGCTCCCTCGCTGGAGGCGCTCGGCCGTCTCCTCGGCGCGGTCGACGAACTCGTGGCCCTGCGCGGGCGGTTCGCCGATCTGGCGGAGCGGCGGGGGACCGGTGTGGTGCGGGAGGCCTCGGAGCGGCTGCTCGCCCTGTTCGCCGAGGAGGGCGGGGGAGGGACCGAGGAGGTGCCGGCGTTCTGGCGCATCGCCGCGCTGATCCGGCCCATGGCCCTGGTGGCCCGGCCCGGCAGGGGGCTGCGGCTCGACCTGCCGGCGCGGTTCCTGGAGGACGAGTTCGGGGCGGAGCAGATCGTCCGGGTGGCTCCGGCCGCCATGCCCGCCGCCCTGGAGCACGGGCCGACCCGGCGGTTCCTGGCCGAAGTGGGGCTGCCCAGGGACGGGTTGATGTTCGGGCTGGGCGAGCGGGAGACACTGCTCGAGACGCTGCGCCAGGAACGCGAGCGGCTCGGCGCGGAGCCGGCCCTCCGCCACCTGGGGCTGACCGACCGGCTGCCGCCGGACGCCGACCGGCTGCTGGTGCTGGGAGGTCTCGTCCACGACCTGGACGTGGTGGTCGACGGCCGCACCGGCGAGGTCCACTACCTGGAGTGCGGCGCCGGCACGGTGACGCCGGTCAACGCCGACGTCTCGACACTCGCCTTCAGCGTATGGATGCACAGCCGTGAGCAGCGCATCGACAAGGAACACGACCTGACCGGGGACTTCTACCACCAGCTCGCCGACGCCATGGTCGCCGTCCTCGCCTCGGTCGACCCCGTCGCCTGCCTTCCCGCGACCGGTCCGGACGACTACCGGTACTGGCCGGAGGTGTTCCACGACGAGGCGGGAGGCGTGCTGTGAACGTAACGCCGTCCGGAGTGGTCAGGATCGTCGTCTCGGACCGCCTCCATGCCGCCGCCTTCCCCGGTCATCCCGGGACGTACGAGGTCACGGAGCCGGAAGAGGTACGGGAGTTGCTGACCGCGGCGGTCGACGGGCCGGCGGGAGAGCGGGACGACTTCGTCTGCATGTGCCGGGGCGAGTTCGGGCTGGTGTCGTACGACGCGGCCGGGGAGCCGGTACGAACCGCCGACCGGCACGGTCCGCTGCCCCTGCTCGACCCGGCGCTCCCGGAGTCGATACCGGCGCGCCACCGCGCCGCCTGGGCCGCGGCCGCCCCCGGACCGCTGCGCGGGTACGCCGAGGGGTGGGCGCGGGGCGATCCGCCCGTGCCCAAGACGGTGACCGTGCCCCCGGGCCCGGTGCTGCGCTGGCTGGGCACTCCGCCGGGCCGGACGGTGGACGCCGCGCGTGAGGTCGCCCGGCTCGCGCCCCTTGCCCTGCTGGACGCCGTCGCGACGGACGAGCTGGCCCGGGCGGTGCGTACGGCCGACGCGGCAGGCCTGGACGGTGCCGTGGAGTTTTTCGCGAGCGAGCACTTCACCGCCCGCCACCCCAAGAAACGGCGGGTAGGGGCGACCGCCCGCGAGCTGCTCCTGCGGCACGCTCGCACCCGGCGCCCCGGGCACGCTGCGGTGCTGGAGCGGCGGGTGCTGCTCGCGGCGGAGGACCGGATCAGGCGTTAGGCCGCTTGCCGTGGTTGGCGCCCTTCTTCTTGCGGGCGCGGCGCTTGTTTCCTCGCTTGGACATGGTGCGTACCTCCACGGCCAGTTTAGGTGCGGGCCGTGCGTCGCGCAGCGGACGCCGGACCGCGCATGCGACGGAGCGCACCTTCGTGGGACCGCCGTGCGCCCTGCCTGGGCGGTTCTGAGGAGCGGGACCCTGCCAGGCGGGGGAAGACCGACGGATGCCAGGAGGCGACATGGCTCGTACACAGTCCACGTGCGGCGCGCGCACCAAGCACGGCGGGTGCTGCCGGCGGCTCGCCATGGTGGGGGCCTCGCGGTGCAACCTGCACCGGGGGGACTGGGCGACCTACACGATCGAGCGGGACAGGGAGCGGGAACGGGCGCGGGCGCGCATGCGACCGAAGCGGTGACCGAGGGGGACGGGCGGGCGCACACTGGGGGCATGTGCCGCAGTATCAAGACCCTTCGCCCGCCCGTGCTCCCCACCGAGGCCACCGAGGAGGACATCCACGCCGCAGCATTGCAGTTCGTCCGCAAGGTGTCCGGCTTCCGGGCGCCCGCCGCGCACAACCGGGAGGTCTTCGACCGTGCCGTGGAGGAGGTCGCCGAGGCGACCCGGCGCCTGCTCGACGGGCTGGAGGTCCGGGGCGCCGCCGCCCGCGCGGAGCAGCACTAGGGGGTGTCTTGTCGATCAGGCCGGATCGGCGAGCGACGTCCGGCGCCGTGCATCGCAAGGCGGAGGAGGGAGTCATGGCGGTGGGGGCACCTCCCGTGCCCGAAGGGCCACGGGGGACCATGACGACCGACGACAACGCCGCGAGGTGCGGTGGCGGACACCGGGAGCCCGGCATGATCGGCGAGACACCCCCTAGGGCGGAGCGGCAGGCACCGGAGGCGGGTGCGGGGCGGTCGGGGCCGGCCCGCAGGCCGTGGGTGGGACGGTTCAGGGGCGGGTGACGGTTGCCCGCCGGGGCGCGGGCGGCAGCGGACAGGCCGGGGCTTCCTGACCGGGCGGTGGCCGTGACAGCGGCCGGGGTGGAAGGCAGGGCCGAATCCGGGGCGGGGTGCGGCTCGCGGCGCTCGTGCCGGCGGGCGCGGGCCTGGCCGAGCGGGGCCGTGAGCCGCTTCCCTGGCCGGCGGGGCGCGCCTGCCGGGTGGTGGTCGGGCCTGCGGGCGTTACGGAGCCGGTGAGGGCGCCGGTACCGGGGGAGGGGACGCCTGGGACGGGACGGCGGCCGGGCGCGCGGGTGCCGGTACGGCGGCCGGGGGCGGTGTGCCGGGGCGCGCGGCGGTGGGCGGTGTGCCGGCGCGGGGGGCGGCCGGGGGGCGCCGTATGACGTAGGCCGCCAGGGCGCCCGCCAGGAAGAGGGCCAGGACCGAGACCGCCACCCCGGTCCAGGTGGCGCCCAGCCACTGGCCGCCGAAGTAGCCCAGCGCGACGCTGTACGAGGCCCATGCCACGCCCGCCAGGGCCGACCACGGCAGGAACTGGCCGGCCCTGCGGCGGGCCGCGCCGGCGCCGAGCGAGACGACCGAGCGGCCCGCCGGGGCGAACCGGGCGATGACCACGAGCACGCCTCCGCCGCGTGCCAGGGCCGAGCCGAGACGTTCCTGCGCGGTGGTCAGCCGGCGCGACCGGGCGATCATCCGGTGCAGGCGGGACCGCCCGCGCCAGGCGAGCCGGTACGCCACGAGGTCGCCCAGCACGGAGGCGCCGGCCGCGCACAGGGTCAGCGCCAGGAGGGATCCGCTCCCCGTCGCGGCGGCCGTCGCGGCGGTGATGACCAGGATGCCGCTCGGCAGTACCGGCAGGAACACGTCCAGCAGCACGGAGACGGCGACGGCCGCGTAGATCCACGGGCCGGCGGCCACGCTTTCGAGCACCTTCACTCCCCGGTCCCGTGAAGCCGGTCCCCCGGAGCGGGTGGCGGCTGACAGGCCGAAAGCGTACGCCGAAGGGCGGACCGTGCGGTGACCCGGGCGGGGGGCCGGGCACGACTGTGTGACGTCGGCGGCCCCCGCCCGGGTCCGCAGCGGGAGGGAGGGGAGCGGAGGGGAGGGAACGGAGCGGAGAGGACGCCGCGGAAAGGCGGGACCTTATGCGGTGACGGGCTCGCGCTCGCGGTCCGCCGCCCGCGAGGAGGAGAAGAGGCCGTCCAGCGACAGGGCGCCCGGTCCCGTGAAGACCAGCAGGAGCATCGACCAGCAGTACATGGCCGAAAGTTCACCCTTGTTCTGCAGTGGGAACAGGCCCATCGGCTGGTGGACCTTGAAGTACGCGTACGCCATCGCACCCGACGCGATGAACGCGGCGGCGCGGGTGCCCAGACCCACCAGCACCAGGGCACCGCCGACGAGTTCGATGACGGCGGCGTACCAGCCGGGCCAGGTGCCGGTGGGGACGGTCCCGCCGGTCCCGCCCGCGCCGCCCAGGACGCCGAAGAGCGAGGCGGCGCCGTGGCACAGGAACAGCAGACCGACGACGATCCTGAACAGGCCGAGCACGTACGGGCGGCCCTGGTCGAGGCGCGCGGATATCTGGGACATGGGGATCCTTCGGTTGGGGACGGAACCGACGAGCCCCCAGGTTAGGGAGTCCTAATCAATACTTGCAAGTTCAACATTCGGTCGTTCCGCTTCGGTGGTGGAGCATGCGCGGAGCGCGGCTCGGGCCACCGCGTCCGCGTCCGCGAGGGTCACCGAGCCGACACCCGGCCGGGCGCCCGCCGCCGTCACCCAATGCACCCCCTCCGTGGGCACGCCGAGGGCGAAGACGCCCTGGTGAGCGCGCCCGTGACGATCGATCAGGCGGTACGGGGACGGTGTGACGTCCAGCCCTCCGGTGTCGTACCCGTCCACCACATGGGTCCGGCACTGTCCGGAATCGAGCATTCCGGAGAGGAGGGGGTCACCGGTGCGCCTCAAGTCGGGCTCCGGCAGCCGGGCCTCGATCAGCGTGGTCACCGCCACGGCGGAGCCCGGCACGTCGGGTGATTCCGCCACGAACGCCCCGCCGTCCGGACGGACGCCCGTGCGGGGGCCGATCACGTCGAGTACGCCGGCCTCGATCAGGGCCGTCATCTCCTCGACGCGGCGGCGGGGCGGGCCGATCGAGAGGAAGGCGTTCAGCGGGGTGTACCAGCGGTCCAGGTGGTCCCGGCGCGAGGCGCCCGGGAGCCCGGCGTGGTCGACGATCAGCCGCAGTTCGTTGCGGATGTCGCGCAGTACGTCCAGGGCGGCCTTCACCGGGCCGGCCACGTTGCCGAGCGCCGCCTCGGCCGCGTCCCGGCGCAGATGCGCCAGCAGCCAGGCGCGGAAGTCCGCCGGTGACCGGAACGTTTCCCCAACGTACGGGCGCGAGACCCGCTCCCATGACCACCGGGCGTCCGGCGGCACGGCGTACGCGTCCAGGGTGCCGTCGGGGGAGGCCAGGAACCGGGAGCGGAAGCCGCGCGGCCGGCCCAGCAGCACCTCGTAGTACGCCGTCTCGACCTCACCGGCCACCAGGGGCCATATCTCGTCCAGGAAGTCCGGCGGATCGCCCGCCTCCGCCCGCTTGCGGAACCTCTCGATCACATCGGGGGTCAGCAGCAGCGGCTCGTGCCGCGCGGACGCGCCCTTCTCGTTGTCGCCGCGCGCCCGGTGGGGGATGCCGCGCCGCGAACCGGCGTACAGCCGGGGCTCCCGGCCCGACGGGCGGTACGCGCACCGGCCCCCGCCGTCTCGCACGAACGCCCCGCCGCGCCCCTCGGTGAGCAGCGCCATGTGGTCGAAGAAGTTCAGGCCCAGTCCGCGCAGCAGCACCGGCTCGCCGGGGGCGACCGGGGACAGGTCGAGGTCCGCCGGGTTGGCGGGCGGGAAGTGGCGCAGCCCGTGGCGTGCCGCGTACGCGCCCAGGTGACCCGTGGCGGGGTCCCGGACGACCGGGAGGTGGCCCTGGGCCAGGACGACCGCACCCAGGCCGGTGAGGACCGTGCCGTCGTCCAGCACCAGCGTCCGCGGCCCGGTGCCCGCCTCCAGCCGTACGGCCCGGGCCGCGTGCACGCGCACGGTGACCTCCGGCGGGGCCTCGGCCACCGTGCGGGCGAACGCCCACTCCAGGTAGGCGCCGTAGCAGGCGCGGGTGGGGTAGTCGTCGGGGCCGAGCCGGTGGGAGCGGGCGGCGGCCCACTCGTACAGGCTCGGCCCCCGGCGTATGGGGCCCACGCAGCGCACGCTCTCGTCGGTGAAGACCGTCACCTGGCAAGCCACGGTGTTCATCAGCAGCTCGGCCGGCTGGTCGGTGCGCCAGACGCGGCCGGCGCCCGGCGGGGCGGGGTCGACGACGTGGACGGTCAGCGGGGTGCCCGCCGCCAGCTCCGGTACGGAGGCGCAGAGCCGTTCGAGTACGGACGTGCCGCGGGGGCCCGCCCCGACCAGGGCCACGGCATGGGGGACTTGGGACGACACGACGGGAACTCCCTGGGCAGGGGGCGGTGCTGGCGTTGCCCGCGGGCGGCGGGCGGAAGTCATCATGCCGGTGCGGCGCCCGCCACCGAACCCCTGGCCGGAGGATCACCATCCGCTATGGGCGGGATTGCGGGAGGCCTGAACCGGACGTTCACCGGACGTTCACAGCCCCGGCGTGAAGCCCGCGCACCCCTGCGCCGGCCCGGTCCGGCACACCCCGACCGCGCCCCCCGACCGCGCCCCCCGACCGCGCCCCGACCGCGCCCCCGGGCCACCCCGGGCCACCCCCGGACCGGCCGACCGTCCCCCGCCGCCCGACCGCGCCCCGACCGCGCCCCCGGGCCACCCCGGACCACCCCCGGACCGGCCGACCGCCCCCCGCCCGCCGCCCGACCGCCCGTGTCCCCCCGCGCTTCCCCCGCCCGGGGTCACCCGTCCTTCGTCGTAAGGCTCCGCTCGTGCACGGTCCGCAGGTCGGCGCGGTGCCCGGCCCCGCCGCCCGCCGCCGCGTGCTCCAGGCGCAGCTCCGCCGCCCGCCCGCGCAGCGTGAGCGTCATCAGCTGGTTCCCGAACCAGGGCCCGCCGGTACGGCGCCAGTCCACGACCGGCGGCCCCGTGCGGCCGTGCCGCCGCAGGGCGTGACCGATCCACCGGCCCGCGCGGCTCCAGCTCAGCCGGAACGCGCCCCGCAGCACCGCCGGGATCCGGTTGTGGACGGGCGAGCACGTCAGCTGGAGGATCCGGGCCGACGCCGGAACGGTGCCTTTCGGCCACTCGGGCTCGGCGACGTACGCGTGGTGCACATCGCCCGACAGGACGCACACCGTCGCCGGCGCGTCCGGCCCGCTGCCCGCCTCGGCGAGCAGCCGCGTCAGCTGCTCGAAGGAGTCGGGGAAGGCGGCCCAGTGCTCCAGGTCGGCCGCCCGGCGCACCCGCTCCGCCAGCCGCGCCCACCGGTCGCCCCGCTCACCCCGGCACAGGGCGGCGTTCCACGTCTCCGCGTCGTGCATCATCGGCGCCAGCAGCCACGGCAGTGACGCGCCGACGAGCAGGTGGTCGCAGTCCTCCCGGTCGTCCAGGATCTGCTCGACCAGCCAGCGCGCCTCGTCCTCGTCGTGCATCGCGCGCTTCTGCTCGTCCAGCACGCGCGCCGCCCTGCTGTCGATCATCACCAGCCGCGTGCGGCCGAAGTCGCGGCGGTAGCTCCACCGCACCGTGGCCGGGTCGGCGTCCGCGTCGGCGGCGAATCGGCGCAGCACCTCCGTCCCGTCCGGGGCGGCGCGGACCGCCGCGTACAGCGGGTCGGCCTCCAGCTCGGCGGGGGAGAGGTTGCCCAGGTGCTGGTGGACCCAGTACGACATCAGCCCGCTGAGGATGCGCTCGCGCCACCAGCCCTCCTTGCGCATGTCGGCGACCCAGGAGGCGCTGGTGTTCCAGTCGTCGATCACGTCGTGGTCGTCGAAGATCATGCACGTGGGAACGGTGGACAGCAGCCACCGCACGCCGGGGTCGAGCCAGGACTCGTAGTACAGGTGGGTGTACTCCTCGTAGTCCGCGACCTGCTCGCCCGGCGCCTCGCGGAGGTCCCGGCGCTCGGCCAGCCAGCGGCGGGTGGCCTTCGAGGTCTCGTCCGCGTACACCTGGTCGCCCAGCAGGAGCAGCACGTCGGGGCGTACGGCGCCGGGGTCGCGCGCCAGGTGGGTGGCGAGGCTGTCGAGCGCGTCCGGGCCGACCGGGTCGTCCCCGCCCGCGGGGGGCGCGGCCCAGCGGCAGGACCCGAACGAGACGCGCACCTCGTCCACGCCGGGCCGGGGCGCGGTGATGGTGCTGGCCGGATAGCGGCGGTCGGGATCGGTCGGCGGCCACACCCGGTCGCCGTCGAGCAGGACCTCGTACGGCGTGGTGGACCCGGGGGTGAGGCCGGTGACGACCACCAGCGCGTAGTGGTGCCCGGCGACCTGGAACGTGCGGCTGCTGCCCCCGGCGCCGTCCTCGCACCGCACCTCGGCCGTGCAGGGCCGGTCGGCCTCGACCCAGACCGTCGCCCGGTCGCCGCGCTCCCAGTCGACCTGTCGCAGGAGTGGTCCCAATAGCAGTCCGGCTGCCATGCCCGGCCTCCTCGTCGACTTCGTGGATCTCGTGTCTTTCACGTACCCCGAGAACGCCCGGACATCAATTTTCAGCCGTCCACCGTCCGGGGCACGCCGTCCGGCCTCCGCCGCCCCGCTCCTCCTTCGTACGGTACGGGGCGGCGGAGGGGTGAGGAACCCGGCGGGCCGGTCAGCAGCCGCTGAGCTGGGACTGCAGGGCGCTCTTCTCGGCGGAGTCCACGCTGAGGTTCCAGTGGTGCTTCACGTGCACCCACATGCGGGCGTAGGTACAGCGGTACGCGGTGCGCGACGGCATCCACTCGGCGGGGTCGAGGTCGCCCTTGGCCTGGTTCACGTTGTCGGTGACCGCGATGAGCTGCGGGCGGGTGAGGTCGTTGGCGAAGGCCTGGCGCTGCGAGGTGGTCCACCCGCTGGCGCCGGAGCGCCAGGCCTCGGAGAGGGCGACGACGTGGTCGATGTCGACGTCCGCCGCCGCGTACCAGGTGGCGCCGTCGTACTCGGAGTACCAGCTTCCGCTGACCGCCGCGCAGCCGGAGTCCTGGACGACGTTGACGCCGTCGCGCTTGAGGACCACTTCACGGGTGTTGCACGTGCCGGACTGGGTGCTCCAGTGCGGGAACAGGTCGCGGCTGTAGCCCGTGGAGGAACCTTCCGCCCTCACGGTGAGCTGGCCGAGGTACGTCCGGGCGGTGGAGGCGCTGATCGGGGTGGGCGGCGCTGCCTGGGCGGCGGGGGCGGTGGCCAGGACACCGGTGGCGGTGAGGGCGGCGGAAGCGGCGAGGACGGCTATTCGACGCGCGTAGACACCGGACATGGGTAACTCCCTTGGAATGTGGGGGCGGTGGCCGGCTGCCCGGTCGGGCTGCTCGGCCATCGTGGTGGCGCGAGGTTGCCCCGGGGGGTGCGCCGGGTTACAGAGTGACGACATGTGCACGTCACATCAAGGGGTGTGCCCGGTTTCTGACGTCCCGGCACCTGCCTTGTCCGGCTTTAGGGTTGACGTGTGCTGCTGCCCGTCAATGCCACGTTCGCGGCCGTTCTGGCCGTCCTCCTCGCCGTCGCCGCCACCGTCGCGGCGCTCGCCCACCTCCGGGCGCCCCGGGAGATCGTCACCGCGGGGGTGCGGGCCGCCGTGCAGCTCGGCGCCGTGTCACTGGTCATCGGCTGGGTGGTCCGCTCCGTACCGCTGCTGCTCGCCTTCCTGCTGCTGATGTACGCGGTCGCCGTCCGCACCGCCGGGCGCCGCGTCACGCCCAACGGGACCTGGTGGTGGGCGGCCGTGCCCATCGCCGCCGGGGTCGTCCCGGTCGTCGGCGCGCTGCTGCTGACCGGGCTGGTGCCGCTGAAGGGCATCGCCCTGGTCCCCGTGGCCGGCATCCTCATCGGCGGGGCGCTCACCGCGACGGTGCTCGGCGGGCGGCGCGCGCTCGACGAGCTCGGCACCCGGCACGGCGAGGTGGAGGCGGGGCTGGCGATCGGTCTGCCGGAGCGCGACGCGCGCCTGGAGGTGGCCCGCCCCGCGGCGGCGGACGCCCTGCTCCCGGGACTCGACCAGACCCGGACCGTGGGGCTGGTGACGCTGCCGGGCGCGTTCGTCGGGATGCTGCTGGGCGGGGCGTCACCGGTGGAGGCCGGGTCCGTGCAGCTGTTCGTGCTGGTCGGGCTGATGGCCGTGCAGGGCGTGGCGGTCGCGGCGGTGCTGGAGCTGGTCGCCCGGGGCCGGCTGCACCGGCGCGAGGGGCGGTAGCGCCGATCCCGTACCCTGGACGGAGCAGAAGGGGAGTAGCTCTTCGCCGGAACGTCGACATACTGCTGGGCCTCGCGCCCGGCCGGCGCCCGGAGGCACGCCTGCGGGCGCGCCAGCGAGACCTTCGGCAACAGCAGTGCCATGCCCCCATCCATGGCGCCGCCGTGCCGGAGCGATCCCTGAGACGCCTCTTCTCGGTACGGCGGGGCCCGACCGATTGAGGAACCCATCCCGTGCTCAGCCTCACGATCATGGCGATCACCTTCGGCGTCGTCTTCCTCGCCGAACTCCCCGACAAGACCGCTCTCGCCGGGCTCATGCTGGGCACCCGGTACCGCGCGTCCTACGTCTTCGCGGGTGTCGCCGCCGCCTTCGCCGTGCACGTCGTGCTGGCCGTGGCCGCCGGAAGCGTGCTGACCCTCCTCCCGCAGCGGCTGGTGCAGGCGCTGGTCGGCGTGCTGTTCCTGGCCGGCGCGGCGGTGCTGCTGCTGAAGAAGGGCGACGAGGGCGAGGAGAACATCAAGGCCCCGGCCGACCAGTCCTTCTGGAAGGTCTCCGGGGCGGGCTTCATGCTGATCCTGGTCGCCGAGTTCGGCGACCTCACGCAGATCATGACGGCGAACCTCGCCGCCCGTTACGACGACCCGCTCTCCGTGGGCCTCGGCGCCGTGCTCGCCCTCTGGGCGGTCGCCGGGATCGGCATCCTGGGCGGCCGGACGCTCATGAAGTACGTACCGCTGCGCCTGATCACCAGGATCGCCGCCTGCCTGATGCTGGCGCTGGCGGGCTTCAGCCTGTACGAGGCGCTCTCCGCGTGACGCCCACGCGCTGACGCCTACGCGTCGACGTGCAGGCGGATCGCGTCACCGGCGCGGTCCGCCTCCACGCGCACGTGCGTCAGATCCGGTACGTGGACGTCGGGGGCGAACGCGCCCGCGCGCGGCCCGACGCCCACCACCCGCATCCCGGCGGCGCGCCCGGCCAGGATGCCCGCCTCGGAGTCCTCGAACACCACGCAGTCCGCCGGGTCGAAGCCCAGTTCGGCGGCGCCCTTCAGGAAGCCCTCCGGGTCCGGCTTGCTGGCGCCCACGCACTCGGCGGTCACCCGCACCCGGGGCATGCGCAGCCCGGCGGCGCCCATGCGGGCCCGGGCGAGCGGCTCGTCGGCCGAGGTGACCAGGGCGTGCGGGAGTGCGGCGACGGCGGCCATGAAGGCGGGCGCGCCGCCGATCGGTACGACGCCGTCCAGGTCGGCGGTCTCCTCCGCGAGCATGGCCCGGTTGTCGGCGTGGTTCTCCTCCATGGGGCGGTCCGGCAGGAGGACGGCCATGGTGGCGTACCCCTGGCGGCCGTGGACGACCTTGAGGGCCTCGCGTGGGTCCAGTCCGTGCCGGACCGCCCAGCGGCTCCAGCAGCGCTCCACGACGGCGTCCGAGTTCACGAGCGTGCCGTCCATGTCGAGGAGGAGGGCCCGGGCGGTCAGGACGGAAGGGGCGGCCGGCATCGGCGGTCTCCACGGGGAGGGGGAGGCGGGGGCACGAAGTGGCCCGCCCGCCGGTCAGGGTTTACGGGCGGGACCACTTTGTTCCTCCACGATACAAAATCGAACCCGTGGACGCCAGTCCGCCCCCCGGCGCCTGACGGCGACAGGGGGCGGAGACGGTGTCCTCGCGGGGGCGAGGGCGCCCGGAGCGGTCAGCGGCCCGTCGTCTCCGACTCCAGCCACTGGCGCGTCTCGGGCCCGTAGACGCCCCAGCCGTCGCTCCACAGCTCGCGGGCCTGCTGGTACTGGCCCACGCCCCACTCCACGTCCTCGTTGTACCGGCCGTTCATGGGCCCGTCGTACAGACCGGCCTCCCGCAGCCGGTGCTGCAGCTCCATCACCTCCGCCCCCCGGTCGCCGCGCCGCAGCGTGACGGGCTCCTCGGGCGACGGCTCCGTGCTCGGCACCCGGCTGCCGGCGGGTGAGGGCGGCGGGTTCCCCGGGCGGCTCGACGTGGCCGGGGCCGACGTGGGGGCCGGGGCGGCGACGGCCAGGGACGCGGAGGCCGTCACCGAGGGCGACGAGGTCGGGGACGGCGACGCCGAGGCGGACGCCGACGCGGAGGCGGACGGGGAACCCGACCGCGACGGCGACGCCGACCCGGACGCCTCCGCCGGCCCTTCCGGCTTCCCGCTCGGCCACGCCGGGGTGCTCGGGGCCAGGTCGGGCAGCACCCGGTCCGCCTCGCCGTCCCCGCCGAACAGTCCGGCCGCGAACCCCGCCGCGCCCACGACCGCGACGACCGCCGCCACGGCGCCCACCACGGCGTACGGCCGGCGCGCACGGTTGCGGGACCGCGCCTCGGCCCTGGCCTGCGCCCGCGTCCCGGCCCGTGCCCCGCGCGGCGGGCCCACCGTCTCCAGCGGCACCAGCTCCGGCTCCAGCGGCACGTACAGCGGCATCGTCGCGGGCGCCGCGGCGCCGGACGGCTCCGGGCCCCAGCCCGACGGCTCCGGCCCCCAGCCGGACCCGGCGTCGCGCAGGTGCACGTACGGACGTATGCCCAGCGTCTCCTCCGTGGAGGCGCACCCGCAGTCGCCGTCGCACTCAGGACAGACCTGTCCCGTCAATGTGGGCCCCTCCCCTTGAACTGCGAGCGATTATGCAGCCCGCCGGGCCATGTGCGGCACCACACTCCGCTTCCACCGCCCCGCTCGGCGGGCCGTATCGGGACGAAGCGCCCAGGATGGGATGAGGAAACGAGGGGTACGCGTCCGACCCGCCGCCCGCCCGCGAGATGACGGCCCGCGAGATGACGAGGGAGAGAGCATGGCGCAGGAAGTGACCACCCCGGCCACCGGCCCCGCCCCGGGCCAGGGACAGAACCGGCGCACCGTCCTGGTCGCCATCGGCGCCCTGCTGCTCGGCATGCTGCTCGCGGCACTCGACCAGACCATCGTCTCCACCGCCCTGCCGACCATCGTCAGCGAACTCGGCGGCATGGACCACCTGTCGTGGGTCGTCACCGCGTACATGCTCGCCTCGACCGCCGGCACACCGCTGTGGGGCAAGCTCGGCGACCAGTACGGCCGCAAGAAGCTCTTCCAGACGGCCATCGTCATCTTTCTCATCGGCTCCGCGCTGTGCGGCGTCGCGCAGAACATGCCGCAGCTCATCGCCTTCCGCGCGGTCCAGGGACTGGGCGGCGGCGGCCTGATGGTGCTCTCCATGGCCATCGTCGGCGACCTCGTGTCCCCGCGGGAGCGCGGCAAGTACCAGGGCCTGTTCGGCGCCGTCTTCGGCGCCACCAGCATCCTCGGCCCGCTCCTGGGCGGCCTGTTCACCGAGCACCTCTCCTGGCGCTGGGTCTTCTACATCAACCTGCCCATCGGAGTCGTCGCGCTCTTCGTCATCGCCGCCGTGCTCCACATCCCCGTGCGCTCCGCCCGCCACACCATCGACTACCTCGGCACCTTCCTCATCGCCTCCGTCGCCGCCTGCCTCGTCCTGGTGGCGTCCCTCGGCGGCACGACGTGGGACTGGGGCTCCCCGCAGATCATCGGGCTCGCCGTCCTCGGCGCCGTCCTGCTGGTCTGGTTCGTGCGCGTCGAACGGCGGGCCGCCGAGCCGGTGCTGCCGCTGAAGCTGTTCCGGATCCGCACCTTCACCCTCGTGTCGGTCATCAGCTTCGTCGTCGGCTTCGCGATGTTCGGCGCGATGACCTACCTGCCGACGTTCCTCCAGGTCGTCCGGGGCGTCACCCCGACCATGTCCGGCGTGCACATGCTGCCGATGGTGCTCGGCATGCTGCTCACCTCGACCGCCTCCGGCCAGATCGTCAGCCGCACCGGCCGCTGGAAGGTCTTCCCCGTCCTCGGCACGGCCGTCACGGCCCTCGGCCTGGTCCTCCTGCACCGGATGGAGGTGTCCAGCTCCGACTGGGAGATGAGCCTGTACTTCTTCGTCTTCGGCGCCGGACTCGGCCTCGTCATGCAGGTACTGGTCCTGGTGGTGCAGAACGCCGTGGCGTACGAGGACCTCGGCGTCGCCACCTCCGGCGCCACCTTCTTCCGCTCCATCGGCGCGTCCTTCGGCGTCGCCATCTTCGGCACCGTCTTCACCAACCGGCTCACCGGCAAACTGGCCGAGGCCCTGGAGGGCCGGGAGCTGCCGCCGGGCGCCGGTGCCGACCAGCTCGCCGCCGACCCGCGCGCCATCGCCGCACTCCCGCCCGACCTGCGCCCCGCCGTGCTGAACGCGTACGCGACCTCCATCACCGACGTCTTCCTGTACGCCGCACCCGTCGTCGTCGTCGCCTTCCTGTTCGCCCTGCTGCTGAAGGAGGACCGGCTGCGCGGCGCCGTCACCGCACCCGACCCCAGCCAGACCGTCGCCTCCAACCCCGTCGAACGCTCCTCGTACGACGAGTGCGCCCGCGCCCTGTCGGTCCTCGGCTCCCGCGAGGGCCGCAAGGAGATCTACGAGAAGATCACCGCCCGCGCGGGGCTCGACCTGCTTCCCGCCGCCAGCTGGCTGCTGCTGCGCGTCCGCCGCCACGGCACCGTGGAGCCCGGCCGGCTCGCCGACACCACACCCGTGCCGCTGCGCTTCATCACCCAGGCGGCCCGGCAGCTGGAGGAACGGCGGCTGGTGCGCCGCGAGGGCCTGCAACTGATGCTGACCGAACAGGGCGTGGAGGTCGCCGCGCGGCTGGCGCACGCCCGGGAGGAGTCCCTCGCGGAGCTGCTGGGCGACTGGTGGGGCCCGGAGCGGCCGACCGACCTGGTGCAGCTGGTCGAGGAGCTGACGGCCGAGCTGTGCGGCTCCCGGCGGGAACGGCCGCGCTCCGTGGAGGTGCGCCGCAACCACGCGCGCTAGCCGGCGGCCCGGGACGCGGCCCGCAGCTCCTTGCCGTACCAGATCTCCATGTACGGGCCCTCGCAGTACGCCGGGATCTCGCGGTAGCCGCCGCGGACGTACAGGGCGCGCGCCTCCACCAGGTCCAGCCGGGTGTTGAGCACCATGCGCCGGGCGCCCAGCGCGGCGGCGGCCGACTCCAGGGCCTCCAGCAGCAGGGCCGCGCCGCCGGTGCCGCGGAAGGCGTGCCGGACGAAGACCCGGGTCAGCTCGGCCCGTTCACCGTCGAGCAGCACCACCCCGCCGCAGGCGGCGGGCCGCCCGTCCACCCGGCCGACGAGGAACTGGCCGGTCGGCGGCGTCAGTTGCTCCACGCCGTCGCCGGTGAGCCCTTCGTCGATCTCCGCCGCCGTCGCCGGACGCCGCCAGTAGCGGCTCGCGACGTCGTCGTAGTAGTCGCGGCGCAACGCGGTGGCGTCCGGCGTGTCGTAACGCTCGGGGCGGATGGTCCAGTCGGTACGCGTCATGGGGCGTCTCTATCCGAGCGCCCGTCGTTTGGCCAACGATTTAGCGGCAACACGGCGGTCGAGCAGACACGAAGAGACCCCGACCCCTGGATCGAGGGAAGACAGTCATGTCAACTGTCCTGATCGTCGTCGCATTGGTCGTCGTCTTCGTCGCCGTCGTCGCCGCGGTCCTGTACGCCGGGCCGGGCAGGGCGGGAGGCCGGCGCGGGCGCGGCTTGAAGCGGCGGTTCGGCCCGGAGTACGAGCGGACCGTCGCCCGGCACGACGGAGACACCAAGGCCGCGGAACGAGAACTCGCCGAGCGCGTCCGGCTCCACGGCGACCTGCGGCCGCAGCCGCTGTCCCGTGAGGCCCGCGAGCGGTACGTGGCCCTCTGGGCGGGCCTGCAGGAGCAGTTCGTCGACGCGCCGCGCCAGGCGGTGTCCGAGGCGGACCGGCTGCTGGCCAGGCTGGCCGAGGACCGCGGCTTCCCGGCGGCCTCCGCGTACGAGGAGCAGGTCGCCGCGCTGTCCGTGCACCACGCCGAGCACGTCGACGGCTACCGCCGGGTGCACCGCACCGCCCACATGGACGGCCGCGACCCGCACATGGGCACCGAGGAGCTGCGCGCGGCGATGGTCGAGGCGCGGCGGCTGTTCGAGCGGCTCGTCACCGAACACTCCGAGGACCACGCCCGGCACGCCCCGCGCCGGCAGGCCGAGCGCGGCCGGCGGGTCCACGCGCCGTGGCCGAAGGGAAGTGGCGCCTGATGACCCCGCAGCAGCAGGACCCGAGGCACGGTCACACCGACCCGTACGGGGCCAACGCCCCCGGTACCGCGACGGGTACGCCGTACCGCGTCGCCCCGCTGAACGAAGCCGCCGCCCGGCCAGGGACGCCCGCGGAGGGCACCGCGACACCCCCCGGCCACGCTCCCGGCGCCCCGCACACGCCGGGCGCCCCGCAGACGCCCGGCGCCCCGGCCGCGACGGGTCGGCCCGGCCCCGCGGCCACCGGTCCCGCGACGGGCGCACCCGCGCCCACCGCCGCCCCCGAGACCCCCGCCACCGCCGGAGCGGGCACCGCCCCCGCCACGACGGGCACCGGGGACCCCACCGGAACGCGCACCGGTGACCGCACCGGTGACGGCGGGCCCGACGGGCCGCCGGCCGGTGCCCGCGGGAGGACCCCCGGCACGGGCGACGTCGCCGGGGTGTCCGCGCCGCTGGTGCCGGACGGCACCCGGGAGGAACTCGCCCGGCGCATGCAGCAGGCGCTCAGCGGGTTCGTCGACAGCCCGCACCGGTCCGTGAAGGAGGCCGCCGACGTGCTGGACGCGGCGGCCGACGAGCTCACGGCCGCCCTGGCCGACCACCGGCGTGCCCTGCGCGCCGACTGGGACGGGCGGGACGGACACGACGACGACCAGGAGCCCGACACCGAGCGGCTGCGCGTCACGCTCCAGGCGTACCGCGCCATGGCCGAGCGCCTGCTGCGCGTGTGACGGGCGGTCAGGCCGCCACGCGGGCCAGCAGCATCCCGTCGTAGCCCTTGCCGCCGACCATCTGGAGGGCCGTCGCGTCCAGCCGGGGGTCACGCGCGACCAGGTCGAACAGCTCGCGCGTCGCGGTCACCGCCGGGTCCGTCGAGGACTCGTCGGTGATCGCGCCGCCGCGCACCACGTTGTCGACGACCACCAGGCTGCCCGGCCGGGTGAGCCGCAGCGCCCACTCCAGGTACCCCGGGTTGTTCGGCTTGTCGGCGTCGATGAAGACCAGGTCGAAGGGGCCGGCGCCCTCCCGGGCCAGTACCGGCAGCGTGTCCAGGGCCGCGCCGGTCCGCACCTCGGCCACCTTGTCCAGGCCGGCCCGCGCGAGGTTCGCGCGGGCCACGTCCGCGTGGGCGGGGTCGTACTCCAGCGAGATCAGCCTGCCGTCGTCCGGGAGCGCCCGGGCCAGCCACATGGTGCTGTAGCCACCGAGCGTGCCGATCTCCAGGATCGTCCGGGCGCCCTGCACCCGGGCGAGCAGGTGCAGGAACTTGCCCTGGGGCGGTGACACGGCGATCGCCGGCAGGCCCGCCGCGTCACTGTCGGCGAGCGCGGCGGCCAGTGCCTCGTCGGCGGGCGCCAGCATGTCGGTGAGGTAGTCGTCCACGGCGGTCCAGCGTTCTTGGCTCATGCCGCCGAACGTACGTCACGCCACCGCACGCCGGACCGTCATATTTGGCCGTGTCACCGGCGTCCGGCGAGGGCGGCGATGTGGGCAGGCACCGGTGTGCCGGCCGGGAGCAGCGGGTCGGGCTCGGGCGCGCCGAAGACGGGCCGGTACGGGAGCACCCCGGCCCACACCCCCGACGCGGCGTCCGGTCCCTCCCCGTCGTCCGGCGGGCCCGCCGACGTCTTGACGGACGCCTCGTCGAGCGGAAGGGCCAGCAGCGAGGTGGCCGCCAGCTCCTTCCTGCTGGGCGAACGGGCGTACTCCCACTGCCCCGGCGCGCACTGCTCGGTCAGGACGCGCAGCCCGTGCAGCAGCTCCTCGCGGTCGGTGACGCGGCGCGGGGTGCCCAGCACCATGGCGCAGCGGTAGTTGACGCCGTGCTCGAAGACGGACCGGGCGAGGACGAGCCCGTCGACGTGGGTGACGGTGACGCACACCTGGGCGCCGGGCGACTGGACGAGACTGCGGCTGGCGACGGAACCGTGCAGATAGAGCACCCGGGTGTCGAAGTCCACGCCGTAGACGGTCGGTACGGCGAGGGGCGTCCCGTCGACCACGACCGCCAGGTGGCAGACGAACCCGGCGCGCAGCACGTCGTCGAGGTCGGACCGCAGGGTGCTGCCCTTCTCCCGCAGACGCCGGTGACGGGTCCGGTCGGTGACCTCCAGGCGCTCCTCGCGCCGCTCGTCCGGTCCTTCCGCGTGCATACGTCCCCCCGCTGCCTCGTTCCGTGCCGGTCGCGGCCACCCTCCCAGGGGCGGATCGCGATGATCAAGCAAGGTCTCAGGATGTGGCCGCCGCGATGAGTAGGCGGCGGGCCGCCGATTGAGTAGCCGCACTCAGGCCACCGGCCGGTCGCGGCCGCAGGATCGAGGTGTGAACGTCACCCGGAACGTCGAACCCCGCGACCTGGCCGACCGGCCGGCCTGCGTCGTCCTCGCCCTGCTCTTCTGGGGCTGCACGGCACTCGTCGTGCTCGGCCCCGTCCTCCTGCTGGGCGCGCTGGCCCTCGCCTGGGCACAGCCCCTGGAGGCGCTCGGGCCCATGGGCAGGGCGGCCCTGCTCCAGGCCGGGCTGATCGCGGCCCTGGTGCTGCCCCTCCACCGCGCGCCGGGGGTCCGCCGCCTCGCCCGCTGCGCCCGGTACGCGCTGCTCGGCCCCCTGGCCCTGCTCGTCGCCCTCACCGTCCTGGTGTGCGCCGGACCGCCGCTCTGACGGCAGTGGCGGGACGGCGGCAGGTCGGCGCGGGAGCGCGGACGCGGGAAGGCCCCGGTGAACGTCGTTCACCGGGGCCTCGTGCCGTTCGTGCGGGACGGCTCAGTACCAGCCGTTGGACTGCCAGAAGTTCCACGCGCCGCACGGGCTGCCGTAGCGGTCGTTCATGTAGTCCAGGCCCCACTCGATCTGCGTGGCGGGGTTGGTCTTCCAGTCCGAGCCGGCCGACGACATCTTGGTGGCCGGCAGGGCCTGCACCAGGCCGTAGGCGCCGGACGAGGCGTTCGTGGCGGTCGGGTTCCAGCCGGACTCGTGCTCCACGATCTTGCTGAAGCACTGGTACTGGCCCGCCGGGACCATCTTCTTCGCGATGTCCTGCGCTGAGGCGGCCGAGGCGGGGGCGGTCGTGCCCAGCACGGCGCCGGTGGCACCGAGCAGCACGGCGGCGCCGGCGGCGACGGACTTGGGACGGGCGGAGAAACGGCTGACGAGCGAGCGGAACACGTGGCGACCTAACGTCGGGGACGGGGGAGTCGCACAGGCATGCCGGAACCACGCCGGGGGCGGGGGAGGAGGCTGCCAGGGGCGCTGCGATGCGAGCGGCGCCCGGCGACATCACCAGAGAAGCAGGGCGGTCGGGCCGCGGCAAGGAGCCCTGTTACTACCCGGCACCGGAGACCGGGCCGAAGGTCGCCCCGCCCGCCGAGGGCGATCAGTGCACGTCGCCACGGGAGGCCCCGGGCCCTCCGGCTGTCCGTTCTGTCCCACTATCGTCGTTCGTATGTGACATGGGTCCTGTGGGGCGCCTCACCCCTGAGGGCTCCGGAACGGCCCCGCCGGCGCCTTCGAATGTGACCTGGGCCTCGAAGGCGGCCCGGCGGGTGGCCCGTCGCAGGGCCTTCAGAACCGTGGATCCGATGGTCATCATCAGGACGACGGTGAGTACCGCGCGCCCCAGGTCCCAGCCGAGCGACGTCGCCGCGCAGTACGCCAGGAACCGGACCAGGTTCTCGTGCACCGGATCGCCGGGCCGGAAGGAGATGCCGCTGCCCATGCCCTGGAGGGTCACCCACCCCTGGAGGTTCATCACCGTCCCGTACGCGAACGCCGCCACCGCCCCGTACGCCGACAGCATCAGCAGCTCGCCCCGGCCCCGCAGCGCCACCGGCCCCGGCAGCAGGCCCGCGCCCATGGTGAACCAGCCCATCGACAGCATCTGGAACGGCATCCACGGGCCCACCCCGCCGGTCAGCAGCGCCGACGCGAACATCGTCACCGCGCCCAGCACGAACCCGAACCCGGGGCCGAGGACCCGGCCGCTCAGCACCATCAGGAAGAACATCGGCTCCAGGCCCGCCGTGCCGGCGCCCAGCGGGCGCAGCGCCGCCCCGACCGCCGCCAGCACGCCCAGCATCGCCACCGCCTTGGCGTCCATGCCGCAGTCGGCGATCGTCGCCACCACCACGGCCACCAGCAGCGGCAGGACCACGGCCAGCAGCCACGGGGCGTCCTGCGACCGGCCCGCCAGCACGGACGTGCCGTCCGCCAGCAGCGGCCAGCCGAAGGCGACCACCCCGATCGCGCTGATCAGCACGAGCGCGGCCACCGACCGGGGCCCCAGGCGCACCGGGCGGGCGGCGCTCACAGGGCCGCCTCCACCTGCGGCACGGTCAGCCACGGCTGCGGGGCCAGGACCTTCGCCACCTGCGGGGCGAAGGCGGGCGAGGAGACGACCACCTCGTGGGTCGGCCCGTCCGCGACGACCTCCCCGTCGGCGAGGATCACCACCCGGTGCGCCAGTTCGGCCGCCAGCTCCACGTCGTGCGTCGCCATGACGATGGCGTGCCCCTCGGCGGCCAGCCCGCGCAGGACACCGGCCAGCCGGGCCTTGGCGGCGTAGTCCAGCCCCCGGGTCGGCTCGTCCAGCAGCAGCAGCGGGGGCCGCGCCGTCAGGACCACCGCCAGGGCCAGCGCCAGCCGCTGCCCCTCCGACAGGTCGCGGGGGTGGGTGCCGTCCGCCACCCCGGGCAGCAGCTCGGACACCAGGGCCCGGCACGCCCCCGGCGCGGCGCCCGCGTCGGCGTCGGCCGCCGCGCACTCGGCCGCCACGGTGTCGGCGTACAGCAGGTCGCGCGGCTCCTGCGGGACCAGCCCCACGTGCCGGACCAGCTCGCGCGGCGGCGTGCGGTGCGGCACCCGGCCGCCCGCCAGCACGCTGCCCGACGCCGGCTCGACCAGCCCGACCAGCGTGCCGAGCAGGGTCGACTTGCCGGCGCCGTTGCGCCCCATGAGCGCCACCGTCTCGCCCGCGCGCACCACCAGGTCCACGTCCCGCAGCGCCTCGACCCTGCCGCGCCGCACGGCAAGGCCGCGGGCCTCGGCCACCGCCGGCGCGGCGGCGGGGGCGGGCGGCGTGACCCCGCCGCGCACCAGCCGCTCCAGCACCGCCCGCACCCCGGACCGCGCGGCCCCGGCGCGCCGCGGGCCGTCCCCGGGAGCGCCGGAAGCAGGCGCGGCGGACGCGGGCGCGGTGGCGGGGCCGGGCGGGGGCGTGCGCCCCGCCAGCCGGTCCCGCAGCCCGCCCGCCCGGCGCCGGGCGTCCCGTACCGACAGCGGCAGCGGGTCCCAGCCCGCCAGCCGGCCCAGGGCGACCACCGGGGGGTGCACCGGCGACACCGCCATGACCTCGGCGGGCGGGCCGACGACCACCGGGGCGCCCGGCGCCGGCAGCAGGGCCACCCGGTCGGCGTACTGCACCACCCGCTCCAGGCGGTGCTCGGCCATCAGCACCGTGGTGCCCAGGTCGTGCACGAGCCGCTGGAGGACCGCGAGGACCTCCTCCGCCGCCGCCGGGTCGAGCGCCGACGTCGGCTCGTCGAGCACCAGCACCTTCGGGTGCGGGGTCAGCACCGACCCGATCGCCACCCGCTGCTGCTGGCCCCCCGACAGCGTGGCGATCGGGCGCTCGCGCAGCGCGGCCAGGCCCAGCAGGTCGAGCGTCTCCTCCATCCGGCGCCGCATCACCGCGGGGGCGAGCCCCAGCGACTCCATCCCGTACGCCAGCTCGTCCTCCACCGTGTCGGTGACGAAGTGCGCGAGCGGGTCCTGGCCCACGGTGCCGACCACGTCCGCCAGCTCACGCGGCCGGTGGGTGCGGGTGTCCCGGCCGCCGACGGTGACCCGGCCGCGCAGGGTGCCGCCCGTGAAGTGCGGGACCAGGCCCGACACCGCGTTCAGCAGCGTCGACTTGCCCACCCCGGACGGGCCCACCAGCAGCACCAGCTCCCCCTCGGGGACGGTCAGGTCGACGCCCGCCAGCGTGGGCGCGCCGGCGTCGGCGTACGTCACCGTCACGTTCTCGAACCGGATCACATGGACTCCTTCGGCAGCGGGGCCACGAACGCGGGCAGCAGGCCCACGAGGACGGAGAGCGCCGGCCACAGCGGCAGCTCGGGCGCGGCGAGCGGGACGACGCCCGGGTGCAGCGCGGCCGCGTCGGCGGCGACCACCAGCGCGGCGACCGCCGCCCCCGACCCCGCCACCAGCCAGGACCGCGCGTCCCACCGGTCGGGGCGGTAACGGGTGCGCACCGACCGGCGGCCGCCCAGCCGCAACCCCGCCAGCGCCATGGCCACCCCCGCCGCGACCAGGGGCACCGCGTACGAGCCCCCCGACGCGGCCAGCAGCCCGTACCCGCCGACGCACACGCACAGCAGGCCGCCCAGCGTCAGCACCGTCGTGGCGTGCCGTACCGCGCGCGGCACCGGGGCGGTACGCCCGTACCCGCGCGCGTCCATCGACGCGGCGACCGCCACCGACCGCTCCAGCGCGCCCTCCAGCACCGGCAGCCCCACCTGGAGCACCCCCTTCACACCGCCCGCGGGCCGGCCGCGCAGCCGCCGGGCGGTCCGCAACCGCCCCACGTCGGCGACCATGTTCGGCGCGAACGTCATCGCGACGACCACGGCGACCCCCACCTCGTACAGCGCGCCCGGCAGCGACTTCAGCAGCCGCGCCGGGTTGGCGAGCGCGTTGGCGGCGCCCACGCAGATCAGCAGCGTGGCCAGCTTCGCCCCGTCGTACAGCGCGAACACCAGTTGCTCGGCCGTCACCCGGCCCCCGATCCGCACGCCCTGCGCCCAGTCGGGCAGCGGCACTTCGGGCAGCGTGACCAGCAGGTGCGTACCGGGGATGGGAGAGCCGAGGAGCACCGAGAAGACCAGCCGGACCACCAGGACCGCCAGGCCCAGTTTCACGAACGCCCCGTACGAGCGGGCCCATGGCGCGTCCGTGCGGCGGGCGGCCACCACGAACCCGGCCACGCCGACCAGCAGGCCCAGCAGCAGGGGGTTGGTCGTGCGGGACGCCGCGACGGCCAGGCCGAGGGCCCACAGCCACCAGGCGCCCGCGTGCACGGCGTTGGAGCGGTTCGCCTCGGGAGCGCGCAGGTTCACCGGCGTCGGCGGCGGGCCTGCCACACGGCGGCGGCGCCCAGGACGACGACGGCGGCCACCCCGGCCACCGTCCCGACGGACGGCCCGGGTTCGAGGTCCATCACGGGGCGCGGCCCCGGCGACGGGGACGCGGAACCGGCCGGGTCCGTCCCTCCGGTGTCCGCCGACACCTGCTCCCCGCAGCCGGTCCTCGGGTACCCGGTGATCGCGCACAGCAGCGCCTGGTTGTCGTACCGCAGCGGCTTCGCGACCGTCGCGAGCACCTCGGCGGCGGTCGCGTCGGCGCGCACCCGCGCGCACGCCTCGCGCGGCGCGGGCGGCGTGCCGCCGTCCGCCGGCGCGTCGGCCGCCGTGCCGAAGTCGATGACGAGGGCGACCCGCTTGGTGCCGTCGGCGGCGGGGGCCTTCCCGCAGACCGCGGCGAAGTCGGGGGCGCGGCGGGGCCGTGCGGCGTCCTGGGAGTCGGCGCTCACGGCGAACCGGTAGCCGTTGACGTCACCGTCGGCGGGCCGGGCGGTGGCCGGTCCCTGGGTGGCGTACGTCCATCCGGCCCGGCCGTCGGCCTGCCAGAACGACCAGTAGCGGTAGCCGGCCGCCTCCGCCGTGCCGGGCAGGCCGAGCAGCAGGGCGCAGACCGCGAGGAGCAGCGCCGGGAACCTGGCGCGCGTCACAGCTGCCGGTTCCGCTTGCGGCCGCTGAGCAGGAAGCCGATGCCCATGCCGGCCACCAGGAAGATGGCGACGACCAGCCAGACGTCGAAGCCGGGCTCCTCCTCGGCCTCCTGCTGCTCCGCCTTCTCCTCCAGGGGCACCGACTGCGGCGCCGGACCGGTCGCGTTCAGCCGCTGCACGAGGTCGACGCCGCCGAAGTCGCGGACGTCGGCACCCACCGTGTGCGCGGCGAGGATCAGCTGGGCCCAGGCCGCCGGGCCGCTCTCCTGCGCCCAGGCGGCGGAGTTCTTCTTCAGCCACGCCACGGCGCCCGCCGCCTTGTCGCCGTGCCCGGCCGCGCCGAGGGCGACGACCGCGTCGGCGGTGTTGCCGAAGTCGGGCTGCGGGGCGGTGGCGGCGGCGCCCGGCATGGGCGGCAGGTCGAGGTGACCGCTCCGGGCGAGGGCGGTGGCCAGGTAGGCGGCGCCGTTGCGGGCGGCGCGCTCGGCGGTCGGTTCGGCCGGGGTCACGCAGGTCGGCTTCTGCTCCGGTTCGGCGCCCCGCGTCTGGAGGTCCTTGCCGAGCCCGGCGAGGACGGCGGCGGCGGTGGCGTCGCCGTTCGCGACCAGCGCGCCGGTCTTGGCGTCGGGCTGGTAGGCGAAGGCGCCCGCGCCCGCCTTGGCGTCGCAGGGGATCGCGAGGCGCAGGAGCGCGTCGTAGGGCGTACGGCCTTTCTTCGACGTGATGTCGCCGGGCCGGTGGCCGGTCGCGGCGAGGGCGCTCACGACGATGGACGTGGAGTTCGCGTCGCTGGGCGAGCCGGGGTTGTAGCCCCAGCCGCCGTCCTCGTTCTGGACGCCCTTGAGCCACGCGGCGCCGGCGCCCATGGCCTTGCTGACCCGGTCGGTCCCGGGCTCGGCCGCGTCGGGCTTGTCGACGCCCGACAGGGCCTGGACGGCGACGGCGGTGGCGTTGGTGTCCAGCAGCGTCTTCGGGTCGCAGGTCTTCGCCGGGTCGGGGCGGTAGGAGGCGAAGCCGCCGCTGTCGCACTGCTGGTCGAGCAGCCAGTCCACCGCCTTGCGGTGGGGTTCGACGCCGGCCACCTGCTGGGCCATGAAGGCGAGCGACTGCCGCCACACGCCGTCGTAGGTCGGGTCCTTCGTGCCGTACAGGCCGGCGGGGAGCGTGGGGGAGGGGGCCGGCGACGGCGCCGCGTGGGCGGCCGGGGAACCGCCCGACAGCAGGACGGCGGCCGCGGCGAGCGCGGCGGCTCCGTGGCGTACGCGAACGGTGGTCATGGCTGGGGGTGGCCTCTCCTGCGGGAACCGGGACCGGCACGCGAGAGGCACCAGGCTCCGGCTCCGTATTCCTCGACGGTGCCGGCCACCGGGCGCTGGGTCCCGGCGGCACGAGCCGAACACGTACGCGCACGGGGCATTCCGGCTCACCGCCGAGGGGCGGTCTCACGGCTGCGTGGTCAGCGCCGGATTTGCACCGGCTTCCCCCCGTACGCGCATGATGACGACGGGCTCACTCTACCGGCGGGTCACGGCGGGCCGGACGCGACGTACGTCACGGTGGCGGGGCCCGGCGGGACGGCGGGCGACCCGGTCCGTCCGCCCGGGGGAGGGTGGACGGAGGGGCGGCGCGCGGAGCCCGTCGTTGCACGGTTCGGCCCGCCCCCTCGTGCGAAGCTGCACACCTGATCACGGGGGCACGGGGCCCGCGTGGGACGCAGGATTGGGACAGCTGTGCGCGAGGCGATTGGCGTATCCCCCGCTCGAGCGAGGGCGAGGGCCTGGACGAGGGCGGCCGCGGCCGCCGGTGTGGTGCTGCTGGTCGCGGGCTGCGGCGGCGGTTCCGGCGAGGGGACGGGCACCCCCGCGCCCCCGCCCGGCACCACGGCCCCGGCGGGCGCGGGAGCCGGGGCGCAGGCCGGAGGCGGCCTGGACGCCGCGGCGGTCACCCGGGAGATCGCGGCCGCGGCGACGGCGGCGGGCTTCACCGAGGAACCCTCCGACGACGTCCCCCCGGCCCTCAGGTCCTGCATGGTCTCCTGGCAGGTCGACGACGAGAAGGCCGCCGACTCCCGGAAGTCCTACGACGACACGGTCGCGGCGCTCGCCGAGGGCGGGTGGAAGCGGTCGCCGACGATCGACCGGAAGGGCGCCGTCATCACGTCGCTCGACAAGAGCGGCTGGACGGTCAAGGCCGGCCACCACAGCCAGGACGGCTTCCTGGTGGTCTCCTTCATCGCCACCGACAACGGGCCCGGCTGCCAGAAGCTGTTCCAGGAGGACCTGGAGAAGAACAAGAACGCCCGCTAGGTCGTGTCCGCAAAG
>NZ_LWBU01000289.1 GCF_001646665.1 Streptomyces noursei | reverse complement strand
GGGGGGGGGGGGGGGGGCGGGGGGGGGGGGGGGGGGGGGGGGGGGGGGGGGGGGGGGGGGGGGGGGGGGGGGGGGGGGGGGGGGGGGGGGGGGGGGGGGGGGGGGGGGGGGGGGGGGGGGGGGGGGGGGGGGGGGGGGGGGGGGGGGGGGGGGGGGGGGGGGGGGGGGGGGGGGGGGGGGGGGGGGGGGGGGGGGGGGGGGGG
>NZ_LWBU01000288.1 GCF_001646665.1 Streptomyces noursei | reverse complement strand
CCCCCCCCCCCGGCACCCCGCCCCCCGCCCCCCCCCGCTCGTCCAACCCCCCCGCAGCGTCGTCGCCCCCGCCCAGCGGCCCCAGCGAATAGCCCACCCCCGCCCCCGCCCCCCCCCCCGCGGCCCCCCCCCCCACCCCCCCCGCCCCCCCCCCCGCGCCCGCGAGCCCCCCCCCCCCGGCCGCACGCGCCCCCCCCCCCCCCCCCACCAACGCCCCCCCCCCACCCACAAGCTACAGGTATACACAACCCCGGCGTCCCCGCACCCCCACACCCCCCTCACCCACACCCACCCCCCCCCCGGCGCCGCCGCCGCGCCCCCCCCCCCCCGCCCCCCCCCGCG
>NZ_LWBU01000287.1 GCF_001646665.1 Streptomyces noursei | reverse complement strand
GCCGTTGCGGAGCCCCCGAGCGGGGTTCCGGCCCCGCCGGGGACGTGCTCTTCGCCCCCGAGCCGCGCGGGGGCGCGGCCGAGCGGGGGGGGGCGCGGGCGGCAACCCCGGGGGTCGGGGAGATGCGCCGCCTCCCCCGGCTCCCCCCCCCCGCCCCGCCGCTCGCGCCCCGCGTGACCGGCGCGCCGCCCCCCTTCGCCGCCCGCCTCCCCGCGCGCGCGCCCCCGGCCGCCCCGCCCCTCGCCGCCCCCGCCCCCCCCCCCCCGCACGGCACCGTCGCCGCGCTCACCCCGCCCTACCTCCCGCACGGCGGCCGCCCCCCCCCCCGTGCCCCGCCTCCCACCCCCCCCCCCCCCCCC
>NZ_LWBU01000286.1 GCF_001646665.1 Streptomyces noursei | reverse complement strand
TGCGGGCCGGGGGCGCCCGGCCGGGCGTCCCTCCCCCCCCAGGCGTGGCGGGGCGCCCGGGCCCCGGGTCCCCCGGTGGGGGGCCAGGTGCCCTCCGCGGTGGGGACCGTGCTCGCCGCCGTACGGACCGGGCTCACCCCGCGGTTCGCCATCTCCCCCGTCACCGGCTACTGCGACGCGGGCCGGCTGCTGCCCGCCCGCCGGGCCC
>NZ_LWBU01000285.1 GCF_001646665.1 Streptomyces noursei | reverse complement strand
CTGCCGCTCGCTGCCGTACGCCCGGGTGTGCACGATAGTGATTAGCGCACGCCCGTGTCTCAGCCTGTGGTCCGTGTGCGTGGTCCGGGGCGCCACCTTCTTCGGCCGGACCGAGGAGGGGGCCCCGCCGCGCGAGTGGGCCGGCGGGAGGCGGAGGGGGGGGGGCCGGGGGCGGGGCGGGGGGGCGGGGGCGGGGGGGCGGGGGCGCGGGGGCCCGCCCCCCCCGCGGCGGCCCCCGGCGCCTCGGGCCCCGCCTCCCCCGCAGCCCCCCCCCTGCTCCCCCGCGGGCATCCCGCCCCACACGAGGGGGCCGCCCGGCGCGCGGCCCGGGGGGCCGCGCGCGGGGGGGGGGC
>NZ_LWBU01000284.1 GCF_001646665.1 Streptomyces noursei | reverse complement strand
CGGCCCGAGCCCCGCCCCCCCCCCAGGTCCCCCCTTGGCCGGGGGGGTCCCCCTTCCCCCCCCCCCCTCTCTTCCCCCTCCGCCCCCCCCCCAGACCCGCCCGGCCGGCCCCCGGCGGGGCCCCCCCCCCCCGCCACTTCCGTGTCCTCGGCCTCGTCCCCAGCCGATGGCGCCACGCCCGGACCCGCCCCCGGACCAGTCCCCGGATCGGCCGCCGGGTC
>NZ_LWBU01000283.1 GCF_001646665.1 Streptomyces noursei | reverse complement strand
CACGAACGGGTTCCGCGGCGGGTTCGCCGGCCGCAGCGGCGGCGAGGTCGGCGAACGCGAGATGAAGGACTTCATCCGCTGCGCCGGGCGCTGGGCGGACGGTCTGCGGAAGGCGCTGACCAGGCTGGCCGAGGCGGACTGCGCCGTGCGGATCGCGCTGACGCACGACGCGCCGGTGCCGGACACGCTGGCGGGTGAGCCGGTGGAGATCTACCCGTTCCTGGGGAGCTTCCTGCTGGCCGAGGCGGTG
>NZ_LWBU01000282.1 GCF_001646665.1 Streptomyces noursei | reverse complement strand
CGGCGGGGCGAGGCGGGGGCGGGGGGGGGCGCGGGGGGGGGGGGGGGGGGTGGGCCCGGGGCGGGGGGCGCGGCCGGGGCTGCCGAAAAAGCCGGGGCGGCCTTGGGCTTGGGGGCGCGGGCGGGGGCCGCCTTCGGGGGGCGGGGGGGGGCCTCGGGGAAGGGGGGGAGCCCCTGTGCCGCCGGCTTGCCCCCGGGGGGGGGGGGGTGGGGGGGGGGGGGGCGGGGGGAAGG
>NZ_LWBU01000281.1 GCF_001646665.1 Streptomyces noursei | reverse complement strand
AGCTGAGCGACAGCCGTCGACGCAGCACCGGCCACAGCCCTCCCGTCGTAGGCTCAGCCGCATCACTCGCTCACCCTCGATTGCCGCGTGGAGACCCCCCACCGCCGCACCCACACCCCCACGACCAGCGGGGCGGCGGCCGCGCCCCCCCCCCCCCCCCCCCCCCCCCCCCCTGCGGCTCGGCCGGCCCGCGGCGGGGGGGGGGGCCCCCCGCCCCGCGGGGGGGGGGCGGGGGGGGCGGGGGGGGGCCGCCGGGGGCGGGGGGGGCGGGCCTCGCCGGGCCGGCCCCCCGGGCCGCGGTGGGGTTTTCCGGGGCCCCGCCCGGGGGGGGGGCCCCCACCGGGGGGGGCGGCGCCCCCGCCTCCCCCCTCCTCTCCGCCCCCCCCCCCCCCCCCGGCGGCCGCCGCGGGTGCGCCAGGGACGGGGGCGACAACCGCCACAAGGTCCGGGCCCACCGCGTCCGTACCCGCAGCGAAGGAGAAGAGGAATGCCCACAGGACTGACCCGCGACGCGGG
>NZ_LWBU01000280.1 GCF_001646665.1 Streptomyces noursei | reverse complement strand
TGCCTCCGCGTGCTCCGGCTCGCGCGCGCCCGCGGCGGGCGGCGGCGGGGGCCGCGGCCGGCACGCGCCGGCCGCCGTGCCCGCCCCGCCGGCCGTGCGCTCACCCGCCCCGCGGTGACGTCAGCCGCGGTCCGGCACGCAACGCCCGTCCTCCGTGCGGTACTTCCACCGCGCACCGTCCCGGACGAGCTCCTTCACGGCCCGTACGAACCGGTCGACGTGCTCGTCCGGCGTGCCCGCCCCGAAGCTGACCCGGATGGCGTTGAGGGAGGTGGTGCCCCCGTCCGGCGCGCCGCACTCGCCGACGTCCTGCGGGTCGCCGCCCAGCAGGGTGCGCACCAGCGGGTGGGCGCAGAACAGTCCGTCGCGGACCCCGATGCCGTACTCGGCCGACAGGGCGGCCGCGAAGTGCGAGCTGTTCCAGCCGCGCACGACGAAGGAGATGACACCGACGCGCGGCGCCTCGTCGCCGAACAGCGACAGCACCTTCACCTCGGGGACGCCGGCGAGCCCCTCGCGCACCTTGGCGACGAGGTACCGCTCGCGCGCCACCAGGTCGTCGAACCCGGCCTCGGCGAGCGCCTTGCAGGCCGAGGCGATGGCGTACACGCCGATGACGTTGGGCGAGCCGGCCTCGTGGCGGGCGGCGGTGGTGTGCCACTCGACGTCCACCCCGCCGTCGGCGCGCCGCGCCACCTTGCGGGACGCGCCGCCGCCGGCCAGGTACGGCTCGGCCTCGCGCAGCCAGTCGGCCCGCCCGGCGAGGACGCCGGAGCCGAACGGGGCGTACAGCTTGTGCCCGGAGAAGGCCACCCAGTCGACGTCCAGGTCCCTCACGGAGACCGGGTGGTGGGGCGCCAGCTGGGCGGCGTCCAGGACGATGCGGGCGCCGTGGGCGTGCGCGGCGGCGGCCAGCTCCCGTACCGGCCAGAGCTCCCCCGTCACGTTCGACGCACCCGTCACGCAGACCAGCGCCGGACCGTACGGGTCACGGTCGGCGAGGGCCCGCTCCAGGGTCGTGACGGCCTCCCCGGGCGTACGGGGCGCGTCGAGGTAGGTGACCCGCGCGTTCCCCCAGGGCAGCAGCGAGGCGTGGTGCTCGGTCTCGAAGACGAACACCTGGCAGCCGGCGGGCAGCGCGGCGGCCAGCAGGTTCAGCGAGTCGGTGGTCGACCGGGTGAAGACGACCTGGTCGGCCTCCCGGCAGTCGAGGAACTCCGCCACCGCGGCGCGGCTGTTCTCGAACAGGTCGGTCGACAGCTGCGACAGGTACCCGGCGCCCCGGTGCACGCTGCCGTAGTACGGCGCGTACGCGGCCACGTCGTCCCACACCCGCTGGAGGGCCGGTGCGCTGGCGGCGTAGTCGAGCGCGGCGTAGGTGACCTCGCCGCCGGTGACGAGCGGCACGGTGACGTCCCGGCCCAGGACGGGCAGCGGGGCACAGACGGACTGGTCGGCGGCGACGGCGGTGACAGACATGGCGAACTCCCGTACAGGGCAGGCGAATTCGTCGCGCGGAGGCACGGGGGGTGCGGCGCGGCGTAAGGAAGGAGGGTGTGCCGGAGGAGGGGCGGAGACGCCCTATCGCATTCGCTTGCTCACGAGACTGCTCCCTTGAGGACCAGGACCCCAGGGTGTGCAGGGGTCCGCGCTTGCCGCCGGCTTCGCCGCCGACGGCCTGGTCTTCACCCGGGGCACCCCGCCACGGACGGAGGGTTGCCGGACAGCGGGCCGGGGCCGTGGTCGCTGTCACTCATGACCTGCCGAGAAGTTAAGCCACGTGATCGCCCGCGCGCAACCCGTGTCCGGATGCCGGGACACCGTCCCACCATCCGGCATGGAGGTCCTCGGGGGCGGGGGCGCCCGTGCGGGGCACCCCGCCCCCGAGGACGCCCGTGGGGGCGGCGCCCACCGGGCACCGCCCCCACGGGCGATCAGGGGCCGCGGCCCGCCTACGCGTTGCTCGCCGCCACCCAGCGGTCCAGCGCCGCCCGCGCCGCACCGGAGTCGACCGACTCGGCCGCCCGGGCGATGCCCTCCGCGATCCGCTCCACCAGCGGGGCGTCCGACGGCTCCAGCGCGACCAGCGCCGCCGCCGCGTTGAGCAGCACCGCGTCCCGCACGGGACCGGTCTCGCCGGCCAGCAGCCGCCGGGCCACGTCCGCGTTGTACGAGGCGTCCGCGCCGCGCAGGGCCTCGACGGGCACCAGGCCGATGCCCACGTCCCTCGGATCGAAGGTCTCCTCGCGCACCGCGCCGTCCCGGACGATCCACACCTTCGAGGTGGCCGTGGTGGTGAGCTCGTCCAGCCCGTCGTCACCGCGGAACACCAGCGCCGAGGAGCCGCGCCCGGCGAGCACCCCGGCCATGATGGGGGCCATCCGGGCGTCGGCGACCCCGGTCGCCTGGGCCTGCACGCGCGCGGGGTTGGTCAGCGGGCCGAGGAAGTTGAACGTCGTCCGGATGCCGAGTTCCTTGCGGGCGGCCGCCACGTGCCGCAGCGCCGGGTGGAACTTCACCGCGAAGCAGAACGTGATACCGGCCTCCTCCGCCACCTCGGCGACCCGCCGGGGCGTGAGGTCGAGGTTGACGCCCAGCTTCTCCAGCACGTCCGAGGAACCGGAGGCGGAGGAGGCGGCGCGGTTGCCGTGCTTGACGACCTTGGCGCCGGTACCGGCGACGACGATCGCGGACATGGTCGAGATGTTGACGGTCCTGGCTCCGTCGCCGCCGGTGCCGACGAGGTCGACGGACGGGCCGGGCACCTCGATGAGGTTGGCGTGCGCGTACATGGCGCGCACCAGGCCGGTGATCTCCTCGACCGTCTCGCCCTTGGCGCGCAGGGCGACCGCGAAGCCGGCGATCTGGGCGTCGGTGGCCTCGCCCCGCATGATGCGGTCCATCGCCCAGGCCGTGTCGTCGGCGCTCCGGTCGCGCCCCTCCAGCAGGGCGTTCAGGACCTCGGGCCACGAGCGGCCCGCCGCGATGTCGCTCCCCCTCGCTTCGCGGGGGGCTCCCCCACCAGCGGGGTGCACAGCGCTCATGGCCGCTCCTGGTGTCGTCGTGACGTCCGTACGGGGCGTACGGGGATCACCACCACCTTATCGACCCCCGGGCACCGCGAAGAGCCCCGTCCATCGAGTGGACGGGGCTCTTCGTGGTGTGGCGACCTCGGGTCCCCCGGGGTACACCCCGGGGGCGGGTGATCAGTGGTGGCCGTGGCCGCTGGTGATCTCCTTGTACTCCTCGGCGGTGGCCTTGGGAACCTGGTTCCCCTCGCCGTAGTAGCCCTTGCTGAGCTTCGCCCGGAGCTTCTCCGTACGGGTCGGCTTGCGCTCCACGCCGTTCTCGTCGACCGTCGGGCCGATCTCGGCCGGCGCGTACTGCTCGTGCGCGGTGAGCGCGTGCAGCTGGGCCTGGCTGAGGGGCTCGTGGATCTCGACGAACTCACCGTGCGGCAGGCGCTTGATGATGCCGGACTCGCGTCCGTGCAGCACCTTGTCCTTGTCGCGGCGCTGGAGGCCCATGCAGATCCGCTTGGTGACGATGAACGCGATGACCGGTCCGAGGAAGAAGAAGATCCGGACGAACCAGGTGATCGAGTTGATCGACAGGTGGAAGTGGGTGGCGAAGATGTCGTTGCCACCACCGATCAGCATGACCATGTAGCCGGTGACCCAGGCGACACCCAGCGCGGTCCGGGTCGGCGCGTTGCGCGGCCGGTCCAGCAGGTGGTGTTCGCGCTTGTCGCCGGTGATCCACGACTCGATGAACGGGTAGAGCGCGATCGCGGCCAGCATGATGCCGAAGACGACCAGCGGGATGAGCACGCCCAGGACGAGCGTGTGGCCCCACAGGTTGATCTCCCAGCCCGGCATGACACGGACCAGACCCTCGGCGAAGCCCATGTACCAGTCGGGCTGGGCGCCGGTGGACACCTGGTCCGGGCGGTACGGGCCGAGGGCCCAGATCGGGTTGATCGTGAACAGCGCGGAGATGATCGCGATCACACCGAAGACCAGGAAGAAGAAGCCTCCGGCCTTCGCCATGTACACCGGCAGCAGCGGCATGCCGACGACGTTCTTGTTCGTCCGGCCGGGGCCGGGGAACTGCGTGTGCTTGTGGTAGAAGACCAGGATCAGGTGCGCCACCACGAGGCCGAGCATGATGCCCGGCAGCAGCAGGATGTGGATCGAGTAGAACCGGGCGATGATGTCGTGGCCCGGGAACTCCCCGCCGAACAGGAACATCGAGATGTACGTGCCGACGATCGGCATGGACAGGATCGCGCCCTGGGTGAAGCGGACACCGGTGCCGGAGAGCAGGTCGTCCGGGAGCGAGTAACCGGTGAAGCCGGTGAACATGCCGAGGACGAACAGCAGGAAGCCGAACAGCCAGTTGATCTCACGCGGCTTGCGGAACGCGCCGGTGAAGAAGACGCGCATCATGTGCACGAACATGCCCGCGAGGAAGACCACCGCGGCCCAGTGGTGGATCTGCCGGATGAGCAGGCCACCGCGGACGTCGAAGCTGATGTCCAGGGTCGAGGCGTACGCCTCGGTCATGCGGATGCCCTGCATCGGCACGTACGAGCCGTGGTACTCGATCTCGTTCATGCTCGGGTGGAAGAACAGCGTCAGATACACACCCGTGAGGATGATGATCAGGAAGCTGTAGAGGCAGATCTCACCCAGCATGAAGGACCAGTGGTCCGGGAAGATCTTGCGCATGTTGGCCTTGGCGAGGCCGTAGATCCCCAGCCGGCCGTCGGCCCAGTCGGCGACCCGCTCGCCGGCGGGCGCCTTGCGCTTGGCGTCGCTTGCGGTCGTGGTGCTCATCCGCGCTCCCAGAATGCAGGGCCGACGGGCTCGGAGAAGTCGCCGAGCGCTTGGAGGAAGCCCTCGTCGTCTACGCCGATCCGCAGCTGCGGGAGGGCGTGCCCGGCCGGGCCGAAGATGACGCGGGCGCCGTCGGAGAGGTCGAAGGTGGACTGGTGGCACGGGCAGAGGACGTGGTGGGTCTGCTGCTCGTACAGGGAGATCGGGCAGCCCACGTGGGTGCAGATCTTCGAGAAGGCGACGATGCCCTCGTGCGACCACTCCAGCTCGCGCTTGTCCTTGATGTCCTCCGGCTGGATCCGGACGATCATCAAGGCGTCCTTGGCGATCTTGTTGTTGAAGTCGTGGTCGGACTCCTCCAGGCCCTCGGGCTTGGCGAAGGTGAGCGAGCCCACCGCGACGTCCTCGGGACGCAGCGGCTCATTGGTGTTCATGTTGATGAGCTGCTTGCCCTCGCTCCACCCGGTGTGGAAGAGCTTCTTCTCGGGCAGCGGGCCCAGCTCGCGCAGGAGCACCACGCCGGAGAGCGGCACCATGGCCAGCGCGCCGAACATGGTGTTGCGGATCAGCGGGCGGCGGCCGATGGCCGACTCGCGCGCGCCGTCCGCGAAGTCCGCCATGACCTTGGCCTTGACCTCGGGCGTCGCCTCGATGGCGTGCCGGTCGTCGGCCATCTCCTCGTCGGACATCAGGGTGCGGGCCCAGTGGACCGCGCCCGCGCCGATGCAGAAGAGCGCGAGGCCCAGCGTCAGACCCAGCGACAGGTTGGTCGCGCTGACGTGACCCAGCGGCCAGACGTAGACGATCTTGTCGACCGGGAAGATCACGAAGGAGGCGATGAAGCCGATCGTGGCCAGCATCGACAGCGTGAACAGCAGGGCGACCGTGCGCTCGGAGCGCTTGGCGGCCCGCTCGTCGATGTCCTGGATGCGCGGCTTGTGGGGCGGCAGCCCCGGGTCGGCGAACGGGTGCTCCGCCACCGCCGTGCCGTGCGTGGTGGCCTGCTCGTGCGGCAGGTCTGCTTCTGAAATCTCTTGGCTACTCATGACTTCTTGGCCTTAGCGGTGTGGGCCGCGACCCAGACGGCGACAGCGATCAGGGAACCCAGACCGAAGATCCATCCGAACAGGCCCTCGCTGACCGGGCCCAGACCGCCCAGCGCGAAGCCGCCGGGGGTGGCGGTCTCGTCACCGTTCACGGTCTTGATGTACGCGATGATGTCCTTCTTCTCCTTCTCCGGCAGCGTGGTGTCGGGGAAGGACGGCATGTTCTGCGGGCCGGTCTGCATGGCCTCGTAGATGTGCTTCTCGCTCACGCCTTCGAGGCTGGGGGCGTACTTGCCGTGCGTCAGGGCACCGCCCTCGCCGGTGAAGTTGTGGCACTGGGCGCAGTTGGTGCGGAACAGGTCGCCACCCTTGGCGATGTCCGCGCCCTCCGGGCTGTACTGCTTCTCGGTCGGCGTGATCGGACCGGCGCCGAGCGACGCGATGTACGCGGCCAGCTGGTCGATCTCGGCCTGCGAGTAGATGTTCTTCTTCTTCGGCACCTGGGCGCCGGGCTGCTGCGCCGGCATGCGGCCGGTGCCGACCTGGAAGTCCACGGCTGCGGAGCCGACGCCGACCAGGCTCGGGCCGTCAGTGGTTCCCTGACCGCCGGTTCCGTGGCAGCTGGCGCAGCCGACGGTGTAGAGCTTCTTGCCCTCCTCGATGGCGAGGGACTGGGCGGTTTCGTCTGCCTGCGCCTTGCCCGCGGGCGCGAACGCGGCGTACAGCCCCCCAGTGGCCGCCAGCGCGAGGAGTAGGACGACGACCGCCGCCAGCGGATGGCGTCGTCGTGCGGAGAGCTTTTTCACGGATTACCCCGGTGTCAGGATCTTCTGCGTCGGTGCTTGCTGGATGTGTCGGGTGTACCTGAGGTACGGCCCGACTACTTGATCATGTAGATCGTGGCGAAGAGGCCGATCCAGACGACATCGACGAAGTGCCAGTAGTAGGACACGACGATGGCGGCGGTTGCCTGCTCGTGAGTGAATCTCTTGGCCGCGTAGGTACGGCCGAGGACCAGCAGGAAGGCGATGAGACCGCCCGTCACGTGCAGGCCGTGGAAGCCGGTGGTCAGGTAGAACACGGAGCCGTACGGGTCCGACGAGAGCGAGAGGCCCTCGTGCTTCACCAGCTCGGTGTACTCGAAGACCTGGCCTCCGATGAAGATCGCACCCATCACGAACGTGATCACGAACCACGTGCGGAGCTTCTTCACGTCACCCCGCTCGGCGGCGAACACGCCGAGCTGGCAGGTGAGCGAGGAGAGCACCAGGATCGTGGTGTTGGTAGCCGAGAACGGGAAGTTCAGCGTGTCGGCTTTCTCTGCCCAGAACTCGGCACCCGTCACCGATCGCAGGGTGAAGTACATCGCGAAGAGGGCCGCGAAGAACATCAGCTCGGAACTCAGCCAGATGATGGTTCCGACGCTGGTGAGGTTCGGCCGATTGACCGACGGGTGCGCGTGCCCGGTTTCTACTGTCGTTGCTGTCGCCACGACCGACATTATGTCGGTCGCTTATCCCGCCCTCACTCCGGGGGGTGCCGTTCGGTGTGTTGGTGGGTTCCGTCCAGCCCGAACGGCCCATCGGAAGGGGCTCGAAGGGGTGTCCGAACCGGTGTGGAGGGGCGGTGGGGAGGAGTAGCATCCGGCGCATCGGTACCTGCCTTCCTGCCCCATGCCGCCGACGTACTCGGAGGAACAATGCAGTCGAGCGCCACCGTCCTGGTCTACAGCGACGACGCCAACACCCGCGAGCAGGTGCGGCTGGCGGCCGGGCGCAGGCCCGCGTCCGACGTTCCGCCGGTCGAGTACGTCGAGTGCGCGACGCTCCCGGCCGTGCTGGAGCGGCTGGAACTGGGCGGTGTGGACGTCTGCGTCCTGGACGGCGAGGCGGTGCCGGCGGGCGGCATGGGCGTGTGCCGGCAGATCAAGGACGAGGTCTTCCGCTGCCCGCCCGTGCTGGTGCTCATCGGGCGCCCCCAGGACGCCTGGCTGGCCACCTGGAGCCGCGCGGACGCCGCGGTGACCCTCCCGGTCGACCCGGTGGAGTTCGCGGACGCCCTGGCGGGCCTGCTGCGCAGCCGGCTGGCCGTGGAGGCGTAGCTCTCGGCGGCCCGAGGCGGCCCGGTCCGCCTCCGGGGCACGGCCCGGAGGCGGCAGGCGGAACCGGGCCCTAGAAGGCCGGCCGGAGCCTCATCTGCTCGGTGCGGGGGGCGTCGGCGCGGGCGGCGCTGCCCGCCTGCCACTTGTCCCAGGGCAGGTTCCAGTCGCCGAAGCCGTTGCCGAAGTGGTCCATCTCCTTGCCCTCGCTGTTGATGACGTGGACCAGGTCGCCCGGGCGGACGTTCTCGTAGAACCAGGCGGCGTTGCTGGTGGACATGCCGGTGCAGCCGTGGCTGACGTTGGCGGACCCCTGCGACCCGACGGACCAGGGGGCGGCGTGGACGTACTCGCCGCTCCACGTCACCCGGGTGGCGTAGTACACCGGCAGGTCGTACGACTCGCTGCTGCCCGCCGCGATGCCGACGGTGGTGCTGCGCATCCGGACGAAGTACTCCTTGCCCAGCACCACTTTGATCCCGTTACGGGTGGAGAAGCCCGGTTTCCCGGTGGTCACCGGAATGGTGTTGATCACCTTTCCGTTCCGCTTGACCGTCATCCGGTGGCTGCCGGCGTCCGTGATGGCCTCGACGCGGTCGCCGATGCTGAGGTTCAGGGACTTGGCCGAGCCGCCGTAGAGGTCGCCCGCGACCCTCACGCCCGCGAGATTGCCCGTGACGGTGACGGACGCGCCGACGGGCCAGTACTCCTTCGGGCGATAGTGCAGCTTCTTGTCGTCGACCCAGTACCAGGCGCCCGTCACCGCGGGCGTGGAGCGCACCTTCAGGGAGCGCTCGACGGCGGCCCGGCCCTCCTTGGTGGTGACCGGGGCGCTGAGCTCCGCCGTGATGGGCTGTCCGACGCCGTACTTGCCCGCCTCCGGGCCGAATGCGACGTTCAGCACCTTCTTCGCCCGGGCGGTCTCGAAGGTGAGCGTACGGGCGCCGGGAGCGCCCTTGCGGTCCTCCGTGGCGACCCTGACGGTGTAGCGGGTCCCGGCCACCAGAGGGGCCGTGGAGCGCCAGCGGCTGCCGTCGGCGGACAGTTCGCCCGCGAGGTAGTGCCCGGCCGTGTCGACGGCCGTGACGTCCGTGATGCGGCCGTCCTTGCCCTTGGCGGTGACTTCGAGCGGCTTGTCGAGGGCCGCCTTGGCGGTGCCGGACGGGGCGTTGAACGCGACCTGGCGGGCCGCGTCGTACGGCTTGGTGGACAGGGGGTGGCCGTCCGGACCACCGCACGCGGTCGCACTCGCGCCGACGGCGGCGACCAGCAGGGTGCAGCTTGTGGCGATGCGCATGCGGGGCGTGTTGCTCATAACCACACCGTAGGAAGGTGTGATGGCAGCGGCACGCCGGATGACTCCAAAAGGATGACTTCGAAAGAGGGGCCCGGTGACCTCCGTACGGAGGTCACCGGGCCCCTTGCCGGGCGCGGCCCGCGGGCCGCCCGGTCCTACTGGTTCTGGTTCTCGCCCCGGTAGTACTCGAAGACCCATCCCCAGACGCCGATCAGGATCAGCGGCAGGGAGAAGTACAGGAGCCACCAGCCGAGCGCGACGGCCAGGAAGGCGAAGGCACCACCGATCGCCAGGGAGAGCGGCTGCCAGCTGTGCGGCGAGAAGAAGCCGACCTCACCGGCCTCGTCCGCGACGTCCGCCTCCTTGTCGTCCTGCGCCATGGCGTCCACTCGCCGGGCCGTGAAGGCCAGGTAGTAGCCGATCATGATCGACAGGCCGAAGGCCAGGAAGAGCGCCGTCGTACCGGCCGGCTCCTTCGACCACACGCCATAGAGGATCGCCATGGCGAGGATGAAGATGCTCAGCCAGATGAACATCTTGCCCTGGATCTTCACTTGCCGACCTCCTTGCCACCGAACAGCGCGGTGTCCTTCTGCCCGTGGTTCTCGAGCTGGCCGACGGCGGCGATCTCAGGGTGATGCAGGTCGAAGGCCGGGGATTCCGAGCGGATGCGCGGCAGCGTGAGGAAGTTGTGCCGCGGCGGCGGGCAGGAGGTCGCCCACTCCAGCGAGCGGCCGTAGCCCCACGGGTCGTCGACCTCGACCTTCTTGCCGTACTTGGCGGTCTTCCAGACGTTGTAGAAGAACGGCAGGATCGACATGCCCAGCAGGAACGAGGCGATCGTGGAGATCGTGTTCAGCAGGGTGAAGCCGTCGGCGGCGAGGTAGTCCGCGTAACGGCGCGGCATGCCCTCGGCGCCGAGCCAGTGCTGCACCAGGAACGTGCCGTGGAAGCCGATGAACAGCGTCCAGAACGTGATCTTGCCCAGGCGCTCGTCCAGCATCTTGCCGGTGAACTTCGGCCACCAGAAGTGGAATCCGGCGAACATCGCGAAGACCACGGTGCCGAAGACGACGTAGTGGAAGTGCGCGACGACGAAGTACGAGTCGGAGACGTGGAAGTCCATCGGGGGGGAAGCCAGGATGACGCCGGTCAGACCACCGAAGGTGAAGGTGACCAGGAAGCCGATCGTCCAGAGCATCGGTGTCTCGAAGGACAGCGACCCCTTCCACATGGTGCCGATCCAGTTGAAGAACTTCACACCGGTCGGTACCGCGATCAGGAAGGTCATGAAGGAGAAGAACGGCAGCAGCACACCGCCGGTGACGTACATGTGGTGCGCCCACACCGTCACGGACAGGCCGGCGATCGCGATGGTCGCGGCCACCAGGCCGATGTAACCGAACATCGGCTTGCGGCTGAAGACCGGGATGATCTCCGACACGATGCCGAAGAACGGCAGGGCGATGATGTACACCTCTGGGTGGCCGAAGAACCAGAAGAGGTGCTGCCACAGCAACGCGCCGCCGTTGGCGGGGTCGAAGATGTGGGCGCCGAACTTGCGGTCGGCCTCCAGCGCGAAGAGCGCGGCGGCGAGGACCGGGAAGGCGAGCAGGACCAGCACACCGGTCAGCAGCACGTTCCAGGTGAAGATCGGCATGCGGAACATCGTCATGCCGGGTGCGCGCATGCAGATGATCGTGGTGATGAAGTTGACCGAGCCGAGGATCGTGCCGAAGCCGGAGAAGGCCAGACCCATGATCCACATGTCGGCGCCGACGCCCGGCGACCGGATCGCGTCCGACAGCGGCGTGTAGGCGAACCAGCCGAAGTCGGCCGCACCCTGCGGGGTGAGGAAGCCGGCCACCGCGATGAGCGAGCCGAAAAGGTACAGCCAGTACGCGAACATGTTCAGCCGCGGGAACGCCACGTCGGGCGCGCCGATCTGCAGCGGCATGATCCAGTTGGCGAAACCGGCGAACAGCGGCGTCGCGAACATCAGCAGCATGATCGTGCCGTGCATCGTGAACGCCTGGTTGAACTGCTCGTTCGACATGATCTGCGTACCCGGACGGGCCAGCTCGGCGCGCATGAAGAGCGCCAGCAGACCGCCGATGCAGAAGAAGACGAACGACGTGACCAGGTAAAGCGTGCCGATGGTCTTGTGGTCGGTGGTGGTCAGCCACTTCACGACCACACCGCCGGGGTGCCTGCGCCGGACGGGCAGCTCGTTCTCGTACGGCTCACGCGAGCCGTCGGCTGCCGTGGCGGCACCCTGAGGTTCGTTGAGGATGCTCACAGTTGGTTGCTCTCCGAGTTCCTGGCCGAGTCGGTGATCTCCATGCCCGCCGGGATGTAACCCGTCTGCCCCTTCTCGGCCAGCTCCTTCAGGTGCTGCTGGTAGCGCTCCGGGGAGACGACCTTGACGTTGAAGAGCATCCGGGAGTGGTCGACGCCGCAGAGCTCGGCGCACTTGCCCTTGAAGGTGCCCTCCTTCGTCGCGGTCACTTCGAAGACGTTCACGTTGTGACCGGGGAAGACGTCCTGCTTGAACAGGAAGGGGACGACCCAGAACGAGTGGATGACGTCACGCGAGGTCAGGATGAACCGGACCTTCTCGCCCTTCGGCAGCCACAGGGTCGGGCCCGGGTTGCCGTTCTGCGGGTTCCGCGTGCCCGGGATGCCGTAGTCGTAGACGCCCTCGGCTCCCTGGGGGAACTGCTTCTGGTACTTGTCGGGGATGACGGCCAGTTCCTTGGCGGGCGCGTTGCCCGTGTCGGCCTTGCCGTCGACGTTCTCGATGTAGTTGAAGCCCCAGCTCCACTGGTAACCGACCACACCGATGGTGTGGGTCGGCTTGTCCGAGAGGGCCAGGAGCTTCGACTCGTCGCGCGCGGTGAAGTAGAAGAGCACCGAGACGATGATGAGCGGGGTCACCGTGTACAGCGCCTCGATGGGCATGTTGTACCGGGTCTGCGGAGGAACCTCGACCTTGGTGCGGCTACGCCGGTGGAAGATGACGCTCCACAGGATCAGGCCCCAGACCAGCACGCCCGTGGCGAGCGCAGCCGCCCACGAGCCCTGCCAGAGGGAGAGGATCCGCGGGGCCTCCTCCGTCACCGGGGTGGGCATACCAAGGCGGGGGAAATCCTCCCAGTTGTACGAGCAACCGGTGGCGGTAGCCAGGATCAGGCCCGCAGTCAGCACCTGCGGCAGCTTCCGCCGCATCGGGCGCCGCGACGAGCGGTCGGAGCCGTTGGGACTCACGTAGCGCCTTCCCGAGAGTCTCGCCCGCGCGGTCGGCTGCGGCCGTCACGCTGGTCGGTCGCCGGCCCTGACGCGGGCAGGGGTTTGGATGTTTATGCGGACCAAACCCTACTGGACGCTATTTGGGGTCGCGCGGGGAGGGTGCCCAACGCGCCGCAGGGCACCCCGAAGGGGTGTTCCGGGCCGGAATTCCGGGGGCCCGGCGGGCTGCCGTCCCGGTCGGCGGCCGTGTTCGGGTCCCGCGGAGTTAGCGTGGCCGTGTGCCCTACTTCGATTCCGCTTCCGCCGCCCCGCTCCACCCGGTCGCCCGCCAGGCCCTGCAGGCCGCGCTGGACGAGGGGTGGGCCGACCCCGCCCGCCTGTACCGGGAGGGACGGCGTGCCCGGCTGCTGCTGGACGCGGCGCGGGAGGCCGCCGCGGAGGCCGTCGGGTGCCGTCCCGACGAGCTGGTGTTCACTCCTTCGGGGACGGCGGCGGTGCACTCCGGGGTTGCCGGGGCGCTCGCCGGGCGCCGGCGGACCGGTCGGCACCTGGTCGTGTCGGCGGTGGAGCACTCGTCCGTGCTCCATTCGGCCGCCGCGCACGGGGCGGCCGGCGGGACGGTGACCGAGGTCCCGGTCGACCGGGGCGGGCGGGTGGCGCCGGACGCGTACGCCGCCGCGCTGCGGGAAGACACGGCGCTCGCCTGCCTCCAGTCGGCCAACCACGAGGTGGGCACCGAGCAGCCGGTGGCCGAGGTGGCGGCGGCGTGCCGGGAGGCGGGCGTGCCGCTGCTGGTGGACGCCGCCCAGTCGCTGGCGTGGGGGCCGGTGGCGGGCGACTGGTCGCTGCTGGCGGCGAGCGCCCACAAGTGGGGCGGCCCCGCGGGGGTCGGGCTCCTGGTGGTGCGCAAGGGCGTGCGGTTCGCGCCGCAAGGACCGGCGGACGAGCGGGAGTCGGGGCGCTCGGCCGGGTTCGAGAACATCCCGGGCATCGTCGCGGCGGCCGCCTCGCTGCGGGCGGTGCGCGCGGAGGCGGCCGGGGAGGGCGCGCGGCTGCGGGAGCTGGTGGAGCGGATCCGGACGCGGGTGCCGGAGCTCGTGCCCGATGTGGAGGTGGCCGGCGATCCGGTGCGGCGCCTCCCGCACCTGGTGACCTTCTCGTGTCTCTATGTCGACGGGGAGGCGCTCCTGCACGAGCTGGACCGGGCCGGGTTCTCCGTCTCCTCCGGTTCGTCGTGCACGAGTTCGACGCTGACGCCCAGCCATGTGCTGCGCGCGATGGGGGTGCTGTCGGAGGGCAACGTCCGGGTGTCGCTGCCGCCCGGTACGGCGGAGGCGGACGTGGACCGGTTCCTGGAGGTGCTGCCGGGCGTCGTGGCGGGGATCCGGGAGCGGTTCGGCGCGCCCGCGTCCGGGCCGGCGGCCGGGGGCGACCGGTCGCTCGTGGTGGACGCGCTCGGCAGACGGTGCCCGGTCCCGGTGATCGAGCTGGCCAAGGTGTTCGGCGACGTCCCGGTCGGCGGCACCGTGACGGTCCTCTCCGACGACGAGGCGGCCCGGCTGGACATCCCGGCCTGGTGCGGGATGCGCGGCCAGGAGTACGTGGGCGAGCGTCCGGCGGAGCGCGGTACCGCGTACACGGTCCGCCGGACGTCGTAGGTTCCGCCCGCCACCCGGGAGCGGTTGCGGGCCCGGGTCGCGGGCGGGCGGGCGGTTACGGCAGGTGCCGCAGGACCTCGTCGGCGGCCTCGTGGCCGTACGCCTTGGTGAAGCGGTCCATGAAGGGGGCACGGCTCAGGGTGTACTCCTGGGTGCCGAGCGTCTCGATGACCAGGGTGGCCAGCATGCAGCCGACCTGGGCCGCGCGCTCCAGGCCGACGCCCCAGGACAGGCCGGACAGGAAGCCGGCCCGGAAGGCGTCGCCGACGCCGGTCGGGTCGACCTTGGCGTGCTCCTCCGGGCAGCCGACCTCGATGACCGGCTCGCCGGCCTTCTCGATCCGGACGCCCCGCGAGCCGAGGGTGGTCACGCGGTGGCCGACCCTGGAGAGGATCTCCTCGTCGGTCCAGCCGGTCTTGGACTCGATGAGTCCCTTCTCGTACTCGTTGGAGAACAGGTACGTCGCGCCGTCGAGGAGCGTGCGGATCTCGTCGCCGTCCATGCGGGCGATCTGCTGCGAGAAGTCGGCGGCGAACGGGATGTCCCGGCTGCGGCACTCCTCCGTGTGGCGGAGCATCGCCTCGGGGTCGTCCGCGCCGATGGAGACCAGGTCGAGCCCGCCGACCCGGTCGGCGACGGCCTTGAGCTCGATGAGGCGGGCCTCGCTCATCGCACCGGTGTAGAAGGAGCCGATCTGGTTGTGGTCGGCGTCCGTGGTGCAGACGAAGCGCGCGGTGTGCAGCACCTCGGAGATCCGTACGGACCCGGTGTCCACGCCGTGCCGGTCCAGCCAGGCGCGGTACTCGTCGAAGTCCGAGCCCGCCGCCCCGACGAGGACGGGACGGGTGCCGAGCTGCCCCATGCCGAAGCAGATGTTGGCCGCCACCCCTCCCCTGCGGACGTCGAGGTTGTCGACCAGGAAGGAGAGGGAGACCGTGTGCAGCTGATCGGCGACCAGCTGGTCGGCGAATCGGCCGGGGAAGGTCATGAGGTGGTCGGTGGCGATGGAGCCGGTGACTGCGATACGCACGGCTGGGTGCTCCTGCGGGAAGGTGGAGTTGACAGTTCACGCTACCGGGTCGGCGGCGCCCCCCACAGGCGGAAACTACCCGATAGTAGGTCTTTTTAGGTCGGCACTCACGTGCGTACGGTGCGCTTATGTCGAACTTCACCGTCACGCGCGAGCAGTACGAGTCCGATCCGACCCTGGCCGAGCTGCGCGGGGACAGCGCGCGCATGGTTCCCCACTGGGTGGTGCCGGCCGAGAGCGCGCCCGCCCCGGTGTCGCCGTCCCTGATCCACGGGGTGGTCGTCCCGGCCGCTTCCGCCCGGCTGATCGCCGCCACGCCGGAGTACGGCGCCTGAGGGAACCGCACGCTCCCGTGCTCCGTCCCACGGGTGTCTCCCGTAAAGGGGCCACGGCGTACGAAGGAGCATTGCGGTGAGCAGTACGGAGCCGGAGCCGGCCAGCGAGCCGACACAGGAGAACCCTCGCCGGAAGCGTTCGCCGCTGGCCGTCGCCTCGGTGGCGGCGGCCGTGCTGCTCGCCGGGGGCGGGGGCGCGTACTTCGCCACGGCCGCCTCGGACGGCGGCGACCGGCGGGGCGGTGCCCCCGCGGCGGGCGGTACGCAGCCGCCGCCGCTGGCGCTGGACGGTCACACCGAGGGCGGTACGGGGCCGGGCGGCCCGGGCATCGCCCCCGGGGAACCGGACCCGGGCGGGGTGGTGTACCGCGCCGCGGGGCCGCTGCCCGAGGGGCCCGGCTCGGCGCACGTGTACCGCCCGCAGGGCACGGTCGGCGCCGACGAGGTGGCGCGGCTGGCCCGAGCGCTGGGCGTCGGCGGCACGCCCAGGGCGGTCGGCTCGGTGTGGAAGGTCGGGCCGGACAAGGACGGCTCGGGTGCGACCCTCCAGGTGGACCGGCAGGCGCCGGGCGCCTGGACGTTCGGGACGGCGCCGGCCGGGGACAACTGCCTGAAGGGCAAGGAGTGCCCCTCGACCGGTGCGGCCACCCCGGAGGGCCTGGGCGGGCGGCCGGTGGACGAGGCCGCCGCGAAGAAGGCCGCCGCCCCGGTCCTCGCCGCGCTGGGCCAGCAGGACGCCGAGCTGGACGCCACGCAGGTGATGGGCGCGGTACGGGTGGTGAACGCGGACCCGGTCGTCGGCGGGCTCCCGACGTACGGCTGGTCGACCGGCGTGCAGGTGGGCTCCGACGGCTCCCTCACCGGCGCGAGCGGGCGGCTGAAGGCCCCGGCGGAGAGCCACGCGTACCCGGTGATCGGCGCGGCGGCGGCGCTGAAGCTGCTGAACGCCGGGGCGGGCGACGGGAAGCGGCCGGGCGGCGGGAACATCGGCGGGTGTGCCACGCCCGCGCCGCTGGAGGACTCCGGGACGAAGCCGGTGGCACCCTGCAAGCCGGGCACTCCCCCGGCGGCCAAGGAGACGGTGACGGTCTCCGGGGCGGTCTTCGGGCTGGCGGCGCACCACACGGCGGGGCGGTCGGCGCTCGTGCCGTCGTGGCTGTTCGAGGTGGCGCCCAAGGGCGACGCGCGGCCGTTCACGATCACCTATCCGGCGGTGGCGCCCGCGCACCTGGTGCCCGCTCCGCCGCCGGCGACGCCGGACGCCCCGGAGACGCCGGGGACCGGGAAGGCGCCGCGGCAGGTCGAGTCGTACGGCTTGGACGGCCGGATCCTGACGGCCCGGTTCTGGGGCGGGGTGTGCAGCAAGTACACCGTCGAGGCCGAGGAGAGCGGTACGCAGGTGCGGCTGAAGGTGGTCGAGACGCCGATCGAGCCGGGCCGGGTGTGCATCCTGATCGCCAAGGAGATCACCGGGACGGTGACCCTGGACCAGCCGCTGGGGAGCCGCCAGGTCGTGGACGCGGCGAGCGGCGAGCGGGTGCCCCGGCGCTGACCGGCCGGGCACGACGGGCGCAAAGGGCGGCGGCCCCGGATCTCTCCGGGGCCGCCGCCCTTGCCTTCTGTCACCCCGCGCGGCCCGTGCGCCCGCACCGCGGACGCCCGGGGCCTAGCTGAAGGAGTCGCCGCAGGCGCAGGAGCCGGTGGCGTTGGGGTTGTCGATGGTGAAGCCCTGCTTCTCGATCGTGTCGACGAAGTCGATGGAGGCGCCGCCCAGGTACGGGGCGCTCATGCGGTCGGTGACGACCTTGACGCCGTTGAAGTCCTTGACGACGTCACCGTCGAGCGAACGCTCGTCGAAGAAGAGCTGGTAACGCAGGCCGGAGCAGCCACCGGGCTGAACGGCGACGCGCAGTGCCAGGTCGTCGCGGCCTTCCTGGTCGAGCAGGGCCTTGACCTTGGCCGCGGCGGCGTCCGACAGGAGGATGCCGTCGCTGACAGTGGTCTTCTCGTCCGATACGGACATCTGCTTCTCTCCCGGGTTGTACGGAGACTGCTTGCCGACCGGTTGCAACCGGCGGGGCCGCGGATTCATTCCGGGCACAGCGCTTGTCTTTCCCTTTCATGCTCGCACACCGGGCTCCGGGCAAGCACCGGCACGTGGAGAGGGGATGTGTCACATCGACACTATGGACATCGTCAAAGTGACGTGAAGCGGTTATGATAGATAGCGTCATTTAGACGAAAAGGCTCTCCGCAGAAAAGAAAGGGTGCGTGACGTGACCACCGCCCAGCCCCTGGACGTCCAGCCGTCGCCCCTCGCCCTGCTGCTGCTCGGCCGCGAGGCCGACCCCAAGAGCGAGCGGGGAGTCGAGTGTCCCGGTGACCTCCCGTCCCCGTCCGACCCCGACCTGGTCGAGCGCGCCCGCGCGGCCAAGGAGAAGCTGGGGAACAAGGTCTTCGTCCTGGGCCACCACTACCAGCGCGACGAGGTCATCCAGTTCGCGGACGTCACCGGCGACTCCTTCAAGCTCGCCCGGGACGCGGCGGCGCGGCCGGAGGCCGAGTACATCGTCTTCTGCGGCGTGCACTTCATGGCCGAGTCGGCCGACATCCTCACCACCGACGACCAGAAGGTCGTGCTGCCCGACCTGGCGGCCGGGTGCTCCATGGCCGACATGGCCACGGCCGAGCAGGTCGCGGAGTGCTGGGACGTCCTGACGGAGGCGGGCATCGCGGAGGTGACGGTCCCGGTCTCGTACATGAACTCCTCCGCCGACATCAAGGCCTTCACCGGCAAGCACGGCGGCACGATCTGCACCTCCTCGAACGCCAAGCGCGCCCTCGACTGGGCCTTCGAGCAGGGCGAGAAGGTCCTCTTCCTGCCGGACCAGCACCTGGGCCGCAACACCGCCGTCCGGGACATGGGCATGTCCCTGGACGACTGCGTCCTCTACAACCCGCACAAGCCGAACGGCGGCCTGACGGCGGAGGAGCTGCGCGGGGCCAAGATGATCCTGTGGCGCGGCCACTGCTCCGTGCACGGGCGTTTCTCGCTGGACTCGGTCAACGACGTGCGGGAGCGGATCCCGGGCGTCAACGTGCTGGTGCACCCCGAGTGCAAGCACGAGGTCGTGGCGGCGGCGGACTACGTCGGCTCGACCGAGTACATCATCAAGACCCTGGAGGCGGCCCCGGCCGGCTCGAAGTGGGCGATCGGTACGGAGCTGAACCTGGTCCAGCGCCTGGCGAACCGTTTCGCCAGCGAGGGCAAGGAGATCGTCTTCCTCGACAGGACGGTCTGCTTCTGCTCCACCATGAACCGGATCGACCTGCCGCACCTGGTGTGGGCGCTGGAGTCGCTGGCCGAGGGCAACCTGGTCAACCGGATCCAGGTCGACCGCGAGACGGAGAGCTTCGCCAAGCTGGCCCTGGAGCGGATGCTGGCGCTGCCGTAGCGGCCCGTCCGGTACGTACGCGAAGAGGGGCGCCCCGCATTGCCGCGGGGCGCCCCTCTTGGCGTGGCGCCGCCCCCGGCGGAGGGCCGAGGGCGGGGCCGTGCGGGTTCGTCAGGCGTTGGCCGGGGCCGGGGTGTCCTCGCGCTCCGAGGGCTTCGGCGCCGACTTGGCGGCGCGCCTGGCCTCGCGCTTGGCGCGGCGGCGCTCCTTGCGGAGCTCCACCATCGCGTACAGCGTCGGCACCAGGAGCAGGGTGAGCAGGGTGGAGGTCACCAGGCCGCCGATCACCACGACCGCGAGCGGCTGGGCGATGAAGCCGCCCTCGCCGGTGATCCCGAGTGCCATCGGGAGCAGCGCGAAGATCGTCGCCAGGGCGGTCATCAGGATCGGGCGGAGGCGGTGGCGACCGCCCTCGATGACCGACTCGATGACGCCGAGGCCTTGGGCCCGGTACTGGTTGATCAGGTCGATCAGCACGATCGCGTTGGTGACCACGATGCCGATCAGCATCAGCATGCCGATCATCGCCGGGACGCCCATCGCGGTGCCCGTGGCGACCAGGAGGCCGATGGCCCCGGTGGCCGCGAAGGGGATGGAGACCAGCAGGATCAGCGGCTGGACCAGCGAGCGGAACGTCGCGACCAGGAGCATGAAGACGATCGCGATCGCCGCCAGCATCGCCAGGCCGAGGTTGGCGAACGCCTCCTCCTGGTCCTCGGACACCCCGCCGATGGACGCGGTGGCGCCCTCGGGGAGGTCCAGCGCGTCGATCCTCGACTGGAGGTCGGCGCTGACCGCGCCCGTGTTGTCGCCGGTCGGCTTCGCCGTGATGGTCGCGGCGCGCGAGCCGTCGATACGGGTCATCGAGACCGGGCCGGGGACCAGCTCGACCTTCGCGACGTCACCGAGCTTCACCGGACCGAGCGGCAGCTGCCGGAGCTGGGCCAGCGTCCTGGCCGGGGTGGCGGAGGTGATGACGACGTCGCGCTCGGTGTCGTCCAGGATCGCCTTGCCGGCCGGGGTGCCGCGTACGGCCTGGGCGACCGCCATGCCGAGCGTGGCGTCGGTGAACCCGGCACGCGCCGCCCTGGCGTCGGCCCGGACCGAGATGCGCGGCACCGACTGCGACAGGTCGCTCTGGACGTCGGTGACGTCCTTCAGCCCGGCGACCTCGGCGCGCACCTGCTCGGAGGCCTTCTTCAGGGTGGCGGGGTCGGCCGCCTTCACCACGACGCTCAGGTCCTGGTTGCCGAAGCCGTCGCCCGCCGCGATGGTCGTGTCGCCGATGCCGTCGAGCTTGCCCAGCTCGGCGTCGATGCGGTCGCGGGCCGCCTCGTAGGAACCGGAGTCGTCGAGCGTCACCTGGTACGAGGCCTGGTTGGCGCCCGTACCGCCGCCGAAGGCCGCCATGAAACCGGACGAGCCGACGGTGACCTGGTAGTCCTTCACCTCGTCGACCGAGGCCAGGACCTTCTCGACCTTCTTCGCCGCGGCGTCCGCCGCCTCCAGGCCGGTGCCGGCCGGAAGCTCCTGCTTGATGGAGAGGACTTCCTGTTCGCCCTGGTCGAAGAAGTTGGTCTTGAGCAGCGGCGCCATGCCGAAGGTGCCCACGAGGACGACGAGCGCGAGGGCGACGCTGGTGAGCCGGCGGCGGGTCGCGAAGCGCAGCACGGGCACGTAGAGGCGCTGGAGGACGCTGCGGTTCTCCTTCTCCTCCGCCTTGCGGCGTGCCTCCTCCGGGTCGGCCGACGTGCCCTTGGGGGCGCGCAGGAACCAGTACGAGAGGACCGGGACGACGGTCAGCGAGACGAGGAGCGAGGCCAGCAGCGCGGCGGTGACGGTGAGGGAGAACGAGCCGAACAGCTCGCCCACCATGCCGCCGACCAGGCCGATGGGGAGGAAGACCGCGACGGTGGTGAGGGTGGAGGAGGTGACGGCGCCCGCCACTTCGCGTACCGCCGTGAGGATGGCGGACCGGCGTTCCTCGCCGTAGCCGAGGTGCCGCTTGATGTTCTCCAGGACCACGATCGAGTCGTCGACGACCCGGCCGATCGCGATGGTCAGCGCGCCCAGGGTCAGCATGTTGAGCGACAGGTCGCGGGTCCACAGCACGATCAGGGCGAGGACCACCGAGAGCGGGATGGAGACCGCGGTGACCAGGGTGGAGCGGAGCGAGGCCAGGAAGACCAGGATGACCAGGACGGCGAAGACGAGACCGAGCGCGCCCTCGGTGGTCAGACCGGAGATCGACTTGGAGACCGCCGGTCCCTGGTCGGAGACGACCGTCAGCTCGGCGCCCGCGCCCAGGTCCTCGCGGAGCCCGGGGAGCTTGTCCCTGACCGCCTCGGAGATGGCGACGGCGCTGCCGTCGTTGTCCATGGTGGCCATGACGGCGAGGCTCGGCCTGCCGTTCGTACGGGTCAGGGAGACCCTGCGGGACTCCTCCTGCTTCACGGTGGCGATGTCGCCGAGGCGGACCGCGTCGCCCTTGGGGGGCTTGATGACCAGGTCCTGGATCTGCTTCAGGGACGTGAAGCCGCCGCCGACCTGGACCGTGCGGCTCTTGCCCGCCTCGGTGAACGAGCCGGCCGGGACGGTCGCGCCGCCCGCCTGCAGCGCCTCCGACAGGGTCATGGCGTTCAGGCCCGCGGCGGCGAGCTTGCGCTCGTCGGGCGTGACGGAGACCTGGAGGTCCTGGACGCCGTCGATCGAGACCTGGCCGACGCCCTCGATGTCCTCCAGGGCCGGGACGACGGTCCGCTCCAGCTGACCGGCGAGCGCCTGCTGGTCCTTGCCGGACGTGACCGCGAGGACGACCGTCGGGATGTCGTCGGTCGAACCGGCGACGACCTGCGGGTCCACCTCGTCCGGCAGCTGCGCGCGGGCGCGGTTGACGGCCTGCTGGACGTCGGCGACGAGCTGCTTGGTGCCCTCGTCGCCGTAGTCGAACGTCGCCATGATCAGGGCGTTGCCCTCGCTGGCGGTGGAGGTGACGCCCTTGATGCCGTCGACCGCCTTGATGCTGTCCTCGAGCGGTTCGACGACCTGCTTCTCGACCACGTCGGGGGACGCGCCCTGGTAGGGGGCCAGGACCGACACCATCGGAAGTTCGATGGAGGGCAGCAGCTGTTGCTTGAGCTGCGGGATGGCGATCGCCCCGAAGACGATCGCCACGATGGACATCAGCCCTATCAGGGCCCGTTGCGCGAGGCTGAATCTGGACAGCCAGGACATGGGGTCTCTCTTCCGTGGCGGATCGGCGGTCTTCATACGATCAGCCATGGAGGTGGCGGTTCCGTCGCCCCCAGGTCCCGTTTGCTTATCCCCGGCATACACCGAACGGAGTACACGGGTGTGCGCGCTCACTCCACCCTGGGACGTACCAACCCCGACTCGTAGGCCGTGACGACCAGCTGGGCGCGGTCCCGGGCCCCGAGCTTCGCCATGGCCCGGTTGACGTGGGTCTTGACGGTGAGCGGACTGACCTCCAGCCGCTCGGCGATCTCGTCGTTGGAGTGGCCGCCGCCGACCAGGACGAGCACCTCCCGTTCCCGTACGGTCAGGGCGGCGAGCCGCTCCGCGTAGACGCCGCCGTCCCGCGGGGCGGGGTCCCCGTGTCCGCCCTGCGCCAGGAACGTGGCGATCAGGCCCTTGGTGGCGACCGGCGACAGCAGCGCCTCGCCGGCGGCGGCGATCCGGATGGCGTTCAGCAGTTCGTCCGGCTCCGCGCCCTTGCCGAGGAAACCGGAGGCCCCCGCGCGCAGCGCCTGCACCACGTACTCGTCCACCTCGAAGGTGGTCAGCATGACGACGCGCACGCCGGCCAGGTCGGGGTCCTCGCTGATCAGCCGGGTGGCGGCCAGACCGTCCGTGCCCGGCATGCGGATGTCCATCAGCACGACGTCGGCCCGCCGGGAGCGGGCCAGGGCCACCGCCTCCGCCCCGTCGGCCGCCTCGCCCACGACCTCCATGTCCGGCTCGGAGTCGACGAGCACCCGGAACGCGCTGCGCAGCAGCGCCTGGTCGTCGGCGAGCAGCACCCTGATGGTCATGTGGCCTCCCCTGTCCGTGCCGTGACGGGCAGTATCGCCTGGACGCGGAAACCGCCTCCGTAGCGGGGCCCCGCGGAGAGGGCGCCGCCGAGGGCGGTGGCGCGTTCGCGCATGCCGAGGAGGCCGTGGCCGCCGCCGTCGGCCGCCTGCCCGGTGGGCGCGCCGTCGTCGAGGACCGTCACCTCGACGGTCCGGCCCACCCGGACGACGCTCACCTCCGCCCGGGCGTCCGGGCCGGCGTGCTTGCGCACGTTGGTGAGCGCCTCCTGGATGATCCGGTACGCGGCGAGGTCGACGGCCGCCGGCAGCTCGGTGCCCTGGTCGGTGCGGGCCAGCTCCACCGGCAGGCCGGCGTTGCGGAAGGTGTCCAGCAGCTCGTCGAGGACGGCGAGGCCGGGGGCCGGCTCGGTGGGCGCCTCGGGGTCGCCGGACTGGCGGAGCAGGCCCACGGTGACGCGCAGCTCGTCGAGGGCCGAGCGGCTGGCCTCCCGGACGTGCGCGAGGGCTTCCTTGGCCTGGTCCGGCCGCTTGTCCATCACATGGGCGGCGACACCGGCCTGGACGTTGACCAGCGCGATGTGATGGGCGACGACGTCGTGGAGGTCGCGCGCGATGCGGAGCCGCTCCTCGGCGACCCGGCGGCGGGCCTCCTCCTCACGGGTCCGCTCGGCGCGTTCGGCGCGCTCGCGGATGGCGTCCACGAAGGCGCGGCGGCTGCGGACGGCGTCGCCGGCGGCCGCCGCCATGCCGGTCCACGCGAAGACGCCCAGGTTCTCCTGGCTGTACCAGGGCGCGGCGCCGAACAGCATCGCGGCGCCCGTCAGCACCACCATCGTCAGCAGGCCGAACCGCCAGGTGGTGGGCCGGTCGGTGCGGGACGCGACGGTGTAGAGGGCGACCACGGCGCTCATCGCGACCGGGGCCGGCGGGTCCTGGGACACGTGCTCGACGAGCGTGACCGCTCCGGTGAACAGCAGGACGCCCAGCGGCCTGCGGCGGCGCGGTACGAGGGCGGCGGCGCCGATCAGCATGAGCAGCACGCTGCTCGCACCGGGGGTGCGCCCCCCGAAGTCGGGCCCGCCGTGCGGCCCGCCGTGCCGGTCGACGAACGAACCGGCCACCATGCACACGAGCACGCCGAGGGCGAGGGCGGCGTCGAACGCGAGCGGATGCTGCCGCAGCCGGCCACGCCCGCGCGCGAACCGTTCTCCGAGGGTGGTCACGGGAGAAGACGGTACGGCCTCGCCCGCCGGGAGCGGTCCCCGGTGGCCGGAGCCCGGCTCACCGCGCGGGCGGGGTGCGGGGCGGGGCCGGGGCGGCCTGCGCGGTGGGGAGGCGGCGGAGGACGCGGCCGGGCCCCGCCCCCGTGGTGCGGGGGGCGGGGCCCGGTGGGTGTCGGGTCCGGCGGCGGGCGCCGCCGGGACGTCAGCCGGGGATCAGGCCGTCCTCGGCGAGCATGGCGCGGACCTCTTCGAGGGTCGCGTCGGGCGCCGGCAGGATCAGCTCCGAGGGTTCGAGCGCATCGTCCGGCAGCGGCTCGCCCAGCTGGCGCACCGTGTCGAGCAGGGCGTGCAGCGTGCGGCGGAAGCCCTCTCCGTCGCCGCCCTCCATCTCCTGGAGCAGTTCGTCGTCCAGCTTGTTGAGCTCGGCGAAGTGGCTGTCCGCCAGCCTCACCTGGCCCTCCCCCATGATCCTGACGATCATGACGCGCCGTCCTTAGCTCTGGCTCTTGTCAGCTCTTGTCGAACCTGGTCTGCGACTGCGACTGCGACTGGTCCTGCGTGGTGCCCGCGCCGCCCTCCAGGGCCTGCTGCGACGTGGTCCCGCCGGCCAGCTCGGCCTTCATCCGCTGGAGCTCCAGCTCGACGTCCGTACCGCCCGACAGGCGGTCCAGCTCGGCCTGGATGTCGTCCTTCTGCAGGCCCGACTGGTCATCGAGCGCCCCGGACGCCAGCAGCTCGTCGATCGCGCCGGCCCTCGCCTGGAGCTGCGCGGTCTTGTCCTCGGCGCGCTGGATGGCGACGCCGACGTCGCTCATCTCCTCCGAGATGCCGGAGAACGACTCGGCGATCCGCGTCTGCGCCTGGGCGGCGGTGTACGTGGCCTTGATCGTCTCCTTCTTGGTGCGGAAGGCGTCGACCTTGGCCTGCAGGCGCTGCGCGGCGAGCGTCAGCTTCTCCTCCTCGCCCTGGAGGGTCTGGTGCTGCGTCTCCAGGTCCGAGACCTGCTGCTGGAGCGCGGCCCGGCGGGAGAGCGCCTCGCGCGCCAGGTCCTCGCGGCCCAGGGCGAGCGCCTTGCGGCCCTGGTCCTCCAGCTTGGTGGACTGGCTCTGGAGCTGGTTGAGCTGGAGCTCCAGGCGCTTGCGCGAGGTCGCCACGTCGGCGACGCCGCGGCGGACCTTCTGGAGCAGCTCCAGCTGCTTCTGGTACGAGTAATCGAGGGTCTCGCGCGGATCCTCGGCCCGGTCAAGGGCCTTGTTTGCCTTCGCGCGGAAGATCATCCCCATACGCTTCATGACACCGCTCATGGGCTTCGCGCGCCCCCTTCTGACGGACTTCGGCTCCAGCACCCAACAGAACCCACAGTACGGGCCCCACATCCATTACCGCACTGTTCGGACGCGGATGCGCTCCTCCCCAAGGACGACTGTTCGGGGTGGTGATCAGGCGCAAGGAGTAGGGATCCCTACGGGAGGGACGCGGGCCGTTGCCGGATCGTTCCCCGCGGGGGTGGGGTACCCGCGACGCACCCCGTACCCTTGGGCTTTGTGTTCCGTAGCCGTTCGAAGGATGAGAAGGCCCCCACCGACCAGGTGACGGCGGACCTCTCCAAGCAGCCCCGCGACCCGCAGGCCCCCAAGGGCCGCCCGACCCCGAAGCGGAGTGAGGCCCAGACCCAGCGTCGCCGTGCCCAGACCGTGCCGACCGACCGCAAGGAGGCCATGCGCCGCCAGCGCGAGGCCCGCCGCGCGGACCTGGCCAGGCAGCGCCAGGCTCTCGCCAGTGGCGACGAGCGGTACCTGCCGGCCCGTGACAAGGGACCGGTGCGCCGTTTCGTCCGCGACTACGTGGACTCGCGCTTCTGCGTCGCCGAGTTCTTCCTGCCGCTGGCGGTCGTGATCCTGATCCTGTCCAGCCTGCCCAACACGCAGCTGAAGAACATCGCGCTGCTGCTGTGGCTCGCGGTGATCGCCCTCATCGTCGTCGACTCGGTCGGCATCTGGCTCCGGCTGAAGAAGCAGCTCAGCACGCGCTTCCCGGACGAGCCCAAGCGCGGCGCCGTGGCGTACGGCCTGATGCGTACGCTCCAGCTGCGCCGGCTGCGGCTGCCCAAGCCGCAGGTCAAGCGCGGTGAGCGGCCCTGAGCACCCTGGTCTCCGGTTTCGGAGGCGCATCGGGTGACTGGCTGGACGGGCTCGGCGGACTGCGCAACGTGGTCCGCCAGGAGCTCGTCGCACGCCAGCTGGACGAGCAGATAGCCGCCCGCTACCCGGTGGGGCAGCGGCTGCGGATACTCGACGTGGGCATGGGCCAGGGCACACAGGCACTGCGCCTGGCCCGGGCCGGACACAGCCTCACGGGCCTGGAGTCCGACCCCGAGATGCTGCGGACCGCCCATGAGGCGCTCGCCTCCGAGCCGGCCGGCATCCGGGAGCGGTTCCGGCTGATCGAGGGGGACGGCCGGGAGACCGGTGTCCACTTCCTGCCGGGCAGCTTCGACGTGGTGCTGTGCCACGGCGTGCTGATGTACGTCGAGGAGCCGGACGCGATGCTGGCGGGGCTCGCCCGGATGCTCGCGCCGGGCGGTCTGCTGTCGCTGCTCGTGCGCAACGGGGACGCGCTGGCCATGCGGCCGGGGCTGGCCGGGGACTGGCCGGGGGCGCTGGCGGCGTTCGAGTCGGACGCCTATTCCCCCAAGCTCTCGGCTTCGCTCGAGCAGGGGGCACCCCCATCCAGTCTCGGGCTGCCGGTGCGGGCGGACCGGCTGGAGGACCTGACCGCGACGCTCGCCGGCATCGCGGCGCCGCTGCAGGCCTGGTACGGGGTGCGGGTCTTCACCGACCTCGTACCGAACGGGGAGGAGCTGCCCCCGGCCGACGAGCTGGAACGGCTGCTGGCTGCGGAGGACCGGGCCGGCCGCACCGAGCCGTACCGGAGGGTGGCGGCGCTGCTGCACCTGTGCGGGGTACGGGGCTGACGCCCGCCGGGCGGCGGCTCAGGTGAACAGGGGCTTTTCGCGTCCTGCTCCGACGTGAGCGACGCGAGCTTTTCGAAGACGGAGACGGACCGCACGCCCCGGCTGCCCGCCCGTGAGACCTGGCGGGCCCTGTACCGGCACTTCCGGCCGCACCGGTGGACCGTCGGGTTCGGCACGCTGCTGGCGCTGATCGGCGCGGCCACCGGCATACTCCAGCCCCTCGCGGCCAGGGCGCTGGTGGAGCGCCTCGGGCAGGACGAGCCGATCGGCCGGATCCTGCTGGTGCTCACCGCGCTGGTGGTGCTCGGGACCGCGATCGAGTCGGTCGGGGCGTACGTGCTGGAACGCACCGCCGAGTCCGTCGTCCTCGCCGCCCGGCGCACCCTGATCGGCCGGCTGCTGCGGCTGCGCCTGCCGGAGGTGGAGCGGACGCAGCCGGGCGACCTGATGTCGCGGATCACCTCGGACACCACGCTGCTGCGGGCGGTGACGACCGACTCGATCGTCTCGGCGGTGACGGGCGGTCTCGCGTTCCTGGCGACGCTCGTGATGATGGCCGTGATGGACGTGGTCCTGCTCGGCGTCACGCTCGGTGTGATCGTGCTGATCGGCGGGGCCATGGCGCTGGTGATGCCGCAGATCTCCCGCGCCACCCGGCGCTCGCAGGAGGCGGTCGCCGAGATCTCGACCCGGCTGGAGCGGGTGTTCGGCGCCTTCCGCACGGTGAAGGCGTCGGGCGCGGAGGAGCGCGAGGCGGCGGTCGTGGAGGCCGCCGCCGTGGAGGCGTGGCGCCAGGGGCTGCGGTCGGCCAAGTGGCAGTCGGTGTCGGGCTCCTCGGTGGGGCTGGCCGTGCAGGTGTCGTTCCTCGCGGTGCTGGGCATCGGCGGGGCGCGGGTGGCGTCGGGCGCCATCTCGGTGGCGGACCTGGTCGCCTTCCTGCTGTACCTCTTCTACCTGACGGAACCGATCTCCAAGCTGGTGTCGGCGGCGACCGAGTACCAGGTCGGTTCGGCGGCCGTGGCCCGTATCGAGGAGGCCGAGCGGCTGGCCGCAGAGAGCCCCGGCGGGCCCGCGGCGCCCCGGGGCGGGCCGCCCGCGTCCGTGGTGTTCGAGGACGTCGTCTTCCGCTACCGGGACGACCTTCCGTACGTCCACCACGGCGTCTCCTTCGAAGTGCCGGGCCCCGGGATGACGGCGTTCGTGGGGCCGTCCGGCGCGGGCAAGACGACGGTGTTCGGGCTGGTGGAGCGGTTCTACGAGGCGACCGGGGGCCGGATCCTGGTCGACGGCAGGGACGTGCGGGACTGGCCGCTGGCCGAGCTGCGCGGAGCGATCGGCTACGTCGAGCAGGACGCCCCGGTGCTCGCCGGGACGCTGCGCGAGAACCTCTGCTTCGCCGCGCCGGACGCCACGGAGGAGGAGATCCGCGAGGTGCTGGTGCGGGCCCGGCTGGACGCGCTGGTGGACCGGCTGCCGGAGGGCCTGGAGACCCCGGTCGGGCACCGCGGGTCCCAGTTGTCGGGCGGTGAGCGGCAGCGGGTGGCCGTCGCCCGGGCGCTGCTGCGCAGGCCGCGGCTGCTGCTGCTCGACGAGGCGACCTCGCAGCTGGACGCCGTGAACGAGCTGGCGCTGCGGGACGTGGTGGCGGAGGTCGCGCGGGAGGTGACGGTCCTGGTGGTGGCGCACCGGCTGTCGACCGTGACGCTCGCGGACCGGATCGTGGTGATGGACGCGGGGCGGGTACGGGCGGTGGGCACCCATGCGGAGCTGGTCGCCGGCGACCCGCTGTACGGGGAGCTGGCGGCGACGCAGTTCCTCACGGCCGCCGGGGGGTGACCCCCTGATCGGGTGCGCAGGGGGCGGCACACCGGGTTGACGAAAGGGATACTCCGGACATGGATGCCCTTCGTGTGCTCGCTCCCCTGGCCTCCGCGGTCTGCGCGTCCGCTCTGGTGGGCGGCTGCTCGGCCGGCCCGCCGCCGCTCGGCGCGGCGGCGGCGGAGCCCCGGGGGACGACGGCCCGCGCGGCGGCTCCGCGGGCCGCCCGGGCGGCCGAGCTGGAGGACGACTACCGCAACGCGATCAGGGACGTCCTCCCCTCCGTGGTGCAGATCGAGGCGCGGGCGGGTCTCGGCTCGGGGGTCGTCTACGACGAGCAGGGCCACATCGTGACCAACGCCCATGTCGTGGGCCGGGAGCGGACCTTCCGGGTCACGGTGGCGACGGGCGGGCAGACCCTGTCCGCCAAGCTGGTCTCCAGCTACCCGGAGCAGGACCTCGCCGTCATCAAGCTGGACCGCCGCCCCGAGGGCCTGAAGCCTGCCACGTTCGGCGACTCGTCGAAGGTGGAGGTGGGGCAGATCGTGCTGGCCATGGGCTCGCCCCTCGGCCTGTCCGGGAGCGTCACCCAGGGCATCGTCTCGGCGACCGGGCGGACCGTCAGCGAGAGCCGGTCGGGCGGCGGGACGGGCGCGACGATCGGCAACATGGTCCAGACGTCGGCGGCGATCAACCCGGGCAACAGCGGGGGCGCGCTGGTGAACCTGGACAGCGAGGTCATCGGCATCCCGACGCTCGCGGCGGCCGACCCGGAGCTGGGCGGCAGCGCGGCGCCGGGCATCGGCTTCGCGATCCCCGCCTCGATGGTGCGGACGGTCGCCGACCAGATCGTCCGTACGGGCCGCGTCACCGACTCCGGCCGGGCGGCCCTGAACATCACCGGCCGTACGGTCCTGACGGACGACTACCAGCCGGGCGGCGTCGCGATCGTCGAGGTGTCACCGGGCGGCGCGGCGGCGGACGCGGGCCTCCGGCCGGGAGACGTCATCACGAGGGTGGACGACGAGGTGATCACCACGATGACCTCCCTGCTGGAGGCCCTGGCGTCGGCGAAGCCGGGCGACGAGGTGACGGTGACGTACACCCGCGGCGGCCGGTCGGCGAAGGCCCGGGTCACCCTGGGCGAGATCTGAGGGGACGGCGCAACGGGACGGGTCCGGCGGGCGGAACGGGACGGGTCCGGCGCCGGCGCCGGGCGCGGCCCGGCGGGCGGGCGCGGCCCTGCGGGCGGCCGGACGCGCGGCGCTCCGGGCCTGCGGTCCGCTCGGCCCGCCGCGGCGGCGGCGTTCCCGGCGACCCCGTTGAGGCGCTCCGGCGACGGGTGTTCCGGGCGGCGGGGCCGGCGGTGGGTGCCGGCCCCGCCCGGGGGCTCAGCCCTGCGCCGCGTCCTCCGCGTGGAGGCTCATCGGACCGTAGATCTTCGTGTCGTCCTCGAAGAGGACCACCTGGTCGGCGCCGCCGTCCTTGAGGTCCTTCCAGTTCTCGCCGACCCACGACTCCGCGTCGCCCTGGGTGGTGAACTCCTCCGGCTCGACCGCCGGCTGGACCTCCGTGCCGTCGGACCGCTCGAACCGCCACGTCCATGCCATGTGGACCTCCAGATGATCGGTTTCCTGCCCGCAGCGTAGCCGGGCGCGCACCCCGCGCGGGGACGCGGGAGGATCGTCCCGTGGAAGTGACTCTGCTCGGAACCGGCGCCCCCGAGGGCCTGCCCCGCCCCGACTGCCCCTGCGCCGCCTGTGCCACCGCCCGAGGGAGCGCGGCGCGCGCCGCCACGGCGCTGCTCGTGGACGGGGCGCTGCTGCTCGACCTGACGCCCGGCGCCGCGCTGGCCGCCGCGCGGGCGGGGCGCTCACTCACCGGCGTACGGCAGGTGCTGCTCACCCACCCGCACGACGGGCCGGCCCTGGAGCTTCCCCCCGGGCTGCCGTCGGCGGGGCGCGTACCGGACGGGCGGGAGCTCACGCTGATCAGCGGGCACCGGGTGCGGGCGGTGCCGATGGACTCGCCCGGCACCGGGTACGAGGTGACGTCGCCGGAGGGACTGCGCCTGCTGTACCTGCCGCCGGGCGGCGCGCCCGCCGGGGTCGGCGAGGCGGGGCGGCCGTACGACATGGTGGTCGCCGACGTGATCGCCCGGCCGGACGGGGCGGCCCGGCTGCGGGCCTCCGGCGGCGTGGGGCCGGCGACCGACCTGGTCGCGGTGCACCTGGACCACGACGTGCCCTCGCCGCGCGAGCTGGACCGGCGGCTGGCCGCCGCCGGGGCGCGGGCCGTGCCGGACGGGACGACGCTGGTCGTGGGCGAGTACCACGAGGTGCCCGACGTGCCCCGGCGCACGCTGGTGACCGGCGGGGCGCGGTCGGGCAAGTCCCTGGAGGCCGAGCGGCGCCTGGAGGCGTTCCCGGACGTGGTGTACGTCGCCACGGGCGGCTCGCGCGACGGGGACACCGAGTGGGCCGCCCGGGTCACCGCCCACCGCGACCGGCGGCCCGGTTCGTGGCGCACGGAGGAGACGTGCGAGGTCGCCCCGCTGCTGCGGGAGGACGGGCCGCCGCTGCTGATCGACTGCCTGTCGCTGTGGCTGACCGACGCGATGGACCGGGTGGGCGCCTGGGACGACGACACCTGGGCGCGGAGCGGGGAGCGGGAGCTGCGCGAGCGGGTGGCCGAGCTGGTCGCTGCGGTGCGCGCCACCTCCCGTACGGTCGTCGCGGTGACCAATGAGGTGGGGGCGGGGATCGTGCCCGGGGACGCGGGGAGCAGACGGTTCCGGGACGAGCTGGGACGGCTGAACGCGGCGTTCGCCGACGAGTGCGAGCACGTCCTCCTGGTGGTCGCCGGGCAGGCCCTCGGCCTGCGTGGGTGACCGGTACTGTTCAGCGAATGAGCAGGCTGAATCTCGACGACTTCTCCGATCTGATCGAGCGCCCCGACAGCGGTACGCGGCGTGACGCCGAGGAACGCCGGGAGCGCCTCACCGTGCCGCCCGGCGCGCTCGGGCGCCTCGACGAGTTGGGCGAGTGGCTGTCGGCCGCCCAGGGTGCCGTGCCGGTGCGGCCGGTCGAGCGGCCGCGGGTGGTGCTGTTCGCCGGTGACCACGGGGTGGCGGGGCTGGACGTGTCGGGACGGCCCGCCGGCGGCACGTACGAGCTGGTGCGGGGCGTGCTGGACGGGTCGAGCCCGGTGGCCGTGCTGGCCCGGCGCACGGGCGTCCCGGTGCGGGTCGTCGACGCCGGGGTGGACTGCGACCCGGAGCTGCTGCCCGCCGACGTGGTGCGCCACCGGGTGCGGCGCGGCAGCGGGCGGATCGACGTCGAGGACGCCCTGACCCCGGAGGAGGCGGAGCAGGCCGTACGTCTCGGCATGGCGGTCGCCGACGAGGAGGCCGACTCGGGCACCGACCTGGTCGTGCTCGGCGACCTCAGCGTGGGCGGCACGACGCCCGCCTCCACGCTGATCGCCGCCCTGTGCGGCACCGACGCCTCGGTGGTGACCGGCCGGGGCGGTGCGGGGATCGACGACCTGGCCTGGATGCGCAAGTGCGCGGCGATCCGCGACGCGCTGCGCCGGGCCCGGCCGGTCCTGGGCGACCAGCTGGAGCTGCTGGCGGCGGTCGGCGGCGCCGACCTGGCGGCGACGACCGGGTTCCTGCTCCAGAGCGCGGTGCGCCGGATGCCGGTCATTCTGGACGGCGTGGTGTCGGCGGCGTGCGCGCTGGTGGCGCAGCGGGCCGCGTTCCGTGCGCCGGACTGGTGGCTGGCGGGCCAGGTCAGCGGTGAGCCGGCGCAGGCCAAGGCGCTGGACCGGATGGCGCTCAACCCGCTGCTCGACCACGGCGTCACCGTGGGCGAGGGCACCGGGGCGCTGCTGGCGCTCCCCCTGGTCCAGGCCGCGGCGGCGTTCGCGGCCGAGCTTCCGGAGAAGCCGCTGCCCGAGCAGCGGCCGGCGGACGAGGACTGACCCACCGGGACCACCGGAGAGATCCGGATCACGCGGGCGGCACTGAACTTCCCCCGGGCCGGGTCGGTCTTGGAACGTGGCGCGACGCTCGGGGCCGGTCCCCGGACGCCGCGCCGACGCCGAGTACCGACCGACCCGGGGAGCCGCGATCCATGCCGTTCGAGAAGAGATCCGACCTGCCGCGCACCGGTCCGTCCGCGGGCCGCGCGGCGGGGTCCCGGAAGGCACCCCGCCCGGCCGGACGCACGCACCGGCGCCCGGAAGGCCGGCGACGTTGAGGCGGTTCGCGCGCCGCGAGTGGGGTGCGCTGTACGCGGCGGTGCGGACCGCCCTGGTCACGCGGAAGTGGCGGGCGGTCGCCATGACGCTCGGTGCCGTGTGCCTGACGTCGGTCTTCCAGGTGGTGCAGAACCAGCCCTGGGGGTACGGGCCCGTCCAGCACATCGGCTCCGTGCGGGCCGAGGACCCGCTGTGGGAGGCGCTGCTGCGCACCCCGCTGTCGCTGTTCGTCCCGGCGCTGGACCTGCCGGTGTGGGGCGCGCTGGCGCAGATCCTGCTGGTGTTCGGCATCGCGGAGGTGTGCCTGGGCCGGCCGCGCACGCTGCTGATCGCCTACACGGCGACACTGGCCGGGACCATGTACGCGCGGATCGGCCTCGCGCTCGGACCCGACGCACCGCTGGGGCTGGGCCTGCCGGCCTCCGACGCGCTGGTCGTGGACACCGGGCCGTCGGCCGCGGTCGTCGGGCTCGCGGTGTACGTGTGCCGGCGCCACCGGGCGTGGGTCACGGGCGGCCTGGTGATCGTGGCGATGGTGGTCGAGGTGCTGGTCAAGTGCAACCTCGCGGGCAAGGAGCACCTGGCGGCGATCGCGGCGGTGCTGGTGGTGTGCGCGGTGGAGTCCTGGCGTCAGCGCCGGTCGGGCGGGTCTGACGGATCGGACGGATCGGACGGATCGGACGGCCGGGGCCGGGCGGATCGGTCGGGCTGGGCGGACGGGCCGGCGGATGGATCGGACCGGGTGGAGTGGCCGGCGGACGGGTCGGGGCGGCCGGGCGCGGTGTCCCGGGAAGCCTGGTCCCCGGCCGGCGGTGCCACCGGCGGCGGCGCGGGCGGGTCCTCGCCGGGCGGGCCCTCGTCCGGCGCGCGGTCATCCGGCGTACTGCCTGTCGGCGTGCGGTCGTCCGGCGCCTGGCGCAGCGGCAGGACACGGTCGGGCGCTCCTGCGATCAGGTCCTGAAAGCGGCGCCTGGCGTTGTCCCAGCGGCGGTCGTGGTGGAAGGCCCGCAGCCCCGCCTTGGCGCGCGCCTTGGGCCGGTTCCGGTAGAAGCGACGGGCCCACAGGGAGCCGGGGCGGGCCAGGCGCAGCGCCCCGAAGATCGCGACGGGCGACAGGAACAGGCCCAGGATCGCCATCCGGAACTTGCCCTTGAACAGGGCGATGAGCACGAAGAGGAAGTTCAGCGCCAGGGTGAGGAGGAAACTCCTGCGGCCCTGGCGCTCCTCGGCGGTCAGCTCGTCGACGCCGAACGGCGAGAAGCCGCCGAGGACCAGCAGGAGCAGCGCGGTGGTCAGCACCACGACCTCCACGCTCTGGCGCCCCTGCTCGGTCCAGTACACGTCGTCGAGGTGCAGGATCAGCGCGAACTCGTCGAGGACCAGCCCCGCCCCCATCCCCAGGAGCACCGCGCAGGTGATGGCCCCCGCCTCGTGCCGTCCCACCGCCACCCCGCCGAAACCACCGATCAGGGTGAGGATGACGCCGGGCACCACGTGGTGGATGTGCAGCCCTCCGGGCCGGACGTTGCGGAAGGGGCCCTTGCCCGCCCGGATCAGCCGGGTCACGGTGCGGGTGATCAGGAAGGTCAGCACGAAGGAGCCGAGGGCGACCAGCAGCGGGAGCTTCCCCGGTTCGATGATGTTGCGGTAGAACCAGTGCCCCATGCCACCCGCTCCAGTTCTCGGCGTTCCCACCGACTACCCTGCGCGCGGTGACCACTTCCCGCACCCGTAACCACGCCCGTACGAGCGTCGACGGCCTGCGTTTCGCCTTCGGCACCCTCACCGTGCTGCCCGTACGGGTCGGCCGGTGGGACCGCGAGGCGGCCCGCGCCGGCATGCTCTGGGCGCCGCTCGCAGGCCTGGTGGTGGGCCTCGCCTCGGCCGCGGCCGGCGGGCTGCTCCTGCTGCTGGGCGCGGGCCCGCTGCTCGCCGCGGTGGCCTCGGCCGCCGTGCCCGCCGTGCTGACCCGGGGCCTGCACCTGGACGGGCTCGCGGACACGGCGGACGGGCTGGGCAGCGGCCGGCCCGCCGAGGACGCGCTGCGGATCATGAAGCAGTCCGACATCGGGCCGTTCGGGGTCATCACCCTGCTCCTGGTGCTGCTCGCCCAGGTCGCCGCGCTGTACGAGCTGTACGCCGGGCAGGGCTGGGCGTACGGCATGGCGGGCGCCGCCGTCACCGGCGCGGTCGCCCGCCTCGCGCTCACCCTCGCCTCCCGCGCCACCGTCCCGGCGGCCCGCCCCGAGGGGCTGGGCGCGGTCGTGGCCGGCACCGTCCCGGCGGGCGCCGCCGCGGCGGCGGCGCTGCTGGTCCTGGCGGCCGCGGCAGGGGCGGGCGGCGCGCTGGACGGGCCGTACGGCGCGCTGCGCCACCTCGCCGCGGGCGTGCTGGCCCTGGTGGCGGCGGAGTGGCTGCTGCGCCGCTGCGTGCGCCGGTTCGGCGGGGTGACCGGTGACGTGTTCGGTGCCGTGGAGGAGACGGCGGCCACGGCGGCGCTCGTCGTGCTGACCTTCGGCGGCTGACCTTCGGTGGCCGGCCTTCGGTGGCTGGTCGTCCCGGCCCCCGGCCCCCCGTTCGGGCGGGCCGGGGTTTGGGGGGCGCCGGACCCTGGTAGTCGGACGGCAGCAGGAAAGAAGGAGATAGATCAGCATGGCTACTGGCACCGTGAAGTGGTTCAACCCGGAAAAGGGTTTCGGTTTCATCGAGCAGGACGGCGGCGGCCCGGACGTGTTCGTCCACTACTCCGCCATCAACGCCTCCGGGTACCGCGAGCTCCAGGAGGGGCAGAAGGTCCAGTTCGAGGTGACGCAGGGCCCCAAGGGCCCGCAGGCCGAGAACGTCTCGCCCGCCTAGCGGACACGTCCCGGGGCGGTGTGCGCCCCGGGACGCCGTCAGCAGGGCTTGCGCCAGGCGTCCAGCTCGTACCGCTTGAGCATCGAGCTCAGCCGCAGCCGCTTCGCCAGCGGGCAGAACTCCCGCGTGCCGAGTTCGTACTCCACGTGGAAGACGGCCTTGCCCGCGTCGACGAACGGGCTGAGGGAGGGGCACTCGTCGTACTCCGCGCACTGCTCGTTGACCGCGAAGTCGAAGTCGCCGAGCAGCTGCGGGATCTGGTCCAGGTCGTTCTTGAGCCCCACGGCGAGGCCCCTGTCGTGCGCGAGGCGGGCGATGAGGCGGTTGTAGCGGAGCTGGTCGGCGGCGGTGAGGGGGAAGCCGGTCCGGTTGTCGTAGCCGTCCATGTTGTCGGGTTCCACCGCGTCGAAGCCCTTGTCCCGGCACATGTCGAGGCGGGTGGCCATCAGCGGCCCGAGGACGTCGGTGCGCCGGATGTCGAGCCACCGCTCGCCGTCCCAGCCGTTGCCCTGCCCGAGCACGGCGGCGGGGAACTTCCCCGCGTCGGGCCGCCAGTCCTCCCAGGCACCGGTGGACAGGTAGCAGATCACCTTGCGGCCGCGCCGGTGCAGGTCGTCGACGGTCGACGCGGGGTGGTCGAAGCCGTCGATGTCGTACACCGGCACGTCCACCGTCGGATCCAGCCGACCGCTGAGCTGCCACTGCCAGGGCTGGCCCGGGACCGGCTGCCAACGGCCGGCGCGCTGCGGGCCCGGCTCGTCGTCGGAGGTGCCGGTGCAGCCGGCCAGCAGGAGCAGCAGTGCGGCCAGGAGGAGCGGTACGCGGCGGTTCACGGGCACTCCAGGGGATACGGGAGGGTTCCCCAGGGATGTGCCCCGCCGCCGGGGACCGCGCACTTCACACGGGTCGCGAGGCGTGCACTCGCCGGGGCCGCGTACACCAGGTGGCAGAAGTGATCGGCGACCGGCAGGTCCAGCTCGCGGTAGGTGTCCCACGAACCCTCGAACGTGACCAGCAGGTCGGCCAGTTCGGCGTACGAGGGGTCGGGCTGGGCCCCGTGGTTGAGGACCAGGGTGGCCGCGCCCGCCGCGCGGGCGGCCACCCCGAGGCGCCGGTAGTGCGGCACGGCGCCGGGGTCGGTCGGGACCTGGTCGAGGAACGCGCCGTCGGCGCCGTACCAGTCGCGGTGGCGGACCAGGTCGGTGAGGACGTCGGCGTGCGGGCGGCGGCCGTAGTCGGTGTCGGTGTAGCCGAGGACGCACACCCCCGCCGCGCGCAGCCGGTCCGCGACGCTCACGAACGCCGGGTCGGGTGCCGTCCCCGCGCCGCTCGCCGGGTTGACGACCACCCCGTACAGCAGGGGCGCCGCGGCGACGATCGCGTCCCACTCGGCGGGGCGGGCGGAGGGGTGCTCGTAGTAGGGCACCAGCAGGTCCACGTGCGTTTCCTTCGTGTGTCTCCGTCTCCGTACGCGTCTACGTACGGTGTGCGGTCGCCCGCCCGAGCAGGACGGCCCCGACCACGGCCAGCACCGCGGCGGCCGACCCGGCGACGCCCGCGCCCACCAGCCTCGGGTCGCCCGTCCCCGTGGCCAGCGCCACCGTCTGCGCCGCTGCCGCCGCCCCGCAGACCACCGCCGCGGTGAGCACCGCGCCGAAGGACTGGAGCAGCAGCGCCGCCCACAGCACCGTACCGATCAGGAGCAGCGACGCGAGCCGGGTGCCGCCGATGTCCGGGGCGCCGGGCCAGAGCAGGGTGCCGGTCACCGCGAGGGCCAGCAGCACCGCCAGGTAGACGGTGAGGCACAGCGACAGTGTGACGGCCGTGGTCCGGCGGAAGGCGCGGGCGCTGGTGGAGGCGCGCAGTCCGGCGAGGCTCTCGCTGCGGAACCGGTGCAGGAGCCACTCGGCGGGCCCCATGGACAGGGTGAGCGCCACGGCGGTCGGCCCGGCCACGGAGGCGCCGGCGCCCTCGGCCACGACGTCGCCGATCGCGGCGTACAGGACGAGCCCGCCCGTGCCGAGCCCGAACAGCCCGTACGGGACGGACGCGGCGAGCCGGGGCGCGGCCCTCCCCGCCGGTGCCCGCTCCCCGGCCGGTGCCCGCTCCCCGGCCGGCGCGGTCCACGGCAGCAGTTCGCGCGCCGCGAGGCCGACCGCCAGGGCCAGCGAGGTGCCGAGCAGGGCCGCCCGCGCCGGGTCGGGCAGCCCGAGCCAGTGGGCGGCGGGGGTGCCGGCGATCAGCGGGGCCAGCGCCCCGAGCAGCGCCTTCTCCCGGTCGAGGACGAGCAGCACGGTCGCGGCGGCCAGGTACACCGCCTGGCCCGCGGCGAACACGGCGCCGCCCCACTCCCCCGGTCCGGCCGCCGCGGCCGCGAAGGCGACCAGGGCGCCGACGAGGGCACCGGCCGGGGCGCCGCGCAGGAGGGTCCGCGCGGCCGCCGCCCGGTCGCCGAGACCGAGCCACGAGTAGGCGCGGTGGGACAGGGCCTGGTTCCACACCCAGCCGGTGACCGCACCGGCCAGCAGCGGCACCGTGCCGGCGGGGAGGCCGGGCGCGGCGGCCGGGCCGGCCAGCAGCGGGGCGCCCAGCACGTAGGCGAGGCCGGGCAGGGCGAAGACGAGACCGCGCAGCAGGCACCCGCCGAGGCCGGTGTGCCAGGGGTCGGCGGGCGGGCCGTCCGGTTCGGGGTAGCGCCGCTCCACGCGCGCGTAGAGGTCCTCGGCCAGGGCGAAGGAGTTCTCCCGCCCGTAGGTGAGCCTTATGTGGTCGTCCGTCATGCCGTCGGACTCCAGGACGGCGGCTATCTCGTCGGGGTGGACGGCGGCCGCTATCACCTCCTCCAGGCGGGTGGTCAGCTCGTCGATGGGGTCGGCGGCCGCCCAGCTGGGCCGGGGCCTGGGTACCGCGGGCAGGGTGTCGAGCCCGGCGGACTCGGCCTTCAGCCACAGGGAGCCGCTCATCAGGCCGCCTCCTCCGTGACGAACCCGTCCTCGGGGTGCAGGCCGTCCCCGCCGAGCAGGTCGTCCTCGGCGGCGCGTGCGCGCCAGGGGTCGGCGATCCGCAGTTGCAGGGTCCAGTCGCGGACGTCCTCGGCCGGCTGCTCCGGTTCGGGGTGTCCGGCCAGTTCCCGGTAGATGCGGCGGAAGCCGTCGACGGAGCGGCGCAGGGTGAACAGGTCGACCACCCGCTGCCGGGCCCGCCGGCCGAGCTCGGCCCGCCGTTCGTCGTCCCGCAGCAGGGTCAGCACGGCCTCGGCCATCACCGCCGGTTCGCGGGGCGGCACCACGAGCCCGGTGTCGCCGACGGCCTCGCGCACCCCGCCGACGTCGGTGGAGACGGTGGCGCGCCCGCAGGACATGGCCTCGATCAGGGAGAAGGGGAACCCCTCGCTGATGGAGGAGAGCATCACCAGGTGGCCGGCCGCGTAGGCGCTCGCCACGTCGGAGACCCGGCCCTCGTAGGTGATGCCGTCGGTGACGCCCAGTTCGGCGGCGAGCTTCTCCAGCTTCGTCCGGTAGTCCTCGTTGCCGGCCGGGACGGGGCCGAACAACCGCAGCCGCAGCTCCGGGAGTTCGGCGCGGGCGATGGCGTACGCCCTGATGAGCGTCTCCAGGTCCTTGATGGGGTCGACGCGGCCGCACCAGCTGAGGGTGGGCACGTCCGGCTCGGGTCCGGCGAGGGGGAAGGCGTGCGGGTCGACGCCGTTGTAGACGGTGCGGATGCGGTCGGCGGGGGCGCCGCCGCGCTCCTCCCAGCGCCGGTTGTACTGGTTGCAGGGGGTGATGAGGTCGGCCTTGCGGTAGCCGAGGGTGTTGAGCTCCCGGTAGAAGCCGAGCATCAGGGCCTTGACCGGCCACCGCTGGGCGGCGCTGCGGTAGCCGAGGTAGCGCTCCCGCAGGTAGATGCCGTGTTCGGTGAGGAGGAACGGTACGCCGTCGAAGTGCTGGGCGGCGAGCGCGGGGAGCGTGGCCAGCCCGCTGGAGACGGCGTGGGCGACGCTGTCGGCGGGGATGCGGGCGGCGAGCGGGCGCAGGGCGTGTTCGAGGAGGTCGGTGGCGGTGAGGGCGTCGTGGACGGTGGGGCGGGCGGCCGCGGTCTCCAGGTGCGGCATCGTCCATATCCACATCAGGGAGCGCAGCACGGACTCGGAGCGCAGGGCCGAGGAGAGCCGGCCGCGCCGGGCGAGCGACGCGAGGGCGTACAGGCTCTCGCCGAAGTCGCAGCCCGCCGACGGGTCGAGCACCGACAGCAGGAAGCGCTCGTAGGTGTCGGTGAAGCGGCGCCGTTCCCGCCCGATGAGGGGCCGGCCGCGCCCTTGGGCCGGGCCCCACAGCGGGAAACTGGTGTGCCGGTAGAGGTTGGGCGGAAGTTCCCAGGTGACCGGTTCGCGGCCGCTGCCGGTCAGCGCCAGGACGTGGAAGTCGACCTCGGGCATGCCCCGGACGAGCTGGTCGCACCAGGTGCTGACGCCCCCGTGGACGTGCGGATAGGTGCCTTCGGTGAGCATGGTGACATGGCGTCCGCTGCTCGGCATCGGTGTCCCCCCGGATGTGAACGTGGTCGTGCGTCGGGCGTCAGGTGGTGGGCAGCGTGAGGGTGATCGCGGACTGGAGTGCCTCGGGCGCGGTCCACGCCGAGCGGGCGCCGGCGTAGGCGGTGCCGAACGCCGCGGTGCCGAGCAGCAGGTTCTTCCTGGTCCCCTCGGGCGCGGTGACGGGGGCGGTCACCCCGGCCGGTGCCTTGACGGTGACGGTGTTGCCGATGCGGTACGCGGTGACCCTGCCCTCGGCGAGGGCCTTGTCCCAGGCGGCGCGGCGGGACAGTTCCGTACCGGCGTCGCGGTGGCGGGGGTTGACGATCGGGGTGTTGTCGGCGAACAGGCCGCGGTAGTCGGCGAGGATCCGGTCCAGCACCGGGTACAGGAGGCGTTCCTCCGCCATGTTGGACTGGTGGACGTAGTGCGGGCGGGGGTCGTTGCCCAGGACGTGCCCGAGGGCGATACGGGCCTCCTGCGGGACGATGTACGAGGCGTAGCCGGTGTTCACGTCGAGGGGCTCGTCGAGGCAGGTGGAGGCGGGGTTGGTCTCGCAGACCCCGCTGCCGCCGTCCTCGCGGGAGGCGTAGACCCAGTTGTACTCGTCGGCCATCTCGGCGGCGGTGCCCACGTTGTAGTACACGTTCATCGGGTGGCGCGGGACGGTCCTGGCGGCTCCGACGGGCCGCTGCTGGGGTTCGCGGGAGTTGTCGGAGGCGATCCACTTGACGCCGGTGTCGGCGAGGGCGCCGGCGAGGTTGGGGTTGTCGGCGGGCTGCTGCGGGAGGGTCCTGAGGCCGGAGTGCTCGCCGGTGACCAGTTCGGCGCGGTCCACGGCGATGCCCCGGTTCACCGCCCAGGTGTGGTTGTTGCGGATCTGGGCGGCGATCTCGGCGCGGCTCATGTAGCGGGTGTTGCCGTACGCGTCCTTGGCGCAGCTCCACGGGACGGTGGAGGTGTCCTGGACGCAGCCGAGGAAGGGGTGCGTGTAGGTGTGGTTGACCCAGCGGTACTGGGCGCGGTCGGCGACCAGTTGGGCGGTGAGCGGGTCGCTGCCGCCGTTCTCGGCCTTCCACTCCTCGCCGGAGCCCGCGTTGTACACCATGTCGAGGGTGAAGCCGGCGGAGCGCTGCCACTGGGCGGCGTACTGGGCGTCGGCGGCGGTCATCCGGATCGGCGGGGTGGAGTCGCCGCCCCCGCCGACGCAGTCGATGTCGCCGGGCGTGCAGTTGCGTTCGGTGTCCCAGCGGGCGTCGGGGGCGAAGACGTCGTCGACGTGGACGGAGAGGTAGTTGCGGTTCTGTCCGAGGTGGACGCCGCCGGTCAGCCACTCCACGATGCCGCGGGCCAGGGCGCGGAACTGCCGCTGGTGCTGGTTGTAGGCGAAGGTGACGACCAGCTCGCGCCGGCCGTCGTGGGCGTACTGCCCGACGAGGCTGGCGCGCCCGCCGCCCTCGACGGGGATGTCGAGGTAGCTGGTGTAGCCCTCGCGGGGGCGGCCCGCGTAGCCGTAACTCTCCGCGATGTCGGGGGCGTTGTCCTCGAAGGTGAGCGGTCCGTCGAGGTAGCGGAAGGGGCCGGACCGGCCGGCGGCGGTGACGTCGGTGCGGACGCCGTCGAGGACGCCGGAGCGGCCGCCCTCGCTGGTGTAGTCGAGGCCGACGCCGGGGTGGGCCCACGTGTAGGCGTCGACCTGGGGCACGGCGTACTTCTGCTCGTACGCGGTGAGGGCGGCGCGCTCCGCCGCCGCCAGGCCCTGCGGCGCCTCGTCGGGCAGGACGACGCCCTGGTACTTGGCGCGCGGGCGCCCGTCGACGGTGTCGGCGAGGAACGCGGCGTCGATGACGGGGCGGGCGGGGTCGGTGAGGCGGACGGTGCGGTAGGGGGTGCCGGATCCCTTGAGTTCGGAGGTGATCGCCCCGACCGCGCCGCCCCCGTCGTCCACGACGAGTACCGTCAGGTCGACGCGCGGCGCGAGTTCGGCCGCCGCGGCCGGACCGGCGGGGACGACCGTCGCCAGCAGGGCCGTGGCCAGGACGGTCGCGGCCGGCAGGGTTCCCGCCGTTCTGGCGCGCCGGAGTCCGGACGTGTGCATGTGAATTCCCCCCTCGTGGGTCCTCCGTGGGCGGGCGGCCGCCCGGAGGATCTGTGGAGATGATGCAAAGGGGTACGTTGCTCCCTTGCACGATTGCAGGGAGTGTGACGCAGCTCTCAGCGGTTGACGCAGCAAACGTTGAGGAGACGCCACGGATGAGTGAATTGGCGCTGCCGTGAGCGAAACGGGACAGCACGCGTAGGCTCGTTCACGGTGTGCACCGGGCTCCACTTACGATGCGGCAGGACCCGGTCGTCCCACCCCTCGACCGCCTCAGAACTCAATGGAAGCGAGATTTCACCACCGTGACTGCTCTCACTCTCAGCACCGCCGGCGCGGCGACCCTGCGCGCCGACGTCCTCGTCGTCGGCGTCGCCAGGAGCCCGAAGGGCGGCAAGGGGCTCGTGGTCGCACCGGGCGCCGAGGCCGTGGACAAGGCGTTCGACGGAAAGCTCGCCACCGTCCTGGAGACCCTCGGCGCCTCGGGCTCCGAGGGTGAGGTGACCAAGGTGCCCTCGCCGTCCGGCCTGAAGGCCCCGGTCGTCCTCGCGGTGGGACTGGGCACGGCCCCCGAGAAGGACGAGACGTACGACGCCGAGGCGCTGCGCCGCGCCGCCGGCGTGGCCGCCCGCGCGCTGAGCGGCGTCAAGAAGGCCGCGTTCGCCCTGCCGATCGAGGCGGTCGAGGACGCCGAGGCCGTCGCGGAGGGCGCGCTGCTGGGCGCGTACGCCTTCACCGCGTACCAGTCCGCGAAGGACGGCCGCGGGGCGAAGGACGCCAAGGGCCCGCTGGGCGAGGTGGCCCTGCTGGGCGCCAAGCCGCGCGACAAGGCGTACAAGGCCGGGGCCGAGCGCGCCGTCGCGCTGGCCGAGGAGATCAACCGCGCCCGCGACCTGATCAACACCCCGCCCAACGACCTGTACCCCGAGTCCTTCGCCGCCATCGCGACCGCGGCCGGCAAGGAGCACGGCATCAAGGTGCAGGTCCTCGACGAGAAGGCCCTCGTCAAGGGCGGGTACGGCGGCATCCTCGGCGTCGGCCAGGGCTCGGAGCACGCTCCGCGCCTGGTGAAGCTCGCCTACACGCACCCGAAGGCGGAGAAGACCCTCGCCCTGGTCGGCAAGGGCATCACCTACGACTCGGGCGGCATCTCGCTGAAGCCGGCCGGTCACAACGAGACGATGAAGTGCGACATGAGCGGCGCCGCCGCCGTGTTCGCCGCCGTCGTCACGGCCGCCCGCCTCGGCCTGCCGGTGAACGTCACCGGCTGGCTGGCGCTCGCCGAGAACATGCCGTCCGGCTCGGCCGTCCGCCCCGGCGACGTGCTGCGCATGTACAGCGGCAAGACCGTCGAGGTGCTGAACACCGACGCGGAGGGCCGCCTGGTCCTGGCCGACGCCCTGACCCGGGCGTCCGAGGAGAACCCCGACGCGATCGTCGACGTGGCGACGCTGACCGGCGCCATGGTGCTGGCGCTGGGCAACCGCACCTTCGGCATCATGGCGAACGACGACGCCTTCCGTACCGCGATCCACGAGATCGCGGAGGAGGTCGGCGAGCAGTCCTGGCCGATGCCGCTCCCGGCCGACCTGCGCAAGGGCATGGACTCCTCGACCGCCGACATCGCCAACATGGGCGAGCGCATGGGCGGCGGCCTGGTGGCCGGCCTGTTCCTGAAGGAGTTCGTGGGCGAGGGCATCACCTGGGCCCACCTGGACATCGCCGGCCCGGCCTTCAACGAGGGCGGCCCGTTCGGCTACACCCCGAAGGGCGGCACCGGCTCGGCCGTCCGCACCCTGGTGAAGCTGGCGGAGCGCACCGCCGCGGGCGACCTCGGCTGACACCCGCGGTGACCGCGCGGTCACCCCGACGGCCCCGGGTGGACGCACCCGGGGCCGTCGTGTGCCCGGGATCACCCCCGGCCGCGGGCCGGTGCCCTCTTCGGCGCCCCGGAGGGGGGCCGGGCCCCAAGAAGAACGGCCCCGCGTCCCGCGTCCCGGCAACAAGTGCGAAGATGGGTTCTCGGCAGGACAGGGCCCCCACCACAGGGCCGAAGAATCAGCGGCCGAACACCAGCCGCCGCCCGGTCGTGGACGACCGGCGACCGGCGCACATGCATGGAGGACGTGACGTGGCGAACGACGCCAGCACCGTTTTCGACCTAGTGATCCTCGGCGGTGGCAGTGGCGGGTACGCCGCGGCCCTGCGGGGTGCGCAGCTGGGCCTGGACGTCGCACTGATCGAGAAGAACAAGCTCGGCGGCACCTGCCTGCACAACGGCTGCATCCCCACCAAGGCGCTGCTCCACGCCGGTGAGGTCGCGGACCAGGCCCGTGAGGCCGACCAGTTCGGCGTGCTCGCCTCCTTCGAGGGCATCGACATCAAGGCCGTCCACAAGTACAAGGACGACGTGATCTCGGGCCTGTACAAGGGCCTGCAGGGTCTGGTCGCCTCCCGCAAGGTGACCTACATCGAGGGCGAGGGCCGGCTGTCGTCCCCCACCTCGGTGGACGTGAACGGCCGGCGGGTCGAGGGACGCCACGTCCTCCTCGCCACCGGTTCCGTGCCGAAGTCGCTCCCCGGCCTGGAGATCGACGGCAACCGCATCATCTCCTCGGACCACGCCCTGACCCTGGACCGGGTCCCGGAGTCCGCGATCATCCTGGGCGGCGGTGTCATCGGCGTCGAGTTCGCCTCCGCGTGGAAGTCGTTCGGCACGGACGTCACGATCATCGAGGGCCTGAAGCACCTGGTCCCGGTCGAGGACGAGAACAGCTCGAAGCTTCTGGAGCGCGCGTTCCGCAAGCGCGGCATCAAGTTCAACCTCGGTACGTTCTTCCAGAGCGCCGAGTACACCGACACCGGGGTCAAGGTCACCCTGGCGGACGGCAAGACCTTCGAGGCGGAGGTGCTGCTCGTCGCCATCGGCCGCGGCCCGGTCTCGGCCGGCCTCGGCTACGAGGAGCAGGGCGTCGCGATGGACCGCGGCTACGTCCTGGTCGACGAGTACATGCGCACCAACGTGCCGACGATCTCGGCCGTGGGCGACCTCGTCCCGACCCTCCAGCTCGCGCACGTCGGTTTCGCCGAGGGCATCCTGGTGGCGGAGCGGCTGGCCGGTCTGAAGACCGTTCCGATCGACTACGACGGCGTGCCGCGGGTGACGTACTGCCACCCCGAGGTCGCCTCCGTCGGCATCACCGAGGCCAAGGCCAAGGAGATCTACGGCGCGGACAAGGTCGTCGCCCTGAAGTACAACCTCGCGGGCAACGGCAAGAGCAAGATCCTCAAGACCGCGGGCGAGATCAAGCTCGTCCAGGTCAAGGACGGTGCCGTGGTCGGCGTCCACATGGTCGGTGACCGCATGGGCGAGCAGGTCGGCGAAGCGCAGCTGATCTACAACTGGGAGGCGCTGCCGGCCGAGGTCGCGCAGCTGATCCACGCCCACCCGACGCAGAACGAGGCGCTCGGCGAGGCCCACCTGGCCCTGGCCGGCAAGCCCCTCCACTCCCACGACTGACGCCTTCAGTCCGGGCGCGACGACCACTTTCCGCAATTCGTTAGGAGCAACCGAAACCATGTCGGTTTCCGTAACCCTGCCGGCGCTCGGCGAGAGCGTCACCGAGGGCACTGTCACCCGCTGGCTGAAGGCCGAGGGCGAGCGCGTCGAGGCCGACGAGCCGCTGCTGGAGGTGTCGACGGACAAGGTCGACACCGAGATCCCCGCCCCCGCCTCCGGCGTCCTGGCCTCCATCAAGGTCGCCGAGGACGAGACGGTGGAGGTCGGCGCCGAGCTGGCCGTCATCGACGACGGCTCGGGCGCCCCGGCCGCCGAGGCCGCCCCGGCGCAGGAGTCCGCGCCGGCGCAGGAGGCCGCGCCGACGCAGGAGGCCCCGGCCCCCGAGGCCCCGCAGGCCGCCCCGTCCACGGAGGCCGAGGCGCCCGCCCCGGCCCCGACGGCCGAGGCCGCCGCCGGCGGCGGTTCGGCCGAGGGCACCGACGTCGTGCTGCCCGCGCTGGGCGAGTCGGTCACCGAGGGCACCGTCACCCGCTGGCTGAAGGAGGTCGGCGAGGAGGTCACGGAGGACGAGCCGCTGCTCGAGGTCTCCACGGACAAGGTCGACACCGAGATCCCGGCGCCGGCTTCCGGCGTGCTGCTGGAGATCGTGGTCGCCGAGGACGAGACCGCCGAGGTCGGCGCCAAGCTGGCCGTCATCGGCGCCCCGGGTGCCGCTCCGGCCGCCGCGCAGGCCCCGGCCGCCCCGGCGCCGGCGCCCGCCGCCGAGGCTCCCGCTCCGGCCGCTCCGGCTCCCGCCCCGGCCGCCCCCGCGGCCCCGGCTCCCGCCCCCGCGGCTCCCGCTCCCGCTCCGGCTCCGGCCCAGGCCGCCCCCGCGGCTCCGGCGCAGCCCGCGCCCGCCGCCCCGGCGCCCGCTCCGGCCGCGCCGGTCGCCCCGGCCGCCCCGCAGGCCTCCGCCCCGGCGGAGGACGGCGCCTACGTGACCCCGCTGGTCCGCAAGCTCGCCGCCGAGAACGGCGTCGACCTGGCGTCGGTCAAGGGCACCGGCGTCGGTGGCCGCATCCGCAAGCAGGACGTCGTCGCCGCCGCCGAGGCCGCGAAGGCCGCCGCCGCTGCCCCGGCTCCCGCCGCGGCCGCCCCGGCCGCCGCCAAGGCCCCGGCTCTGGAGGCGTCCCCGCTGCGCGGCCAGACGGTCAAGATGACCCGGATGCGCAAGGTCATCGGCGACAACATGATGAAGGCCCTGCACTCGCAGGCCCAGCTGACCTCGGTCGTCGAGGTCGACATCACCAAGCTGATGAAGCTGCGGGGCCGCGCGAAGGACGCGTTCGCCGCCCGCGAGGGCGTCAAGCTGTCCCCGATGCCGTTCTTCGTCAAGGCGGCGGCCCAGGCGCTGAAGGCCCACCCGGTCATCAACGCCCGGATCAACGAGGACGAGGGCACGATCACGTACTTCGACTCGGAGAACATCGGCATCGCCGTGGACGCCGAGAAGGGTCTGATGACCCCGGTCATCAAGGGCGCGGGCGACCTGAACATCGCCGGCATCGCCAAGAAGACCGCGGAGCTGGCCGGCAAGGCCCGTGGCGGCGGCCTCACCCCGGACGACATGTCCGGCGCCACCTTCACGATCAGCAACACCGGCTCGCGCGGCGCGCTGTTCGACACGGTCATCGTGCCGCCGAACCAGGTCGCCATCCTGGGCATCGGCGCCACCGTCAAGCGCCCGGTGGTCATCAACCACCCGGACCTGGGCGAGACCATCGCGGTCCGCGACATGACGTACCTGTCGCTCTCCTACGACCACCGTCTGGTGGACGGCGCCGACGCGGCCCGTTACCTGACGGCCGTCAAGGCGATCCTGGAGGCGGGCGAGTTCGAGGTCGACCTCGGCCTGTAGTCCCCAGCATCGAGGCGTACGACGGCGGCGCCCCCGGTCCGGAGCTTCTCCGGACCGGGGGCGCCGCCGTCGTGTTCACGGCACGACGGCGTGACCGGTGTCTCCCGCCCGGGGCCGCCGTACGGCCTGACCGGGCGGAATAATGGCGAACGACCGCCGCAGCCGCGAAGGAGCCCCCATGACCCCGCCCGTCGTCCACTCGCTGCGCGAGCAGATCCGCGAGCACATCGTGGAGGGCATCGTCAGCGGCCGCTGGAAGCCGGGCGAGCGGATCGTGGAGCGGCGCATCGCCACCGAGCTGGCGGTCAGCCAGACGCCCGTGCGGGAGGCCCTGCGGGAGCTGGAGAGCCTCCGGTTGATCGAGTCGGCACCCAACAAAGGCGTCCGGGTGCGCAACCTCACGGCGGCGGACCTGGAGGAGAGCTACCCGGTGCGGGCCGGCCTGGAGCAGATCGCCGCCGAGCTGGCGGCGGACCGGCTGGGCGAGGACTGCTCGGCCCTGGAGCCCCACGTGGCGGCCCTGTACGAGGCGGACGCGCGGGCGGACGGCACGGCGCAGGTGCGGCACACCGTGGGCTTCCACCGGGAGCTGGTGCGGGCCGCGCGCAACAGCGTGCTGCTGCACACCTGGGAGGGCCTCGGCATCGAGGTCTTCACGGCACTGTCGATCCGCTGGCTCGGCACCGTACAGAAGTCGTACGCGGAGGAGCACGAGGAACTGGTGCAGGCGTTCCGCCGCCGCGACCCCCGGATCGGGGTCCTGGTGAAGGAACACGTGCTCGGCTGCGCTCCGCGCGCCTAGCTTCGCGCCGGGCGAGTGAGGTGAAGGGGCGCGCGGGCGCTGAAAGGGAGAACGCGCGGAGGTTCCGAGGAACGAGGGACCGAGCACGATCGACCGTCGGCGCACGCTGAAGCGTCCCCGGAGGCGAACCGAGCCTCAAAGAAAGGGGGCGCGCGCCTCCCGCTCATCGGGCGCCGCGCGCGCTCATTCGCTGCGGTCACCTGCGAAAACAAGGCACCGGGTGCCCATTTTCGTGGCACCGAATGCCGACTTTGGCTCTGGAGCGAAGATTTTTCGCTCAACGCTTTGATCGATCATCGATCACGGTCGTACAGTCGTCCGCGGACTTCAACAGAGGTCCCCTCGCCCTGTCCTGCCAAGACCAAGGGCTCCAACCCCTTCGACTCCGGAAGGCGGCGACTATGACCGACCCCACCCGCATCCAGCCGAGCGAGCTCGACCAGCTGCCGGACCGCGACCCCGAGGAGACCGCCGAGTGGCAGGCGTCCCTCGACGCCGTCGCGAAGGCCGCCGGGCCGCACCGCGCCGCGTACCTGATGCGACGCACCCTGGAGCGCGCCGAGGGCGCCGGTCTCGCGCTGCCCAAGCTGCTCGAAACCGACTACGTCAACACCATCCCCACCGCCGCCGAGGCCGGCTCCGGCTTCGACGGCGACGAGGAGATGGAGGCGCGGATCACCGCCTGGAACCGCTGGAACGCGGCGGCCATGGTCTCCCGCGGCTCCAAGTACGGCGTCGGCGGCCACATCGCCACCTTCGCCTCCGCCGCCTGGCTCTACGAGACCGGCTTCAACCACTTCTTCCGCGGCAAGGAGCAGGACGGCTCCGGCGACCAGCTCTACATCCAGGGCCACGCCTCCCCCGGCATCTACGCCCGCGCCTTCCTCGACGGACGGCTGAACGCGCAGCACCTGGACAACTTCCGCCAGGAGTCCGGCGGCAACGGCCTGCCGTCCTACCCGCACCCCCGCCGCCTGCCCTGGCTGTGGGAGTTCCCGACGGTGTCGATGGGCCTCGGCCCGCTCTCCGCGATCTACCAGGCGCGGTTCAACCGCTACCTGACCAACCGCAACATCAAGGACGTCTCGAACTCCCACGTGTGGGCGTTCCTCGGCGACGGCGAGATGGACGAGCCCGAGTCGACGGCGGCCCTCGCGCTCGCCGCCCGTGAGGAGCTGGACAACCTCACCTTCGTCATCAACTGCAACCTCCAGCGCCTCGACGGCCCGGTCCGCGCCAACTTCAAGATCGTGCAGGAGCTGGAGGCCCAGTTCCGCGGCGCCGGCTGGAACGTCGTGAAGTCGCTGTGGGGCAACGCCTGGGACGAGCTGTTCCAGCTCGACACCACGGGCGCGCTGGTACGCCGGCTGCGCGAGGTACCGGACGCGCAGATCCAGACGTACCAGACCCGCGACGCGGCCTACATCCGCGAGGACTTCTTCGGTAAGGACCCCGCCCTCGTCGAGATGGCGAAGCTGCTCTCCGACGACAAGATCATCGAGTGCTTCCAGTACTCCCGCGGCGGCCACGAGCCGCGCAAGGTCTACGCCGCGTACAAGGCCGCCCTGGAGCACAAGGGCGCCCCGACGGTGATCCTCGCGCAGACGGTGAAGGGCTTCACCCTCGGCAAGGGCTTCGAGTCCAAGAACGCCAACCACCAGATGAAGAAGCTCTCGGTGGACGAGTTCAAGGGCATGCGGGACCTGCTGGGCCTGCCCATCGCCGACTCCGCCTTCGTCGACGGCCAGGTGCCCTACGGCCACCCCGGCGCCGACTCCCCCGAGGTCCGCTACCTCCAGGAGCGCCGCGCGGCCCTCGGCGGCCCCGCCCCGGCGCGCCGCATGCACGCCCTGGACCCGCTGCCGGCCCCGGCCGACAAGACGTTCGCCGCGTTCGACAAGGGCTCCGGCCAGCAGTCGGTCGCCACGACCATGGCCTTCGTCCGGCTCATGAAGGACCTGATCCGCGACAAGCAGACCGGCAGGCGCTGGGTGCCGATCGTCCCGGACGAGGCCCGCACCTTCGGCATGGAGTCGCTGTTCCCGTCGCTCGGCATCTACTCGCCGAAGGGCCAGACGTACGAGCCGGTCGACCGCGACCAGCTGATGTACTACCGCGAGGCCAAGGACGGCCAGATCCTCAACGAGGGCATCACCGAGGCCGGCTCCATGGCCGACTTCATCGCCGCGTCGACCGCGTACTCCACGCACGGCGAGCCGATGATCCCGTTCTACATCTTCTACTCGATGTTCGGCTGGCAGCGCACGGCCGACCAGATGTGGCAGCTCGGCGACCAGCTCGGCCGCGGCTTCCTCGTCGGCGCCACCGCCGGCCGCACCACGCTGACCGGTGAGGGCCTCCAGCACGCCGACGGCCACTCCCCCGTCATCGCGGCGACCAACCCGGCGGCGCTGACGTACGACCCGGCGTTCGCGTACGAGGTCGCGGTCATCGTCAAGGACGGTCTGCGCCGGATGTACGGCGAGGCGGCCCCGGGCGAGGACCCGAACGTCTTCTACTACCTGACCGTCTACAACGAGCCGATGCCGCAGCCGGCCAAGCCCGAGGGCGTGGACGAGGGCATCCTCAAGGGCCTATACCGGTTCAAGGAGGGCACCCCCGTCACGGCGGACGCCCCCCGCCTCCAGCTCCTGTCCTCCGGCACCGCGATCCACTGGGTGCTGAAGGCCCAGGAGATGCTGGCCGCCGAGTGGGGCGTGACCGCCGACGTGTGGTCCGCCACCTCGTGGACCGAGCTGCGGCGCGACGCGCTGGAGGCCGACGCGGCACTGCTGCGCGGCGAGGAGCGGGTGCCGTACGTCCGCCAGGCGCTGGCCGACGCCCCCGGCCCGGTGCTGGCGGTCAGCGACTACATGCGCCAGGTCCCGGACCAGATCGCGCAGTGGGTCGAGCAGGACTACAGCTCGCTCGGCGCCGACGGCTTCGGCCTGTCGGACACGCGGGAGGCGGCCCGCCGCCACTTCGGCGTGGACGCCGAGTCGATCGTGGTCGCGGCGCTGGCCCAGCTGGCCAAGCGCGGCGAGGTGCCGGCCTCCCAGGTGAAGGAAGCCCGCGAGCGCTACGGCCTGTAAGGACCGTCGCACGAGGCCCCCGCTCCGGCGGGGGCTTCTTGCATGATGTGGACATGCGCGCTGCCCGGCTGATCAAGATGGTGCTCCTGCTCCAGTCCCGCCCGTCGATGACGGCCGCCGAGCTCGCCCGCGAGCTGGAGGTCTCGGAGCGCACCATCACCCGGGACGCCCTCGCCCTGTCCGAGGCCGGCGTGCCGGTGTACGCCGACCGGGGCCGGGCGGGCGGCTACCGGCTCGTCGGCGGCTACCGGACCCGGCTCACGGGCCTGGCGCGCAGTGAGGCGGAGGCACTGTTCCTGTCCGGCGTGCCGGGGGCGCTGCGCGGCATGGGCCTGGACGACGCGGCCTCGGCGGCCCGTCTGAAGGTGTCGGCCGCGCTGCTGCCGTCGCTGCGGGACGCGCCGTCCTCGGTGGCGCAGCGGTTCCACCTGGACGCCCCGGGCTGGTACCAGGAGCCGGAGACGCCCGGGCTGCTGCCGGTGGTCGCGGAGGCGGTGTGGGGCGACCGGCGGGTCTCGGCGCGCTACCGCCGCCGGGACGCCGAGGTGACGCGCGAGCTGGAGCCGTACGGGCTCGTGCTGAAGGCGGGCGTCTGGTACCTGTGCGCCCGCTCCGAGGGGTCGTTCCGGGTGTACCGGGTGGACCGGTTCACCGCCGTGACCCTCGCCGACGACGGTTTCGTCCGGGACGGGGACTTCGACCTGCCGGCGTTCTGGGAGGAGCGGGCGGCCGACTTCGCCCGCTCGATCCTGCGTACGGAGACGGTGGTGCGGCTGACGGAGGCCGGGGCGCGCGCCCTGCCGTACGTCACGGACCGGGCCGCCGCCGAGGAGGCGCTCGGGGCGGCGGGCCCGCCGGACGCCGAGGGCCGGGTGACGGTGACGCTGCCGGTGGAGTCGGAGGAGGTCGCATACGGCCAGCTCCTCCGGCTGGGGCCGGAGGCGGAGGTGCTGGAGCCGGCCTCGCTGCGCGCGCTGCTCGCGGACGCGGCGGACCGGCTGGCCCGCCTCTACCGGTAGTCGTCGGCGGTGGCGTCCTTGCCCCCGTGCACGACGTCGATGAAGTACGCCCAGCCGTCGGGCCGCGACCCGTCGGTGTCGGTGAAGCCGTACTCCTGGGCGAGCTGCCCGCTGGAGAGCGACCGTCCGTTCCAGCGGTGCCGGCCGGGGTCGGCGGCGAGCGCGGCGACGGCCCGCCCGACGTACGCGGGCGACTCGGCGATCGCGAAGTGCGGGTGCTCGGCGACGGCGTCCCGCCAGTTCTCCTCCGTCACGCCGTAGATGTCCAGCATCGCCTCCGAGCGGAGGTACCCGGGGCTGAGCGCCACCGCCGTGCCGCCCACCTCCTTCAGGTCCTCGCCGAGGCTGAAGGCCATGCGCAGCGGGGCGGTCTTGGCGAGGTCGAAGTAGAAGTTCTCGCGGAACCGCGTGTTGTACTCGGCCGTTCCGTCCGTCATCTCCACGACCAGCCCGCCCGGGTTGCGGATCAGCAGCGGCAGCGCGCAGCTGCTGGTGATGACATGGCTGCGCACCCCGAGCTCCAGCATCCGCAGTCCCTGGTCGAGGTCGGTCTCCCACATCTTCTTCCCCCAGGGGATGAGGTGGTCGCCGCCCCACAGGCTGTTCACCAGGACGTCGAGGCGCCCGTGCTCCTCGTCGATCCGGGCGACCAGCGCGCGGACCCGGTCGGGTACGAGGTGGTCGACCGGTACGGCGATGCCTTCACCGCCCGCCGCGGTGACCAGCTCGGCGGTCTCCTCGATGGTCTCGGTCGGGCGCCCCACCTCGCTGACGCCGTCCCGCGTGGTGCGGCCGGTGACGTACACGGTCGCCCCGGCGGCGCCGAGCTGTACGGCGATGGCCCGGCCCGCGCCCCGGGTGGCGCCCGCGACGAGGGCGATGGTGCCGGCGAGTGCGCTGCTGTGCGTCGAGTCGTTCGTCATAAGACCACGGTGCCCGGCAAAGAAGACATCCTCTGTCCGGTTTCATTTCGGCCGCTCCGCGTGCACGGTCACCCGCGACCCAGGATGCTTGTCCCGTGATGGACGAAACGGAGTTCTGGGAGATCATCGACACGACCCGCGAGGCCGCCGAGGGCGACCCCGAGGACCACGCCGAACTGCTCGTCGAACGGCTGCTGCGGCTCGACCCCGACTCCGTGCTGGACTTCGCCCGGCACTTCGAGGCCCGCTACAACCGGGCGTACACCTGGGACCTGTGGGGCGCGGCCGCCGTGCTGCTGGGCGGTGCGAGCGACGACGCGTTCGACTACTTCCGCTGCTGGCTGATCGGCCAGGGCCGGGAGGTGTTCGAGGGCGCGGTGCACGAGCCGGACTCGCTGGCGGAGCTGCTGGACGACTTCGACGAGGAGATCGACGGGGACGGCGAGGAACTGGGGTACGCGGCGGACGAGGCGTACGAGCAGCTCACCGGTGCCGTCGCGCCGGATCTGGGCATCCCGCCGCAGGCCCCCGAACCGGAGGGCACGCCGTTCGACTTCGACGACGACACGGCGCTGGAAGAGCGCTTCCCCCGGCTGTGGGACCGCTTCGGCGTGTGATCAGACCGGCAGGGCGCGGCCCATGAGCACATCGTCGACGTACCGCCCGTCCAGGAAGAACTCCCCCGGCAGGACGCCCTCGACGACGAAGCCCTCCGAGGCGTACAGGCTGCGCGCGGGCTTGTTGTGACCGAGGACCCGCAGCGTGACGCGGGTGGCTCCCTGGCGGGCGGCCTCCTCGCACGCCGCGCGCAGCAGGGCCCGCGCCACGCCGCGCCCGCGCGCCCGGTCGGCGACGGCGAGCCCCTGGATCTGGCGTACGTGCCGGTTGCAGGCGAGACGCGTGGGGGGCACGAGACGGATGTAACCCGTCAGGGTGCCGTCCTCGGCCTCGGCGACCAGGAAGTCCTGCGGGCGGTGGTTCGAGTCGAAGAACGGGTCGAACGGCGGCTGCGGCCTCGGCACCACGGCGTGCAGCGGCGACCAGGTGTCGCGGTCGAGCTGACCGAGGGCGTCGTCGTCCTCGGGACGGGCGGGACGTATGAGCGGGGTGGTCATGCCCGACACTGTGCCACGCGGCAGGATGGGGCCATGAAACATATCGGTATCGCTCGTATCGCGGTCACCGGCGCCACGGGGCTCATCGGTTCGGCCCTGGTCCGCTCCCTGCGGGCGGACGGCCACGAGGTGGTCCGGCTGGTGCGCCGGCCGGCGCGGTCCGGTGACGAGGTCGAGTGGGACCCGGCGCGGGGGCACGTCGACACGGCCGGCCTGGAGGGCTGCGACGCCGTCGTCCACCTCGCGGGCGCGGGCGTCGGCGAGCGGCGCTGGACCGAGGCGTACAAGCGGGAGATCCGCGACAGCCGGGTGCTCGGCACGACGGCGATCGCGCGGGCCGTCGCCTCGCTGGACACCCCGCCGAAGGTCCTGCTGTGCGGGACGGCGCTCGGCTACTACGGCGACACCGGCACGCGGGCCGTCGACGAGACGGCACCCGCGGGGGACGGTTTCCTGCCGTCGGTGTGCGTCGAGTGGGAGGCTGCCGCGACGGCCGCGGAGGAGGCGGGCATCCGGGTCGCGTACGCCCGCACCGGGCTGGTCGTGGCGCGCGAGGGCGGTGCGTGGGGCCGGCTGTTCCCGCTGTTCCGCGCCGGTCTGGGCGGCCGGCTCGGCAACGGCGAGCAGTACTGGAGCTTCATCGCCCTGCACGACGAGGTGGCCGCGCTGCGGCACATCCTGGACACCGGGTCCCTGGCCGGCCCGGTGAACCTCACGGCCCCCGACCCGGTCACCAACCGGGAGGTCACCGCCGCGATGGGCCGCGTCCTGCGCCGCCCCGCCCTCCTGCACGTGCCCGCCCCGGCGCTGCGGATCGCGCTGGGCGACTTCGCGTCCGACGTCCTCGGCAGCCAGCGCGTACTGCCGTCCCGGCTGCTGGACTCGGGCTTCCGCTTCGCCTTCCCCACGATCGACGCGGCCATCGCCTCGGCGGCCTAGCGGGGGTCGCCCGGCGGGGCTCGGTCGCCGCGGGGCGCCGCGCCCGGGGGGTGCCTCGCCGTTCGGCGCCTGCCCGGTGGGTGGGGGTGCCTGGCCGTTCGGCTCCTGCCCGGTGGGTGGGGGCGGGTGCCGGGTCCTGCGGCGGGGGATGCTCGGACTCTCGCTTCGCTCGTCTTACGTCCGAGCACCCCCCGCCTCCGGCCCCGACACCCTCCCACCGGCGCAAACCACCCCGGGCCCACCCCGGAAGGGGAACGCGCAGTGGGGGGTGTTCCGGGCGTAAAACGAGCGAAGCGAGAGCCCGGGACACCCGCCACGGAGCGGACCCCACGGCAACCGGCACCGGGCGGGCCCCACGGAAACCGGCGCCCGGCAGGGCGACCCGCACCACCGGAGCGAGCCCGACCGTCGGGCGAAGAGCCGCCGCGGCCGCCCGGAGGATTCCGGCCGCGTGCGACCCCCGTTGCTTCGGTGACCCCCCGCGCGCGCGTGTGACCGGGCACACTGCCCGCTCATACGCTCGAAGCCCGAACGCGGGTATTCCTCCGCCCTGTTAAGGGCATGAGCCCCCCACGCACCGAACCGCCACCCCGGGGAGGGACACGTGCTCAAGCACGCACGCCACGCGGACGTCGTCATCGTAGGAGCCGGAGTCGCGGGACTTTCCGCGGCTCATCGGCTGACCAGCGCGGGAGTGACCGTGAGCGTTCTGGAGGCCGGTTCCCGCATCGGCGGCCGGATGGCCACCGAGCGGGTCGACGGCTTCCGGCTGGACCGGACCGGCCAGTTGTTCAGCACCTCGTACCCCGCCCTCGGCGGCACCGACCTGCGGCTCTTCGAGCCGGGCGTCCTGGTGCACAGCGAGGGGCGGCTGCACCGCACCGGCGAGGTGGGCAGGAGCGCGGCCCGCTGGGCCAGGGCGCGCGCCCTGGCGAGCACGCCCCGCCCGCTGGACCAGGCGCGGCTGAGCGCCGTGCTGACCCGGCTGGCGGCGACCGGTGACTCCCGGCTGCTGGCCCGCCCGGAGCGCCCGGCGGCGGACGCGCTCGCGGGTCGCGGGCTGCCGGCGCGTACCGTCAGCGGGTTCGTCCGCCCGCTGCTGGCGGCGCTGCTGTCGGACCCGGACCTGACGACGTCCAGTCACTGCGCCGACCTGGCGCTGCGGGACTTCGCCCGTGGCCGGCTGTGCGTCCCCGCGGGCGGGGCCGCCGCGCTTCCGGAGCGGCTGGCGGCGGCGCTGCCGCCGGGCACCGTGAAGACCGGGGTCCATGTGAAGGACGCGTCGATCAACAAGGTGGTCACGGCCGAGCACGGGGAGCTGAGCTGCCGTTCCCTGATCGTGGCCACCGGCGCCCGGGCGGCCGCCGAGCTGCTGCCGGGGCTGCGCGTGCCGGGCTTCCACCCGGTCACGGTGCTGCACCACACCGCGCCCGTCGCGCCGCTGCCGGACGCGGCGCTCGTCCTGGACGCCGACCGTACGGGGCCGGTGTCGCACTCGGCCGTGATGAGCGAGGTCGACCCGGCGCGGGCGCCGCACGGGCGCGTACTGATCAGTTCGACGGTGCTGGGCGCCCCGCCGGACCGGTTGGACCAGCGGGTGCGCAGGCAGCTGGCGGGCCTGTACGGCGCCGGGACCGGCGACTGGGAGCTGCTGGCCGTCCACCACGATCCGGAGGCCGTGCCGGCGATGCCGCCGCCGCACGATCCGCGGCGGCCGGTGCGGCTGTTGGGCGGGCTGTACGTGTGCGGCGACCACCGCGACACGAGCACCGTGCAGGGCGCGTACCGGTCGGGGCGGCGGGCCGCGGACGCGGTCATGCGGGACCTCGGTGTTCCGGTGGCGTACACGGCACCCCCTCTGCGCGCGGCCGCCTAGGCGGCGTCAGGTCCGGCCCCGGGCCGCCGGCCGGGCGGGCACGGGGCCGGGCGGGCCGGGTCAGCCGATGGCCCCCACCCGGTCCCGATAGTTCCGGACGGCGGTCGCGTCCCGGTAGGGCTCCAGTCGACGCTCGAAGTCGCGGACGTACTCCACGGCGCGGGCGGAGCGCATCTCAGCGGCCTGCTGGGCGGCCTCCGCGCCGAGCGCGCACGCCTGGTCGAGTTCGCCGAGGCCCAGGCGGGCGGTGGCGAGGACGATCCGGCAGAAGAGGCGGCTGCGGGCGAAGCCCGGCGCGCGCAGCTGGAGGGAGCGTTCCGCGTGCTGGGCGGCGGCCCGGTACTGCTGGAGGTCGCGGTGGCAGTGGCCGAAGTCGTCGGCGAGCTGTGCATCGTCGAAGAACCGAGCCCAGTACGGCACGTCGTCGCCGGGCCGGGCGGCGTCCAGGGCGCGCTCGGCCCGGACGAGGGAGGAGGTGCAGGCGCGTACCTCGCCGAGGACGGCGTGGCCGCGTGCCTCGACGGCGTGGAGCATCGCCTGGACGACGGGCGGCGCGGAGGAGCCGACGCCCTGCTGGGCGACGCGGGCGAGCTGCACGGCCTCGCGGCCGTGGCCGAGGTAGACGGCCTGGCGGCTCATGGTGATCAGGACGTACGAGCCGTAGGCTCGGTCGCCGGCGGCCTGGGAGAGCCGCAGGGCCTGGACGAAGTACCGCTGGGCGAGGCCGTGGGCGGCGATGTCGTACGAGGTCCAGCCGGCCAGCCGGGTCAGGTCGGCGGCCGCGCCGAAGAGCCGGCGCCCGACCGTCTCGCCGTACACGCCGCGGAGCATGGGCTCGGCCTCGTGTTCCAGGTACCGCACGAGGGCCTGGCGGGCGTGCCCGCCGCCGTAGGCGTGGTCGAGGGTGCGGAACAGCTCACCCACGGACCGGAGGGCGGCGATGTCGCCGCCGGTGACGCGCTGTCCGGGCCCGCGGTCGGTGGAGCGCTGGCGCGGTACGGCGGCGGCTGCCGGGACGGCGGTGAGGGACACGGCGGGGGCGCGGCCCTGGGCCGGGACGCGGGGTTCGGCCGGGTGCTGGGGGTCGCCGCGTCCGACGCGCTCGTCGGCGCGGCCGATCAGCCAGTCGCGGCTCGGGACGACGAGCCCGGCCGGGGTGAAGGCGATCTTGCGGAGTTCGGCGTGGCTGCCGGAGTCCTTGCGCCACAGGCCGCTGACGATGTCGACCGCTTCCTCGGGCGTGGCCGCGAACTCGAGTCCGGCGTAGACCGGTGCGCAGGCGTCCAGGCCGAGGTCCTGGGCGGACAGCCGGCGCCCGAGGCGGCGGGTGAAGACCTCGGCGATCAGCGCCGGTGTGGTGCCGCGCGGCTGCTGTCCGCGCAGCCAGCGGGTCACGGACGTCTTGTCGTACCGCAGGTCCAGCCCGTGTTCGAGGCCCAGCTGGTCGACGCGTCTGGCGAGGCCGGCGTTGGAGAAGCCGGCTTCGGCGATGAGGGCGGCGAGCTGGCGGTTGGGGGTGCGCTGCGGGGGGCGATCCGTCATCGGCTGTGCGGTCTCCTGCCTTGCCTTATGGGCCGGGGTGCAGACCCCCTTGGAACGGCGCGAATTTAGCTGCCATCGACGCCCGTACCGCCACCTTCGCCCCAGATTCATCCGATCGTGTGAGGATTGAGGGCGCCGCTGACGGGCGGCCCCGGATCCGTGCAAGGGGCGCACCTGCCCGTCCGCGGCCGCCGGCTCCGCCGTACAGTGGCGTGGGGCGCGATGAATGCACTCTGCAAGGTTCTAGGGAGGCGTTGCCGTGAGTGAGCTGCGATTCGTCCATGCGGGCTTCGGCGCGGAAGCGGTCGAGTACCAGCGGGCGTGGGACATGCAGCGCGAGGTGCACGCCGCCCGGTTCGCCGACGAGGTTCCCGACACCTGCCTGCTGCTGGAGCACCCGCCGGTGTACACGGCCGGACGGCGTACCGAGGACAGCGAGCGGCCCCTGGACGGCACGCCGGTCATCGACGTCGACCGGGGCGGCAAGATCACCTGGCACGGTCCCGGCCAGCTCGTCGGTTACCCGATCATGAAGCTGCCGCGCCCGGTGGACGTGGTGGCGCACGTGCGGCGCCTGGAGGAGGCGCTGATCCGCACGGCGGCGGACTTCGGCCTGGAGACCTCGCGCGTCGAGGGCCGCAGCGGTGTGTGGGTGCTGGGCGACCCGGTGGAGCAGCGGCCGCCGCTCGGCGGTCTGTCGCTGGACTTCGACCCTCGGCTGCACGACGACGAGTTCGATCCGCGGATGAACGGGCCCGAGTACGCCCCGTCCAACGCCGGACAGCGCCGCGAGGACCGCAAGCTGGCCGCGATCGGCATCCGGGTGGCCAAGGGCGTCACGATGCACGGCTTCGCGCTGAACGTGAACCCGGACAACACCTGGTTCGACCGGATCGTCCCGTGCGGCATCCGGGACGCGGGTGTGGCCTCGCTCTCGGAGGAGCTGGGCCGCGAGGTGACGATCGCCGAGGTGCTGCCCGTGGTGGAGCGCCATCTGCGTGACGTACTGGAGAACGCCGAGCTCAGGCCCCGGGAGACCGGGCGGGACGCGGAGCCCGTGGCGACCGCCTAGGCCGCTCGGCGCGCCGGGAATGCACCCCTTGGGCCAGAGGTTGGCCAGGCGTAACGACGGCCGTCGAGAAGGCCACACTTTTATCGGGCGTACCCTGGTGTTCGCCGAGGAATCGAAGCCGTAGGAGCCAGCCGTGTCCGCAGTCGCACCCGACGGACGCAAGATGCTGCGCCTGGAGGTCCGGAACAGCCAGACCCCCATCGAGCGCAAGCCCGAGTGGATCAAGACCCGGGCGAAGATGGGCCCCGAGTACAACCAGCTCCAGAAACTCGTCAAGAGCGAGGGGCTCCACACGGTCTGCCAGGAGGCGGGCTGCCCCAACATCTTCGAATGCTGGGAGGACCGCGAGGCCACCTTCCTCATCGGCGGTGACCAGTGCACGCGGCGCTGCGACTTCTGCCAGATCGACACGGGCAAGCCGCAGGCGCTGGACCGGGACGAGCCGCGCCGCGTCGGCGAGTCGGTCGTCGCGATGGACCTGAACTACGCCACCATCACCGGCGTCGCGCGCGACGACCTGGAGGACGGCGGCGCCTGGCTGTACGCGGAGACCGTGCGCCAGATCCACGCCCTGACGGCCGGCCGCGAGGGCGGCCACACCAAGGTCGAGCTGCTGATCCCCGACTTCAACGCGGTGCCCGAGCAGCTCGCCGAGGTCTTCTCCGCCCGCCCCGAGGTGCTGGCCCACAACGTCGAGACCGTGCCGCGGATCTTCAAGCGCATCCGCCCCGGCTTCCGCTACGAGCGGTCGCTGGAGGTCATCACCAAGGCCCGCGAGGCCGGCCTGGTGACCAAGTCCAACCTCATCCTCGGCATGGGCGAGACCCGCGAAGAGGTCAGCGAGGCGCTCCAGCACCTGCACGACGCGGGCTGCGAGCTCATCACCATCACCCAGTACCTGCGCCCCTCGGTCCGCCACCACCCGGTGGAGCGGTGGGTCAAGCCGCAGGAGTTCGTGGAGCTGAAGGAGGAGGCCGACGAGATCGGCTTCTCCGGTGTGATGTCGGGTCCGCTGGTCCGATCCTCCTACCGGGCCGGCCGTCTCTTCCAGCAGGCGATGGAGCGGCGGAGCCAGACCGCCGTGTGAATCGGCGCACAAGCCGGAAGGCACCGTTCCCGCGGCCCGTGCACACCCCCCAGGTGGGGGGCGTGCACGGGCCGCGGGCGTGTCCGGGGACACACGCCCGGCCTTCACCGGCGTTTGACCGGTCGGTCACGCACTGGTAACACCGATCTGTGACGATGCTTGTACGCCCCGCGCACACGCCGCCGCGCGCGGAGCGCCGCGCACAACCCCCACTCCCGCAGAACCCGCTCCCAGGGAGGACCCCCGACATGCAGGCCGCGACCCAGCAGGTACGCACGGCAGCCCAGGCGCGCCACCAGCGCCCCGTACCCGACATCAGCGAGGTCCGGGCCAACGCCTTGCCGCGCGTCACCGACGCGCTGCGCGCCGTCGAGTCGCTGCTCCTCGGCGGCGGCCAGCGGACGGCCCGCCGCAACGCCTGGACCTCCGTCCTGGAGGACCGGCGCCGGGCCAAGGACCGGGTGGAGGCGCAGCACGTACTGGAGGCCGTGGCGGGCCGCACTTCCCGGGCCACGTAAACTTCACAACATGGCGAGGAAGGCAAAATCAGACAGCGGTGAAGCCGCTGCGAACCCCGGGCGACTGAAGCAGATCGCTCTGACGTACAAGATGACCCGAAAGGCCGATCCGAAGGTCGGTCTCGTCGTCGCGGGCGTGGGAATCGTCGTCTTCGGCGTCCTCCTCGCGATCGGCTTCCTGGTCGGGCATCCCGTTTATCTGGGCATCCTGGGCTTCCTGCTGGCCTTCCTCGCGATGGCGATCGTCTTCGGGCGCCGCGCCGAGCGGGCGGCCTTCGGGCAGATGGAGGGCCAGCCGGGCGCGGCGGCCGCCGTCCTGCAGAACGTGGGGCGCGGCTGGACGACCACTCCCGCGGTGGCGATGAACCGCCAGCAGGACGTGGTGCACCGCGCGGTCGGCAAGGCCGGCATCGTGCTGGTCGCCGAGGGCAACCCCAACCGGCTCAAGACGCTGCTGGCGGCCGAGAAGAGGAAGATGGCCCGCATCGTCGTGGACGTCCCGGTGCACGACATCATCGTCGGCGACGGCGAGGGCCAGGTTCCGCTGAAGAAGGTCCGCACGACCATGCTGAAGCTGCCCCGGGTGCTCTCCGGCCCGCAGGTCACCACCGCGAATGACCGGCTGCGGGCGATGGGCGACCTGATGAGCAACATGCCGCTGCCGAAGGGCCCGATGCCCAAGGGCATGCGGATGCCGCGCGGCGGCAAGATGCGCTAGGCGGACGCGTACGCGCCGCATGTACGAGGAAAGGGGCGCCCCACCGTCACGGTGGGGCGCCCCTTCCTCGTACGCGTCCTCGCGCTGCGCGGTCTCTGCTCGTACGCCCCTCAGGCGCCTGTCAGGTCCGCACCTGCACGGCGCGGGAGAGCCGGTCGTGCAGCCCGCGGCCGTCGCGGTCCCAGATGAGCGCCGGAAGGGCGAGGCACAGCAGCAGGCTGCGCACGGCGACCCGGCCGAATCCCAGCCGCTCGCCGTCGACGGAGATCACGCGCAGGCCGAGCAGCCGCTTACCGGGGGTGCTGCCGAGCGTGCCGACGGTGAGCACGTTGAGTACGAACAGCACGGCCACGGCCCAGTTCCCGGCCGCCGCCTGATCACCCGGCGCGATCAGGCCGTATGCGATCACCATGCAGAGGGTCCAGTCCAGGAACAGGGCGCCGAAGCGGCGTCCCAGCGGGGCCATGGAGCCCGGGCCGTCCTGCGGCAGGCCGAGCCGTTCGCCCCGGTGGCCGAAGTCGGCACCCATCTCCTCGGCGGCCGCGCGCGGCCCGGAGAGCCACGATCCGATTGCTTGCCTGTTGTCCACCCGACCACCGTACTGTGCCCGCTTTCGATCACTTCGACCCGGGTCCGGCCGGGCAGAGGGGCGCGCGCTCCGGTTAACTTGGTCGAAACAAATGGGTCACGCTTGAGAAATCCCCCGTCCCTAGGGTCTGAACCAGCGTGTGCCACCGCACTGGCCGCACGACCGAGCTACAACCCCGCCCTCCCCCGGGTGGGAGTAGGAGGAGTTGGATGTTCCAGAACGCCGACGACGTCAAGAAGTACATCGCGGACAACGACGTCAAGATGATCGACGTCCGCTTCTGCGACCTTCCCGGCGTGATGCAGCACTTCACGATTCCGGCCACGGCGTTCGACCCGTCCGAGGAGCTGGCGTTCGACGGCTCGTCGATCCGCGGCTTCCAGGCGATCCACGAGTCCGACATGGCGCTGCGCGCGGACCTGTCGACCGCCCGTCTGGACCCGTTCCGCCGCGACAAGACGCTGAACATCAACTTCTTCATCCACGACCCGATCACGGGCGAGCAGTACAGCCGCGACCCGCGCAACATCGCCAAGAAGGCCGAGGCCTACCTCGCCTCCACCGGCATCGCGGACACCGCCTACTTCGGCCCCGAGGCGGAGTTCTACGTCTTCGACTCGGTCCGCTTCAGCACCTCGGCCAACGAGGGCTTCTACCACATCGACTCCGAGGCCGGCGCCTGGAACACCGGTGCGGTCGAGGACAACCGCGGCTACAAGGTCCGCTACAAGGGCGGCTACTTCCCGGCCCCGCCGGTCGACCACTTCGCCGACCTGCGTTCGGAGATCTCCCTGGAGCTGGAGCGCGTGGGCCTCCAGGTCGAGCGCCAGCACCACGAGGTCGGCACCGCCGGCCAGGCCGAGATCAACTACAAGTTCAACACGCTGCTCGCCGCGGCCGACGACCTGATGCTCTTCAAGTACATCGTGAAGAACGTCGCCTGGCGCAACGGCAAGACCGCGACCTTCATGCCCAAGCCGATCTTCGGCGACAACGGCTCCGGCATGCACGTCCACCAGTCCCTGTGGCAGGGGGGCTCCCCGCTCTTCTACGACGAGCAGGGCTACGCCGGCCTGTCGGACACCGCCCGCTACTACATCGGCGGCATCCTCAAGCACGCCCCGTCGCTGCTGGCCTTCACCAACCCGACGGTGAACTCCTACCACCGCCTGGTCCCCGGCTTCGAGGCCCCGGTCAACCTGGTCTACTCGCAGCGCAACCGCTCCGCCGCGATGCGCATCCCGATCACGGGCTCGAACCCGAAGGCCAAGCGCGTCGAGTTCCGCGCCCCGGACCCGTCCTCCAACCCGTACCTGGCCTTCTCGGCGCTGCTCCTCGCGGGCCTCGACGGCGTCAAGAACAAGATCGAGCCGGCCGAGCCGATCGACAAGGACCTGTACGAGCTGGCCCCCGAGGAGCACGCGGGCGTCCCGCAGGTCCCGACCTCCCTCCCGGCCGTCCTGGACGCGCTGGAGGAGGACAACGAGTACCTCCAGGCGGGCGGCGTCTTCACGTCCGACCTGATCGAGACGTGGATCGACTACAAGCGCACCAACGAGATCGCCCCGATCCAGCTGCGCCCGCACCCGCACGAGTTCGAGCTGTACTTCGACCTCTAGGAAGCAGCGCGCTTCCCGGCGCCCCACGAGCGCCGCGCCGCGCCTCGCTCCGACCCCCGAGGGCCGTCATCCGTACACGGATGGCGGCCCTCGCCGGTTGTGCGGACCGGGGTTGTCAGACCCCTCTGTCAGAGTCGTCCCCGTCGGAAGTGGTGGCCGCGTGCGGCTGTATCGGGGAGGGTGCTGTGGGGTTCTTCGACGATCTGGTGGTGGAGCCGGAGCCGGAGCCGCCGAGGCCGGTGTTCCTGGATCTCGCGCCGCGGGAGGACGCGGTCCGGGACTTACCGCCCTCGGAGTACGTGCTGCCGGGGGTGGTGAGCCTGGCCGTGGAGGCCGGGCGGAGTGAGCACACGCGGCTGATGCTGGCGGGCTGCTCGGTGTGGCCCGACTCGGTCACGTTGCACTTCGTCGTCTTCCGGCGCCGGATCCGAAGGGAGAAGCACATCACGTTCGGGCGGCCCGATCCCCGGGGGCTGCGGGTGGGCCTGGTGCCGGCGGACGGGCGGCGGGTCACGTCGCTGGACGGGGAGCCGTGGCCGGTGGCGGGGGCGCCGGGGCGGCGGATGAGGCTGCGGGTGCTCCAGGGCAGTGGCGGGGGGTTCCACGACGAGGTCGCTCTGTGGCTGTCCGCGTTGCCGCCCGAGGGGAAGCTGACCCTGGTGGTGGAGTGGCCGGAAGCGGGCATCCCGGAAACGCACACGGCGCTCGACGCGAGCGGGATCCGGTCGGCCGCCACGCGGGCGGTGGAGATCTGGCCGGACCTGGCGCCTCCGGCGCCGGCGGACGACGGCGGTGACGCGATGCGGGGGCTCATCGCCGGGCCCGCGCGGCTGGTGGCGTCAGCCGCCACCGGTCGTCCGGGCGCGGAGCCGGAGGACGACCGGTACGCGCCGCGGAGCGACTGGGGCGGTCTGCGGTACGGAGAGGGCTGGCGGGACCTCCGCCTGGTGCGCGCCCGCCTCGATGCCGGGGCCGACCCGTCGGACGGACTGCACGACGCCGCCTCGCACGGCTCCGCCGAAACCGTCGCGGAGCTCCTGAGCCGTATGCCGGACGCGGATGTCGACCGGCGGGACCCCGGAGGCTTCACGGCGCTGTGGGAAGCGGTGTGCCACGGGAACGAGGAAACGGCCCGGCTGCTGCTGGAGGCCGGGGCCGACGGGTGGACGCCGCAGTGCGCCGGACGGTCGCCGGGCGACCTGGCGATGACCGTCCCGGCGCTGGCACCGCTGTTCGCGGGGTTGCCGGGGGCGGTGGAGCCGACGCCCGAGGAGCGGGCGCTCCAGGACGAGGCCGACCGTCTGGTCGAGGTCTTCGCCGGGGTGCACACCGAGGGCCTGGGCGTCGCCTTCGTGGCCGGTCTCGACGAGGAGGAGGCGGTCCGCCGGCTCGGCGCCGACCCGGCGGACTGCCCGGTGCTCGACCTCGACCGGCATCCGGGCCCGTACGGCACGGGGCCGGGCGGCTTCGACCCGGACGACTTCGACGAGGCGCAGCAGTACGTGGGGGTGACCGGCGTGCCGGGCGGCTGCGTGCTGATCCAGCCCATGGGTTTCGACGTCAGCATGGCGGAGGTACTGCGGCCGCTGTCCCGGTCCACGCGGGCGTGCGGAATCTACTTCAACCCCAAGGGCGGGACGTTCGGGGCGGCCCTGGCCGACGGGGCGGCGGTCTGGGAGGGCGAGGTGGCCCTGACCCCGGGGCCCGAGGTGACGGCCGAGTGGTGGCTGACGCGCTGCTGGGACTGGAGCACCCATCACGGCGCCCGGCAGATCGCGTACGCCTGCCGGCTCGCCGGGATGCGCCTGACGGACAGCCGGCCGGTGACCGGCCCGCCGCGGAGGTGGGTGCGCCCGGTGATACCGGAGGGGTAGGACGGGCGCGTGCCCGCGGGCGGCGCGTGCCCGCGTCAGGCGGACAGTTCGCGTTCCAGGGGGGTTCGGAAGCGGGGGGTGATGCGGGTGGTGCCGAGCCAGGAGTGGAGGCGGGCCGCTTCCGCCTCGACGGCGGTGAGGGCGTCGTGGCCCGGGTCGGGGTCCAGGAGGCGCCAGACCGGTTCGCCGTCGGGGCGCTGGGCCCAGCCGCCGATGATGCGGCCGTTCCACCAGACGGTGGGCCCGATGTTGCCGCTGCGGTCGAAGAGGGCGGTGCGGTGGGCGGCGGGGAGGTACCAGTCCCGGGCCTGCCAGCCCATGGGGGTGGGGTCGAGGGCGGGGAGGAGCGCCGCCCAGGGGGCCGGGGCCGGGGTCCGGCCGGTGTCGTCGGGCAGGACGTGGCCCGTGGTGCCGTCGTCGAGGTCCACCGGGACGGCGTCCACGGCGGCGAGGGCCGCCCGTACGTCGGTGACCTTCCAGCCCGTCCACCACTTCAGGTCCGCCTCGGTCGCGGGACCGTGGGAGGCGAGCCAGGCGCGGGTGAGGGTGGCGCGGGCCTCGGCGGGCGGCAGGTCGGGGAGCGCGGGGGCGATCGCCCAGCGGAACAGGCTGGACGTCCAGGAGCCGAGCGGGCGGCCCCGGACGACGCGGGCCTCGGTGCCGAGCAGGCGCAGCAGCCGGGTGGAGACGGTCTGGCGCTGTTCGTAGCTCGTGCCGGGGGCGTACACGAACTGCTCGCGCAGCCTCGGTTCGTCCTCGGCGAGTTCGGTGGCGGTCGCCTCGCCGCGCCGGGCGAGGTGGCCGAGGACCGACCGCTCGACGTCCGCCAGCCACCGCGCGTCGAGGGAGCTGCCCGCTGCCAGCTGCTTGAGCAGGGAGGCGCGTTCGCGGGCGGCGACGGCGTGGGTGGTGGACGCCTGGACGACGGGGGCGAGGGAGGCGGGGAGGACGAAGACCGTGTGGCGCATGCCGTGCATGCGGATCAGGGTGCGGTCCTCGTACAGGGCCCGTTCCATGGCGGCCACCGGGCCCGCGGGGTCGGCCAGGCGGGCGCCCGCGGCGAGGTGGACGGTGGCGGGGTCGGTGCCGTGCAGGGCGGTCAGGGACGCCGCGACCTGTTCGACCGTGGTCGCGCGGGCCTCGGGGGCGAGGTGGTGGCGCACGGCGATGCGGTCGCGGCGCTCTTCGTCGGTCATGCGGGGGCGGTGGCTCGGCATGGTCTAGAACGTAACCATGGATGCGGTGGAGTGTGACGGGGAACGGATAGCTCTCGTGCGGCGGGATCCCGGGGGTGCGCCCGGTGTGACCGTGCTGGTACTGCACGGGGCGGGGAACGGCAGTGCCGAGCGGCTGGTGCCGGTGCTCGACGAGTTCGCGGCGCGGGGCTTCCGGGTGGTGGCTCCCGACTTCTCTGGGCACGGGCGGAGCAGTGGTGATCCGGCCGAACTGAGCCTGGAGCGGCGGTTCGTGCAGGCGCGCGCGGTCGTCGACCGGGTGGTGCCGGAGGGTGACGAGCTGGTGCTGGTCGGGTTCAGCATGAGCGGTCAGACCGTCGCCGACCTGGTAGCCCACTACGGCGGGCGGGTGCGGGCGGTGGGGCTGTGCGCGCCGGCGGTGTACGCGCGGGAGGCGTGGGGGGTCCGGTTCGGGCACGGGTTCACGGAGATCATCCGCCGTGCGGACGGCTGGCGGGACTCGGCCGCGCCGGACGCGCTGCGGGCGTTCGAGGGGACGGCGGTGCTGGCCGTGCCGGGCAGCGACGAGGTGATCCCGCCCGCCGTCACCGAGGCCGTCGAGGACGCGCTCACGGCCCGCTCCCAGTACCGGCGGCTGGACGTGGAGCGCGCGGGCCACCGGCTGGGGGCGTGGTTCGCGACCGGGGCGGACGACCGGCGGCGGTTCGTCGACGCGGTCACGGCGCCGCCGAGGACGCCGGACTGGGTGGCGAAGTCGCTGCGCGAGGGCGAGCGGGTGCGGTCGGCGCGCCTGCTGGCCGGCGGCTGGACGTCGCAGATGCGGCTGCTTCGGGTGGCGGGACCGCGGGGCGACGGGCGGGACCTCGTCCTGCGGTCGTTCGTCAAGCCGTTCTACCGGCGGCACGCGGCGGGTCTGCTCGCGCGGGAGGCGGAGGTGCTGGCGCTGCTGGCCGGTACGGGGATCCCGGTGCCGGAGTGCCTGGCCGTGGACGCGGCGGCCGAGTTCTGCGACGCGCCGTCGCTGCTGATGACCCGTCTGCCGGGTGCCGTACGGGTCGGCGAGGAGGACCTTCAGGCGCGGCTCGGGCTGCTGGCGCGGCAGTTGGTGGCCGTCCACCGGGTTCCGGTGCCGCGGGGCGCGCGCCCCCGCCCGTACCAGGCGTGGACGTCGCCGGAGCGGGTGAGGGTGCCGGTGGGCACGGAGCGGCCCGGGCTGTGGGCGCGGGCGGTGGAGGTGATCGGGCGTGAGGCCCCGGCGTACGAGGGGTGCTTCCTGCACCGGGACTTCCACCCGGGCAACGTCCTGTTCACGGGCGGGGGCGAGGACCTGCGGGTGAGCGGTGTCGTGGACTGGGTGGAGACCTCCTGGGGGCCGGCCGACCTGGATGTGGCGCACTGTTCCACCGCTCTGGCGCTGCTGTACGGGGCGGAGTGCGGGCTCGGGTTCGCCGGGCGGTACGTCGCGCACGGCGGCGTACTGGCCGCGGATCCGGAGGCACGGTTGTACTGGCGGCTCCTGGACGCGCTGGCGTTCGCCCCCGACGCGGACAAGGTGGGGCGGTCCTGGCGGGAGCTGGGGCGCGCGGACCTGACGCCCCGGGTGCTCGCGGCACGGCTGGAGGCGTACGTGGGCGCGCTGCTGGAGGGGCCCGGGAGGTAGGGGTCCGTGCCCGCCGCCCGGCTGCCGGGCGGCGGGCACGGACGGTGCTCAGCGGCTGCTGTGGATCAGCACCCGGACCATCCGGCAGGTGATGTCGGACGGCGGGTGGATGCCGATGCGCTCCGCCGTGTTCCGTATCGTGTCGTCGTCGGCCTGGGACGGGTGGTAGACACCCGAGTCCAGCAGGGCGATGGCGAGCCGCATGGCCTTCAGGCGGCGGTTGTGGGACACGTACCACTCGCGGGGCCGGCCCGCCGGGAGCGGCTTCTTCTGCAGGGGCTTGAAGGGTTCGAGGGGCAGTGTCGTGAGTGCGGCTACGGCCATCGGCGACCTCCTGGTGCGCGGTGTGTGGACCCTCCCCCGGGCCCTCACGAACTCCTTTGATTTTACCGCCGCCCACTGACAATCGGCCCTGGCCAGCACGGCTTTGAGCGGCGGCGGGGGTACGGTGGCGGGCATGGAGATCTGGATCAACCCCGCCTGTTCCAAGTGCCGTGGCGCGCTGACCCTGCTCGACGAGGAGGGGGCCGACTACACCGTCCGCCGCTACCTGGAGGACGTCCCGTCGGCCGACGAGATCCGCGACGTGCTCGCCCGCCTGGGTCTGGAGCCGTGGGACATCACCCGCACCCAGGAGGCCGCCGCCAAGGAGCTGGGGCTGAAGGACTGGCCGCGCGAGGCCGGTGCGCGCGAGCGCTGGATCACGGCGCTGTCGGAGCACCCGAAGCTGATCCAGCGCCCGATCATCACCGCCGACGACGGTACGGCGGTGGTGGCCAGGACGGACGAGGCGGTGCGGGACGCGCTCGGCCGGTCCTGACGCCGGGCCCGGTCCTGTCCCCGTTCGGGGCGTTTTCGCTCCGGTCAAATGCATTGACTTTCACGGGAGTTGAGTAAAGGGCCTTCGCTACTCGTACGTAGGGGCACACACGGAACCGATCCGGCCGTCACTCCCCCGAACGGCCGGGGACAGGAGCCCCTACGTGTCACGCAAGAAGACGCTCAGCGGGAAGAAGAAGCTGGCCCTGCTCGTCGGCGCGGCCGCGATGGTCGGCGGCACGGCCATCGTGATGACCGGGACCAGCCAGGCGTCGGTGGCCTGCGACGGCCTGGCCACGGCGCTGAGCAACAACGAGAAGTTCATCGCCGGCCAGCGGGCCAATCCCGACGCCCAGTCGGAGGCGCGCATCGCCAACCGCGAGGCGGTCATCGCGCAGATCAAGCGCCAGCAGGAGGCCGCCGGGTGCGAGGTCGGCGAGGGCAGCGCCCAGGGCGGTGCCGAGGGCGGCGCCCAGGCGGGCGGTCAGGCGCCGGGCGCCGGAGCGGGGCAGGATGCCGGAAAGGGCAACGGCCAGGGCCAGGGCGCCGGGCAGGGCAATGGACAGGGCGCGGGCCAGGGCAACGGCCAGGGTCAGGGCGCGGGCCAGGGCGCGGAGCAGGGCAACGGCCAGGGCGCGGGCAACGGCAACGGCCAGGGCGCGGGCGCCGGGCAGGGCCAGCAGGCCGGCGGCGAGGTCGGCGAGGTGGTCTGCGCCGGGTCGACCGTGACCCTCTCCGGTGAGGGCGGCGCCCCCGCCGCCTCCAGCAACCAGTTCCCGGCCGGCACCAAGCTGAAGGTGACCAACCTGGACAACAACAAGTCCACGACCGTCGAGGTCACCTCCACCTCCGGGAGCTGCGCCCTGCTGAACAACGCGGCGTTCGAGCAGGTCCGCGAACCCGGCAAGTTCCTCATCCGCAAGGCGCGCATCGAGCGCGTCGGCTGACGGGGCCCCGCCCCCGTACCCCCCGGGACAGGAGGCGCGGCTCAGTCGGCGAGCCGCGTCTCCGCCTCCGCCAGGATCTCCGTCACGCGCAGCCCGAACCGCACGTCGCAGGGGTGCGCCCTCCCGCTCCGCACCGCCGCCAGGAGCGCGTCCACCGCCGCCCCGAACGACCCGACCGCGTCCGCCCACGACGGCATCACCACCCGCCCCCGGTCGCCGAAGAGCACGACGCCGGCGTCCGAGGCCCCGACCGGGGCGCTCAGACTCAGCGACACGGTGCTGCCGGCGCCGGACGCGTGCCGCAGCACCAGGTGCCGGGCGTCCCCCGGGCCCGCGACGGCCGACGCGACCTCCGTCACGTCCCCGAGCACCGGCAGCAGCACCGACAGCACGTGCGGGCCCACGTCCCACAGCCCGCCCTTCTCCCTGCGCCAGGGCGACGCGGCGTACGCGCTCGTCGACCCCGGCGAGAACAGCGCGCCCAGCCAGTGCGCCTGCGCCAGGTACCAGCCGCCCGCGGCCGCCTGCTCCTCCACCCAGGGGGCGGTGCCGGAGGCGAACCGGAGGGTGCAGAAGACGACGGACGCGACCCCCGCCCGGCCGGCCGCCTCCGCGACCTCGCGGGCGCCGGCCACGCTGGTGGCGACCGGCTTGTCGAGCAGCAGGTGGCAGCCGGCCGCGGCGGCCCGTGCCGCGAGCGGCGCCTGCACGTCCGGGGGCAGGGCGAACGCGACGGCGTCGCTCGCCGCCAGCAGCGCGTCCACGTCGTCGTACGCCTTCGTGCCGTGGGTGGCCGCCAGGGCGGCGGCCGCCTCCGGGCGCCTGCCCCACACCCCGCTGAAGGTGATGCCGGGGTGCGCGGCGAGCGCGGGTGCGTGGGTGCGGTCCGCCCAGGGGCCGGTGCCGAGGAGTCCGATGCGCGGCGTGCTGTCCATGTCCGCCAGTCTGCCCGCTGTGCGACCGCCGCACCGGACGGGTGTCGCATACCTTCGGGCCGGCGGGGTACGCCCCGGGCACGGTGGGCCCGGCCGCGCGGGGCCGCGGACGCACAGCGGGCCGCCGAAACACAGGAAACCTGAGTAACACGGGGTTCACAAACGGGCAACGGTCGGGAAATCCCGTATTGCGAAGCTGCGCGGCATACCGCTGCACCCGCAAAGGATGAGGCCCCCGTGACCATCAAGGCTGAGTACATCTGGATCGACGGCACCGAGCCGACCGCCAAGCTGCGCTCGAAGACGAAGATACTGGCCGGCTCCGCCCCGACCGGCGTCGCCGATCTGCCCATCTGGGGCTTCGACGGGTCCAGCACCAACCAGGCCGAGGGCCACGCCTCCGACCGCGTGCTGAAGCCGGTCTTCTCCTGCCCGGACCCGATCCGCGGCGGTGACGACATCCTCGTGCTGTGCGAGGTCCTCAACACGGACATGACGCCGCACGAGTCGAACACGCGGGCCGCGCTGGCCGAGGTCGCGGAGCGGTTCGCGGCGCAGGAGCCGATCTTCGGCATCGAGCAGGAGTACACCTTCTTCAAGGGCTCCCGCCCGCTCGGCTTCCCCGAGGGCGGTTTCCCGGCCGCGCAGGGCGGCTACTACTGCGGTGTCGGCTCGGACGAGATCTTCGGCCGTGACGTCGTCGAGGCGCACCTGGAGAACTGCCTGAAGGCGGGCCTGGGCATCTCCGGCATCAACGCCGAGGTCATGCCGGGCCAGTGGGAGTTCCAGGTCGGCCCGCTGGCGCCGCTGGAGGTCTCCGACCAGCTGTGGGTCGCCCGCTGGCTGCTCTACCGCACCGCCGAGGACTTCGACGTCTCCGCCACCCTGGACCCCAAGCCGGTCAAGGGCGACTGGAACGGCGCCGGTGCGCACACCAACTTCTCCACCAAGGCGATGCGTGAGGGCTACGACGCGATCATCACCGCGTGCGAGTCGCTGGGTGAGGGCTCCAAGCCCATGGACCACGTCAAGAACTACGGCGCCGGCATCGACGACCGTCTGACGGGTCTGCACGAGACCGCCCCGTGGAACGAGTACAGCTACGGCGTCTCGGACCGCGGCGCCTCGGTCCGCATCCCGTGGCAGGTCGAGAAGGACGGCAAGGGCTACATCGAGGACCGCCGCCCCAACGCCAACGTCGACCCGTACACGGTGACCCGTCTGCTGGTGGACACCTGCTGCTCCGCGCTGGAGAAGGCCGGTCAGGTCTGATCCGCCGCACCGCCGTCACGGCCGGAGGGCGCCCACCGTCGCGGTGGGCGCCCTCCGGCCGTCGCGGTCGCTGTCAGTGGTGTCTGCCACTGTGGGCCCATGCTTGCGATCAGGGTGGAGACGGAGCGGAACGGCGAGGAGTGCGCCCGCGTCACGGCGGAGCGGCTCGAGGACCTCGTGCGGCGCATCGGGGGGCACGGGGACCGCTTCCTGGTGGTGCAGCGGATACCGGACGAGCCGGACGTCTTCGTCCAGGTGTGGCACGAGGACGGTGGCGGCTACCAGCTGGAGCACCGTGACGGGGCGCCCGAGCGGCACTTCGTGGTGGAGCAGGACGACGCCGCGCAGGTCGCCGAGCGCATGGTGCGGTGGGCCCGGCGGGAGAGCGGCTGGGACGCCGGGCTGGTCTGGCGGAGCGCCGGTCTGCCGCTGCCCGAGCCGGTGCCGGAGCTCGACGCGCAGCTGCGCGAGCAGGTCGGGCAGCGGGTGCGCGAGCTGCTGGTGTGCGGGTACGCGAACCGGGCGCAGCTCGCCCAGGTGGCGGAGGACTGGGCGGCCGGCGGGGACGACCGGCCGGTCTCACCGGCGCAGGCGCGCGTGCTGACGGACCGGCTGTGGCGGGAGCGGCTGGAGGAGCAGGCGGGCTGGGAGGGGACGACGGACCCGGAGCGCGTCGCGCGGGCGTTCGCGGCGCTCGACGCGCGGGGGATCGTGGCCCGGGAGAACTTCACCTGCTGCCGCACCTGCGGGACGTCGGAGATCGGGGCGGAGGCGGACGGGGACGCGCGCGGCTTCGTCTTCTTCCACAGCCAGGGCACCGAGGGCGCGGCGGCCGGGTACGGCCTGCCGTTGCTGTACGGCGGGTTCGACGGCTCCGCACGGACCACGGCCGCCGTCGGGCGGGAGGTCGTCGCGGCGCTGCGCGCCGAGGAGTTGACGGTGGACTGGGACGGGTCGCCGGAGCGGGTGATCATGGTGACGGGGCTGGAGTGGCGCAAGCGGCTGCCGTGAGACGGTGCCGTTCCGGTGGGTGAGAAGGGCGGGTGCCGTGCACCGGCATCTGCTTCAATAGGGGCATGGCCAGCCTTCAGAACACCGCGACGGGTCGCAGTGACCTCCAGCCGTTCTGGCCGTCCCGTCAGCACCACGACTTCGACCGGGTGTGTTGCCGCGCGATGAACGCGCCGGCCCTCTAACGCCTTCGGCACCCTGCCCCGACAGCCGGACAGGCCTTCGGCCGGCGCGCATGTGACGTCCTCTCCCGTCCCTTCGCGCGAAAGCTGACCTCATCATGGCGAACACCCGCACCCTTTCCGCCGTTTCCGCCGTTCCCGCCGTTTCCGTCCCGGCCGCTCAGGCGGCGCCGGTGGCCGGCCGCCACCGGCTTCGTGCCGTCGACGAGCACGACGAACCCCTCCGTCTGCCCGGCGGTGTCGACGTCGCGGACTTCCTGCCGCCGGGCGCCACCTGGGTGCCGGCGCCACCGCAGAGCGTGCCGTCGCTGCCGGGCCGGCCGCCGATGGTCGGGTACCTGGTGCTGGTGCCGGCCGAGCAGCACCCGGCCGGTGCGGGAGCCGCGCCGGCCGGCGGTCCGGTGACGATCGACGGCGCCCGGCGCACGGCCCAGGTGGACGGGCAGCCGCTGGACCTGACGTACCTGGAGTTCGAGCTGCTGGCGCACCTGGTCGCGCACCCCCACCGGGTGCACACCCGGGATCAGTTGGTGACCACCGTGTGGGGGTACGGACACGTGGGCGACGGGCGCACCGTGGACGTCCACGTCGCCCGGCTGCGGCGCAAGCTGGGCGCCGAGCACCGCCACACGATCCAGACCGTGCGGCGGGTCGGCTACAAGTACGCGCCGTGACCGGCCGGGCCGGGGGCGGGGACGCAGGGCCCCCGCCCGCGGCGGACGGCCGGGGCTACCGCGCGGACGCCTCCCGGGCGGCTCGGCGGGTGCGGGCCATGGCCACCCGGCCGAGGACCACGTCCACGGCGAGGAACGCCAGCAGGCTGATGCCGAGCATGGGCACGAACCAGCCCACCAGCGCCGTCGCGGCGGCCAGCGGCAGGAGCAGGGTGACGGGCGCCTTGCGCCAGGCACCGCGCGCCACGGGCCGGCCCGCGCTCAGCCTCCGCTCCTTCGTCGGCCGCCGCAGCCACCACATCCGGTAACCCCACACGACGAGGGCGATCAGCCCGACCATGAGGGCGGCGAGGAGGAGCTGGTTGACGAGCCCGAACAGGACGCCCATGTGGGCGTCGATACCGAAGCGGGTCAGCTTGGCGAGCAACGGGTAGTCCGCGAACCGCAGTTCGTCGATCACCGCGCCGTCGGCCGGGTCGATCGCCACCGAGTCCAGGTGCACCGGGTACTGGGTGTCGGTCTCCTTGACGACGTACCCCTTGCCCTCGGCCGGGAGGGTCACGGCGATCTTTCCGGCCACACCGGCGCCGCGGGCGGCCTCGACAGCCTGGTCGATGCCGACGTCCGGGCCCTGGGGGGCGGGGGCGGTGTCGTGGCCCGTGCCGTGGCCCTCGTGGCCGGTGTCGCCACCCGCGGCCGCGCCGTCGAGGGTGGCGGAGACGGTGGGGGTGGCGCCACCCAGCCGGGTCTGGAGGACGTCGATGTTCTCGCCCGCGTACCGGGACCAGGTCAGACCGGTGGCGGAGAGGATGACGAGTCCGGTCACCGCCCACAGGCCGACCGATCCGTGCCAGGAGAGGGTGCGGCGGCGGGACGTGAGGCCGCGCTCGGGGAGGAACAGGGCGCGCCGGGTGGCGCGCCTGCGGCCGATCCACAGGGCCAGGCCGCCGAGGGCGACCACCCACATCCAGCTGGCGGCCATCTCGCTGTAGTGGCGCCCGAGTTCACCGAGCCGCAGGTCGGCGTGGAACTCCGACAGCCAGGTGCGCAGCGGGAGGGCGCCCGAGCTGCCGTAGCTGGGCAGGTCTCCGCGCACCTCGGCGGTGTACGGGTCGACGAAGACGGCGAGCGACTTGCCCTCCTCGACGGCCGGGCTGCTCATGAGGACCCGGGTGGTGGCCCCGTCCTCCGGGGAGGGCCACACGGCGGTCACGGTGCCGTCCGGGTGGGCCCGGCGGGCGGCGTCGACCTGCTGGGACAGCGGGAGGACCGTGTCGCCGACCGGGACCCGGAGTTCGTGGCCGTAGAGGATTCTCTCCGCCTGGAAGGAGAGGGCGTAGAGCAGGCCGCTCGTCGCGGCGATCAGCAGGAGCGGGGCTATGAGGAGGCCCGCGTAGAAGTGGACGCGGAGGAAGAGGGGGCGCAGGGCGCCCCAGGTGGACCCGGTGCCCGTGGGGGCGGGGGTGGCTTCAAGTGAGGTGGCTTCGGGTGAAGCTGCTTGGTCGGGGGTGGCTTCGGCGGGGGTGGTCGCGGCGGGGTCTTCCGCCGGTACGGCCGCCGTGCGGTCGTCAATGGCCATGACTGTCCTAGGAGTCGGCGTCGAGTGCAGGTCTGCACGGGGAAGCGGCCCCCGGGTCAGACGTGCGTCGCTCCGGGGACCGTGGCTCGGGGTACGGCGACCGCGGGCGGGCCGCGCCGCGACACGCTGTGCGCGAGGACGACGCCGTGGTCACGGCGCAGGTCACGGGCGCGCGGGCGCGGCGGGCGGGGGGCCTCGGGCAGCAGGACGACGGCGAGCAGCAGCCGCAGCGGGGTGAAGGCCAGGGCGGCGACGGCGCGGGCGAGCCGGAAGAACGCCGCCTCGCCGCGGGCGAGCCAGAGCGCGCACACGGCGGCGGCGAGCAGGTGGACGGCGGCCATGCCGGGGGTGACGCCGTCGGCGAGGCCGGCGAGGTCGGCGAGGAGGGCGGCCGGGCCGCCGGGTCCGGCCACCGCGTGCGGCTCTCCGGCCGCACCGGCGCCGCCCGCCAGGCCGCCGGCGCCGTGCGCCATGGCGGGCATCGGGTCCGGGGCCGTGCCCGCCGCCGGGACGTGGGAGTGGTGCCCACCGCCGGCCGTGAACGTCAGGTGCAGCACGCCCTGCGCGGTGAGCAGTCCCGTACCGATGAACGCCGCGCCACGGCGGCGGCCCGCGGCGGCCCAGGCCGGCGCGACGGTGGCGGCGAAGGCGAGGAGCAGCGAGCCGGGCGGAACACCATGGGCAGACATGGACGAATGCCCCACCGCGGCCAATGTCACGCATACGGCCGCGAAAAGTGCGGCACGCAGGGCGCGCATCGGCGATTGGGCGTTCGTCATCGTCGGCCCATGCTGCCATCCCGTCGGCGAGGACGGGAGGCGGCCCGTTCTTCTGGCAGCAGAACCGCTGGTCGGAGGCGGGACGGGCGGGGCAGAGTCGGCGCATGAGACTGCTGATGCTGGGTGGTACGGAGTTCGCCGGACGCGCCGTCGTGGAGGCGGCGCTCGGCCGCGGCTGGGAGGTGACGGTCTTTCACCGGGGCCGCCACGAGCCGCCCGCCGGTGTCGTCCCGCTGCTGGGTGACCGCACCCGGCCGGACGGGCTCGCGGCGCTGGCCCGGGGCGAGTGGGACGTGGTCGTCGACACCTGGTCGTCCGACCCGGTCGCGGTGCGGGACGCGGCACGGCTGCTCGCCGGCCGGGCCGGGCGTTACGTGTACGTCTCCAGCCGCAGCGTCCACACCTGGCCGCCGGCGGCCGGGCTCTCCGAGGACGGGCCGCTGGTCGCGTCCTCGCCGGACGCCACCGGTGTGCCGTACGCGGAGGCCAAGCGGGGCGGGGAGCTGGCGGCGGTCGCCGCGTTCGGCGAGGAACGGGTGCTGTCGGGCCGCGCCGGGCTGATCATCGGCCCGTGGGAGAACGTCGGCCGCCTGCCGTGGTGGCTGAACCGGATCGCGCGGGGCGGCCCGGTGCTCGCCCCGGGGCCGCGCGACCTGGCCCTCCAGTACATCGACGTCCGCGACATGGCCGCGTGGCTGCTGGACGCCTGCGAGGCGGGGCTGTCGGGCCCGTACAACCTGGTGAGCGAGCCGGGGCACACGACCATGGGCGAGTTGCTGGATGCCTGTGTGCGGGTCACCGGTTCGGACGCCGAACTGCGCTGGAGGGACCCGGAGACCGTCCTCGGCGCGGGCATCGAGCCCTGGTCGGGGCTGCCGATCTGGCTCCCGCCGGGCGAGGCGTACGACGCGATGCACACCGGCGACGTGAGCAAGGCCCTCGCCGCGGGGCTGCGGTGCCGCCCGGCGGCCGAGACGGTCGCGGACACCTGGGCGTGGCTGTGCGGACTGGGCGGGACGGCGCCGCAGCGGACGGACCGGCCGGCCGTGGGGATCACCCCGGAGCAGGAGGCGGAGGTCCTGGGCCCGTGAGGGCGGGGAGTCGTGCTTCGCCCGCTTTGAGGACGTAGATTTCTACGAATTCCCGTGTGCGGTGAACGAGTTGTGCAGGGAGGCCGTATGGAACGGAGCGGTTCACCCCGCCCAGGATTGGAGTTCCATGCGACGCACACGAAAACGCTCGACACTGGCCAACCGGGCGATCGCCGCCTCGGCTGCCCTGATACTGGGCGGCGGCGGGTTGGTCGCGGCCAACGTCTACGCTTCCGCCGGAGAGGGCTGGTCCGGTTGGTCCGGCTCCCAGCAGCAGCAACAGAAGCCGCTGAACGCCGGGCAGCAGATGTCGACCATCGACTGTCCCGAAGTCGCCAACGGTCTTCCGGCCGTGCCCGACCAGGCACGCGCCGAGGTGGACCGGGAACTGGCGAACATGGACACCCAGATCACCGAGGCGTACCAGCGGTTCGCCGATCAGAAGGAACAGATCCAGCAGGATCCGGCTTTTGCTCAGAATGCCATTCTGAATCCTTTGAAGGACAAGCGGGTCGCCGCGATCGAGCGGATCGTGATCGCCATCGATCGCGCCGCCCAGCGCCCGGACGGTCTGCAGAGCCTGGCCCCCTGTGCCCTGCGCGCGGACGACACCGCCCAGGTGAAGGACGGTAACGAGGGCGGCCAGGACGGCGGGGACCAGAACGGGGACGGCCAGAACGACGGCCAGAACGGCGCTGACCAGAACGGCGACGGCCAGAACGACGGCCAGAACGACGGCGGTCAGGACGGAGGGGACCAGAACGGAGGGGACCAGAACGGCGGCGACCAGGGCCAGGACCAGGGCGGTCAGGGACAGGGTCAGGGGCAGGCGGGCAACGGGCCCGTGGCCGGTGACTTCGTCGACATCCAGAGCGTCCAGCCCAACGTCCGCAACCCGCGCAAGCTGCAGGGCGCCTCGCGCGGAACCTTCACCACCGATTGCGGGACGAACCAGAACGGCAAGTTCAACCCCGACAACGTGATCGTCGCGCCCGGCGTGAGCAACGGCGCCCACCACATGCACGACTACGTGGGCAACCAGGCCAACGACGCCTTCGCCAGCGACGACGACCTCGCCAACGGGCAGACGACCTGCCGCAACCAGGGCGACAAGTCGACCTACTTCTGGCCGGTCCTGCGCCTTCAGAACGGCCAGAACGAGAACGACGCCAACGCGGACGGCGGCGGCAAGGACAAGAACGTCGGCGAGATCCTCACGCCGAGCCAGGTCACGATGAACTTCGTCGGCAGCCCGGTCGGCAAGGTCACGGCCATGCCGAAGTTCCTCCGCATCATCACCGGCGACGCCAAGGCGTTCACCAACGGTGACGCGAACGCCAACGCGTCCTGGAGCTGCACGGGCTTCGAGGACCGGCAGCTGAAGGACAAGTACCCGATCTGTCCCCAGGGCAGCCAGGTCGTCCGGTCGTTCAAGTTCCAGAGCTGCTGGGACGGCCAGAACACCGACAGCGCCAACCACCGCACGCACGTCGCGTTCGCCGACGGGAACGGCAACTGCCCCAACGGGTTCCAGGCCATTCCGCAGCTCGTCCAGCGGATCGTCTACGACGTGCCGCAGGGTTCCGTGTTCGCCGTGGACTCGTTCCCCGAGCAGCTCCACAAGCCGATCACCGACCATGGAGACTTCATCAACGTCTTCAACAACCGGCTGATGCAGCAGATGGTGAGCTGCATCAACGGCGGGCGCCGCTGCGCCTGACCGGAACCGTCCGATCGGATCCACCCGATCGGCGACCCCGCTCACACAAGAAGGGCCGGACCACCACCCGGTGGTCCGGCCCTTCGGCGTCGGTGTGCGGTCAGCCGCCGTGCTCGCCCGAGTGGCCGCCGTGGCCGCCGTCGCCCTTGCCGCCGTCCTCGTGGCCGCCGTCGCCCTCGCCGCCCTCCCCGTGGCCCTTGCCGTCACCGCTGCCGGAGTGGTGCGAGGAGCCGGCCTCCATGTCGCCGCCGAGCCGGTCGCGCAGCGCCGTGACGACCTTCTCCTCACCCACGGCCACCCACTTGCGGCCGACCAGGTACGAGCCGCCGTAGTCGTTCGCCTCGTTGATCCACTCGCGCTGCCCGCGGTCGGTGGCGAAGGTGGCCAGCACGTACGCGCCGTCCTTCGTCCGGCAGTTGGCCTGGCGGATCTCCTCCGCGTCCGTCTGTATGTTCGGTTCGCACGCGACCTTCGCCGCCAGCTCCTCAAGGGTGCCTGTCGCCGTCTTCGGCGCGGCGTCGGGTTCGTCCCCGCCCGCGCCGCACGCCACCGCGGTGGGCAGAGCCAGGGCCACCAGGGCGGCCGTCACCAACGCCAAACGAGTTCGTTCCGTACGCATCTGGCCATCGTGCCGGTTCGCACCCCTGTTCCGGGTGCGAACGCCGAGTAACGTGCGCCACGTCCGTCACCTGATGTGCCGTCAGCACTGTGGAGGAGCGCGCCGTGACCGACCTGTCGAGACGAACGCTGCTGGGAGCCGCCGGCACGCTCGGCACGGGCGCCGCGCTCGCCGGGGCGGCGCAGCCCCCGGCCCGCGCGGCGGAGGGCGCCATGGCCCCGGCCCGCGCGGAGGAGGACCCCATGGCCCCGGCCCGTGCCGCCCTCGGACGGCTGCTGCCCCGTCACGCGGACCAGTTCGCGCTCACCCGCCTCGACGGCGGGCCGGACCGCTTCCGGGTCACCGGCTCGGCCGGCCGCGTGGAGGTCGCCGCCACCGGCCCGGCCACCGCCCTCACCGGCGTCCACTGGTACCTGAAGTACCGGTGCGGGGCGCACATCTCCTGGGCCGGCCGGCAGACGGACCTCCCGGCGCGCCTGCCCGCGCCCGGCGAACCGCTCGCCCGCGAGGCCACCGTCCCGCACCGGTTCGCCCTCAACGACACGCACGACGGGTACACGGCGCCGTACGCCGACTGGGCCCGCTGGGAACGGCTGATCGACGTCCTCGCCCTGCACGGCTGCAACGAGGTCCTCGTCACCACCGGGCAGGAGGCCGTCTACCACCGGCTCCTGCGGGACTTCGGGTACACCGACGCCGAGGCCCGCGCCTGGCTGCCCGCCCCCTCCCACCAGCCGTGGTGGCTGCTCCAGAACATGAGCGGCTACGGCGGCCCGCTCACCCCCGCCCTGCTCGCCCGCCGCGCCGCACTGGGCCGCCGCATCACCGACCGGCTGCGCGAACTGGGGATGCACCCCGTCCTCCCCGGCTACTTCGGCACGGTCCCGGACGGCTTCGCGGAGCGCAATCCCGGCGCCCGGACGGTCCCCCAGGGCGTTTGGGCGGGCCTGCGGCGCCCCGACTGGCTCGACCCGCGCGGGGAGGTCTTCGCGCGCGTGGCCAAGGCCTTCTACCGGCACCAGGAGGAGCTCTTCGGCGATGTCCGCCACTTCAAGATGGACCTGCTCCACGAGGGCGGGTCGGCCGGCGACGTGCCCGTCGCCGAGGCCGCCCGCGCGGTGGAGGCCGCCCTGCGCTCGGCCCGCCCCGGCGCGACCTGGGTGATCCTCGGCTGGCAGGACAACCCGCGCCGCGACCTGCTGGACGCGCTCGACCGGACCGGGCTCCTCGTCGTGGACGGGCTGTCCGACCTGGAGACCGTCACCGACCGCGAGAAGGACTGGGGCGGCGTCCCCTACGCCTTCGGCACCATCCCCAACTTCGGCGGCCGCACCACCATCGGCGCCAAGACCCACCTGTGGACCGAGCGCTTCACCGCCTGGCGCGACAGGCCCGGCTCCGCCCTCGCCGGAACGGCCTACATGCCGGAGGCCGCCGAACGGGACCCGGCCGCCCTGGAGCTGTTCACCGAACTGGCCTGGCGGCGCGAGCCGGTCGACCGGACCCGCTGGTTCGAGCGGTACGCCGACCTGCGCTACGGCGGCCGGGACGCACGCGCGCGTGAGGCCTTCGCGGTCCTGCGGGACACCGCGTACCGCATCACCAGCCGCGACGGCCGCCCGCACGACTCGGTCTTCGCCGCGCGGCCCCGCCTCGACGCCGCCTCCGGCGCCCATTACGCCACCCACTCCCCCGCCTTCGACCCCGCCCGCTTCGACGCGGCGTTCGCCGCGCTGCTGGGCGTGCGGGAGCCGCTGCGCCGCTCGGACGCGTACCGCCACGACCTCACCGACCTCGGCCGCCAGGTCCTCGCCAACCGCTCCTGGCAGCTGATCGGCCGGCTGCGGGACGCGTTCGCCGCCCAGGACCCGGCCGCCTTCCGCGCGCTGTCCCGGCTGTGGCTGCGGCTGATGCGGCTGAGCGACGACATGACCGGCTCGCACCACGCCTTCCTCCTCGGCCCCTGGCTGGCGGACGCCCACCGCGAGGGCCTGGAGCGCACCGCCCGCGTCCTCGTCACCACCTGGGGCGACCGCCCCACCGCCGACGGGGGGCGCCTCGCCAACTACGCCAACCGCGACTGGTCCGGCCTGATCGCCGACTTCCACCTCCCCCAGTGGCGGGCGTACCTCGACGAGATGGAGGACGCCCTCACGCAGGGCCGGGCCCCCCGGGCCTTCGACTGGTACGCGGTCGAGGAGCCCTGGACGTACGGGACGGAGACCTACCCCCTGCGGCCGTTCCACGACGCCCACCGCACGGCCACGCGCGTGTACGAGACCCTCTCCCGCGCCCCCTTCCAGGGTGCCGTCACCGTCTCCAGCACTCCCGCCGCCCTCCTCCCGGGTGCCGCCGCCGAGGTCACCGCCACCTTCCGCAACGTCAACGGCCTGCGCGCCACCGGCCCGGTGGGGCTCGTCCTCACCGGCTTCGGCGACCAGCCGCCGCTGGGGCTCCCGTCCGTCCCGGCGGCCGGCGCGGGGACCGTCTCCTGGGGCGTCACCGCCCCGGCCGGCCCGCCGGCCGCCCCCGTCGTACCGCTCCCGTACGAACTGCGCGCCACCTACGGCCCCAAGGGCGAGGCGCCGGTCACCGCCGTCCACCGGGGCCACCTGTACCTGGCGGGCCCCCTGGACCGACGGTGGCGCACCTGCACCAACAGCGGGGCCGTCTTCGGCCGGGCGGGTGGCCGGTACGCCGTGAACGGCGGCGGACAGGACCTGTGGAAGGCCACCGCCGAGTTCGGCGCCCTCTACCAGGAGGGGGTGCTGCGCGACGGCGCGGTCCTGACCGTACGGGTGGACTCGCAGGACGCGACGGGCCCCTGGGCGCGAGCCGGGATCGTGGCGCGGAACTCCCTGCCGACGCCCGGGGCGGCGGGTTTCCTCAACCTGGCGGTGACCCCGCTCAACGGCGTGGTCCTCTCCCACGACGCGAACGGCGACGGCACCCTCGACACCTACCGGAGGATCACCGGCGTCCGGGCGCCGGTGCTGCTGCGGCTGTCCCGCGCGGGGGACGCCGTCACCGGCTCCTGCTCCACGGACGACGGCGCCACCTGGCGGACGGTCGCCACCGTCCGGGTGCCCGGCGCGGCGGCCGCGCAGGACGCCGGACTGTTCATGACCGCGACGAACGGGGCCGGCGGGGCGCGCGGGACGGCCGTGTTCAGCGCGGTGACCGGCTGGCGGGACACGCCCGGCAGGTGACCATCCCCGTAATCGCTCGTTCTGCTGAACGTGAGCACCCAGGAACTCGCCGCCCCCGCACCCGTCGACGTCGACCAGGCCGAGGCCGCCCTCGTCGAGCACTACCCGAGGCTCGTCCGGATCGCCTACCTGGTCCTGCCGCCCGCGCTCGGGCGCAACCGCCGTGTGCTGACCGCGCATTCCCTGGTGCAGCGCGCGCTGCCGCGCCGCCGCACGCCGGGCGCCGGCGGGATGCCGGGCCAGCGGCGGGCCGAGGACGCGGTCGACCCCGGGTACGCGTACGTGCGGGTGCGGGTGCTGCGCCAGGCGCTGGACGCCGGGCTGCCGCTGCGCCTGAGGGCCCTGCCCAGGCGGGCGCAGCTGCCGCCGCTGCTGCCGCAGGTGTGGGGGCTGCGGCTGTTCCCGCGCGCGGGGGGCGCCGACGAGCTCTCCCTCGACCAGCGGTTGTCGGCCCTGTCGGGGCCGGGGCGCGCCGCCTACGTGCTGCGCGGGCTGGAGCGGCAGGGCGACGCCGAGGTGCGGCGGGTGCTGGCGGACGCCGGGGTGGCGAACCCGAAGGCGGCGCTGGCCGAGGCGGACGGGGTGGACGCGCCGGGGGAGCTGAGCGCCGCCGGCCTGCTGGAGTCGCCGGAGTTCGATCCGTGCTCGTTGCAGGCCCGCCCCACGGACCTGATGCGGCGGCGCCGGCACGGAAGGGCGGCGCTCGCCGCGCTCGCGGCGGCCGTGGTGTGCGGGACGCTGCTGGCGCTGCCGGGCGACGGCTGGGGCCCGGACGGGGCGGCCGCTCCGTCGTACGCCCGCAACCCGGTGGCCGAGGCCGCCCTGGACCCGGGCAATCTGCGGCGGGTCGCCCCGGCCGCCTGGCAGCGCTCGGACCGTACGGACTTCTCGGTGTGGCCCGCGCGCGGTGCTCTGACCGGTGACCGGGCGCTGCTGCGGCGGGCGCTGGCGGTGTGGGCGCGGCCGGGTGCGGGCGTGCAGGTGTCGGCGACGCCCGGTACGCCGCCGGGGCCGCCGATGGGCCCGCCGCAGCTGCTGTTCGCCGGTGAGGTCGACCATGCGCGGGTGGTGCTGTTCCACGACGGGCTGCGGGCGGTGCGGTACGCGGAGCCGATGGACGGCACGGAGGGCGCGGCGCTGGACTTCGCGCGGACGGACGGCGCGGACACGGCGTCGGCGGCCGCGCTGGTGGTGGGGCGCAGCCACGCCAATGTGCGGTACCTGACGGCGCCCTGGGTGCGGGAGGTGGCGGTGCGGGACCTGGTCCAGCCGCTGGCCGCGACGCGCCCGGTGGCGCGGGACGCGCACGGCGTCACGAGCGCGCTGCTCAGTCCGGCGGCGCCGAGCGAGTGCCGGGAGTGGGACGTGCTGGAGGTGCGGGACGGCTCGGCGACCCGGACCCTGACCGACCTCGGCGAGCTGGTGCCCGCCCGGCTGACGTCGGGCCCCCCGGCCGCGCCGGCCGACCTGGCGGACGCCGGTGTCACGGCGCGTGCGGAGTGGGCGCGGACGGCCTGTCTGCTGCAGCAGGTGCGCACGACCGGGGTCCGGGCGGTGAACTCCTGGCGGTTCGCGGAGCAGGAGCTGCCCGGTGCGGCGGACACGGCGGCGCGTGCCGCGTGGCTGTGCACGCGCGCGGAGACCTGGCGCGGTACGGGTGGGGTGGCGCTGGCGCAGTTCCAGGCGCCGCCCGCGCGGGCCGGTGCGCTGGTGGGGAAGGCGGAGGGTTCCCCGGCGTGCGGGACGAAGGACCCGAAGGTCCTGGCGGGTGCGCTGTGGCGCTCCCCGGACGGGCGGTGGTGGATGCTGGCGGCGGGCAGCCGGCAGGTGGCGTCGGTCGCCGTGGCGGGCGGGGTGACGGGCGGCGTGGAGCGCGACCGGCTGCTGGCGGTGGAGCTGCCGGGCAAGCCGGCCGAGCGGGTGGAGCTGACCGGGCGGCTGGAGGACGGCACGAGGATCACTTCCCTGCGCTGACCCGGCGAAAGCGGGCCGCGCACCCGCGTCCCGCTCGTCGGTTCCGGCGCAGCTCCGCGTCTCGCGCTGCCCGGGGGCGGCTGGTGCCGGACCTGTGAGGCGGTGGGGCACCGGCGGCCGGTGCCCCACCGCCCTTCCCGTCAGAACGGCGGCTCGCCCCAGTTGAGGCACACCGCCGACGACTTCACCTGGTGCGGCACACCGTTGACGGTGAGCGTGACGTAACCGCCGTACGGCCCGCCCTGGCTGGCGTGCCACTCCCAGCAGTCCTCGACGACGTCGGTCGGTCCGTAGCAGGCGTGGTTCGTGCCCGTCGGCAGCGTCTTCTCGTTGCAGTCGGCGGAACCGAAGTCACTGACGATGCGGCCGCTCATCGTGACGGGCTTGCCCGAGAAGTTGTTGGCCACCAGCACGACCTGGGCCTTGCCGAGGCTGCTCACGACGAGGCACCCCTGGAACCTGACCTTCGGCGCGGCCGGGTGCTCCACGGCCGTCTCGCAGTCGTAGAACGGCCCGGCGACGGGCTGCCAGTTGGGAGCCGCCACGGCGGTACCCGACCCCAGCACGGTGGCACCGATCAGCGCCGCCCCGGCGGCGACCCCCTTGAACGTCTTGCGCACGAACACCCCTCCCCTTGATCACCTGTTCGGCACGTCGAAGCGTAGATCCTTTCCGGCGCGGTCTCCGGTCATTTACGGCAGCAGCAGCCAGTCGGCGGCGAGGGCGGCGACGAGGCCGGCGGCGAGGAGCCAGGTGCCGAGGCGGGTGCGGCCGTTGCGGCTGAGCTCGATGACGACGCCGCACAGGATCATGGCGAGTCCGTAGACGCCGACCACGAGTACGGAGGTCCGGCTGGCCAGTCGGAGGACCAGGACGACCGCCAGCGCCACCAGCAGGACGGACGCCGCGGCGATCCGCAGATGGCGGGCCCGGCGGGGGCTGAGGCCGGGGCGCGGTGCCGGGGTTCCGGGGTCGGGGGTGGTCATGTCCGGCAGCGTAGCGAACTGTGTATGGGCCACTGTTCGAAGGGCCGCGGGTGGCGGACGTTAGGCTGTTCGCATGACGACCGGGGCGCGGCGCAGGATGGGCGTCGAGGAGCGCAGGCAGCAGCTGATCGGGGTGGCGCTGGAGCTGTTCAGCCGCCGCTCCCCCGAGGACGTGTCGATCGACGAGATCGCCGCCGCCGCGGGCATCTCCCGGCCGCTGGTCTACCACTACTTCCCCGGCAAGCAGAGCCTGTACGAGGCGGCGCTGCGGCGTGCGGCGGACGAGCTGGCCGCCCGGTTCGTCGAGCCGCGCCGCGGTCCGCTGGGGGCGCGGCTGCTGCGGGTCATGGGGCGGTTCTTCGACTTCGTGGAGGAGCACGGGCCGGGGTTCTCGGCGCTGATGCGCGGCGGGCCGGCGGTCGGTTCGACCGCGACGAACGCGATGATCGACGAGGTGCGCCAGGCCGCGTACGAGCAGATCCTCGCCCATCTCGGCGTCACGGACCCGCCCGCCCGGCTGGAGCTGGTCGTGCGGTCGTGGGTGTCGCTCGCCGAGTCGACGGCGCTGCTCTGGCTGGACGGGCGCCGGATCCCGCGCGAGGAGCTGCAGTTGCAGCTGGTGCACGACTTCGCGGCGCTGGCGTCGGTGAGCGCGGCGTACGACGGGGAGATGGCGTCGCTGCTGATCCACATGCTGGCCGACGAGCCGGCCGACGGGCCGTTCGGTGACCTGGTCGACCGGCTGGCGACGCTGCTGACCAAGATCCCGGCGGTGACGGCGCAGACGCCCGTCTAGGGAGTGTCCGGCGGTGCCGCCCGGTGCGCGTCAGCGCGAGCGGTACGAGGGGTCGAGGTCGTGGACCTCGGCGGAGACGTGCAGCACCCGGCCCTCGGCCGGCTCGACGTACTCCGCTACGAGCGCGAGGACCGCTTCGGTCAGCCGGGCCTTGGCCTCGTCGCTGCGCCCGGCCAGCAGGTCGATGCCGACGTGGATCAGGGCGTCGTCGGCGGAGCCGTCCCCGGTCACGGTGTCCTCCGCGCGGCGGGTGCGGGTCTTGCAGGCGGCGAGCCGGGCGCCGACCGTCTCGACGACCAGGGGGTGCAGGGCCAGCGCGAAGCCCCGGCGGTCGAAGTCGTCGTCGAGGGAGGCGGAGTAGTCGACGGTGATCTGCGGCATGGGTGGCACTCCCGTGGGTCCGTGTCGTGGGTCCGGGCCACGATAGAGCGGGGCGCCACGGGCCGGAGCAGGTGTCCGGTCCGTGGCGCCCCGCCGCGGGTCTACCGCCGGGTGAACACCGCCACGGTGCGGGCCGGGACCGTGAAGGTGCCGGTGGCCGCCTCGTAGGAGGAGGTCTTGACGGTGGCGTCGGAGCCGTTCGCCTGGACCGGGTGGAGGACGTGGTCCTCGCCGGCCAGGGCGCCGACGGTCTGCGTCTGCTTCGCGGGCGTGGCGTTGAAGACCACGACCAGGTCACCGAGGCGCATGGTGATCACGCCGGGGGTCTCCTCCGTGCCGGAGAGCGGGAAGTCCAGGGCGTCCTGGACCTGCTCGGCGGTGGACAGGCTGAAGGCCTTCTCCGTCGTACGGAGCTTCAGCAGGTCCCGGTAGGCGGCGGAGGCGCCGGTGATCTGCGGGCAGCCGACCGTGAGGGACGGGGAGGTCAGCAGCGGCTTGCCGAAGGACCACTTGTCCTTGTTGTCGGCGGCCGGCGGCAGGCCGCGCCCGAAGCCGTTGCCGGCCCGGCAGTCCCAGTTGAGGACGTTGAACCAGTCGCCGCTGTCGTAGGAGTTGCGGTCCAGCGACTTGGAGCGGAGCAGGTCGCTGCCCGCCTGGGAGAGCGCCGGGCCCTGGGAGAGCGCGGCCGTCGCCATGGCGAGGACCTGCATCCTGGCGCGGTCGTCGGGGGACGTGGCCGCCGGGAGCTTGAAGGCGAGCGCGTCGTACAGGGTCTCGTTGTCGTGGGCGTCCGCGTAGGCGAGGGCGTCGCCGGGGGCGGCGGCGTAGCCGGCGGGGGCGCCGTTGTAGTCGACCTCGGAGCCCTTGACCTTCTTCCCCGAGGTGTCGGTGAAGGTGTAGGAGGCGAGGTTGCCGGACAGGCCGACCTTGATCAGGTCCTGGTAGTGCAGGAGGCGGGCCTTCTGCTCGGCCGGGGTGCCGTTGGCCTCGGACGTGTTGGGGTCGGTGAACAGGCCGGAGGCGAAGCCCTGGACGCCGGGGTCGGCGTCGAAGGGGCCGCCGCCGCGCACGGCGTCGCGGGCGCGGTCGGAGAAGGTCGCGATGCCGGTGCCGGCCATGTTCTTCTGGGTGGCCTGGACGAAGCGGGCGTCGTCGGCGATCTCGCCGAAGTTCCAGCCCTCGCCGTACAGGATGATCTTCTTTCCGTCGACGCCGTCCTTCGCGACCGTGAGGGCGTCGAGGGCCTTCCTGACCTCCAGCATGTTGGCCTTGGGGTGGTGGCCCATCAGGTCGAAGCGGAAGCCGTCCACCTTGTACGCCTTGGCCCAGGTGACGACCGAGTCGACGACGAGCTTGCCCATCATGGTGTTCTCGGGCGCGGTGTTGGCGCAGCAGGTGGAGGTGGCGACGGTGCCGTCGGCGAGGAGCCGCTGGTAGTAGCCGGGGACGATCCTGTCGAGGACGGACTTGTCCGACTGGCCGCTCGCCACGGTGTGGTTGTAGACCACGTCCATGACGGTGCGCAGCCCGGCCCCGTTGAGGCCCTGGACCATCTGCCGGAACTCGACCGTGCGGCGCGTGCCGTCCGGGTCGGAGGCGTAGGAACCCTCGGGGACGGTGTAGTGCAGCGGATCGTAGCCCCAGTTGAAGGCGTCCTTGGCGGCGGCCTTGGACACGCACGCCTGCTGCTCGTCGGAGTCGGGGGCGTACGCCTTCAGGTCGCAGTCGGGGGTGGCCTGAGCGGACTTCTTCTCGGGGATGGTGCCGATGTCGAAGACGGGCAGCAGGTGCACGTAGGAGGTGCCGCTGCCGGCCAGCTTCTTCAGGTGCTTCATGCCGTCCGACGCGGTGTCGGTGAAGGCGAGGTAGCCGCCCGGGTGCTTGGAGGTGCGGTCCGCGACGGAGAAGTCGCGGACGTGCAGCTCCTGGATCTGCGCGTCCCGCAGCGGGGTGGCGGCCGGCTTCTTCAGGGAGGTCCAGCCCTTGGGGGCGAGCTTCGGGTCGGCGAGGTCGGTGACCAGGCTGCGGGCGGAGTCGGCGGTGAGGGCGGTGGAGTAGGGGTCGGTGACCTTGTTGGTGACGACCTTCTGGACGGTGGGCGCCCAGACCTTGACCTCGTACCGGTACGGCTTGTTCTTCCAGCTCCTGTTGCCGGTGACCGACCAGACGCCGGTGGCCGCGTCGCGCTTCATCGCCACGCGCCGGCCGTCGAGGTCGAGGGCGACGCTCTGGGCGGTGGGCGCCCAGAGGGAGAGGGTGGGTGTGCCGTCGCGGAAGACGGGGCCGAGGGCCTTCCGCTTGGCGCCGGCGCCGTACAGGTCGTCGAGGACGCCCGGGATCTGGACGCCGGTGGCGGCGAGCAGGGCGCCGTTGGGGGCGCGGTGGGTGGCGAGCAGCTGGCCGCGCAGCGCGGTGCGGACCCGGTCGGCGTCGCGGGGGTCGAGGGTGAAGGCCGGGTACTCCTTGAGGTGCGGGTACTTCGCCTTCTGCGGGTCGGTGAGCGTGCCCGGGTTCAGGCGCAGCCACCGTCCCTCGTCGGAGAGGGCGCCGTCCGGGGCGGTGATGCCGCCGTCCGCGTCGTAGACGAGCTGGGTGCTGGTGCCGGGCGCGGACTTGACCTTCCAGACGACGGTGCCGGCGTCGATCCACTGGGCCTCGGCCCTGGTGAGGTCGAGGGCGGGGGCGGCGCCGGTGGTGGGCAGCAGGTAGCCGGTGTCGCCGGTGAGGAGCCAGACCTCCTTGCCGTACGTGCCGAAGTCGAGGGACCGGTCGGCGGGGATGTCCTTCTCGTCGCCCTTGTGGACGATGTAGGAGAGGGACGTGGCCCCGGCGGCGAGCGGTACTTCGAAGGTGAGGCCGAAGGCGTCCTTCTTCACGGGCTGGAGGGGCTTGGACCAGTCGGTGGGGGTGGCGGCGCCGGTCCAGGTGTGCAGGCCCCAGCCGTCGTACGCGCCGTCGGGGCGGTGGTAGTGGATGACGGCCTTGCCCTGGTCCTGCGGCGGGTAGGCGCCGTCCGGTGCCTTGTTCTGCTGGGCGTCGGAGCCCTGCTTGATCCACACCTCGCCGGTGGCGGCGAGGTCGAGGGTGCGCTGCGGGCCGTCGGGGGTGCCGTTCTTCTCGACGGTGTACGGGACGGACGTGGCGCCGTCCTCGACCTTGACCCAGGCGAAGGCGCCGTAGGCGTCGCGGCCGGTGAAGGCGGCGGTGGTGGTGGATCCCGTCCGCAGCTGCCAGCCGTCGTAGTCGCCGTCGGGCCGCTGGTAGTGGACGACGGCGTAGTCGCGGTCGACGGCGCTGGGCTTGCCGGGCTTCGGTGCCTGTCCGGCGGTGGTGGCGGCGAGGGCGCCGGCGGTGCGGCCGGTGCTGTCGATGACGACGGCCTTGTAGCGCAGGGCGGTGCCTGCCGCCACGGAGGCCGGGACGTGGTGGGTGACCTTGTACGGGGCGTGGTCGGCCGAGCCGAGGGTCTGCCACTTGCCGTTGCCGGTCTGGGCGGCGAAGACGACGCGGTTCAGGCTGCCGCCGTCGACGTCCGCGGTGACCTCGACGGTGCCGGTGGCGCCGGCGGCCGGGGCCTTGAGCGTGAGGGTGGGGGCGGTGGCCGGGGCCGGGACGGGCTTGCCGGCCCTGAGGACCACGGAGGACAGGGCGGGCACCGTCAGCTTCAGCCTGTCGCCGCCGGTCGTGACGGTGCCGGTGCCGCCGTACAGGTAGCGGAACGCGGTGTCCGGGGAGTCGGTGGTCAGCTCCACGGTCTTGGCGGTGGTGGCGTTGTTGACGGCGACGACGTACTCGGTGCGCGCCTTGGCGTCCGTGCGGGAGAAGGCGTAGACGCCCTGGCCCGGGTCGGCGTGCCGCTCGGTCTGGATGCCGTCGCGGAGGGCCGGGTGGGCCTTGGTGAGCCGGGCGAGGGCGGCGATGGAGCGGTAGAGGGGGTGGCCGGTGTCGTACGCGTCGGTGGCGTGCGTGCGGTCGGTGCCGAGCTGGTCGTCGTCGAGGTAGTCGGCGGTCTTCGACGCGAACAGGGTCTGGCGGGCGTCCTTGTCGCCGCCGGCGCCGGTGAAGCCCTGCTCGTCGCCGTAGTAGACGACCGGGTTGCCGCGGCTGAGGAACATCAGCTCGTTGGCGAGCCGGTAGCGCTTGACCAGTTCGGCGTCGCCGGCCCCTTCGTTGTCCTGCTTCAGGAAGGTGCCGAAGCGGCCCATGTCGTGGTTGCCGAGGAAGGGCACCGACTCGTAGGCGTTGGCCTTGTCGGTGGTGTAGCGGTAGTCCTGGGCGAACAGCTCGGAGAGCTTGGTGGCGGGACCGCCCTGGGAGGCGTACCGGCGGGCGGCGTCCTGGAAGGGGAAGTCGAGGGTGGCGTCGAGCCTGCCCCGGGTGACGTAGGGGGCGGTGACGGCCGGGTCGGCGGAGTAGACCTCACCGAACATGAAGAAGTCGTCCCGGCCGCGCTTCGCGGCGTACGCGTCGAGGGCGGTGGCCCACTGGGTCCAGAACTCCGAGTTGACGTGCTTGACGGTGTCGATTCGGAAGCCGTCGATGTCGAAGTCGCGCACCCAGCGCTGGTAGATCTTCTCCATGCCGTCGACGACCTCGGGACGCTCGGTCCACAGGTCGTCCAGGCCGGCGAAGTCGCCCTGGGTGGAGGACTCGCCGGCGAAGGTCGAGTCGCCCCGGTTGTGGTACATCGTGGGGTCGTTGAGCCAGGAGGGGACCTTGAGGTTCTTCTTGGCATCGGGGACGACCGGGGTGCGCGGGAAGGAGTCGCGGTCGGTCTTCGGGAACGGCTCGGTGCCGTCGGCGTAGTCGGCGTCGTCGAAGGGGACGCCGTCCTTGGTGAGGTAGGGGAAGGCGCCCTTGGAGAGGTAGTTGTAGGACTTCTCCTTGTAGTCGACGACGTCGGCGGTGTGGTTGGTGATGACGTCGAAGAAGACCTTCATGCCCTTGGCGTGGGCCTTGTCGATGAGTCTTTCGAGGTCGGCGTTGGTGCCGAAGTGCGGGTCGACCTGGGTGAAGTCGGTGATCCAGTAGCCGTGGTAGCCGGCCGAGGCGTCCTTGCCCTCGCCCTGGACGGGCTGGTTCTTGAAGATGGGCGCCATCCAGATGGCGGTGGTGCCCAGGCCCTTGATGTAGTCGAGCCGGTCGGTGAGCCCCTTGAGGTCGCCGCCCTGGTAGAAGCCCTTGTCGGCGGGGTCGTGGCCGGTGGTGAGGCGGGATCCGGTCAGTCCGCCGCGGTCGTTGCGGGGGTCGCCGTTGGCGAACCGGTCGGGCAGGACGAAGTAGAACTGCTCGCGGGTCAGGTCGTGCCGGGCGGGCTCGCCCGCGAGTGCCTTGTCGGACGGCGGGGCGGGGGGCGCGGGGGCGGCGGTCGCCGGCAGGGCCGGGACGAGTGCCGCGACCGTGGCCGCCGCGAGGGCGGCCGCGGTTCTGCGCGGGACGCGCGACATGCGCGGGTCGCGCGGCTCGCGCGGCAGGGATCGGGGGCGTATCAAGGCCGGATCTCCTCGAGGAGGGTTGCTTCAGACGGGGTTGCGAGCCGCCCCGGGCCGGGGAGGGCGCGGGGCGGCGGATGTGCGGGCGTACCCGGGGTCAGGAGCGGAACGTGTCGTTCAGGGTGACGGTGCCGGAGGCTGGGACGGTCGCGGTGCGGTTGGCGCCGGACTCCCAGGTGACGTTCCCCGCGGCGTCCTTGCGGACGTACTTGTACTGGAAGGACGTGCCGGCCGGGAGTGCCACGTCGAGCTTCCACACCGGGTAGGCGGCCGGGTCCAGCTTGGGCGCGGCGGCGGTGTTCCAGTTGCCGAGGGCGGCCAGGTTGCCGGTGACGTGGATGTTCTCGCCGGGGGCGGTGGTGGCGTTCACGGCGAAGGACGCGCCCGTGGTGGCGGGCGGCGGCGTGGTGGATCCGGCGCCGCAGGTGCGGGCGCCGGCGTGCAGGGCGACGGCCGTGCCGGCGGCGAGCGTCGCCGTGAAGCGGCCGGAGCCGTCGACGGTCACGGGCCGGTTGTTCTGGACGTCGCAGTAGTCGCCGGCGGGCAGCGAGGTCTGGAACGTCCGGGTGAGGGCGGACGTCTCGTGGTTGATGGCCACGTACGCCTTGGTGCCGCGCCCGAAGGCGATCTGGTCGCCGCCGTTGTCCCACCAGTTCGTGACGCCCTGACCGCGGGCCACGTTCCGGAAGGCGACCATGGAGGCGATCTCGCGCCAGGCGTGCTGGCACTTCCAGCCGTCGCTGTAGCAGGCGCCGACGTTGCCGCCGCCGGGCGGGCCGGCGTCCTTGTCGGTCCACTCGTAGCCGGAGTGGACGTCCGGGGAGCCGTACGGCCAGGCCAGCATGAAGACGTTGGCGAGGGTGTACGCGGAGCCGTTCTTGTAGTTCAGCGTGTCGCCGCCGCGCTCGGTGTCGTGGTTGTCGACGAAGACGCCGGACCTGCCGGACTCCATGTGGCCCCAGGCCTCGCCGAAGTTCTTCAGGTACGCGAGGTTCTCGCCGAGGAAGACGCGCTTGAGGTCGCGGGCGTAGCGGAACTCCTGGACGTCGCCGTTGCCGAGGTACTCGCTGGGCGAGACGGCCTCGCCGGCCCCGTGGATCGCCTCCTGCTTCCAGTAGACGCCCGGGTTGGTGAGCTTGGCCTTGATGGCCGCCAGGTCGTTCGCCGGCATGTGCTTGGCGGCGTCGATGCGGAAGCCGTCGACGCCGAGCGTCAGCAGGTCGTTCATATAGCCGGCGATCTTGGTGCGGACGTACTCCTCGCCGGTGTCGAGGTCGGCGAGCCCGACGAGTTCGCAGTTCTGGACGTTCGCCCGGTCCTGGTAGTTGGAGATCTGGGCGGTGCAGTCGTTCATGTCGGGCGCCGAGTACAACCCGGGGTAGCCGTACTTGGTGTACGCCGTGCCGCCGGTGCCGGTGCCGTTGCCGGCCGCCATGTGGTTGATGACGGTGTCGACGACGACCTTGACGCCCGCGGCGTGGCAGGTGTTCACCATGGACTGGAAGGCCGCCCGGTCGCCGAGGCGGCCGGCGATGCGGTAGCTGACGGGCTGGTACGAGGTCCACCACTGGCTGCCCTGGATGTGCTCCTGGGGCGGGGAGACCTGGACGTAGCCGTACCCGGCGGGGCCGAGGCTGTCGGTGCACGCCTTGGCCACCGAGGCGAAGGTCCACTCGAACATCACGGCCGTGACGTCCTTGTCGCCGGGCGGGGCCGCGGCGGCGGGGGTGGGGGGTGCCGTGACGGCCACGGCGGCTCCGGCCACGAGGGCGAGCGCGGCGGCCACGGTCTTGCGGGCCATGTTTCCTCCTGGGGAATGGGAGGTGCGGTAGCGACGGTGCAGCCTCGTACGGCAACGCGCCATGCCCGCAAGGCCCTGTGAATCTTCTTGCTGCAAGAAAGCAGCAATACTTTTCGGTCGTGACCGTACGAGTCCCCAGGTGCGCGGTCAACCCCTTGGACACATGCGGTTCACAGAGAGGAAATCCGCCGGATTCAGCTCTGCAAGACCTTTCGCAAGCACTTGCAGTGGTGTTACGTTCAACGACGACTCCGGTCCGGTCGGCCGGGGGTCCCCGTACCCCGGGGCCCCACGCGCCCGGCCGGCCGGGCCGGGCACGCCGGCCGGCCCCGACCAGGGACCGGCGGCGTCATGAACCGGGAGGCCCGGGGCCGACAGGACCCCGCCGCGCCCGATCACGGGCGGGCCCCGGGCCCCCGCACCCCGCTCACCGCTCTCACCTGCGCTGTGCGGTGGAACCCCGTACGACCAGCTCCGGCTGGAACACGAACTCGGTGCGCTGCACCGGATTGCCGTCGATCTCCTCCAGCAGCGCGTCCACCGCCGCCGTGGCCATCGCCTGGACCGGCTGGCGCACCGTCGTCAGCGGCGGGTCCGTGAACGCGATCAGCGGCGAGTCGTCGAAGCCGACGACCGACACGTCGCGGGGCACGTCGAGCCCCCGCCCCCGCACCGCCCGTATGGCGCCGAGGGCCATCAGGTCGCTGGCGCACACGATTCCCGTGCAGCCCTGGTCCAGCAGCGTCCCGGCCGCCGCGTGCCCGCCCTCGACGCCGAACAGGGTCTGCTGCACGCGCAGTTCCGCCTCCTCGGTGCCGACCCCCAGCAGGCTGCGCAGCGCCGCCGTGAAGCCCTCGGCCTTGCGCCGCGAGGGGACGTACCGGGTGGGCCCGATGGCCAGCCCGATCCGCTCGTGCCCCAGCTCGACGAGGTGCCGCACCGCCATGCGGGCGGCCGAGCGGTCGTCGGGCGAGACGAAATGCGCGTCGATGTGCTCGTTGAAGCCGTTGATGAGGACGAACGGCACGCCCCGGGACGCCAGGTGGACGTACCGGGACGGGTCGGCGCTGGTGTCGGCGTGCAGCCCGGAGAGGAACACGATGCCGGTGACGCCGCGCTCCTCCAGCTGCTCGACCAGCTCGTCCTCGGTGGCACCGCCCGGCATCTGGGTGCACAGCACGGGCGTGTAGCCGTGCCCGGCCAGGACCTGCTCGATGACCTGGGCGAACGCCGGGAAGATGGGGTTGGTCAACTCCGGGATGACCAGCCCCACCAGGCCGGCGCTGCGGCGCTTGAGCCGCACCGGCCGCTCGTAGCCGAGCACGTCGAGGGCGGCCAGCACACGGGTCCTGGTCGGCCCGGCGACGCCCGCCTTGCCGTTCAGGACCCGGCTGACCGTGGCCTCGCTGACGCCGGCCTGCGCGGCGATGTCCGCGAGCCGCGGGGCGCCCCCTCCTCCGTCGCCCCGCGGCTCGGTCCGTGCGTCGCCACGGGGCGACAGGATCGTCACACCGCCCACCAGACGGTGGTGTCGGCGGGCAACTCGGCGGTGCCGTCCACGCTGGTGCGCACCTGCTCGTTGGCGAGCAGCATCCGGCCGGGCACCGGTATCCGCACGGCCTCGCCCGTGGTGTTGGCGTGGCACACGAAGGTGCCGCGCCGGAAGGCGAGCACGCCCTCGGGCGCGTCCAGCCACTCCACGCCGTCGCCGGCGCCCAGCGAGGGCTGCTCGCGGCGCACGGCGAGCGCGCTGCGGTACAGCTCCAGGGTGGAGCCCGGGTCACCGGTCTGGGCCTCGACGCTCAGGGTCCCCCAGGCGTCCGGCTGGGGCAGCCAGCTGCCGCCGCCGCCGAAGCCGTACGACGAGCCCTCCGCCGTCCACGGGATCGGCACCCGGCAGCCGTCGCGGAAGCCGTCCTGGCCGGTCGCCCGGAAGAACGACGGGTCCTGGCGCACCTCGTCGGGCAGGTCCGTGACGTCCGGCAGGCCGAGCTCCTCGCCCTGGTAGACGTACGCCGAGCCGGGCAGCGCCAGCATCAGCAGCGTCGCCGCCCGCGCGCGGCGCAGCCCCAGCTCCCGGTCGCCGGCCGTGCGCAGCTGGGTGCCGAGGCCGGGCGGGTTGGCGAACCGGGTGGCGTGGCGGGTCACGTCGTGGTTGGACAGCACCCAGGTGGTGGGGGCGCCGACGGGGCGCATCGCGGAGAGCGAGGCGTCGATGACCTTGCGCAGCTCGGCGGCGTCCCAGTAGGTGCCCAGGTACTGGAAGTTGAACGCCTGGTGCATCTCGTCGGGGCGCACGTAGTTGGCGGTGCGCTCGACGGTCGGGGTCCAGGCCTCGGCGACCAGGACGCGCTCCCCGTCGTACTCCTCCAGGACCTTGCGCCAGCTGCGGTAGATCTCGTGGACGCCGTCCTGGTCGAAGAACGGCATGACATCGTTTCCGAGCAGCTTGAGCTGGTCGTGGGCGCCGATGTCGGGCAGCCCGGCCGCCTTGACGAGGCCGTGGGCGACGTCGACGCGGAAGCCGTCGACGCCCATGTCGAGCCAGAAGCGCAGGATGGAGCGGAACTCGTCGCGTACGGCGGGGTGTTCCCAGTTGAAGTCGGGCTGCTCGGGGGCGAACAGGTGCAGGTACCACTCGCCGTCCTCGACGCGCGTCCACGCCGGGCCGCCGAAGATGGACTCCCAGTCGTTGGGCGGCTCGGAGCCGTCGGCGCCGCGGCCGGGGCGGAAGTGGTAGCGCTCGCGCAGCGGCGACCCGGGACCCTCGCGCAGCGCGCGCTGGAACCACTCGTGCTGGTCGGACGAGTGGTTGGGCACCAGGTCGACGATGATGCGCAGGCCCAGCTGGTGGGCCTCGCGGATCAGGGCGTCGGCGTCGAGGAGGTTGCCGAACATGGGGTCGATGGCGCGGTAGTCGGCGACGTCGTACCCGGCGTCGGCCTGCGGCGACGCGTAGAAGGGGCTGAGCCAGACGGCGTCGACGCCGAGGTCCTTCAGGTACGGCAGACGGCTGCGGATGCCTTCCAGGTCGCCCATGCCGTCGCCGTTGCCGTCGGCGAAGCTGCGCGGATAGACCTGGTAGATCACCGCGTCTCTCCACCAGCCCGTGTGCGTGCCGGTGGCGGGGGCGGCGGGGGCAGCGAGGTGCTGGGTCATGTCTTCCCTGGAGTGGAGGAGTGGAGCGGCCGCCGGCCCGGGACGGGGCCGGACCGGCGCCGCGGACCGGAATACGGGAGGGGCGTCGGGACGACGTGCGGCCCGCCCCTGCCGCGCGGGACGTGTCCGGCGCGCGGGGAGGGCGTGACGCACGTGGTCCGCCGTCCCCCCTACGACTTGGTGGCGCCGGCCGTCAGGCCGGAGACCAGGTGACGCTGGACGAGGCCGAACACGACCGCGGCGGGTGCGGCGATCAGCACGGCCGCGGCGGTCAGCGAGCCCCAGTCGGCCGTGTACTGGTTCACGAAGGTCTGGAGGCCGCCGGCGAGGGTGAGGTTCTCCTCGCCGGTCATGAACGCGGACGCGTAGGCGACCTCGGCCCAGCCGGTGATGAACGTGTAGAACGCGGTGACCGCGAGGCCCGGCTTGGCCAGCGGCATGATCAGCCGCCAGAACGTGCCGAACGGGGTGAGGCCGTCGACGCGCCCCGCCTCGTCGATCTCGGCGGGGATGCCGTCGAAGTACCCCTTCATCATCCAGGCGCAGAACGGCACGGCGACGGTGAGGTACGTGATGACGAGCCCGACGGGCTGGTTGAGCATGCCGAGCGTGGCCAGCAGGTTGTACAGCGGCACGATCAGCACGGCGACCGGGAACATCTGGGTGATCAGCAGCAGCCACATCAGCGGGCGCAGCCCGGGGAAGCGGAAGCGGCTGACGGCGTAGCCGGTGGTGGCGGAGATGAAGACACCGATGACGGTGGTCAGCCCGACGACGACCAGGGAGTTGCCGACCCAGGAGAGGAACTGGGTGTCGGAGACGACGTGGCTGTAGTTGGCGAAGGTGAAGTTCTTGACGAGCGAGGTGTCGAACGCGTCGTTCGTCGGCTTGAAGGACGTGATCACCAGCCACAGCGGCGGGAAGACGGCGATGACGGCGGCGGTCAGCAGCGTCAGGTGCAGCCCGACGGAGGCCAGCGGCGAGCGCTCGCCGCGGAGCCGCACCTTGCCCGTGGTAGAGGTCTTGTCGGTCACCACATGTCTCCCTGCTTCTTGAGCGCGCGGCGGTAGACCACCGCGAAGAGCGACAGGAGCAGCAGGATGACCACGCCCCAGGCCGCGGATGCCGCGTAGTCGCGCGGGCTGACGATGAACGACAGCCGGTACGCGTACGTGACGAGGATTTCGGTGGAGTCGCCGGGACCGCCCCGGGTGAGCAGGTAGATCACCGGGAACATGTTGAAGGTCCAGATGCAGCTCAGCAGCGTCACCGTGGCGGACACGGGACGCAGGCCGGGCAGCGTGATGTGGCGGAAGCGCTGCCAGGCGCTCGCGCCGTCCATCTCGGCGGCCTCGTACAGCTCACCGGGGATGGACTGCAGGCCGCCCAGCATGGAGAGGATCATGAACGGCACGCCCAGCCAGACGTTGACCGCGATGACCGCCACCTTGGCCCAGGTGGGGTCGTTCAGCCAGGAGATGCCGTCGATGCCGCCGCCGGCCAGCAGCTGGTTGAAGAGGCCGTTGCGCTCGTTGTAGAGCAGCTTCCAGGTGAAGACCGAGACGAACGGCGGGACGGCCCAGGGCAGGACCAGGGCCATCCGGTAGAGGGTCCGGCCCTTGATGTTGCGGTTGAGCATGACGGCCAGCGCCAGGCCCAGGGACACCGACAGGGCGACACACGCGACCGTCCACACGAGGGTCCAGCCGAGCCGGTTCCAGAACACCTCGTCGGTGAGGACGGCCGTGTAGTTGTCGAGACCGACGAACTTGTACGTCGCGGGGATGTGGTTCACGCCGATGGTGCGCTCGACGTTGGCCTCGTTGGCGTCCGTCAGCGACAGGTAGACGCCGCGTGCCAACGGGTACCCGATGATCACACCGATCACGGCCACCACGGGAGCGACCATGCTCCAGGCGTACCAGTGGGTGCTCAGCGCCCTGCGCAGCCGGCCGGGGGCCGGGGATCCCGGGTTCTTCGCAGTGCGGTGACCGCGGCCGCGGGCGCGCTCGGCGCCCGCGGCCTTCGTCACCGACTGGCTGGTCTCGACAGCCATTGGTCGGTCAGCCCTTCCCAGTGCTTACTTGTAGTCCTTGAGCATCTTGCGGTAGGCGTCGCCGGTCTCCTGGGCGGCCTTCTCCGGCGCGGTCTTGCCCGTGAGGACGTTGGCCATCTGGAGGCGGATCGGCTCGAAGAGGGCGTTGCCCTGCGGGATCCAGGGGCGCTCGACGGCCTTGTCCACGGCCGGCTTGAAGAACTGGACCATCTCGTTGCCCGACACGCTCGGCTTCGTGTAGACCGAGAGGCGGGTCGGCAGCAGGCTGAGCTTCTCGGTGGTCTGCTGCTGCACCGAGGCGGAGCTCATGTACTTGGCGAACTCGTAGGACGCGTCGAGGTTCTTGGAACCGGCGTAGACGGAGAGGTTCCAGCCGCCCTGCGGGGCGCCCTGACCGGCGCTGCCGGCCGGGACGGGCGCGATGCCCAGGTTCTTCGGGTCCTTGAACTCGGCACCGGCGCGGGAGTCGGCGATCGCCCACGGGCCGTTGAGCATCATGGCGACCTTGCCGGACTTGAACGCGTTCTGCATGTTGTTCCAGCCGTCGGAGGCGTCGGTGATCGCCGCCTTCGAGTCGACCAGGTCCTTGATGGTCTTGTACGCCTTGACGCCCGACGGGTCGTCGATGGTGATCTTCTTGCCCTTGGCGTCGACCAGGTCGCCGCCCTCGCCGTAGAGGAAGGACAGGAACCAGTACGGGTCGTCACCGCGCAGGTACAGGCCGCTCTTGCCGGGCCACTTCTTGCTGACCTTCGCGGACGCGTCCTTCAGCGCCTCGAGGGTCGAGGGGACCTCGGCACCGGCGTCCTTGAGCATCTTCTTGTTGTAGAAGAGCGCCATGGTGTCGATGACCTGCGGCACCGCGTAGGTCTTGCCGTCGAACTTGGTGCTCGCGGCGGCCTGCGGCAGCCAGTCGCCCGGGTTGTCGACGGCGCGGGTGCCGTCCAGCGGGGCGAGGTAGCCCAGGCTGGCGAAGTCGGCGACCCAGGCGACCTCGGTGCGCATCACGTCGGGGGCGCCCGAGTTGCCGCCGGCCGCGTTCTTGAACTTGGCGTTGGCCTCGCCGAACGGCACGCTGACGTACTTGACCTTGACCTTCGGGTGCAGCTTGGTGAAGCCCTCGGCCAGGGACTGGTACGTCGCCTTCTCGGCCTCGTTCGAGGTGTCCCAGAAAGTGACGGTGCCGGACAGCTCGCCGGAGCTGTTCGTCCCGCCCTGGTTGTCGCCGCCGCCTCCGCAGGCCGCAGTCGTCAGACCGAGGGCCGCGACCAGCGCGGTGGCCGCTATGCCACGCCGCATGTGAACTCCTTCAACTGATCCCGGGAAGACGAAGGCGGATCACATGTCTGGATCTCGTGCCTCCTGCAGACCGCTCCCTCGCGGTGCGCCGGGTTGCCAGGAACGTAACAGGGATGAAAACGCGCCGAAAGACCTTGCGGCAAATTTCTGCAAGGGCGGCTGATCGTTACATCCGCGTGTCCCTACAGTTGCCGTCGCATCGCTTGACAGACGCGGTGACGCGGCCTTGCGCGGGCCGGGAGACCTCTGCAAGCCTTTTCGTAAAGGCTTGCAGGACCGTTTCATTACCGCCCCCACCTCGTTAGATGTACGTAGCCCCCATCCCGGCCCACCGAGAGGGACACCGCACATGGCCCACGAGCTGACCTCGTCCGTACAGGCGCCGGAGGACCTGCGCCCCGCAAGCCCTTCCGGCGACCGCACGGGATGGTGGCGCGAGGCCGTCATCTACCAGGTGTACGTCAGGTCCTTCGCCGACAGCGACGGCGACGGCATCGGTGATCTCCGCGGGGCCCGCGAGCGCCTCCCCCACCTGGCGCGGCTGGGCGCCGACGCGGTGTGGCTCACCCCCTTCTACGCCTCGCCCCAGGCCGACGGCGGCTACGACGTGGCCGACTACCGCGCCGTCGACCCCCTCTTCGGCGACCTCGCGGACGCCGACGACCTGGTGCGCACCGCGCACGACCTGGGGCTGCGGGTGATCGTCGACATCGTCCCCAACCACACCTCGGACCGGCACCCGTGGTTCCGCGAGGCCCTGGCCGGCCGGGGGCGGAAGCGGTACCACTTCCGCCCCGGCAAGGGACCCGACGGCTCCCTGCCGCCCAACGACTGGGAGTCCGTCTTCGGCGGCCCGGCCTGGACCCGGGTCCCCGACGGCGAGTGGTACCTGCACCTGTTCGCCCCCGAGCAGCCGGACCTCAACTGGGACGACGAGGAGGTCAGGGCCGAGTTCGAGTCGGTGTTCCGGTTCTGGCTGGACCTCGGGGTCGACGGGTTCCGCGTCGACGTCGCGCACGGCATGGTCAAGGCCCCCGGGATGCCCGACATCGGGCACGGGGAGCAGGCCCGGCTGATCGGCACGCAGCAGCTGCCCTTCTTCGACCAGGACGGCGTCCACGAGATCCACCGCGCCTGGCGGCGGCTCCTGGACACCTACGAGGGCGAGCGCATCGCCGTCGCCGAGGCGTGGGCGCCGTCGGCGGAGCGGCTGGCGCTGTACGTACGCCCCGACGAGCTGCACCAGGCGTTCAACTTCCAGTTCCTCAACTGCCCGTGGGACGCGGACGCGCTGCGCAGGGTCATCGACGACTCACTGCGGGCCACCACCTCCGTGGGCGCGCCGACCACCTGGGTGCTGTCCAACCACGACGTGGTCCGCCACACCACGCGGTACGGCGAGGGCGCCACGGGGCTGCGCCGGGCGCGGGCGGCCGCGCTGCTGATGCTGGCGCTGCCCGGGTCGGCCTACGTCTACCAGGGCGAGGAGCTGGGGCTGCCCGAGGTCACGGAGCTGCCGGACGAGGTGCGCCAGGACCCGGCCTTCCTGCGGGGCGAGGGGCAGGACGGGCTGCGCGACGGCTGCCGGGTGCCGATCCCGTGGACGGCCGCGGGCCCCTCGTACGGGTTCGGCCCCGGCGACAGCTGGCTGCCGCAGCCGGCGTCGTGGGGCGGCCTGTCGGTGGAGGCCCAGACCGGCGACCCGGACTCGACGCTGGAGCTGTACCGCAGCGCCCTCGCGCTGCGCCGCGAGCACCCGGCGCTCGGCGCGGGCGACGCGGTGGAGTGGCTGCCCGCGCCCGACGGGGTGCTGGCCTTCCGCCGGCGGGCCGAGGGCGCGGGCGACGGGCCGGCCGGGGGCGACCTGGTGTGCACGGTCAACGTCACGGACCGTCCGGTCGCCCTGCGCGCCCCGGGCGGCCGGGTGCTGCTGGCGAGCGCACCGGGCGACGGGCTTCCCGGCGGCGGTGCCCCCGAGGGTGCCGGACCGCTCGGCGGGGGCGCCGTCCCGGGGGTCAAAGTGCCGCCCCCCGCACGGGAGTCGGCGGTTCCGGCGGCCTCCGGGGACGGCGGGCGGACCGTCCTGCTGCCCGCCGAGTCCTGCATCTGGTGGGCAAGCTGACGTGCGGCCGGTACAGTCGCATTCCATGACCGCGCGGCTAGCCGACATCGCAGCCCAGGCGGGGGTCAGCGAAGCCACAGTCAGCCGCGTGCTCAACGGCAAGCCCGGTGTGGCCGCGGCCACCCGTCAGTCCGTGCTGGCCGCGCTCGACGTGCTCGGCTACGAACGTCCCGTCCGCCTGCGCCAGCGCAGCGCCGGACTGGTCGGGCTGATAACCCCCGAGCTGGACAACCCCATCTTCCCGGCCCTGGCCCAGGTCATCGGCCAGGGTCTGACCCGCCAGGGCTACACGCCCGTCCTCGCCACCCAGACCCCGGGCGGCTCCACCGAGGACGAACTCACCGAAATGCTGGTCGAGCGGGGCGTTTCCGGCATCATCTTCGTGTCCGGACTGCACGCCGACACCACGGCCGACATGACGCGCTACGACCAGCTGCGCGGCCAGGGCGTCCCCTACGTACTGATCAACGGCTTCTCCCCCAAGGTGCAGGCGCCGTTCGTCTCCCCCGACGACCGGGCCGCGATGCAGCTCGCCGTCACGCACCTCGCCTCCCTCGGGCACACCAGGATCGGCCTCGCGGTCGGGCCCAAGCGGTTCGTCCCCGTGCTGCGCAAGATCGAGGGCTTCCGGCTCGGCATGCAGGCCCGGCTGGGGCTCGACCCGGAGCAGTGCGAGGAGCTGATCCAGCACTCGCTGTACACCCTGGAGGGCGGGCAGGCCGCCGCGACCGCGCTGATCGAGCGGGGCTGCACCGCGGTCGTCTGCGCGAGCGACATGATGGCACTGGGTGCCATCCGGGCCGCCCGCCAGAAGGGACTGCACGTCCCCCGGGACGTCTCCGTCGTCGGTTTCGACGACTCCCCCCTCATAGCCTTCACCGACCCTCCGCTGACCACCATCCGCCAGCCCGTCCAGGCGATGGGCCAGGCGGCGGTGCGGGCCCTGCTGGAGGAAGTGGGCGGCACCCCCGCCCCGCACAGCGAGTTCGTCTTCATGCCCGAGCTGGTCGTACGCGGTTCCACCGCCTCGGGACCCCAGGGTCAGAGGTCCTCCGAAAGGCGTAGCGATGGCGATGAGGACCAGACTGACGGATGATCGACCGAGTAGACCTATCTGGCAGACTCTTGGCCCATGGGTGACACGACTGTGAGGACACTGGAAGGCCGCGAGGCCCCGGCACCACCGGTGGAATCACCCATCGAACAGGGTCCGGCCCGCGTGGCGGACAGCCGGACCGTGTGGCAGCGTGCGCGCGCCCCGCGGCGGCCCCGCATCTGGTTCGAGATCCTGCTGATCGCGGTGAGCTACTGGACGTACTCGCTGATCCGCAACGCCGTGCCGGAGCAGAAGGCCGAGGCGCTGCGCAACGCCGACTGGATCTGGCGGGCGGAGCAGTCCCTCGGCATCGCCGTCGAGAAGACCGTGAACCACGCGGTGGACTCGGTGACGTGGCTGATCGTGGGCATGAACTACTACTACGCCACGCTGCACTTCATCGTCACCATCGGTGTCCTGGTGTGGCTGTACCGGTGGCATCCGGGGCGGTACGCCGCCACCCGCCTGGTCCTGTTCTCCACCACCGGCGTCGCCCTGCTCGGCTACTACCTGTACCCGCTGGCGCCGCCGCGCCTGATGACCTCCGAGCGGTTCATCGACACCGTGCTGGTGCACCACACGTGGGGCTCGATGGCGTCGGGCGACCTGAAGAACATGTCCAACCAGTACGCCGCGATGCCGTCCATGCACATCGGGTGGTCGCTCTGGTGCGGCCTGACCATCTTCGCCCTGGCCAAGGCGCCCTGGGCGAAGATCCTCGGCCTGCTCTACCCGACCGCCACGCTCGTCGTCATCGTCGCCACGGCCAACCACTTCTGGCTGGACGCGGTGGGCGGCATGATCTGCCTGGCGTTCGGCTACACCCTGGCGTTCGTCTGGTACGGCAGCATGCCGCACCGGCTGGCCCGCCACGTGGCGGCCGACGCCCCGCGCCTGTGGAGGGCGCGCCGCTGACGCCGGCCGCAGCCCGGGCCCGGCCCGGGCGGCGGACTCAGCCGCCGTAGAACAGCTCCTCCACCACCGCCCGGGCCCGGCGCGTCGTACGCCGGTAGTCCTCGACCATCTCGCCGACGTGCCCGGGCCCGTAGCCGAGGTACCGGCCGACCGCCGCCAGCTCGCGGGTGTCGGACGGGAAGGTGTCGCCCGCCCGGCCGCGTACCAGCATCACGCCGTTGCGGACCCGGGTCGCCAGCACCCACGCCTCGTCGAGCGTCCGGGCGTCCTGCTCGCCGATCAGGCCCGCGTCGCGGGCGGCGGCCAGGGCCTGGCGGGTGCGGGTGGTGCGCAGGCCCGGCACGTGGTGGCCGTGGCACATCTGGAGGAGCTGCACCGTCCACTCGACGTCCGACAGCCCGCCGCGCCCCAGCTTGGTGTGCAGGGCGGGGTCGGCGCCGCGCGGGAGCCGCTCGGTCTCCATCCGGGCCTTCAGGCGCCGGATCTCGCGCACGGCGGCCTCGTCCAGGCCCTGCTCGGGGTAGCGCAGCGGGTCGGCCAGCTCGATGAACCGGCGGCCCAGGTCGGGGTCGCCGGCCATCGGCTCGGCGCGCAGCAGCGCCTGGCTCTCCCAGCCGAGCGACCAGCGGCGGTAGTAGGCGGCGTACGACTTCAGGGTCCGCACCAGGGGGCCGCTCTTGCCCTCGGGGCGCAGGTCCGCGTCGATGAGGAGCGGCGGGTCGGCGGTGGGCAGCTGGAGCAGCCGGCGCATCTCCGCGACCACGGCGTTCGCCGCCCGCGCCGCCTCCTGCTCGTCGACGCCCTCGCGCGGCTCGTGGACGAAGAGCACGTCCGCGTCGGAGCCGTACCCCAGCTCGTGGCCTCCGAACCGGCCCATGCCGATCACCGCGAACCGGGTGGGCAGCGTGTCGCCCCACTGCTCGCGCACGGCGGCGCGCAGGGCGCCCGCGATGGTCGCCGCGTTCAGGTCGGTGACGGCCTGGCCGACACGGTCCACCAGGGCACCGGGATCGGCCTCGGCGGGGCTGTCCTCCGTGCCGTACGAGCCGATGATGTCGGCGGCGGCGGTGCGGAACAGCTCCCGGCGCCGTACGCCGCGGGCGACGGCGACCGCCAGTTCGGCGTCCTCCGCGCGGCCGACCGCCGCGAGGATCTCCGGCTCCAGGTGGTCCCGGCCGCGCGGCCGCAGGCCCTCGGGCGCGCCGAGGATCGCCACCGCCTCCGGGGCGCGCAGCAGCAGGTCGGGGGCGAGGCGCCCGGCGGACAGCACCCGGGCGAGGTTCTCCGCCGCCGCGCCCTCGTCGCGCAGGAGGCGCAGGTACCAGGGCGTCTTGCCGAGCGCGTCCGACACCTGGCGGAAGCCCAGCAGGCCGGCGTCCGGGTCCGCCGAGTCGGCGAACCAGCCGAGCAGCACCGGCAGCAGCGTCCGCTGGATCGCGGCCTTCCGGGTGACCCCCGACGACAGGGCCTCCAGGTGCCGCAGGGCGGCGGCCGGATCGGCGTACCCCAGGGCCTCCAGCCGCTGCCCGGCGGCCTTGGCGCTCAGCCGGGTCTCGCCGGGCGTGAGCTGGGCGACGGCGTCCAGCAGCGGCCGGTAGAACAGCTTCTCGTGCAGCCGCCGCACCACCGCAGCGTGCCGCCGCCACTCCCGGTTCAGCGTGGCGACCGGGTCGGTGCGCAGCCCCAGGGAGCGGCCCAGCCGGCGCAGGTCCTCCTCGCCCTCCGGGACGAGGTGGGTGCGGCGCAGCCGGAAGAGCTGGATGCGGTGCTCCATCGCGCGCAGGAAGCGGTAGGCCTCGTCGAGCTGGGCGGCGTCGGCGCGGCCCACGTAGCCGCCGGCCGCCAGCGCCTTCAGCGCCTCCAGGGTGGTGCCGCTGTGCAGGGTGGCGTCGCTGCGCCCGTGCACCAGCTGCAACAGCTGCACCGCGAACTCGACGTCCCGGAGCCCGCCGGGACCGAGCTTCAGCTCGCGGTCGACGTGGGCGACGGGAATGTTGTCCACCACGCGGCGGCGCATCTTCTGTACGTCGGCGACGAAGTTCTCCCGCTCGGCGGCCTGCCACACCAGGGGTGAGACGGCCTCGGCGTACGCGGCGCCCAGCCGGGCGTCCCCGGCCACCGGACGGGCCTTGAGGAGGGCCTGGAACTCCCACGTCTTGGCCCAGCGCTGGTAGTAGGCAAGGTGGCTGGAGAGGGTGCGCACCAGGGGCCCGTTCCTGCCCTCGGGCCGCAGGTTGGCGTCGACCGGCCAGATGGTGCCCTCGACGGTCGGCTCGGAGCAGATGCGCATCAGGTGCGAGGCCAGCCGGGTCGCGGCCTGGAGGGCCTTGCCCTCGTCGGCGCCGTCGGCGGGCTCGCCGACGAAGATGACGTCCACGTCCGAGACGTAGTTCAGTTCGTTGCCGCCGCACTTGCCCATCGCGATCACCGCGAGGCGGCACAGCGCCGCGTCCTCCGGGGCGGCGGCGCTCGCCAGGGCGAGGGCCTTGCGGAGGGTGGCCGTGGCGAGGTCGGCCAGCTCGGCGGCGGTCTCGGCGACGTCGGTGGTGCCGCACACGTCACGGGCCGCTATGGCCAGCAGGCAACGGCGGTAGGCCACGCGCAGCGACACGGGATCGGTCGCCCCGGCCAGCCCGCGCTCGAAGTCGGCGACGCCCGGGTGCAGGTCGGTCGACTCGTACGTGACCAGTGCCTCCCAGTCGCGCGGGTGGCGGGCCAGGTGGTCGCCCAGCGCCTCGGAGGCGCCCAGCACGCCGAGCAGCCGGTCGCGCAGCGGCTTGGCGCTCAGGACGGTGCCGAGGAGCTGCCGGCCGTCCTCGCCCTGCGCCTCGGCGAGCCGGACGAGCCCGCGCAGCGCCAGGTCGGGGTCGGCGGTGGCGCCGAGCGCGTCGAGGAGGACCGGGTCGCCGCGCACGGCGGACAGCACGGGCAGTTCCAGGAGCCGCTCGGCGGCGGACGGATCGGTGAAGCCGTGCCGCAGCAGTCGGGTGAAGGTACTGCTCCTGCGCCCCGGCCCGGTCATGTCGCCCCTTTCTGAGGCTCGGTTCCCCTCCGGGGCGCCCGCCGCGTGCGTCGACGGTCGATCGTGCGCGGTTCCCGGTCCCCCGGGACCTCCGCGCGTTCTCCCTGACGACGCCCGCGCGCCCCTTCGGCTCACTCGCCTTCGCGTGCCTCCCGAGCCTATCGGCCCGCGCCCGCACCGCACCGTGAGGCCCCGGGAACGGGCCGCGGCGTCCGGGCGCGGGGGGGGGTGGGCGCGAGGGCGGGGCGGGGGGCGCGGCTCCCGGGGCGCGGGGCGCCGGGGGCGCGGGCCCGGAGGCGGGCGCGGGCGTGAGGCACCGCACACCGGGGCGGATGAACCCGGCGGGCGCGCCGGCCCTCTTCACCCCCGGTTCACCCCCCGTCCGCTCACGGAAGCCGCCGCCCATGCCTCGCCCCGCCCTGTCCACGTTCCGCCGCGGCCTGCTCTGGGCCGCGCCGATCGCCGTGCTGGCCGGCATCACGGGCGGCACCCTGACATTCACCGCCGGGTCGTCGGACGCGTCCGACGTACCGAGCCGGGGCGTGCCCGAGGCAGACGCGGTCAAGCCCGTCCGGACGAGCGGCGAGGCGGTGGTGCAGATCATGGCCCACCCGGACGACGACCTGTTCTTCATGAACCCCGACACCGCGCAGTCCATCGCCTCCGGTCACAGCCTCACGTCCGTCTACCTCACCGCGGGCGAGTCCGACGGCCGCAACGCCCGCCGCCAGGACCCCGCCCCGCGCGCCGACAAGGCGGCGTACTCGGAGGCCCGGCAGAACGGCATACGCGCGGCCTACGCCGAGATGGCCACCGGCAACCGCACCAGCCCCTGGGACCGCACCTCCATGGCCACCGCCGGCGGCGGCCGGGCCGAGCTGGACACACTGCGCGCCGACCCGCGGATCAGCCTGGTCTGGCTCCAGCTGCGCGAGGCGGGCAGCATCACCGGCGACCGGCCGCACAGCCTCCGCGGCCTGTGGGACGGCCGGGTGGAGCGCCTGGAGTCGCAGCTCGCCGCCGGTTCCCCGGTCCGGGACGGCTTCGCGTACACCAAGGACGGGACGGTCGAGACGCTCACCGGTGTCCTGGCCCGCTTCAAGCCCACCTTCGTACGGATGATGGACCCGACGCCCGGCCTGAACGACAGGACCGGCAAGCTCTCCGACCACCAGGACCACATGTACGGCGCCCGGTTCGCGCAGGCGGCGCTCGCCCGGTACGCGGAGAGGCCGGGCCGGCCTGCGTTCGCCGTGCAGAACTACCTCGGCTACTCGACCGGCGGCCTGCCGCACTCCCTGGACCCGAAGAGCACCGCGGCGAAGCTGCGGACGCTGAAGACGTACGCCTGGTGGGACCACACCGACTACTGCGAGGACCCGGCCGGCTGCGGCGACCGCAAGGTGGCCGCCCGTCCCGCCGGACACGGCTGGGCGCAGTCGATCCGCTACGCCCGGGGCAATTCGGCCTCCTGGGTGCAGCGGGGCGCGTCGCAGGGCGAGCTGTACGCGTTCGCCGTGCTCGACGGCCGCCTGGCGGTGTGGCACAAGGACGGCGCCGCCGCCGCGCGGTGGACGGGGCCGGTCCTGCGGCCGGGCGCGGGGCTGGACGCCGGGGTGACCTCGGTGCGGCTGCCGGACGGCCGGATCGCGGTGTTCGGCACGCGGACCGACCTGGACGGGGAGTACCGCCGCGAGGTCGTCACGTCCGTGCAGTCGGAGCCGGGCGGACGGTTCGGCGCGTGGCGGTCGCTGGGGACGCCCGAGCGGGACGACGAGACGGCGACGTCCGACATCAGCCTGCCGGCGGTACTGGTGGACCGGGCGGGCCTGATGACGGTGTACGTGCGCGACGGCGGTCACTCCCTGAGCGCGAGCGCCCAGCGGGCGGACGGCGGCTGGGGGCCGTGGCGGCCGGCCGGCGGGCGGGACCTGCGGGGCGACCCGGTGGCGGCGACGGACGCGAAGGGCCGCGGGTACGTGTTCGCGGGCACGCCGAGGACGGTGCTGGCGTGGGCGCAGGCCGCCCCGGGCGGGCCGGTGGCCGGACCGGTGGCGACCGGGCTGCCGGCGACCACCGTGGCGCTGGGCGCCTCGCCCGACGGCGCCGACGGGGTCCGGCTGTGGTTCCGGAAGCCGGCCTCGGGCGACGTCCGCTCGGCCCGCTTCGCCGGGAGCGGTCACGCCTCGCCGGTGCGGGACGCGCCGGGCGGTGTCGCCGGCCACGGCGCGGTGGCCGCATGGGAGGGCCGGCCGGTCGTGCGGGCGGGCTCCGGCGCGGTGGCGGCCTCGGCCGGTGGGCCGTGGGCGACCGGTCGGGGGCTGTTCGCCGGCGCCCCGGCGGCGGCACCGGCCGGCTTCGCGACGCTGGGGCTGGACGGCCGGCTGAATTGGACGCCCTGGGAGCGATGAGCCCCCGCCGCGGGTGGAGTCCGGCTTTGATGGACGTACCCACCCATGGAGGAGAACGCATGAACTGGACACTCGAAGTGGTCCTCGTCCCGGTCGCCGACCTCGACCGGGCGAAGGACTTCTACGGCACCAAGTGCGGTTTCAGGGTCGACCTGGACACCGAGGTGGCGCCGGGGATCCGCATCATCCAGCTGACCCCGCCCGGGTCCCGCTGTTCGATCGCCCTCCAGAGCGGTATGCCCGCGGCGCCGGGCGAGGAGGTGATGGCGCCGGGTTCGCTGCACGGCCTCCAGCTGTGCGTGACCGACATCGAGGCGGCCCGGGAGCGGCTGACGGCCCACGGCGTGGAGGTGAGCCCGGTCCGGCACGTGGGCCCGGCGGGCTGGACGGAGGGCAAGGGCGAGACGTGGAACTCGTTCATGTTCTTCAAGGACCCGGACGGCAACGGCTGGACGGTCCAGGAGGCCCCCTCCGAGCTGTCCGAGCGCTAGGTCGTGTCCGCAAAG
>NZ_LWBU01000279.1:310759-586878 GCF_001646665.1 Streptomyces noursei | reverse complement strand
CGCGCTCCCGGCCCCGCCGGCCGGCTCCGGCGGCTCGCACCGGACGACCTCCATCGGGTCGTCGAACCCGACCGGCCCGATCCCCGTGCGCATCGTGAACCGGCTCCCGGTCCGCACCGGACCCCCGGTCATCGCCGTGGCGCGGGTCAGCGGCACCAGCGCCGCGTGGGCCGGCCAGTCGGTGAGCCGCCGCCAGGCGTCGGCGGCGGACAGCGGGGCACCACGGACGATCCGGAACTGAGCCATGGCCCCGATCGTAGACGCGCCCGCCGCGCCCGGAGCCCTGCCACGGCGACCGTCAGGCCGCGTCCTCCTCGCCCGCCACGACCAGTCCCGGCAGGTGCTCCGCCATCTCGGCACGGACCTCGTCCGACACTCCGCGGTCCGTCACGAGGGCCTCGATCTCGTCCAGCCGGCCGAAGGAACTCAGACCCACCGTGCCCCACTTCGTGTGGTCCGCCACGACCACCACGCGGCGCGCCGAGCGGATGAAGCGCCGGTTGGTCTCCGCCTCCGCGAGGTTCGGCGTGGACAGGCCCGCCTCCACCGAGATCCCGTGCACGCCCAGGAACAGCACGTCGAAGTGGAGCGAGCGGATCGCCTGGTCCGCCACCGGTCCCACCAGCGAGTCCGACGGCGTCCGCACGCCGCCCGTCAGCACCACGGTCGCCGCACCCGGGCGGGCGGCGCCGCCCGGGCCCCCCGCTCGCTGCGCCGTGTGGAAGACGTCGGCGACCCGCACCGAGTTGGTCACCACCGTCAGGTCCGGCACGTCCAAGAGGTGCTGGGCCAGCGCGTACGTCGTCGTGCCGCCCGACAGGGCGATGGCGCTGCCCGGCGCCGTCATCGCCGCCGCCGCCCGTGCGATGTCCTCCTTGGCGCCCTGCTCCAGCGACGACTTGGCCTCGAACCCCGGTTCGTGCGTGCTCGCCTCGACCAACGGCACCGCTCCGCCGTGCACCTTCTCGATGACGCCCTGCCGGGCCAGCGCGTCCAGGTCGCGGCGGACCGTCATGTCGGAGACGTTCAGCCGGCGGGTGAGCTCGTTGACCCGTGCCCCGCCGCGCCGCCTCACCTCGTCGAGGATCAAGGCGCGTCGCTGCTCCGCGAGGAGGTTCTGGTTGTCGCTCACCGCTGAGCCGGTCCTTCCCGTCGTCAACACCCCTGGCCAAGGGTCATCATCCTGCCATGGGCCCCGCTGCGACAGACCGGGGGAGATTCGGTGAGAACCCTGCCGCGGGCCGCCCCGCTGGACGATCCTTGTCCCGTGGGTCCCCGCGCAGCGCTCGCGCAGCCCGTTCCCGCTCGCCCCCCACCACGTCCCTCCCCGTCCGCACCAGCGTCCCTCCCACCCCGCACCACGTCCCTTCCCGCGCGCACCACGTCCGCCCCGTCCGTCCGCACCCGCGTCCGTCCCCGCCCCGCCGCGTACGTCCCCGCATCCGAACCCACCCTGGGAGGGTCCCGTGCCCCCTGCCACCCCGGAGCCCACGCGCCCCGGCGCCGCGCTGGAACTGCTGGTCCACGGCGTCGGCGGCACCACCCCGGAACTGATGCTCGACGATCCGCGGACCGTGCGGGTCACCGGTGACGAGACGGCCGCGATCCACCGGCGCACCGCGGACCTGCACGCCGAGGAGGAACCGGAGCGGTTCGCGGACGGGCAGCCGGTCCCCGAGGCGTACTGCTGGTGCAACCTCACCTCCGGCAACGGGTCCCGCGCCTTATGGCTGCTGCTCCTGCCGTTCATGGTGGTCAACCTCGCCCACTGGATGCGCCCGCCCGCCGAGCGGCACTCCGCCGCCGTCCGGCTGTACGGGGTCCTGGTGCGGCTCGTCGCCCTCAGCCTGACCGTGCTGCTCACGGCCGCCGCCTGCGAGGTGGCCCTCGACCTGACCGCCTGGCAGTGCGCCGGGTCCGCCCGCTGCGCGGAGGAGCGCTCCTGGCTCGGCTTCCTGTCCGCCGCCGAGGGCGGCTGGTGGTCGCAGCCCGGGCGCCGGCTGGCGCTCGCCGCCCTCGTCCCCGGCGCCCTGGTGGGGCTCCTGTGGTACCTGTCCCACCGCACCTGGAGCGCGTACGAGGCCCAGCGTCCGCCCCGGGGCGGGGCGGACGGCGACGGCACGCCCGACCGGCGGCTGCGGCCCGCGCTCGGCAGGCCCGGCTTCTGGTACGGCCGCCGCCTCGTCGCCCGGCTGCGCGCAGCGCACACCGCCGCCGGGTTCCTCACCGTGGCCGCGGCGGTCGGCGGCGCGGCGGCACGGCACGACCGGCAGGCGGCCGGCCCGGCCCGTGAGGCGCTCGGCTGGGCCCTGGAGGGCGCCCTGCTGCTCGGCGCCGTGGTGGTGACCTGGGTGGTGTGCCGCCGGGGCCGCAGCGAGAAGCGGCTCGACCACCGCATCGACCGCGCCGCCGTCAGCTGGCTCCCCGGCGCCTCCCTCGCCCTCCTCGGACTCGCCGTCCTCTACGCCGGCTGGTCCCGGCCCGGCTGGCGCTCCACGGGCACCCTCCCCGGCGACACCACGTTCAGCGTGATCACCCTGGTGCAAGGGGTGCTCGTCCTGTCCCTCGCCGGGGTGTCGCTGCGGCTGTACCGGCGCGCGCCCCACACCCGTACCGTCCTGCACGGACTCGGCGGCCCCGCCGTCGCGATGCTCGCCTGCGCGCTGGGCGGCGTCATGAGCGGTGGCGTCGCGCAGCGCGTCGCCGACTGGCTCGACGGCCCGGCCACGCCCGGCACGGGCCAGGACCCCATCGGACCGCCCGTCCTGCTCAGCTGGCAGGCCTCCGTCATCCCGGTCCTGCTGATCCTGCTGCTGCTCCCGGCCGGCGTCCTCGCCGTCCGGACCGCGCTCACGGCCCGCCGCCTCGCGCCCGTCGTCGAGGCCGAGTACGAGGGCGAGCGGCCCGACACCGTCCGTAGCCGGCGCATCGCGGGCGCACGCGCGCGTGCCGGCCTCACCGACCGGGCGCCCGTCATCGTCGGCACCGTCTCCGGCGCCACCCTCCTGCTGGGCGCCGGAGCCCTCGCCGGGGCGTGGGCGAGCGGAACCGTGCCCGGCAGGGCCTTCGCCGGCGGGCACCCGTTCGTGGAGAGCGCGGCCGAGGCGGCGCAGGCGCTCGGATCCTGGCTCATCGGCTTCGGGTTCATACTGTTCGTCACCTGGGGCCGCCGGGCCTACAAGGACGCCTCGGCCCGCCGGACCATCGGCATCCTCTGGGACGTCGGTACGTTCTGGCCGCGCGCCGCCCACCCCTTCGCCCCGCCCTGCTACGCCGAGCGGGCCGTGCCCGACCTCGCGTGGCGCATGTCGTCCTGGACGGGCCGCACGGGCGGGCGCCTCGTCATCTCGGGGCACTCGCAGGGCAGTGTGCTGGCCGCCGCCGCCGTCTGGCAGCTCCCGGCCGGAACCCGCCGCCGGGTCGCCCTGCTCACCTACGGCTCGCCCCTGGAGCGGCTGTACGGGCGCTGGTTCCCCGCCTACTTCGGCCCCGGTCCGCTGGGCGCCCTGCACCGGGAGCTGCATTGCTGGCGCAACCTGTGGCGCCGGACCGATCCGATAGGCGGCCCCGTGAACCTGCCGGCGGAGGGGGACAAGCCGGAGGTCGACCACCGGGCCCTGCGCGACCCGGTGGTGTACGGACGCACCCACCAGCACCCGCTGCCCGAACCGATCCTGGGACACGGCGACTACCAGGCCGACCCGGTGTTCGCCAAGGAGCGGGCCGTCCTGCTCGACCGGCTTCCCCCCGCCCTGCCGCTGCCCGCCCCGGGCGCCACCGCGGCTCCGCTGCCCGGCCAGCGCGGCGACGGAACTCCGCGCGGCGGTGGCCCCGGGACGGACGACGGGACCGGGACGGACGACGGGACCGGGGACGGCGCGGAGGCTCGGGGTGGCGACGGGGCTCAGGGCAGCTCGGGCAGGTCCTCCGGGTAGAGCAGGGTGAGGTCGTCGGTGCTCATCTCGCTGAGCCCGGCGACCCGGCCCGCGTGCCGCTCCACCATCGACTCGAACGTCCGGCGGGCCGTCCGGCCGTTGCCGAAAGCGGGCCCCTTGGGCAGCTCCGTGAAGTACTTCAGCAGCGCATCCGCCGTCCCCGCGGCGAGCCGGTACTCGTGCTCCTCGGCCTGCTGCTCGACGATCCGCAGCAGCTCGCCGGGCACGTAGTCGTTGAAGGTGATCGTCCGTGAGAACCGGCTGGCCACACCCGGGTTGACGGTGAGGAACCGCTCCATCTCGGCCGTGTACCCGGCGACGATCACCACGACCGCGTCCCGGTGGTCCTCCATCAGCTTGACCAGGGTGTCGATCGCCTCACGCCCGAAGTCCCGCCCCGAGTCCTCCGGGGACAGCGCGTACGCCTCGTCGATGAACAGCACCCCGCCGCGCGCCCGGTCGAACGCCTCCTGGGTGCGGATCGCGGTGGAGCCGATGTGCTCGCCGACCAGGTCCACGCGCGACACCTCGACCAGGTGGCCGCGTTCCAGTACGCCCAGTGACGCGAGGATCTCGCCGTAGAGGCGTGCGACGGTCGTCTTGCCGGTGCCGGGGGAGCCGGTGAAGACCAGGTGGCGGCGGACGGACGCGGCCTTGAGGCCGGCTTCCCGGCGCCGCCTGCCGACCTCGATCATGTTGGTGAGGGTGCGGACCTCGCGCTTGACGCTGTCCAGGCCCACCAGGGCGTCGAGTTCGCCCAGGACGTCCTCGGAGCTGCGTGACGACGGCGGGGCGGCCGGCTGTGCCGGCGCGACGGCCTGGGCGGGCACCTGGACCGCGGTCCCGGCCGGGGGCCCCACCGGGGCGCCGGCCCGGGGGTGCGGGGCCACCGCGCCGAGCAGTCCGCCGACCGACCGGGCGGCGGCGGGCGCCGCGGCCGCCGCGCCGGGGGCCGGGACGCCGCTCTCGTCGCCGGTGCAGTCCTCGACGACGGGCCCCTCCTCGCCGAACTCGTACCCGCCCCGCGCGCACCGCTCGGTCCGGCACCGCCGCAGCGTCGTGCGGCAGCCGTCCATGACGTGGAAGCCGTACCCGCCGCTGCCCGTCACCCGGCAGCCGTGGAACGTGCCGCGGCCCTCCGCCGACACGTAGAAGCCCGCCTCGGCGGGCGAGGTGACCGTGCACCGCTCGATGGCCGGATCGGCGCCCTTGGTGACGATCACACCGGTCTGCACCGCGTCGATGGTGCACTCGTTGAGGGTGCCACCGCTGCCGTGGTCACGGAACCACGCGCCGGTGGACGCCTCCCGGATCCGGCAGTCGTCGAGCTGGGCGGTGGCGCCGTCGCTGACCGACACGGCCGTGTTCCGCACCTGCGACAGGTCGCTGTCCACCACGTCGACACGCGACCCGCGGTCGAGGACGAACAGGGCGTCGGGCACGTCGTGGACGCGGCACGCGTCGAGCACGGCCGTGGCGCCGTCGCTGACCCAGACCGCCGGGTAGTCGCCCGTACTGTCGTGGATCTCGCACTGGTTGGCGTCCACGCGCGTGCCCGGGTCCCACACCGACAGTCCGTTGCGGCCGAACCGCCGTACCGTCGACCGGGTCAGCGTGAGCACGGATCTGGACCGCAGGTCGACCGCGTTCTCCGGGACGTCGTGGATGTCGCAGTCGGAGAGGGTCAGCACCGCGTCCGTGTCGAGGGTGATCCCGTCCGCCGTGGTGCGGTGCACGGACGAGTCGGTGAGGTGCGCGGCGGCCCTGGCGGCGATCCGGACGCCGCTGCCCTTGATCTCGTACACCTCGCAGCCGATCGCCTCCAGGCCGCTGCCCTCGCCCGTGACGGACAGCCCCGCGCCCGAGGCGTGGTGCACCCGGCACCGCTCCAGGCGCGGGTGCGCGCCACCGCTCACCGAGATGCCCGACTGGCCGGCCGAGACGACCTCGCACTCCTCGAACACGCCGCCCGCGCCGTCCAGGACGCCGATCCCGACGCCCGCCGGGTTGTCGACCGTGCAGCGCCGCACCGTGGGCCGTGCCGCGCCGCGCACCTCGATCCCGGCCGCCGACCGGGTCACGATGCGCAGATCGAGCAGTTCCGGGGTGCCGTCCTCGACCAGCAGCGCGGGCGCCGAGGTGTCCTGGCCCTCCACGTGCAGGTCCTGGACGGTCGCCGAGGCGCGCACGGTGAGCGGCACCCCGTCGGCGGGGGCGATCCGCACCGAGCCGACCGCGCCCTCCGAGCCCCGCAGGGTGACGGCCCGTTGGAGGACGAGGTTCTCCCGGTACGTGCCCGGGGAGATGGTCAGGACGTCACCGTCGCCGGCGGCCTCGAGGGCGGCGGCGAGGGAGGCGTACTCGCCCGTGCGGCGCCGCCACCGCGACGTGCCGGTGTGCGTCACCTGGACCGTGCCCTGTGCCATGGTGCTGCTCTGCCCCCACCTCGTGCGCCGCGCGTCTTTCCGGACGATCGCACCACCGTAGCGCGCGCGGGGGGAGGGGGTTGACCGGTCGGCGACCGTGCCGCCGCCGCCCGCACCGCTCCGGTCCCTCCCCGGCCGGCCGCCGGCTCGGCTCCGCTCCCGCCCCGGCAGGTCCGCGGATCCGGGCCTCCTCCCTGCCGGCGGCTCGGCCCCGGTGCCGCGCCGGCCGCCGTGTCACCCGCCGGACCGGTCAGCTGCCGGCCCCGGCCCTGCCCCAGTCCTGTCCGGCGCGGGCCCACGCGCGGTCCAGGCGCGCGTACCGCAGCTGCACCATCCGCCATACGACGATCCGCCTGACGCCCTCGACGAATCCGGCCGCCAGCAGTGCGGTGCCGATGCCGGCGAGCACGGCGTGGTCGCGCGCGTTCGCCTCCGTCAGGGGCGGGTCGACGGGCCGTCCCCGGTCGTCGGTCCAGACGCGGAAGGTGTCGCCCGGGGCGGTGTCGTGCCGTGCCGTGGTCAGCACGCCGGTACGGGGCGTGCCGTCGGGCCCCGTCCACCGGGCGGGCACCGGCCTGCGCAGCCGGTGCTCGGCGGTCGCCTCCGCGTCGCGCGCCGCCCTCGGCGCGGCGTCGTCGCCGTGGTCGAGGACCCGGGCGGTGACCGGGTGGTGGTGCTGCTGCTGCCACCGCGCGGTCTGCTGGAGCGAGGTGTGGGTGAGGGTGCCGGCGACGAGTCCGGTGACCGGAGCGGCGACGCAGATCAGGAGCAGGGCGACGAGCGCCACCCATGCCTCGGCGAGATCGGTGGTCCGGCGCAGGGGATTGTGCCGCCAGCGCCGGAGTCCGACGACCGCACGCACAGGCCCGCACCCCCTTTCGTGTCCGTCGGCGCGTGTGCCGTGCACCCGGGTTCCCGGAGAGGCAGGGCCTATGCGGGCGCCGGCGGACGGTCCTCGCCGAGTATCTCGACGGGGTCGCCGACCCGCAGGGTGCCGGTGCGTTCGGGGATCAGGTTCTGACCGAAGATCATTTTCTGGCCGATGAGGCGGTGCCGGGCCAGGGTGCGCAGGGGCTCCTTGCCTCGGCGCGCGGTCCGCTGGTCGTTGGTCGTCACGACGCAGCGGGCGCACGGCTTGACGACACGGAAGGTGACCTCGCCGATGGCGAGGCGGGTCCAGCGGTCCTCGTCCCAGGGGGCGGTGCCGCCGACGACGACGGTGGGCCGGAAGCGGTCCATGGGCAGGGGGCCCTCGTCGGGGTGGTCGCCGCGTGCGATGAGGGAGTTGAGGGCGTCCAGCGACGCCAGGGTCGTGACGAGCACCGGGTAGCCGTCGGCGAAGTTGACGGTCTCTCCGGGCCGCGCGTACTTCGGATCGACGGGCCTGCGGCGGGCCGGGTCGTCGAGGTGCACCAGCCGTACGCCGTCGCCGAGGTAGGCCGTGAACCAGTCGTCGGCGGCCGCTCCGGCCGGGACCGCCTCGACCTTCTTGGCGAAGATCTCCGCCGTGACGGTGGCCGACGGCTCCGGTACGGCGACGGTGAGCGGCTCCATGCCCGGCGCGGACAACCGCACCCCGCCGTCCCGCGCGGGTTCGGCGTGGGCCAACGCCAGCCGGGCGTGCTGGCGTTGGGTGACGACCGTGCCGGTGACGTCGATGAGCATCCAGCGGCGGTCCCCGGCGAGCCCCCAGGGCTCGACCGCCGCTTCGACGGGTGACGGTCCGCCGAGCGACTTGACCGGACGGACATGAAGCGAGTGCAGGGCAGGAGTCGGCATGGCCTCATCCTGCCAGCACGTATGACATCCCTCGGGCGCCGGACCGGAACCGGTCCGGGCCCGGCTCCCGGGCCCTTGCGGGCCGGGTCGGTACCCGGCTCGGCCGGGTCAGTACCCCCCGCCCTGATACGGGCGGTTGTACGGGTCGTCGTACGGGGACGGCGCGGGCGTCGGGACGGGCCGCGGCGCCGCCGGGCGCATCGCCTCGTACCCGGCCGGGACCGGCCGCGCCTGCTGCTGGGGCTGCGGCCCCGGGTAGCCGTAGCCGCCGCGGGGAGCGGTCGGCTGCTGCGGGATGTACGGCGCCGGCATGTGCTGCAGCGGGGCGGGCTGCGGCGCTGCCTGCTGGGGATAGCCGTACGAACCGCCGCCGTAGGACGGCATGGGCTGGGAGGGTGCCGCCGGGAGGGCGGGAAGAGCCGCGGGGAGCGCCGGCATGTAGGAGTGGCCGGTGTCGTAGGCGGCGGGCACTCGGATCGGTGCGATCTGAGGCGTGCCCCGTTCCGCGACGAGGGAGTCGTAGATCGGGGTGTCCGGGAACGACGGCGCGTTGTAGTAAGCGCCGCCGTAGGAACGGGGGGAGGTCATGGCACATAAGTTAAGCCCACGATGTGCTGGTTGGGGAGGCCGATAAGCAGGTTGTTTTACGCGGCGTGAGTGGCGGTGGATCGCCAATACGAGCGAACCCGGGAAAATCGGTCACCGTCCGTGTAAAGACCAGGCTGATGGGGGGTTACCGGCAGGTCGGTCGAGCGTGTCGAGAGGCGCCGAGAGGCGTCGCCAAGGTGGCCCATACATAAATCCGCGCATGATCGCGGCGACGGGTCTCCTCATGTCCATGCTTAAAATGGATCATTGTTCCGCCGTGCGCGCGGGGTCTTCACATCTCATCAACATCGAATTGAGCCGGCGTTACTCCGTGTGCCGGGAAAAACGCGCTGCGCCGCCGCCGCTTTTCCGGCGCCCCGGCCGACGGTCCGTCACCTCTCGGGCGCCACACGGGGACGCGGGTAGGTGCGGCCCTTCCAGGCGGCCCCGCGGCCCTGGTGGTGCCGCACGGCCGAATCCACCGTCATGCACAGGTACAAGGACGCCGTGAACGGCAGCACGAACGCCTGCCACAGCGACTGCCGGTAGTAGCGCAGCATCGGGACGTACGTCCCCGCCATCACCGCCCACGCCGCCGCCCCCAGCGCGCCCGCCGCCACGTCCCCCGCGAACAGCCCGGCGTACAGCGCGGCGGGCGGCGCCAGGTACACCACCCCCAGCGCCGCCACCGTCCCCACCAGAAGCAGCGGGTTGTGCCACAACTGGGCGTACGCGCTGCGCGACACCATCCGCCACAGGTCCGCCAGCCGCGGATACGGGCGGATGCTGTCCACCCGGTCGGCCAGCCCCAGCCAGATCCGCCCGCCCGCCCGCTGGACCGCCCGGGCCAGCGACACGTCGTCGATGACGGCCTGGCGGATCGCCTCCGGGACGCGCGCCCGGCCGGCCGCCTCCGTCCGCAGCAGCACGCACCCGCCCGCGGCGGCGGCCGTCCGGGCCCCCGCCCTGTTCACCCGGCGGAACGGGTAGAGCTGCGCGAAGAAGTAGACGAACGCGGGGACGACGACCTGCTCCCAGCCCGTCACCACCCGCAGGCGCGCCATCTGCGACACCAGGTCGAGGCCGTTGGCGGTGGCCGCGGCCACCAGCTCCCGCAGGCTGTCCGGCTCGTGGGCGATGTCCGCGTCGGTCAGCAGCAGGTAGTCCGGGCCTCCGGCCCCCGCCCCGCCCTTCGACCCTTCCCCGCCTTCCCTGGCTTCTCCGTCCCTCTCCCCGTCTCCCTTCCTCCGCTTCTCCGCCTCGCTTCCGCCGTCCCCCCACGGACCCGCCCCGGCGCCACGCGTGCGTGCCAGCCCGATCCCGTGCCGCAGCGCCCACAGCTTCCCCGTCCACCCGGGCTCGGGCGCGCCGGGCGACACCACCGTCAGCGGCGGCCCCCCGTACCGCACCGCCAGGGCGCGCGCCACGTCCCCCGTACCGTCCTCGCTGCCGTCGTCGACCAGGATGATCTCCATCGGCCCCGGATAGTCCTGCGCGAGGAGCGACGGCAGGCTCAGCGGCAGCACCTCCGCCTCGTCCCGGGCCGGCACCACCACGGCGACCGACGGCCAGCGGGCCGGGGCCGACCGGCGCGGCAGGCGCTGATCCGTGCGCCAGAAGAAGCCCTGCCCCAGCAGCAGCCACAGCCACGAGAGGAGCGAAGCCAGGGCGATCCACGCAATGGTGCTCATTCGCCGCAGTCTGCCCCACAACGGCGGGAGCGCAAGGGTCTCGGCTAGGGTGACCGGGTGAAGATCGCGCTCATGGACTCCGGAATCGGCCTGTTGGCGGCGGCCGCCGCGGTGCGTCGGCTGCGGCCGGACGCGGCTCTCGTCCTCTCCTCGGACCCCGACGGCATGCCCTGGGGCCCCCGGACGACCGACGACCTCACCACGCGCGCCCTGGCCGTCGCCCGGGTGGCCGCCGCGCACCGTCCGGACGCGCTGATCGTCGCGTGCAACACCGCCTCCGTCCACACGCTCCCGGCCCTCCGCGCCGAGCTGGAACCGGCCGTCCCGGTCATCGGGACCGTCCCCGCGATCAAGCCGGCCGCGGCCGGCGGCGGGCCCGTCGCCATCTGGGCCACCCCCGCCACCACCGGCAGCCCCTACCAGCGCGGGCTGATCCGTGACTTCGCGGGCTCGGTCGACGTCACAGAGGTGCCCTGCCCCGGCCTCGCCGACGCCGTCCAGCACGCCGACGAGGACGCCGTCGACAGGGCCGTCGCCGCGGCCGCCGCGCTCACCCCCGCCGACGTGCGGGCCGTCGTGCTCGGCTGCACCCACTACGAACTGGTCGCCGAGCGCATCCTGGCGGCCGTACAGCGGCCCGGCCGTCCGCCCGTGCGGCTGTACGGCTCCGCCGACGCCGTCGCCGCCCAGGCGCTGCGCCGCACCGGCGTCCCCGCCGACCCGGCCGCGCCGCCCAGCACCGACCTGACGGTGATCCTCAGCGGTCGCGAGGCGGCGCTTCCCACCGCCGCCCTGACCTACGCCGAGGGACGCCTCCTCGCCGCGGCGGCGGCCACCCGCTGAACCCCGCGGGCGCCCCAGGCGCGCCCCGGGCGGCTGCCGCCCGTGTACGGAGCGGCCCGGCGCGGGCGCCTGAGCGCGGCGCCGAGACGGAGCACTGACGGGCGGCCTCCGCGTACCGGCCCCCGCGTACCGGCTTCCGCGTACCGGCTTCCGCGTTCCGGCTTTCGCGTTCCGGCCGACGGGCCGTGGTCGCGGAACGTGAGTACGCTGCTACTCATGGATCACCCCCGGGACGAGCCGCTGCCCCCGGACCCGGTGCCGGACGTCTGGACCGGGCGGGCCACCAACCGCGTCCAGTGGGCGCTCGCCGCCACCGGGGCGGCGTGTGTGGCCCTCGGGATCGAACTGGCCGTCGACCTGTCGTGGACCTCGGGAACCGCCGCCCTGCTGATGGCGGTGATCGGCTGCGTCGCGGCGGGGCTGCTGGTGCTCTTCGGGACGCTGGCCTTCGTCCACGTCGAGATCACCGTGGACCGGCACGCCCTGGAGGTCCGCTGCGGCCACATGGGCGTGCCGCGCCGCCGGATCCCGCTCGACACCGTGGTGGGCGCGGAATTCGCCCCCTGGGTCACCCCGCGCCAATGGGGCGGCTGGGGCTACCGCTGGCTGCCGGAGAAGGGTACGGCGGTCGTCGTGCGCCGGGGCGAGGGCGTGGTCCTCACCCTGGGCGACGGGCGCAGCTTCACGGTCACCGTGGACGACGCGGAGACCGCCGTCCGGGTCATCCGCCACCGCATGCGGCTGCGCGCCCGCCGGGACGCCGGCGCCCCCGGAGGGTGGCCCGCCCCCGACGGTGTGGCCCCCGGCCCGCCCGGACCCGAGGACCCCGGCGCGAACGACGCCCCGGTCCCGGGCCCCCCACCGGGCACCGGCCCCCGCGCCTGACCCGGGCGGGCCCCTGTGGCGGGCCCCCTGCACCGAGCGCCCTCGTCGGCGCCCACAGCCCCCGTCGGCTCCCGACCTCTCCCGCCCCCGACACCCCCGCTCTCGGCACACCCGGCCCCCGACACCCCCGCCCCCGGCACCCCCCGGCCCTCGACAGCCCCCGCTCCCGGCGATCCGCCTCCGCCCCTCCGCCCCTCCGCCCCTCCGACGATTCCGTTTTCGACCGCCCTCGTCTCCGCCCGCCGCCCTCACCGGGCCCGGGGACCCGCGCCGGGCAGCCGGGCGTGCCGGCACCCGCGGGCTCCGGGTGCCGGCCGCCCGCGCTGGGGTACGCACAGGTGGTCGCCGTAGACTCCGCCACGTGAGCACCACCATGACCACCGCCGACGTCCCCAGCCCCGCCCCCGCCCCCGCCTCCGCACGGCGGCGGGCCCGGCTGCCGGGGTGGGTGGCACGGCCGGGGGCCGCGGTGCTCTCCGGGGCCCTGCTGTTCCTGAGCTTCCCGCCCCGCCCCCTGTGGTGGCTCGCCGTGCCGGCCCTCGCCCTCCTCGGATGGGCCCTGCGGGGCCGGCGCCTCCGGGCGGGTTTCGGGCTCGGCTACCTGGCGGGGCTCGGGTTCCTGCTGCCGCTGCTGGTGTGGACCGGCGAGGAGGTCGGGGCGGGGCCGTGGCTGGCGCTCGTCGCCGCCGAGTCACTGTTCGTCGCGGGAGCCTGCCTGCTCGTCGCGGCCGTGTCGCGGCTGCCCGCGTGGCCGGTGTTCGCCGCCGCCGCGTGGATCGTGGGCGAGGCGGTGCGCGCGCGGGTGCCCTTCGGCGGGTTCCCCTGGGGCAAGATCGCCTTCGGGCAGGCGGACGGTGTGTTCCTGCCCCTCGCGGCCGTGGGCGGCACGCCCCTGCTCGGGTTCGCGGTCGCCCTGTGCGGCTTCGGGCTGTACGAGGCGGTACGCGTCCTCCGCGCCCACCGGGCGACGGGCGTCCTGCCGCGCGGCCCCCTCGCCGCCGCGGCCCTCTCCGTCCTCGTGCCCGTGGCCGCCGCGTCGGCCGCCCAGCCCCTGGTCTCCGACGCCGCGGAGGACGGCACCGCGACCGTCGCCGCCATCCAGGGCAACGTGCCCCGGCTGGGCCTGGACTTCAACGACCAGCGCCGTGCCGTGCTCGACAACCACGCGCGCCGTACCGAGCAGCTCGCCACGGACGTCGCGGCCGGCAGGACGCCGAAGCCGGACTTCGTGCTGTGGCCGGAGAACTCCTCCGACCTCGACCCCTACCGCAACGACGACGCCCGGCTCGTCATCGACGACGCGGTCAGGGCCATCGGCGTACCGACCGTCATCGGGGCCGTGATCACCCCCGAGACCGGCAACCTGCGCAACACCCTGATGCAGTGGGACCCGGAGGCCGGCCCCGTCGCCACCTACGACAAGCGGCACGTGCAGCCGTTCGGCGAGTACATCCCGATGCGGTCCGTCGTGCGGATCTTCAACAAGAACGTGGACCGGGTCAGCCGCGACTTCGGCCCCGGCTCCAAGGTCGGCGTGTTCGACCTCGCCGGCACGAAGGTGGGTCTCGCCACCTGCTACGAGGCCGCCTTCGACTGGGCGGTGCGCGACACCGTGACGCACGGCGCCCGGCTCATCTCCGTACCCAGCAACAACGCCACCTTCGGGCGCAGCGAGATGACCTATCAGCAGCTCGCCATGTCGCGGGTCCGGGCCGTCGAGCACAGCCGCGCCGTGGTCGTGCCGGTGACCAGCGGGGTCAGCGCCATCATCCGCCCGGACGGCACCGTCGTGCGGGAGTCGCGGATGTTCACCCCGGACGCCCTGGTGGCCGAGGTGCCGCTGCGGTCCTCCCTGACGCCCGCGACCCGCATGGGCACCCTGCCCGAGGCCGTGCTGGCCGCCCTCGCGGCCGCGGGCCTGGGCTGGACGGTGACCGCTGCCGTACGCCGCCGGAGGTCCACCCCGTAGGGTCGGGAGCATGGCGACTCCTGATTTCATCCGGGCCGTCCGCGCCACCGCCGGCCACCAGCTGCTGTTCCTGCCGGGGGTCACCGCCGTCGTCCTCGACGACGCGGAGCGGGTGCTGCTGGCCAGACGCGTCGACAACGGCAGGTGGTCGCTGATCGGCGGGATCCCGGAACCGGGAGAGCAGCCGGCCGTGACCGCCGTGCGGGAGGTGTACGAGGAGACCGCCGTGGAGTGCGTCGTCGAGCGCGTGGTCCTCGTGGAGACGCTGCCGGCGATCACCTACCCCAACGGTGACCGGTGCCAGTTCATGGACACCTGCTTCCGCTGCCGGGCCGTGGGCGGGGACGCGCGGGTCAACGACGACGAGTCGCTGGAAGTGGGTTGGTTCCCGCTCGACGCGCTGCCGCCGCTGCGGGCGGGGGAGCTGTTCAGGATCAAGCAGGCCCTCACCGACGGCCCCACATGGTTCTCCACCACGGCTGACTAGACCGAAGTGTGGGTGCGGACCACATCGGTGGTGCCGCACGAGCTTCATAGGGTGCCAGGCATGACCGCACCCCACACCGTCACCCCTCTCGACCTCGGCGGCCGCACCGCGCTCGTCACCGGCGCGGCCGGTGGCATCGGCCGCGCCTGCGCGCTGCGCCTCGCGGCCGCCGGAGCGAAGGTCAGGGCCGTCGACCGGGACGCCCCGGGCCTGGAGGCCCTGGTCGCGGCCGCGCCCGCCGCGGCCGGCGCGGTCGAACCCCACGTCCTGGACCTGACGGACCTCGACGCCGCGGAGGACCTGGCGGCGGGCACCGACGTCCTCGTCAACAACGCCGGGCTCCAACTCGTCCGGCCCATCGAGGACTTCCCCCCGGACGTCTTCCACACCGTTCTCACCGTGATGCTCGAAGCCCCCTTCCGGCTGATCAGGGGCGCGTTGCCGCACATGTACGCGCAGGGGTGGGGCCGTGTCGTCAACATCTCCTCCGTCCACGGCCTGCGCGCCTCCCCCTACAAGTCCGCCTATGTGGCCGCCAAACACGGCCTGGAGGGCCTCTCCAAGACCGCCGCCCTGGAAGGCGCCCCGCACGGCGTCACCTCCAACTGCGTCAACCCCGGCTACGTACGGACGCCGCTGGTGGAGGCACAGATCGCGGACCAGGCACAGGCCCACGGCATCGCTCCCGAGCGGGTCGTCACCGACGTCCTGCTGAAGGACTCGGCACTCAAGCGGCTCGTCGAGCCCGAGGAGGTCGCCGAGGCCGTCGCCTACCTCTGCGCGCCATCGGCCTCGTTCGTCACCGGCACCTCACTCGTCCTCGACGGCGGCTGGACCGCGCACTGAGCGTGCGGCGGTTTTCCACAGGGCTGGTGCGACCACCCGTACGGCAGGTATCCCTGTGACCATGTCCGAAGAACCGCTCCACGAGCCGGATCCCAGCGCCGACCCGGCCGCCTACCTGGGGCTTCTCGCGCGCGGGGCGCCCGCCGAGGCGTACGACCGGCCCGTGCTGCTCGCCCGCGCGAGCGGCGCCGGACCCGCCGCGCTCGCCGCGCTCGAACGGGCCAAGCAGCTCGCCCTGCGCGTCCGGGCCGAGCTGGAGGGGCGCCGGCGCCGCGAAGCCGAGCTGTCCGCGCTCTTCGAGACCGCCCACGACCTGGCCGGACTGCGCGACCTCGACGCGGTGCTGCGCGCCATCGTGCAGCGCGCACGCTCCCTGCTGGGCACCGAGGTCGCCTACCTGAGCCTCAACGACCCGGCCGCCGGCGACACCTACATGCGGGTGACCGAGGGCTCCGTCTCGGCCCGCTTCCAGCAGCTCCGGCTGGGGATGGGGGAGGGACTGGGCGGCCTGGTCGCCCAGACCGCCCGGCCCTATGTCACCGAGAGCTACTTCGACGACGAGCGGTTCCGGCACACCCGGGCGATCGACTCCGGGGTACGGGACGAGGGCCTGGTGGCCATCCTCGGCGTACCGCTCACCCTCGGCAGCCAGGTCATCGGCGTCCTCTACGCCGCCGACCGGCGCGCCCGCGTCTTCGAGCGCGAGCAGGTCGCGCTCCTCGGCTCGCTCGCCGCGCACGCCGCCGTCGCCATCGACACCGCCAACCTGCTGGCCGAGACCCGGTCGGCCCTCGCCGAGCTGGAGCGGGCCAACGGCATCATCCGCGCCCACAGCGGCGTCATCGAACGCGCCTCGGAGGTGCACGACCGGCTGACGGAGCTGGTGCTGCGCGGCGGCGGCGTCCACGACGTGGCCGCGGCCGTGTCCGAAGTCCTGGACGGGGCGGTGGAGTTCACCGAGGGACCGCTCCCCGCCGAGAGCGCCGACGGCCACGCGACACGGCGCGGCGACGCCTGGGTCGCGACCGTGTCGGCCGGCGGCGAGGCCCTGGGCGCCCTGGTGCTGCGCGGCCAGCCCGACCTCGACCCGGTCGACCAGCGGACCCTGGAGCGGGCCGCGATGGTCACCTCCCTGTTGCTCCTGGCGCGCCGCTCCGCCGGAGAGGCCGAACAGCGCGTACGGGGCGAGCTGCTGGACGACCTGCTCGACGCGCCCGAGCGCGACCGGCGGCTGCTCAAGGAGCGCGCCGCCCGCCTGCGCACCGACTTCGACGCCCCGCACGTGGTCCTGGCGGCCCGGCTCGACCGGCCGGAGGCGCCCGCCACCGACCGGGACGGCGCCGACCGGCAGCGCCTGTGGTCGGCCGCCTCCCACCTGGCGGCCACCCGCCACGGCCTCGCCTCCGCGCGCGACGGCGGCACCGTGCTGCTGCTGCCGCTCGGCCCGGGCGACACCGCGGCCGAACTGGCCCGGCAGACCGCCAAGCACCTCGGCGGCACCCTGCGCGAACCGGTCACCGTCGGCGCCTCCTCGCCGGTGGGCGCACCCGCGACACACCCCGGCGACATAGCCCCCGCGTACGCCGAGGCCCGCCGCTGCCTCGACGCGCTGCGCCTGCTCGGCCGCTCCGGCGAGGGCGCGGCCGCCCAGGACCTCGGCTTCCTGGGCCTGCTGCTCGCCGACACCCGGGACATCGCGGGCTTCGTGACCCGCACCATCGGCGACGTCGTGGCCTACGACCGCAGCCGCGGCACGGACCTGGTGCGCACGCTCGACGCGTACTTCGCCAGCGGGATGAGCCCGGTCCGCACGAAGGACGAACTGCACGTCCACGTCAACACGGTGGCCCAGCGTCTGGAACGCATCGGCCGGCTGCTCGGCCCGGACTGGCAGTCCCCGCCCCGAGCCCTGGAGATCCAGCTCGCGCTGCGGCTGCACTCCATGTCCGCGGCGGTGGCACGCTGAAGGGCCGGCCGCCCCGAGGGGCGTGCCGGCCCTCCGGCCGGGTCCACGGGGCTCAGCGCCCCGCCGTGACCCGCTCCTCCTCCACCTCGTCGGACAGGTCCCGGTTCCGGGTCTCCTTGGCGCAGGCGATGGCGACCACGGTGATCAGGGCCGCGGCGATGACGTACAGGGCGATCGGCGTCGAGGTGCCGTGGTCGGCCAGCAGCGCCGTCGCGATCAGCGGTGCCGGGGCCCCGGCCGCCACCGACGAGAACTGCGCGCCGATCGAGGCGCCGGAGTACCGCATCCTGGTAGAGAACATCTCGGAGAAGAACGCCGCCTGCGGCGCGTACATCGCCCCGTGCAGGACCAGGCCCACGGTCACCGCCAGCAGCAGACCGCCGAAGCTCCTGGTGTCGACGAGCGCGAAGAACGGGAACATCCAGGCGCCCACCCCGACCGCGCCGATCAGGTACACCGGCCGGCGCCCGATGCGGTCGGACAGGGCGCCCCACGCCGGGATCACCGCGAAGTGGACGGCGGAGGCGACGAGTACGGCGTTGAGCGCGGTCTGCTTGCTGAGCCCGGTCGACGTCGTCGCGTACACCAGGATGAACGCGGTGATGACGTAGTAGCTGATGTTCTCGGCCATGCGCGCGCCCATCGCGATCAGCACGTCGCGCCAGTGGTGCCGCACCACGGCGACCAGCGGCATCTTCTCCACCTGCGCCGTCTCGGTCCTGCGCGCCTCCGCGCGGGCCAGCGCGGCCTTGAAGACGGGCGACTCGTCGACGGAGAGCCGGATCCACAGGCCGACGATCACCAGCACACCCGACAGCAGGAACGGTATGCGCCAGCCCCACGAGGTGAACGCCGCGTCCGACAGCAGCGCGGTGAGCGCGGACAGCACCCCGGTCGCCAGCAACTGCCCGGCGGGCGCCCCGGTCTGGGGCCACGACGCCCAGAAGCCGCGCCTGCCCGCGTCACCGTGCTCCGACACCAGCAGCACCGCGCCGCCCCACTCGCCCCCCAGCGCGAACCCCTGCACCAGCCGCAGCACCGTCAGCAGCACCGGAGCGGCCGTCCCGATGGTGGCGTGCGTGGGCAGCAGCCCGATGGCGAAGGTCGCGCCGCCCATCAGCAGCAGGCTCAGCACCAGCAGCTTCTTCCGCCCCAGCCGGTCCCCGTAGTGCCCGAACACCAGGGCCCCGAGCGGCCGCGCGGCGAAGCCGACGGCGTAGGTCAGGAACGACAGCAGGGTGCCCACGAGCGGGTCGGAACCGGGGAAGAACAGCTTGTTGAAGACGAGCGCGGCGGCCGACCCGTACAGGAAGAAGTCGTACCACTCGATGGTGGTCCCGATGAGGCTGGCGGCGACGATGCGCTTGAGGCTGGACGGGGCTGGTGGAGCGGTCGCGGGGGAGGACATCGGCACCACTTCCTGGCGGCTGACGGGGACGTGTTCGTGTCGCCATACCGTAGGAATGCGCACGTCAGCGGCGTATGTGGCGGGACACCATAGTTCTTGGTGCGGGAGTGCGCGCATCCACCATGGAGGCGCTGCCGGGGTCTCGATGACGGTCACAACGAGGGCCGTGAAGAGCGCTGTCCGAGTTGTGTTGTTCGGGCGCGATATGGAGGGGCCGTGCTGGCTCCCGTGCTGGTTTGGTGCTGGCTAAAAGCCCACGTCATCACCCGTTCTCACCGCTCCCGTGCTGACTTGGTGCTGACTACGGAGCGTAGAACCATCGCATGTATGACGGATCGGGCACGGTCGGGAATGCGCGGGCGCCCGAGTGCGATGCCGGTTCGGGTCGAGTCGGTATGTGCCGAGGCTCGGGCAGTTCGCATGGCTGATGCTTGGCAACGGGCGCGGCGCGCTGTCCAGCTGAATGCTGACCTGTTGCTGACTTTGCTGACGGTCCATCAGAAACGCTGGCGGTGTGGCGCAGCGGTGGCGGCACGCCGGTCTCGGCACCGTAGCCTGCGTGACCATGGCCTGCCCGGCGTAGCGTGGTGGTACGTCTGTTCCGGCTGGTCGGCCAGCCTACTCGACGTTAGGCGTTGCCCCAGCTCTGGTCGAGCAGGATGGAGACCGGCGAGCCGAGGGCTCTGCTTCAGCGCGGTGACGTCATCTTCTGGACTGGCCGCGCTTTCTCGCATCGGTTAATTTGCGTGAGCGGCTGATGGCTCAGGGGTCCGCAGATCGAGCTGTGCGAGGGGCAGGCGGGCTCGGGTGGATCGACGGTGGCTGAGGAGGTCTCGAGCGGCCCGCACACGAGGGGGCGATCAGCGAAGTCATTGCGCTGGGACGACCAGCGCGGCAGATGGGGACCGAAGCGGCGCTCGGCGGCTGGCGACAGGTCGGTCAGCACGAACTCCCAGTCGCGGCGCAGCAGAGCAATCACCGGCGTTGCCCCCGGCTGTGCGGTGAACGGCACGTTCCAAGGGGGAGCGGGGTGCTCGATGATCGTCACACCGACCCAGTCGACGGCCGGGCTGTCGATGCGGACGCTGCGCCCCCTCCCGTTCGTCATCTGCACACTGTCCATCTTCAGCCGTCGTACAGTGCCGTAAACTGCTCGCTTGCCGCAGCGAGTTGCTTGAGAACCCAGGATGACTCCTTCTCGTGTGTGCCGGGCTCGCCTTCCCGAGCCTTGACCTGCACAACCACGCCACGACTCCCGACGACCAGCAGCCCGTCACTGATCTCCCTGACCCCGCGGCCCTTGCGTTCCACGCTGGGAACCATCACGAAGTCCGGCAGACCCCACGTCGCGGCAGCGTCCTGCACAGCCACTTCCGCGGCTAGACCTCGACGCTCATGACCGCGCAGAGGAGTCGCGTTCAGGGCGCTGCTGTACCCGCCTTCTCGCAGGGCTTACGAGTCACTGGGTCTGATGGAAGGCGCTCATCCCGACCAAGCGATGAGTCACCCGCATTCGGACACGGCGTAGTGCCGTGCCTCACGGGCGCGGCTATGCTCGACTCGTGGGCAAGGCCATGGTGGTGCGCGAGGGTACTGGGCCGGAGATCCTGCTTGTGCATGGCGGTGCCGGGCCGCGGACGACGTGGGGTGCACTGTCTTCGCTGGCCGAGCGGTGGACGCTCGCGTATGTCCACCGGCGTGGTTATCCGCCGAGTCCACCACCGCGAGAGGGCCAGGACTTCGAGGTGGACGCCCTGGACCTCGCGCCACTGCTTGTCGGCCGTCCGCATGTTGTCGCCCACTCGTACGGCGTCCTCGGGACGTTGATCGCGGTCGCTGCCGCGCCTGGCAGCGTGCGCTCGCTCATCCTGATCGAGCCGCCGCTCAGCCACCTTGTCCCTCACGATCCCGAGGTGGCGCGGCTCGAGCGCATCGGCGATGCGGTCCTCACTCACGGAATGGACACGGACCCGAGCGAGTTGCGCGAGTTTCTCCGTATCGCGGGTGCGCCCGTCGGCGACGGTCCGCTCCCCGAGGACGTGGCCGCCGGCGTTCGGCGGGCGCACGGTGGCCGGCTGCCCAGCCTGTCACGTCCACGGCTCGATGCGATCCGTGACGCCGGCGTCCCCGTGCTCGTCGCGTCGGGAGGTCATGCGGCCGCGCTGGAGCGAATCTGCGACGCTCTCGCGGCTGCGCTCAGCGGCAAGCGGAGCGTACATCCGGGTGCCGGTCACTTCGTCGCCGCGGCCCCCGGCTTCGCCGAACAGCTCGAGGCTTTCTTGCGCAAGAGCGTCAGGTGGCAAGCCTCCTGCGACAGGTGAGTGCGGCGGCGCCTGACAGCCGTCGTGTCCGGCGCCGGCTGGTCCTGCTACTCCACCAGCCGTGAAGCCCGGCGCCGCCCTGCAATCCCAGGGACAGAAGATCAGAGCTGGGACGGCCGCACTCAGGAGAGGGCCGGAGTCCCCGGGCATCGTCCCCGACAGCCGGACCACCGGGTGGAGCATGGTTGCGACGTACAGGATCAGTAGCGATAGGCCCTGGCCCCCTGTACTGGGGAGCCCAGCCGCAGAGCGCGGCGATGCCGAACGGCAACGCGGTCGAGGTGAACAGTGCTGTCCAGCACCAGAAGAGAATGATCGTGGTCACAGCGGCTTCCGTCGTTCATTCCGGACGCCAAGGGACGGCACCCGCCGATGTCGATGCCGGTCTCCGGCAATGATCCGGCAGATTACCGGCCTGTCCGACACCCTGGACGGTCCGCGGCGGATGACGGAGGGTGCATTTGGGCGGAGCGTCGGGCCGGGCACCGGGAGAGAACTCCCTCTCGAAGAGTTGCTGAGGTTGGGCAATCAGGTGGGTGTCGCGTGTGCTGTGACGTGCCTGTGTGCCGCCCCAACGCGAGGGGCTCGAGGAGTCGACGGAAAGGTGGAGAGGATGAGCGCGGCACGGGCGGTTTCGTGGGGCGAGACGGCATGGGTGCTGATGGGCTGCTGGGCACTGTGCGGCCTGGGCCACGGTGTCGTGGCGCTGCTGGACGACCCGACGCTTCCGGCTTCCGCTCCCGTCGTGCTTCTGCTGGGGCACTGGTTCTTCGCGCGGCACAGGCATTGGGCAGCAGGTGCCCTGGCGGCCGTGGCGGGGTCCGTGGCACTGCTCGTCCTCCTGGAGAGCCTCCGGCCGCGGATGGACCGGATCACCGCCGACGCGCTGTCCACGGGTGCGGGCGTACTCCTTGCGCTGCTGGTCTTCACGGCAGTGGCACGGGCACGGACGCGACCCGGGCGAGGATGACTTCCCGTCCTCTCCGCCGCCTGCCCCCCCAAGCGCGAACTCGCGCCTCTCTCGCTCGTCCACCACAGCCGGCCGGCCAGAGGGCCGGGGCCCGCCAGGCGTACGCGCATTCCGCCCCGAGGCCCCCGCCGCGCTCCGCTGCGGCCCACGGGTGCACCACGACCGCTGTGCCTACAGCCACCATCGCGCCATGAAAGGGAGGGACACATGACCGGACGCCGGGCCAAGGCGGCAGGGGAAGCTCTTCCTGGCACTCACGGCCGGGGGACTGATCTGGGGGTACGGCCTCCGGGGCGACGACTCGGACGAGGTAGCCACCCACACGTGCCGTGGCGCTCTGGCGGTCGAGGAGGCCGAGGAGTTCTTCGGCGGCGCCGAGCTGGAGTTCGGTGGTCACACCGCGGAGTGGGTGGGCCACGAGGCCGAATACTGTGCGGCATGGATGCGTGGCGAGGGGGCCGTGCAGCTCAAGCTGAACATCCGTCCGGCCGCGGCCCACCGCACCAGCGGCGCGGCGGAGAGTACCTCGGCGACACCGATCGGCTTCGGCTGGAACGGCTCCTTCGCCGTCACGGACCGGCCCGAAGCGGGAGTGCTCGTCGACTGCGCCTCCCTGCCCGGCAACGGCCTCCTCGTCCTGACCGAAGCGCGCCAGGACATCGACGAGCTCTCCGACGGCCAGGTGCTGCAAGTGGCCCGGTTCGCCACCGAGTCGGCCCGGCGCGCGGCCGAGCGCTTCGGGTGCGAGGGATCTCTGGGGCAGCGACCCACGACCGTCGACCGCAGCAGGTGGCGGACGCGTCCTGCGGCCCACGCGGAAGGAACATGTCGTGGCGTCCTCGCCCCGCGGGACGCCGCCCGGCTGGGGGTGGTGGAAGTGTCGGAGATGCCGGTCGGAGGCGCGCTCACCGAGGAGTGCTCCGTGAAGCTGCCGACCAAGGGTCACCACGTTCGACTGACCGCCTACTACGGGCCGTCCGCGCGGCAGGAGACGTACCTCGACGACCGCTACCCCGGCAGCGTGAAGGGCGCCTTCATGCGGTCGCACCCCTGCAAGGGTGCCCTGGGGACGGCGTACTTCAAGTTCGAGGAGTTCCCCCGGCCGGGCACCGAAAAGGGGGTTCGAAGCAGTGTCGGCCGTGAGGACACGCAGCGGCTACTGACCGCCTTCGCCACGGCTTCAGCGGCTCGGCACGGGTGTCCCGTGGCCTGACCGCTCCACCCCTGCCGGGGTCTGGCGCTGCCGGGCAGGAGACGGCGGACAGGACTGCCGTGCACAGGCAATGACCTGCGACGGAATCGGTGTCACCATCGCGGCATCGCGTAGGCGCCGGGCAGCGGCTTCCGCAGCCCCTTGGTTCCGCGCGCCCTTAAGGAGAGTGAATGTCCCATTGGCTGTGGATGGCCTTCTGGTCGGCCATCACGTCCGGTCGGCAGGGAAGTGCGTCGTGACGGGGCGCCGGGGACTTGTGGCACGTCGGTGGTTGGCCACGACCGGCGGGGTTCTTCTTGCTGCCGGGAGTGTGATGTACGTGCTTCCGGGGCCGGGCTCGCCCCTGCTGGGTGCCGGAGCGGTACTTCTGCTCGTCGCCCGGTTCTGCGCCCCTGTGCGGCCGGAAAGGGTGATGGCTGTGGACCGGCGCGGCGCACGGCGTCGACAGCGGCGGGAGCGACGGCTGCGCATCGAGGAACTGGCGGCCGGGATGGAAGCACCGTCCGGGCCGCTCGTCTGGCGCGCGGGATGGACCGGCGGGGTGGCAGCCGCGGGGTGGTGTGCTGTGCTCGTGGCGTTCGCCGATCGTCCGGCCAATGGGTTCCTGGCCGACCCGCGGCCCGGCCCGTTGTTCTTCGCGGTGTGGACCTCGGTGCTCGCCGCGTGGGTGTGCTGCCGCTTGGGCATGTGGCGCATCACCGCCGACCTGGACGGAGTGCACATCCGCAGGTTCTGGGCGGTGAGATGCGTGCCGTGGTCCGTGATAGATCGCGTCGAGCTTCGCCGCGACGGATTCCTCGAGTTCTTCGGCCCCGGTGCGGCGCCCATGGCCGGCCTCTTCCTGCCGTTGTGGGCAAGCCGTCCGCTTCGCCGCTCCAGCGTCGGCACGCAGGCGGCGGACACACTGACGGTGCTGTCCGGGCGCCCCGACCTGCGCCCCAAGGGCCAAGCCGGCCGGGCTGTGACGGGCGGGGCATTCGTCTGGTGGGCGCTGCCGCTGGCCGCCGCGCTCTTCACCGCGGCAGAACTTCTCCGTCGGTGACGCGCATTGTGCGTGGATGGCGTCGCCTTCTGGCCGAACTTCGCTGTCCCATGGAGGCGGTCGGGCACTCTGCTCAGGTGCCTTCACTTCCCACTCAGCGTTCCTCCGCGAACGTCGCCGGACACATGATCGTCTGTGGCGACGACGCCTTGGCCCATCGGCTGGCCACAGAACTCCGCGACGTCTACAGAGAGCACGTCACACTGGTGTGCCCCGATGGTGCTTCCGCAGCTGGTCCAGGTCTGGCCGCACCGGTTCAGGGGCGGGCGTCGGTCTTCCTCGGGCGCATGTCGGCCGCCATGACCGGGACACCCGCCGGGCTGGCCGCGGCGGCGGACCCGGCCGTTGTCGAAGCCGACGAGCCCGCAGAGACGGCGCTGGTCTCGGCGGGCGTGACCCGGGCGGCCGCGCTGGCGCTCGTGTACGACGACGATGAGACGAACATCCGGGGAGCGCTCGCCGCCCGGCGCCTCAACCCCGGCCTTCGGCTCGTGGTCCGGCTGTACAACCGCAAGCTGGGCCAACACCTGGAGCAGCTCCTCGACCAGGCAGCCCTGGTCGCTCGGCCGGGCATGGACCCCGCCGTCCTCGACGCATCCACGACCGTCTTGTCGGACGCCGACACCGCGGCGCCCGCGCTTGCCGCCAGCGCGGTGGCCGGCACCAGCAAGGTCGTCCATGCCGACGGGCTGCTGCTGCGCGCCAGGGAGCGTACCCCGCCCGGCCTCGGTGAGGTCGCCGATCCAAGCCTGTGCACTCTCGCCCTGCTCTCCGCCACCACGACCGACCCGGCGGGCGAAGAGGGCTCGGACAGCAGCGGTGCCGGCGGGCCGCAGCTGCTGCCCGACCCGTGCATGGTGGCCTCCGCCACCGGGCGGGGCACCGTAGTGCTCGAAGCCGTCACCCACACGGGCCCCCCTGTCCCGGCGAGACGGCTGGCCCGCCGGGGCATCCGCTTCTCCGAGCTGTTCTCCCGCCGCCTGCGCTGTGCCGTCGCGGGCCTCGGCCTCGCGGTGGTCGCTCTGGCGGTGGCCTCCTGGCTGACGACCGGGGACCACCCACTCCATGCCGCCTACGTCACGCTGCTGGACCTGTTCTCCATCAACGACCCGGCGGTCGACGAACCCCTCTCCCGCCAGGTGCTCCAACTCCTGGCGGGCCTCGTGGGGCTCGCCCTGCTGCCCCTTCTCGTTGCCGGTGCACTGGAGGCGCTGGGCGCCTTCCGCAGCGCCTCCGCCCTGCGCCGACCGCCCCGCGGCCTGTCCGGACACCTCGTCCTGCTGGGCCTCGGTAAGGTCGGCACCCGCGTCCTGGCCCAGCTCCGTGGCCTCGACATCCCGGTCGTCTGCGTCGAGGAGGACCCCGAGGCGCGGGGGGTGGCGCTGGCTCGCCGGCTCCGTGTGCCGATCGTCATCGGCGACGTCACACAGGAGGGGGTGCTGGAGGCAGCCAAGATCCACCGGGCGCACGCCCTGCTCGCCCTGACCAGCTCCGACACCACGAACCTGGAGGCCGCGCTCTACGCCCGCACGGTCAAGGCGGACCTGCGCGTGTCCCTGCGGCTGTACGACGACGACTTCGCCACCGCCGTCTACCGCACGTTGCGCGCCGCCCACCCGGACGCGGTCACGCGGAGCCGCAGCGTGTCCCACCTCGCGGCACCCGCCTTCGCCGGAGCGATGATGGGCCGCCAGGTTCTCGGTGCCATACCGGTCGAGCGCAGGGTGCTCGTCTTCGCCGCGCTCGTGGTCGCCGGTCACCGGCAACTGGAGGGCCGTACGATCGAGGAAGCGTTCCGGCCCGGTGCCTGGCGCGTCCTCGCCCTCGACACCACCGCACCTGCCGACCGGCGCCCCGACCTGGCGAGCCCCCATCCGGCGGAGGGCGGACACCACGCCACCGGCCTCGTCTGGAACGTCCACCCCGGGTACGTCCTCAAGCCCGACGACCGCGTCGTACTGGCCGCGACCCGCCAGGGCCTGGCCGAACTGCTGGGCCGGCACCATGAGCCGGAAACCCGTGCGGTGCGTGACGGTGATCGCTGAACCGACGGCGAGGCGACGAGCGGCCACGGCGCACAAGGTCGGCATTGATGAGGCGTCAAAGCTGCCGGTGCCTGGCAGTGCACGCAGGCGTGGGCGGATGGGATCATCTGGTCACCTCGGGGACCACCCGCGGTAGGGAGGTGCGGACATGGGCTTGTTTCTCGGTCTCGGCATAGCGGGGATCGTGCTGCTCGCTGCCGCGCTCGTCCTGGACGGAGTGCTGGAAGGTTTCTTCGACGGGGCCTTGGGCGGGCTCTTCGATGGGTGGCTGTCGCTGCCGGTCATGGCGGGATTCGTCTCGATGCTGGGCTTCACGGGCGCGATCGTTCTCGGCAGCACCGGTCTGGGTGCGGGCCCGGCCACCGCGGCCGGGGCGCTGGCCGGCATCGGTGCCGGGTGGCTGGCCTGGCGACTGAGCGGGAGCCTCATGAGGGACCGGAACGCAGCCGCCCCGCGTGGCAGCGACCTCATCGGCATCGCCGGTTCCGTCGTCACGGCCATCCCGGCGGACGGCTACGGAGAGGTGCTGCTCCAGGTGGCCGGCCAGCCGGTGAAGTTCGCCGCCAGGTCGGACGATCCCGTGCAGCGCGGTGCCGAGGTGTGGGTCGAGGAGACGTTGTCGCCCACTTCGGTTCGCGTACGTCTCGTCGAGCGCTGACCTGCCCGTTCGTCCTCCATTTTGACCACCACCCCCATCGATCTGCCCTCCTCGGGAAGGCAGGAGGGATATACGCCATGAGTCCAGTCGTCGTCGCAGTGGTGGGAGTCGTCGTACTCCTCGTACTGCTCGCCCTCGTCGTGATCACGCGGTACAAGGTCGCCGGTCCGAGCGAGGCTTTCATCATCACGGGCCGCCGGGGGAAGAGGTCCACCGACCCCGAGACGGGACGCGTCTTCACCGACAACAGCGGCCAGAAGGTCGTGGTCGGCGGCGGGGTCTTCGTCGTGCCCTTCGTCCAGCAGAAGTTCACCCTCGACCTGTCCTCCCGTCACATACCCGTCGCCGTCCGTGGCGCGGTCACTCTGCGCGGTGTGAAGGCCAACCTCGAAGGCGTCGCCATCGTCAAGGTCGGTGGTGGCGAGGACTCGATCCGGGCGGCCGCCCAGCGGTTCCTGATGCAGCAGGACGGCATCGTCGGCTTCACGCAGGAGGTGCTGTCCGGTGCCCTGCGGTCCATCGTCGGGCGGATGTCCGTCGAGGACATCATCCGCGACCGGGCGGCGTTCGCCGGGCAGGTGGCCGAGGAGGCCGAGGCCAGCCTCTCCGGCCAGGGCCTGGTCCTGGACGCCTTCCAGATCCAGGACATCACGACCGAGGGCTCCTACCTGGAGGACCTCGGCCGGCCCGAGGCGGCGAGGGCCAAGCAGGAGGCCGACATTGCTGAGGCGGTGGCCCGACGGGCGTCGGAGCAGGCCCGGCTGAAGGCCGAGGAGGAGATCGCGATCGCCCAGCGGACGTTCGCGCTCAAGCAGGCCGAGATCAAGGCCGAGACCGACGAGGCCGCGGCGAAGGCCGCTGCTGCCGGCCCGCTCGCCGAAGCGGACCGCCAGCAGGAGATCCTCAGCCAGCAGGAGAAGGTCGCCGAGCGGCAGGCCGCGCTCACCGACCGCGAGCTCGACACCAGGGTCCGCAAGCCGGCCGACGCGGCCCGCTACCAGGCCGAGCAGGAGGCCGAGGCGCGTCGTGTCGCGCAGGTCAAGGAGGCCGAGGCGGAAGCGCAGCGTGCCCGGCTGACCGGTGAGGGCGAGAAGGCCCACCGGGCGGCGCTCGCCGACGCCGTACGCATCGAGGGCGAGGCACAGGCCGCCGCCATCGCCGCGAAGGGATCGGCCGAGGCCGAGGCCATGCGCAAGAAGGCCGACGCCTTCGCCCAGTATGGTGACGCGGCGGTACTCCAGATGCTGGTCGAGGTCCTGCCGCAGGTCGTCGGCAAGGCGGCCGAACCACTGGCTGCGATCGACAAGATGACGGTCATTTCCACCGACGGCGCGAGCAAGCTGACGCGCACGGTCACCGACAACGTCGCCCAGGGAATGGAACTGCTCACCTCCGCCACGGGCATGGACGTGGCCGAACTCCTCAAGGGCATCACCACGCGCACCGGCTCTGCGCCCGCAGCCGAGCAGCACGCGACGCCCAACGGGAAGATCGACATATCCGACTGACCCGACAGGGGCGGATGGCGGAGGGGAGCATGTGCCCGGTCCCGCCGTCCGCCCCTGGCTTGCCCCCGCCGACGAAGAGCCAGGATTGGAGGGCGGACCCGAAAGGGGCGTCGCCGGGAGCTGACGACGCCGGCGGGGCGTTACCAGGGTGGTCACGGCCGGGCCCGCTCCCACCGCTGACCCGTCCGAGCATCGTGCTGTTGCCTGGCACCGCAATGTCCGGCGAATGGCACACGGTCGTCCTGGATCTGACGGGCCGGCCGGGGCTGAGCGGGGAGTGGCGGCCGTGCCACGGACGCACGACCTGGTACGGGCGCCGGCCGACCGGGCCCCGGAGCCTGCCGTGCCGCGTCCCGCCGTGATCGTCGGTCACTCCCTCGGTCGGGGCATCGCCCTGGCCTGTTCGTCGTCGAGGATCCCCGGCCGCATCATGGTGTCGCCCGCCTGCGCGCGGGCCACCGGGGTGTTCCGCTCCAGGCGGGCGTCCAGGGTGGCGGTGAAGTCTTCGGCGCGGGCCAGTTGGACCCGCAGCTTCTCCACTTGCTCGGCGGCGGCCAGCTGGTAGGTCCGTACGCGTTCCAGGAGGGCGTCGCGCTCCTCGACGCCCGTGTCGGCGTCGAGGAGGTCGGTGGCTTCCAGCAGGTCGCGCATCTGGTCCAGGGTGAAGCCGAGCGGCTTCATGCGGCGGATGACCATGAGCCGGGCGACGTCGGCTTCGGTGTAGAGACGGAAGCCGCCCCGCGAGCGGGCGGACGGGACGACCAGCCCGGTCTCCTCGTAGTGCCGGATGGTGCGCAGGGACAGCTCCGTGCGCGCGGCGACCTCGCCGATCTGCATGTGCTTGCTGTCCACGCCCGTGATCCTCCGGCTCTGCTCGTCGTCGGCGTTCCCGGCCCCGGGTGGGCACCACCGATACCTACTCTAACGTTAGGGTAGAGTTGCTGGTGGTGAGGATGGCGTGGCGCTGCCCCACCGTTGCCGTGTCGGGGCCGATGGCGCCCCGGCGAATATGCGATTCCTGCAGGAGAAAAGCGTGCGCGAGCCCAGGACGCCCGGCGCCGCCGCCTGCCCGCCGTGAGGCTTCGCAGCCGGACGTGAGGGCCCCGCTCTTGTGCAGGTCCCGACCCGTCCGTCCTCGACTTCCGGCTCCGCATTCCACGGTGCCGCCCGCGGGGTGCCGGCCCGGCCCCTGCACGACCTTCCCGCACGCCTCGGCCTGCCGTAGGAGTGTGCCCGAGTTCGACAGGCTCTCCCCCTTGTTCTCTGCTGCCACTGCTGTGTCCCCGGCTGCGCGTCTGCGCGGCCTGAAGCCCGACTGGATCTCCGACCCGAAGGTGTGGCGCACCGAGGTCCTCGCGGGCCTGGTCGTCGCGCTCGCGCTGATCCCCGAGGCGATCTCGTTCTCGATCATCGCGGGCGTCGACCCGGCGATCGGCCTGTTCGCCTCCTTCACCATGGCCGTCGTCATCTCGATCGTCGGCGGCCGGCGGGCGATGATCTCCGCCGCTACCGGCGCCGTCGCGCTGGTCATCGCTCCGCTGAACCGTGAGCACGGTCTGGGCCACCTGGTCGCCGCCGTCATCCTGGCCGGCGTCTTCCAGGTCGTCCTGGGTGCGGTCGGGGTGGCAAGGCTCATGCGGTTCATCCCGCGTTCGGTGATGGTCGGCTTCGTCAACGCCCTCGCCATTCTGATCTTCATGGCCCAGGTGCCGGAGATGCGCGACGTGCCCTGGGCCGTGTACCCGCTGATCGTCGGCGGCCTGGCGCTGATGGTGTTCTTCCCGAGGATCACCACCGTGATCCCGGCGCCGCTGGTCTCCATCGTGATCCTGACCGTGATCACCGTCGGCGCGGCCATCGCGGTGCCGACCGTCGGCGGCAAGGGCGCCCTGCCGTCGTCCCTGCCGGTCCCCGGGCTGCCGGACGTGCCGTTCACCCTGGACACGCTGACGACGATTGCCCCGTACGCGTTCGCGATGGCGCTGGTCGGTCTGATGGAGTCGCTGATGACCGCCAAGCTCGTCGACGAGATCACCGACACCCATTCCAACAAGACCCGCGAGTCCATCGGCCAGGGCATCGCCAACGTCGTCACCGGCTTCTTCGGCGGCATGGGTGGTTGCGCCATGATCGGACAGACGATGATCAACGTGAAGGTCTCCGGTGCCCGCACCCGCCTCTCCACCTTCCTCGCCGGCGCCTTCCTGATGATGCTGTGCATCGTCTTCGGACCGGTCGTCTCCGACATCCCCATGGCCGCCCTCGTCGCCGTCATGATCATGGTGTCGTTCGCAACCTTCGACTGGCACTCCGTCGCCCCGAAGACCCTCAAGCGGATGCCCGCCGGGGAGATCGCCATCATGGTGATCACCGTCGCCTGCGTGGTCGCCACTCACAACCTCGCGGTCGGTGTCGTCGTGGGCTCGGTCACGGCCATGGTCGTCTTCGCCAAGCGTGTGGCCCACCTTGCCGAGGTCACCGCCGTGGCCGGCTCGGATGGCCGGACGGTGGTCTACCGCGTGACCGGCGAGCTGTTCTTCGCCTCCTCCAACGACCTCGTCGGCCGGTTCGACTACGCCACCGACCCCGACAAGGTCGTCATCGACCTGTCCGCCGCGCACATTTGGGACGCCTCCTCGGTGGCCGCCCTCGACGCCGTCGAGACGAAGTACGCCCAGCGCGGCAAGACCGTCGAGATCACCGGGCTGAACGACCGGAGCGCCGAGCTCCACGGCAGGCTTACCGGCGAACTCGCCGGCAGCCACTGACACGGCACGCGACCGCGAGGACTCCGGCATCCGGCGGGGTCCTCGCGCCGTCATGCGGCGCGGTCCGGCATGCGGTTCGCGTTCGCACCGGACGGCTTTTGTGGGCCTCACCAGCGCTGATCGGGTCCACCCACGACCTGACCGCCGCCCGCACGCACGGCATCATCGACGCGCTCGCCGAGGCAGCGTGAAGTGCTGGGCGGACAAGGCGCAACAGGGCGCCGGCCGGTCACGTGGAGTCCTTCTCCTTGATCTATATGATCACCTCGTCGCCCGCATCGGTCGGCGCCGCGGCCCCGAAGGGTGGACCTTGCCCAGCGAACCCTCGCCCCACGGCGTCCAGTCCGCCTCGATGACCTTGCCGGTCACGGTCCGCATGGCGCGGCGCCCGACTTCTTGGCGGTCGACGGGGACGTGCTCGTGCCGCGAAACGCTGAAACGCACAGGTCAGAGACGTATGTGGGGCGCCTCAGTTCCGGGCGTGGGTCTGCGCCGTGGTGCCCGCCCGCGGAACGGCCGACGGACGGCATCCCGGCCGCCCGCCGCCCGGCTCCGCCCCGGATGAGGTCCGTCACAATGCCTTCCGGCACGGAGACCCCCGCTGGTACAGGTGGCTGGGACCAGTGACATCCCCGTAGGAAAGTGCTCCGCGCATGAACGACAGCCCCGGCCACGACTCCGTGGCCTTCTCGCTCGACCTCACCCTGGAGGAGTCCCGCCGGCGCGCCGCGGTGGTGGCCGCCCTCGGTGACGACTGGGACCCCCCGGCCGTGCTCCGCGCGGAGGACGAGGCGCACCGCCTGCTGTACTCGGGTCTGGACGCCGAGCAGGAGCGGACGTACGCCATGCTGGTCGAGGCCGGCGTGCTGCCCGGACGGGACGCGGGCGATGCGGCTTCCCATTGACCCGCAGGCGGACCGGGCCCGCCGCGCCTGGGTCCCGTGTCCGGGGTGCGACGACGCCCGGGACTGCGTCACCTGCGCGGAACGGCGCAACTGCTCCGACCACTGGCGCTACCTCATAGCCAACGAGGGCCCGCGGGTCCACCTCCAGTGCCCCGGCTGCACCCACACCTGGACCCTGGACACCCGCCCCGGCAGGCGGGGCCCGACCGCCTGAGCCCACGGGCGCGCGCATCCGGCGGGAGCCGGGCCCGCCGGTCCGGGAGGCACCGGTGGCGGCGGGCCCGACGGCGGGCACCGGTCAGCAGATCCGGGGGAGCTGCTCCCCGAGCGGCATGTCCACCACCCGCGTCCCGCCCAGGCCGGTGCGGGCCACCACCATGCCCGGGTGCTCGGCCACCGCCTCACCGATGACCGCCGCCTCGGCGCCCAAGGGGTGCGCCCGCATCGCGGCGAGGACCGCGTCGGCGTGCTCCCGCGGCACGAACGCCACCAGCTTGCCCTCGTTGGCCACGTACATCGGATCCAGGCCCAGGATCGCGCAGGCGCCGGCCACCGGCGCGGGGACCGGGACGGCACGCTCCTGGACGACGACCCCGGTGCCCGAGGCCGCCGCGATCTCGTTGAGCGACGCGGCCAGGCCCCCTCGGGTGGGGTCGCGCAGCACATGGAGATCCGGGGTGACGGCGAGCATCGACTCGACCAGGCCGCCGAGCGCCGCGCAGTCGCTCTCGATCTCCGCTTCGAAGCCGAGGTTCTCGCGCTCGCTCAGGATGGCCACCCCGTGGAGCCCGATCGCCCCGCTGACGATGACCACGTCGCCCGGCACGACCCGCTCCGGACGCAGGTCGACACCGGGCGGGACCAGCCCGATGCCCGAGGTGTTGATGTAGACGCCGTCGCCGTGACCGGCCTCCACGACCTTGGTGTCGCCCGTCACCACCCGCACACCGGCGGTGCGGGCGGCGGCGCCCAGCGCCTCGGCCACCCGGCCCACCGTGGCGATCTCGACGCCCTCCTCCAGGATGACGCCGCACGACAGGTAGGCGGCCCGGGCCCCGCTCATCGCGAGATCGTTGACCGTGCCGTTGACGGCGAGGTCCCCGATGCTGCCACCGGGGAAGAACAAGGGCCGTACCACGAACGAGTCGGTGGAGAACGCGAGCCGCGCCCCGCCGAGCTCGACGGTGGCCGAGTCGGTCAGCCCACCGGGCGCCGGGCCCGCCAGGGCGGGCAGGAAGACCTGCTCCACCAGCTCGGCGGACATCGCGCCGCCTCCACCGTGGCCCATCACCACCCGCGGCCGGTCCCGCAGCGGGGCGGGACAGGTCCAGGACAGGACGTCCGGCCCTGTGTACGTGTCAGACAACGGGGCTGCCCTCCAGGGTGCGGGGGGTGGTCGCCGGGGCCGTGACCGGCACCGCGCGGGCCGGCAGGTCGAGCCGCCGGTACAGGTAGTAGGCGGCGCACGCGCCCTCGCTGGAGACCATGGTGGCCCCGAGCGGGGTTCGCGGCGTGCACGTGGTGCCGAACGCCTCGCACTCGTGCGGCTTCAGCAGTCCTTGCAGCACCTCTCCGCTGCGGCACTCGGCCGGCTCACGGGTGGTGATGTCACCCACCTGGAAGCGGTGCTCGGCGTCGTGGTCCCGGTAGCGCGGGGACAGCCGCCAGCCACTGGCGGGGATGACGCCGATTCCGCGCCAGGCCCGGTCGGTCACCTCGAACACGTCGTCCAGCATGGCGCGCGCGACGGGGTTGCCCTCCGGCCGGACGGCCCGCTCGTAGGCGTTCTCCACCGTGTGCTCGCCCCGCTCCAGCTGGCGCACGGTGCGCCGTACGCCTTCGAGGATGTCGAGCGGCTCGAAACCGGTGACCACGATGGGCACCCCGAACCGCTCGGCGAGACCGGGGTACTCCTCCGTCCCCATCACGCTGCACACGTGACCGGCCGCGAGGAAGCCCTGGACACGGCAGTCGGGCGACTGCATGATCGCCTCGATCGCGGGCGGGACCCGGACGTGCGACACCAGCAGGCTGAAGTTGCCGATGCCGCGCTTGCGCGCCTGGTGGACGGCCATCGCGTTGGGCGGCGCGGTGGTCTCGAAGCCGATGCCGAAGAAGACGACCTCACGATCCGGGTTCTCCTCCGCGATCCGCAGGGCGTCCAGCGGCGAGTACACCACCCGGACGTCGCCGCCCTCCCCGCGTACCTGGAACAGGTCACGGCCGGTGCCCGGCACTCGCAGCATGTCGCCGAAGGAGCAGAAGATCACCTCGGGGCGGGAGGCGATCTCCAACGCCTTGTCGATCACCTCCAGCGGGGTCACGCACACCGGACAGCCCGGGCCGTGGATCAACTCCACCTCCTGGGGGAGGAGTTGGTCGATGCCGTGGCGGATGATGGTGTGCGTCTGGCCGCCGCACACCTCCATCAGCGCCCAGGGCCTGGTCACGGTGGCCCTGATCTCGTCGAGCAGCCGCGCCGCAAGCTCCGGGTTCTGGAACTCGTCGATGTACTTCACCGCAGCACCTCCCCGGCCGCGGCGGCGCCGTCCGGCCCGAGTCCGTCCCCGCCCGCCTCCGCGGCGGCCTGCTCCCACGGGTCGCCGAACTCCTCCTGGAGCATGCCGAGGTTCTCGAACAGCTCCAGCGTCCGGCGGGCCGACTCCTCGTCCAGCCGTTGCAGGGCGAAACCGACGTGGACGATCGCGTACTCGCCGACCTGAAGGTCCGGCAGGTACTCCAGGCACACCTCCTTGACCACACCGCCGAAGTCGACGCTGGCCATGCGTGTGCCGTTCCGTTCCTCGACCCCCAGTACCTTCCCTGGTACCGCCAGGCACATATGTGTCTCCTCACTCTCGCGCCACGGAATCCATGGCCGTGGCCCTGTCCGTGGCCCTGTCCGTGGCCGTCGGTTCCGCGCGGGCCGTGGCACGGGCGGCCACCACGAGCTGACCGAGGGCCAGCCCCCCGTCGTTCGGCGGGACACTCCGGTGGCGCAGCACGGTGAAACCGTCCGCGCGCAGACCGCGTGCGCAGGCGGACGACAGCAGCACGTTGGAGAAGACCCCACCGGTCAGCGCGGCTGTCTCCAGTCCGGTCGCCTCACGGGCCAGTACACAGACCGTCCGTACCATCCGGGCGACAGCCAGGTGGAACCGCGCAGCGACGACCGGGGCGGGCACACCCCGACGTACGTCCTCGACGACCGCCGCCAGCAACGGCGCCGGATCGGCGGTCACCGGAGACGCACCGGCCGGGCCCCGCCCGGTCAGACGGAAGACGTAACGCGGGTCCTCGTCCTCGCTCCCCGCGGCGACCGCGGCGGCCTCCAGCTCGATCGCGGCCCGGGCCTCGTACTCGGCGAGGTGACAGACGCCCGCCAGGGAAGACACCGCGTCGAAGAGCCGCCCCATGCTGGACGTGGGCACACAGTTCAGCCCCCGCTCCAACTGCTGTCCCAGCACCACCCGGACCTCCGGAGGGCAGGCGTCGGCGCACGGCAGGTTCGCGTCCGGCGCGATGCCCGCCGCCCACAGGTGCGCCAGCGCCATGCGGTAGGGCCGCCGGACGGCCGCGTCACCCCCGGGCAGCGGTACGTAGGCCAGGTGCGCGAACCGGTGGTAGCCCTCGTAGCCCGCGAGCAGGAACTCCCCGCCCCACACCGCCCCGTCGTCCCCGTGGCCCGTGCCGTCGAACGCCACCCCGATCACCCGGTCGCCCTCGGCCAGGCCGTGTTCGGCCATGACGGCGGCGACGTGCGCGTGATGGTGCTGGACCCGGGCCACGGGGCGCCCCGCGGCGTGCCGCCGTGCCCAGGCGCCCGAGCGGTACGCGGGGTGCGTGTCGGTGACGAGCAGCTCGGGGCGTACGCCCGTGACGGACTCCAACTGCCGTTCCGCGCGGCTGAACGCGCGTTGGGTGGCGAGGTCGTCCATGTCCCCGACATGGGCGGACAGCCACGCCTTGTCGCCCTCGGCGAGGCAGAAGACGTTCTTCACGTCGCCGCCGACCGCGAGGGAGGGAACCACCGGTACGGGCAGGGCGAGCGGCAGCGGGGCGTAGCCCCGGGAACGGCGCAGCACCAGCGGCTCGCCGTCGCAGACGCGCACCACCGAGTCGTCGCACGGCACATGGATGGGCCGGTCGTGCGTGAGCCAGGCGTCGGCCAGACCGGCCAGCCGTTCCAGGGCCGCGTCGTCGTCGGTGACGATGGGTTCGCCGGAGAGGTTGCCGCTGGTCATCACCAGCAGCCGGGGTCCGCCCGGGCCGAGCAGCAGATGGTGCACCGGTGTGTACGGCAGCATCACCCCGAGGTCGGGACTGCCGGGCGCGACCGCGTCGGCCGGCACCACGGCCCCCGGCGCGTCCGTGGCGCCGGTGCGCCGCCGCAGCAGCACGACGGGGCGGACACGGCCGGTGAGCAGCTCCCGCTCGACGGGGCCGATGTGCACGAGGTGCGCCACGTCGGCCACGTCCCGGGCCATCAGCGCGAAGGGTTTGCCCCCGCGTGCCTTGCGGCGGCGCAGCTCACCGACCGCCCGGCCGTCGGTGGCGTCACACGCCAGGTGGTACCCGCCGATGCCCTTGACGGCGACGATCGCCCCCGCGGCGAGCAGCGCCCGCGCCCCGTCGACGGGGTCCTCGCCCTCCGGCCGCGGGTGCGGGGCGGCCGTGACGAGCCGCAGGCGCGGGCCGCACGCGGGGCACGCCACGGGCTGTGCGTGGAAGCGCCGGTCGGCGGGATCGTGGTACTCGCGGTCGCAGGCGGGGCACAGCGGGAACCCCGCCATCGTGGTGTGCTCGCGGTCGTACGGCAGGCCGGTGACGATGGTGAACCGCGGCCCGCAGTGCGTGCAGGTGATGAAGGGGTGGCGGTGGCGGCGGTCCGCGGGATCGGTGAGTTCGGCCAGGCAGTCGTCGCAGGTGGCGGTGTCGGGTGCGACCAGCGTGCGCACGGGACCGGACGTACGGGAGGGGACGATGCCGAAACCGCTGCCGCCGGTGGGCGGCACGTCGGTGGTGTCCACGGACTCCACGACGGCCAGCGGCGGGGCCTCGGGCGCGATGCGCGCGCAGAACCGGTCGACGAGCGCCGCCTCGCCCTCGACCTCCACGACCACACCCTCGCCGGTGTTGGTGACATGGCCGGCGAGCCGCAGCTCCGACGCCAGGCCGTACAGGTACGGCCGGAAGCCCACCCCCTGCACCACCCCGCGCACGACGGCCCGTACGCGCCGCACCGGCGGCGCGGCCACCACCTGTCGTGGCGCGGCCACCTCGGGCGTCGCGTTCACGCCCGGGCCTGTGCCATCACCGGCGCGTGCACCTCTGCCCCCTCGGCCGCCGCCAGGGCCCGCTCGACCAGCAGACCCGCGCCCTGCCCGCTCCGTACGGAGCTGAGGACGACCTCCACGCCGGGGTTGACCTGCTGCACATGGGCCCGGAAGGCGGCCTCGTCGAACTCGGCCGGCCCGGCGAGGTCGGCCTTGGTGACGATCACCAGGTGCGCGAGGCCGAACGCGGTGGGGTACTTCAGCGGCTTGTCCTCGCCCTCGGTGACCGAGGCGAGGACGACGCGCAGCGTCTCGCCGAGGTCGTACGACGCCGGGCACACGAGGTTGCCCACGTTCTCCACGAACAGCAGACGGGTGTCCTCCGGAAGCCAGTTGTGCAGGTGCCCGGCGAGCATGTCCGCCTCCAGATGGCACAGCCCGTCGGTGAGCACCTGTTTGACCGGCACCCCGGAACGGCTCAGGCGTACCGCGTCGTTCTCCGTCGCGAGGTCCGCCGTCAGGGCGGCCGCCGGGACGGCGCGTTCCCGGGCGATCGTCAGCTCCCGCTCCAGCAGGGCCGTCTTGCCGCTGCCGGGGCTGGACAGGAGGTTCACCACGGTCGTGCCCCTGGCCGTCAGTTCACTGCGCAGGATGCCGGCCGCCATCGTGTTCTTGGCGAGCACCGCCTGCTGGAGGTCGACCACACGGCACATCGTCAGCTCTCCTCGAGGATGGTTGCGGGTTGCGCCGGGGAGCCGGGAGCGGCGGTGTCCGCGGCCCAGCGCACTTCGGTGATGCGCAGTTCGCGGCCCGCCACCAGTTCGGTGGCGGCCGCGCGGCAGTCCGGGCAGAGCATGTCCGGGGGCATCCCGGTGTCCCAGGTCCGCCCGCACGGCGCGCACCGCGCACTGCCGGGGACGGAGCGGGTGACGAGTTCGGAGCCCTCCAGGAGGGTCCCGGCACAGGCGAGCCCGAAGCAGAAGCGGAGCGAATCGGAGACCACTCCGGCCAGCTCGCCGATGTCGAGGTGCACATGCTGGACGCCCAGCGCGCCGCGGGCCCGTGCCGCCTGCTCGACCTGGTCCACCACGGACAGGGCGACGGACATCTCGTGCATCGGTCTCCGTCCGGGCCCGGGGATGTTCTCCGGCGCCATTACACGGCCGGGGCCCGGCGGCGCGCCGACCGGCGCGCCGGGGTCACACGGCTGCGTAGGCCGTTCGGTCCCCCTGGGACGGCACCGGCGAGGGCCGGCGGGTCACATCCGGCGGATGCGCAGGTAGCGCCGGACGTCGGGCAGGACGTTCGCGACGATGGCCGCGAGCGCGGCGGCGGCGGCGGTGGCGGCGGCCGCACCGCCGATGAGGCGCTTGTTCATGGTGCTCTCCGTGAAGGTCGGTGTGGGGGTGTCGTGCGGGTGGGTCAGTCTCGGACGACGGCTTCGTCGCGCAGCGGCTGCGTCACCAGTTCCGTCACCAGGCGCACGGCCTCCGGCACGGCGGCGGCCACGGGTGGGCTGAGCCCGATGCCCTCCTCGACGGTGGCGGGCTCGCAGCCCACGACCAGGGTGCGTCCCGGCGGTTTCGCGCCGGTACCCGCGCACAGGCCGTCCAGCAGCGCCAGGACGGCGTCGGGGGACATGCGGTGGCCGTCGAGGGGGACGCCCTCGGCCGGCTGCCGCGAGCCCGGCCCGGCGGCGTCGATCACGTACAGCGTGCCCGGCTCACCGCCCCGTGCCGTGGCGTCCAGGAGGACGAGCGTGTCGTACCCGTCGAGGAGCTGGTAGGCCAGGTGGACGCCGCGGATGCCGATGTCGGCGACTTCGACACCGGCCGGCAGGTCCTGACGGGCCAGCACGCGAGCCGCCTCGACGCCGAAGCCGTCGTCGCCGAGGAAGATGTTGCCCGCCCCGGCCACCAGTGTGCGCGGGCCGGACCGTGAGGGCGCCATCACGCCTCCTCCGGGACGTCGAGCTCGTCGGGCTGGAAGTAGAGGAAACGGCCCTGCTCACGGCGGATGTCGGCACCCGGGTCGTCATCGACGGTGACCGCGATGTGCACGCCGCCGTCCACGTCGTGCAGGACCGCTTCCACCAGGGCGAGCCGGCCGTCGAGGAACAGGTCCTGGGCATCGGTGTGGCGCAGCCGGGGGCGCAGCACGACGCGGCTGCCGGCCCGTACCGGCCGTCCGCCGACGTGGACGTGGTCGGTGGCCGGGTCCACGGACGCGTCCGCGCCCGGGTCCCACCAGGGGGTGTCCGGCCGCGTGACCCCGCCCTCCCGGAAGGGGTCGGACGGTACGGCGACGGACGCCGGGACGGCCGGGGCGGTCACCTCGCGCAGGCCCCGTACGGCGCCGTGCAGGCGCTCCAGGACCTCCGGTGGCATGGAGTCGGCCAGCTCGATGACGGCCGCCGCCCGCGCGTCCGTACCCCGGGCCTCGCGCTTCTCCTCGTCGGTGAGGGCGGCGGTGCGCAGCGCGAGGATCTCGTCGATCTCCGTCGCGTCGTACAGCGCGCCGGGGCTCTCGGGCGCGATCGCCGGGTGGTCCTCCAGGATGATCGGCGAGGAGAGCACCAGGTCGTCCCGGCCCGGCTCCCCGGCCAGCACCGGCCAGGTGTGCAGGTTGCGGCACGCGGCGGTGGCTCCCCGCGCCCACTCCGGCGGGTCCGTCATCGACAGGAACCGTCCCGAGTCCAGGCACAGCAGGGCGTGCGCGGCGACCAGGGACCGGGGCAGGGCGGCGTCGCGGTCCGCGTCGCCGCCCGGTGTCCAACCGCTGGTGTTCTCCACGACCAGGCTCAGCCGGTACGTGCGGTACGGGCCTTCCAGCTCGCTCGTCGACAACCGCAGCGCACCGGTGACCTCCTCGCGGCGGCGCACGAGCCGGCCCACCACCTGCCCGGTGGAGTCCGGGACCGGTTCGGTCTCCTCGGCCGCGGGGCGGGTGAACGGGACGACGATGCCCTCGCCCGCCAGGGACTCCACGGGAACGGTGAGCCGGACGGCCTGTTCATGGCCCTCGTCCCACGGGACGATCACCTGGTCGTCCAGGCGCAGTTCGCGCACCGTCTCCAAGGTGCCGTCCGGGCACAGCCGTTGCACGGTGCGCCGCTGCGTGTGCAGGAAGCGCACCTCGACGGCGAGCGTGGCCCCCCGTTTGGGTTCCATCAGCAGTTCGGTGTGCTGGAAGTCGTGCTCCTCGGCCCTCGCCGTCCAGGCCGGTGGCACGAGCACCCCGAACTGCCAGCGCAGACGGTTCTTGGCGGCCGACGCGCGGTACGGGTAGAGCACGTACCCCTCGAAGAGCACGGCGTCGGCCACCTGGCGCGCGACGGCGAGCCGGGTCTCGGTCTCGGGGGTGAACGTCGTCGTGGCCGTCATCGGGTCCTCTCCCCGGCCGCGTTCAGGAGCGCCTCGACGGTCGCCTCCCAGGAGGGCAGGGCGTGCCGCGACCGGTGGGCGAGCAGCGCGTCCATGGTGTCCCTGGGCAGCCGGATCCAGCCGGAGCCCGGGAAGTGCTGGTCGACCATCTCCTGCCAGGTCTTCACCGGCATGCGGAAGACGGCCTCCTTGTCCCAGGGGACGGGTTCCACGCGGAAGCCGCGCTCGCCGGTGAACGCGGTGCCGGAGAACAGCATCAGCAGCGGCACCTCCCCTTCCTCCAGGGCGTGGAAGTACCGGGTGGACGCGATGTCCATGTCGTAGGTGCACGGCACCACCAGGTCGGTCTCGACCTCACCGGTGAAGCCGGGAACCATCACCGGGACCTGGGCGAACTGCACCGGATTGAGGGTGCTGCCCCAACGGGACCGCTCCCCGAACAGGTCGGTCAGCCGCGCGGCCTCGGCGTCGCCGTAGCCGCGCCGGACGGGCTCGATGCGGATCTGGCAGCGCAGGGCAAGCGCGTGCACGCGGGCCTGGTCGGAGGCGGTGATGCGCAGCCGGAACACCAGGGTGGGGCCCGCCGCGTACGGGTCGGCGCGCACCCCGGTGCAGGTGAAGGCGAAGTCGGTCACGACCCGCTCCCTCGGACGTCACGGGCACGGTCGCGTACGTGGGCGAAGAAGGCGTCCAGGTCGGCGCGGGCCTCCGCGCCACCGTCGAAGCCCTGCCACCGCAGGCGCATCCGGCCCACCAGTTCGTAACAGATGTCGACGGGCACCAGGAAGCACTCGACCATGCCCTCGTGGCGCCGCAGCAGCAGTGCCTCCACGTCGGGTTCGAGCAGCCCCGCCAGTGGTGAGCCGGCCAGGACGGTCTGCCAGGACGCCGGGTCCAGTTCGCTCTCGGTCGCCCCGGCCGGGCTCGGATAGAGCGCGACGAGCCGGTCGAGCGCCGAGTTGCGGAAGAAGAACGCGACGCCGACGGGGATGCGCAGGTGTTCCCAGGCCTGTTCGTCGATGCCGTGACCGGGGTCGCTCAGGTAGCGGCCGGGGACCGCGCGGAAGCGGCCCCCCACCCCGCCGGAGCCGTCCAGCAACTGGGCGCAGGGGCCGCAGGCGCACGCCAGCGCCCGCTTCTCGGTGTCGACGAGGTGCCGGTGACGCTCACCGGCCAGAGGCACGGCGCACAGCTCGCACCGCTCCTCGCGGGGAGGGGGCGGGGCCACGAAGCGGCGCAACCCCCGCGGTCGGGGATCCCGTCCCGCGCGCGCCGGCCCGAGCGCGGGCATGCCGGGGTGGGCGGCGCCGACCGTGCGCATACCCGGGTGGGCCGCGGTGCTCGCGTCGGGTGAGCCGGCGGGAGCCGCGGTGTCATGCCCGGGCATGCCCGGGTGCGCTGCCGTGCTCGCGTCGGGCGCGCCCGGACGGGCCGCCGTGTCCGGCCGGCGCGAGCCCTCCCGGGCCGTCCCGGCTCCGGGCGCGCTCACGGCGCGGTGGCCGGTGACCGGCCGCCGTCGACGGCGCGCGGCGGGCCGGCGCCGATCTGGAGGAGGGCGGGCTCCCGGGGGGCCTCCTGGAGTTCCACCGCCGTCACCTCGGGCGCGAAGCAGGCGAGGGCGTCCCGCGCGGCCTGCTCGATGCCGTCCCGGGTGCCGGCGCAGCCGCAGCCCGCCGACCCGGTGAGCCGCAGGCGCAGCACGCCGGTCGTGGCGTCGAAGCCGACGGTCTCGACCGGGTGGGGCAGGCCGTCCAGGGCGCGGTCGACGCGGCGGGACACGTCGTCCGGGTGCAGCCCGTGCAGGACCAGCAGGCCCGCGACGAGTTCGTCGCCGAGCAGGGCGGCGAGGGTGTCACGCGCCGTGGCGTCGGGGTGGCGTCCGATCAGCTCGACCGCGCGGGCGAGCCCGGCCCCGTAGAACTCCATGAGGACCCGTACGAGTTCCTCGGCGGCCTCGCACGCCGCGCGGTCGCCGGAGTCCGCCAGCCGGTCGAGGACCTCCTCCACCAGCCGGCCGGCCGTCTCCGCGTTCGGCGCGCCGGACACCTCGGACGAGGGGCGCGCGTCGGGCGCGACGCCCGTGCTCGTGCCGCCGCTCATCCGGCCAGACCGCTCAGGCCGGTGGGGACGTGCATGGACTTCACGGTCCTGCCGTCACCGACGTACATGTGCACACCGCAGGGCAGACACGGGTCGAAGCTGCGCACGGCGCGCATGATGTCGATGCCCTTGAAGCTCTCCGGCGGGTTCTCCTCGAAGATGGGCGTGTTCTGCACGGCGTCCTCGTACGGTCCGGGCGTCCCGTAGGTGTCGCGGGTGGAGGCGTTCCAGGGCGTCGGCGGGTACGGGTGGTAGTTGGCGATCTTGCCGTCGCGGATCACCATGTGGTGCGACAGGACACCGCGTACCGCCTCGGTGAAACCGACACCGATGGCTTCGTCCGGCACCTCGAACTTCTCCCAGGTCTGGGTGCGTCCGGCGCGCACCTCCGCGAGGCCCATCTCCGCGGAGTGCAGCGCGACGGCGGCGGCGTACGCCTGGAAGTAGGTGCGGGCGCGGTTGCGCTCCAGGGCGTTGCTCCAGCGGGGGATCTTCCACTCGAAGGTGGTCTCCGGCTTGGTGAGCGTGCGCGGCAGGTTGATCACGACACTGTGACCGGTGGACTTCACGTACCCGACGTCGACGAGTCCGGACAGCGCGGTCGACCACAGGCGGGCGAGGGGGCCGCCACCCGTGTCCAGCGGCAGGTGGTCCTTGCCGTCGAACCAGCGCGGTGACATCACCCAGCTGTACTTGTCGTCGAAGTTCCGCTTCTGCGGGGCCGGGATGGTGTGCTGGTTCCACGGGTGCCGCGGATCGACCGGGTTGCCGAGCGGGTCGTGGGTGACGAACTGCTCCTGGCCCGCCCAGTCCTCGTAGTAGGAGCTGCCGAGCAGGATCCGGATGCCCAGGTTGATCTCGGTGAGGTCGTTGGTGACCAGCTTGCCGTCCACGATCACACCGGGGGTGACGAGCATCCGCCGGCCCCAGTCCGTCATGTTGGCGTAGCTGAAGTCGCAGTACTCGGGGTCGTTGAACGCCCCCCAGCAGCCGAGCAGCACGCGCCGGCGGCCGACCTCCTCGTAGCCGGGCAGTGCCTCGTAGAAGAAGTCGAACAGATCGTCGTGCAGCGGCACGACCCGCTTCATGAACTCCACGTACCGCATGAGCCGGGACATGTAGTCCGTGAACAGCTGCACGGAGCCGATGGTGCCGACGCCGCCCGGGTAGAGCGTGGAGGGGTGCACATGGCGGCCCTCCATCAGGCAGAACATCTCCCGCGTGTACCGGCTGACCTGGAGCGCCTCGCGGTAGAACTCGCCCTCGAGAGGATTGAGCGAGCGCATGATGTCGGCGATGGTGCGGTAGCCGTGCTCGCCGGCGTGCGGTGCCTCGGTGCGCTCGGCGAGTTCGAGCACCCCCGGATTGGTCTCGCGGACCATCTTCTCGCAGTAGTCGACCCCTACCAGATTCTCCTGGAAGATGTTGTGGTCGAACATGAACTCGGCGGACTCGCCGCAGTTGATGATCCACTCGGCGAGGTGCGGCGGCTTCACTCCGTACGCCATGTTCTGCGCGTACACCGAGCACGTGGCGTGGTTGTCGCCGCAGATGCCGCAGATGCGACTGGTGATGAAGTGGGCGTCGCGCGGGTCCTTGCCCCGCATGAAGACGCTGTAGCCGCGGAAGACCGACGAGGTGCTGTAGCACTCGGCGACCCGCTTCTGCTTGAAGTCGATCTTCGTGTGGATGCCGAGGCTGCCCACGATCCGTGTGATCGGGTCCCACGCCATCTCCACCAGGCCGGTTCCGTCACCGGACGTCGTCGAGGTCGCCATTGTGTCTGTGATGCCCTTCGGTCAGTGCTGTGAGCGGGGGAGGGGGCAGGGGGGCGCAGCGGATGCCGTGCCGGGCGCGGTCACCACGGGGGCCGGTAGCCGGTGGTGATCTCCCGGCCCGTGTGCCGCCACTTGGGTTCCTTGTCCACGGTCCGGGCCGTGATCGTCCGCAGGCGCCGGATCACCGCGCCGTAGGCTCCGCTGGCGGTGCTGGAGAACTTTCCGCCAGGAGGTTCGTCCATGAACGGCATGAACTTGTCGGGGAAGCCGGGCATGGTGCACGCGATGCAGATGCCGCCCACGTTCGGGCAGCCGCCGATGCCGTTCATCCAGCCGCGCTTGGGCACGTTGCACTTGACGACGGGGCCCCAGCAGCCGAGCTTCACCAGGCACTGGGGCGAGTCGTACTCCATCGCGAACTGGCCCTGCTCGTAGTAGCCGGCCCGGTCGCAGCCCTCGTGGACCGTGGCGCCGAACAGCCAGGTGGGACGGAGCTTGTCGTCGAGCGGGATCATCGGCGCCGACCCCGCCGCCTGGTAGAGCAGGTAGGTCAGGGTCTCGGCGAAGTTGTCCGGCTGGATGGGGCAGCCCGGTACGCACACGATGGGGATGCCCGCCTGCGACTTCCAGTCCCAGCCCAGGTAGTCGGGCACGCCCATGGCGCCGGTGGGATTCCCGGCCATGGCGTGGATGCCGCCGTACGTCGCGCAGGTGCCGATCGCCACCACGGCGAGGGCCTTGGGGGCCAGGCGGTCGATCCACTCGCTGGTGGTGATGGGCTGGCCGGTGTCCGGGTTGTCGCCGAAACCGCACCAGTACCCCTCCTGCTTGATCGCCTCGTTGGGAATGGACCCCTCGATCACCAGGACGAACGGGTCGATCTCGCCGCGCTCACCCTTGAAGAACCACTCGATGAACGTGTCCGCCCCGTCCACCGGCCCGCACTCGAAGTCGATCAGCGGCCAGTGCACGGCGATCTTGGGCAGGCCGGGCAGGGCCCCGAGAGCGATCTCCTCGATGCTGGGCTGCATGGCGGCCGTGAGGGCGACCGAGTCGCCGTCACAGCTGAGTCCGGCGTTGATCCAGAGGATGTGGATCGGTTTGTCCTCGGTTTCGGGGGAGCCGGGGGTGCCTGTCTGTTCGACCGTGGTCGGCGACGCTGTGTTCATCGAAGCCCTCCTTGGGGAGGCAAACGGCAATACCGCTCGAGTAGGCCTTTACCGGGCTAAGAGTCCGCCAGCGGGACGCTCCTCGCACCCGCGGCGGCTCGTCCGGCGGCGGCCGGTTCCTTGCGGACGAACGCCCTGCGCAGTGCGTGGTAGGGCGCGGCGGGGTTCTGGAAGATGTCCCGCATATGCGCCAGTTCCCGCGCACGGACGTCCGCCAATGGGGTGACGGACTCCCGGTGCTCGCTCTCCGCCTTCTTCCCGGCGAGGAGCGCCTGGGCGCGCGGCGAGGTGGCGAGGTGGGCGGCCATCCCGGTGACCTCGGCCGTGAAGCGCGAGGGGGCGCACTCGACCACCCGGTCGACGAGGCCGACGTCCTGGGCATGGGCGGCGGTGACCGGGAGCGCCTCCTCGGTGAGCTGCTCGGCCATGGCGGCGCCGACCCGGCGGGGCAGGCTGTAGGTCCAGTACTCCGAGCCGTACAGCCCCATGCGCCGGTAGTGCGGGTTGAGCACGGAGCCGGAGCGGCACCACACCTCGTCGGCGGCCAGGGCCAGCATGACGCCCCCGGCGGCGGCGTTGCCGCCGATCGCGCTGACGACGAGGCGGTCGGTGGTGGTGAGGATCGCCTCGACGAGGTCGTCCATGGCGTTGATGTTGGCCCATGACTCGGCAGCCGGATCGGCCGCGGCCTCGATGACGCCCAGGTGGATGCCGTTGGAGAAGAAGTCCCGGCCACCGCCCAGGACCAGCACGGTGGTGGGCCGGGCGCACGCCGCCCGGTAGGCGTCCAGCAGACGCCGGCAGTGCTCGGTGGACATCGCGCCGCCCGGGAACGAGAACGACAGGACGCCCACCGGGCCGTCCTCCCGGTAGCGGATGTCCGACCAGGTGCTGTCGTCGTCGGCGGGTGGGAGTGCGGGGGAGGGCAGCTCGGGCAGGCCGGCCAGTTCCGGGCAGCCGCTCAGCGCGAGGGTGGCGGGCAGCTTGCAGGCGCGCGGAGCGCCGGGTCCGGTACGCGCCCGCAACTCGGGAATCCACACCGCCCCGTCGGCGGTGGCCCGGCAGATTGCGCCCGCCCGGGTGGCGAGCAGCTCGCCCGGGCGGCCGCGCAGCCCGCGCTCGGGGTGGCCGCCGTGGAGGAACCACTCCCCGCCGAGGAGGTCGTCCAGGACACCTGGCTGGGAGTCGGCGGCACGCAGCGTGCGCAGCACCGAGTCGGTGCTGTCGTCGGCCCACGCGATACGGCGGGCCGCCTGGCGCATCGGGGGCCTGGTGCGCGCACCCGCCGCCTTGGGGAGGGTGCCCTGGTCGAGGGGAACGTACCGGCCGGAGGCGAAGCGTTCGACCGCCAGGAGCACCGCTTCGACGGCGGCGTCGGCCAGTTCGTTGCGATACAGATCGCTCTTGGCCACCGGCGGGACGGGGAACGTCGCCGTCGCCCAGACGGGCCCGGCGTCCATCTCCTCCTCCGCCTGGAGCACGGTGACGCCCCACTCCCCGGCAGCCTCTTGGACGGCCCAGTCCAGGGAGGACGGCCCCCGGTCGCCCACGGGGCCCGGGTGCACGATCAGGCAGGTCCGGGCTGTCCACACGTCACGTGGGACGACCGCCTTCAGCATGGGCGCCACCACCAGCTCGGGCGCGTGCCGGCCGACGGCGGCACGAACGTCACCGCCATGGCGTGTCACCTCGACGGCGACGGTGTGCCCCCGCTCGCGCAGCTCGGCGTGCACGCGCTGGGTGAGACTGTTGTAGGCACTGGCGACGAGCAGGATGCGCATGGCGACCCTCCCGGGTGCGGCGGTCGGTGGTGACGCGAACCGGCTGCCTGAGATGGTCCGGCACGGGCTCACCGGGCCGTCGACACGAATCCCGCGCATCACTCGTAAGGGTCGCGGTTCGTGCCACATGGTCGGTAGGGACAGCCGTATGGCCACAGACCTCCGGACCTGGTCGATATGCCGATTTTGCGGGGAAGTGGAAAAATTTCTACTGCCATGGCACGGGAGACGTGCCTCCACCGCAGCGGACAGGCAGGTCGGCGCATGCCCAAGGAACAGAAGCCATCGGAGCCGTCACACGGCCAGGGGGCGAGCCGGCACAAGGGATCCGAGCACCACGGTTGGTCCCCCGACGTCGACGAGACCCGGCAGCAGGAGAACCCGAGCGCCCGCCGCTCCTTCCGGCCACAGGACGCCCCTCCGCCCGGCCCGGGCCGCAAGACCTCCAAGGAGGAGCGCGCCTCCGTGCCCGGCGACGAGGCCGAGAGCGGCACCACGCGGGGTGAGGAGTACGGGGAGAAGTCGGAGAAGGGCATGCGGGACACCGGCCGCAAGGGCCGTTCCGGACGTCCCTCCGGAACGAAGGATGACACCGCGTTCACCGGTGTCGACCCCAACGACTCCGAGAGCGGCCCCCGCCAGGGCTGACGCCCCGACCCACCCGGCCCACCGAGACGGCCGGCCCGGCCGGCAACCGCGCGGCCCGGCGCGGAACGCGGCGCCGGGCAGCTGAATGCAGCCGCGGGAGTGGCCGGCCTTGGGGGGACTGCCCGGAAGGGCGCACATCCCCTGACGGCGCCCTTCGCGATGTCCGGCAGAGCGCTCGCGACCAGCGCAGAAGCGCGGCGCGAAGCGCTTGAGCGCAAGGCGTGAGTCCGACGCTGCCCGAGCATGCCGCCTTCGCAGCGCGCCGGGGGAAGCCGACGTCTTCCGATGACGTCGCATGCTGAAAGTGCGGCGATTCCGGAGCCCGCCGAGAAAGGCGACTGCCCCGCACGTCGCATGATCGTCACCCCGGGGGGACGACGTCGTGGTCCACACGTTTAGGGTGATCCGCCGAACTCGGCGGATCACCCGCCTGAAGAAGATGGGACCAGGACTCATGGACGCGGATCACGTGGAGCTGGTCGTCGCGGCGCAACGCGGTGACGAGCGGGCGCGCGAGGAACTCGTCTCCGCATATCTTCCGTTGCTGTACAACATCGTGGGACGGGCGCTGAACGGCCATGCCGACGTGGACGACGTGGTCCAGGAGACGCTGCTGCGCGCGGTACGCGACCTGCCCGCCCTGCGGGCTCCGGAGAGCTTCCGCTCGTGGCTCGTGTCGATCACGCTCCGGCAGGTCACTACGTACTGGCAGCGGCAGCGCACACTCGCCGATCGGACCGCGCTCATCGACGAGGCGCTCCCGGTGCCGGACGCGGCCCCTCTGGAGGACACGACGATCCTGCGGCTGCGCATGTCGGACGAGCGCGGACAGGTGGTCGAAGCCGCCCGTTGGCTCGACGAGGAACACCGGGTGCTCCTTTCGCTGTGGTGGCAGGAGTGCGCCGGACTGCTCAGCCGCCAGGACATCGCCGACGCGACCGGCGTCGGCGTCTCCCACGCGGGAGTTCGCCTGCAGCGCATGCGCGAGCAGCTGGAACTGAGCCGGACGATCGTCGCCGCGCTGGCGGCCGACCCGCGCTGTCCGGGCCTGAGCGCGACCGTCTCCGGCTGGGACGGTGCGCGAACGTCCGTGTGGCGCAAGCGGATCGCTAGGCACACGCGCGACTGCGCGACATGCAACGCGACGGCGGCCGAGCGGGTACCGGCCGAGTTGCTGCTGACCGGCCTCACGCCACTGGCCGTGCCGGCGGCGCTCCTCGGGGCGCTGGTCGCCAAGGGCTTGCTGTCGGGTACGACGGTGACGACGGCAGCAACCGCGAGCGCCACGGGTACGGCGGCAGGGGGCGGCGCTCTGCTCGGCAAGCTCCACGCGGTGACCGCCCATCCGATCGCGGCCCTCGCCACCGGTGCGGTGCTCGTCACCGGGACCGCCACGTACGTCGCCTGGCCCGAACCGGAGCACCGGACGCCCGTCGTCACCGCCGGGCCGACGGCCGGTACGCCCACCCCGGCTCCCTCGGCCACGCCGTCGCCGTCGGGCCCGGCCGTGGTTCCGCTGGGCGTGCGGTCCCTGGAGTCCGTGGAACGGCCCGGCCAGTTCCTCTCGCACGACGGCGACTTCGCGACCCTCAGCAGCGTTCGGGCCACCTTCACCGTCAGCGAGGGGCTCGCGGACAGCCGGTGTGTCACGTTCCGGGCGGCCGACGGCCGCTATCTGCGCCACCACTATCTGCGGCTGCGCCTGAGCGCCGACGACGGCAGCCGGCTGTTCCGGGAGGACGCCACCTTCTGCCCGCGCCCCGGGACGGTCGACGGATCGGTGACTCTGTACGCGCACAACTACCCGGGCTCCGCCCTGCGCCCCCGCGACGGATCGATCCGCCTCGACGGCTTCAACGGCACGCGTGCCTTCACCGGCCAGGCCTCTTTCGTCGTCCGCGCGCCGCTGACGTGAGCGCAGGGACCTGACGTCACGACCGCGCCCCGCATTACGCTTTTCCGCTGCGAGATCCGTCACTGCGCGGGCGCGCACATTTTTCGTTACGCCGTCCCGCCGTCCCCGGCCTCCTCTTCAGGGGCGCCCATTCACGGGCTCCCCCGCTGACCTGTCCCCTGAAGAAGGCCACTCCCCATGACCAGACACACCGACGAACCCCGGAAGGGCCTGCACCGCCTCCGCCGGCCCCGCCGGACGCTGACGATCGGCCTGACGGCCTCGGCGCTCGTGGCCGGTGTCGTGACGTTGCTTCCCCACTCCGCCGGGGCCGCGAGCCTGCAGGCCGAGGCGTCCTCGTCGGGCCGGTACTTCGGCACCGCGACAGCCGCCGGCCGGCTCGGCGACGCGACGTACACCACGATCGCGGACCGGGAGTTCAACATGATCACCCCGGAGAACGAGATGAAGTGGGACGCGATCGAGCCGTCCCGCGGGACGTTCCGGTTCGGTGCCGCGGACCGGATCGTCGCCCACGCCCTGGAGCGCGGCCAGCGGTTGCGCGGCCACACCACGGTGTGGCACTCGCAGTTGCCGGACTGGGTGAACGCGATCAAAGACCCGAGCACGCTGCGCAGCGTCACGAACAACCACATCACCACCACCATGGGCCGCTACAAGGGCAAGATCTACGCCTGGGACGTGGTCAACGAGGCCTTCCAGGACGGCGGCAGCGGTGCGCTGCGCGAGTCGGTGTTCAAGAAGGTGCTCGGCAGCGGCTTCATCGAGGAGGCGTTCCGCACCGCCCGCGCGGCCGACCCGGCCGCGAAACTCTGCTACAACGACTACAACATCGAGGACTGGTCCGCCGCCAAGACCCAGGGCGTGTACCGCCTGGTCAAGGACTTCAAGGCGCGTGGTGTCCCCATCGACTGCGTCGGCTTCCAGAGCCACTTCGGGGCGGGCGGCCCGCCGGCCGGCTTCAGGACGACCCTCGCCAACTTCGCCGCCCTCGGCGTCGACGTGCAGATCACCGAACTGGACATCGCCCAGGCGTCCCCCACGCACTACGCGAGTGCGGTCAACGCCTGCCTCGGCGTGAAGCGCTGCACCGGGATCACGGTGTGGGGAGTCCGCGACAGCGACTCGTGGCGCGCGGACGAGAAGCCGCTCCTCTTCGACGCGGCCGGCAAGCCGAAGCCCGCGTACGACGCCGTCAAGAAGGCGTTCGCCGCCGGGTCGGGCACGACCCCGGCCGACCCGGGCGACGGCACCGGTGAGATCAAGGGCGTGTCCTCCGGCCGCTGTATCGACGTCCCCGACTCCTCGACCGCCAACGGCACGCAAGTACAGCTGAGGGACTGCAACGGGCAGGCGAACCAGAGCTGGACGTACACCGCTGCCAAGCAGCTGAAGGTGTTCGGCAACAAGTGCCTGGACGCGAAGGCGAAGGGCACGGCGAACGGCACCGAGGTGGTGATCTGGGACTGCAACGGCGGCACGAACCAGCAGTGGGACATCAACACCAACGGTTCGATCTCCGGCGTCCAGTCCGGCAAGTGCGTGGACGCGATCGGCGCCGGCACGTCCAACGGCACCAGGATCCAGCTGTACACCTGCGCCGGCGTCGGCAACCAGAAGTGGACCGCCCCCTCCGGGTCGGCCGGTGGCACGTGCGCGCTGCCGTCCACGTACAAGTGGAGCTCGACCGGCGCCCTCGCGCAGCCCGCCAACGGCTGGGCCTCGCTGAAGGACTTCACCCACGTCCCTTACAACGGCAAGCACCTCGTCTACGGGTCGATGTGGACGGGTACCTCGTACGGCTCGATGGCGTTCGCCCCGTTCACCGACTGGTCCGGCATGGGGACCGCAACGCAGACGAAAATGAACCAGAACGCGGTCGCGCCCACCCTCTTCTACTTCGCGCCGAAGAGGATCTGGGTGCTGACGTACCAGTGGGGGGCTTCGCCCTTCAGCTACCGCACCTCCGCCGACCCGACCGACCCCAACGGCTGGTCCGCGCCGCAGCCCCTGTTCACCGGCAGCCTGCCCGACTCCCGGACCGGTCCGATCGACCAGACGCTGATCGGCGACGACCAGAACATGTACCTCTTCTTCGCCGGTGACAACGGCAAGATCTACCGGGCGTCCATGCCGATCGGGAATTTCCCCGGCAACTTCGGCTCGTCGTACCAGACGGCCATGAGCGACACGGTCAAGAACCTCTTCGAGGCACCGCAGGTCTACAAGGTCCAGGGCCACAACCAGTACCTGATGATCGTCGAGGCGCGGGGCGCCAACGAGAACCGCTACTTCCGCTCCTTCACGGCGGCCAGCCTGAACGGTACGTGGACCCCGCAGGCCGCCACCGAGTCCAACCCCTTCGCGGGCAAGGCCAACAGCGGTGCGACCTGGACCAACGACATCAGCCACGGTGACCTGGTCCGCTCCAACCCGGACCAGACCATGACCGTCGATCCGTGCCGCCTCCAGCTGCTGTACCAGGGCAAGTCCCCGAACTCGGACGCCCCCTACGACGCGCTGCCGTACCGGCCGGGTGTTCTGACCCTCCAGCGCTGAGCCGTTCCACAGACAGTCACCCGCAAGGAGCACACCTACCCCATGAACATCTCTCCCCCCACCCGCACGGGCTCCCGGCGGCGCGGTCTGCACCGTCGCCGCCGGGGCGCCATCGCCCTGCTGCTCGCGGTGCCCGCCGCGGCCGTGCCGTACCTGCTGCTCACGCAGGACGAATCCCGGGCCGCGAAGGCCCGGCCGTCCGCGGCGGCACCGTACACGTGGAGGAACGCGCAGGTCGTCGGCGGCGGTTACGTCTCGGGCCTCGTCTTCAACCAGCGTGAGCGGGGGCTGCTGTACGCCCGCACCGACATGGGCGGCGCGTACCGCTGGGACGCCCGCGCCGAGGAGTGGATCCCGCTGACCGACTGGCTCGGCGAGAAGGACTGGAACCTGCTCGGTATCGATTCCCTCGCCACCGACCCCGTCGACCCCGACCGGCTCTACCTCGGCGCGGGCACGTACACCAACGACTGGGCGGGCAACGGCGCGATCCTCCGCTCCACCGACCGCGGCCGCACCTTCCAGCGCACCGAGCTGCCGTTCAAGCTCGGCGCCAACGAGGACGGCCGCGGCGCCGGGGAACGCCTCGTCGTCGACCCGTCGAACCACTCGAACCTGCTCCTCGGCTCCCGCAAGAACGGGCTGTGGCGGTCCACCGACTACGGTGCGACCTGGCGTCGGGTCGAGTCCTTCCCGGTCAAGGACGGGGCGGGCAGCGGCGCCGGCATCACGTTCGTGACGTACGGGCCGAAGGGCGGCAACACCGTGTACGCCGGTGTCGCCGACAGATCCACGTCCCTCTACCGGTCGACCGACGGCGGAGCGACATGGCAGGCGGTCGCCGGGCAGCCGAAGGGCCAGCTGCCACAGCACGGTGTCGTCACGGGCGACGGCACGCTGTATGTGACGTACACCGACAACCTCGGGCCCAACGGCGTCACCGGCGGCTCGGTCCACAAGTACACGCCGCGCGGCGGGGGCTGGAAGGACGTGTCCCCCTCGCAGGGCTCGTACGGCTTCTCGGGACTCGCGGTCGACCCGCGCAAGCCGTCCACGGTGATGGTCACGACGCTGGGCCGCTGGTACCCCGAGGACGAGATCTACCGAACCACGGACGGCGGCTCGACCTGGAAGGCCCTCGCGGGCAAGTCCGTACGGGACGCCTCCGGCGCGCCGTACGTCGGCACCCACACCGGTCACTGGATGACGGCCCTCGCGATCGACCCGTTCGACTCCGGGCACGTGCTGTACGGCACCGGCAACGGGATCTGGCGGAGCGAGGACGCCGATGCCGTGACGAGCCATTGGACCGCAGGGGCCAAGGGTCTGGAGGAGACGGCGATCCTCGACGCCATCGCTCCGCCCGGCGGCGCGACCGTCCTGACCGCCATGGGTGACCAGGGCGGATTCCGCCACGTCGATCTGACGCGGGTGCCGTCCGGGCGGATGAAGAACCCGCTGATGAGCAACGGCACCGACATCGACTACGCCGCGTCGAAGCCGTCGGTGATGGCGCGGGTCGGTACGGGTGGCGCGCAGGACGGCGCCTACTCCACCGACGGTGGCGTCACCTGGCGGGGCTTCGCCGCGGAACCGGTGGCCGGCGCCCACAGCGGCCGTATCGCCCTCGCGGCGGACGGCTCCACGCTGGTGTGGACCCAGTCCGGGCAGTCCCCGTACCGCTCGACGGACAGGGGAGCGACCTGGTCGAAGGTGCGGGGGCTCGGCACGGGGGCAGAGGTCGTCGCCGACCGCTCCTCCGCCCGCACCTTCTACTCCCTGTCCGGCGGCACCCTCCACGCCAGCACCGACGGCGGCGCGACCTTCACCGCCCGCGCGACCGGCCTGCCCGCCGACGGCCGCCTCAAGGCCCTCCCGGGCCGGGCCGGCGACCTGTGGATCACGGGCGGCGGCAAGGGCCTGCTCCACTCCACGGACGGTGGCCGCACGTTCACCCGGCTCACCTCGGTGACGTCAGCCTCGGCGGTCGGCTTCGGCAAGGCCGCGCCGCGCGCCTCGTACCAGACGCTGTACCTGATCGGCACGGTCAACGGCGTCACCGGTGTCTTCCGCTCCACCGACAAGGGCGCCACCTGGACCCGCGTCAACGACGAAGCCCACCAGTGGGGCGCCATCGGCAGTCAGGGCGTCGTCACCGGCGACCCCGACACCTACGGCCGCGTCTACATCGGCACCAACGGCCGCGGCCTCCAGTACGGCGACCCGTCCTGACCCCCGTGCCTGATCCGTGACCGCGGGCCGCCCTCCTGACCGAGGCGTCATCACAGGTCAGGAGGGCGGCCCGCGGCGTATCCGACTCCTACCGGCGCCTCCTGGACCTCCCCATGGCGGTTCCCACCAAGATCGCAACGATGGCCACGGTCAGCAGCACGATGCCCGCCGTGCCGCTCGGGAACCAGATTGCGGCCTGCTCGCTCATGGATGCCTCCACGGTCGGTCGCTTGCACGGTGCTCGGCCAGACAGGGGCGCCACCACCGGACCGAGCGCGTCGGTGAGGCAGTGGCGGAACGTGCCCCCGGTGGTCATGGAGTTCAAGGTGCCCCCGGGTTCCCGGTCGAATCCCCGGTCGACCCCGCCGGCACCCTTCGCCGTACGCGTACGGATGGACATGGCGCGGGAGCGGCCCAGCTCAGCGGCGGCCGCGCGGCCGTCTAGGCTGCTGTGCCGGGCCGGCCCGCCGGCCGTTCGGGATCAGGGGGGACGACAGTCCGATGAGCAGCACCACCGAGGTGTTCCAGCCGCTCCAGGCGGACGACCCTGCCGCCGTGGCCGGTTACCGCCTCGCGGCCCGGCTCGGCGCGGGGGGCATGGGCCGGGTGTACCTGTCGCACACCCCGGGGGGCCGCCCGGTGGCGATCAAGGTGGTGCGGCCGGAACTGGCGGACGACCCGGCCTTCCGGCGGCGCTTCCGCAGGGAGGTGGAGGCGGCCCGCCGGGTCAGGGGCGCCTACACCGCGGAACTCGTCGACGCCGACACCGACGGAGCACCCCCCTGGCTCGCCACGCTGTACGTGCCCGGGCCGTCCCTCACGCAGGTCGTCGCCCGCCGCGGTCCGCTGCCCCTGCCCGCCCTGTTGTGGCTGACGGCCGGTGTGGCCGAGGCACTCCAGGCCGTCCACGCCGCGGGGATCGTGCACCGGGACCTCAAGCCGTCCAATGTGCTGCTGGCCGCCGACGGTCCACGAGTGATCGACTTCGGCATCTCGGTCGCCGCGGACCTCTCCTCGCACACCGCCACCGGTTCCACCGTCGGCACACCCCACTTCATGGCCCCCGAGCAGGCGACCGCCGGTGACATCACCCCGGCGACCGACGTCTTCGCCCTGGCCCAGACCGTGGCCTTCGCGGCGCTGGGCGAACCGCTCTACGGGCACGGCATCGCGCCCGCCGTGCTGTACCGGATCGTGCACGAGGAACCCGCCCTGTCCCGGCTGCCGGAGCCGCTGCGCCCGCTGTTCGCCCGGTGCCTGGCGTCCGATCCGGCGGCGCGGGTCACGTTGGCGGAGGTCGTCGAGTGGTGCCGAGAGCGCCTGGACGCGGACGCCGGCCCGGGCGCCGGGGGCGGGGGCGCCGGTCCGGCCGTCTGGCGCGAGGTGGCCGGGCCCGTGGCGGCCGCTCCGGATCCGGTGCGCACCCCCGCGGCGCCGTCGACCGAGGCCGCGACGCTGCTGCTGGAGCCCGCCCGACGGCGGGCGCACCGGCGCCGTACCGCGCTGATCGCGGCGGCGGCCGTGACGGCGGGCGCCCTGGCGCTGACGGGCCTGACGTGGCTCGGCGGGGACCGGTTCGGCCTCGGCGGGCGGGCCGGCGACACACCCGCCTCGACCCCCGGCGCCACCAAGTCCGCAGGGGCCGCGGTGCGCCCGTCGGGCACCCCGCCGACCACCGGCGGCACCCGGCCGGCGGCGGCAGCCGCCCCCGGCGTCTCCCCGGCTCCGGGCGCGACCATACGGTCCCCGGTGTGGCTCGACGGGAAGAACTCGCTGAGCCTCCGCGAGCCGATGCTGCGCGAGGACCGCGCGGGCGACATCCGCCTCGACTGCGAGGAGGACGCCGACTGCGCGCTGCGCGGCGACAGGACCGTGTTCCTCCAGCTGTTCAACGGCAAGGCCGCCTCCCTCGACGTCTGCCGCCACTTCCTCACCGGCGCCACCGGCAGCGAGTACCGCACCTGGTCGCTCGCGGCGGCCGGCGACGGCACCCAGCTCTGCGCCCGGAACGCCTCCGGCGACATCGCCGTCCTCACCATCCAGGTCAAGCAGACGGCCCTGCGGGAAGCCGCCTTCCTGCAACTGGGCATGCACGTCTGGAGGGACGCGGCCTGAGGTCCGCCGGGCGGGTCAGGCGGTGGCGGTGGCCCGGGGGTGCCGCGCGTCGAGGAGGTGCACGGCGGTCCGGGCCGCGTGCGGGGCGAGCAGGGCGCGCAACTCCTCCGCCGCCGCGTCGAGGAGGTGTCCGTCGCGGTCGGCGTGGAGGGTTTCGAGGACGAAGACGACACGGGTGGAGTCCTCGGTCACGCGGGTGCGGTGCGCGTCCCGGTGGTTCCAGTGGCGGGTGAGGATCCCGGTGGTGTCGGCGTAGACGATCTCGCCCGGTGCGGGGTGCTCCACGGTGCCGGGTTCCCCGAGCGGGGTGAACGTCTCGTGCCCCTCGGCGTGGCGGATGTCGACGTCACCGGTGACGTGGTCGAGGTCGAAGGCGCCGGCGGGCAGGCCGTGCCGGACGGAGACGGCGTTGTAGGAGTCGACCGCCGGGCTGATGCGCGGGAGGGCGGCCTTCTTGGCGAGCCGGCGGCCCAGCGCGTCGACGCTGGGGCGGACGCGGCGCGGATTGGTGCCGAAGGACCGGTAGGCGGTGTGCCATGCCTCGATGCGGGGGTCGGTCTCGTCGGCGGGCCGCCAGGTGCCGTCGGCGAGCCCGCGTTCGAGCCGCTCGACGGCGTCGGCGGTGTGCGGCCACGGCTCCCGGCCGCGCAGGCCGGTGGCGGTGACCAGGGCGATGCGCGTACCGGGGAAGGCGTCCGCGACGGCGGAGGCGATGCGGAAGACGGTCATGGGGCTTCTCCGTTCGGGTGGGCGTACGGGGAGGTGGGCGAGGCGTCCCGGGCAGCGGCGCGGACCTTCGGGACCGGGACCGGCCCGTGACGGCGCCGCCGGGGTGCCGGCGGTCGCCGCGGCCGCCACGGTGGGGGTCAGGTGAGGGCGAGGAGGCCGACCGCGACGGCGGCCGTGCCCAGGCCGACGAGCTGACCGCGGTGGATGCGTTCCGCCAGCACACCGCGGGCGAGCAGGACCGTGCCGGCCGGGTAGAGGGCGGTGATGACCGCGACGACGGCGAGGTCGCCGCCGCGGGCGGCGAGCAGGAACAGCAGGTTCGCCACGGAGTCCAGCACGCCCGCCGCGGCCGACATCGCGTACGCGGGCCGTTCGGGGCCCAGCCGGCGGAACATCGCCACCGCGGCCGCGAGGGTGACGGCCGACGACACCGCCCGGCCCACGATCAGCGGCGCCACCCCGCTGTCGGTCGGTGCCTGGTGCAGGAACACCAGTTGCAGGGCGATCGCCGCGCCTGCGCCGAGGGCCAGCAGCAGGGCCGTACGGGAGGGGCGGGCCGATCCGGCGCCGTGGCCCGCGCTGACCAGCACCACCGCGACCAGCGCGAGGGGCAGGCCCAGCAGCCCGGCGGCGCCCAGGTGCTCGCCCTGGAGCAGGCCGACCCCGACCGGCAGCATGGCGGACACCAGCGCGGTGACGGGCGAGAGCACGTTCATCGGACCGATCGCCAGGGTGCGGTAGAGCAGGACGAACGCGGCGGCCGACGCGACCCCGGACGCGGCGCCCCAGACCAGCACCCCGGTGCCGAACGAGGCGCCGAGGAACGGCCACAGCAGGAGTTCGACGACGAGGGAGGCCGGAGCCGCGACGAGGACGGTCCGCAGGACGTGCGCCTTGCGGGCACCGAGTCCGCCGAGGAAGTCGGCGCACCCGTAGGCGAGGGAGCTGCCCAGGGCCAGCAGCAGAGCGATCACGGTACGTACATCCCTTACGATAGCTGTGGAACGACCGAACCGTACATTGAACCGACCGTGCGTTGTCAACCAAACGACCGGGCGGTGCAGTGGAATGGTCTGTCACGCGATGAGGAGAACGATCGAATGGCCGAGGCGGAGGAAGCCCTGCGGACCCTGGCGCACAACGTCAGGACGGCCCGCCGGCGCGCCGCGCTGTCCCTGGACGAACTCGGCCGCCGCGCCAAGGTCAGCAAAGGCGCCCTGGTCGGCCTGGAGAAGGCCCAGGGCAACCCCAACTTCGCCACCCTCGTCCGGCTTGCCGACACCCTCGGCGTCTCCGTCTCCGCCCTGCTGGAGGGCCCGGCCGAGGGCCGCGTACGGGTCGTGACCGCCGACGCCGTGATGCCGCTGTGGACGGGGGCGCGGGGCAGCGAGGCGCGGCTCATGCTCACCACGTCCGGCCCGGCCCCGGTCGAGGTCTGGCGCTGGCGGCTCGAACCGGGCGAGGAATACCCCAGCCACCCGCACCAGGCCGGGGTCGTCGAGACCGTCAGCGTCACCTCCGGCCGCATGACCCTGGTGGTCGACGGTGCCGAGCACCCCGTCGAGGCGGGTCAGACCGCCACGTTCGACGGCGACGCCCCCCACACCTACCGCGGCGACGGCACCGAACCCTGCCACCTGGTCATGACCGTCCACCTGCCGCCCGGCCCCGCGTCCACCGCCTGAACCGAGAGCCGGCCGCCCGGTCCGCACCGGCCGCCACGAACGCCGGGCGGCCGGCCGCCCCCATGGCGCCGAACGAGTGGACTTGCCGCACCGCCGGGCAGGCGGGACCCCGCGCCGCGGGACCGGGATGTTGATGTGGCCGTCCGCTTCCCCGTACCGGAAAAGGCGCCCCCACATGCGACGCATCCTCAACCGCCGGCCGCTCGCCGCAGCCCTGCTCGCGGCGTCCGTCCTCGCCCCCCTGGCGGCGACACCCCCCACCGCGGTGCACGCCGCTGCCGCCGACCGCCACGGTGACGACACGTGCCGCCACCACTGCGGCCTCGGACCCGAGCTGACCGCCCGCCTGGACAGGACGATCGAGAACGTCCGCAAGCAGGCCCGTATCCCGGGTGTCGTCGTCGGACTGTGGATGCCGGGCAAGGGGCAGTACGTCCGGGCGACGGGCGTCGCCGACACCCGCACCCGCGAACCGATGGCCGTCGACTCCTACGTCCGGATCGGCAGCGAGACCAAGACCTTCACCGTCACCGCGCTCCTCGAACTCGTCGACGACGGGCGGGTCCGGCTGGACGACCCCATCTCCCGGTACGTCGCCGGTGTCCCGAACGGACACCGGATCACCCTGCGGCAGCTCGCCGGCATGCGCAGCGGCCTGTTCCCGTACACCGCCGACCCCGACTTCATCCAGGAGCTGGAGAGCGACCCCGGGCGGCACTTCGGCCCGCACGAGGTGCTCGCGTACGGCTTCAAGCACCCGAACACCTTCGCGCCGGGCAAGGCGTTCCAGTACTCCAACACCAACCTCGTCCTGCTCGGCCTGGTGATCGAGAAGGTCAGCGGCCACCGGCTCGCCGACTTCATCCACCACCGGGTCCTGCGCCCGGCCCGCCTGCACCACACACTGTTCCCGCGGGACGGCGCCGAGTTCCCCGAGCCGCACCCCCGCGGCTACACCGACCAGACGCCGACCGGCGCCGTCGTGGACGCCACGGACTGGAACCCCAGCTGGGCCTGGGCGGCCGGCGCGATGATCTCGAACCTGCACGACCTGCGGCGCTGGGCGAAGATCCTCGCCACCGGCGAGCTGCTCGGCCCCGCGACCCAGGCCCAGCGGCTCAAGACGCTGCCGACCGGCTTCCCCGGCACCAGCTACGGCCTCGGGATCTTCGACGCCAACGGGTGGATCGGCCACAACGGATCGATCCCCGGGTACGAGACCGTGACCGTGTACCTGCCGTCGCGCAAGGCCACCATGGTCATCATGATCAACACCGACGCCCGCCGGCAGGGTCAGGAGCCGTCCACGCTCCTCGCCCGTGCGATCACCCAGGTCGTCACCCCGGGCAACGTCTACGACAGCAAGGCCGTCTCCCCGCGCGGGTGAGGAGCCACCTTCCGCCGGCCCCCGGCCTACGGACCACCCCTACCGGCGACCGGTGACCGGTGACCTCGACCACGTCCCGACGGCCGTCCGTCGTCGGGGTCAGCGCCCCCTTCGGAGACGGTTCGCGATCAACCAGCCGGCGCCGAGGCAGGCGGCCGTCACCGCGAGCGTCCTCCCGGCCGGCACCCTTGTGCCGGCCGGGAGGAGGTCCCTGATCCGGTCGACGGCGCTCAGCGGTACGCCCAGGACGGCGTTGGCCGGCGGCCTGCGGGGCACCACGGAGTGAGGGCGCGTCGGCGCGGTGCGGCGCACCGTCTCCCACGCCGAGCCCAGCCGGCGCAGCCGCGCCCTGTCGAGGCACTCCTGAAGCCGCGGCAGCAGCAGGTCCTCCTCGTCTCGGATGTCCTGCCGGATCAGGGCGAACGCCTCGGCGGTCAGCTCGTCGTGGCGGGGGTCGTCCGGGCCGATCGTCTCCAGCTCCGCGACCAGGTCGTTGATCCGCTGGTGCTCGCTCTCGACCCTCGTCGTCAGCTCCTCCCCGTCGCTCGCCAGACGGCGCAGGGCCGGCCACAGGACGGTCTCCTCGGCGAAGGCGTGGCTGAAGGTGAGCTGCAGGACGTCCCTGAGCGTCCGCCGGCGCTCCTCGGCCGGCCCGCGGCCCGACTCGTACAGGGTCATGAGACGGTCCAGTTCCGCGTGGTCCCGGCGCTGCCTGGCCAGGACGCTCGCGTCGCCGCCGAGCTGCTCGACGCTCTGTTCCGCGATCGACCGGTGCATGATCAGCCTCCTTGCTCGGTGCCCGAGCGGCGCCCGCGCCCGTGCGCCCGCCCCCGGCACTCCGCCGACTACCCCGCGGGCACGCCCCTAGGCGCGCCGCGACTCGCACCGCGACTCGCACGCGCACGGCGCACCCGTCCGCGCGCCGGGCACGGCCCCGTCCGTACACGGGCCACGGGCCCGCGCGACCCGGCCGGTTTCCGTGCGGCCCGGAGGGCTACCCGTGCGCCATGGACGCTTCCTTCACGAGTGGCCGCGCGGGAGCAACCGCGCGGCGGTTGCTGCCGTCGTCCGAGGGCCCCGGGCGTGTCCTTCGCGGTGTGGACCGGCTGGAGCGGTGGCAGGGCGCCGACCGGCTGATCGACGCCGTACGGACCGCGGTACGGGCGGTGCCCCTGGGGGCCGGCCGGGACGTGCTGCACGGGCGCTGGCTCGGCCACCCGGTGCACCCCCTGATGGTGCAGGTGCCGATCGGGACGTGGCTGTCGGCCGCGGTGCTGGACGCTCTGCCCGGCCACCGCAGGGGCGCTCGGGCGCTGATCGGTGTCGGCCTGCTCGCGGCGGGCCCGTCGGCGGTCGCCGGCTGGACGGACTGGGCCGAGCTGCCCAAGGAGCAGCAGCGTGTGGGGCTGGTGCACGCGGCCGGCAACATCACGGCCGTCGCCCTGTACGCCGCCTCCTTCGCCGCCAGGTCCCGCGGCCGCACCGCGCGGGGCAAGGCGCTGGGGCTGGCCGGCCTGACCGCGGTGGGCCTCGGCGGGGCGCTGGGCGGCCACCTCGCGTACCGCCAGGCGGCCGGCGCCAACCACGCCGAGCAGGTACCGCACCTGGTGGAACCCGGCTGGCACCCGGTGGGCGACCTCGCCGACCTCCCCGTGGGCCACGCGGTGCGGCGCCACGTGGGGGAGGTGGCGGTCATGGTGGTCCGGGAGCCGGGCGGCACCGTCCACGTCCTGGCCGACCGGTGCAGCCACATGGCCGGACCACTCTCGGAGGGCGAGATCGCCGACGGGTGCGTGCGCTGCCCCTGGCACGGCAGCGTGTTCCGGCTGGCCGACGGCTGGAACGTCAAGGGCCCCGCGACCGCGCCCCAGCCGTCCTTCGACACCCGGATCGTCGAGGGCCGCCTGGAGGCACGGCTCCGCCACCTCGGCGAGACCGCCGCGGAAGCCGCCGACGCCGCCTGACGGGCGCCACGGGGGAGTACCCGCACGTTCGGCGGCCTCGTGGCGGCGCGGGGCGCACAGCACCCGTACCCCGGCGCATGGGTCATTGCCCGATGCTAGGGCACGGAAGATCGAGTGCTGCCGGAGTTCTCGATATTCCCCCGACTCCCCGCGACCCGTGGGTAGCGTCTGCGGCCATCACCCGGCCCGGGTCCGAAGCCGGCCCGGGGGTCGTCGAGCACACAGGGAGTGGGAAACGATGTTGACTGTGGAAACGTCTCTGAAGGAGGCGATGACCTCGATCGAGGGGAGCCTGGGGGCCGCTCTGGTCGACTACACGAGCGGGATGGCGCTGGGGACGCTGGGCGGGAGCAAGGACCTCGACCTCGGAGTGGCGGCGGCCGGGAACACCGACGTGATCCGGGCGAAGGTGCGCACCATGGAGATGCTGGGCCTAAAGGACGACATCGAGGACGTGCTGATCACCCTCGCACGGCAGTACCACCTCATCCGGCTGCTCAAGGGCCGCGGGGGCAACGGCATGTTCCTGTACGTCGTCCTGGACTCGAGCAGGGCGAACCTGGCCATGGCGAGGCACCAGCTCAAACGCATCGAGGCGGAGCTGGAGCTGTAACCCTCTTCGCGTTTCGGGACCCTGCACGCCCATGAGTTGCAGAAGTTTTCAACTCAGCACATCAGAATGTGAGCAGGCGAGGGCCGGTCCGGGCCGGGAGACGGGAGGATGGCGGAGCTGGGCGCCGAGGTACCGGCAGGTCCGGCCGGCAGCCCTTGGAAGTGGTCGAATCGGGTGGGAGTGTTGTCGCATGCAGGTGCCGCTGTACCAGGCCAAGGCGGAGTTCTTCCGCATGCTCGGACACCCGGTCCGGATCCGCGTTCTTGAACTGCTGCAGAACGGTCCCGTGCCCGTACGCGAACTGCTGAACGAGATCGAGATCGAACCGTCCAACCTCTCCCAGCAGCTTGCGGTCCTCCGGCGGTCGGGCATCGTGGTCTCCATCCGCGACGGTTCCACCGTCAGCTACGCCCTGGCCGGCGGCGACGTGGCGGAGCTCCTGCGTGCAGCTCGGCGCATTCTCACCGAGCTGCTGGCCGGGCAGAGCGAACTGCTCGCGGAACTCCGTCACACCGATACCGCCGCGCCGACGAGTTAGCCCGGGGGCCCCGACGCGCCGGGAGCACGGTGGGCGCGTACGGCCGCCGTACCGGATGGTGACTCAGGATGGACGGAACAGGGCCCGCAGTGTCGTGGCCGGGCACCTGCCCGGACGCAGCCGCTGCGGGCCCGATCTCGATCTCGAACACCCTCCGCGGGCCCTCGCCTGTTACTCGTCGGTACGCCATGATGGCGAGACCATCCACACGGCCGGGGCTGAGGTAGCGGTGACGACTTTCGAGGAACGGACCAGAGTGCACGTCTTCCGGGACGACGCCCTGGGGGAGCACGACGCCGTCGGTCTGGCCGAGGCACTCCGGCGGGGCGAGGTCTCCGCCGCCGAGGCCGCCCGGGACGCGGCCCGGCGCGTGCGGGAGGCCGAGGCGCGCCTCAACGCGGTCCAGGTCCACCTGGACGCCCCGGAGCCGTCCGTCACCGGGGCGGGCGGTGCCTTCGCCGGGGTGCCGACCTTCGTCAAGGACAACATCGACTACCTGGGCCTGCCCACGGGCCACGGCAGCGCGGCCTTCACCCCGAGGGCCGCGCGGCGGCACGCCCCGTTCGCCCGGCAGTTCCTGAGCAGCGGCGTCACCGTACTGGGCAAAACGCGGCTGCCCGAGTTCGGGTTCAGCCCGACCACCGAGTACGAAGGGGCCGAACCGGTCCGCAACCCGTGGGACACGGACCGCTCGGCGGGCGGTTCGTCCGGCGGCAGCGCGGCGCTCGTCGCGGCGGGAGCCGTGCCGATCGCGCACGCCAACGACGGCGGCGGGTCGATCCGCATCCCCGCCGCGTGCTGCGGGCTCGTCGGCCTGAAGCCGACCCGCGGCCGGGTCCTCGCCAATGCCCAGAGCCGCCGGCTCCCCATCGACATCGTCTCCGACGGCGTGGTGAGCCGTTCCGTACGGGACACGGCCGCCTTCCTCGCCGCCGCCGAGACGTACTGGCGCAACCCGAAGCTGCCGCCCCTGGGCCTGGTCGAAGGCCCCGGGCGGCCGCTGCGCGTCGGGTTCCTGGTGGACTCGCCGAACGGCGTCCGCGCCGACGCCGCGACCCGGGCGGCCGTCACGGAGACGGCGGCGACGCTCGAACGGCTCGGCCACACCGTGCAACCGGTGGAGCTGGCCATCGACCCCCGCTTCACCGCCGACTTCCTCACCTACTGGGGCCTGCTGTCGTTCCTCATCGGCGCCACGGGCCGCACCCTGGGCGCGGACTTCGACCGGCGCCGCATGGACGGCCTCAGCCGGGGGCTGCGCGAGACCTATCTGCGCGACTGGCAGGGCACCCCGGGCGTGCTGCGCAGACTGAGGCGTACGAGCCGGGCGTACGCCGCCGCGTTCCGCGGCCTCGACCTGATCCTGTCACCCGTACTGGCCCACACCACGCCGCCGATCGGCCACCTCAGCCCGCTCGTTCCCTACCCGGAGCTGATCGAGCGGATCATCGCGTACGTCGCGTACACCCCGCTCAACAACGTCGTCGGGACGCCGTCGATCTCGGTGCCCGCCGCACGCACGACGGAGGACGGACTGCCCATCGGCGTCATGTTCTCCGGGCGCCCGGGCAGCGAACGGACCCTTCTGGAGGTCGCGTTCGCCCTGGAGGCCGACCGGCCGTTCCGCCGCGTCCAGGACGTCTGACCGGTCGGCGGGGGTCAGGCAGGACAGATGCGGGGCGGCAACCCCTGGTACACGCCCCGGCGTTCGTCCTCGCCGAGGTCGCGGCCCATCACCTCGCAGACGTGCTTCTTCCACAGCGCGGGGTCGAGGCGGAGCATGTCCACCTCTCCGCCGCGCTGCAATCGCAGCAGCGTCCTGCCGTCCTTGGCGGTGGAGAGGAAGTGCTGTTCCTCGGCGAAGTCGTACGACTCGCTGCGCCGCAGGTCCGTCAGCCGCAGGAACCGCACGGACGTACCGGCGGCCAGGAAGAAGTCGGAGCTGTCCGCCACGAAGCCGGCCTGGTACTGGCCGGACTTCAGTGGTCCGACCGGCCCGACGAGGCGTTCCGGCTCGCCCTTCCCGGGCGGGGGCACCGACCACAGCTCCAGCATGTCGCCCTTCGTCTTGGCCGCCGCGTACCGCCCGCTCGCGTCGGGCACGGCGTTGACGATGTCCGAGCCGAGTGTCAGACGCAGCTCCCGGTTCTCCCGGCCCGTCCGCAGGGCGACGGCGTAGAGGGTCGGGTCCCCGTCGACCAGGATGCGGACGTGGCCCGGTTCGGGGTGCCCGCCCAGGAAGAACCGGGTGGACTTCTTTCTGTTGAGTCCGAGGCCGGCCACGTCGAACGGTTTGGACAGACGTTTTCCGGTGCGGGCGTTCCAGTGCTCGATGCGCGTGCCGGAGACCGTCACCAGCTCGTTCTCGGCGGGGAACATGTACTCCACCGGCTCCTTGGGCTTCCCCGAGCCGTCGAGGGGCGGCATGGCGGTGGTGATCTCCGAGACGAGACGCAGGGACGGGACCTCGCGGACGGCGACCCGGTCGCGGCCGACGAGGTCGGCGACGAGCGTCTCGGCACGGTTGACGAACAGGTCCCGGGTCTCCTCCGGAGCGGTCGCCATGTCCCTCTTCACGGACGCGAGGATTTTCAGCTCCCCGGTCCGTTCGTCCCCCAGGCCCTCGCTCGTGTCGATGACCGCCAGCCGCTCGCCGTCCTCGCCGAGGTGGACCAGCGCGCGGGTGCCGCGGGCGAGCAGCACCGGATGACTGTCGACGTTGCTGAGGGGTCCGAGAGCCAGCGGGTAGCCGGTCACCGCGGTCTCGTCCCAGATGACCATGGTCGGTGCCCCGGGGTCCCCGACGAGGGGCAGGTCGGACAGGAGCGTGGTCCTGGGCCCGATGAAGGGCTTCACCTTGTGTCCGGGGCGCCTGTCGACCATGTGCCACTCGCCCAATCCGCGCACCGCGTACTGCTCACCCGTCGCGCTGATCGCTATCGTGTGGCACCCCGTCTCCACGTCGTGGCGGTGCAGTTCGCGGCCGTCCGCCACGCGGATGAGACGGTACCCGGCGCTGCTCACGGTCGCTCCACGCCGGCACACGGCGAGGGTTGTCCCGTCGGCGGACATGCCCAGCTGCGCGACACGGGAATCCGTGTACACCCCGTCCGCCAGCGCACGCGTCCGGCCCGTGCGGGTGTCGATGGCGTCCATCGAGGACAGCTGGAGCGTTTTTCCGGCGCGCTGGGCCACGACCGTATGCACGTCAGGGCCGTACCACACCCTCTCGATACCAGGCCCGGCCACGGGCACTTCCCGCCGTTCCCGCTTCACCAGGTCCCACACCCACAACTGCCGGTCGGCCTTCCCTCCGGGCTTCTCGGCCACGTGGACCGCGGCCACCCGGGTGCCGTCCGGGGAGATGGCGGCGAGGCCGACCGAGTCGGAGAACATGCTGTCGGGCCCCTCCAGGGCCGGCCCCCGGATCGTGTCCGCCCTGCCCAGCACGGCCTCGTCGTCCTTCGCCCCGGGATCCACGTCGCGCCAGGTGACCTGTCCGTCCGCGACGTACGCGATGCGCCGGCCGTTCGCGCTGACCATGGGGGCACCGGCCTTCGCCGGGAGCCGCAGGGGCAGGCGCCGCACCTCGCCCCCGTCGCGGAGGAACAACGTCGCCCGGCCCTCCTCGGACGTCACCAGCGTCACGGAGCCGTCCGCGCTCATGGCCAGCGCGTCGATCTCCCCCTCGGTGCCGGTCAGCACCCACCCCGCGTCCTTGAACCGGTCGTAGCTGCGCAGCAGGGCGCTGCGGGCCTCCTGGGTGGGCGCGACGTCGTACGCCGCCACCGCGGCCAGCGCCGCCTGCCCCGGATCCTTGGCCGCCATCTCCTCGGAGAGGCTGGCCAGCGCCCGTGACCGCGACTCCGCCTCCCGCTGCCGGTTGACGTCCGCCTGCTGGATGAGGAAGGTGCCGAGCCCCACGATGAGCGCGAACACCCCGGCCACCGCCGTCCATGCGGCCCGCAGCCGTGCCCGGCGGGTACGGTGCCGGCGGCGCGCGAGGGCGAGGAAGCTCCGCTCCTCCCCGGTCAGCTCCTCCTCCCGGCCGGCCGACCACCGCTCCGCCGCCGCGAGTTGCGACCGGCCGGGCAGCAGGTCGGGGGACCGGCCCGCGCGTTCCCACCGCTCACGGTCGTGCGCCAGCTCCGCCCGGCCGGCCAGGAACGCGCCGTCGGCCTTCACCTGCCGCCGGAGCGCCGGCCACGCGGTGATGAGCGCCTCGTGGGCCAGCTCGGCGGTCTCGGGCTCCGTCTCGCCGCCGTGCAGCACGAGCAGCCGCCGGTCGGCGAACGACCGGGCGATCCGCCACCGGGTCTCGCCCGCCTCGGCCCGGGTGAGCCGGCGGCGCAACGGGCTCTCGCTCCCGGGCAGCACGCGGACGAGACCGGTGAGGAGCCGCAGCGCCTCGTCCTCCACGTCCTGCCGGTCGCCGACGCACTCCCGCCAGGCGCGTTCCGCGTGGAGTTCGAGGGCTCCGGTGACGCCCTCCATCTCCTCGTACGCCGCCGCCCGCAGCCGCCCGCCGGCCCGCTGCTCCCACAGCTGTTCGAGGACGAAGCCGAGGAGGGGCAGGACTCCCGGATCGCCACCCGCGTCGTCGAGGATGCGCCGGTCGAGACCGGGGTCGTACGCCACGGCCGGGATCCGCTTCAGCGGTTCGACGACCACCTCGGTCAGCTGCTCGCGGGTCATGGGCGTCAGCGGCAGCGGACTGCCGCCCAGCAGCGCGGGGCCGAGCCGGGGGTGCCGGAGCACGGTGTCGACGAAGTCGGCCCGGAGCGTGGCCAGTACCCGCGCACCGGCCGGCGGGCGCTCGGGGAAGAGCAGGTCGACGGCCTGCGCGACCTCGGCCTCCGTACGGTCCAGGAGGGCCTCGGCCTGGTCGAGGACGACGAGGAGCCTGCCGGAGGCCGTTCCGCGGACGCGGTGGAAGGTGTCCGCGAGGCCCTTGGCCGCGAGCCACTTCTCGATGGTGTCGGCGTCAGTCGCCCGCGGCGGCGATCCGTACCGCCCGGTGCGGACGGCCTCGTACAGCTCGGTGGCGAGGGCGGTACGCGGGGAGGCGACCCGCCCGGCGTCGATCACCAGCACCTCGTACCCCGCCTGCCGCATCCGTGGCACCACGCCGGCCAGGGCGAGGGACGACTTGCCCGAGCCGGACGGGCCGTAGAGCGTGACGGCCGGCCGGTCGCCGTGCAGGGCCCGGACGACGTCCTCGATGTCGCCGTCCCGGCCGAAGAAGACGTCCGCGTCACCCTCCTGGAAGGTGGCGAGGCCCCGGAAGGGGGTGGGGGGCAGGACGACGTCGGCCAGCTGGGGAAGCTCCGCGATCAGGGTGCCGGTGCGCAGGACGAAGGCCTGCCGGCCCTCCCGTTCGGACTGGGCGGCCACGACGAGGCCGACGGCCGCTTCGAGGTCGTTGTCCCAGACGGGGCTCCCGCTGAAGCCCCGCACGATGTGCGCGGTCTGCCCGTCGGCGCGGGACAGCTGGACCCAGCCCTCGCTCGTGGACCCGCTCAGCTTCCCCCGGAACCAGATCTCGCCCGGCTCGCCGCCCGTGAAGCCCACCGCCCGCGCGCCGTGCTCCCAGACGCTCCCGGGGTCGGCCATGGGCAGCGGGCGGACGCCCGGCACGGCCTCCCGCAGCCGCAGCACCGCCAGGTCACCGGTGCGGTCGGCCCGGGTGGGGATCCAGTGCTCGACCAGCCCGGTGCGGCGCGGGAGCCCGGGGCGGCCCGCCGGCCGCCCGGCCAGCGGGAACTCGATCGTGACCTCGGTCCCCCCGGGCACCGGTTCGTGCCGCGGCAGGCCCAGCGCGTCGGACACCACGTGCGCGCAGGTCAGCACCAGATCGGGCGCGACCAGGGCGCCGGCGCCGGCAGCCTCGCCGTCCATGTCCGTGATCCGGGCCACCGTCGCGGCCAGGATCTCGTCCGCACTGCGCTGTTCCGCCCCCGTCACCGGCGACCTCCGGGTTCATGAGGGGCCCGTCCGGTCACGCCCCCTGCGGAGTATCGCCAGTCGCGTCCCGCGCGTCACTCCTGTTCCAAGTCAATGTGACGGTGAAATTCGCCGAAGTCGCGGTGGTGGCGATGACGACGTCCGCCTGGGCGGACAGGGACACCCCGAACTCCAGGGTCAGCTCGTCCGGCGCGTTCGCCATGCCGCTGAACCGGTCGACGAAGCTCTCGGCGACCGGCCGCACGGTGTCCAGCATCTGCCCGAAGGTCCGCTCGGCCCGTGCGACGGCACGCCCCCCGCGGCCCACCCGGACCAGGTCCTCCTCCCGCTCCCGTATCTGCACGCGGATCGTTTCGTCGCTGCCGTCGCCCAGGGGCACTTCGACGTGGACAAGGCGTTCACTCATGGCAACCTCCAGCAGCCGGGAGCTGGCGATCATAACGAAGTCACCCGCCCTTCCGGGAACGGCAGTTGAGGACGGCGCGCACGGCCGCCGAACCGCGGGGAACACCCGCCTCCCGCCGCGCGCGACCGCCGTCCGCCCGCGGCGCGTCCCGGGCGGGCCCGGGTCCCGGGCACGGCCCCCGCGCGGACGGCAGCCCGCCCGGGGGCGGCCGGTAGAGTCGGTGCGGTACGAAGAACCAGCTCAGGCCCAGGGGGTGGCGTGTGAAGCGTCCGACGATGGCGGACATCGCGCGCCGCGCGGGCGTCTCCAAGGTCGCCGTGTCCTACGCCCTGAACGGCCGGCCCGGCGTGTCCGAGGAGACCAGGGCGACCGTCAAGGCCATCGCCGAGGAGCTCGGCTGGCGGCCCAACAACGCCGCCAGGGTCCTCGGCGGGGCGCGCGCCCGGGCGTTCGGCCTGGTCGTGCGCAGGCCCGCGCGGACCCTCGGTGTCGAGCCGTTCTTCATGGAGTTCGTCAGCGGCATCGAGGGCGTGCTGTCCGCCCGGTCGTACGCGCTGATGCTCCAGATGGTCGAGACCCATGAGCAGGAGAGCGCGGTCCACCGGCGCTGGTGGGGCGAGGGCCGGGTGGACGGCGTGTTCCTGGTGGACCTGCACTCCGCGGACACGCGCGTACCGGCCGTCGAGGAGATGGGCCTGCCGGCGGTGGTCGTGGGACCGCCGGAGACGTCCGGGTCCCTGCCCTCGGTGTGGTCCGACGACGGCGAGAGCGTGCGCGAGATCGTGCGCTACCTGGTCACCCTCGGCCACCGGCGCATCGCCCGGGTGGCCGGCCCCGCCGAGCTGGCCCACACCGCCGAGCGCGACGCGGTCATGCTCGACGTGTGCCGGGAGGCGGACCTGCCCCGGCCGGCCGTCGTCCACACCGACTACACCGGTGACGAGGGGGCACGGGCGGCGCGCCGCCTCCTGATCGGACCGGACCGCCCCACCGCCATGGTCTTCGACAACGACATCATGGCGGTGGCGGCCCTGTCGGTGGCCCAGGAGCTGCGCCTCGACGTCCCGGGCGACCTGTCCATCGTGGCCTGGGACGAGTCGCCCCTCACCCAGGTCGTCCGCCCCGCGCTGTCCGCCGTGTCCCGCGACATCCCCGCCTACGGGGCGCACGCGGCGGAGGCGCTGCTCGCCCTCGTGGCGGGGGAGCACGTCGCCGACGTGCGCGAGGGGTACGCCCGGCTCGTGCCCCGGGGGAGCACGTCCCCGCCCCGCACCGGCTGAGGCCCCGCCCCGCACCGGCTGAGACCGCGCGCGGCACCGCAGCACCGGCTCAACCGGCCGGTTCCGGGCCCTACTTGGTGGCGCCCTGCGCGAACCCGTTGTAGATCCACCGCTGGAGGAGCAGGAACACCACCAGGGTGGGGATGATCACGAGGATGGCGCCCGCCGAGATCGCCTCCCAGTGCGCCCCGAAGGGACCCTTGAAGCGGAACAGCGCGGTGGAGATGGTGCCCAGGTCCTCCGAGTGCAGGTAGAGGAATGGGATGTAGAAGTCGTTGTAGGTGGTGATCCCCTTGATGATCACGACGGTGGCGACGGCGGGCTTGAGCAGCGGGAAAATGATCTTCCGGTAGATGGTGAGGGAGTTGGCGCCGTCCAGCCGGGCCGCCTCGTCCAGGGAGACCGGGATGCCCCGGATGAACTGCAGGAAGATGTAGACGGAGACGATGTCCGTCCCCATGTAGAGCAGGATCGGTGCCCAGCGGGTGTCGACCAGCTCGAAGCCGTTGACGATCTGGAACGTCGCCACCTGCGTGGTCACGCTCGGTACGAGCGTCGCGACCAGGAACAGGGCCATCACGAGCTTCTTGGCGCGGAACTCGAACCGGTCGATCGCGTACGCCGTCATCGAGCCGATGACCACGGTGCCGCCGATCGAGAAGAACAGGATGAACGCGGTGTTGCCGAAGGCGGCCGGCATATGGCCGTCCGTGAAGGCGGTGACGTAGTTGTCCAGGTTCAGCCAGTCGCCGGGCAGGGTGAGCGCGTTGCCGTCGGCGACCTCCTCGGACGTCTTGAGGGAGGTGAGGAGGACGACGGCCAGCGGCAGCAGCACCACCGCGGTGGCGGCCAGCAGCGAGACGTAGGTCAGCGCGGTGCCGACGGGGAAGCGGCGCCGGCCGGCCGGGGCGGGTGCTCGGACCGGGGCCGGGGCGGTGGGGCCCGCCGGGGAGCCGGCGGAGGCACCGGGCGGGGAACCGGCCGGGGAGCCTGCGGGGACGGCCTGGGCGGCGGTCGGGTCCGGGGTCATACGAGGTCCACCTTGTCGTCGGGCACGAGGCGGCGCTGGATCCAGGTGATCAGGAGGATGATCGCCAGCAGCACCACGGCGGCGGCCGAGGCCAGGCCGGTCTTGTTGAACTGGAAGGCGAGCTTGACCGTCTGGATGACGAAGGTCGAGGTGCCGGTCGCGCCGCCGGTCATGATGTAGGGGATCTCGAACACCGACAGGGAGCCGGAGATCGCCAGGATGATGCTCAGGCTGAGCACGGGTCTGATGCTCGGGGCGATGATGTGCCGGAACTGCTGCCACTTCCCCGCGCCGTCGAGCTCGGCCGCCTCGTACAGCTCACCGGGGATGGACTGGATCGCGCCGAGGAACAGCACGAAGTTCAGCCCGGTGAAGCGCCATACCGAGACACCCGCCAGCGACACGTTGGCCGACGTCGGATCGCCGAGCCAGGCGTGATCCGTCCCCACCCCGAGCCGGGCGAGCACGGAGTCGAGCGTGCCGCCGTCCTGGAAGAAGTAGAGGAAGACGAAGCCGATCGCGACACCGTTGATCAGATAGGGGAAGAACAGGATGCCCTTGAAGAAGTTGCGGAAGCGCAGGTCGAAGCTGAGCACCGTCGCGAAGTAGAGGGCGACGGCTATCTGGAGGACGGAAGCGGCCAGGTAGTAGCCGCTGACGAAGAAGACCCGGAAGAGTTCGGGCCGGGTGAAGATCTGTACGTAGTTGTCGACGCCCGTGGCGTTCCGGTCGGGGCTCACACCGTCCCAGTCGGTGAAGCTGTACGAGACCATGCTCGCCACCGGGACGTAGGTGAACGTGATCAGAAGGGCCAGCGGCGCCGCCAGGAACAGCCAGGGCGTCATCCGCTGGAGGGGGGAGTGGCGCCAGGAGCGCCCCCGGGGCGTCCGGCCCTCCGGGTGCCGCGCGCCGCGCCCGGTCCGGCGGGCCTTGCCGGGCGGACGCTGCGGGCCCGCCACGGTGGCCCGGGAAGCGGTGTAGGTCGTCTCGGTCATGTCGGCCTTTCGTGTCCGCGGAAGCGGGAGGACGTGGGGCCCCGGCCGGTCGTGCGCCGCCGGGGCCCGTGGCCCGCCGGGTCAGGAGCCGGCGGTCTTCGCTGCCTCGTCCCACCTCTTGTCGAGGTCGGCGAAGTAGTCCTGGAGACTGCCCTTCTGGGCCCCGCGCGCGATGTCGATCAGCTTCTGCCGGTAATCGGGCTTGTTGAGGCCCAGTTCGGCGGCGTTGTCGATCGCGTTCACCGGCCCCGTCTGCGCCTCCGACCGCTCCACGAAGGTGACATCGTTGTCAACGAAGTCCTTGAGGGTGGCCGGCATGGGAGCCGCCTTCAGCGTCGGCACCGCGCCCTCCTTGTCCGAGTAGCCGGACTTCCCGGTGAACCAGTCGATCCAGGCGCGGGCCGCCGGCTTGTTCCCGGAGTGGATGCTGACGGCCTGCTGGTAGTCCGAGACGAGCGTGGCGCAGAACTTCCCGTCCTTCTGGGCGGGGAAGGGCAGGAACCCGATGTCGTCCGGGGAGCCGCCGGCGTCCTTCGCCGCCCCCTGCATCTGGGTGATCGCCCAGGAGCCCAGCATCATCGCGCCGACGTCGCCCTTGGCGAGCAGCCCCTTCGAGGTCTCCCAGTTGGTGGTGGTCGGGTCCTTCTCCGACAGCCCCCGCTTCACGATGTCGTGCAGCAGCGTGTCGACGGTGCGGAGTTCGCCGCCCTCCTTCCACGGCGAGACCGGGCCCGACAGCTTGTCGGTGGCCTTCGCGTCGCAGGTCACCGACCCGACGTTGGAGGTCCACTGGACCAGCGGCCAGCCGTCCTTGAAGTTCGTGTAGTAGGGGACGGCGCCCGTCCTGTCCTTGACCTTCTCCAGTGCCGCGGTGAACTCCGCGGGCGTCCTCGGCCACTGGGTGACACCGGCCCTCTTCCACAACGCCTTGTTGTGGACGAAGCCGTTGGCCGTGCCGAACTGGGCTATGCCGTAGACCTTGCCGGCCACCTCGGTCTTGTCGCTGAAGCGGTACAGGCGCGACAGCTCCTCCTTCGGCCCGAGGGGGGCGAAGAACTTCGGGTAGTCGTTCTTGGCGACCACCGCGGGGATCATCAGCACGTCCCCGTACGCCTTGGTGTTCATCCGGATCTTGACCTCCCCCTCGTAGTCGGTGATGCCCTCGAAGGACACCTTCACCTTGGGGTGGGTCTTGTTGAACTCCTCGGCGTACCGCTTCATCGTGCCGTTCTGCACCAGGTCCGTGCGGTGGGTCAGGACCTTGATCTCGCCCGATACGGCACCCGGGTCCGCGGGGGCGGCCGCCGCCCCGCCGGCGGCGCCGCCTCCGCTGCAACCCGCCACGGTCAGCGTCGTGACGGCGAGAAGCACGCCGGTGAGCGTCCTGGTCTTCCCCATGTGCCCAACTCCTTCAGGGTTACGGCTCAGGTCTACGGGTGGGATGTCGGCACTATGTCAGCCGGAGATGAACCGGTAAAGTGCCGGTTTCCGGCGCGATGCCCAATCGTTACCGACGCCCCTTCCCAACCTGTCATATCCACCCCTGGTGCGGCTGTTGTGTGCACAGGTGGCTACTGAACCGAGCTTTACCGGTTCATGGACACGGAGGGGTGATCCGGTTAGGTTGACCCGCGTCGCACCCGCACCCCGCCCCGTGAGGCGATTGGAGCCGCACACCATGAAGGACGTCACCCAGCTGCACGACGGCTGGAGCCTGCGCCACGACGACACGCTGCTCCCGGCACGCGTGCCCGGCTGCGTTCACACCGATCTGCTGGCCGCGGGCGTCATACCCGACCCGTACGTCGGGCAGAACGAGACCGCGATCGCGTGGGTCGGCGAGCAGGCCTGGTCGTACGTCACCGACCTGGCCCACGACAGCGCGCACGAGCGGACCGACCTGGTCTTCGACGGCCTCGACACGGCCGCCGCGATCACCCTCGCCGGCGAGCCGCTGGGGCGGACGCGCAACATGCACCGCACCCACCGCTTCGACGTCACCGGACGCACCGGCACCCTGGAGGTGCGCTTCGCCTCCGCCTACGACGAGGCCGCCGCCGTCCGTGCCGTCACCGGCGAGCGGCCCAACGTCTACCCCGAGCCGTTCCAGTACATCCGCAAGATGGCCTGCGGCTTCGGCTGGGACTGGGGCCCGACCGTCGTCACCGCCGGCATGTGGCGCCCCGTGCGGCTCGAACACTGGTCGACGGCGCGCATCGACCGGGTCCGCCCGCTGGTCACGGTCGACGGCGCGACGGGCCACGTGGAGGTACGGCTCCGGGTGGAGCGCACCGGAAGCGGCGCCGGCCGCCCGCTCACCGCCCGCGCCACCGTGGCCGGCCGGGACACCGAGGCCGTCTTCACCGGCGACGGCACCGTGCTGCGCCTGGAGGTGCCCGAACCCCGGCTGTGGTGGCCGCGCGGCCACGGCGGCCAGCCGCTCTACGACCTCGACGTGACCCTGCTCGACGACGGGGCCGTCCTCGACACGTGGCGGCGCCGGATCGGCTTCCGGACCGTCGAGATCGACCGGAGCGCCGACGCGCACGGCACCGGCTTCACCTTTGTCGTCAACGGCGTCCCGGTCTTCGCCCGCGGCGTGAACTGGATCCCGGACGACGTCCTGCCCTCCCGCGTCACCCCCGAGCGCTACCGGGCGCGGCTGGCCCAGGCCGCGGACGCCCACATCGACCTGGTCCGGGTGTGGGGCGGCGGCATCTACGAGGACGACGTCTTCTACGACGCCTGCGACGAACTCGGGCTGATGGTCTGGCAGGACTTCCTCTTCGCGTGCGCCGCCTACCCCGAGGAGCAGCCGCTGCGCGGCGAGGTCGAGGCCGAAGCCCGCGACAACGTTGTCCGACTGATGCCCCACCCCAGCCTCGTCCTGTGGAACGGCAACAACGAGAACCTGTGGGGCTTCCGCGACTGGAACTGGGAGCCCGGCCTCGCCGGCGACTCCTGGGGCGAGGGCTACTACCTCGGCCTCCTGCCCAGGATCGTCGCCGAACTCGACCCGACCCGCCCCTACACGGCCGGCAGCCCCTGGTCCGGCTCCTGGGACCACCACCCCAACGACACCCGGCACGGCACCCACCACTCCTGGGAGGTGTGGAACCGCCAGGACTACGCCGAGTACCGGGCGAGTGTCCCCCGCTTCGTGGCCGAGTTCGGCTGGCAGGCACCGCCCGCCCTGGCGACCCTGCGCCGCGCCCTGCCCGGCGAGGAACTCGCCCCCGACTCGCCCGGCATGCTGCACCACCAGAAGGCCGAGGACGGAAACGGCAAGCTGAACCGGGGCATCGCCCGCCACTTCCGGCTCCCCGAGGACGACTTCGACCGCTGGCACTACCTGGCCCAGGTCGTCCAGGCCCGCGCCGTCGGGGCCGGCATCGAGCACTGGCGCGCCCACTGGCCCCAGTGCGCGGGCACGGTCGTGTGGCAGTTCAACGACTGTTGGCCGGTCTCCTCGTGGGCCGCGGTCGACGGGGACGGCCGCCTCAAGCCCCTCCACCACGAGCTGCGCCGGGTGTACGCCGACCGCCTGCTGACCCTCCTGCCGGGCGAGGACGGCCCGGTGCTCGCCGTCGACAACCAGTCCGCCGAGCCCTGGCGCACCGCCGTGACCCTGCGGCTGCTCGACGCCGACGGCGGAGCCGTCCGGGAGGCCGTCGTACCGGTCGGGGCCGCAGCGCGGTCCGTGGCCCGGACGCCGGTCCCCGAGGAGCTGCGCCCCGCCCCCGGGTCGTCCAAGGAGTTCCTGGTCGCGGACGCGGACGGCCTGCGCGCCGTCCACTTCCCCGTACCGGACAAGGAGTTCGCCTACCCGCCCGCCCGCTACGACGTCCGCGTCGAGGACGTGCCCCTGCCGGACGGGCCCGACGGGCACGACGGGTCCGACGGGTCCGGGCGGGAGTCGGACGGGCCGGCCGGGCGGGCCGGTGCGGTCGACGTCGTGGTGACCGCGCACACCCTCGTCAGGGACCTGCTGCTGCAGGCCGACCGGCTGGCCCCCGGGGCGGTCGCGGACACCGGCCTGCTGACCCTGCTCCCCGGCGAGGAGGCCCGCATCCGGGTGACCGGCTGCGGCGGGGTGGAGGCCGCGGCCGTACGCGCCGCGCTGTTCAGCGTGGACCCGGCGTGAACCCGGCCGCCCCACGCGTCACCATCAACGACGTCGCCGCCCGGGCAGGCGTCTCCAAGGGCGCCGTGTCCATGGCGTTCAACAACCGGCCGGGGGTCTCGCGGGCCACCCGGCAGCGGATCTTCGACGTCGCCCGCGAACTCGGCTGGTCCCCGCACCAGACCGCGCGCAGCCTCTCCAGCCGGCGGGTCGACATCGTCGGTCTGGCGATCTGCCGCCCCGCCAGGCTGCTCGGCCTGGAGCCGTTCTACATGGAGTTCATCTCCGGCATCGAGAGCGTCCTGGCGGAGCGGTCCTGCTCGCTCCTGCTGCGCCTGGTGCGCGACCTCCGCGAGGAGATCGCGCTGTACGAGGGGTGGTGGCGCGGCAAGATGATCGGCGGCGCCATCCTGGTCGACTTCCACGAGAACGATCCGCGCGTCCCCCCGCTGCGGGCCGCCGGGCTCCCCGCCGTGGCGGTGGGACACCCGTCGCTGACGGGTGGCTTCCCCTCGGTGTGGACGGACGACGCGACGGCCGTGGCGGAGGCGGTGCGCTACCTCGCGGCGCTGGGCCACCGGCGCATCGCCCGGGTGGGCGGCCCGGCCGGCCTCGGGCACAGCGGCATCCGTGGCGCGGCGTTCGAGGCGGCGATGGCCGGACTCGGCCTCGACGGCCGCCGCCAGGTGGCCACCGGCTTCGCCGGCGAGGAGGGCGCCCGGGCCACCCGTGGCCTGCTGCTCGCACCGGACCGTCCGACGGCGATCGTGTACGACAACGACATCATGGCCGTCGCGGGCGCGGCGGTGGCCGCCGAGATGGGGCTGACCGTGCCGGACGACGTGTCGCTGCTGGCCTGGGACGACTCGCAGTTGTGCCGGCTGACCCATCCGCCGCTGTCGGCGATGAGCCATGACGTGCACCACTTCGGCCGGGAGGTCGCCCGCACCCTGTTCGGGGTGGTCGACGGCTCGTGGGAGGGATCGCTCCAGGTGCCGACGCCGTCGCTGACGCCACGGGGGTCGACCGCACCGCCCCGGCGCTAGGGGGTGTCCGCAACGTGTCGGCGTCCGTCCGGAGGGCGGGCCGGGCGAGACCTCGCGGACACGACCCGGCGGTCGCACACCACGGGGCCGTGCCTCCCCCCGGGAGGCGCGGCCCCGACCGGTGTCCGGTCACGTCCGCCGGGCGGCGGGTGCGAGACCGCGTTCGCGCAGCCAGCGCAGGTGCTCGGCGGCGGTGGCGCCCCGCCCGCCGCCGTGGTCGGCGAAGGGCCACTCCCGCAGGGCCTTCTCCCCGGCGTACCGGTCGAAGGCGGCGTGGACGGTGGACGGCGGGCAGACCGGGTCCATCAGTCCGGCGCTGAAGAGGGCGGGGGCGGTGGCGCGGGCCGCGAAGTGCACGCCGTCGAAGTAGCCGAGGGTGGCGAAGACCCTCGCGGGGTCGCGCCGCGGGTCGTGGCGCAGGTGGTCCACCAGCTCGGTGTACGGGCCTTCCGTCGCCGTTTCCGCGCCGCGCCGCATGTGGCACAGGAACGGTACGTCCGGCAGCGCCGCGGCGACGGTCCGGCCCGCCAGGCCGGCGACGGCCAGGGCGAGTCCGCCGCCCTGACTGGCCCCCTGGACGACGATCCGGGCGGCGTCCACGTGCGGCAGGAGGCGTGCCGCGTCCACCGCGCGGACGCAGTCGGTGATCAGGCGGCGGTAGTAGTGCTCGTGGGGGTCCTCGATGCCCCGGGTCATGAACCCGTTGACCCACTGGGTGCCGGCGCCCGCGTGCGCGTCGGGCGTGTCGTGGCCCTGCCCGCGGCTGTCGACCACGAGATGGGCGTAGCCGGCCGACGCGTACAGCAGGTGGTCGGTGGGGAGTCCGCGCCCGCCTCCGTAGCCGATGTAGGTGATGACGGTCGGCGAGGGCCCTTCCGCCTCCGAGGGGACGACCAGCCACCCGGCGACGGGCTGCCCCTCCCAGCCCGGGAAGCGGACGTCGTACACGTCGACGGTGACCAGCTCCGTGTCCGTGACGGGGGTCAGGACGGGTTCTCCGCCGACGTCCCTCGACCGTCGCAGGGTCCCGGCCCAGAAGGCGTCGAAGTCGCCGGGCTCCTCCGGGAGCCGGGCGAGGCCGGCCGGGTGTCCCACGGGCAGATCGGTGTACGGCATGGTTCGCGGTTCCTTCGTGCGGGTGCCGGCCGCGGTGCCGGGGGCGGGGTGCGGCCGGGCCGGTGCGGGTGGTTCGGTGCCGGTGGTCTGGGGCCGATGGTTCGGGCGGGGCGGGGCGTGCGGTGGGGGAGCGCCGGCGGGTGGTGCGGGGTGTGGAGATTCGGGGGGCGGGGCGCTGCGGGGTGCTGGGGCACTGGGGGTACCGCGGGGTGCCGCCCCCGCCGGTGGCAGGCGCCGGCGGGGGCAGCGGTCCTTCCCGTACGGGCGGGGCGGCGGGAGCCCGTCGTCCTTCCCGTACCGGCGGGAGCGGTCCGGCGGTCAGCCCTTGGCGCAGGCGGTGCCGTTGAGGGCGAAGGCCACGGGGACGCCGTTGCCGCCGGTGGAGCTGCCGTTGAGTCCGAAGCTCACCGTTCCGCCCGCCGGGATGGTCCGGGTCCACTCCTCGGGGGTCGCGAGCAGCCGGCTGCCCTGCTGGACGACCTTGGCGTTCCACGCGGAGTTGAGCGTCTGGCCGCCGGGGAAGGCGAACTCGAGCTGCCAGCCCGCGATGTCCCGGCTGCCGGTGTTGCGGATGTCGACGTGGGCGTTGAAGCCGCCGGTCCACTCCTCCAGGCGGTAGGAGACGGCGCAGCTGCCCGCGGTAGGGCCGCCGGTGGTGGTGACGGTGACCGCCGTGGAGCGGGGGGAGCGGTTGCCGGCGGCGTCACGGGCGTAGACCGCGAAGGTGTGGGCGGTGGACGGGGCGAGTCCGGTGACGGTGGCGCCCGGGGTGGCGGTGGTGGTGACGGGCGTCTCCCGGGTGCCGTCGACGCGGACGACGTCGTAGGCGGTCACCCCGGTGTCGTCGGTGGCCGCCGCCCACGTCAGCCGCACGCCCGTGGAGGTCACGTCCGACGCGGTGGGACGGCCGGGGGCGGTGGGGGCCCGGGTGTCGCCCTCGCCCCCGGTGCCGTACACGCTCGCCTCGCGAGAGGTCTGCTGGATGCCGTCGGCGCCCTCGAAGAGACGCCGGCCCCACGCGGACAGCCGGCTCGCGTCGAAGTCGGTGGCGAGGTCGAGGTACTCGACGCCGCCGCCGTTGCCGCTCCAGGACCAGCCGAGGTAGCCGAGGTTCAGCTGCCGGGCGGCCGCCATGATGGCGTCCTCGTCGGGGTTCCCGTCCGAGTGGTCGTGGCCGAACTCGCCCACCACGAGCGGCAGTCGGCGCGAGACGAACCGGCCCAAGTAGTCCTGGACCTCCGCGGCGGTGTCGAAGACGCCGTACATGTGGACCGAGAAGACGGTGTTGCGCTGCGGGTCGGCGGCGAACACCGCCGGTGCGTCGTCCCGCATGGTGAAGGACCAGTCCTGGCCCCAGTTGGGGGCGTCCGCCATGAGGGTGTGGGTGAATCCGGCGGACCTCAGCCGGGTGATGGCGCGGGAGGTGTCCGCCGTCCACGCGGTGTGGCCGACGTTGCCGTGCGGCTCGTTGCCGAGGTTCAGGACGACGTACTTCTCCTGCCCCTTGAGCGCGCTCTGGACCTCGATCCAGTAGTCGACCGCCCGGTCGAGGGAGACGGCTCCGCTCTGCTCCCCGTACCCCGTGGTGTCGTGCGCCTCCAGGACGCAGACGAGATGGTTGGCCCGGCACTGGCCGACGACCTGTGCGACGTCGGCGGCGCCGTTCTTCGTCCAGCGGTCCCCGGTACTGAGCACGACGCGCGCCGAGTTGGCCCCGAGGGCCTTGGTGTCGGCGAGCGCCCGGCCGGTCCGGGCGGCGTACCAGGCATGGGCGTGGTTGACGCCCCGCATGACGAAGTCGTTGCCGTTCGCGTCGAGGAGGCGGCCGTCCCGCACGTGGAAGCCGGTGGCCGGTTCGGCGGCCTGTGCCGCCGGTGGTCCGGTGAACATGGTGGCGGCGACGGCCAGCAGCGCTCCCGCCGCGGTGGCCAGTTTCCTGCTCATGGGGTGCTCCCGATTCGGTGGCGCGCACGCCGCGTCGGTGCACTTCGCGGCGTGCGGCTTTCCTGATGTGGAGGATGCGGTGCTGCTGCCGGCTCGACGGGACATCTCCTGCGGCGGGGGTTCTCCCCGCAGCCGTCGGGCGGTGCGCGTACGGCGTCGGGGCCGGCTGGTGTCCCGCCGCCCGGTGCCGTTCTCGCGGCTCGCACCGGGCAGCGGGGGAATGGCGCCGCACCGGCCGCGCGATGCGCGCGACCCGGTGCGTGCGACGGCCGTTCGAACGGCCGTCACGGCGACTGAGGAGAGGCTAGAACCGTGCGACGGCTGAGGACAAGGGAATCAACGGAACCGGTTAAGTTTAGTGGCCGGTCCGGTTGCGCGGGTCGCCGGGCACGCCGGCGGTGGCGCGGAACAACGTCCCCTCGCCCGACACGTCCACCCGCTCCCAGGCGGGTACGTAGACGGCCTGGCCGGGCCCGATGCGCAGCGTGGCGCCGGCGGACGTGAGTCGGGCCCCGCCCCGGGTGCACAGGACGATCTGGGGGGCGCCGGAGTCCAGCGGCCTCGGCCGTGAGCGGGACCGGGCCGGGGCGCCCAGTTCGATGCGCGAGAGGCGGAAGTCGTCGACGGGGGCGGGGTACACGTGCTCGTCGCCGTCGCCGTCGCCGTCGCCGTCGCCGTCGGCCCGGGGCGCCAGGGGAGCGGTCGGCAGTGCGCTGAAGCGGACCACCTTCAGCAGCTCGTCCCGGTCGACGTGCTTGTCCGTCAGACCGCACCGCAGGACGTTGTCCGAGCCGGCCATGACCTCCACCCCGAGCCCGGAGAGGTACGCGTGCGGAACCCCCGCGCCGAGGTACAGGGCCTGACCGGGGGCGAGGACGAAGTGCCGCAGCATCAGCGCGGGCAGCAGTCCCGGATCGCCGGGGTGGGCCCGGGCGACGGCCAGGAAGGCGCCGAGGTCGCGCCGGTGGGGGCCGTCGCGCTCCGCCTCCCGGACCGCCTCGCGGGCGAGCGCGCCGGCGACCTCGGCGACCAGCCCGGGGGGCGGCGACAGGAAGGCGGTGAACACCTCCCGCAGCGCCGCCTCGTCGTCCCTCGCGCCGCGCAGCGTCGCGGCGAACGGGCGCAGGCCCGGCACCTCCAGCCGGTCCAGCAGGTCGGCGCACCGGCGGGGCGTCCGGAACCCGCACAGCCCCTCGAACGGCGTGAGGGCGACGATCATCTCCGGCTTGTGGTTGCCGTCCCGGTAATTGCGGTGCGGCGCGTCCAGCGGTACGCCCATGGCGTTCTCCACCGCGAAGCCCGCCGCCGCCTGCGCGAGGTCGGGGTGGACCTGGAGGGAGAGCGGGGCGTCGGCTGCGAGCAGCTTCAGCAGGAAGGGCAGCCGGGGCCCGAACCGGCGCAGGCCGGCCGGGCCGAGTTCCCGTGCGGGATCGGCGGCGATCACGCGGTCGAGCGGCAGCGTGCCGCCGTCGCGCACGACCCGGGAGGGGGCGGCGGGGTGGGCGCCCATCCACAGCTCTGCCTGCGGCTCGCCGGTGGGGGCCACGCCCATCAGCTCGGGTATCGCGGTGGTGGAGCCCCAGGCGTAGGGCTGGACGGTGTTGAGGAGGAGGTCCATGAAGGTGTGCGTTCCTGGCTTCCTGGCGTAGGGGAGGGGCGGGGGCGTGTCCGGGACGTCCGCCGGCTCGGGGCGGACACCGGCACATCGGGGGCACTCCTCAGGAGGCGGCCGGCAGTTCGCGGGCGCCCCGCCCCGCCGCTGCGTCGCCATTGGCGGTTGTGGTGGTCGTCGCCGTGCCGGCGGTGGTTGGGGTGCCGGCGGTCGTGGCGGAACCGTCCGTTGTGGGGGTGCCCGCGGTCGTGAGGGTGCTGTCCGTTGCGGGGGTGCCCGCGGACATGGGGGTCATGGCGGCCGCCGCGGCTGCCGCGCCGATCAGACCGGCGTCCAGAGCCAGTTCCGCCGGGACGACCGGGACGTCGCGGGCGAAGTCCAGGACCGCGTACCCGCCGAGATGGCGGCGGAGCGGGCCGAACAGCGTCTCCCCGGCCTGGGCGACGCCACCGCCGATCACCACGAGGTCCAGCTCCACCAGGGTGATCGTCGCGGCGATACCGGCGGCCAGCGCCTTCGCGGCACGGTCGTACGCGGCCAGTGCCCGCGCGTCCCCCTCGCGGGCGGACGCGGCCACGGCCGCCGCGGTCGGCGCCATCCCCGCGGGCGGTGCCCATCCGGACTCCAGCGCGTGCGCGGCGATGGCCGTACCGCTGGCGAAGCGCTCCACGCAGCCGCGCGCCCCGCACGGGCACAACGGGCCGTCCTGCTCCACCGTGATGTGGCCGATGTGGCCGGCGTTCCCCGAGATGCCCGCGTGCAGCGATCCGTTGAGGACCAGGCCGCCACCCACTCCGGTGGAGACCACCATGCACAGCGCGTTGTCCACGCCCCGGGCCGCTCCCTTCCAGTGCTCGGCCGCCGTCATCGCGACGGCGTCGCCGACCAGCACGGGCCGGATGCCGGATGGCAGGCCCGGATGGGCGCGGACCCGCTCCACGAGCGGGAACGCCCGCCACGACGGGATGTTGACCGGGCTGACCGAGCCGGTGACCGTGTCGACGGGCCCGGCACTGCCGATGCCCAGGCACGAGAGACCGGACCACTCCGGGTGGGCCGACAGCTCGTCCAGGACGGCATCCACCGCCGCCATCAGTTCGTCCGCCGAACCCCTCGCAGGGGTGGCGCGCTGGCCCCTGGCCACCAGGCGGCCGGCGGTGTCGACGAGCGCGCCGGCGATCTTCGTGCCGCCGATGTCGAGGGCTCCGTACACCATCGTGCAGACCTTTCGTCACGGTGAATCCGAGCTTGGGCCCGCCACTGTGCCGTGCCTTTGACAACGTTGTCCAGTAAACCAGTTCAGTTAAGCCCCGGTTTAGTAAAACCCGCCCCTATTCGCCCGGACGGGCTGGACGGCGGGCATGGAACGCCTTCAGGCTCGTCCCGTTCCACCGGCCTTCCGGCGTCCCTTCCTCCCGAACAAAGGGCCCCGCTCCATGAGTGAATTCCCCTCCCTTCCACCGGATTTCGCATTCGGCGTCGCGACGTCCGCGTACCAGATCGAGGGCGCCGTGTCGGAGGACGGACGCGGGCCGTCGATCTGGGACACCTTCTGCCACCGACCCCGGAGCCGTCCTGGACGGCGGCGACGGAACCACGGCCTGCGACCACTACCACCGCCACCGCGAGGACGTCGCCCTCCTCGCGAACCTGGGGGTGGACACGTACCGCTTCTCCGTGGCTTGACCCCGCGTGCAACCCACGGGATCTGGAGCGGCGAACCCCAAGGGCCTCGACTTCTACTCACGGCTGGTGGACGACCTGCTGGCCGTCGGTATCACCCCGGCCGTGACGCTCTACCACTGGGAGCTCCCGCAGCCCCTCGAGGACGCGGGCGGCTGGCGCGCCAGGGACACGGCGGCACGCTTCGCCGACTACACGACCCTGGTCGCGGACGCACTGGCCGACCGCGTCCCCCGCTGGATCACGCTCAACGAGCCGTGGTGCAGCGCCTTCCTCGGCCACGCGGGCGGTGAGCACGCCCCGGGCCTGCGCCTGGGCACCCCGGCACTGGCGGCGGCGCACCACCTGCTGGTCGGTCACGGCCTGTCGATGGGCGCCCTGCGCGCGGCCGGGGTGCGCGAGGCGGGCATCGCCCTCAACCCCGTCCTGCGCGCGGCCGGGGTGCGCGAGGCCGGCATCGCCCTCAACCTCACCCACGTGTCGGCGGCCACCGGCGCCCACCCGGGAACGACGGGCACGACGCCGCCCAGGACCGGCGGCCGTGGCGCGGCTCACGTCACGAGCCGGGGACGGCCGGACCGGGCGGGCCCGTGCGACGACCCGTGCGGCCGCTCACTCCCCGGAGTGCCAAGCGGCGCGGATGTGGTCGCGCAGCCAGCGGTGTGCCGGGTCGGCGTCGTTGCGGGGGTGCCACGCCATGGCCAGGGTGAGCGGCGGCAGCGGCAGCGGCACGTCGAAGGTGTGCAGGCCGAAGGCCTGGGCGGCCGTCGTGGTGGCCAGGCACACCACATCGGTCTCGCGGCACAGCTGGAGCGCGGCCGGCCAGCTCGGTACGACGGCGACGACCCGCCGCCGCAGGCCCAGGGCGGTGAGGGCTTCGTCGGCCGGCCCGCGCACCCGGCCCTGGCGGGAGACGCCGATGTGCTCGGTGGCGGCGAACGCCCGGGGAGTGACCCGCGTCCGTGCGGCCAGGGGGTGCTGGGGCCGTACGGCGCCCACGAGACGGACCTCGCCCAGCGTCTCGGTGCGGATCTCCGGGGCGGGCGCGCCGATGACCCCGACCTCCACGTCCACCAGCCCCTCGCGCAGCGCGGGGGTGCCTTCCAGGCTCTCCGGCAGGAAGCGGAGCGTGACCCCGGCCGCCTCGCGCGCCACGGCGGTGACCAGCCGCGCGGCGAGTCCGGCCAGCAGCAGGTCACTGGCCTGGACACCGAACTCGCGTACCAGTGTGGCCGGATCGCCGCCCGCCTCCGGTGCCAGCAGCCCGCGGGCCTGCCCGACCACTTCCCGTACCCGGGGACGCAGCTGGACCGCGCGGGGCGTGGGCACCAGTCCCCGTCCGGCCCGTACCAGAACCGGATCGCCCAGCACGGCGCGGATCCGGCCGAGCGTACGGCTCATGGCCGGCGGCGACACCCGAAGGCGGGCGGCGGCAGCGGTGACGCTCTCCTCCTCCAACAGGGCGTCCAGAGCGACGAGAAGGTTCAGATCGAGCGATTCCACCGTATGACCCTCCTCACACCGGCCCGGCTCCCGCGCCGGCGTGACCTCATGCATTGCTCGGGACGCAAAGACCCTTTAACAACATTGCACTGGAGTCAACGCTCGTCCGCCCGGAGGCTGCGGCGTATGACCCGTACACACAACGACGTTCTGGCCGTGGTGAGCCAGAGCGGCCCCACGGTGACCTTCTTCGACACGGCGACCTACGCACCCCTCGGTGAGGTGACCGTCCCCGGCGAACCGCACGAGCTGTGCTTCGACCCCGCCCGGCGGCGGTTGTACTGCACCATCACCTACCGCGGCGGCTATTACCACGCCCACACCGGACCCGCCCACGAGATCGCCGTCATCGACCCCGACCGGCGGCGGGTGACGGACGTCGTCGACCTGTCCCCGCACCGAGCGCCGCACGGCATCGCGCTCGACCCGGCCGGCGCGCTCCTGTGGGTCAGCGTCGAGGCCCACGACACCCACGAGGGTGGCCTGCTGGCCCTGGACGCCGACACCCTGCGGCCGGTACGCCGCATCCCGGTCGGGGCACCCGGACCGCACTGGTTCGCCCTCACCCCGGACGGCCGCCGGGCCTACACCGCCAACAAGGAAGCACCGTTCGTGTCGGTCGTCGACCTCGATCGGGCGCTGCTGGTCGACCGTGTCCCGCTGCCCGGCGGCAGCGAGGGCATCACGGTGTCCCCGGACGGACGCCAGGTTTACGTGGCCGGGCCCAAGGCGACGTTCGACGCAGCCCCCGCCCACGGGGCCGGGGTGGCAGTCATCGACACGGCCACCGGCACCGTCGTACGGACACTGCCCACCGACGACGTCGTCTTCCCCGTCCACGCGACGTCCACCGGCCTCCTCCTGGCGGGCGAACTGCGCAGGACCGCCGGTGAGTCCGCGCTCGGCGGCCAGAAGGCGGGCGTCCTGCACATCCACGGCGCCTCGGGCCGGCACGGCCGTGTCCCGGTCGGTGCCTTCCCCCTGACCATCGCCTCCTCGCCCGGGGGACGGTACGCCTACGTGGCCGCCGTCTCCTCCAGCACCGTGACGGTGGTGGACCTCGCCACCGAGTCGGTCGTGACGACACTCCACGTGAACCGAAGGGGAGAACCGGGCGCACACGGTCTCGCCCACATCCCCTCCCGCCTCGCGCGGCCGACCGCGCCGCACTGACGCACGCGGGAGCCGCACTCCGGGACGAGGTCCCGCCGCGATCGCGGACACACCCCCCGCAGCGGTCACAACCACCCGTTGCGCTGGGCGTGCAGGGCCATCTGGAAGCGGTTGGCGGCGCCCAGCCGGGCCATGAGGACCTGGAGGCGGCGGTACAGCGTGCGGCGGCTGACGCCCAGTTCGCGGGCGATCACGTCGTCGCTCGCGCCGCCCGCGAGGAGCCACAGCAGACGGCGGTCCCCGGGCGGCAGGCCGCCCGGGCGGGTGGTGCGGCCGTGGAACGGGAGGGCGTTGAGCCAGGACTGCTCGAACAGCGCCATGAGGGCGGAGAGGAGGCCGCACGGCTGCACGACGAGCATGGTGTTGTGCACGTCCGCCTCCTTGATCGACAAGGACACGAGGGCGTACGCATCGTCGATGATCACCAGCTTGACCGGTACCGACGGGAGCACCCTGGCCTGTTCGCCGGCCCGGACGCACGGTTCGACGACCTCCTTCAGGTGCCCCGGGTGCTCCAGCGACTCCCGCGAGTACACGACCCGCTGCGTCACCCCGCGCGCGAGCGTGGCCAGCGCGTCGTCCGTGGCGCCCGGCAGGGGGAAGTACGGCGGTGACTCGAACTGCCGGATCTGCTCCCGCGCGCTCGCCCAGGCCTGCCGGATCCGCGGACCGATGGCCTCCCCGGTGACGACCTCCACGAGATCGTCGTTGTACGCGGCGAGCCGCTGCCGGCGGAACGTCTCGAACGCGCCGCCGACGGCGATGCGCGACTCCTCGATCTCGGTCGCCCGGTGCCGGGCGAGGATCTCCAGACCGGCGGCCGGCGGCACCGGGGCGACCACCTCACCGCCCTCCTCGGCGGCACTGGCCAGCCCGGCGTCCACCAGGGCCCCGTACGCCGTGGCGAGTTCGGCGCCGTCCAGACCGGTCGCGGCCGCGACCGCCCGCAGCGGGGCCGGGGCCAGTTCGAGCAGCGCCAGGTAGACCCGGGCGGCCGTCGGGTCGACGCCCAGCAGCCGCAGGGCCTCGCCGAGTCTCGCGTTCGTCATGCGTCGCATTATCGACGGCTCCGCCCCGCCGCCGTGTCCGATCCGTGCCAGTGGCACAACCGGGCACCACGCGGTCGCGGAGCCGGATAGCGTGCGCGGGCCGCCGGCGCCCGGCGGCACGCAGCAACCCATGCGGAAGAAGGTGCACACCGTGGCGAAAGGCCGCAAGAACGGTCTCTACTCAGGCATCTCCGAGGAACTCTCCGCCCTCATGCGAACGGGATGGGCGGACACCGAGCGGCGCGACCTGCGGCTCGACGAGCAGGCGCCGTACGCGGCCCGCCGCCGCGCCCGGCTCTCCGCCCGCTTCCCCGGCGAGCGCCTGGTCGTCCCCTCGGGGAACCTCAAGGTCCGCTCCAACGACGACCTCTACCCGTTCCGGCCGTTCTCGGGCTACGTGCACATGACCGGGGACCGCGCGCGGGACGGTGCCCTCGTCATGGAGCCCCGCGCGGACGGGGGCCACGACGCCTACTGCTACCAGCTGCCGAGGGACGGCAGGGACACCGACGAGTTCTGGACCGGCGCCACGGCGGAGCTGTGGACGGGCAGGCGCCGCTCCCTCGCCGAGTCGGAGGCGGTCCTCGGACTGCCGTGCCGGGACGTGCGCACGGCGGCCCGTGACCTGGCCGCCGCCTCGGGAGCACCGACCCGGATCGTCCGGGGTGTCGACCCCGCCCTCCAGGCCGCCGTCACGACCGACGAGGAGCGCGACGCCGAACTGGAAGAGGCGCTCGGCGACCTCCGGCTCGTCAAGGACGACTGGGAGATCGCCCAGCTCCGCGAGGCGGTGGACGCCACGGTGCGCGGCTTCGTCGATGTGGTCGGGGACCTGTCCACGGCGGTCGCGTCGTCGGAGCGGTGGATCGAGGGCACCTTCTTCCGCCGCGCGCGGCTGGAGGGCAACTCGGTCGGCTACGGCTCGATCTGCGCCGCCGGCGAGCACGCCACGATCATGCACTGGACGGACAACGACGGCCCGGTCCGCCCGGGCGACCTGCTGCTGCTCGACGCGGGCGTGGAGACCCGCACCCTCTACACCGCCGACGTCACGCGCACACTGCCGATCAGCGGCACCTTCACGCCCCTCCAGCGCGAGGTCTACGACGCGGTGCACGAGGCGCAGGAGGCGGGGATGGCGGCCGTCAAGCCGGGAGCCGCGTACCGCGACTTCCACGAGGCGGCCCAGCGGCACCTGGCGGCGCGGCTGGTCGACTGGGGTTTCGTCCCGGGCCCGGCCGAGCGCGCCTACGAACTGGGCCTCCAGCGCCGCTTCACCATGGCGGGCACCGGCCACATGCTCGGCCTGGACGTCCACGACTGCGCGCAGGCCAGGAACGAGGAGTACGTCGACGGGGAGCTGGAGCCCGGCATGGTGCTCACCGTCGAGCCGGGCCTGTACTTCCAGCCGGACGATCTCACCGTGCCCCAGGAGTGGCGCGGCATCGGCGTCCGGATCGAGGACGACCTGCTCGTGACCGGCGACGGCCACGAGAACCTGTCGGCGGGCCTGCCGCGCTCGTCGGCCGACGTCGAGGACTGGATGGCCCGGCACGCGGGCTGAGCCCGGCGAGGCGGGGACCGGCGGCACGTGGGGCGCACGGGCCGGAGGACGGCCGGCCGGGGGACCGGCCGCCGTCGTCCGGCCCTCCCGCCGCGTCGTCCGGGGGGCCGGCCGTAGTCCGGGCCTCCCGCCGCGTCGTCCGGGGGACCGGCTGCCGTCGTCCGGGCCTCCCGCCGCCCCGGCCCGCCGCCCGGCCTCAGCGCGAGGTGTCCAGCACCAGCTTGCCGACCGTCCTGCGGGCGCGGAGGTCCTCGTGCGCACGCGCCGCGTCGGACAGCGGGTACACGCCGCCGACCTGCGGCGACAGACGTCCGTCGCCGACCATGTCGAGCAGCTCGGCCATCGGCTCCCGGTACATGCCGGGCCGCGCGACCGCGTGCATCAGCCAGAACCCGACGACCGCCCGGGACCGGCCCATCAACTGCGCGGCGTGCACGGGCTGCGGTGCCTGGCGGCTCGCCATGCCGTACGTGACGAGGCGGCCGAACGGCGCCAGGGCGGCGAGGGACTCCTCGAAGACCGGGCCGCCGGTCATCTCCAGGACGACGTCGACCTTCCTGCCCCCGTTGGCCTCCGTCAGCCGGTCCTTCAGCCCTTCCGCGGCCCCGTCGACGGCGACGTCCGCACCGAGGGAGAGGGCGAGCTCCCGCTTCTCCGGGGTGGAGGCGGTCGCGATGACCCGCCCCGCCCCGAACGTCTTCGCGAGCTGGACGGCGAGCGACCCGGTGCCGCCCGCGGCGGCGTGCACGACGACCGACTCGCCCGCGGCCATCCGCCCCGACGTGCGCAGCAGGTGCCAGGCGGTGAGGCCCTGCACGATCAGTGCCAGGGCCTGTCCGTCGCTCACCGCATCGGGGACGTCGATCGCCAGGTCCTCCAGGACCGACGCCTTCTCCGCGTACCCGCCGTAGTTGTCCGCGAGCGCGACGACCCGCCGCCCGTCCTCGGTACGGCCGACCACCTCACCGCCCGGAATCATGGGAAGGGTGGTACGGGACAGGTACGAGTCCTCGACCGCGTGCGTGTCGGCGTAGTTGACGCCCGCGGCCGAGACGTCGATCAGCAGGCGGCCGGGCTCCGGCCGCGGCTCGGGCACCTCCACCAGTCGCAGCACTTCCGGCCCGCCGAATTCGGTGACGTGGATCGCACGCACGGTCGCTCCTCACTTCCCTGACGTTGTCCCGCGGTCGCTCCCGCGGAGCCCCTCGCGGTCACGTTCCCATCAGGCGAGGAAGATTACCAACCGCTCAGTATGTGAGCTGCGCCACTAGAGTCCCCTGCTCGAAGTGCGGCCGCCGCCGGACGGCCCCGCGGCAGACTGGGGGACCGGAACTCATCGCCCGGCGCCCGGGGTGCCCGCCGACACTTCCGGACCGTCCGCACCTCCAGCCCGCCGGGGTTGCTGGTCTCCGCGCCGGCGCACACCGACACGAGGGGGAGGAAACGGACATGGGGCGACAGGATCTGGCCGACGCGCTGGATGCCGAGATGATGCGGCTGCTGCTGCCGGAAGCCGCCGTCCGGGCGCTCGGCGCCTGGTCCGCGGGGCCCGGGGCCCGGTACGCGTCCGGCTCCGGTGACCACGCCGTGGCGTACGTCCCCGTGCACTGGTCGGGCGTCGAGCCCTGGCCCGACGGGTTCGCCGCGAGGACGGACGGCCGGATCGCGACGGTCGACCGGGCGCAGGCGCGGACCGCGGTGCAGCGGGCGGCGGCGCGGGGCGAATGGGAGAAGGCCCTGGTGGCCTCGTACGTCTGGGGGCAGGGCCGGACGGGGTACGGGCCCCACCGGCTGGCGGAGATCCTCGCCGGGCCGGGGGTCGCCGACGCCGTGGCGCACGCCGACCGCCACCTCGGGGAGGCCGGCGCGGTCGCGGCCTACCAGGCGCTGCGGGGCACGGTGAAGGGACTGGGCCCCGCCTTCTTCACCAAGCTGCTGTACTTCCTCGACCGGCGGCCCCACACCCCCGGCGGCGCACCCCGCGCGCTGATCCTGGACCAGCGGGTCGCGCGCGTCCTGCGCGTCCACGCCGCGCGGGTGGGGCGGGAGAGCGGTGTGCCCGACGCGGCGGACGTCGCGGCCTGGATCTGGTCGGACACGGGCTGGACGTCCCACCGCTACGCCGTGTACCTGCGGTTCATGACGGCCGCCGCCGACCGGGCGGCCCGCGCCGGCACAGGCCGGCCGTGGTCCCGCCCCGACCTGCTGGAGCTCGCGCTGTTCGAGGGTGCCTGGGACCCGGCGGCGTGACCGGCCGGGGGAGGGCGGAAGGCGCCCCCCACCGCTCACGGCTCCCGCCCCGCCCCGTCCGGTCCTGGCCCGTCGCCCCGGGAGCCCCCGCCGCCCGCCGCCTTTGCCGCTCGCCGGCCGGCCGCGACGCGCACGTCGTCACCGCCCGGTTCCCGGCGCGGCCCGCGGCGGACCGTACGCACGTCCGTCCGCGCACCGGCGGACGGCCCACCCGGCACACGGTCCGGCGCCCACGCCCGTACCCCTGCCCACGACCGGCCCGGCGCCGCTCCCGGCGCGCGCTCCGGCCGCCGCAGGGGCGGGGACAGCAGTGCGCGCGCCATGACGAGCAGGACGCCCGCGCCGTTGACCAGCCCGCCGACCACGTCGCTCGGGTGGTGCATCCCCCCGTACAGCCGCGACACCGCCACCGCCGGCGGCACCATCAGCAGCAGACCGGCGGCCACGTACCGCCAGGGCCCGCGCAGCCGGGTCACCGCCAGGGTGGCCAGCCCGCCGTAGAGGGCGAGCGAGGCGCCGACGTGCCCGGAGGGGAAACTGGAGGTGGGCGGGGCGGGTTCGAGGCGCGGCACGTCCGGCCGCGGCCGCTCCACGCACACCGTCACCAGCAGGAAGAGGGCCGACTGCGCGGCCACCGACCCCACCAGGAACAGCGCCTCCGGCCAGCGGGGCGCGCGCGGCAGCACGATCAGCGCGACCACGCACACGACCGTGACCCCGATGACGCTCTCCGTGGACGCGACGAACGTCAGCCACTCCGACACCCCCGTGGCCGTACCGCCGCGCCGGGCGGCGAACCACCTGCTGACCGCGTCCTCCGCCGTCAGGGGCGGGTGGTCCGCCGCCGGGCCCGTGACCAGCAGGCCCGCGCCCACCATCAACAGCCCCAGCACCGGCAGCAGCGCCAGTGGGCCGATCCGTCCGGCGCTCCCGCCGTTGCCCGTCGTCATGGGCGTCTTGTTGCCCGTCGCGCCACGGGTGAACCGCGACGGCGAGCGGTTCACGTCGCCGAGGAGCACGGATCGGGCCTCCGCGGCCGCCCGTCACGGGCGAGCTCCGCGTTGAACTGCGCGCCGGCCAGCAGCACCACGTGGGAGACCCACAGCCACACGAGGAACGCCACCACACCGGCCAGGGAACCGTAGAGCCGGTCGTACGTCGCCACGTGGGCGGCGTAGAACGCGAACCCCAGCGACGCCAGCAGCCACAGCAGCACCGCCAGCGCCCCGCCGGCCACCGTCTGCCGCACACCGCGCGACTCCGGCGGTCCCGACCGGAAGAGCAGCAGGACCAGGGCGACGCCCACCCCGAACAACAGCGGCCACTTCAGCCCCGCCCAGACGAGGGCGGCCTGATGGTCCGTCCCGGTGCCCCGGCCGATGGCCCTCGCGACCCGTTCGGCGGCGGTCAGCGTCAGCACCCCGCTGACCAGCAGGGCCAGCACGGTCGACGCCCGCAGCAGGATGGCGGGGAGCGTCCGCCAGGCGGGACGACAGTCGGGCACGCCGTACATCGCGTGCAACGCGCGCCGGAACACGGCCAGATAGCTGGAGGCGGACCACAGGGCGGCGCCCGCCGTCAGCACCACCAGCACCCAGCGGACCGACGGTTCCTCCCCGGAGCCGCCCAGCGCCTGTGCGAGCACCGGACGGGCCGTCTTCGGCACGAACGCCCCCAACTGCGCGACGACCTCCTGCGGGGAACCCGTGCCGAGCAGCGCCAGCGAGAAGACGAGCACCAGCAGGCCCGGGAACACCGCCAGCACGGCGTAGTAGGTGAGCGCCGCCGCCCAGTCGGTCAGATCGTCCTCCCAGACGGCGACCGGCGTACGGGCCATGGCCCTGGCGTACGCCCCGGGCTCGCGCCGACCGGGCGCCGAACCGCTCGCGGGGACACCGATCGTCATGCAACCACCGCTCCGTTCCGGCCTGCCGTCACCCGGCCGCCGCCCCGGTGGGGACGGTACGGCAGGGAGTCACCTTCCTGCTGCCCCGCGGCGCCGATGTCACGCTTCGGCCCGGCGCGGCGGGGGGCGGAGGAGCCGCCGGCTGATTCCCGGCCGCCGAAACGGTGAGGAGGAGACCATGACGACACCCGACGCGCGTACGCGTACCAGGTTGCAGGAGCTCGAAGACCGGCTCGGCGAGCGGACACCGCCCCCGCTCGACGGCCAGACCCGCATCCCGCTGCCCCCGCCCGCGACGCCGGACGGCGAGGACGACGACTCCGGCACACCATGACCGTGCACCGTGCCGGCGGGACGCCGGGGCGGCCGGCCCGCGCCCCGCGCCCGCAGTGGCGCGGGCCGTCCCCCGGCGCCCGGCCCGTACGCTAGCGGCGCCCGGTTCGCCCGGCGGGCCCGGCTTCCGGCCGGTACGTCGTGGGCGCGCGGCCCGTACGTGTGCGTCGGCCCCGTACGACATCCCCGGCCTCCGGCCCGTACACGTGCGTCGCCGGCGCCAAGTCCGTGCGACGACCCCGCTCTCCCGCCCGTACGACCCGGCTCGCGGTCCTACGTCCCCGGGCCTCCCGCCCATACGTCTCCAGCCGCATGACAGGCCGTCGGGGGGCCTCGAAGATGGCCCCCATGAACACCGTCCCCGACACCCGCGCCCATCTCGACCGCATGGGCGCCCCGCGCCCCTCCCGCCCCGACGCCGCAGCCCTGCGCGAGCTGCACCTGCGGCATCTGCTGACCGTGCCGTTCGAGAACCTCTCCATCCACCTCGGCGAGGAGATCGTGCTGGAGGAGAAGGCGCTGCTCGACAAGATCGTGCACGGCCGGCGCGGCGGTTTCTGCTACGAGTTGGGCGGCGCCTTCGCCGCGTTGCTGCGCGACCTGGGGTTCCGGGTGGCGTTCCTCCAGGCGCGTACCGTCGACGGCGAGGGCCGCCTCGGGATCCCGTTCGATCACCTGGCGCTGCGGGTGGAGACGGACGACGGCACCGGGCCCTGGCTCGCGGACGTCGGGTTCGGCGACCACAGCCACTACCCGCTCGCCCTGGAGGAACGCGGGGAGCAGCAGGACCCGGGCGGGGTGTTCCGCGTCGCCGAAACGTCCGAGGGCGACCTGGAGGTGCTGCGGAACGGGAAGGTGCAGTACCGCGTCGAGGTGCGGCCGCGGGAGCTGTCGGACTTCGAGGCCGGCGCCTGGTACCACCGCACCTCCCCGGCCTCGCACTTCACCCGCTCCCCGGTGTGCTCGCTCCTCACCGGGGACGGCCGCGTCACCCTCAGCGGGCGCAAGCTGGTCACCACCGCGGACGGGCGGCGCACCGAGCGGACGCTGGAGGGCGACGACGAGATCCTGGCCGCCTACCGCGACCTGTTCGGCATCGTCCTGGACCGGGTGCCGGGCGGGCCGGGGGCCCCGCGCGGTCACGCGGGCGGGGGCCCCGGCACCGGTCAGAGCCCGGCGACCCTGCCGGCGGCCGCGAGTTCGTAGACCAGCGTGACGGTGCGCCGGCCGGCGGGCGGGAGGGTGACGTTCCACCGGGCGATGCCTTCGGCGTCGATCGCGTCGGGCGCCGGTGAGCAGGCCTGCGTGCGCAGCCGCACGTCCACCGCGGACGTCTCGGAGACCGGGATCCGCTCGCGCAGGACGACCACCCGGTCCCCGGTCTCCCCGGGGGCGGAGAACCGGGACAGGTGCAACCGCACCGTGCGGGTGACCACGGTCCGCTGCATGATGCCGGTGGCGTCGCGGGTCTCCTCGGTCTCCCGGACCACCCCGTGGTCGTCGCAGCTGCCGAAGGCCAGCTCGACGGGGGCGCCGGGAGCGGTGAACTCCAGCGTGCCGCGGCCGGCGAACCCGCTGCCGCGGACCAGGTCCACCGGGCCGGCGAGCAGCGCGTGGCCGGACAGATTGTCGCACCGCACCACCTGGGTGACCAGCGGGGACAGCTCCGGCGAACACGCGTACTCCCGCACCGCCGCCGCGGTGAAGGCGGACAGCGGCACCCGGTGGGCGCGGCCGTCCGACGGCACGGACACCGGCGCGGGGGAGTGCAGCACCCGTGCCTCGCCCCCGTCGTCCACCCCCGGCAGGCCGAGCACCGGGGCGGGACCGAGGTCCGCGATCTCCTCCTCGCGCACCTCGACCTCGACGGTGCGCCGCTCGGCCGCCGACCGGTCCTTGAGCGTCAGCCGGTCCTCGTCCAGCCGCGGCGGATCGGTCGCCAGCGCCGACCGGGCCGTCGACAGCGTCAGCCGTACGCCCGACCAGTCCTCGCCGGTGCGCTGCCAGACCATGGCGTCGGTCTCCAGCGTCAGGGAGTCGCCGTCCAGCACGGCCCGGTAGGCGGGCCGCCACAGCGCGCACGCGGTGAGGTGGCTCACCCGCAGGCGGACCGGCCCGGCGGTCGCGGCCTCCACGGTCAGTTCGACGTGGCCGACCAGCTCGGCGGGCTCGGACTCGGCGAGGTCCACGGCCTGCCGGGCCTCCCCGAGCTCGGCGGCGAGGCCGGTCAGCCGTGCCTCGGCGGCACGCAGCTGTTCGCCGTACGTGTCGCGCTCCTGGTCCACCCGGTCCAGTTCGCGCGCCCAGCGGGCGGTCGCGGTCTCCCCGGCGCCCGCGCCCTCCCCGATCTCCCGCAGCAGGTCGGCGGCGAGGCGGCCGAGGACGTCGAGGCGGGCCCGCAGCCGGTCGCGCCGCCGCCCCACGGCGACCCGCTCCTCCTCCAGGGCACGCACCCGCCGCTCCAGGGCGGAGTCGTCGGCGGACGGCCCCGGCCCCCGGGGCGTCCAGGTCCGCACGATCCGGGCGTCCAGCACGGTTGCGGCGTGCCCGGCGGCCGGCTCGGCGTGGAGGGTGCGGTCGACCACCAGGGCGCTCACGGGCCCGAGGCGCAGCCGCTGTACGCCCGCCTCCAGGTCGAGGACCACCTCGCGCTCGACGTGGGCGCGGTCCTCCAGGCAGGTGACGGCGGTGACGGGGAGGGCGACCGGCTTCGGTGCCGTGGTCGTGCGTGTGTCAGCGGTCATGCGTGTGTCAGCTCCTGCGGTTGCCGCCGACCAGGGCCTTGCCGGCCGGGATGCGGATCTCGTAGCCGCCGTCGAGGGCGGTGGTGCCGCCGGCGGGCAGCTCCACCCGCCAGATGCGGGTGCCGGGGGCGTGGTACTCGGGTCCCGTGCCATTGTCGGGCGCCGTCCAGTCCGCCCGTTCCTCGATGCGGACGTCCGGTTCGGAGGTGACGGGCACCCGTTCGCGGACCTCGACCGTGACGGGCCGCGCCAGCCGGTTGGCCAGCTCCACGTGGACCTTGTGGTCGAGCACGGTGGTGTTGTTGCGCAGGCCGGACGTCGACTCGTGCACGTTCGTACGGCGGGTGACCCGGACGCCCTCGGCCGGCCCGAGCCCCACCCGGCGCACGGCGCCGGCGGCGAGCGTGGGCAGCGCGGCGGTCAGCAGGTGGTCGTCGTCGACGGTGACCTCCACCGGCCCGGCCAGCAGGGCCTGGTCGGTGGCGTTGGAGAGCACCAGCGTCGCGTAGACGGTCTGCTCCACGGACGGCACGCACAGGTACTCGGTGCGCAGTCCGACCGGGATCTCACCCACGGTGACGGTGTGCCAGGTGCCGTCCGAGGGGATGTCGGCACGGGCGGCGGCGTCGAAGCGGTGGTCGAAGGAGCCCGCCGACTCGCGGGGCCGCACGGCGTGGCCGGGCAGCGGCAGCTCGGCCACCGCCTCGGCCCGGCGGCGGTACTCGGCCGCCACCGCGTCGAACGAGGAGTCGGGGAACAGCCGGCCCCTGCGGCCGGCCCGGTCCTCGGGGCCGCGCAGGACGAGGGACGCGTACTCCAGCTCGGCCCCGCTGGGCCGCGGCGGGCCGGCCGCCGGTGCCGGTGGCGGAACCGGTGCCGGCGGCGGGGCGGCGCCGGGCGGCATGGCCCCGGCGGGGGCCATGGGGGCCATGGGGGCCGGACCCGAGAAGGACCGGGGACGGCCGCGCGGCGCGCTGCCCGGCCGCGCCATGACCGGCTGGGCGGGCGGGGGCATGGCGCCGCCGAAGGCCGCCGGCGCGCCGCCGGGCGCCGGGACGGCCCCGGGGGGCGCGCCGTAGCCCTGCGGTGCGGGAGGCGGGGGCGGCGTGGGCGGCGGTACGGCGCCGGGCGCGGAGCCGCCCGCGGCGGCCACCGGGCCGGTGGATGCCGCCGGACGCGGGGCCGCGTCGTACCCGGTGAACAGGTCGCCGAGCCCCGCGGGCGGCTCGCGCCAGCCGGACGGGGCGGGGGCGGGCTGCCGGCGGCCGATCCGCAGGGAACGCAGGCGCGGCAGGTCGGTGCGGCGCCGCAGGTCGGCGGTGGCCAGGGCGATGCGCACCCCGGTCCAGTCCTCGCCGGTGCGCTGGGCGACCGAGGCGCGCAGCACCAGCTTCCCGGTGCCGTCGCCCTGACGGTGCGTGAGGCGGTAGGCCGGGACCCAGACGGCGCCCGGAACCCCGTACTCCAGCTCCAGCCGCACCTCCTCGCCACCGCTCCCGCCGCTCCCGTCGGTGCCGCCCGGGGTGCCGGCGAGGGTCACGACCGCGCAGACCGTGGTGTCCACGTGGCCCGAGGGCGCGTCGGTGGAGGCGTGGGCGAGCTCGTCCGCGGCGACGGCGAGCTCGTGCTCGGCGACGCCCAGCGCTTCCTCCAGTTCGACGAGGCGCGCGTGCAGCCCGGTCAGCCGGGCGTCCACGAAGTCCGCGAGCTCCAGCCAGGCGTCGACGGGGGTCTCGCGGTGCGGGTCCTCGCGCCTGCGCGGCGGCGGCACCGGGTGCAGGGCGCCGACCTCCTCGACCAGCGCCAGTTGCCGGTCCCGTCGCGCCCGCGCCGCCGCGTGGACGTCACGCAGCCGCTCGACCTCACGGCGCAGCCCGTCGGCCGTGCCGGTGTCGCGGGGTTCGGCCTCGACCTCCACCCGCGCCTCGGTCACGCGCACCCCGGGGGAGCCCAGTACCCGGACCCGCAGGGAACCGCGGTCCAGCGCGCGGGGCAGCCCCGTCACCCTGACCCGGCCGTCGGGCGGCATGCTGCCCGACGCCAGGCGGTGGCAGACCGCGCCCTGCGCGTACACCACGACCGAATCGAGGACCGACCCCCACCGAGATGCCGTCCCAGCCGTCACGTTCTCCGCCCCCCACCGTGTCCTTGGCTGAGCGAAGCCTACGCCCGAGCGGTCCGTGCCCGGGCGCCGAGCCGGTCCCGAGACGGCACGCGCGCTCCCGGAGGCGTCCGGGAGGCCGGGGAAGAATTCGCCGGCCGAAAGGCCCGTGGTCGCCCTTTCAAATATCACCCGGTCAACATGTACCGGTATTACCGTCCGGTATTTCCGATGTCCAGGACGTGGCTGCCCACTGTGCGTCAACTCGCCTCCGACTCAACGAATCGTGGCGCGCGAGCCGTAGAAAAATCACAGTGTGCCCCCATGCGGGCAGGCGTAAAAGTGCCTAGCATAAATACATGGAATCGGAAGGCACGTATTACACAGTGAAGTCGGGCGACACGCTGTACGCACTGGCCCAACGGTTCGGCACCACCGTCGAGCAGCTGCAGGCGTGGAACGACATTCCCGATCCGAACGTCCTCAGGATCGGCCAGAGGCTGATCGTCACACAGGCGCAGTCCCCCTACGTCCCGTTCCCGGGCGCCGCCTGGTTCAAGACCCAACCCCACAGTCCCGTCATCAGCATGATGGGTGCTCGGCTCATCGAGGAGGGGTGCTCGGCGTACGGTCCGGGCGGGCCGCCGGCCCAATGGAACGCGCAGCACCGCGAGTCCTACGCCATGTGGCAGTACAAGCTCGGGTACCGGGGCAAGGACGCGGACGGCTGGCCCGGACCGACGTCATGGAACAAGCTCCGCGTGCCGTACCAGGTCTTCGCCTAGGCAGCGGCCCCGCACAGTTCGGAGAGGAGAGCCGACGCAGGCCCGCATCCCGTCGCATCCGACCCTCCGGGCCGAAGGCGCGCGGGCGTTCGTCCCGCGACCGTGGCACGGTGCCTCCCGCTGGGCGCGTGCCGCGGCGGAACCGCCCGGCGGGAGGGGCCGTCAGCCGGCCCCGGCACGCCGACGGCCACCGGGGCCGGGAGGACATCCCGGAACAGGACCGGAGGGTCGGTCATGGCAGTGACGACCAGCGCACGCGCGGAAGGACTGAAGCAGGCCGAGGCCGCGGCGGAAAGGTACCGGCGGACGAGCGACGAACGCCGGAACGTCGAGCGGCAGATGGACGCCGGGGTGAAGTTCCCCGACTCGCCCGAGGCGATCGCCGTCCGCGCCGCACGGCTGCTGGACCGGCAGGCGGTGCCCGCCGCGGCGGCGGTCGAGAGCATCCGCGAGGAGCACCTTTCGGCGCCCGCGGCGTACGAACGCATCCTCGGGCTCTCCAAGGAGTTGCAGGCGTGGAGCTTCCTGCCGCGCGGTGCCCGCGCCGCGCGCACAGTCGCCCGGATCGTGACCCGGGAGAACGGCCGCGAGCTGCCGATCGGCACCGGCTTCCTGGTGTCGCCGCGGCTGCTGATGACCAACCACCACGTCCTGCCCGACGAGGCCTCCGCACGGCAGTGCCTCCTGGAGTTCGACGCCCAGGTGACCATCGACAACGCCCCCGGCACGGCGACCCGCGTGGAGATCGACCCGGGTACGTTCTTCGTCGCCGACGAGCGGCTCGACTTCGCCCTGGTGCTGGTCCGCCCGCTGGGCGACGGCCGGATGCCGGGGGACGTGTTCGGGTGGAACAGGCTCAGCGTCCAGCTCGGCAAACTGGTCGTCGGGGAACCGGTGAACGTCATCGGCCACCCCATGGGCAGGCTCAAGGAGATCGCCGTCCGTGACAACGCGCTGCAAGTCCGTCTGGACGACTTCCTGCACTACCGGACCGACACCGAGCCCGGGAACTCCGGCTCCCCGGTCTTCAACGACCAGTGGGAAGTGGTCGCCCTGCACCACAGCGGTGTGCCGGAGAAGGACGCCCAGGGCCGCACCCTCCGCAAGGACGGTCAGGTGTGGGAGCCCGGCGACGGCGACGACGCGGTCGCCTGGGTCGCCAACGAGGGCGTACGCATCAGCTCCGTCCTGCGGCACCTCGCCGCCCTGCCCCTCGACCCCGCGCGGCGCGCCCTCCTGGCCGAGACGGGCCCGGACTCCGGTCTCGGGGAGGCCGGCACCGCACCGGGTGCCGCCAATCCGGCAGGCCTGGACGGCAGTCCCGTCGCCGCTGCGCCGGCGTCCCTGGACGGCAGCCCCGCCGCCGCCGCACCAGCAGTCCTGGACGGCGCCCCCGCCACCGTCTCCGCGGCACCCGTGGACGGCAGCCCCGTCGCCGCCGCCCGGGGCCCGGCACGTGCGGGCGCCGTCGAACGCGTCGCCCTGCGTCCGGGGCCGACCGCCTTCGGCGGCCGCCGGCACCTCGTCTTCCTGCACGGCAGGAGCCAGCAGGGGAAGGACACCGAGCTCCTCCGCCGCGACTGGACCGCGGGGCTCAATCACGGCCTCACCCGGGCCGGAATACCCCCGGTCGACCCGGTGGACGCCTGGTTCCCCTACTACGGCAACACCCTGATCGAGGCGCTCGGGGAGCGCGAGTCGGTGCCCCGCCCGCTCGCGGAGACCACCGCTCTCCCGGTGGCGGAGGCGTGCGCGCCCGTGGGCCCGGCCCGGGGCACCTACGAGCAACTCATCGCCGAAGCAGCCGCGAACGCGGACATGCCCCCGCGGGGCGAGGCGGCGGAGGAACGCTTCGGTGCCTCGGTCGTCGGAGCGCTGCAACGGCAACTGAGCTGGCTGGCGGCGAAGACCGACCTGGACGAGTGGGTCATCGCCACGACCCTGCGGGACGTCGCCGCGTACCTCGACGACCCGGAGGTCCGGGAGACGGTCCTCGACACCGTGCTCGCCTCGATGCCCGCCTCCGGCGAGGTCGTCTTCGTCACCCACAGCCTGGGCACCGTCGTCGGCATGGACGTCCTCACCCGGCTGGGGCCGGAGGTGGACGTCGCGCTGCTGGTCACGGCCGGCAGCCCCCTCGGCCTGGACGGTGTCCACAGCAGGCTCCTCGTCGGCGGCCCCAAGCGGCCCGACGGCGACTACCCGTGGATCAACGCCTGGTGCCCGACCGACGCCGTGGCGATCGGCTGCCCGCTCGGCGGGACGTGGGCGGGCGAGCTGACCGACCTGGCCGTCACCAACGCCCGCGACCGGGCGCACGACATCGAGGAGTACCTCACCCACCCCGAGGTGGCCGCCGAGATCGGGCGCCACGTCGGCCACGGCTGAGGCCACCCGCTCCGGTACGTCCGGTGCGCGGCGCCCACCCCGCACCGGGCGTACCGGCCCCCGCGTTCCCCGACTCCGTACGGCCCGGGGCCGGTTGTGCGGTGCGGGCTCGCGCGCCGAGGCCCTTGGCGCGGCCCCGGGAGGTGGACGAATCCACGGCCCGCACGGTGCGCCGGTGCGGTGTCCCCGCCGTACTCCCCGCCGTACGCTGGAAGTACCCACGGAGCGGGAAGCCCGCGCCGTTCGCTTCGGTTCCCACCACCTCCGGAGCCCGTCCCGTTCGACAGGGCCTCCCACGCCTGAACCCCTGCGTGAAGGAGCCCGTGATGGCTGCCAACAAGCGAGTGACCGCCAACCACAGGCCCCCGCCCCCGGGCGGTGGGCAGGACAAGCTGATCGACGACCTGAAGCGTTTCATCCGTACGCGGGGATCGACGTTCCTGAGCGACCCCAACGTGTCCTCGATCGGCATCGGGTACAAGGAGAGGAACGGGCGGCGCGGCAAGGAACTGGCGCTGCAGTTCACCGTCGACAGGAAGGTCCGGCCCGAGGCCATGGAGGGCCTGCGGACCACCGGGATACCCGCGTTCATCGACATAGGCGACGGCATCGAGGTCCCGACCGACGTCGTCCAGCGCTCCTACCAGCCGCACTTCCTCGTCGTGGCCGAGGGGGAGACACCACAGCGCCAGAAACGCCTCACCCCGATGCGTCCCGGAGTGAGCGTGGGCAACGTCAAGGTGTCGGCCGGGACGTTCGGGTGCGTGGTCTTCGACAGGAACGACGGCTCGCCCTCCGTGCTGAGCAACTGGCACGTCCTCAACGGCCGAGGGGGCGAGCCCGGCGACGCGGTCGTCCAGCCGGGGACGGAGGACGACAGCCGCCTCGCGCTGAACCGCATCGGGACGCTCAAGCGCGCCCACCTCGGCAGGATCGGAGACTGCGCCGTGTCGACGATCACGGACCGCGACTTCACCACGGACATCCTCGGTCTGGACGTCACCCCGGCGAAGCTCGGTGAACCGCAGATCGACGACGCGGTGGTCAAGAGCGGCCGCACCACCGGGGTCACGCACGGTGTGGTGACCCGGCCGTTCGCCAAGGTGAGCGTCGACTACGGCGCGCAGGTCGGAGTGCGCGAGATCGAGTGCTTCGAGATAGGGCCCGACCCGAGGCATCCGGCCGACAACGACGAGATCAGCAAGCGCGGCGACTCCGGTTCGGTCTGGATGTTCACCACGCGCACCGGCAGGCCCACGGACGTCCTGGCCGGGCTGCACTTCGGCGGCGAGTCGGAGAACGACCCCGAGGAGCGGGCCCTGGCGTGCTTCCCGCAGGCGGTCTTCGGCGAACTCAAGATCACCCTCACCCGTCCCGACCCCGAGTCGATGGAGGCCGTGAGCGGGTACGACCCTGGCTTCCTCGGGGTCCCGGTCGGCACACCGCGGCTCAACCCCTCGATCAAGGAGGACGCCGTCCGCCTCGACGGGTCCGAGGTTGTCCCCTACACGCACTTCTCGCTCGCCCTGAGCGCGTCGCGGAGGTTCGCCCGCTGGGTGGCGTGGAACATCGACGGCGGCTCGATCAGGAAACTGGACCGCAAGGGCATCGACTTCGTCAAGGACCCGCGTCTGCCCGCCGCCGCGCAGGTCAGCAACGAGCTGTACAAGGGCCGCACCAACCGGCTCGACCGCGGGCACATCGCGCGCCGCGCCGACGTGGTGTGGGGCACGCCGGCCGAGGCGGAGAAGGCCAACCGGGACTCGTTCTTCTACACCAACATCACCCCGCAGATGGACGACTTCAACCAGAGCGCCCGCAACGGCATCTGGGGCCACCTGGAGGACGCGGTCTTCGAGGACGTCGAGGTCGACGACTTGAGGGTGAGCGTCTTCGGCGGCCCCGTCCTCCACGACGACGACCGCCTGTTCCGCGGGGTCAGGATCCCGCGCGAGTTCTGGAAGGTGCTCGTGTTCTCCGAGGGCGGCACGCTCAAGTGCAAGGCGTTCCTGCTGACCCAGAGCCTGGACGTGACCGAGGCGCTCGAACTGGACGAGTTCCGGGTGTTCCAGGTGGGACTGCCGGAGATCCAGAAGCGGACCCACCTGCGCTTCCCCACCGCCATGGTCGAGGCGGACACCCTGGTGGTGCCGGAGTCGCTGGAGGACAGGGCGCCGCTGGAGCGCCGGTCCGACATCGACTGGAGCTGATCCGTCTCCCGCCGGTCCGGCCCGGGCGGCAGGGCAGTCCCGCCCGGGCGCCCGGGCCCCAACTCCCGTACGAGCGGCGGGAGAAGATGCAAATCGTAAACCAGACATGTAGCATGAAAAGGAAGAATTGGCGCAGGCTCCGTGCCGCGCCGCCGGCGCAGGGCACCCTGTGACGGCCGTGTGCGCCGGACCCGTACGCCCCCACGCCCCCCACGCACGGTGCCGCACCGGGCGCCGTGCCCGGGCGTCCGCCCACCGAGATCCGCGGAGGACCGCTGCGAGACAGGAGCGCGCCATGCCCCCCGACATCTGCACCCACACCAAGACCCGGCCGACCATCAAGATCGGCTCCTCGGGAGTCGCCGTCAAACAGGCGCAGTGCTACCTCAACAGCTCGCTCACCGGTGAGGGCCTCGCCGTCGACGGCATCTTCGGGCCCCTCACGGACGCCGCGGTGCGGCGGTTCCAGGGGTGCGCGGACATCACGGTCGACGGCCTCTGCGGCGCACAGACCTGGTCCCACCTGACGTTCTGGGCCAACAGCCCGGACTTCGCCTGCTGAAGCCTGTTCCCGGATGGCAGGGCGAACGTGGTTCCGCGACCGCCGCGGGGCCGGCGCGTACGAGAAGGGTCTCTGGGAGCTGCGGGAAGGTCTGGCCTCCCGCATCAGTGAACTGGAGGCGCTGCTCCGCTCCAAGACGGCGCGCGACGGCATGCCGGCGGAGGGGCAGGCGCTCGCCGCCGAGGCGTTCAAGGAACTGGAGGAGGCGAGGAGCACCCTGCGCCACGATCACCGCAGGCGCCTCCCCGCGGCGCACCTGGCTGTCGCGCAGACCCGGTTCGACACGGCGCACACCCTGATGCTGCGCCTCTCCTCGCTCGACGAGGTCACGGCCATGATGCCGGGCCTCGTGGCCTACGTCCGTGAGCACCTGCCCGTGAACGACGAGCGCAGGGTGCAGGTCGAGGAGATCGCCCTCGCGATCCGCAGCGGCACCGCGCTGCAGGAGATACAACGCCAGGTGGTCGTCGACGCGGTCGCCGTGGCCCGCCAGTCCCACCTCCGGGAGAACCTGCGCGTCCGGAGCTTCACCTACGTCGTCTACGGGATGGCCGTCGCGCTGTCCGTCATCGTGGCTCTCGTCGCCCTCTTCGGCGCCCTGGCCCCGGACACGGTGCCGCTCTGCTTCCGCCCGGAGAAGATCGGGGTCGTCTGCCCCACCGCCAGCGACATGTCCTCCGCGAGCACCCAACCGGACGGGGACATCGACGACCTCTACGCGATGGTCGCCTCCCGGTGGGACTATCCCGTCGTCGTCTTCACCGGCATCGTGGCGGCCGCCGTCGCGGCCGCCACGTCGCTGCGCCGCATCAAGGGGACCTCGACCCCGTACAACGTGCCGGTGGCGCTGGCCCTGCTCAAGCTGCCGACCGGCGCGCTGACCGCCGTACTCGGCCTGCTGCTGATGCGCGGCGAGTTCGTCCCCGGCCTCCAGGCCCTGGACTCCTCCGCCCAGATCGTCGCCTGGGCCGTCATCTTCGGGTACGCCCAGCAGTTGTTCACCAAGCTCGTCGACAACCAGGCGCAGACGGTGCTCAACTCCGTCGGCGGGCCGCACAACGCGCCGGGGAAACCGGCCCGTGACCCCCAGGCGCCCGCCGGCTGACCCGGCCGAGATCCGCATCCGCCCCGAGCCGACCGACGGTCGAACGACGGCGTGCGTGCGTGCGTGGGGGCCGTGGTTCCCGGAGTGGAGAGGGAACCGCGGCCCCCACGGGCATGCGTTGTCGGGGTTGTCCTGTCGGGATCGGCGCCGCCTTCCTCCGTGCTCACACCGACGACACGAGCTCGGACCTGGCGACGACGAGCCGCTGGCCGACCTTGATGACGTCGGGGTTGCTGATCTTGTTCCACTTGACGAGGCGTTCGACCGTCGTCCCGTAGCGCGCGGCTATCGCGGTGAGGGTGTCACCGGGCCGGACCGTGTAGAAGGTCTCCTGGGGTGCGTCCGCCTTGGCGACGACGAGCCGTTGGCCGATCTTGATGACATCGGGATCCGGAATGCCGTTCCAGTGGACGAGCTGCGCCACCGTCGTCCCGAAGGCCGCGGCGATCGAGGTGAGGGTGTCGCCCGTCTTGACCGTGTAGAGCGTCACGTTTGTCTCTTGTGCAGTCATATTCCATATGATATGGCGTGTTGCGTCGTTCTGCCCGTCGAGCGCCGCACAACGACAGCCCGTTCCGGCTGTGTTCGGCGACGGATCGCCGCGACCCACCGGCGTACGCACGCCCTTCACGCGTCGGTGCCCGTCCCATCGGCCGGTCGGGCCCCCGACCGGCGTGCCTCGCCCGCCGGAGGGGCGGAGCGTGCAGGATCGATGCGGCGGCGGCCGTCCGCCGCCCCCGTCCGCCGCCCGTGAAGGGGACCATCGTGGAACCGCCCCACCCCCCGCCCTCCTCCCACGACGGCACCGGCGACACCGGCGACACCGGTGACACCGGTGAGGGCCGCTACGGCGAAGCGGTGTTCCCGCCGGAACGGGCCGGCGAGGACGAGCGCATCGACCTCGGCGCGCTCGCCTACGACGAGACCACCCTCGCCCGGCTCGAACGGCTCGGGGCCGGACCCGGCTGGCACTGCCTGGAGGTCGGCGCCGGAACGGGCACGGTGGCCCACCGCCTGCTGGACAGGACGGGTGTCGAGTCCGTACTCGCCGTCGACCGGGACGTACGGTTCCTCTCCGCGCGGCCCGCACCGGGGCTCACCGTCATGGAGGCCGACATCACCGCGCCGGACTTCGACCCGGGGCGCTTCCAGCTCGTCCACGCGCGGTTCGTCCTGATGCACCTGCCCGCGCGCCGCGAGCTCCTCGCGAGACTGGCCGGCCTGCTCGCCCCCGGAGGCGTACTCGTCCTCGGCGACGCCGTCGACCTGACCTCGGCCGTCGCGGCCGACACCCCGTACACCCGGACGATGCGCGCGATGTGGCAGGGCCTGAAGGACACCATCGGTACGGACGTCACCTGGGTGCCGGAGTACCCCCGCCTGCTGCGCGAGGCCGGGCTGGCCTCGGTGGCGGCGGAGATGTACGTCCCCCCGCTGCTGCCCGGCAGCGCGATCAGCCGGTTCTGGGCCGACACGTGGAGCCGGGCGCGGGAGTCGATGACCGCGACGGGGCTCGTCGACGACGCGACGGTCACGGAGGCGATCCGCTGCCTGGAGTCGCCGGACTGCGCCGAGTTGTCCGCCGGGCTGATCACCGCCTGGGGGCGCCGCCCCGGAGGGTGAGGAACCGGTTCCCGGTGCGCCCGGGGCATCTCGGCGCCCCGGTCACCGAAAAGCGCCTGCCGACGGCGCCGAACCGTACGCCCCCGACGAACGGCACGAGGACGCGGCGGTCAGCGCCGACGGGCAGGCGTCACTCGTTGTGCAGCACCTTGGCGATGGTGAGCCGTGCCGCGGACCTCGCCGGGACCAGTGCTCCGAGGACGGCGATCGTCACACCCGCCACGACCAGAGCGGCAAGCTGCGGGAGGTGCCAGACCTGCTTCATGGACTCCGGGAACGCAACCACTCCCACGTGGTCCACGACCAGCCGGTGGGCGACGATTCCGGGAGGAATTCCCAGCAGCCCGCCGATCACTCCCGGAACCATGACCGACGACACGGTCATCACCGTGACCTGGCGCGGTGTCATGCCTATCGACTTCAGCATGCCCAGGTCGCGCCGTCGCTCCCGGACGTTCAGCAGAACGGTGTTGAACACACCGAGCGCGGCGACGACGGTCAGCAGTACGGTGAACACCGAAGCGAAGCCGACGACGGTCGTGGTGGCGGCGTTGTCCGAGCGCAACAGTGCGGCGCGGAGGGACGGGTCGGCGGCCTTGACCGCCGCGATGTATTTCCGGGCGTCGGCGCCCGGTGCGAGCCGGACCGTGTACTCGGCGGCCTGCGCCGTCGGGTCGAGTCGGAACAGCGTCTGCCAGGTGGACTCCAGCGCCTGGGCGTTGCCCTCCATCGTCTTGCCCACGATGGTGACGGGTGCCTCCTTGCCGTTCAGCCGGACGGTGACGCGGTCGCCCACCGACACCCCGTGCTGGTGGAGGAACGCCGGACCGGCCGCGGCCTCCCCGGCACCGGCCGGCCAGCGCCCCTCGACGATCTCGGACGCGAGGGCCCGGGTGTCCCCGCGGTAGAAGTTGGCGAACACGGTCTGCGTGTGCCCGCCGAGGCTCACCTTGGTGAGCGCGCGAACGGTCACCTGATCCGCCCCGGGCAGTGAGCGCAGCAGTCGTTCGGTCCGCCGGTCGCTTCCCGCCGGAGCGGTCCGGCCGCGTGCGGACGAGCCGGCCTGTACGTCGATCCTGGGCGCACCGTCGCTCTTGCCGGCCTGTCCGTACGCGACCATGGTGCTGGTCAGACCGGTCGTCAGGGTCACGGTGGTGACCCCGAGGACGATGGCCGCCATGGTCAGCAGGGACCGGGCCGGCCGGGCCAACGGCTGCCCCATGCCCAAGCTCACGGCACGCGGCAGCCGGCTCCCGCCGAGCCGGCGCTGGACGCGCAGTCCGCGTCCGGTCCGCGGTGCGCTGCCCGCCGCGATCGCCCGGGCCGCGGACAGGCGGTGCGCCCGCGCGGCGGGGATCAGCGCGGCGACGGCGACGAGGGCGGGCATGCCGAGCAGGCAGACGACGGACGGCCACCGGCTGACGCCGACGGAGGCGCTGCCCGTCTCGACACCGGAGAAGGCCACCCGCAGCAGCGGTCCCGCCACGGCGTTGCCGCTCACGACGCCGAGAACGCAGCCGATGAGCGCGGGGACGGAAACCATCGTCAGGTAGACCGCGACCACCTGGTTCGGGGTGAAGCCCAGCGACTTGAGCACACCGATGTGCCGGTGCCCGGAGACGACCGCCCCGCTGACGACGTTCCCCACGATCAGTACGGAGACCAGAAGGCCGAGGACGCCGAAGAGGGTCATGAACGGCAGATACGCGTCGGCCTGGGCGGAGAAGGCCCGCTTGAGGGTGAGGTAGGACTGCGCGGTGCCCAGCGACCCGGCGGGAAGCCCGGCGGTGGCCGTGGTGAGGCCGGTGCGCAGCTCCCGCTCGGTCGCGGCGTTCGTGAAGCGGTACAGCATCTGGGCGGTGGTCGGGTGCATGCGGGCCATCTGCTCGGGCGAGACCCAGGCCCCGGCGGACTTGCTCATGCTGGTGGCGAAGCCGACGACGGTGAGCGGCGGGGCTCCGCGGGGCTCGAGCCGGGTGCCGAGCCGGCCGGGGCCCGGCGTGCCGTCGACCGGCCAGTTGACGACGATCTCACCGGGAGCGGTGGCCCAGCGGCCCTCGAGCAGACGGATGCGGTCCACCGGACCGTTCGGATCGGCCCGGCCCACGACACCGAGGGACCCGGCCGACATCCACAGCCAGTCGTCGGGCATCTCCAGGACGGTCTGCCCGAAGGGCCCGGCGGCGGCCTCGACACCGGGGCGGCGGGCCGTCCGCACCAACTGCTCGGGCGACGCCTTCGCCGGGTCGAAGGCCGCCACCGTGTGGGCCCCGCGCTGCTCGTCGAAGGCCCTGTCGAAGGGCGCCGAGGCCGCGGCGAGCAGCCCCAGGGCGAGCAGGACGGTCGTGGTCGAGCACAGGACCACGAGCCCGATGACGAAGGTCTGGAGCCGGCGGCGTTTCACGGCCGCTCGCGAGGCCCTCCACACGGCGCTCATGCGGTGGGCTCCAGCGTGCTCTCGCGGGCCACTCGGCCGTCGGCGACCTCGATCAGCCGGCTGGCGCAGCGGGTGGCCAGGTGCGGGTCGTGCGTGACGATCAGCAGGGTCTGCCCGATCTGGTTGAGGTCGATCAACAGGTCCATCACCTGCTCGCCCGAGCGGCTGTCCAGCGCGCCGGTCGGCTCGTCGGCCAGCAGCAGGGCCGGGCGGTTCATCAGCGCCCGGGCCACGGCCACTCGCTGGCGTTCACCCCCGCTCAACGCCGCCGGATAGGTGTCCTTGCGGCCGGCGATGCCCAGTTCGTCGAGGAGTTCCAGTGCCCGGCGGCGGGCCTGCCGGGCGGACGTGCCGGTCAGCTGGGCGGCCAGCGCGACGTTGTCCAGCGCGGGCAGGTCGTCGATCAGGTTGAAGAACTGGAAGATCATGCCGACGTGCCGTCGCCGGAACAGCGCCAGCCCCGTCTCGTTCAACCTGCCCAGGTCCTCACCGTGGACCCGGACCGTTCCGGACGTCGGGCGGTCCAGGCCGGCGACCATGTTGAGCAGGGTGGACTTGCCGCACCCGGACGGCCCCATCACGGCGACCGCTTCTCCGGCACGGATCTCCAGGCTGACGCCGTCCAGGGCCTTCGCGTCGCCGTAGTCCTTGTGGACGCCCTCCAGCCGGACGACGACCTGCCGGGAGCTGTCAGAATCAGTTGTCATGGCATGAACCTAGGAGCGGCACGACCGGTACGACGTCCCCCACCGGATGTAACCAGCCCCGCAGGTCATCCTGGGGATGTAGGGAACTGCGTCCGGAGCATGACGCGGGCGGGCATGCCGGGCTGCCATGCTTGTGCGGGTGGGGAGTTCGGGGTTGATCTGGCTGGTCGCGGCACTGGCGACGGCGTACACCGCGGTCGTCGTCCTGGGTGCGGCGCTCGTCCGGGCACGCCGGCGCCACCGGGCGGCCATCGACGAGCGCGGATGGCTGCTGGAGCGGGAGCGGGAGAGCGCGGCACGCACCGCGGTCGACGCCGAGCGGGCCAGGATCGCGGCCGAACTCCACGACATCGTCAGCCACAACGTGAGCCTCATGGTGGTCCAGGCCGGGGCTGCTCGTGAGGTGCTGGCCACCATGCCCGACGAGGCGGAGGCCGCACTGGGGGCCGTGGAGGGCGCCGGGCGGACCGCGATGACCGAACTACGGCACCTGCTCGGCCTGCTCGCCCCCGCGCAGAACGGTGATGAGGAGCCCCACGGCCAGGATCTGTCACCGCAGCCCAGCCTGAGCCGGCTCAGCCCGCTGATCGACCGGATCTCCTTCGCCGGCCTGCCCGTGGAGGTGCGCATCTCCGGAGAGCCCCGCCCGCTGCCGACCGGCATCGACGTCACCGCCTACCGGATCATCCAGGAGGCGCTGACCAACGCCCTCCGGCACAGCGACGGAGCCGGAGCCGAGGTGACGGTGCGGTACGCGGAGCACTGCCTGCGCGTCGAGGTCCTGAACAGCGGCCCGAGCGTCCTCACCGGCGACGCGGCCGGGCGCCGAAGCCGTCCGGCCGCGGCCCGGGCACACGGGGCGGGGCGGGGGCTGCTCGGCCTGCGCGAGCGGGTCGCCGTCTACGGCGGCGACCTGGACGCCCGGCGCCGCCTCGGCGGGGGCTTCCGCGTCCGCGCCCGTATCCCGCTGGACCGGCCGTGACCGCGCGCACCGACGCGGCCCCCCGCGTCGTGATCGCCGACGACCAGGAGCTGGTCCGCACCGGCTTCCGCCTGATCCTGACCGCACGCGGCATCGACGTGGTCGGCGAGGCCGCGGACGGGGCCGAGGCGGTGGAAGCCGTTTGCCGACTCCGCCCCGACGTCGTCCTCATGGACATCCGGATGCCGAACATGGACGGTCTGGAGGCCGCCCGCCGGATCCTCGCCCACGTCCCGGACTGCCGAGTGATCATGCTGACCACCTTCGACCTCGACTCCTACGTCTACGCCGCCCTCGCCGCCGGTGCCAGCGGCTTCCTGCTCAAGGACGTCACCCCCGCACATCTCGCAGCCGCCGTGCGCCTGGTCGACACCGGCGACGCCCTGCTCGCCCCCTCGATCACCCGACGCCTGGTGGAACGCCACGCCTCCGGCGCCGTACGGACCGCTCCGGCCTCCGCACATCCCGCCGTCCACCGCGACCTCGCGGCGCTGACACCCCGGGAGCGCGAGGTACTGACACTCATGGGCAAGGGCCTGTCCAACGCCGAACTCGCCCGGGAGCTGACGCTGAGCGAAGCGACGGTGAAGACCCATGTGGCCCGGATCTTCGCGAAGCTGACGCTGCGGGACCGGGCCCAGGCCGTCGTCCTGGCCTACGAGACGGGACTCGTCGCACCCGGTGGATCCGCCGGCCCGGATCACTGAGCCGGGGCCGGGCCACGGGCGGTGCCGTGGTCGGCGGGCATGGCGGCCGGGCCGTCACCCGCCGGCGCGGGGGACCACTACGACGGGACGGCGGCACCCGTGGGCGCGGCATCGGTTTCCGGTTCCCGCGGCGGCTCGGCGAGCTGCTCGCGCAGGTAGTTCCAGACCACCGCGATCAGCGCGGCGACGGGTACCGCGAGGAGGCTGCCGACGACGCCGGCCAGGCTGCCGCCGAGCGTCACCGCGAGCAGGACCACCGCCGCGTGCAGGCCCAGACCGCGGCTCTGGATCATGGGCTGGAACACATTGCCCTCGAGCTGCTGCACCACGACGATGATGGCCAGCACGATCAGTGCGTCGGTCAGGCCGTTGGACACCAGCGCGATGAGCACGGCGACGAGGCCCGCGAACAGCGCGCCCACGATGGGCACGAAGGCGGAGACGAAGGTCAGCACCGCCAGCGGCAGCACCAGCGGAACACCCAGGATCCACAGGCCGAGGCCGATGAACACCGCGTCGAGCAGGCCGACGACGGCCTGGGAGCGGACGAAGGCGCCCAGGGTGTCCCAGCAGCGGGCGGCCACGACCGGTACGTCGGTGGCCAGCCTGCCGGGCAGCTGGCGGGTCAGCCACGGCAGGAACCTCGGCCCGTCCTTGAGGAAGAAGAACATCAGGAACAGCGCCAGGACGGTGGTGACCACCCCGCTGAACACGGTGCTCATGCCGGTCACCACGGCGGTGACCATGCTGCCGACGCTGTTCTGGACGCGGTCGACACCCGCGTCGAAAGCACCCGATATCTGCTCGTCGCCGATGTTCAGCGGCGGCCCTGCGGCCCACTCGCGCAACGTCTGCACGCCCTCGGCCACCCCCTTGGCCAACTCGCCGGACTGGGAAGCGACCGGGACCGCGATGAGCGCCACGACGCCCGCGACGACGAGCAGGAACAGCACGGTCACCGTCGCCGCGGCCGGCGCCGGGCGCCACCCGTGCTGCCGCAGGAAGCGCGTCAGGGGCCAGGTCAGCGTGGTGAGCAGCAGCCCCACGACCAGGGGCCACACGATCGACCACATCCGGCCCAGGAACCACACGGCCACCGCCGCCATGACGAGGACCAGCAACAACTCGGCGGAGACACGCGCCGATGTGCGCAGCGCGGCGGCGGCTTTCGTGGCGTTCAACGAGGCAGACATGGGCGTCAGCCTACTGACACCGTTCACCCCCGGTGACCGGCGAGGCGGCGCCCCCGCTACAGCCAGCCGTTGCGGCGGAATCCCCGGTGGATCAGGAAACAGGCGACGGCGATGACGCCGAGGGCCAGCGGGTAGCCGTAGGTCCACCGCAGCTCGGGCATGTGGTCGAAGTTCATGCCGTAGACACCGCAGACCATGGTGGGTACGGCGATGATGGCCGCCCACGCGGTGATCCTGCGCATGTCCTCGTTCTGGGCGACGGTCAGCTGAGCGAGGTGCGCCTGGAGTATCGAGTCGAGCAGCGCGTCGTGGGCGGCGATCTGTTCGACGACCCGTGTCCGGTGGTCCGCCACGTCCCGGAAGTACGGCCGTACGTCGGGGGCCACCGGCGCGACCGGCGCGGTGGCGAGCGTGTGCAGGGGCCGGTCCAGGGGAGCCACGGCCCGCCTGAGCTCCAGCAGCTCCCGTTTGAGCTGGTAGATCATGCCCGACTCCCTGCGTGTCGCCGGCTCGGTGAAGACGACCGCCTCGACGTGGTCGACGTCGTCCTGGAGGGCGTCGGCCACGGTGAGGAAGTCGTCGACCAGCCGGTCGGCGACGGCGTGCAGTACGGCGGAGGGACCCTTCGCGAGCTGCTCGGGGGACTCCTCCAGCGCCTCCCGGAGCGGACCGAGCGAACCGTGCGGGCCGCGCCGGACGGTGATCACGAAGTCGGTCCCGGTGAGGACCAGGATCTCCCCGGTGTCCACCACCTCGCTGGTCGCCGTCAGTTCCGTGTGCTCGACGTAGCGGCACGTCTTGAAGACGGCCAGGAGCGTGTCGCCGTACGACTCGACCTTGGGCCGCCGGTGCGCGTGCGCGGCGTCCCGCCCGACCGGCGGGTCCAGCTCGAACAGCTCGGCGATCCCGCCGAACTCCTCCTCGGACGGCTCGTGCAGACCCAGCCACACGAACCCGCGGCCGGACCTGCGCACCCGGCGGACGGCCTGTTCCACGGAGCGCGGCCCCGGCTGCCGGACGCCGTCCTCGTACACCACGCAGTTCATCACCGAGGAGCCGAGCGGCGAGCGGGCCGGATGGCTCAGGTCCACGGTCCTGCGATACGCACGGCGCACGGCTCGGCGGATACTGCGCATCACGGGCACTGCGGAACTCCTTCGGACGACCGGCGGGCCAGTGTGCCACTGGAACGGCCGAGTCCGGTCCGCCGGTGAGCGTCCGCCCCGCTGCGACAAGCAGGTCTCATCCTCGGTGATGCCCGCGGGCCCGGGCAAGCCGCCGTGCGTCCCCGGCCGGGTCCCCCGCCGCCGGAACGGACGAACCGGACAAAAGCCACGTGCTGCCTCCGAGTTGACCCGATGGGACGGTGGCCGGAGTGAGTCGGGCGTGCCGGGGCACTCGGACGCCATGCAGGGACTCCGCGCGTTCGTCACGCCCACCGCAGCACCGTCGTCGGCCCGCCCCGCGGGGCCGAGCCGGGAGACCGTACGCCGACGTGCCCGGCACCGCCGCCCGAGCCGGCCCGGGAGCAGGTGGCACCGCCTGGTCGTCGCCTACCGCGACATCGACCTGGTGTCCGGACCCCGCGCCCCGGGCGCGGACGGCGGTGTGCAGGACCTGCTGCTGGTGCACGTCCGGAAGGTCGTGGGACGGGTGACGTTCCGGGTCTGCCCCGCCTGCGCCACCGGGACCATCACCGCCGTGGAGGTGGACGGCTCCCTGGTGAACACGGGGCTGCCCACCCGGGCCCTGGCGCACCTGCGCAGCCGGTACCCCGGCCTCGCCTGGAGCACCACCCTGCAGCGGCGCCTCACGCGGGACCTGTTCCGGCGCATGCGCGTCCTCACCGCCGCCGACAGCCGGTGCCCGCACGGGTGACCGGCCGGCGGGGCGGGGGCGGCCGGGACCGGCCGCCGGGGGCCTCGGTGGTGTGTGGCCGCCGGGAGTGGGAGGCTGGAGACGGAGATCCATGCCGAGGGCACTCGGGAGGGCCGCATGGGACGAGACGTCCCGGCGCTGGTGTTCACCCGTGACGACCGTCGCCGGTTCCGCGACAAGACCCACGCCTGCCTCGAAGCGTTCTCCCGCATGCTGCGGGAGTCGCGGTTCGACTTCGAGCGGCCCCAGGTCGGCCTGGAGATCGAGCTGAACCTCGTGGACGCCGCCGCCGAACCCGCCATGCGCAGCACCGACGTCCTGGAGGCGATCGCCGACCCGTCCTGGTCGAGCGAGCTGGGCCGGTTCAACCTGGAGATCAACGTCCTGCCCCGGCGGCTGACCGCAGGCGGACCCGACTCCTGGGAACGGGAGATCCGCGACGCGCTCAACCACGCCGAGGCGAAGGCCGCCGACGTCGGCGCGCACCTGGTCATGATCGGCATCCTGCCGACGCTGGAGCTGAAGGACGTGGGCCTGGCGGCGTTGTCCGAGAACCCCCGCTACCACCTGCTGAACGAGCAGATCTTCTCCGCGCGGGGGGAGGACCTGCTGATCGCGGTGGACGGGGTGGAGCGGTTGCGCACGTACGCGGACACGATCACTCCCGAGGCCGCGTGCACCAGCACCCAGTTCCACCTCCAGGTCTCGCCCGACGCCTTCGCGGACTACTGGAACGCGGCACAGGCCATCGCCGGGGTGCAGGTGGCGCTGGCGGCCAACGCGCCGTTCCTCTTCGGCAAGGAGCTGTGGCGCGAGACGCGCATCCCCCTGTTCGAGCAGGCCACCGACACCCGCTCGCAGGAGATCAAGGTGCAGGGGGTGCGGCCCCGGGTGTGGTTCGGCGAACGGTGGATCACCAGCGTCTTCGACCTCTTCGAGGAGAACGCGCGCTACTTCCCCGCCCTGCTGCCGCTGTGCGAGGACGAGGACCCACTGGCCACGCTGGACGGCGGCGGCACCCCGGACCTCGCCGAACTCACGCTGCACAACGGGACGATCTACCGCTGGAACCGCCCCGTGTACGCGGTCGTCGACGGCGTGCCGCACCTGCGGGTGGAGAACCGGGTGCTGCCCGCCGGCCCCACGGTGGCCGACGTGCTGTCCAACGGGGCCTTCTACTACGGCCTGACCCGTGCCCTGGTCGACGAGGACCGGCCCGTGTGGTCGCGGATGTCGTTCTCCGCCGCGGAGGACAACCTGCACACCGCCGCCCGGCACGGGATCGACGCGCACCTGTACTGGCCGGGCATGGGCGAAGTGCCGGTGACCGAGCTGGTGCTGCGGCGCCTGCTGCCCCTGGCGCACCGCGGACTGGAGCGGTCGGGCATGGACGCGGCCTGGCGCGAACCGCTGCTCGGCATCATCGAGCAGCGGTGCGTCACCGGCCGCAACGGCGCGGTGTGGCAGGCCGAGATGTTCCACCACCTCCAGGACATCGCCCATGAGGACCGCCACCAGGCGCTCCGGCGGATGACGCGCCAGTACATCGACTACATGCACCTCAACGCCCCCGTCCACACCTGGCCGGTCGACTGACGGCGGCGCCTCCGGTCCCGGCCGTGCCTCCGGGCCCCGCCCCTGACGACGGTGCGCCGGCCCGTCGAGAAGATGGCCGTGGCGACGGCGGAACTGCTCGCGGCACGCCTCCAGGGTGCCGACCCCGAGCCCGAGCGCCTGCTCCTCCGGCCCGAACTGGTCGTCCGCGCCTCGGCCTGACCGGCCGCGTCAGCACCGACGGGCCGCCACGTCCCTGACCCGTGCCGCGGCGCCGGTACGCGGCGGATCCCGGCTTCTCCCGGTGCGTACGAAACCGTTCCGCGGCGCCCTCCCATGGGCTATTTTCAGCCGCACCCCCCTCGCTCCTGTCTCTTCTGTCTCCCCTGTCTCCCTACTCCGGGCGGATGCCATGAGTCGCGCCATCGTGCTGCGAGATGTGAGCAAGAAGTACGACCGCGGCTCCTACGCGGTCCACCGGGTCTCCCTGGCCGTCGAGCCGGGGGAGTTCCTGGTCCTCCTCGGTCCCTCGGGATGCGGGAAGTCCACCGTCCTGCGGATGATCGCCGGGCTCGAGGACGTCAGCGAGGGCGAGCTGCTGCTGGACGGCTCGTACGCCAACGACGTACCGCCGCGCGAACGGGACATCGCCATGGTGTTCCAGAACTTCGCGCTCTACCCGTCCATGACCGCCCGCGACAACATCGGGTTCCCGCTCAGGCTCCGGGACCCAGGGGCGGACCACGGCCTCCAGGTGGACGCGACCGCGCGGATGCTCGCCATCGAGGACCTGCTCGACCGGTTCCCGTCCCAGCTGTCGGGTGGTGAACGCCAGCGTGTGGCGATGGGCAGGGCGGTGTCCCGCCGGCCGTCGGTCTTCCTGCTGGACGAGCCGCTGTCCAGCCTGGACGCCAAGCTCCGCAGCCACCTGCGCGCCGAGATCGCCCGCCTCACCAGGGAACTCGGCGTCACCACCGTGTACGTGACGCACGACCAGTCCGAGGCCATGTCGCTGGGGGACCGGGTGGCCGTGCTGCGCGACGGCGTCCTCCAGCAGGTCAGCCCGCCCCGGGAGCTGTACGCCCGGCCGGCGAACGTGTTCGTCGCGGCCTTCATCGGCACCCCGCGCATCAACCTGCTGGACGCGGTCGTGCACGCCCCGCTGGACGGCAGGATGACGGTCGAGCTGGGCCACCAGAGTCTCGCGCTGCCCGAACCCCTGAGCGTGGAACACCAGTTGCTGCGCATCCAGCAGGGCCGCCGGGTGGTCGTCGGCCTGCGGTCGGAGGCGGTGCGCATCGCCCCGCCGAGCCGGGCGCGGCCGGGGGAGGCGCCCCTGGTGGGCGTCGTGGAGCACGTCGAGTACCAGGGGCACGAGGTGCTCGTCCACCTCGACACCGGGTCGCGGCGCGCGGGCGTGGCCGACCTGGAGGCCTCGCGCCCCCGCACCGCGGGTCCTCAGCGGCACGCCTCGCGGCAGGGCGGGCTGCGCCGGATGCGGCAGCGGGTGGCCGCCCGGATGTCCGGCGGGGTGCCGGCGGCCGGCGAGGCCGCCCACGTCCCGCCCGCGCCGGAGCGCCGGACCATGGTCCGCAGCGACCTCGTCCTGCGGACCGGCCCCCACGGGCGCGTCAGGACCGGCGCGCAGGTACCGCTCCTGGTCGACCTGGCGCAGCTGTACGTCTTCGACCACCGGGGGCGGAGGATCTGCCCGGCGCCCGACGACCTGCCGGGCCTCGACCAGTAGCGGCCCCCGCCCCTCCCGCCCGGGCCCGACGTCACGCCACCGGCCGGGCACCCGCTCACGGGGCGACGCGGGCCGGGCGAGACACCCCTATGGGGCGGTCCGCTGCCGGAGCGCGGCCTGCCAGGCGGGTGCGGGTTCCTCGGTGTCGGGGCGTCCGCGGCGGCCTCCGCGGGCGAAGAAGTCGGCGAGCGGGAGGATGGCCGCGCCGACGGTGACGGCGTCGGGGCCCAGCGTCCCGAGTTCGACGCGGACGCGGGTGGCCGGGTGGGACAGGGCGTAGGACGTCGCGTACGCCCGTACCGAGTCGAGGAAGCGGGCGCCGAGCTGGAGTCCGGCCCAGCCTCCGACGAGGATGCGTTCGGGCTGGAAGAGGTTGATCAGGTCGGAGAACCCGGCGCCGAGGTACTCGGCCGTCTCCTCCAGCACCGCGAGGGCGGTGGCGTCCGGCTCGGCACCGGGTCCGGCGCCGGGATCCGGGTAGGCGGCGGCCAGCATCGCGGTCAGCGCCGCCTCCTCGTCCGCCCCGGCCGGCGGCCGTCCGCCCGCCTCCGCCCAGCGCTCCAGCAGCGCCTCGGCCCCCGCGTACGCCTCCAGGCAGCCGAGCGCGCCGCACCGGCAGCGGCGCCCCCGCACCCGTACCGTCAGATGCCCCCACTCCACCGCCCGTCCGGACCGCAGGTCGTCGGTGACCACGCACGCGCCGACACCCGAACCGAACAGCACCACCACGGCGTTGTGCGCACCGCGCCCGGCGCCGAACCACATCTCCGCCTGCCCGAGCGTCTTGGCCCCGTTGTCGATGAAGTACGGCACGGAGGGCGGCAGCCGGGCGGAGTCCCGCAGCAGCCGTTCCAGCGGCACGGCGTTCCAGCCGATGGTCTGACCGTGCACCACCGCGCCGTCCTCCGGGGTCCTGGCGACTATCCCGGGCACCCCGACGCCGACGCCGAGCAGCCGTGCCGGGTCCACACCGGCCTGCCGGACCACCTGCTCGACGCCGTCGCGCACATGGCCGACCACGACGGAGACGTCGTATCGGTCCACGCGCCGGGGCCCGTTGGCGGTCAGGGGCATCTCGACCCGGGCGAGTTCCGTGAGCGCCAGGTCGAAGAGCTCCACCCGGACGCGCGTCTCCCCGATGTCGACGCCGATCATGCACGCGCTGTGCTGGCTGACGCGCAGGAGCGTACGGGGGCGGCCGCCGGCGGAGTCCACGCTGCCGGCCTCCTCGACCAGACCCTCCGCGACCAGCTCCGCCACCACGTTGCTGATCGACCCCGAACTCAGGCCGGTGGCGGGGCCCAGCGAGAAGCGGCTCAAGGGGCCGTCGAAATACAACCGTTGCAGAACAGCGGTGCGGTTCTCCCGCCGCAGGTCACGCACCGTACGGCCGCTGCGCACTCTCACGGGCACCCTCTTCCCTAGGTCCTGGCTCGCAACATACCCCTGCGACACCTCTTGACGCGACCTTCGCTTGAGGTTTAACTCACATCCTAAATTAAGCCGAGAGGTTCTTCAGAGGCCGAACGCGGGACATCGCGCACCCTCTCCCTCCCCGGCTTCCACCCCTCCCCTGAAAGGGACACGAGGAGCCATGCGCAGAATCAGAGCCGCAGCCGTCGGCGCCGTCACCCTCTCCCTCGTCCTCTCCGCGGCGGCCTGCGGCGGCGGCTCCCCGTCCGGCGGCTCCGGCGACAACTCCCGGCCCGGGACGCTCACCTACTGGGCGTCCAATCAGGGCGCCAACCTCGAGGTGGACAAGAAGGTCCTCCAGCCCGAACTCGACAAGTTCGAGAAGAGGACGGGCATCAAGGTCAAGCTGGAGGTGGTGCCCTGGTCGGACCTCCTCAACCGGATCCTCACCGCGACCACCTCCGGCCAGGGCCCCGACGTCCTCAACATCGGCAACACCTGGAGCGCCTCCCTCCAGTCCAGCGGCGCCCTGCTGCCCTGGGACGAGAAGAACTTCGAGAGGATCGGCGGCAGGGACCGCTTCGTCGAGTCCGCGCTCGGCTCCACCGGCGTCCGGGGCCAGGACCCCGCGGCCGTACCGCTCTACTCCATGGCCTACGCGCTCTACTACAACAAGAAGATGTTCGCCGAAGCGGGCATCACCAAGCCGCCGGCCACCTGGGACGAACTCGTCGCCACCGGCAAGAGGCTCACCAAGGACGGCAAGGCCGGCATCGGGGTCGAGGGCTCCAACCTCTCCAACAACATCCACCAGGTCTTCGTCCTCGGCAAGCAGCACGGCGCCGACTTCTTCACCCCCGACGGCAAGGCCGACTTCACCTCCGACGGCGCCGTCGCCGCCGTCAAGCAGTACGTCGACCTGATGGCGGAGCACAGGATCGTCGCCAAGGGCAACGCCGAGTACGCCCAGAACCAGTCCCTGAGCGACTTCGCCAAAAACAGGACCGCGATGGTGCTGTGGCAGACCGCCGCCGCCACCTTCAAGGCCCAGGGCATGGACGACTCCGCATGGGGTGTCGTGCCAGCACCCGTGCCGTCCGGCAAGCCCGGACGGGGAACCGCCGTCAACTCCATGGTCGCCGGCATCAACCTGGCCGTCTTCAAGAACACCAAGAACATCGACGGTGCCATGAAGTTCGTGGAGTTCATGACCGGCGACGAGGAGCAGAAGATCCTCAACAAGGCCTACGGCTCCATCCCGCCCGTCACCTCCGCCCAGGCCGACCCCGCGTTCAACACCCCCGCGCTCGCGCCCCTCCGCCGGACCCTCGCCACCAGCGCCGCGGCCCTGCCGCAGGTACCGGAGGAGTCGCAGTTCGAGACCGTCGTGGGCACCGCGGTCAAGGAACTGTTCGCCGACGCGGCCGCCGGCCGGCCGGTGACCACCGCATCGGTCAGGGCCAAGCTCGAAAAGGCCCAGCAGCAGATGCCCAACACGTGAGCCCGGACGCCACCATGACCACCACCGCCATCGAGAAGACCGGCGGGCGGACCGTACCGCAGCGCGACCCCGGGGCGGAGCACGGACCCCGCCGCCCCGGGCGGCTCCGCGCCCTGGGCCTGCCCTACCTGCTGCTGCTCCCCGCCCTGGTCCTGGAGATCCTGGTCCACCTGGTGCCGATGCTCATCGGCATCGTCATGAGCTTCAAGGAACTCACCCAGTTCTTCATCCGCGACTGGGGCACCGCACCCTGGGCCGGGCTCGACAACTACGCCGTCTCCGTCGACTTCGACGCCCCCGTGGGCGAGGCACTGCTGAAGTCGTTCCTCACCACCTGCCTCTTCACCCTCCTGTCCGTCGGCCTGTGCTGGCTGATCGGCACCGCGGCCGCCGTCTTCATGCAGGAGACGTTCCGCGGCCGGGGCCTGCTGCGCACCCTCTTCCTCGTCCCGTACGCCCTGCCGGTCTACGCCGCCGTCATCACCTGGGCCTTCATGTTCCAGCGGGACAACGGGCTCATCAACCACGTCCTGCACGACCAGCTCGGCCTCACCGACAGCCCGCCCTTCTGGCTGATCGGCGAGAACAGCTTCATCACCCTGCTCGTCGTCTCCGTGTGGAAGGGCTGGCCCTTCGCCTTCCTCATCATGATGGCCGGCCTGCAGAACATCCCCCGGGAGATCTACGAGGCGGCCGCCCTTGACGGCGCCGGGGTGTGGCAGCAGATCCGCCGCATCACCCTGCCGTCCCTGCGCCCGGTCAACCAGGTCCTCGTCCTCGTCCTGTTCCTGTGGACCTTCAACGACTTCAACACCCCCTTCGTGCTCTTCGGCAGGGCGGCGCCGGAATCGGCCGACCTCATCTCCCTGCACATCTACCAGTCGTCCTTCCAGACCTGGAACTTCGGCACCGGCTCGGCCATGTCGGTCCTGCTGCTCCTCTTCCTGCTCGTCGTCACCGGCCTCTACCTGACGCTCACCTCCCGGGGAAGGAAGTCCGCCGATGCCTAGCCCCACCCGGCCGGCCCCCCGCTCGCCCATGGCCGCCCCGCGCTCCTTCCTCTGGAGCCGCGCGGTCTTCCTGACCCTCCTCACCGGCTTCGTCCTGCTGCCCGTGTACGTGATGGTCTCCAGCTCCCTCAAACCGCTGGCGGACGTCTCGGGGAAGTTCCAGTGGATCCCCTCGGGCCTGACGCTCACGCCGTACCGGGACATCTGGAAGACGGTCCCGCTCGCCGACTACTTCGTGAACTCGCTGGTCGTGGCGGGCGCCGCCACCATCTGCTCCGTCATGATCGCGGTCTTCGCCGCGTACGCCGTCAGCCGCTACACCTTCCGCGGCAAGCGGGTCTTCACGGTCACGGTGCTGTCGACGCAGATGTTCCCCGGCATCCTCTTCCTGCTGCCGCTGTTCCTGATCTACGTCAACATCGGCAACGCCACCGGAATCGCCCTCTTCGGCTCGCGCGGCGGCCTGATCCTCACCTACATGACCTTCTCCCTGCCGTTCTCGATCTGGATGCTCATCGGGTACTTCGACTCGGTGCCCCGGGACCTGGACGAGGCGGCCAAGGTCGACGGCTGCGGCCCGCTCGGCGCGCTCTTCCGGGTCATCGTGCCCGCCGCCGTCCCGGGCATCGTCGCCGTCGCCGTCTACGCGTTCATGACCGCCTGGGGCGAAGTGCTCTTCGCCTCCGTGATGACCAACGACACCACCCGCACCCTCGCCGTCGGCCTCCAGGGCTACGCCGGCCAGAACGACGTGTACTGGAACCAGGTCATGGCCGCCTCGCTCGTCGTGAGCGTGCCCGTCGTCGCCGGTTTCCTGCTCCTCCAGCGCTACCTCGTCACCGGTCTCACCGCGGGCGCCGTCAAGTAGCGCGCCCCGCACCGCCGTCCGCTCCCACCCGCATCCCCGAGAGGTTCCCCGTGTCCGATCCGATCGACCTCGCCGCCTTCCCCCGCGACTTCGCCTGGGGGACCGCCACGTCCGCCTACCAGATCGAGGGAGCCGTCGCCGAGGACGGCCGGAAGCCGTCCATCTGGGACACCTTCTCCCACACCCCGGGCAAGGTGGACAACGGCGACCACGGCGACCGGGCCTGCGACCACTACCACCGGTGGCCCGAGGACATCGCCCTGATGCGCGCCCTCGGCACCGACACCTACCGCATGTCCGTCGCCTGGCCGCGGATCGTGCCCGACGGGGACGGCCCCGTGAACACCGCCGGCCTCGACTTCTACGACCGGGTCGTCGACGGCCTCCTCGACGCGGGCATCACCCCCTCCGTCACCCTCTACCACTGGGACCTCCCGCAGGCCCTCCAGGACCGCGGCGGCTGGACCGTGCGCGACACCGCCGAACACCTCGCCGCCTACGCGTCCGTCGTCGCCGACCGGCTCGGGGACCGCGTCACCCACTGGGCCACCCTCAACGAGCCGCTCTGCTCCGGCTGGATCGGGCACCTGGAGGGCCGCATGGCCCCCGGCCTGACCGACCTCACCGCCGCCGTCCGCGCCTCCTACCACCTCCTGCTCGCCCACGGGCTCGCCACCGCCGCGGTCCGCGCCGCCGCACCGGGCGCGCGGATCGGACTCGTCACCAACCACTCCACCGTCGAACCCGCGTCCAGCCGCCCGGAGGACATCGCCGCCGCCGTCCGCATGGACGGCCACACCAACCGCTGGTGGCTCGACCCGGTCCACGGCCGCGGCTTCCCCGCCGACATGCGCGAGCTGTACGGAGTGGAACTCCCCGAGCGCCCCGGCGACCTCGGCACGATCGCCGCCCCGCTCGACTGGCACGGCCTCAACTACTACTTCCCCGCCACCGTCGCCGACGACCCCCACGGCCCCGTCCCGCACGCCCGCGAGGTCCGCCTGCCCGGTGTGCCCCGCACCGGCATGGACTGGCAGATCGACGCCGGAGGCATCGAGGCCCTCCTGATGCGCCTCACCGACGACTACGGCGTGCGCCGGCTGTACGTCACCGAGAACGGCTCCGCCTTCCCGGACACCGTCGGCCCCGACGGAGCGGTCGACGACCCCGAGCGGACCCGCTACCTGGAGGAGCACCTGGCCGCCTGCGCCCGCGCCATCCGCAAGGGCGCCCCGCTCGCCGGGTACTACGCCTGGTCGCTTCTGGACAACTTCGAATGGGCCTACGGCTACGACAAGCGCTTCGGCCTCGTCCACGTCGACTACGCCACCCAGACCCGCACCATCAAGGCCAGCGGCCACCGGTACGCCGACATCATCCGCGCCCACCGCCTGGCCACGGCCGGCTGACCCCGCCCACCGCCTGGCCGCGGCCGGCCGACCCGCCCGGCCGGGCCCGTGCCCCCGTACCGATGGCATGCTTGCCCGGACCGAGTCGGCATCCGGTACGGACCGGAGCAAACGGAGGGGGAGGCCCATGAGGGTCAAGGATTTCGATCACGTGGTGCTCAACGTGCGGGACGTCGAGCGTTCCCTGGAGTTCTACTGCGGACCGCTCGGGCTGGAGCCCGTACGGGTCGAGGAGTGGCGGGCGGGCAAGGTGCCGTTCCCGTCCGTCCGGGTCACACCCACGATGATCATCGACCTGTTCGCCCGCCCCCGCGGCGAGTCCAACGTCGACCACATCTGCCTCGTGGTCGACCCCGTGGACTGGCAGGAGGTCATCGACTCCGGCACGTTCGACGTACTGGAAGGACCGGTCAGCCGCTTCGGCGCGCGCGGCACCGCCCAGTCGGTGTACGTGAAGGACCCCGACGGCAACACCGTCGAGCTGCGCTGGTACCCGCAGGACGCCGACGCCTGAGCACCCCGCCCGCCGCCCGCCCCCCCGACGAACGGGGGCCGGCGGCGGCGGTCACCCGTGGCCCTGTACCGGCGAGCAGCAGCCGTCACGGCGCATCCCCCGGCCGACCTCCAGCCAGTCCGGCGCGCCCCGCCCCCACCGGTCGCCGCCCTCCCGCACCGCCGGCCCCCGGAACGCCCCGCCCAGGGCGGCCCGTTCGTGCGGGACCCCGCCCTTGAGCACCGCGACCGTGCGCACCAGCGAGTCGAAGTCCGTGAACGGGTCACCGTCCACCACCGTCAGGTCCGCCACCTTGCCCACCTCCGCCGTCCCGAGGTCCCGGTCCAGCCCGAACGCCCGCGCCGGGAGTGCCGTCGCCGTGCGCAGCGCCTCGGCCGGCGACATCCCGCCGAAGTGCAGCGCCCGCAGGTTCAGGTGCAGGGACAGCCCCACCGGGACGATCGGCGCGTCCGTGCCCAGCGCCACCACACCCCCGGACGCCAGCACCCGCCGGTACACGCCGACCTCGGTGCGCAGCGCCTCCAGGTACGCGGCACCGGGCGGCTGCTCCGCCATCTGCCGTACGAGCGCCGCGTCCCACGGCGGCATGATCGACTCCACCCGCTCGTCCCGTACGAGCCCCGGATCCGCCCCCACCAGCCACATCGCCGAGAACGGCGTGGCGATCAGGGTGAAACCGCTCCCGGCGGCGGTGTAGAGCTCCCGCACGTCCTGGTACGACCGGCCGGAGGCGGTCACCGCGTGCCCCGCCTCCCCGCGCTGGGTCGCCTGGAGGTGCGTCGTCATGTCCTGCCCCGTGTGCAGTCCGGGCGAGCAGAAGTGACTGCCCACCCGCACCCCCAGCCGCTCGTGGGCGAACCGCGCCGCCTCCTCCATCACCCAGTCCGGCGCCCTGACGTACGTCTTCACCACGTCCCAGTCGAGCGCCGCACCCCGTTCCAGGGACCGGCGCAGCCCCTCCCGCGTCCGGTGCGCCCTGCCCATGCTGTAGGCCACCCGGGAGCCGTCCAGCAGCTCGCCGCAGCTCAGCAGCCGCGGCCCGGCCAGCTGCCCCGCCTCGACCGCCTCCCGTACGCGGGCCTGTTCGTGGGCGAAGCCGCCGAGCGACACGGCGGTCGTGATGCCGTACGCCAGCTGACACGCCGTCTGCCGGCCGCCGTACGTGTACTGCCAGGGGTGGGTGTGCGCGTCCCAGAGCCCGGGCAGGACCGTCCGCTCCGAGGCGTCGACCCGCCGTGCCGCCGGCCGGTGCCGCCCCGGCCGGTGCGGCTCCACCGCCGCGACGCGCCCGCCGCGCACGACGACGTCCACGTCCTCGCGGACCGACGTCCCGTCGCCGGTGCCGTCCCAGAACCGCCCGGCGCGCACGACCGTGTCGGCGGGCTCGGCGCGCCGGTAGTCCAGCGGTACGCGCACCGTGCGCGGGCCGCCTCCGCCGATCCCGGTCAGCCGCAGCCGGGCGCCGGACAGGTACAGGAGCGTGCGCGAGTCGCCGGACCAGGTGGGGGTGTCGGCGGGTTCGGCGGAGAGCGGGCGCGGCGGCCCCGCGGGCCGGCCGTCCGCCGTCACCGGCAGCAGGCACAGGGCCGACTCCACGACCATCGCCATCCAGCGGCCGTCCGGGGACCACACCGGCCCCGAACCGTACCGGTCGGAGATCGACGTGTGCGGGGCCACCGCGTGCAGCCGGGCCGCGCCGGTCGCGGCGTCCACGACCCGGATCAGGTTGTAGCCCTCGCGGAACCGCTGGTTCAGCCGGTTCCGGTCGCACAGGGCGAGGAAGCGGCCGTCCGGGGACCAGCTGGGCCGCCCGGGCAGCCCGCCCCCGCCCAGCGGGGCCGCGAGCACGCGCTCGGTGCCCGTCCCGAGGTCCTTGACCACCAGCCGGCCCGTCAGGTCCAGGCAGGCGAGCCGGCCGCCGTCGGGGGAGAGGACCGGGTGGACCCGCCCGCCCGTCGCCAGCGCCGTGCGCGTACCGGTCGCGAGGTCGTGGCGGTACACGCCGAGCAGCCCGTCGCTGTCGTCGGCGTACACCAGCGACCGCCCGTCGGGCGCCCACACCGGCCCCAGGAGGTACCGCGTCGGCTCCGCGCGCACCAGCCGGCGCGGGGGCCGGCCGCCCGTGGTGTCCGCCAGCCACAGGGAGTTGAGCGCCGCGAACGCGAGACGGCGCCCGTCGGGCGCCAGCGCCGGCAGGTGCACGCCCCGCACCGGCCGCGTCCGGCCGCCGTCGGCGTCGTACGCCTTGGACCGGTAGCGCGGCCGGCGCACGCGCACGCTCCCCTCGAACGGGATGCGCTCCGCCGATCCGGGTGCCTCCGGGCGTACGAGGGTGAACCGGCCGTCCACGGTGAGCAGCAGCGCGCCCCCGGCGGTCCAGCGCGGCGGCACGGGCGCGACGTCGCCGGGCACGGCCACCGGCTCGCCGTCGACGACCAGGGTGCACGCGCCGTGCGGCGCCGGGGTGACCCGCAGGTAGGCGAGCCGCCCGTCCGGCGCCGGTGCGGGCGCCATCACCTGGGCGGACGCCGTCCCGGTGTGCTCGACGCGCACCGGCCCGCCGCCGTCCGCCGGCACCGAGACCACCGTCCGGGCGTCGAGGGCCGTCCCCGAGGAGGTGGCCGTCACGGCCGCCCGGACGAACAGGATCCGCTCGCCGTCCGGGGACCACGCCGGGTCGAAGTCCTCCCACGGCCCGTCCTGCGACGGTCCCGCCTGCTCCGGCAGACCGCTGACGGCGGTGAGGGCCCCGGTCCGCAGGTCGAGCACATGGATGCGGTAGGGGGCGCCGGTCACCGGGTCGCCGCCGCGTTCGGACGCGAAGGCGAGCCGGCTGCCGTCCGGCGACCAGGCGGGCCCCCGGTCGTCCCACGGCCCGTCGGTGCGCCGCCGCAGGTCCGAACCGTCCGGCCGCATGGTCCAGATGTGGAACCCCCCGCCCCGGTAGGCGCAGAAGGCCACCAGGGAACCGTCGGGCGAGTGGACGGGGCGGTTGGGCTCCAGCGGGGCGGGGGTGAGCGCGACGGCCGCGCCGCCCGCGCGGGGCACCGACCACAGGACGTGCTGCACCTCGGCGATCAGCCGGTCGCCGGACGGCGCGAGGTCGGCCGCCCCGTTGGTCGCCGCGGTGTAGCGGAGGGACACGATCCGGTCCCTGGCGTCCGCGGCCGCGGCTGCCGCCGCCGGTGCCACCAGCGCGGCCCCCGCCGCGGACCCGGCGCCCGTGAGGAACCGGCGGCGGGACCACGGGTCCGGGGGCGGCGGCCCGGGCGGAAGGTCGCCGCCCCGCGGGTCGGCGGGCCGCGCCGGCCCCTTCGTGGTCGTCCTCGGCTCCCGGCCCGTCCCCTTGGCGTCCAACAGTCCTCCCGGTCAGGAAGGTCGGCCCCGCCCGGGCCCGGCCGCCCTGCGTACGGATGCCGACACGGAGCACATGATTCCGCACAGGGGGCGCCCGAAAGGCGCGGACACCACATCCGGCCGTGCCCTGGCCGGAACCGGTCCACCGGGTCCCCCGGCCGGTGCGGGGCCGGGCATAGGGCATGATCGAGGGATGTCCGATCGCATCATCGCCGCCTGTGACGGGGCGGCCAAGGGAAACCCCGGCCCGGCCGGCTGGGCGTGGGTCGTCGCCGACGCCGACGGCAGCCCCCGGCGCTGGGAGTCCGGACCGCTGGGCCGGGCCACCAACAACGTCGGTGAACTCACCGCGCTGCTGCGGTTGCTGGAGGCCGTCGACCCGGAGTCCCCGCTCGAGGTGCGCATGGACTCCCAGTACGCCATGAAGGCCGTGACCCAGTGGCTGCCGAACTGGAAGCGCAACGGCTGGCGCACGGCGGCGGGCAAGCCCGTCGCGAACCAGGAACTCGTGCAGGGCATCGACGCCCTGCTCGCCGGCCGGGACGTCGAGTTCCGCTACGTCCCCGCCCACCGGGTGGACGGCGACCCGCTGAACGCCATCGCCGACCAGGCGGCCAGCGATGCCGCCGTCACCCAGCGGGCCGCCGGCACCGCGCTCGGCGACACCGACGTCCCGGAGCCGGCGCCGGAGCGCAGCGCCCCGGCACGGCCGAAGACCGCTGCCGCGCCCCGCAAGCGGGCGGCCCGCGCCGCGACGGGAGCGGCCCCCCGCACCATCAAGGCCAAGTACCGCGGCACGTGCCCGTGCGGCCGGACGTACGCCGCCGGCGAGGAGATCGCCAAGCTCGGCACCCGCTGGGGCCACCCCGGCTGCGGAACCGCGACCCCCGCGACCGCCTCGACCTGACGCCCCCGCCCGCGGCCACCCGGGCGCCCGCCCCGGCCGCGCGTTCCCGCCGCGCGGCCGCTTCCGCCCGTGGCGCCGCCCGGCCCACGCGTCCGCTCCGGCCGGGAGGGGCGGGCCGGGGCCGGTCTCACCGGCCGGCCGCCGCCAGACGGTGCGTGCCGTTGAGGTAGTGCTCCCCGATGTCGCGCAGCCGGTGGGCCGTCGAGCGGTGGGCCGTCAGCACCCGGGCGTTGCGCCAGAACCGGTCCAGGCCCGGGGTGTCGGCCAGCTCCAGCACCCGGGTGGTGACGTGCAGGGCGGCCCGGGCCGTGACGGTCTCGGCCGTCGCCACGAGGGCGGCCACGTCGGCGGGTTCCTCCGGATCGACCTGCGGGCCGGCCTCCAGGGCCCGGGCCATGGTCTCCGTCGCCCGCTCGACCAGGACCGCCGCGGTGCGGGCGGCGGACGCCAACTCCCCGTACGCCAGGAGCAGGTCGGGGTCCTTGGCGGGCAGCCGGTCGTGCGCCGGGGCGCCGGCCGCGGGCCGGGGGACCGGGGCGTGCCTGCCGGTGTCGCGGGCCTCCGCCAGGGCGCCTTCGGCGATGCCCAGGCCGACGTGGCACAGGGCCAGCCGCAGCGCGGGGTCGGCGAGCGCGGTGTGGGGCGGGGTCGACTCGGTGTCGTGCGGCCGGGGGCCGAGCACCTGCGCGGGTGCGACGGTCACCCGGTCGAAGACGACGTCCCCCGCGCCGGCGACCCGCTGGCCCAGGCGGTCGGACGCGGGCTCGACGGACACCCCGGGCCGGCCGGGCGGCACCCGTACGACCAGGAGGTCTCCGGTCACGGCGCAGACCGCGTCCACGACGATCTGGTCGGCGACGGTCACCGCCGTGTCCACCGCCACGCGCCCGTTGAGCAGGTGGCCGCTGTCGAGCGGGGTGAGGGTGAGGCCGGGGCCGCCGCCCTCCGGCGCCGCGCCGTGCACGGTGCCCGCCCACAGCCACTGCTCGCGGGCGGTGTCGCGTTCCAGGGCGGTGGCCCGGTGGGCGGCGGTGCCGTAGAAGCGCCCGCTCCAGGTGTGCGCCCAGTGGCGGGCCAGCAGTTCGCCGACCGAGCTGTCCGCCGTGGCTATCTCGCGGACGACGGCGCAGCCGGTGCGCCAGTCGACGCCGTACGTGCCGCCGGGAGGCACCAGCGCGGCCGGCAGCCCGGCCTCGCGCAGCCGGGCCACCTCGTCGGTGGGCGGCAGGCCGGCCCGGTCCCGGGGCACGGCGTCGGCCGCGAGGTCGTCCGCGACCTCCCGCGCGGTGCGGAGCAGGTGTCGCGCCCGGCCGGCCGGGTCGGTGGCCGGGTCCGGGTCGGTGGTCGCCGTCGCGGGCATGGCGGACGTCACCGGCGGGCCCGGGCGCCGTGGGGGGTGGCGATGGTCATCCGAGGTGCTCCAAGGGTCGTGGGGGCGCCGGTCGGACACGGAGGCGACAGGACCCCGGCAGGGTCAGGGGCATGACACGCGACTCCTGCCGCCGGTCCCCGCCCCTCGGCCCCCTGGCCGCGTCCCTTCCCCGTCGTCGCCCTCCCGGCGCGACTTCCCTACTGTTTTGGTAGGAATACTTGCCGGGAAGGGGCGACGTCGGCAAGGGGGCGACCACATCGTGGTCAACTCCGTCTCGCCGTACGGGAATCCGCAGCTCAGTGAGGTGCGCCGGTCTCAGGGGTTGGACCAGGCGGCCGGGTCCTCCGTCAGCGCGTGCGCCGACTCCGGCAGCCGGCCGGACGCCACGTCCGCCAGCGAGACGCCCTCCAGGATGCGCCGCACGTTGGCCCGCAGAGCGATCCACAACGGCAGCAGCGGCTCCGCCGGCCCGCTGTACGACAGCTCCGGCGGCCGCACGCCCCGCACGGACACCAGCGGCCCGTCCACCGCGCGCACCACGTCCGCCACGCTGATCCCCGCCGCCGGACGGGCCAGCCGGTAACCGCCGTTGACCCCCCGCTGGCTGACGACCAGCCCGCCGCGCCGCATGTCGTTCAGGATGCCTTCGAGGAACTTGTGCGGGATCTCCTGCGCCTCGGCGATGGCCTCCGCCTTCACCGGCCCGTCCCGCTCCCCGGCAGCCAGCACCAGCGCGGCGCGCACCGCGTAGTCCGCCCTGGCCGAAATCCGCATGCGGGCATTATCCCGCACGGCCGCCGTGCGACGGACCGCGGCGGAGCACGTGGCACCGCTGCCGCGCGTCGGGCGGGCCGAACGCCGGCCCGTTCTCGTCGAGGGCGTTGAACACGGTCACCGGTCCCGGCCCGAGGACGAAGCTCACGTCGACGTTCCCGTCGGCCGCGTCCCCGCCGGCCCACTCCGGCAGGTCGACCCCGGTGAGCGGCAGGCCCCGCAGGGCGAGCAGCCCGGAAAGGGGGTCCGCGCGCCCCTCCCGGCCGAAGCCGGGCCACCGCACCGGGGCGCCGGGATCGATCGTGTTCCGCAGCGCCCCGCGCCCGCACCCGTGCCACCGGCGCGCTCCAGGGCCCTGCGCGCCTCAGGCCCCCGACACGAGCGCGCTCAACCGGCGCCGCTGCTCGCGCAGTTCGGCCTGCCGGGCGTCGAGGCGCCCGGCCACGGCGTCCAGCTCCGCCCGCAGGTCGGGGCACAGCTCCAGGAACGTGCCGTGGTCGCCGGTGCGCGCGCAGTCCAGGTACCGCCGGATCACCGAGGTCCCCAGACCGGCGGCGATCATCGTCCTGATCCGGGCCACCAGGGCGGCGTCGGACGCGGAGTACTCCCGGTACCCGCTGCTGTTGCGAGCCGGGACCAGCAGGCCGCACTCCTCGTAGTGGCGCAACGCCCGTGCGCTCACCCCGGTCAGCTCCGCGAGCTCGCTGATCAGCACCGTCGATCCCTCCTCGTGGACTTGACCTTCACGCCGGTGTGAACCCTTACCGTCCCCTGGCATGACGACGGGAACAACACAGCGACGTGCTTCGATCATCCACGGATACGGGGCGACCCCCGAGGACCACTGGTTCGGCTGGCTCGCCGGACGACTCGACGCGAACGGCATACGGACCACGGTCCCGGCCCTGCCGAACCCCCTGGACCCGGACCCGGGGCAGTGGGCGGACGCCGTGCGCGACGCGGTGGGGATCCCCGACGAGAACACCACCGTCGTCGCGCACAGCCTGGGCTGCCTGACGGTGCTGCGCCATCTGCGCTCGCTCCGCGCCCCCTGGAACCTCGGGACCCTGGTCCTGGTCGCCGGATTCGTCGACCCCCTGCCGGCCCTCCCGGAACTGGACACCTACATCGGGGACGGCTGCGACGTGCGCGGGCAGGGCGACCGCATCGGCCGGCTCACCGTGATCAGGTCCGACGCGGACCCGTACGTCCCGACCGGCCACACCGACCGTCTCGCCCGCCTGCTGGGGGTGCGGGCCGAGGTGGTGCCCGGTGCCGGTCACTTCCTGGCGTCCGACGGCGTCACCTCGCTGCGCCACGCCCTCGACGCCGTCATGCCGTGAGGCAGCCGGGCGCGGCGGCGCGCGGCGACGGCGGGCGCGCGGGCGGCGGTGACCCCGCCCCCGCGCGAGCAGGTCCCGGACGTACGCCTCAGGCGTCGGTCGCGCCGTCCTCGTCGTCGGCGTCCCGGCTCTCGGGGGAACCGGCGTCGCCCGTGCTGTTCGACGGGCCGTCCAGGGTGGCGGCGTGGGCGGCGGGGGGCGCCGGGCTCAGGGCGGCGATGGCCGCTCCGGTGATGAGGGACGCGACGGCCAGCATGCTGCGCTTCTTCATGCCCGGTTCAACTGCGAGCCGCGCCCGACGTCACGACCGCACACCCCTCGAACGCATGTCGCACGCCGAGGTGCCCCGGACCGCCGCACCGGACGTGACCGTCGCCGGACCGGGCTGGAGCCCGGCGCCGGACGAAGCGGAGGTATGTTGCGGTGAGGACTTCCGAAGAGGGGGCTGGGTGACAGTGGGCAATGGCCGGACGGTCCGTGACCTGCGGCGCGAGAACCGCACCGCCGTGCTGCAGTGCCTGTACTTCGACGGGCCGCTGAGCCGCTTCTCGCTGGGCCCCGCCACCGGCCTGAGTTCGGGGTCGATCAGCAACGTGGTGGCGGAGCTGGTCGCGGAGGGCCTGGTCGAGGAGGCCGGCAGCGTGGACTCCGCCGGCGGGCGGCCCCGCACCCTGCTGCGCATCAGCCCCGGCAGCGGCTGCATGATCGGCGTCGACGTCGGCGAGACGCGGGTGCGGATCGAGCTCTTCGACCTCACCCTCACCGAACTGGCCCGCACCGAGCGGCCCCTCGGGGCCGGCGCCACCGGTGCGCACGGGCGCTACGACGTCGATGTCGTCGTGGACCACCTGCGCGACGGCATCGCCGAGGTGCTGGACCGTGCGGACGTCGACCCCGGCCGGCTGCTGGGCGTCGGGGTGGGGGTGCCCGGCATCGTGGCCGGGACGCCGGAGGACGGCGCGGTGGTGCACGGTCAGACCATCGGCTGGGACGCCGTGCCGCTGGAGCGGCTGCTGCGCGCCGTGGTACCGCTGCCCGAGTCGGTGCCGTACTTCATCGACAACGGGGCCAAGACGCTCGGGCAGGCGGAGATGTGGTTCGGCGCCGGGCGCGGTGCGCGCAGTGCCGTGGTGGTGCTGTTCGGTTCGGGTGTCGGCGCGTGCGTGGTCACCGACGACCTGCGGTCCGGGCGGGCGGTGGAGTGGGGGCATCTGACGGTACGGGTGCGGGGGCGCCGCTGCCGGTGCGGCGCGCTCGGCTGCCTGGAGGCGTACGCGGGGGCCGAGGCGCTGCTGGAGCGCTGGGCGGAGGCGGGCGGACGGCCGCCGGCCGGGGCGGACGAGGAGGCGGCGCTGACCGCGATGCTGGCCGCCGCCTACCCGGATGCCGGCGCCGGACCCGGGGCCGAGCCGGATGCCACCGCCCTCGCGGTGCTGGAGGAGACGGCCGAGTACCTCGGCGCCGGGTTCTCCGACCTGATCAACCTCTTCCAGCCCGAACGCATCCTGGTCGGAGGCTGGGCCGGACTCCAGCTCGGCGCCCGGTTCCTCGACTCGGTACGGGACCACGCCATGTCGTACGCCCTCGCCTATCCGGCGGCCCGTGTCCGCATCGAGATGGGGACGCTGGGCCCGGACGCCGTCACCGTCGGCGCGGCCATCCTCCCGCTCGCCGACTTCTTCGCCCGCGGAGGCCGCCGGGCAGGGGCCGGGACGGAGCCCGTCGAGCAGGCCTCGCCGGCCTGGCGGGCGGCGCTGCGGGACCGCGCCGCCCAGTGAACACGGTGGCGCGGGCCCGGCCGCTCGAAAGAGCACCGGACCCGCGCACCGCCGCGGCCGTCTACGGGAAGGACACGACGGTGGAGGGGACGGTCGAGGTGCCGGCGGGCACCGTCGACGCCCCGGTCTCGTTGATGACGTGGTTGTAGTGGCCCATGCCGCCGAGGGACACCACCAGGAGGCTGTGGAACTTCACCCCGGGCTTGACCGGGGTCTTGAAGCCGTGGTCCTGGCGGATGCCCGGGTCCACGTTGTAGTTGCAGTAGCTGCCCAGGCCCCAGGCCTCGTGGGTGTTCACGGAGTCGTCCACCCGGTAGGCGGCGTAGCCCTTGGTGGTGCCGTTCTGGATGGCTGCCTGGTCGGGCGCGTCGTAGGCCTTCTCGTTCTGGTAGAAGATCGTCCGGCCCCGCTCGCCGTACCACTCGACGTCGTACTTGTTGAAGTGCTCGACGAACAGGCCGGTGGCCAGGACGTCGTCGCCGTTGACGCGGACGCCGTAGTCGGCGCGGTTGGTCTCCCAGCCCACGCCGTCACCGTGGTCGGCGCGCCAGACCCAGGTGTGGTCGATGATCGTGTCGTCGCTGTTGACCACCATGCTGGTGGTGGCCTTTCCGGGGCCGGCGCCACCGATACGGATGTAGACGTCCTGGACGGTGGTGGGGTTGGCGGCGTGGTCGGCCGCGGCACCCTGCGGGCCGATCTCCAGCAGCGTGGGGGAGTTGACCGCGCCGGCGTCGATGAGGAAGCCGGCGAGCCGTACGCCGCCGACGTCGGCGACCCGCATCGCGGTCACCCCGTTGTCGGGAATGATCGTGGCGAGGCCGAGGCCGAGCACGATGGTGTTCGCGCGGTTCACGTCGATGGTCCGGTCGACGTGGTAGACGCCGGGCGTGAACAGCAGGTGCAGGCCCTGGGCCAGCGCCCGGTTGATCGTGGCGGCGGTGGCGCCCGGCTTGACGACGTAGAACCGGCTGAGCGGGATCGACTCGCCCTGCGGGGTGCCGTTGGCCCAGGTGGTGCCGCGGGCGTTGGTCCGCTTCGCGGGCGCGAAGACCTTGTACTCGTTGCCGTCGAGGTAGAGGAAGGGCTTCTCGCGGGAGATCGGGGTGGTGGCCAGCGTGGTGTAGCGGGGCTCCGGGAAGCCGGTGGCCGGGGCGCCCTCGACGCCGGAGAACACCTGGTTCCACACCGAGTTGGACCAGCCGCCGATGGCGCTGTCCCGCGTGTACCACTGCTGCTGCGAGTAGTTGCCGATCTGGCCGTCCACCTTGCTGTCGGCGATGTACCCGCCGCTGGCCCAGCCGTAGCCGTCGGGGGCGAGGTTGAGGCCGCCCTTGACGTGCATGCGACGGAACGACGCGGCCTGCGAGACCGCCCACCGGTTGGTGCCGCTGACCGGGTTGAGGGTCAGGCCCTCGGCGCCGCGCCAGAAATTCTGGGTGGCGTTGCCGTTGAACCAGCCCGCGTCGACCGTCACGTCGCCGTTGATGGTGGTGTCGCCCGGGCGCAGGCCCAGGCCGGCGATCTGGGTGTAGAACCCGATCTGCGCGTTGAGGTTGTGGTACGTGCCGGGCTTGAAGAGGAAGGCGTGCCGGCCGCTGCCGAACTGCGCCGACTCCTGCTGCCGGAACACCTCGTCGAGCTTCGCCTGGATGCCGGGCGTGGCCGGGTCGAAGACGTGGACGTTCGGCCCGAGGTCACCGCCGCCGGGCAGCACGGGACCGCCGTCGCCGTTCCCGTACACCCGGAACTCCCAGAGCGAGTAGCCGTACCCGGTCGCCCGGGTCACGCCGTGCATCCGGACGTAGCGGGCGGTGCCGGTGACCGGGACGGTCTCGGTGCCACCGGCGCCGGTGGTCGTGGAGTGGGCCGTCGACCAGTTCGTGCCGTCGGTGGAGAGCTCGATGCGGTACGCCTTCGCGTACGCCGCCTCCCAGCGAAGGACGACCTGGCTCACGGCGGCCGGGCCGCCCAGGTCCACCTGGAGCCACTGGGGGTCGGAGAAGCCGCTGGACCAGCGGGTGCCCGCATTACCGTCGACGGCCGCGGCCGCCGGGGTGCCGCCGTTCTCCTGGCTGGACGCGGTGGCCGGGCGGCCCTGTGACAGCAGCACCGGCGCGGCCTCGGCGGCGGGGGCCGGCACGAGCGCGAGCAGTGCGGCGACGAGTGCGGTGACCAGCGCGCCCGTCACACCCCGGCGGAGGGTGAGGGGTGGTCGGCGCGCGGGTGGTGGGGCGACGGGTACGGCGGCTGCGGGCATGGTGGGGCTCCTCGGGGATGGTGGGGGTGATCGCGTGGGGAGAGCGCTCTCGCGGTGACTGATGCTGGCGGCCCCTCACCACGCCGGTCAATATCCGTGCACGTCTTTTCTTTTGGCTTTCATTAAGTGGAGATTCACCCCGGCGGGGCCGGGCCCGGCATGCGGAGGCGGGGCCGGGACGGTAGACACAGGGATGTGCAGACCTTCCTGCCGTTCCCCCGGTTCTCGTCGTGCGCGGAGGTGCTCGACCCGCGCCGCCTGGGCAAACAGCGGGTCGAGGCGCTCCAGGTGCTCCGCGGCCTGACCGTGCCCGGCTACGGCTGGCGGCGGCACCCGGCCGTCCGTATGTGGGTCGGCTACGAGGAGGCCCTGGTCCGCTACGGGCTCGACATCTGCGGCGCGTGGACCGCCTTGGGCCACCGAGACACCTGCGCGGTCACCCTCCTCGCCGACTTCCAGGCCGTCCGGCCCGGCGCACCGGTCCGCCGCCAGGACGAGCTGGCCGAGGCGGGGGAGGTGCCGCCCTGGCTCGGCGACCCCGACTTCCACCGGAGCCACCAGTCGGCCCTGCTGCGCAAGGACCCCGACTTCTACGCGGTCCGCTTCACCGGCGTCCCCGACGACCTGCCGTACGTGTGGCCGGGCTCCGACCGGGAAGCGGCCTGACGCTCTCCGCCGGCCTGACGCGCTGCCCGGCCCGGCACCCTCCCCGAGGGGCGATTTCCGGCTGTGCCATACTCGGCCGCGCTCCAAGCACTACGCAGTCGGGGGAACATCGTTGAGATTCACGCCTGCCGTCCTCGCCACGGCACGGGGCAGAGGTCCGGGCGGCGCCGGATGAGCGGCATAGCACTGACGGCCCCGTACCTGGACACGGACGCCGATCAGCTGTCGTTCGTCCTGGGACGCCCCGCCCGCGAGGCGCTCGCCGTGCGTGACCTGACCGTCGGCGGACTCGACGTACAGCTCCGGCTGCTCGGTGCCTCGCACCAGGTGTTCGCCGGACCGGTCCGGGAGACCGTCGCCTGCCTGCCCGGCGTCGAGGGCGGCCTGCCGGACGCGGCGGCACAGGACTTCGACGACTGGCACTACGCCTTCACCGCCCGCGTCGCACGTCTCGGCCCGGCGGAGTTCAGCGCCCGGGTGGCCCGGATCCGGGGCCGCTGCGAGGACCATCCCCGCGCGCTGCACGGGGTCTTCCCCGGCTCGCCGGAGGCGGTCACCGCGCTGACCGTCGAGCCGGAGAGCGCCGGGCTGAGCTGGCGCACCTGGCACACCTACCCGCAGAGCCGCCGGATCGTGGCGACGCACACCCGGCTGGAGGCCCGATGAAGACCGCTCGACGCATCAGCGTGATGCTCCTCGCCACACTGGCCCTCGCCGCCTGCTCCAGCGAACCGGACGACGACGATGACGGCAACCACGTACCGTCCGGCTGGATCCGCGGCCAGTACTCCTCCAGCGGCGCGGACTACGTCGACAGGACCGACGCGACGTCCAAGGTCGCGGGCGAGATCGACGGCAACACCCCGGCCGTCGCCCGCCTTACCGACGGCGGCAAGGAGTTCCTCCGCTACCGGGACGACATCGTCGCGATCAGCCCGCACACCAGCGGCACCGGCAGCCTGATCGAGATCGCCGACTACCGCACCGGCTACCACCGCTGGCGCACCCACCTCGGCTCCTCGTGGCCGGACCCCGACAGCGCCGCGTTCCGCGGCGGGGGTCCCGGCTCCGGCAAGTGACGTGCCGTACCCGTACGCCTGATCCACCCTTCCGTTCCCGTCTTCCCCCGCACCCCTCGACGACGTCCCCGAAAGGCACACCGTGGCAGAGATCTTCGAGTCGGCAGGCATCGCCCTGCTCTACGGCATGGTCGGCTTCGTCGTGATGGCGGTCGGCTTCATCGCGCTCGACCTCGTCACCCCCGGCAAGCTCGTCCACGTCGTGTGGACCGAGCGCAACCGGGGCGCCGCCGTCCTCCTCGCCGGTCAGACGATCGCCATCGGCCTCGTCATCGAGCAGTCCATCCGGGCCAGCGAATCGGAACTGGGCCTGTCGCAGGGTCTGTTCAGCACCCTGCTGTACGGTCTCGCCGGCGTCGTCGTGATGACGCTGATCTCCGTCGTCGTCGGGCTGCTGACCCCCGGCCGCCTGGGCCACGCCGTCCTCGACGACAACGGGACCAGCCCCCACCCCGCCGCCTGGGTCCAGGCCGCCATGTACCTCGGCACGGCCTTCATGGTCGGCGCCGCCGTTTCCTGACCCCGGGATGAGCACCACCGTCCTGGACCGTGACGCCCCGGCCGCCGGCCCGCGACCGCCGAGGTCGTACGCCCGCGGCACGCGCTTCCTGCTGCTGCTCGCCGTGTTCGTCTGCGCGGCCTGCGGTCTGGTCTACGAACTGGCGCTGACGGCGCTGGGCAGTTACCTCATCGGCAACTCCGTGATGCAGACCTCCGTGGTCATCTCCGTCATGGTCTTCGCCATGGGCATCGGTTCCCTGGCCGCCAAGCCGCTGCAACGCCGCGCGGTCGGGGCCTTCGCCCTCGTCGAGATCCTGCTCGCGCTCGTCGGCGGCCTGTCGGTGCTCATCCTGTACGTCGCCTTCGCCTGGCTGCGGCTCTACATGCCGGCCATGGTGGTCGTCTCCTTCGTCGTCGGCCTCCTGGTGGGGGCCGAGATACCGCTGCTGATGACGCTGCTCCAGCGGATCCGGCGGCAGGAGGCCGGCAGCGCCGTCGCCGACATGTTCGCCGCGGACTACGTCGGGGCGCTGGTGGGCGGCCTCTGCTTCCCGCTGCTGCTCCTGCCCGCGTTCGGCCAGCTCAAGGGCGCGCTGGTGGTGGGCGCGGTCAACGCGGTGGCCGGGGTCGTGGTCGTCCTGTGGATCTTCCGCCGGGAGACCCGGCCGTTCGTGCGGAACGGGTTGCTGGCCGGTGGGGCCGGTGTCCTCGCGCTGCTGGCCACGGTCTGGGTCCTGGCCGACGACATCGAGGTCACGGCCCGCCAGCAGCTCTACCGCGACCCCATCGTCCACGCCGAGACCACGCCCTACCAGGACATCGTGGTCACCCGCTCCACCGCCTTCACCGGCGAACCGGACACCCGGCTCTTCCTCAACGGCGACCTGCAGTTCTCCTCCGTGGACGAGTACCGCTACCACGAAGCGCTCGTCCACCCGGCGCTGGCGGGGAAGCGCTCCTCCGTGCTGATCCTGGGCGGCGGCGACGCGCTCGCCCTGCGCGAGGTCCTGCGCTACGACGACGTCGACAGCGTGACCCTGGTCGACCTCGACCCGGCGATGACCCGCCTGGCCCGGACCTTCCCGCCGCTGCTCGACCTGAACGACCGCGCGCTGTCCGACCCCCGGGTGACGGTCGTCCACGCGGACGCCTTCACCTGGCTGCGCGACGCCGGCCGGCGCTACGACGCGGTGCTCATCGACTTCCCCGACCCCGACACCGCCGCCCTGGCCAAGCTGTACAGCGTGGAGTTCTACCACCTGCTCGGCCGCGTCCTGGGTCCCGAGAGCCGTGTCATGGTGCAGGGCGGGTCACCGTTCTTCGCGCCCAAGTCGTACTGGTCCATCGCCGCCACCATCGGCGAGGCCGGGTACGCCACCACCCCGTACCAGGTCGACGTCCCGAGCTTCGGCAACTGGGGCTTCGTCCTCGCCGTCCCCGGCGCCGACGGCCCCCCGCCGCCGCTGCGCCTGGCGGCCGACGTGCCGGCCCTGCGCTTCCTCGACGACGACGTCCTCGCGGCGGCCACGGTCTTCCCCGTGGACCGGCGCCCCCGGGACGTACGGGCCAGCACCCTGATGGACCCGGCCGTGCTGGAGTACACCCGCCACGAGTGGCAGAACTACTGAGCGTGCGCGGAGGCCCGCCGGGACGGAACGGCGGAAGGCCCGTGTTCTTCCCGCCGGGTCGCTGCCGGGAGCCGCGGGGCCGGCGGAGCGCCGGTGCGGCGGGGCGGCGGGATCATGCGCGCCCGGGGCGCTGGCAGGTCGGGCACGGTGCGTCGTGACCGTGGATGTCGATCACGGTGCCCCATTCGCCGCAGTCGTGGCAGTTGCGGGCGGAGGCGGTGTTGATACGGAATGCGGGGGTGGGAGTAGTCGGATCGGCTTCGTGGGCCATGCGGGGAAACTCCTCGTAATGCGCGGTATGGCAATTATTGTCATACCTTGCATGGTTATGCAACGGCTTTCGGCCGGTTCGCACGGCACACGGCGGCGGGGCCGGCCGCTGGTGTGCGGCCGGCCCCGGCGTTCCGTCCCCCGGCGTCCCGCGGGGGCCGGTGCGGACTAGTACGGGCCGTTGACGTTGTCGATGGAGCCGTACCGGTCGGCCGCGTAGTTGCAGGCGGCGGTGATGTTGGCGACCGGGTCGTACGGGTCCGTCGCCGTGCCGGGCACGTGGTACGCCTCGAAGGTCGGCGCGATGACCTGGAGGAGGCCCTTCGACGGGGTGCCGTTCACCGCGTTGATGTCCCAGTTGTTGATGGCGAACGGGTTGCCCGAGGACTCGCGCATGATGTTGCGGTGGATGCCCTCGTAGGTGCCGGGGATCCCGTGCTTGGCCATGACGTCCAGCGCCTCGCGGATCCAGCCGTCGAGGTTGTCCGGGTACGTCGTGGCCTTGGCGACGGCCGGCACGGCCTTCCGCTCGGCGGAACGGTCGGCCCGCTCGGGTGCCGCGGCCCGCTGGGCCGTCGCCTTGGCACCGATCGTCAGCTTCAGGCCGGGACGGATCAGCGAGGGGTCGGATCCGACGGCCTCCCGGTTGTCCTCGTACAGCTTCTTCCAGCCGCCGCTCACCCCCTGGTCCCGCGCGATCCCCGAGAGGGAGTCGCCCGAAACGACGGTGTACGTGACCGGACCGGCCTTCGCGGCGAGGGCCGCGCTCGGCGCGGCGGCGGCCGCGGCGGCGACGGAGTGCGCGGTGGCGGGGACCGCGCTCGGGGCGGCCTCCGCGGCGGTGGCGCCGATCATGGGCAGCGCGAGCGCGGCTCCGCCCGTGCCCGCGGCGACGAAGCGGCGGGTGAGCGGGCTGCTCTTGGGACGACGGTGCTTACCCTTTGCGGGCATGGCGAATTCCTCTCCGTCGCCTGCGAGGTGAGCTGTCGGGTTCGGACGGGAGATGTCCGGCCGCGGCCGAGGCCGCGACTTCACCCCTAGCCGGTCCGGTGGTCGTCCGGGCCGGCGGCTTACCTGGGTCCCCCGCTCCTGCCGTACGTACGTGAGTGGGTGGGGTCACCGGACGGCGGCAGGATTCGGCGGTCCATCCGGATTGAGGGGACCGTAAGCGAGAGGGGCCGGAAGGAACAAGGCTCGATTCGCACCCGCCAATCCCCGGCCGCCGGGTGGCGGATCGTCAACTCCGCTGTGTGCCAGCGGGGAAAAGGGCTGTTCGGCGGAGCGGCGCCGGCACCGTCCGGTGATTCTTCTCACGCACCTCGAACCGGCGGCGCAAGTCCCCTATGTGCACCTGAACATGGGTGGTCGGGGCGATAAGCGCGTAACCCCCATGGGTGGCTAAAACCGGACGTTAGGGGCGCGCCGGTCGAGGGGCCGGACGCTCACCGCTCCGGCGCGGCACGGTCGGGGCGCCGGCGGGACCGGGCCCGGACGTGCACCCGCTCGCCCTGGCGCCCGAAGAGGGAGAGGATCTCGACCGGGCCGTCCCCGGTGCTGCCGAACCAGTGCGGCAGCCGGGTGTCGAACTCGGCCGCCTCGCCCGCCGCCAGCACCAGGTCGTGATCGCCCAGCACCAGCCGCAGCCGGCCGGACAGCACGTACAGCCACTCGTGACCCTCGTGCGCGCAGGGCCGGGGGGTGTCCCGGTCGCGCGGCAGGACCATCTTGTACGCGGCCTGCGGCCCGGGCCGGCGGGTCAGCGGCACCACGGTGTTGCCGTGCACGGTCCTGGGCCTGAGCCGTACCCGGGGGTCGCCCACCTCGGGCGCCCCCACCAGCTCGTCCAGCGGGATGCCGTGGGCCTGGGCGAGGGGAAGCAGCAGGGCGAGACCGGGACGGCGGCGGCCGGACTCGAGCCGGGACAGGGTGCTGGTGGAGATGCCGGTGGCGGCGGCGAGCGCCGCCAGGGTGACGCCGCGCCCCTCGCGGATGCGCCGCAGGCGGGGACCGACTCCGTCGAGGGTCCTGGCGATGGCTTCCGAAGGCGTGTCCATGCCGTCCATCGCAGCTGCCGGGCTCCGCGCCCGGCAAGGAAAGTTGCCGGAACGGCAAACCCGCGCACCGCCGTCACCAGGACACGTCGTCCAGCAGCAGCTCCACCGGCTGCCGGGGCCCCGCCCCCGGGGACTGCTCCGTCCACATCACCTTCCCGGTCGGGGTGTACCGGGTGCCCCACCGCTCCGCGAACTGCGACACCAGGAACAGTCCGCGGCCGCCCTCGTCGGTGGTGGCCGCCCGCCGCAGGTGCGGGGAGGTGCTGCTGCCGTCCGACACCTCGCAGACCAGGCAGCGCTCGTACAGCATCCGCACGTGGATCGGCTCGGACCCGTGGCGGATGGCGTTGGTGATCAGCTCGCTGAGCATCAGCTCGGTGCTGAACCCGATCTCGTCGAGCCCCCACCGCTCCAGCTGGCGCCCGCACGCCGCCCGGACCCGGGCCACCGCCGCGGGGTCGGCGGGCACGTCCCAGTCGGCCACGAGGGACCGGTCCAGCATGTTCGTCCGCGCCACCAGGAGCGCGATGTCGTCCCGCCGGTGCGGTGGCAGCATCGCGCTGAACACGGCCTGGCAGGTCTCCTCCGGGGTGCGGTCCGGGTGCCCCGCCAGCGTCTCGTGCAGCACCCGGAGCCCGGTGTCCACGTCACGGTCGCGGTGCTCGATCAGCCCGTCGGTGTAGAGGACCAGCTGAGTGCCCTCCGGCAGCTGCAGCTCGGCCGTCTCGAACGGCAGGTTGCCCAGGCCCAGCGGCGGGAAGACCGGCACCTCGGGGCAGTCCACCCTGCCGTCCGGCAGCAGCAGGGCGGGCGCGAAGTGCCCGGCGGTCGCCACGCTGCACCGCCCGGACGCCGGGTCGTAGATGGCGTACAGGCAGGTGGCGCCGGTGATCCCCTCGCCGTCGTCGCCCTCCGCCTCCTCCTGGTCGATGCGGGTGACCAGCTCGTCCAGGTGGCCCAGCAGCTCGTCGGGCGGCAGGTCCAGCGCGGAGAAGTTGTGCACCGCCGTCCGCAGTCGCCCCATCGTCGCCGCGGCGTGCAGCCCGTGCCCCACCACGTCGCCCACCACGAGGGCGACCCGCGCCCCGGGCAGCGGGATGACGTCGAACCAGTCCCCGCCCACCCCCGCCTGCGCCGGCAGATAGCGGTACGCGATGTCCAGCGCCCCCTGCTCCGGCAGGACCCGCGGCAGCAGGCTCCGCTGGAGGGTGACGGCCATGGCGTGCTCGCGGGTGAAGCGGCGCGCGTTGTCGATGGCCACCGCCGCCCGGGCGGCCACCTCCTCCGCGAAGGCGAGGTCCTCCTCCTCGAACCGCTCGGCCCGCTCCGAGCGCCAGAAGTTGGCCATGCCCAGCACCACCCCGCGCGCCTGCAACGGCACCGTGACCAGCGAGTGGATGCCGTACGCCAGGGCCTCGTCGGCACCCGGCGGGTCCTGCGCCCGCCACCCGTGGGCGACGTTCAGGTCCGCCTCCAGCACCGCGTGCCCGCCGGCCAGGGCCGCCGCCATCGGCGTCGTGGGGACGGCGAACCGGATCAGGTCGCCCACCGGCTGGAGCGGGTGGTCCTGACGGATGCCGCTCACCGCCGTGCGCCGCATCTCGGTGTGCGTGCCCGTCGGCTCCTCGCCGCGCAGCACGGGGTCGAGCAGCTCCACCGTGACGAAGTCCGCGAACCCGGGGACCGTCACCTCCGACAGCTCCTCCGCGGTCCGCACCACGTCCAGCGACGTCCCGATCCGCACGCCCGCCTCGTACAGCAGCTTCAGCCGCTCCCGGGCCACCTCCGCCATCCCGGACACCGCGCGCAGCTCGGTGGTGTCGCGCAGCGTGGCGACCGTGCCGGACCCTCCGCCGTACGGGGCGGTGGGCCGGGTGTTGACGGCCAGCAGACGTTCCCCGGCCAGGTGCACCTCGTCGGTCACCGTACGGCCCGAGGCGAGCAGCTCGGCGGTGCCCTCGTCCAGGCCGAGGTCGGTGACCGGGCGCCCCTCCGCGTCCGGCGGCAGCTCCAGCAGCCTGCGGGCCTCGTCGTTGGCGAGCGTCAGCCGCCCGTCGTCCCCGATGATGAGCACCCCTTCGCGCGTCGCGTGCAGAACGGCGTCGTGGTGTTCGTACATCCGGGTCATCTCGGTGGGGCCGAGGCCGTGGGTCTGGCGGCGCAGCCGTCGGCTCACCAGCGCCGAGCTGCCCACCGCCAGCGCGAGCGCGGCGGCCGCCGCCCCGAGGAGCACCGGCAGGTGACGGTCGAACGCGTCCCCGACGTTGTCGATGCTGACCCCGGCGCTCACCAGGCCCACCACCGTGCCGTCCGCGTCCTGGACCGGGACGACGGCGCGGGCGGCGTCGTTCGGGGCACCCTCGAAGATCTCCGTGAACCCGCTCCCCGTCGCGGCCCGCTCCACGCCCTGGGCGCGCCTGCCGATCAGCGACGACTCGTTGTCGGCCACGCGGACCCCGTCGGGGGTCATCACCGCGATGAAGTCCAGCCCCGAGCCGTCCCGGGCCTTGAGGACCGACGGCTGGAGCGCGGCGGTGGGGTCGGGGGCCTTCAGCGCCAGCACGGTGCCCGGTGCGTCGGCGAAGGACTCGGCGGCGGCGAGGGAGCGGTTCTGCGCGTCCTTCTCGCTGTCGTACCGCGCCTGGAGCGCCAGTCCCGTCACGGCCACGGTGATCAGCAGCACCGCGACCAGGACCTGGAGCAGCAGCACCTGGCCGGCGACCGTGCGCACGCCCAGCAGGGACCGCACTCCGCGCCGCGCCGGCCGCCGCGCCCTCGGGTGCCGGGGCCGCTCAGGAGCGCTCGGGACGCGTCCCGGGGCCGGGCGGCCCGACGCTCGCCTGGTCCGTCCGAGACGTCCGCTCATGCCCCATTTCTAACATCGCACCGTCTCCCGGAGCGACCCGCGCCGACCGCACCGGTGACCGGCCGGACGCGCCACGCCGCGGGCGCCGGGGCCGGGGCGGGCCGGGGCGGGCGCCGGAGCTCCGGGGCGGTCGCCCGCGCGCGGCGCGTCCGGGAGGCCGCGCACAGCCGGGCCGGCCCAGCTCCCCGGCGCCCCGGCGCGGGCGCGGGCCGCCGTGCCGGAGGGCCGCTCGCCGCGCCGCGAGACGCCGCCGGGTGCGGGGAGCCACCCGGGGCGCGGCCCGCGCCCGCCGCTGACGCGGCACCCGGCCGGACACGCACCGGCGAACCGCTCACCGCCCCGCTGAACACAACCGCCGCGCCGTCCGTACCAAGGGGCGGACGCGTCCCCCGGTCGCCGACGGCCACCGGAGTCCGAACCAGCAGCAGGAGCAGCGGAGTTGAGTCACAGGCGCATACCCAAGCGTAAAGCCGTCCTCGCAGGAGCCGGGGCGGTCGGCATTGCCGCGGCGGCGATCCTGCTGCCCAACGCCAATGCCTCCCAGTCCGGACCGGAACCCGGAAAGGTGACCGCCAAGACCCTGAGCGCCGCGTCCGCCGCGCAGGTGGCCAAGCAACTGGGCGCATCGCTCGGCGACTCCTACGGAGGGGCGTACTACGACACCGCGAAGCGTCAGCTCGTGGTCAACGTGGCCGACGCCGACGACGCGGAGAAGGCCCGGGTCGAACAGGCCGGCGCGGTCGCCCGCCCGGTGGACAACAGCACCGGCGAACTGACGTCCGCCACACGGACGCTGTCACAGAAGGCGGGCATCCCCGGGACCGCGTGGGCCGTCGACCCCAGGACGAACCAGGTCCTCGTCACCGCCGACCGCACGGTCACCGGCGACCGCTGGGACACCCTGGAGTCCGCGGTCGAGTCCCTGGGGCCGGGGATGGCCCGGATCCAGAAGTCCAAGGGCGAGTTCAAGCCCTTCGTCGACGGCGGCGACGCCATCTTCGGCGGCGGTTCCCGCTGCTCGCTGGGCTTCAACGTCACCACGCAGGACGGGCAGAACGCCTTCCTCACCGCCGGGCACTGCACCGCCGCCTCGCAGCAGTGGACCGATGAGAACGGCCAGACGCTCGGCTCCGTGCAGGAGAGCGTCTTCCCCGGCGAGGGCGACTTCGGCCTCGTCACCTACGACGACCCGAACGCCGAGGCCCCCAGCGTCGTCGACGTGGGCGGGGGGCAGAAGCTGGAGATCCGGCAGGCGGCCGAAGCGGCGGTCGGACAGCAGGTGTTCCGGATGGGCAGCACCACGGGGCTGCGGGACGGGCAGGTCACCGGCCTGAACGCCACCGTGAACTACCCCGAGGGCACCGTGACCGGGCTGATCCAGACCAACGTGTGCGCCGAGCCCGGTGACAGCGGCGGCTCCCTGTTCACCAGGGAGGGCGACGCCATCGGCCTCACGTCCGGCGGCAGCGGCAACTGCGACGTGGGCGGCGAGACGTTCTTCCAGCCCGTGACCACCGCCCTCGCCGCGGTCGGCGCCCGCATCGGCGGCTGACACCCGGCGGTCACCGCGCCCGGCGCCGCACCGGGCCGCGACTCCCGGCGCCCGCCCCGTGCCCTCACCCGGGGCGCCGGGGGCGGGGGCGGGGGGCGCGGCCCGGGCGTGCGGGCCCGCCGGGGCGGGACTACGCGCCGGGGATGAGGAGCAGGGGGGTCCAGCGCTTCTCCGGGGCACCCCCGCGCGCCACGGCCCGGCGGGGCGGGCGCTGCCGGCCGCGTACCAACAGGGTGAGCGCCGTCAGCGTCACGGCGGTGCCCACCAGGTGCAGGGGCGTCACGCCCGGCGGTCGCTGTCGTCCCACGGTGACCACTCCCTCGCTCGGTCCGCACCGGACAGGGTCCCCCGCCGGGCGCGCACGCGGGGCCCCGACCGCCCGCACGGTGCCGGAAACCGCCCGGCCGGCCCAGCGGATCACCACCCGCCGTTGGGCCGGCCGGGGGAATCCGGGTGTCTCCGCACGGGCCGGACCGCTCGATCCAGCATGGTGAGGGGCATGCCCTCGTACCCCTCCACCGACGTGACGCCGGTCGCCGCGCCCTCCCCGGCGCTGCCGGCCCCCCGCGCGGGCACCCCGTTGGCCGGGCGCATGTTCACCGCCCTGCACGACCGGAAACTGGTCTACAACGCCTGCTGGGAGGACCCGGCGCTCGACCGCGCGGCCCTCGGCATCCGGCCCGACGACCACGTCCTGGTCATCACCAGCGGCGGCTGCAACGCGCTGGACTACCTGCTCGCGGGAGCGGGCAGGGTGACGGCCGTCGACGTCAACCCGCGCCAGAACGCCCTGCTGGAACTGAAGGCGGCCGGAATCCGGCGCCTGACGCACGGCGAGTTCTTCGAACTGTTCGGGACCGGCCGCTCCGTACGGGCCCACGAGATGTACCGCGACGCGCTCCGCCCCGACCTGTCGCCCTTCGCCCGGCGCTACTGGGACGGCTACATCGAGGCCTTCGCCGGGCGGGGCTGGCGCAACTCCTTCTACTACCGGGGCACCTCCGGCCTCCTCGCCAAGGGCCTCATGCTCTTCCTGCGCCGCTTCCAGGGCCTCGGCCCGGACCTGGAGGAACTGCTGGCCGCGCCCACCCTCGCGCGGCAGCGGTACGTCTACGAGTCCCGGCTGCGCGACCGGCTCTGGTCGGCGGCCCGGCTCGGTGCCCAGCCGCTCGCCCTCAGCTTCGCCGGGGTGCCGCCCCAGCAGCGGCGCGAGATCACCGAGGAGTACCCCGGGGGCACGGTCCAGCTCATCCACGACGGGTTCGACGCGATCTTCGGCCGGCTGCCGCTCGCCGACAACTACTTCTGGCGCGCCTACATCACCGGCTCCTACACGCCCGCGTGCTGTCCCGAGTACCTCAAGGCCGCCCACTTCGACCGCCTGCGGGACGCCCTCCCGCGCCTGGACGTGCGCACCACGACCGTCACCGGATTCCTCACCGGGGCGGGGCCCCGGCCCGACGTCTCGAAGTTCGTGCTGCTGGACCACATGGACTGGATGGGCTGGCGCGACCAGGCCGCGCTGGCCGAGGAGTGGCAGGCCATCGTCGACGCGGCCCGCCCCGGCGCCCGCGTCATCTACCGCAGCGCCGGACTGCGCACCCGCTACCTCGATCCCGTGAGCGTCGTCCACGAGGGCCGGACGCGACGGCTGACGGAACTGCTGCACCGCCACCCGGAACTCGCCGCCCGCCTGCACGAACAGGACCGGGTGCACACCTACGGCAGCTTCCACATCGCCGACCTGCCCTGACCGAGGGAGCGTCCATGGGAATCCGGTCCGACCTGCGCACCATCCGCCACATGGCCTTCCCGCGCCTCACCGGCGCGACGCCCTTCGAGCGCATGGAGTCCTACTACCGCTCGACGGCCGGTGACTACGACGCCTTCCGCGAACGGCTCCTGCACGGCCGGCGCGACCTGATGGGCCTGCTGCCGGCCGCGCCGGGCGGCCACCTGGTCGAGATGGGGGCGGGCACCGGCAGCAACATCGCCCACCTCGACGAGCGGCGCCGCAAGGAGTTCGGCACCATCACCCTCGTCGACGTCTCCACCTCGATGCTGGAGGTCGCCCGCCGCCGCGTCGAACGGTCCGGCTGGGACAACGTCGAGACCGTGCTCGCGAGCGCCACGGACTACCGGCCCCGCGACGGCTTGGCCGACGTCGTGGTGTTCTCCTACGCGCTGACGATGATGCCCGACTGGTTCGCGGCCGTGGACCACGCCCGGTCCGTCCTGCGGCCCGGCGGGACGATCGCCGTCTGCGACTTCTACGTCGCGCGCAAGCACCCCGCCGGCGGCGCCCGCCACGCCGCGTGGCGCCGGCACCTGTGGCCGGCCTGGTTCAGCCACAACGACGTCTTCCTCTCCCCGGACCACCTGCCCTACCTCCGCGCCCGGTTCACCGCCGTCCACGTGCGCGAAAGCCTCTCGGCGGTGCCCTACCTGCCCGCCCGCGTGCCGTACTACCTCTTCATCGGCACCAGGGACTGACGGGCCGGCCGGAGCGCCGGCACCCACCAGTTGGCCCGGCCCAGCAGGGCCATCAGCGCGGGCGCCAGCAGCAGCCGGATCACCGTGGCGTCCACGAACACCGCCACCGCCAGCCCCACCCCCACCACCTTCAGCAACAGCAGACCGGACGAGGCCAGCGCGGCCATCACGACGATCACGACCAGCGCGGACGCCGTGAACAGCCCCGCCGTGCGCTGCACGGCCCGCGCCACCGCCTGGCGCGTGGAGGCGCCCGCCCCGTACTCCTCCACCGTCCGCGTCAGCAGCAGCACCTCGTAGTCCATGGACAGCCCGAACGCCACGCACAGCACCAGCACGGGTACGACGGTGTCCGTCACCCCCGTCGCCGAGAAGCCGCCCAGCCACCCGCTCAGGTGCCCCTCCTGGAACACCAGCACCATCACCCCGAACGTGGCGCTGAGGCTCAGCACATTGAGGACCAGCGCCTTCAACGGCAGCACCACGCTGCGCGTGCACCACCCCAGCAGCAGCAGCGTCACCACCGCGATCAGCGACAGCGCCGGCACCACCCCGGCCCGGACCGCGTCCCCCAGATCCGCGAGCCACGCCTGCGTGCCGCCCACCAGCGCGGGGACCGGCGCGGACACCGCCCGGACCGCCCGCGCCACCCGAGCACCCTCCGCCGTCTCCGGACCGACGTCGGTGACGACCGCCGCCCACACGCCCGCCGGCGACGCGTACCCGCTGTCCGGCGCCACCGGCCCCACCCGCCGGCCCTCCCGGTACGTACCCGTCGCGGTCTCCACCCGCGCCACGTGCTCCAGCCGCGCCAGCCGCCGGGCGTAGCCGTCCAGCGCGGGGGCGCCCGCCCGGGCGTCCAGGCCCGGCAGCGCCACCTGCACCGGATGCAGGGCGTGGTGGTCGAAGTCCCGACGCACCGTGTCCGTGGCCAGCCGCGTCGCCGAACCCGCCGGCAGCGCCCGGTCGTCGAACGTGCCGAACCGGGCACCCGCGAACGGCAGGACCAGCGCCGTCAGCAGCACGCCCAGCACCAGTACCACCGGCACCGGGCGGCGCATCACCCCGTGCGCGAGGCGGTACCAGCGGCCGCCGTCAGGGACGGCCCAGGGGCGCCGGCGGCGTACCGACAGCGCGTCGATCCGCGGGCCCAGCAGGAGCAGCGCGGCGGGCAGGGCGGTCACCGCGAGCAGCGCGCTCAGCGCCACCACCGCGATGCCGCCGTACGCCACGGACCGCAGCATGCCGAGCGGGAAGACCAGCAGCGCGGCGAGGCTGCCCATCACCGTCAGCGCCGAGCACACCACCGTACGGCCCGTGCTGCACACGGTGGCCACCAGCGCCTGGTGCACGGCCTCGCCCGGATCGCATGCGTCGCGGTACCGCGCCCGCTCCTCCCGGTAGCGGGCCAGCATGAACAGGCCGAAGTCGACCGCCAGCGCGAACCCGAGCGCGGTGGTGAGGTTGAGCGCGATCACCGACACCGTCGTCAGGTGGGACAGCCCGCTCAGGAACGCGACGGCGCCCACCACCGCGCAGACCCCGACCAGCAGGGCGAGCGCGGCCGCGACGACGCCGCCGAAGACGACGACGAGGACGGCCGCCGTCAGCGGCGCCGCCAGCAGTTCCGTACGGTGCAGGTCCAGCCGGCTCTGCCGTTCGATGGCCAGCCCCACCGGCGTCGGCCCGGTGGCGGCGACCGACAGCGGGCCGTGACGGCCGGTCAGCTCGCGCAGCAGCGGCTCGACGTCCCGGTGCGCCGTCGCCTCACTGCTCGCCACCCGCAGCAGCACCAGCGCCGACCGTCCGTCCCCGGCGCGCAGCGCGGCGGGACGCCCCGTCCAGTACGACCGCACCCCCACCACTCTGGGCAGCCCGCGCGCCCGCTCGGCGAGCCGCGTCCCGGCGCGCACCGCCGCCGGGTCGTCCACCGAACCGCCCCCGCGCGCCGTGGCCACCAGCGTCACCGTCGGGCTGCCGCCGCGGAACGCGGTGGACAGCGTGTGCTCGGCGCGCGCCCACTCGGAGCCCGGGGGCGTCGTACCGCCGTGGTGCAGCTTCCCGGTCACCCCCACCGCCGCCACCGCGGCGACCAGCAGCGCGCAGCCGGTCAGCGCCAGCGTACGGACGGGGAAGCGCAGGACCAGTGCGGCGAGGGCGCCCAGCGGGTCGCCGGACGGCAGACCCGGGCGCCGTTTCACGATCCCGGACCGCACATCTGTCTCCTGACGCCTTCGCCCCGCCGTCCCCGGGCCGGACTCGGACTCCTCAACCTTCCACACGTGCCGCCGGTGCGTGCGGCGCGACCCGTCGGGTGTACTCGGACGGCGGAAGCACGGTTCGGACGCCGTCCGGCCGGGGGTCGGACCACGGGCGTCAGGGGTACAGCACGCCCTGCCGCACACTGCCCGCCAGAAAGCCCGCGAGGCGCGCCGCGTACCGGACCCAGCGCCGCCGCAGCCGCCGGGAGCGCACCAGGTCCGGCAGGCGGACCAGGAGGAGCAGCCAGTTCGCGGCCGCGACGGACGAGCGGCGGCGGGCGAAGCCGGCGTGCCGGTAACGGGCGTAGAGACGGGCGCCGGAAAGCCCGTAGTTCCACTTCTGGCGGGCCAGGGCGGCCAGCCCCTCCCGCAGCCGGTAGTGCATCAGCGCGTCGGGGGCGTACGCGAGCCGGTACCCGCACAGCTGGGCCCGCCAGGACAGGTCCATGTCCTCGCCGCCGCCCCGGTACGACTCGTCCCAGCCGCCCACGGTCACCAGGACGTCCCGCCACGCGGCACAGTTGGCGCCGCGGGCGAAGGGCAGGAAGTCGCCCTGCTCGGTCAGCGGCACCGGCTGTTCGTCGGCGTACGCGGGGGAGAGCAGCCCGACGTCCAGCGCCCCGCCCACCAGGTCCGCCCCGCCGGCCGCCGCCACCAGGCCCGCGAGCCAGCCGGGGGCCGCCACGTCGTCGGCGTCGCAGAAGGCCACGAAGTCCCCCCGCGCGGCGGCGACACCGGTGTTGCGGGCGTACGCCTCGCCCGGCCGCCCGCCGGCGTCCACGATCCGCAGGCCCGGCAGCCACGCCCGGGCCCGCCCGGCCACGTCCCGCGTGCCGTCGGCGGAGCCGTTGTCGACCACCAGGACCTCCACCGCGCCGGTGTACGTCTGCTCCGCCAGCGCCCGCAGCTGCGCGGGCAGCGTCGCCGCGCCGTCGCGGACCGGGACGACCACCGACACCAGCGCGGGCCGGGCCGGGCGGCGCCCGGGCGCCGTGGACCCGGCGGAAGGGGCGGCCGGGGCCCCGCCGTGCGGTGCCTGCCGCACCAGCAGCCGCGGCACGGCGACGCACCCGGCCGGCTGGGCGGCGGGCGTCGTCAGCAGGTCGCGCCGCACCGCGCACGGAGCGTCGTCGCCCGCGCCCGCGGAACCGCCCGCCACCGGGCCGCCCGCCACGCCGGGCCCGTCCCCAGGGAGGCCCGCGCCGGACAGGAGGGCGTCCCAGGGGGCGGTCGGCCCCGCGCCCCCGGACCGGACGCCCGCGCGCCCGGCGCGTCCTGTGCCTCCCGATCCCACGCGCCCGTTCGGGCCCGGCCCCGGGATCAGCACGCCGCCCACGACCCCGTCCGGCCGGATCCGCACCGCGCCGTACCGCACCACCCCGGCCCGCCCGGGGCCGCCCGCGGCGCTGCACGCGGTCACCACCGCCTCCACCCAGCCCGGCAGCGCCTCGTCGTGCCCGCCCAGACAGGCCACGAAGTCGGCCGGTGTCCGCAGCGCCTCCCGCCGGCACACGGCCGCGGCGGCGGCCGGCAGGCAGTGGGCCACCCGCACCCGCGCGTCGGCCGGCGGCCGGCCCGCCACCCAGGTGACCACCGTGATCGAGACCGGCGGCACGGTCTGGGCGAGCAGACCGCGCACCGCCCGGTCCCACTCCCCGTCGGGCGAGAGGACGACGACCCCCAGCGTCGGCGTCATCTACGCGAGGTCCACCGGGTCGAGGGTGAAGTCGACGTCGTTCGGCGGCGCGATCAGCAGCGGCAGCAGTTCCGCCCGGGACCCGGCCCGGCGCCGCTCCTCCTCCCGGCGCCGCAGGGACTCCGTGTAGGCCCGCCGGGCGTCGGAGCCGAACCCGGTCTCCGGCGCCTGGGTCAGCGAGTCGGGCCAGACGCGGTACCGGTACAGCACCCGCCCCACGTTCCGCAGCCGGTACAGCCGCGCCGCCCGCAGGTGGAAGTCGGTGTCGGCACCCAGCCGGGCCGTCCCGTCGAAACCCCCGAGCCGCCGGAGCACCTCGCCGCGCACCACCGTCGACGGGTGCAGCGCCACGGTCGACCGGCCCAGCCGCATCCAGAGGTTGGCGTTGCGGGGCATCCGGCGGCGGCCGGTGACCCGGCCGGTGGCGTCGATGCACTCGTACCCGCAGCCCACGAGGTCCGCGCGGCCCCGTTCGAGCAGGGCGATCTGGTGCCGGAAGCGGCCGGGCAGGCTGATGTCGTCGGAGTCCTGGAAGCCGACGTAGGGGCTGCGCACGTGTTCCAGCACGGCGTTCTTGATGCGCAGATGGCCCACGTTGCGGGAGGTGCGCAGCACCACCAGGCGGGGGTCGTCCGCGAACGGGCGCAGGGCGGCCGACCAGGCGTCGCCCGGCGAGCAGTCGTCCACCACCACCAGGGTCAGGTCGCGGAAGTCCTGGCCGAGGACGGACCCGGCGGCCTGGCCGAGGTAGGCCGCGCAGTCGTAGTGCGGAAGGATGACGGTCAGGGCGGTCGCCCTCGTGTTCTCAGCCGGTGCCCACACCGCGGCTCCCCTCTCGGTCGTGAGTGCGTCCCGGAGCGTCAGGCCCGGGCCGGTCGTACCGTGGCCGGCCTGCGGAAGGCGCCCTCGTCCCCCCAGGCCACCGAGCGCAGCGGACGGTGCGTCAGGCCGCGCACCACCAGGCCGGAGGCGACGGCGCAGAACCAGCCGAAGTGCACGGCCTTGACGGCCCACCGCAACGCCCCGCGCGCCGGGCCGCGCCGGGCGTCCCACGGCGCCAGCGGCCACAGGCCGTGGAACAGCACGTCCCGGAAGTACCGGACGGCCGTCGCCCTCGGGTAGTCGGCCATGCACGTCACATGGCTGTACAGGGAACGGCGCAGCCGGCGCAGCGTGTCACGGGCCCCGCCCACCCGGTAGGTGCGGCAGTACGCGTCGGGCAGCACCTCCAGGTCGCGCAACGGGTCGCCCGCCGCCGGGTCGAGCAGCTCGAACAGCACGAAACCGTCGTCGGCCAGCCGGCGCGGCGGGATCCCGCCGGCGACCACCGCGGTCTCCACGAGCATGCAGCCCGCCACCGGACAGGCGCCCGGCGGCACGGTGCAGCCGGAGACCCGGTCCATCACCTGCGACGAGGGCGTCGACCGCGGCAGCGCCACCAGCCGGGCGCCGACCGCCCCGGTGCAGCCGCGCGCCAGGAACCGGGTCACGATCCGGGACAGGCACCGCGGGCCCAGCTCCACGTCGTCGTCGATCCACAGCCAGCCCGCGTAGCCCCGGTCGAGGCCGGCCCGCACCGCCGCGTTCACGGTGCGGAGCTTGCCCGGGCCGGGCAGCGCCAGCCCGGCGAACGCCACCGCGGGCGGGGCCACGGACGTGGCCGGACCGGTGCCCCGCCGCGCGGCCCCGGCCAGCCCGCGCAGCCGCCGCACCGCCTCCTCGTACTCTCCCTGCCCGTACTGCATCCCCACCCACAGGGTCAGCGGCAGGTCCGGGTGCGCGGCGCGCACCTCGGCGAGCGCCTCGCGCACGTGCGCGGTCATGGCGGCGTGTTCCTCCTCACCGCACCGGGACACATAGGTCGGCAGCAGGACGCCGAGCCCGCCGGTGGGCAGCGAGTCCGGCCGCTCGCCCGGCGGCAGGACGAACGTGACCGGTGGGCGCACCTCGGGACCCGGGTCGAACCCCCGGGCCACGGCACGCTGCAACCGGGTCCGTCCGTCGTGGGTGCCCGCGCGCATCCATGCCCTCCGCCCGGCCGGTCGGTCCGGAAAAAGCAGCGAACCGTGTAGAAATCGCAGAACAATTGGGTGGCGCCGGTCCGGGAGGCTAGCCAATTCCGCCGAATGATCACAAGGCGGCCTTCCCCGACTTCCCGAGGAATGGCCGGAATTGACGTCCTGGCGTCCTTGCGCCGTTATGGCGGAAAGTCACGGTGCCGATGGCCGGGCGTGGTAAAAAGGCGACCGTTCCCCAGGCGCCGCACGACAGGATCACCGCACGCAGACCGCGCCCCACCCCGTGACCGTCCGGCGGACCGCCCACCGACACCACCACACCCGAGGGGTGACGTACGCATGGTGTATCCCGCGAGTACGCGACCGGCACAAGGGCTGGGGGAGACCCCCGGCGACGACGGAGCGCCCGTCCTGCTCCACGCCCAGGGCATCGTGAAGAGCTACCGCCGCCGCCGCGTCCTGAACGGCGTCGACCTGACCGTCCGCTCCGGAGAGGTGGCGGCGATCGTGGGCAGCAACGGCGCCGGCAAGTCCACCATGCTCAAGATCTGCGCCGGACTCGCCTCCCCCGACCGGGGCCGCGTGTCCGTGCGGGGCCGGCTCGGCTACTGCCCGCAGGACGTCGGCGTCCTGGACTTCCTCACCCCCGGCGAGCACTTCACCCTCTTCGGCGCCGGCCGCGGCCTGCGGCCCGCCGCCGCCTCCCGGCGCGGCCGCGAACTGGCCCGCACCCTCGACTGGTCCGTCGGCCGGCGCACGCTCGCCAAGGACCTCTCCGGCGGCACCCGCCAGAAGCTCAACGTGGTCCTGGCCGCGCTCGGCGACCCCGACGTGCTGCTGCTGGACGAGCCGTACCAGGGCTTCGACCGCGGCTCCTACCTCGACTTCTGGAAGAACGTGTGGGACTGGCGGGAGGAGGGCAAGGCGGTCGTCGTCGTCACCCACATGCTGAGCCGGCTCGACCGCGTGGACCAGGTCCTCGACCTCAGCCCCCGCACCGGCACGGAGGCCACCCTGTGAGCCCGACGTTCCGCACCCTCCGCATGGCGCAGGCGACCCTGCGCGAACTCACGCGCCGGCGCGGCGTCCTCGGACTGCTGCTCCTCGTACCGCTCGTCTTCTACCTGGGCCGGCACGACGAGCCGGGCCAGGCCATCCGGTTCGCCAGCCTCGGCCTGGGCTTCGCCGTCAGCGCCGCCGCCCTGTTCTCCTCCGTCGGCGGCCGCGAGATCGAGCCACGTCTCGCCCTGGGCGGCTTCAGGCCCCGCCACCTCCACCTCGGCCGCAGCCTCGCCCTCGTCGGCGCGGGCCTCGCCGTCTCCGCGCTCTACGCCCTGCTGATCGCCCTCGACCAGGACGTGCGCCACCTCGGGGCCGTGGTGCTGGAACTGGCCCTCACCACGCTCGTCGCCGTGCCCCTGGGCCTCCTCCTGGGGCTGGCCGTGCCCCGCGACATGGAGGGCACCCTGCTGCTCATCTCCGTCATCGGCGCCCAGATGGTCATGGACCCGGCCAAGGACTCGGCGCGCGCCCTGCCGTTCTGGTCCACCAGGGAGATCATCACGTACGCGGTCGACGGCGCGGGCGCCGGGTCCCTCGCCCCCGGCGTCGCGCACGCGGCCGTGACCGCCGCGCTCCTGATGGCGGCGAGCTGCGCCGTCCAGGCGGTACGGCTGAGGCGCCGCGCCCACATGCAATTCGGCTGACCGGCCCCCGAATAGCTTGGTTGAATTTCCCCTCTACCTCGGTCAAACGAACGACTGTAGAGTGAACTCCGCGTGCTCGGGGCCCGATTAAAGCTGCCGGTCGGCCGGAATGCCGAAAGCGACCCGGCGAACGAACCGGAATTCCTGATTTCCGGGCGCTTCGTGCTGCCGGAAAGTTCCGCCCCCCGGTTTCCGGGCGCCCCGCCGCACGCCCATCGAGACGAGAGGGGAGCGCTCCATGGATCCGTTGTCCGACCTCGCACTTCCGGCACGGCACGTACTCACCCGCCTCCGCGACCGGCGGTCCGGACCGGTGCACATCATCGACCCCTTCAAGGTGCCGCCGTCCGAAGCGGTGGAGAAGGCGCGGGCCCTGGACGACCTGGGCTTCCCCTTCGTCATCCTCGCCAGCACCGACTACGAGTCGTTCGAGACCCGCATGCCGCCCTACGTGGCCCGCATCAAAGCGGCCACGTCCTTACCGGTCCTGCTGCACTTCCCGCCCCGCAAGGGCACCGGCTTCCCGCTGACCCCAGGGGCCGACGCGGTGATCCTGCCCGCCCTGCTCGGCTCCCAGGACGACTACTTCGTCTGGAAGAGCTTCCTGGAGACCCTGCTCACCATGCCCGGCCGGCTCGACCGCGAACAGTGGCCCGAGCTCCTGCTCACCGTCGCCCTCACCTTCGGCGAGGACCGCAGGACCGGCGACCTGCTCGACACCGTGCCCGTGGGCACCCGCACCGACCGGCTCGACCGGCACATCGACGTCGCCGTCTCCTTCGGCTTCCACATGGTGTACCTCTACTCCCGCCACTCCCACGTGCCGCCCGACGTCGTCCGCCACTTCCGGGACCGGCTCCACCCCGACCAGATCCTCTTCGTCAGCGGCAACGTCCGCTCACGGGACCGGGTCACGGCCTACCTCGACGCGGGCGCCGACTACGTCGGCTTCGCCGGGGCACTGGAGGACGACGACTGGCGCACCACGCTGGAGGCGCTCGCCGCCGCCCGCCCGGGCCTGGTCCCGCACATACGGGGGGCCCGGCCGTGAACGGCGCCCACAGAGCCCCGCTCACCGAGGAGTACACCGCCGCCATGCTCGCGACCGAGGCGGCCAACCGCGACCGGGTGACCGCCTTCGTGGCCGCGGGCGGCGGCTCGGACGACCTCGTCGCCCATGTCGCCGCCCTCCGCCTCTACCTGCGGGTCCCGCACTTCCTCACCGAATGGATCACCGACCGGGCGGTGCGTTCCGAGACGGCGTCCGCCCTCGCCCTCGACATCGTCGCCATGAAACTCGTCGACGACCTCATGGACGACGACAGCGGCCTCGACCGCGTCGAACTCGCCTGCCTCGCCCTCCACCTGCACCTGACCGCCCTGCGTGAACTGTGCCGCCTCAGCCGCGACGCCCAGGCCGTCACCGACCTCCTGCACCGCGACTTCACCACCATCTGCACCGGGCAGATACGCACCAAGAAGCACCGCGCCCGCACCCTCGACGAATGGCGCACCCACGCCCGGACGTACGGCGCGACGTTCCTCGGCTGCTACGGCTCCCTCGCCGCGCTCGCCGGCCGGCTGCCCGGCGCCCAGGCGCCCGCCCGCGCCTTCGCCGAGGCGTTCGGCACCGTCATCACCATCGCCGACGACCTCACCGACTACGCCCGCGACGGCGAACGGGACGGCAACCTCGGCCACCTGCTGCGCACCCGGGCCGTCACCGGCGGACAGGTCGTCAGCCTGCTGGAGCGCCTGCGCGCCCGCGCCCACGCGGCCGTACGGGAACAGCCGGCCTCCCGGGCCCTCGGCCCGGTCGTTGACCTCTACACCGACGACGTGCTCGACCGGCTGGTCCCGCCGCACGTGCCGCTCCCGCCCGGCCCCTCCACCGCGGCGACGGCGTGATCAGCCGCGCCGCCGCGCCATCACGTCGTCCATGACGAACAGGTCGACCCCACAGCCGGCGAAGTCGTCGAGCACGTCGCCGGCCGTGTGGGCGATCGCCCTGCCCGGGCCGTTGAGCGAGGTGTTGATCAGCGCCGGGGTGCCGCTCAGCGCCTCGAACTCGGCCAGCAGGGCGTGCAGCCGCGACTCCTCCGGGCCGAGGGTCTGGATCCGGCACGTCCCGTTCACATGGCGGGCCTCCGGAGCGACGCCCTCGGGGACGTCGTACTCGAACAGCATGTACGGCGAGCCGTACTGCCCCGGGTACAGCTCCGCGAACCGCTCGCCGCGCATCACGGCGCCCAGCGGCCGGTACCACTCGCGCTGCTTCAGCTCCTCGCTCATCCGCTTGCGCATCCCCGGCACCGCCGGACTGCCCAGCAGCGACCGGTGCCCCAGCGCCCGGGGGCCGAGCTCCGCCGCGCCCTGCAACAGCGCGACGACGCCGCCCCCGGCCAGCGTCCCGGCCACCGCGGCCCGGTCGTACGGAACCGGCTCCAGACCCGCGCCGGCCAGCGCCCGCAGCGCCGCCTCCCGGGACTCGCCGGCCCCGTTGGCGTACACGCCCAGCGGCGCCACGTCCTGGCCCGCCAGGTACCTCAGGGCGTAGATCCCCGGCCCCGCGAGGTGCCCGGCGTCACCGCACGCCGGCGGCACCGCGACGTCCCGGCCGAAGCGGCGCCGCAGCTCCGAGTTGGCCACGATGTTCAGTGCGCACCCGCCGCCCAGGGCGAGCGGGCCCCAACCGGCCCCCGTCCGTGTGACATGACGGCTCAGCAGCTCGTACACCGTCTCCGTGAACAGCTCCTGGAAGGACGCCACCACCCGCGCCATCGTCCCGAAGTCCCGGCCGAACTCGGGCCGCGCGGCCAGCTCGGCCCGCACCCGCTCGGCCACCGCCAAGTCGTCCATCACCCGCCGGTCGACCGCCAGCAGGGCGTCCCGCACCCGGGCGCTCGGCTCCCCGTACCCGCCCAGCGCCATCACCTTCCCCGCGACGCTCGGGCTCTTGCCGAACCCCAGCAGGTGACCGATCGCGGTCCACCCGAAACCGTTGCCGTACCAGGGCAGCGGATCCTTCTCCACCCACTCCAGGCGCCCGCCCGCCACCCTGAACAGCGAACTGCGGCTCACCTGGCCGCGCCCCTCGTTGACGAGCACCACCGTGCCGTCCTCGTGGCCCGCGTAGTGCGCGGCGAGGGCCGCGTGCGACACCTCGTGCGTGACCACCACGCAGTCCACGGTGCGCCCCAGCAGCTCGCACGTCGTGCGGTGGTGCGTGGCGCCCGCGGCCACCCGCTCCATCGCCACGTCCAGGTCCGGAATGCCCAGCAGCGCGCCGCGCACCGGGGTGGACACCGCCACCAGGTCGATCCCGCCCGCGTCCACGCACTCCTGGGCCAGCACGTGCCGCAGCGCGACGTCGGCCCGGTGGTCGTGCTTGGTGCGGGTGAGCCGCTCGGTCTCCACCGCGAACCGCAAGCGCCCGTCCTCGAAGTAGCCGACACCCGTGTCGTGTCCGGCGGAGTGGAGTGACAGGACCTTCATCGGCTCTCCTCGGGTGCGGGTGCGGGTGCGGGTGCGGGTGCGGGTGCGGGTGCGGACGCGGACGCGGGGGCCGGATTGCGGACGGTGGAGTACGCGGCCCACCGCACCTCGCGCAGGGGCCGGCGCACCAGCCCGCGCACGTACAGCTCCGTGCCCACCCCGCAGAACCAGCAGAAGTAGAGCCACTTGATCGCCGCCTCGGCGATCCCGTGGCGCACGCCCTTCGCGCGGTGGAAGCCGGTCAGCGGCCACATGCCGCCGAACAGGACGTGCCGGAAGTAGTGACGGGCGACCGGCAGCGGCCAGTCGGCCAGGTCGATCAGGTGGTTGAGCAGCAGCCGGCGGATCCGGCGGCGCGTCTCACCGGCCGGGCCGGCCACGACGTAGTGGCAGCGCGCCTCCGGCACCAGCCGCAGGTACCGCAGCGGGTCGGGCAGCCGGGGGTCCAGCAGCCGGAAGCACACGTAGCCGTCGTCCGACACGTACCGGTCCGGCATGCCCCCGGCCATCACCTCGGTCGCCACCAGGATGCAGCAGCCGTGCGGATAGTCGGTGGCGGGCGCGGCCACCGCCTTCGCCCGGGCGAGCGTGCGGGAGGTGGCGTACGCGGCCGTGTGCGGGACCTTCGTCGCGCCCACCGCGCCCCGGCAGCCGCCCGCCACGAAGGCCCCCACCAGGTGGGCCAGGCAGTCCGGCTCCAGCGTCACGTCGTCGTCGAACCAGCCGACCCCCGCGCACCCCAGCAGTTCCGCCACCGCCACGGCGGCGTTGAGGGTCCTGGGCTTGCCCGGCCCGCGCAGCGACAGACCGCACACCCGCACGCCCGGCTCCCGCTCCGCCGCACGCCGCAGCAGTGCCTCCAGCCGCAGCAGGGCCTCCTTCTCCTGTGCCGCGTCCCGCCACTGCATGCCCACGAAGAGCAGCACCCCGACGTCCGGGTGCGCGCGCACCGCCTCCGCGACCCGGTCCAGCAGGGCGTCGAGCCGCTCCGCCTGCTCCGCGAGGGTGCCCCGCCCCACGTAGGTCGGCGCGACCAGTGCCACGGCCGTCCCGCTGGGGCGGGCCGGGCGCAGCGCGTCGGCCGCCTCCCGGGCTCCGCGCGGCTCGGGCCGGCCGTCGAGCACGTACCGCACGGGGGTCGACCAGGTGGTGCCGGGGCGGTACCCGCGCGAGACGGTGGCGCGCAGGTGCCCGAGCGGGAACGGCTCCGGCGCACCGGCCGGGCCGGGGCGCACCGGCCGGTTGAGCCGCACCGGTGCCGCCCGTTCAGAAGTCACGGTCGGTGTTGGAGGTGGAGCGGGCCAGGCTGCGCAGTCCGTCCAGGGTGTTGCGCCACTGACCGGTCTCGGCCATGTGCGACAGCAGCGGCCGGGCCATCTCGCGGCGCAGGAAGAACTTCCGGTACGCGATCTGGGCGCGCTGCTGGGCGTCCGGCACCAGGTAGCCGATCCGCTGGTCGAACTCGCCGCGCACGAACCGGTCCCAGTAGTCGGCCGGGATGCGCCCCGCGGCCACCGACTCGGTGTGCAGCGGCGTACCGGGCAGGGGCGTCGCGGTGTAGAAGCTCGCGTAGTCCAGCGGGATCCGGCAGGCCAGGTCCAGCGTGCGGCGGAACTGCTCGCGCGTCTCGTCGAGCCAGCCCACGATGAAGTAGCCGAAGCCCTTGATCCCCGCCTCGTGGGCGTCGGTCACGGCCCGTTCGATCTTGCCGATGTCGCTCTCCTTTCGCATCCGCCGCAGGATCTCCGGGTCCCCGTGCTCGATGCCGAACCTCAGCCGTACGCAGCCGGCGCCGGCCATCGCCTCCAGCAGCTTCACCGGCACCAGGTCCACCCGGGTCGGCGCCTCCCAGCGGACCTTCAGCCCCGTCTCGCCGATGAGTTCGCAGATCTCCCGCACCCGGCCGCGGTGCAGGGTGAACACGTCGTCGTAGAACATGATCTCCTTGACGCCCCAGCGCTTCTTCAGCTCGGCCATCTCGCCGACGACGTCCTCGGGCGTCCGGTACATCGACTTCTTGTCCACCGCCTGCTTGAAGCAGAAACTGCACTTGAAGGGGCACCCGCGGCTGGAGATCATCGTCGCGAACGGGCGCGGCGCCATGATGGAGAAGTAGTTGCGCATGGGCAGCCCCCCGCGCTCCGGCCAGCCCACGTCCTCCAGGTTCACCATGGGCGCGGCGCCGCCGTCCCACTCGCGGCTCACCAGGCCCCGGATACCGGTGGGCTCCTCGCCCTGCTCCAGCGCCTCCGCGAGCTCCGGCATGATCGTGACGCCCTCGCCCACGCCGACGTAGTCGATGCTCTTGTGGAAGAGGTTCTCCCGGGCGTACACCTCGGTGTGCGGGCCGCCGAGGATGACCTTCGCGCCGGTGCTCTTGGCCGCCTCGCACGCCTCGACGGCGCCCGGCAGTCCCGGCGTCGTGGTGCTCACGCCCACCAGGTCGGGCCGGAAGTCGGCGAGCAGCGCGCGCAGCCCCTCGCTGTCCAGGCCGAGCGCGGGGGTGTCGATCTGGACGACGTCCTGGAACCCGGCCGCCTTGAGCGCCGTGTGGATGTAGCCGAGGCCCAGGTGCGGCAGCACACCGGCGCGCTTCTGGATCTGGGTGATCTGACGGGTGTTCAGGCACAGGTCGTGATGGCGCACGAGCGCGATCCGCAGTTTCCGCCTGCGCCAGCGCGGCAGGGCCGGCCGGGCGCCCGCCGCGGCGGTGGTGCCCGCGGGCGCGGCCGGCGAGCAGCCGCCCCCGCCGGTCCCGGGCGGCTCGCCCGTGCTGATCAGGGGCAGTGACTTCCGCATGGTTCCCCCTCGGTGGATGTGTGGGTGACCGGTGGTCACCACGGTCCGGCGCCGGTCCGCCGGCCGGTCAGCGCCTCCAGCTGGAGCAGGTACACCGCGATCGGCAGCAGCCGGCTGACCCGCCGCCCGGCGCCCTCGCCGCGGGTCGCCGCGAGCAGCCGCCCGAGCACCCGGTCGCCGCCCCTGCGCCAGTCCCGCTCGGCCCACGCCGCGTGCCCCAGCAGACGCAGCAGGTAGCCCAGCCGGTGCCGCACCAGGACCGGCGTGGGCGGCGGCGGGGCGGCGGACGCGAAACCGAGCCCGGCGTGCTCCGGATAGGCCCGGCGCAATGCCTCGTCGTGGAACGTCCCGTCGGTCAGGAAGCGTCCGGGCACCGAGGACAGGTGGTCGAACAGCGCGTGGTCCAGGTACGGCGCGTGCAGCACCGGGCCGTCGCGCAGCAGCCCGTACGGCGTCATCGCGATCGCCCTGCGGGTGCGGTTCCAGAAGTAGAACGACGCGTACGGGAACGCCGCCCCGGCGTGCCGCTCCAGCTCGGCGACGAGGTGCGCCCGTGCCCGCTCCCGGCTCCACAGCCCGGCCAGCCGGGGGCTGAGGAGGTGCTCCACGTGCGGGCCCGTCCGGCCCGCGAGCAGCATCCGGTCGGCGACGCCCGGCAGGTCGTCCGGGTCGAACGGGTTGGCGCGGATCAGCTCCATGCTCGGGTTCTGGGCCAGCTCGCCGCCGCCGATGCCGTCGAACGACACCCGGGTGCGGGCGCGCAGGTACGCCAGGACCGGCAGCGCCCACGCCCCCTCCACGGTGCACATGCTCTGCGCCGGGTTGGCGGCCAGCTCGGCGCGGAACTGCGAACGGCGCCCGCGCAGCACCCGGTGCTCCACGCCCAGCCGGGCCGCCAGCACGGCGGCGACCTTCGCGTCCGCCCCGGGGTCGGGTGGGAACTTCGCACCGCTCACGCACAGCCGCGGCGGTGCGCCCTGCCGGTGCAGCTCCAGCAGGATGTGGCGGGAGTCCCGGCCGCCGCTGAGCGGCAGGACGTACGGCTCGTCGGGCAGCCGGCGGGCGACGGCGTCCCGGAACAGCTCGACGAACCCGTCGACGGCCGCCCTCCGGGTCGTGGCGGCGGGCCCGGCGGGCGGCATCCGGCCGGACGCCAGCCCCAGCCGCCCCGCGGACCAGGTGAGCGTGGCGGCCGGCGGCAGCGCCCGTACCCCGGCGAACGGCGTGTCCTCGGCGAGGAAGAAGCCCAGCCGCAGGAAGACGGCGAGGGCGTCGTGGTCCGGCTCGGCCGGACCGCCCAGCGCCAGCAGCACCCGCACGTCCGGCGACACCGTGAGGGCGGACCCCTCGTGCCGGTAGAACAGCGGCCACATCCCGTACCGGTCGTTGCGGACCAGCAGCCGCTCGCCGTCCCACCGCCACCGGGCGAACACCCCCTGCCCGTCGGCCGATTCGTGCCCGAAGACGGCCTCCGTACGCCCCCGGACGCGCACCCCGCCGGGCCGCGGCTCCAGGCGCAGGTACGGCGCCACCGTGCCGAGGTCCGCGCTCACCGGGCCTCCAGCACGGTCCGTACCGCCTCGCCGATGCGGCGGGCCACGGCCTCCTGGTCGAGCACGGTGCGGGCGAAGGACTGCGCCCGCCGCTTGTGCCGCTCGATCGCGGCCGGATCCGCCAGCCAGCCGTCGAGCACCCCGGTCAGCTCCTGCGGCGAGGCGCACGCACGGCCCAGACCGTGCTCGGCGATCAGTCCGGGCACCCAGGCCTCCATCGGCAGCCCCGACTCCAGCATGAGCACCGGGATGCCGAAGTAGGCGGCCTCCAGCGTGGTGTTGGGCCCCGCCTTGGACACCAGCAGGCCGTACGGGGACCTCGACGCCTGGTCGATGCAGTCGAAGTACTCGGCCTGGGTGAGACGGCTGTGGAACCGCCAGTGCGGGACGCGCGAGGCGGCCGCCGAAGCCGCCGCCCGGCGGGCCAGCTCCGCGTCGTCGTACCCGACGAAGACCAGGTCGATGTGCGGGTGCCGTTCGGCGAGGTGCTCCAGCAGCCGCAGATAGGTGTCACCGCCCCGGTTGCAGAACACGATCAGCCTGGGCACCGTGCGGTCGCCGCCCCACGGGCCGGTCCCCGACGCACCGCCCCCGCCCCCGGTCGTCATGAAGTCCCGCAGATCGTGCTGGGCGACCAGCGGCCCCACCACCCGGATGCGGTCGGGGTCCCCGCCCTCCTCGGCCAGCAGCCGCTCCTTGGCCCGCTCCAGGCCCACCAGCGTCAGGTCAGGGTGACGGCTGCGGTGCAGCGGCAGGTCCATCAGCCCCGGGTTCGTCACATGGCTCACCACCCGCGTCCGCAGCCCCGCCAGCCGCACCGCGGCCACGCACAGCCGGGCGACGATCCCCTTGGTGCCCACCACGACGTCGGGCGTCGTCTCCCGCAGGTGCTTCACCAGCCCCGACAGCGCCTCCGCCTGCCGCAGCCCCGGATCCACCTCGAAGCCCGCCGGGAACCGCTCCTGCAGCCGTGACATCAGCGCCATGTACCGCTCGGTGCGGGTCGCCGCGTCCGGACTCCCCAGCGATATCGCCCGGATCTCCGCACCGGCCTCACCCAGCCACGGCACGATCGGCTCGGCCTCCAGCAGCGTCACCTCCGCGTCGACCGCCCCGCGCAGCACGCGGGAGAAACTGGTCGCCGCCAGATAGTTGCCGAACTCCCCCCACGTACGGGGGGACAGCACCTGGATACGGGCGTGGTCAGACGGCACGGCGCATCTCCTCGGTCAGGGCCTCGGGGGCGGACGGGGCGGGGGTGCGGGAGGCGGCGGACAGGCCGTCGGACCAGAGCTGGAAGCACAGCAGCGCCCACAGCCCCCGCGACGTGTCCCGCCGCCCCTCCAGGTGGTCGTCGAGCAGGACCCGCACCGCGCGGGTGTCGAACAGGCCGCCGCGGTCCAGCGCGGCAGGTGCGAGGGTGTCGCGCAGCAGCTCCCGCAGCTCGCCGCGGAGCAGCCCCGCCAGCGGCGCGCGGAACCCCAGCTTCGTACGCCGGACCGTGCTGCGCGGCAGCCACGGGGCCGCCGCCCGGCGCAGCAGGTACTTGCCGGTGAGACCGCGCAGCTTCAGGCCGGGCGGCAGGGAGTCGACGTACTCCACGAGGTCCAGGTCGAGGAAGGGCGACCGCAGCTCCAGCGCGCTGCGCATACCGCCCCGGTCGGTCTTGGTGAGGATCACGTCCCGCAGGAAGTGGCAGACGACGGCGAGCTGGCTCCGCTCCAGGGGCGTCAGCCCCGGGCGCCCCTCCAGCACCCGGGTCACCTCGGCGAACGGATCGTGCCCCGTCAGCGCCCCCGCCGCCTCCGGGCGGAACAGGGCGGGGAGCCGGGCCGGCGCGAACGGCGCCGTGGCCAGGTAGAAGCGGTGCTCGGGCGCGGCCCGCAGCCCCCGGGCCAGCTGCCCGAGCGCGGCCCGCACCGGCAGGTTCCCCGACCGCTGCGGAAGCCTGCGCACCGCGGCGCCCACCAGGGCCTCCACCCGGTGCGCCGGCATCACCCGCAGCAGCGCCTCCATCGCCCGCTCGGCCTGGAAGAACCGGTACCCGAGCAGCAGTTCGTCCGCCCCGTCCCCGGTCAGCGCCCCGCGCACCCGCCGCCGCGCCGCCCGGCAGACGATCCGCGTCGGCAGCAGCGACGGGTCGGCCAGCGGTTCGTCGGCCCGGCCGTACTCGGACTCGACCACCTCCGCCAGCTCCCGCCCGCCGATCCGCACCACGTGGTGCTCGGTCCCCAGATGCCGGGCGACCAGCAGCGCGTGGGCCGACTCGTCGAAGTCCGCGTCGGCGAAGGAGGCACTGAACGTGGGCACCGGCCCGTGCGGGGACACCTCCTGCGCGACGGCCGCCACCGCACTGGAGTCCAGACCGCCGCTGAGCAGCACCCCCAGCGGCCGGCCCGTGCTGTGCACCCGCCGTTCCACGGCCGACCGGAACAGTGCCGTGAACCGCGCCTCGGCGGCCCGGACGGGCGTGCGCGCCGCCCCGCCCCGCAGGACGGGCCGCCAGTGCTCCACCTCGGTCACCGTGCCCCGCTCGTGGCGCACGTAGCACCCGGGGCGCACCTTGTGGACACCGGCGACCGCCGAACCCGGGGCGGGGAAGGCCTGGAGGACCAGGTAGTCGGCGACCGCCCGCGGGTCGGGCGTCCGCGGCGCGTCCGGGTGCCGCAGCAGCGCCGCCAGTTCGGAGGCGAAGGCCACCCCCTGCGCGGTACGGGTCCAGTACAGCGGCTTCTTGCCCATCGGGTCGCGGGCCAGCACCGTGGCGCCGGTACGGGCGTCGTGCAGCGCGAAGGCGTACATGCCGCGCAGCCGCTCCAGCATCCCCATCCCGTGCCGCTCGTACAGCTCCACCAGCACCTCGGTGTCGCTCCCGGTGCGCGAGCACGCGCCCGAGGCCCGCAACTCCCGCCGCAGTTCGGCGTGGTTGTAGATCTCGCCGTTGAACACGACGGCGGTGCGGCCCGAGGCGGAGAGGAACGGCTGGCGGGCCCGCTCCGGGTCGACGAACGTCAGCGCGCAGTGCGCCAGGGTCACGCCCCGGTGGTGGCACCAGCCGGACCCGTCCGTGCCCCGGTGCGCCACGGCCGCCAGCATCCGCCCCGCGGTGGCGCGCGAGGCGTCGCCGCCACCGTCGCGGTCGGTGAAGCCAACGAAGCCGCACACGCCGGTTACGCCCGTCGGCCGGTGGTGGCGGTGCCGGGCGCCGTCCGGGGCCGCTGCGGGCCGTCGGTCCGCCGGCGGGTCCACTCGATCTGGGCGGCCAGGCCGGTGCGCAGGTCCGTGGCGGGGCGGAAGCCGAGCCGGTCCCGGGCCCGGGTGACGTCGGCCGTGGTGGCGCCCACGTCACCGACCCGGATGGGGCCGTAGCGGGCGTCCGGGCGGCGCCCGGTCAGCTCGGCGGTCAGCGACAGGAGCCGGTTCAGCGAGACGGACGAGCCGGTGCCCACGTTCAGCACCTCGGCCCGGTCGCCGGCGCGCCGGGTCGGCGCGCCGGCCAGCAGCAGGGCGCGGACGACGTCCTCGACGTACACGAAGTCCCGGATCTGCGACCCGTCGCCGTAGACCTCGATGGGCTCCCCGCGCAGCACCGCGCGGATCATCCGCGAGATGAACATGTCCGGCCGCTGCCCGGGGCCGTAGACGGTGAAGAAGCGCAGCGCGGCCACCGACAGCGCGGCGTCCGGGCGGGCGGCGAACGCCAGGGCGAGCCGCTCGGCGGCCAGTTTCGTCACGCCGTAGGGGGAGGTGGGGCGGGGGAGCATGCCCTCGTCCATGGCGCCGTCGACGCCTCCGTACACGCTCGACGACGACGCCACCACGACCCGTCCGACGCCCGCCTGCACACAGGCGTCCAGCAGCCGCTGGGTGGCCAGGACATTGCAGTGGAGATACTCCGGGAATTCCGTCCACGAAGGCCGTACGCCGGGTAACGCGGCCAGGTGGAACACCAGGTCCACGCCTTTCAGGCAGGAACTGAGGTCCATGGTCGCGAGATCACCGGTCCGCGCCCGGAAGGCGCCTTCCCCCGGTGCCGGGACGGCTCCGGTGTGGACGCCCATGTCCCGGCGGTCCACCCCCACCACATTCCGGCCGCTCTGGCGCAAAGCTTTCACCAGATGCGACCCGATGAAACCCGCTGCACCGGTCACCACGACATCTCCGGCGATGGCCGGAACATGTGCGTCGCTTGGCATGAAGTCCCCCTTGTTCCGTTGCGCATACGGCTGTTCAAGGCGGTGCGACGTGCTGGTATTCGGCCCCGGACAGGCGGACAAAGGGGACCTGAAAGACGCGCCGGAGTCTAACAGCGCGTTCTTTCCGCGAGCAATGGCGCCCGATGGCGACGGGCGAAAACCGGAAACACCACCGTCGCCACGGATAAGCGGACGGCGGGAAGGATTCCGCAACTGACGTATATCAGCCATCCCATTCCCAACCGCATGGCCGCTCCTTATGCTGTCGGGGTTCCGGCGTCGAGACGGACGGAGGGGCCGCGTTGGCAGACACCCCATGGCGCCGGCTTCGCGGACTCGGCCGGCACCTGCGCGGCGAACGCCGGTCCCTGGCACTCCTCGCTGCGGTCGTCCCCCTGGGCGTCGGACTCCAGTTGGTCGCACCCGAGATGCTGCGCCGCTTCGTCGACGGCGCCCTGTCCGGCTCGCCCGACGCGGTGCTGCTCACCGTCGCCGCCTGGTACTGCGCGGCGGCACTCGGCCAGACGGCCGTCTCCATCGGCGGCGACCACCTCGCCGCCCGCCTCGCCTGGCGCACCACCAACCGGCTCCGCGCCGAGCTGGTGGCCCACTGCCTGCGCCGCCCCTCGGCGTTCTACCAGCGCCACCCGCCCGGCGAACTCGTCGACCGGGTCGACGGCGACGTGACCCGCCTGGCCGGCGTCATGTCCTCGCTCCTGCTCGAGGTGGCCGCCCAGGCCCTGCTCGTCGTCGGCATCCTCGCCGCGCTGTTCCGGCTCGACCAGGTGCTCGCCCTCGTGTTCGCCCCGTTCACCCTGTGCACCCTGCTGCTCCTGCGGCGGCTCGTCGGCCGGGCGGTCCCCTTCGTCACCGCCCGCCAGGCCTCCGTCGCCGACCTCCTGGGCTTCCTGGAGGAACGGCTCGCCGGCGCCGAGGACCTCACGGCCAACGGGGCGGCCCGCCACACCATGCGGGCGCTGGAGGACCGGCTCGGCACCCTGTACGACCGGGCCCGGCGCGCGGCGCGGGTCTCCGTGCTGTGGCCCGCCACCGTCCAGGGCCTGTCGGCGGCGAGCGTGGTGCTCGCCCTGGTGGTGAGCGTCTGGCTGCACGCCCGCGGACAGCTCACCACCGGCACCGCGTTCGCCGCGCTGTCGTACGCCATGCTGCTGCGCCGCCCGCTGCTCGCCCTCACCGCCCGCTTCCAGGAACTGGAGGGCGCGATCGTGAGCGTCGGACGCCTGGCCGAACTGGTGCGGGAGCGGGACGGGCACGACGGGCCGCCGCCCGGGGCGCGGCCGCCGGGGGCGGGCGGACCGCCGGCCCGGGCACTGCCGCCGAAGGGCGCCCGGCCGTGGCGGGACGGGCCGCTGGACCTGCGCTTCGAAGGCGTCTTCTTCCACTACGACCCCGGCGAACCCGTCCTCACGGACGTCTCCTTCCACCTGCGCCCCGGTGAACGGCTCGGCGTGGTCGGACGCACCGGCAGCGGCAAGTCCACCGTCGTCCGGCTGCTGTTCGGGCTGCACCGGCCGGTCCGCGGCACGATCACCGTCGGCGGCCGGGAGATCCGCCCGCCGGACGTCCCCGCCCTGCGTGGCAGGGTCGCCCTGATCACCCAGGAGGTCCACGTCTTCCACGCCACCCTCCGCGACAACCTCGCCTTCTTCGACCGCTCGGTCGGCGACTCCCGCATCCTCGACGCCCTCGGACAGGCCGGTCTCGACGGCTGGCTGCGGCAGCTGCCCGACGGCCTCGACACGGTCCTCGGCTCCGGCGCGCGCGGCATGTCCGCGGGGGAGGAACAACTCGTCGCCCTGGCCCGGGCCTTCCTCCGCGACCCCGCCGTCGTGCTGATGGACGAGCCCACCGCCCGCCTCGACCCGCACACCGAGGAACTCCTCGCCCCCGCCATGGAACGCCTGCTGCGCGACCGTACCGCCGTCGTGGTCCAGCACCGGCCGCACGCGCTGCGCCACGTCGACCGGATACTGGTGCTCGACGGCGGCCGGGTGGTCGAGCACGGTGAGCGGACCGCCCTCGCCGCCGACCCCGCGTCCCGCTTCCACGGCCTGCTCCGCACCGGCCGGGCGGCCTGATGGGCGCGACCCTCTCCCGCCTGCGGAGCGTGCTGCGCGGCTCGTCGGGCGCCTACTGGACGCTGACCGCGCTGTGGGTGCTGCTCCGGGCCGGAACCCTGGCGGTGGGGCTCCTCTTCCAGCGCCTCTTCGACGGCATCGGCGCCGCCGGGGGCGGCCGCGGCGACGGGCTGATCCTCCTGATCGCCTGGGTGGCCGCCATAGAGGGCGCCCGGCTGGTGCTCCAGTTCGGCGTGATGCTCAGCCGCCTGGAGCCGCGCCTCCAGTACGGCGCCACCGCGGGACTGCGCCGGTCGCTGCTCGGCACGGTCCTGCGACGGCCGGACGTCACCGCCCGCGTCCCGCCGGGCGAGGCGCTCCGCGCGGTGGGCGAGGACGTGGAGGAGGTCGGCTTCTTCCTGGCGTGGGCGCCCACGAACCTCGCGCACTGGCTGTTCGTCGTCGCGTCCGTCGGCGTGATGCTCAGCGTCGACGTGCTCGTCACCGTCGCGCTCGTCGGGCTCCTGCTGGCCGTCACCCTGCTGACGGCCCTCGTGCACGGCCGGTTCCTCGTCCACCGCAGGGCCACCCGCACCGCCTCCGCCGAGGTGGCCGGCGCCCTCGGGGAGGCCGTGGGCGCGGTGAAGGCCGTGCAGGCCGCCGCCGCCGAGGACCACGTCGCCGCGCACATCGGACGGCTGAACGAGGCACGGGGGCGGGCCGCCGTGCGGGAGGCGCTGTTCGCCGGCGTCCAGCGCAACGTCATCGGCAACGCCGCCCCGATCGGCGTGGGGCTCGTCCTGCTGCTGACCGCCGGGCGGGCGCGGGACACCTTCGGCGTCGGCGACCTGGCACTGTTCACCTTCTACCTCCAGATCCTCGCCGAGGCCCTCGCCTCCATCGGCATCCTCTCCATCCGGCTGCAAAGGGTGTCGGTGGCCCTGGAACGCATCACCGGCTTCCTCGGCGCAGGCCGGGACCCCGCCCCGGCACCGCGCGAGCCGGAACCACGCGCCGCGCCCGTGCCCCGCCCCGCGCCCCCGGCCGGATCCGGACCCCCACCGCACCGCGACGCCCCGCGCCTGCTGGAGGTGCGCCACCTGACGGCCCACCACCCCGGGACGCGCCGCGGCGTCGAGGACGTCCACCTCTCGGTCGCCGGGGGCACCCTCACGGTCGTCACGGGAGGCGTGGGAGCGGGCAAGACCACGCTGCTGCGCGCCGTGCTGGGCCTCATGCCCGCGCCCGCGGCCGGCGAGGTCCGGTGGAACGGCGAGCCGCGGGACGACCGGGCGGCCTTCCTCGTGCCGCCGCGCTGCGGCTACGTCCCGCAGGCCCCCAGGCTGTTCAGCGGCTCGGTACGGGAGAACGTGCTGCTGGGGCTGGACGACGAACGGGCGCTCACCGCGGCGCTGCGCACCGCCGTGCTGGAGCCCGACGTCGCCGCCATGCGGGACGGCGTGGACACCGTGGTCGGGCCGCGCGGGCTGCGGCTGTCCGGTGGCCAGATCCAGCGCCTCGCCATCGCCCGCATGCTCGTCCGGCGGCCGCAGCTCATGGTGGTGGACGACATCTCCAGCGCGCTCGACCCGGAGACCGAGCGCACCCTGTGGAGCCGGCTGCTCGACGGTTCGTCGGCCGTGCTCGCGGTCTCCCACCGGCCCGCCGTGCTGCGGGCGGCGGCGCGGGTGGTGGTGGTGAAGGACGGCCGGGTGGACGCCTCGGGACCGCTCGACGAGGTGCTCGCCGCCTCGGCGGAGATGCGCGGGCTGTGGTCCACGGCGACGGCCGCGGCCCCGGACTGACGCGCACGGGCGCGGGCGCGGGACGGGTGCGGGTGCGGACCGGCACGTACGGGTGCGGGCGCGGACCGCCGGCCGGGGGGCTCAGCCGCGCTCGGTCCGGCCGCGCGGGACGCCCAGCTCGGTCCAGATGCCGTCCAGCGCGGTCACGAAGTCCCGTACGTCGGCGGGGGAGTGCACGGCGCCCGGCGCCACCCGCAGGATCTCCTCACCGGCCCGTACGCTCGGCGCGTTGATCGCCTGGACGTACATCCCGTGACGCTCCAGCAGGAGCGCGGAGATCCGCTTGCACAGCGCGTCCTCGCCCACCCGTACCGACACGATGTGGGAGTGGTCCGACAGGAACGGGATCCGCCGCTCCGCCAGCATCCGGTGCATCGTCCTGGCGTTGGTCCTCAGCCGCTCCCGCTCGACGTCCGAGCCCCGCAGGTGCCGGACCGCCGCCAGCCCGCCGGCCGCGACGGACGGCGGGAGCGCGGTGGTGAAGATGAACGAGCGGGAGAAGGCCCGTACCGCGTCGATGAGGAGCGACGGCCCGGCGACGTAACCGCCCGTGGTGCCGAACGCCTTGGCCAGGGTCCCCATGACCAGGTCGAACTCGCCCGCCAGCCCCCGCTCGGCGGCGATCCCGGCGCCCTGCGGCCCGTACATCCCCACCGCGTGCACCTCGTCCAGGAACGTGAGCATCCCGTACCGCTTCGCGATGTCGGCGAGCTCCGCGAGCGGCGCCATGTCCCCGCCCATCGAGTGGACGGACTCCGTGACCAGCAGCTTCGGACGGCGCGGATCGACCGCCGCCACCAACTCCTCCAGATGCGCGGGGTCGTTGTGGCGGAAAATGCGCTTCTCCGCCCGGCTGTGGCGTAAGCCGTCGATGATCGAGGCGTGGTTCAGCTCGTCGGAGAAGGCGACGCAGCCGTCCATGCGGCCCGCCAGCACCGACAGGGCGCCCTCATTGGCCGAGTAGCCGGAGGTGAAGACCAGCGCGTCCTCCTTGCCGTGCAGGTCGGCCAGTTCCCGCTCCAGCAGCACGTGATAGTGGTTCGTCCCGCCGATGTTCCGCGAACCCCCGGAACCGGCCCCGTATTCGTCGATCGCCGTTTTCATCGCCCGGACGACGAGCGGGTGCTGCCCCATACCCAGATAGTCATTGCTGCACCAGACGGCTATTTCGCCATCCTGCCGCGTGGTGGCGGCGGGGAAACGTCCGGCGATCCTGCCGATCTCCAGGAACTCGCGCTTCCGGCTCGCGGATTCCTCCGCGAGACGTGAGAAGAAATCCGTGTACTGGATCATGGTTTCCGGCTCGCTCTCTGTCGCCCCGCGCGCTTCCGTCGGCCCGCGCGGTGATGGAGCGGTTCATCCTAGGAGCGGCCGCGCGTCCGGAACAGTGTGCAATTCCGCGCTGTCGAAAGGCGGTTCGTATGCCATGCTGGAAATCCCTCGCCGTCCCGGTCCCGCCGCACGCTTCCCGCTCCCGTGAAACCGGAGTTCCGATGCCCGGATCCGACAATTCCGTACGCGAGTCGTCGCCACGCACATCCCGCCTTCTCCCCGCATGAGCGGCACCCTCACGCCCGGTGCCGCCGAGCCCGGTGCCGCCACGCCCGGCGCGGCCCACCTCCTCGCGCACAGCGCGGCCCGTCGCCCCGACCACCCTGCGCTCGTGACCGCCGCCGGCCGCGTCACCTACCGGGAGCTGTGGGACCTCGCCCGCCGGTACGCGGCCGTCCTGCGCGAACACGGAGTCGGGCCGGGCGACCGTGTCGCCCTGCTCCTCACGAACACCCCGCACTTCCCGGCCGCCTACTTCGGGGCGCTCGCGCTCGGGGCGACCGTCGTGCCGGTCAACGCGCTGCTCAAGGCCGACGAGGCCGCCCATGTGCTGGGCGACTGCGGCGCCCGGGCCGTCGTCTGCGCCGCCCCGCTCCTCGCCGTCGGCGCCACGGCCGCCCGCCGGGCGGGCGTCCCCACCGTCCTGACCGTCCACGGGGACGGGTCGGGCGGCGTCCCGGACCTCGACGCCCTCGCCGCGCGGACGACGCCGCTCGGCACGTACGTGGAGCGCGCCCCGGACGACCTGGCCCTGGTCCTCTACACCTCGGGCACCACCGGGCGGCCCAAGGGCGCGATGATCACGCACGCCAACCTGGTCATGAACGTCACCACCACCGTGGTGTCGCCCTTCGCCCTGCGCGGCGACGACGTCCTGCTGGGCTGCCTCCCGCTGTTCCACACCTTCGGCCAGATCTGCGGGATGGCCACCTGCTTCCACGCCGGGGCCACCATGGTGCTGATGCGGCGCTTCGAGGCGGCCGAGGCGCTGCGGCTGATGACGGCCGAGCGGTGCACCGTGTTCATGGGCGTACCGACGATGTACCTGGACCTGCTGGAAGCGGCCCGCCGGGACCCTGGACGCCCGCCCCTCGACCGGGCGTACAGCGGCGGGGCGGCGCTGCCGGTGGCCGTGCTGGAGGAGTTCCGTGACACCTTCGGCTGCGAGGTGTACGAGGGGTACGGCCTCACCGAGACGTCCCCCGTCGTCGCCTACAACCAGCCCGGGCGGCCCTGCCGGCCCGGCACGGTGGGAACGCCCGTCCGGGGCGTCCGGGTGGCGATCGCCCGAGCGGACCTGGAGGGCAGGATCGAGCCGCTGCCGCCGGGGGAGACCGGCGAGATCGTCGTCCGCGGGCACAACGTCATGGCCGGCTACCTCGGCCGGCCCGAGGCCACCGCGGAGGTCATGGTCGACGGCTGGTTCCGCACGGGCGACCTCGGGGTGCTCGACGACGAGGGCGTCCTCACCGTCGTCGACCGCAAGAAGGACATGGTGGTCCGCGGCGGGTACAACGTCTACCCGCGCGAGGTGGAGGACGTCCTCGGCCGCCACCCCGCCGTCGCCGCCGTCGCGGTCGTCGGCCTGCCGGACGAGCGCCACGGGGAGGAGGTGTGCGCCGTGGTCCGGCCACGGCCCGGCACGGTCGCCGACGACGCCCTCGCGGAGGAGATCATCGCCTGGAGCCGGGCGCGCGTCGCCGCCTACAAGTACCCGCGCCGCGTGGAGTTCACCGACACCTTCCCCCTCGGCCCGAGCGGGAAGGTCCTCAAACGCGAGCTGGTCGCCCGGTACGCCGGCCGCCCCCGCCCGGCCCCCGGCCCCGGCGCCGGCTGACCACCGGGGCCCTCCGCCAGGCACCCCCGAGCCCTCCGCCAGGTGTCCCCGGGGCCCTCCGCCAGGTGTCCCGCGGCCGTGCGCGAGGCGTGCCGGGACCCGGCCGGGCGCGGCGGTCTTGTGGCGCGGCCGGGAGCGGGCCAAGGTGAAGTCGACCGGGCACGGCCTGCCGCGCCGGCCCGGCACGCCCTGCCTCACGATCGGAGCGCCCGTGGCACCCTTCCTCCTGCCCCATCAGCGGATCGGCGACGGACCCCACCACGTCGTCGCCGTCCACGGCTGGCTCGCCGACCGGGCCGCCTGGGCGCCGGTCGTCGACGACCTCGACGGCGACGCACTCGGCTACGCCCTGGTGGACCTGCGCGGCTACGGCGAGGCGAAGGACGCCCCCGGCCCGTACACGACCGCCCGGGCGGCCGCCGACATCCTCGCCCTCGCCGACCGGCTCGGCTGGGAGCGGTTCTCCGTCGTCGGGCACTCGATGGGCGGCAGCGTCGCCCAGCGGGTCCTGGCCGCCGCGCCGGAGCGGGTCCGCCGGCTGGTCGGCGTCTCGCCCGTCCCGGCGGGCGGGCTGCTCATGCCGCCCGAGCAGTGGGAGCTGTTCGCCGGCGCCGCCGAGAACCCCGCCGCCCGCCGCGCCATCATCGACGCCACCACCGGCGGGAACCGGCCGGACGCCTGGCTCGACCGCATGGTGCGCCGCTCCCTGGACCGCAGCGACCCCGCGGCGTTCCGCGCCTGGCTCGACTCCTGGGCCCGCGAGGACTTCCACGCCGAGGTCGCCGACAGCGACGTACCGGCCCTCGCGGTCGTCGGCGCGCTCGACCCGGCGCTCGGCGCCGAACTGATGCGGCGCACCTGGCTGCGCTGCTACCCCAAGGGCCGGGTCACCGAACTGCCGCGCGCCGGCCACTACGCCATGGACGAGACACCGCTGGAACTGATCCGGGTCGTCGAGGACTTCCTGCGCGCGGACGGCGACGCGTGACCGTCGTACCACCGGTCCCGGACGTGTTCGACCCCCGGCTGTACGCGCGCGGGATCCCGTACGACGCCTACCGCGAGCTGCGCGACCGGCACCCGGTGGCGTGGCAGGACGAGTACCGGGTCCTGGGCTGGCCCGCCGGACCGGGCTTCTGGGCGGTGACCCGCCACGCCGACGTCGTGCGGGTCCTCAAGGACGCCCGCCGCTACTCCTCGTACCTGGGCGCCACGCAGATCCGCGACCCCGACCCGGCCGACCTGCCGTTCATCCGGCGCATGATGCTCAATCAGGACCCGCCCGGGCACGGCAGACTGCGCCGCCTGGTCAGCCGAGCGTTCACCCCGGCGCGCGTCGACCGCTTCGCGGCCGCCGCCACCGCCAGGGCCCGTGCCCTGCTCGGCGCCGCCCGCGCCACCGCCCGCGACGGGGACGGCACCGTCGACGCCGTACGCGCCGTCACCGACGAGTACGCCCTGCTCAACCTCACCGACCTGCTCGGCGTGCCGCCCGGCGACCGGGGGCTGCTGCTCACCTGGACCGAACGCGTCATCGCCTACCAGGACCCGGACGAACCCCCGGTGCTCGGCCCGGACGGCACGCCCGTGAACCCCCGCTCGCCCGCCATGCTGGAGGAGATGTTCGGTTACGCGCGGGACCTCGCCGCGCACAAGCGGAAGCACCCCGGCGACGACGTCCTCACCTCCCTCGCACACGCCGACCTGTCCGACGGCGAACTGGAGATGTCCTTCTTCCTGCTGACCGTCGCCGGGAACGACACCGTCCGCAGCGCCGCCCCCGGCGGACTGCTCGCCCTCGCCGGCCACCCCGAGGAGCAGCGGGCCCTGCGGGAGGGCCGGTTCGCCGTCACCACCGCCGTCGAGGAGCTGCTGCGCTTCCACCCGCCGGTGCTGCACTTCCGCCGCACGGCGGCCGAGGACCACGTGCTGCACGGCCGGCGGGTGCGCCGCGGCGACAAGGTGGTCGTCTTCCACGCCTCGGCCAACCACGACGAGCGGGTCTTCCCCGACCCCCACCGCCTCGACCTGGGCCGTTCGCCCAACCCGCACGTGTCGTTCGGCGACGGCCCGCACGTCTGCCTGGGCGCCCACTTCGCCCGGCTCCAGCTGCGGGTGCTGCACGAGGAGGTGCTGCGCGCGCTGCCGCCCTACGAGGCCGCCACCCCGCCCCGGCGGCTGGTGTCCCACTTCATCAACGGGCTGAAGTCACTGCCCCTGTGTCTTCTCCGATGACACCAGTACGCCGACCTTGTCGATCCGGTGCTCGGGGTTGCCCTTGGCGTCGCGCCAGTGATTCCCAGCCGCGTCGTCCTCGGGCGTCGCGCAGGTGGAGATCGTGATCATCGCCTTGACCGGCCGCTCACCCGGCTTGCCCGGCACCGGGGCACGCTGCTCGGCGAGGGAGGCGGGGGAGCGGAACGACGTACTGCGGGTCTCCGTGATCCGGTACTCGTGGACCGTGCCGCCCGAGGTGACGAACACCGCGTCGCCGACGTCGAGGGCGGGCAGGTCGAGCAGCGGGCCGCCGGCGGCCAGCCGGTGCGCCGTGACCAGGTAGTTCCCCACCTCTCCCGGCCCCACGCCGCCCTTCGGGCCGTACGGGCTGGCCGCGAGGCCCCGGTCCTGTATCCGGGTGCCCGGCCAGTCGTCCGGCGTCCCCTCGTACGGCACGACGCGCAGGTCCCGGACGCCGATGTCCGGAATGGCGAGCACCGCGCTCCGGGTCCGCGCCGTCTCGTCGGGCGTGGGCTCGGGCGACGGCGCGAGGGGCAGGGCGGCGGGGCCGGACGCGGCGGGCCCGCCGGGCGCCGCCGACGCCCCGGACGCGGGTCCCGCGCCCACCGGCCCGGTGGCGGCGCTCACGGCGGCTGCGGGTGCCGCGGGACGCTCGACGGCACCACTGCCGCCGGTTGCGCAGCCGACGAGGGCCACGACGAGGGCGCCGGTCAGCGCGGCGGAAGCGGTGCGGGGGCTCGGCATGGCACTCCGGATCGATGGCCGGGAGGAGTCGGCCGCCGGGGTGGACAACGGCGGCCGCTTGCGACCCAACCACCATAAACCGGCCAGGTGTGGCCTGAACAGACCCGTCGACGCAGCGTGACGGACGGCGGCCCGGGGTGAAGCGGCCGGGCACGGACCGGGGCCCTGCCGAGGTCTACAGTCCTTGATCATGGATCAGGACGAACTCATATCCGCGTTGGACGCCGCCCGGTTCGACAAGGCGGCCACGGCGGACCTCGTGCGCAGGCTGGCCGAGCCCGGCGCGGCCGCCGTCCCCGGGCTGCTGGCCGTGCTGCACACGGTGGAGCGGCACGTGTTCTTCGCCCTCCGGGACGCCCTGCGGCTGATCGGACCTCCCGCCTTCGACGCGGCGATGGCCGCCCGGGAGCGCGCCGAGGACGTCCCCGGCCGGTGGGAGCTGGAGCACGTCCTGCGGGCTTTCGACGAGCGGTGCCTCGACCGGTACACCGCCGCACTCGGGCATCCCATGGAGGACATCCGGAGGCAGGCGCTCGGGGGCCTGGAGAACCTCGGCCCCGCCGCCGCCCCGGCGGTCCTGGCGGTGATCCCGTTCCTCGCCGACCGGGACCGGTACGTCCGCCACACCGCCACCCGGACCGTCCGGGCCATCGGTCCGGCGGCGGTGCCCGCGCTCGGAGCCGTCCGCCGCCACGGCCCGGGCCGGCTGCGCAGGCACGCGCTGACCGCCCTGGCCGTCATCGGCGGCGAGGCGGCGCTCGACGAGCGGGACGTACGGGCCTGGGAGCGGCTCGTCCGCATCAAGGTCACCGAACCGGACGGCGTCGTCCACGGCGACCTGCCGGACCACTGCTGGCTGGCGGTCCCCGGCGAGACGTACGAGGAACTGTTCCCGGCCATGGGTCTCCACGATCGGCGGCCCTGCACCATCACGATGGGCCTGTCCGCCATGGGCGACGACACGGCGACCGTGACGGGCGAGGACGGCGCGAGGCGCACGGCCCACCGGGTGTTCGTGACCCCCGAACTGGACGGCTGGCGGCTGGTGTACGCCGACTCCCTCTTCCACGAGGAGGCGTGGGACCACCACGACCTGGTGTCCCGGATCAGCGCGCGGTGCGGGCAGGCCCAGTTCTTCTACCAGGACGACCACAGCGACTCGATGATTTGGACCCTCGCCCGGGGCGGCGAGGTGCACCGCGGCTACTGGCGCTACGGGGAGCCCGAGTGGACCGGTGAACCGATGGCCTGGGAGACACCGCTCACGGAGGGCTCCCCCCATGGTTCGGACGGACCGGACCACGACGAGGATCCCGGCGCCTCCCGGGAGTGGGCCGTCGAGAACGCGGCGCGGGCCCTGTCGCTCTTCCCGGGCGAGGTCGGTGAGGAGACGCATGTGCGCGGCCACGGCTGGCTCGCCGTGACGCGGCCCGGCATCGGCCACGGCCCGTTCACCGGCGCCCTGCGGATCTGACGCCGGGCCGGCGAACGGCCGCCCGCGAAACGGCCCGCCCGCCCGGTGAAGGCGGGCGGGCGGTCTGCTCCGTGGGCGGCCGGTGCGGCGTGGCCCGGCTGCGTGGCGGCCTCAGCCGGTGCTCCGCGACGCGGCTGCCCGGCGGGCGGCGCGGCGGCGCTTGAGGGCGCGGCGCTCCTCCTCGCTGGTGCCGCCCCATACGCCCGCCTCCTGCCCGGACTCCAGCGCCCACTCCAGGCACGGCTCCCGCACGGGGCAGCGGCGGCACACGGCCTTGGCCTCCTCCGCCTGGAGAACCGCCGGCCCCGTGTTCCCGATGGGGAAGAAGAGGTCGGGGTCCTCGTCGCGGCAGACCGCCTGCTGGCGCCAGTCACTCATGGAACTCTCCCAATCCGTCGTACGGTTCGTCCCCTTCGGGTCGCCGGGAGAGGGGGGTTCGAAACGGATAGCCGCGAAATGATGTCAATTGCCCTGCGGGGAAAGCCGCATGCGGACGGGCGCGACGGCGGCCGGCTCGGGCAGCCGCAGCCCGTGCCGGCCGGGCGTGAGCGACCCGAGGACGCTCGCGTGCCGGGCCCCGGTGCACGCCGGGACCGTCCCGGCGATGCCATGGACGGTCAGGAACCCGAGCACCGCGAAGGCGTACGCCTCCTTGGCGGCCGACGGCAGCCCCAGTTCGCCGGAGCCGCGCACCGGGACGCCGTCGAGTTCCGTACGGAGCATGGCCATCAGCACCGGGTTGCGGGTGCCGCCTCCCGAGGCGAACACCTCGGTCGCCCGTACCGCGCGGGCGGCGTCCGCCACGGTCCGGGCGGTGAGCCGCGTGAGCGTGGCGACGACGTCCTCGGCGGACAGCGCCTCATGACCGGCCAGAGCGGCGCGCAGGTAGGGGAGGTGGAACACCTCCTTGCCGGTGGACTTGGGAGGCGGCTGCGCGTAGTACGGCTCGTCCAGCAGCCGCCGCAGCAGCGCCTCGTCGACCCGGCCGCGGCCCGCCAGGGCGCCGTCCACGTCGTACCGGAGCCGGCCACCGGTGAGGTGCCGCACGGCCGCGTCGATCAGCGCGTTCGCCGGCCCGGTGTCGAACGCGGCCGGGGAACCCGCCCCGGCGGCCACCGTGATGTTGGCGATCCCGCCCAGGTTGAGGGCCACCGGGACGCCCGGGCGCCCGCGCAGCCACAGCACGTCCACGATGCTGACGAGCGGCGCCCCCTGGCCGCCCGCGGCGACGTCACGGGTACGCAGGCCGGACACGACGGGACGGCCGGTCGCCTCGGCGATCCACGCGGCCTCGCCGAGCTGGAGCGTGCCGTGCACCGTGCCGCCCTCGGACCAGTGGTACACCGTCTGCCCGTGCGAGACGACGAGGTCGGCGCGCCCGCCGCACAGCTCCTCGTCGGCCCGTACGGCGAGCGACGCGAAGGCCCGGCCGATGCTCGTGTCCAGCCGGCACACCTCCTCCATGGTGGTGGCCGCCGGCGGCAGGGCCGCGGCCAGGGCGGCCCGCAGCCCGGCGGGGTAGGGCGCGCTCACCATGCCGAGGGGCGCCAGGACGAGCGTGTCCGCGTCCAGCCACAGGTCGGCGGCCGCGGCGTCCACGGCGTCGTACGACGTCCCCGACATCAGCCCGATGACCCGCACGGCCCCTCCCGCCTCAGTCACGCAGCGCACGGCGGTGGCCGTCGCCCCGCAGGCCGGCGAGCGCCAGGGCACTGGCCGCGCACGTGACGGCCACGTAGTACGCCGGGATGTCCGCCTCGCCGGTCCGCTCGACGGCGTACGTGATGACGAGCCCCGCGCAGCCGGCGAAGACGGCGTTGGACAGCGCGTACGCCAGGCCCAGACCGGTGTACCGCACCCCGGTCGGGAACATCTCGGCGAGCATCGCGGGCCCCGGCCCCGCCATCAGCCCGACGACCGCCCCCGCGGCGCACACGGCGAGACCCTTGGCGGCCGTCGGCGCCGCGGGGTCCTGCACCAGGTCCAGCAGCGGGAACGCCGTCACCGCGGCCGCCACGGCGCCGGTGACCATCACCGCGCGCCGCCCCACCCGGTCGCTCAGCGCGCCCGCCGGGAGGATCGCCGCCGCGAACCCCGCGTTGGCGAGCACGGTGGCGGTCAGCGCCTGCCGGAACGAGGCGTCCAGCACGCTCTGCAGGTACGACGGCAGCACGACCAGGAACGTGTAACCCGCCGCCGACCAGCCCATCAGCCGCCCCGCGCCCAGCACGATCGCCCGCGCCGTCTCCCCGGCCGACGCACGCACGGCGCGCCCGGCCCCCGGCACTCCCGGCACCGCCGCCCCGTCCGCTGCCGCGCCGGCCGCCGCCCCACGCCCGTCCCCCCGCCCGCCGTCCGGTCCGCCCCCCGGCGCGCCGGCGGCATCCGGCACCGCGGGCCCGCGGCGGAACGACGGCGACTCCTCCAGCCGCAGCCGCAGCCACAACGCCCCCAGGCCCATGGGCAGCGCCAGCAGGAACGGCACACGCCAGCCCCACGACGCCAGCTGCGCCTCGCTCAGCACGGTCGCGAGCCCCGCCGCCGCCCCCACCCCGCCGAGCAGGCCCAGCGCCACGGTGAACGACTGCCATGCCCCGTACAGGCCGCGCCTGCCCGGCGGGGCGAACTCCGTCATCAGGGACACGGCGCCGCCGAACTCCCCGCCGGCCGACAGGCCCTGCACGATCCGCAGCAGCGTCAGCAGCCAGGGCGCCGCGGCGCCGATCACGGCGTACGACGGGAGCAGACCGATCAGTGTGGTGGCGGCCGTCATCAGCAGCACCACCAGGATCAGGGTGGGCCGCCGCCCGGCCCGGTCGCCGAGCCGGCCGAAGAGCGCCGCGCCCACCGGCCGGAAGAAGAACGCCAGCGCGAACGACGCGTACGTCCTGACCAGCGCCTCCGCCTCGCCGCCGCCCTCCGGCGTGAAGAAGGTGGCGGCGATGACCGTGGCGAAGCAGCCGTACACGCCGAACTCGTACCACTCGATGAAGTTGCCCACCGAGCCCGCGACGAGCGCCCTGCGCGAGCGCGGCGGCCCGGTGGGCGGCCCCTGGGGCCCCGCGGCCTCCTCTGCGGGGCCGTGCACGGAGGTCGTCATGCGGTGCCCTTCCGGCGAGGTCGACTACCGCATGGCTTCCCTCTCCGGCCCGCCGAGGAAACGATCCAGCAGGGCGTCGAGGCCGACCGCGAGCACCTCCTCGCCCGCGGGCCCGGCGAGGGCCGGGGCGGCGGCGCGCAGGAGGGGCATCTCGTGCGCGGGCATCCGGTGCAGGCCCAGCCGGATGGCCGGTTCGGGCTCGTCCGGGTTCTCCACCACGGCGGTCAGCTCCACGAAGACGTACCCGAGGGCCCAGGCCATCACGGCCCGGTACGCCAGCCGCGTACGGCCGTCGTCGAGCCCCGCGCCGGCGAGGAGGGCCAGCACCCGCTCCTGGGCGAGCAGTACCGTCCGCGGGCGGCCGGCCAGCGGCACGGCGAGCATCCGGGTGGCGTAGAGCGGCACCACGCGCGGGTGCCGCAGCGAGACCCGGTGGATCTCGCGGACCGTGCGGTGCAGTTCGCCGCGCCAGTCGCCGGCGCGGGCCTGCGGGATCAGCGGTTGCCCGGGCGTGTCCGGCGGGGCCTCCCGGAGGGTGGCCAGGAACTCCCCGAAGACCGCCTCGACCAGCCCGTCGAGCAGCGCGTCCTTCCCCGCCGCGTACCGGTACAGGGCCATCGCCTCCACACCCAGCTCCGCCGCCAGCCGCCGCATGCTGAGCCCCGACAGGCCGTCCCGGTCGACCAGGGCGAGGGCGGTGGTCATCACCAGTTCCCGGCTCAGCCGGCCGCGCCGGCGGCCGGACCGGTCGGAACCCGCATGTTCGGGCATCCCTTGACCTACGTCCCTTATAGCCACAAGGTGTACATATACGACGTAAACACAAATGGTTCGGCGTATCTAGACCCACCGGCAGGTCACCTTGGAGCCGATCACCCGTCTGGACAAGTGGCTTCGACCGAACGGCGGAGCGGTGTCCGCCCGCCGCGGGGCACCGCCCGGCGGAAGGCCATCCGTGTCCGTTCACCGGCTGATGGTGGTGTACCTGCTCGTCGTGGCCCCGTTCACCGTCGTCTGCCTGACGGTCCCGGAACGGCACACCAGCAGCTGGGCCGTCATCGGACTCGCCGGCGTCGTGGCGATCCTCGTCGGCATCCGCGTCCACCGTCCCGCGAGACGCTGGCCCTGGCTGATGCTCGCCGCCGCGAACCTCACCTTCACGGCAGGGGACACCACCTACAACACCCTCGAGTCGGTCTTCGGCCTCACCAACCCGTTCCCTTCCCTCGCGGACGTCTTCTACCTCGCCACCTATCCGCTGTTCGCGGCCGGGTTCTTCGGCTTCATCCGCTACCGCACCGAGGCGCGCGACCTCGCCAGCCTGCTGGACGCGCTCATCCTCACGGCGGGCCTCGCCCTGCTCTCGTGGGTGCACCTGATCAACCCGCTCACCATGGCCGGCGACACCTGGAGCCAGCGTGCGGTCGCCATCGCCTACCCGCTCGGCGACGTGCTGATCCTCGCCATGACGGTCCGCCTGCTCACCCTCGGCGGCCTGCGCGAACGGGCCGTGCAACTGCTCGCCCTCGGCACGTTCGGCATCCTCACCTCGGACGTCCTCCACGGGCTGCTGCAACTCCAGGGCACCTGGCGCGTCGGCACCTACATGGACCTCGGGTGGGTGGTGTTCTTCACCGCCTGGGGCCTCGCGGCCCTCCACCCCTCCATGGTGCGGCTCACCGAACGGGCGCCCCAGCCCGCACCCGGACTCGCCAAGCGCCGGCTCGCCGTCCTCGCCTGCGCGTCGCTGATCGCCCCGGTCATGCTGCTGGTCGAGGCCCTCCTGGGCACCGTCCGGGACGCCGCGGTCATCGCCGTGTTCTCCGCCCTGATGTTCCTGCTGGTCATGGCCCGGCTGTGGGAGCTGGTCTCCGAGCACCGCCGGGCGGTCACCCGGGAGCGGAGCCTGCGCGTCGCCGCCGCGTCGCTCGTCGGCGCCGTGACGCCCAGCGACGTGGCGCGCTGCGTCGAGGCGGCCGCCACCACCCTGTTCGGCCCCGGCGTCCGGCACGAGGCGGTGCTGCTCTCGGTGGGGGCCGACCGGCGGCTCCGCCCGATGGCCCCGTCCGGCCGGCCCTGGCCGCCGGGCATCGACATCCCCGCCGACGTCCTGGCCCCGCCCGCGCCCTCCGGGGAGCCGGGCTCCCGCCCCGCCCCCGCGCCCACCACCGGGGAGCCACGCGCCGGGGCACCTCCCCCCGGGGCACCTCCCCCCGGGGCACCTCTCCCCGGGGCGCCTCGCCCCGGGGAGCCTGCCCCCAAGGAGGCACCCCCCGAGGCGTCACCCGCAGGGGACCCGCGCCCCGAGGCGCCACCCGCCAGGGAGCCGCCCGCCGACCGCACCGCCCTGGCCCCCGACAAGCAGCCGGAAGCCTCTGGAGGCCACCACGGAGAACCTCCTGGAGGCGCCGCGGGAGGAGCACCCGGAGGCCTGTCCGGCGGTCCGGCGGCCGGCCATGTGCCCGGCGGGCCCTGCGACGGCACACGGTTCCTGGACGCCGCCGTGCTCGGGCCCGAGGCGGCCGCCGCGCTCGGCCCGGCGACGCGCGTGGTGCTCAGCCCCCTGACCCTGGAGGACCCGCAGGCCGGCCACCCGCTGATCGGCGCCCTGCTGGTCGCCGGGCCGCGCCGCCGGCTGGAGCGGCTCGGCGCGTCGGTCGAGTCCCTCGCCTCCCAGGCCGCCCTGGCACTCGAACGCGTCGGCCTCAGCGAGGAGATCAACCGGCGCCGCAGCGAGGCGTACTTCCGCACCCTCGTGCACAACGCCTCCGACGTGATCCTGATCCTCGACGACGACGGCACCGTCCGCTACGCCAGCCCGTCCGCCCGGGGCATGTTCGGCGGCGCCCTCCTCGGCGGCACCCCCCTGGCCCGGCTCGTGTCCGCGAAGGACCGCGCCCGGGCCGCCCGCACCCTCCGGCGGGTCCGGGCCGACGAGGTGCGGGACGTCCACGACGACTGGCGCATGCTGCGCTCCGACGACCAGCGGCTCGACGTGGAGGTCCGGTGCAACAACCTCCGCGACGAGCAGACCGTCCACGGCATCGTGCTCACCCTCCGGGACGTCACCGAACAGCGGGAACTGGAACGCGAGCTCACCCACCGCGCCTTCCACGACGCGCTGACCGGACTGCCCAACCGGGTCCTGCTGCTGGAGCGCATCGAACGCGCCCTGCTGCGCGGGCGCCGCGACGCCACCCTCACCGGTGTCCTCTTCGTCGACCTCGACGACTTCAAGGTCGTCAACGACATGATGGGGCACTCCGTCGGAGACGAACTGCTCGTCGCCGTCGCCCGCCGGCTGACCGCCGCACTGCGGCGCACCGACACCGCCGCCCGGATCGGCGGCGACGAGTTCGCCGTCCTGATGGAGGGCGCCAGGGAACCCGAGGACGCCGAGAGGCTCGCCGCGCAGGTCGTCCGCGCCCTCGACGAACCGTTCCGGCTCACCACCGGATCGACCAGCGTCTCCGCCTGCGTGGGCATGGCCACGGCCCACGACAGCGACGAGGCAGAGGAACTCCTCGGCCACGCCGACCTCGCCCTGTACGCGGCGAAGACCGCCGGCAAGGGCCAGTGGCAGCGCTACCGGCCCGACCTGCACGCCGGCATGGTCGAGCGGCACGCACTCCAGGCGGGCCTCGACAGCGCCCTCGACGAGCAGGCCTTCGCCCTGCGCTACCAGCCGATCGTGGAGATAGACGGCGGTGCCGTCGCCGGGTACGAGGCGCTGATCCGCTGGCCGCGGGGGCGGGGAGTCGTACCGCCGGACCAGTTCATCAGCCTCGCCGAGGAGACCGGACACATCATGCGGCTCGGCGCCTGGGTCCTCGAACGCGCCGCCGGCGACGTCGCCGGCTGGCAGCGCGACCACCCCCGCAACCCGCCCCTGCACCTCAACGTGAACGTCTCCGCGCGCCAGTTCATCGACCCCGGCTTCGTCGAGGACGTACGGCGCATCCTCGACACCTCGGGCCTCGCGCGCGGCTCCCTCGTCCTGGAGATCACCGAATCGGTCCTGATGCGCCGCGACGAACAGATCCGCGCCGCCATGCGCACGCTGAAACGCCTGGGCGTCTCCATCGCGATCGACGACTTCGGCACCGGGTTCTCCTCGCTCAGCTACCTCCGCGAGTTCCCCATCGACGTGCTCAAGGTCGACAAGTCGTTCATCGACGACATCATCACGGACGGTCAGCAGGTCGCCCTCGTGGAAGGCATCGTCCGCATCGCCGACGTCCTCGGCCTCCAGGTCATCGCCGAGGGCATCGAGAACGCCGGCCAGCGCGACCTGCTCGCCGCCATGGGCTGCCGCTTCGGCCAGGGCTACCTCTTCGCCCGGCCCATGACCGCCGACGAGGCCCGCGGGTTCCTGCACGACTCCGGCGAACGGCAGGCGGCGCCCCTCACCGGCGTAGGCGGAGCGCACCGCACCGTGGCCCATCCCGCGGCCCGCGGCGAGCAGCGCCTCGGCGACCTCCAGCGTCTGCAGAAGAGCAGCCGGATGTGCGACGCCGTCATCGACGAGGTGCACGGCCGGCGCATCCGCTGCGGCGACCACTGGCTGGCCGACTTCGCCTCCAGCAACTACCTCGGGTTCGACTTCGACCCCGAGATCATGGACGCCATCGGCCCCCACGTACGCCGCTGGGGCACCCACCCCAGCTGGTCGCGGTTCATCGGCAACCCGCGCCTCTACTCCGACATCGAGGAACGGCTCGCCGGCCTCCTCGGCGCCCCGGACACGCTTCTGCTGCCGACCATCACCCTCATCCACTCCTCCGTGATCCCGGTCCTCGCGGCGGGCGGCCAGGTGTGCGTCGAGGCCCGCGCCCACCGCACCGTGCACGACGGCTGCATGGTCGCCCGCGGCCAGGGCGCGTCGGTACGGCGCTTCCACGGCGACCGCCCCGACGAGCTCGAACAGCTGCTCGCCGCCGCGCCGACCGGCGCCGCCCGGCTGGTCTGCGTCGACGGCGTCGACAGCATGACCGGCAACCTCCCCGACCTGTCCCGGCTGGCCGCCGTCTGCCGCGCGCACGAGGCCCTGCTGTACATCGACGACGCCCACGGCTTCGGGGTCATCGGCGAACGCGGACCCGCCGAGAGCTCGCCCTACGGGTCGCGGGGCAACAGCATCGTGCGCCACCTGGCCGAGTCGTACGAGGGCGTCGTCCTGGTCGGCGGGTTCTCCAAGGCGTACTCCTCGCTCCTGGCGTTCGTCACCGCGCCCCCCGACCTCAAGGAGCACCTGAAGGTGGCGGCCGGGCCCTACCTGTACTCCGGCCCCTCGCCGACCGCGTCGCTCGCGACCGTGCTCGCCGGACTCGACGTCAACGACCGGCGCGGTGACGCCATCCGCGCCGACCTGTACGACAGGACGCGGCGCGTGCTCGACCATGTGCGCGGGCTGGACATCGCCACCCCCAACACCGGCGGCCTGCCCATCATCGAGATCCCGCTCGCCGACAGCTGGGACCTCGACGCCGTCGGCGACTTCCTGTGGGACCACGGCATCTACGTCACCCTCGCCGGCTACCCGCTCGTACCCCGCAAACAGGTCGGTTTCCGCATCCAGGTCACCGCCCTCAACACCGACGAGGAGATCGAACAGCTCCTCCACACACTCACCGAGCTGGCCGACCGGTTCCCGCTCCAGCAGCGGCTCCCGGACGCGGGTCCCGCCGAGAGGCCGCAACCGTGACTGGTCCCCGGGGCGGCGGGCCGGGCCCCGACCCGGCGCGCGACGACCCGCGGGCGCCCGGGGACAGGGAGCGGCGCCGCCGCGACGCCGACGCGGTCTGGGGCCGGTGGCCCGTCTCCGCGTACCTCGCCGAGAACTACCGGGGGATGCACGCCTCCGACGCGGCCGTCATCCGTCACCACTCCGCCTTCCACCGGCGGCTGCCCGCCGGCCTCACCGACGCCCCGTCCCGGGTCCGGGTGCTGCACGGCGAGGCGGCCGCCGTCCCGCACAGCACGTACGAGCCCGCCTCGATGAACTTGATCGCCGAGAGCGTCGCCGAGAACGCCGCCGAATTCGCCGAGCAGTGGGGCATGTTCATCCACTCCGTACGGCCCGGGGACACCTCGTCGCCGCGTTCGTGGAGAACATGCCGAGCTACCGGATCGGAACCGGCCCGGTCTGGCCCGCGTTCCCCGTCCGCACCCCCCGCGGCACGGACGCCGACGCGGACGCGTGACGCGCCCCGGCCGCGACCGGCACGCGGGGCGCGGTGTGCGGGGTGGGGGTGCGGGGCGGCTTCAGCCGAGCAACTCCGTGTAGATGCGGGTGTACTGCTCCGCGAAGGCCCGGGGGCCGAAACGGTCCTCGACCCTCGCCCGGCCCTGTTCCGACAGCACCTGCCACCAGTGCGGCCGGTCCAGCAACTGCCGCAGCAGGTGGCCGGTGCGGTGCGCGTCCCCGACCGGTGCCCGCAGCACGGTGTCGCCGAGGGCGGCGAACTGCGGGTGGTCGTCGCCGAGGATCACCGGGCGGCCGGTGCTCAGGGCCTCCAGCACGGTCATCGGAACCTCCGGCTTGATGCCCGGCACGCCCGGCATGAACAGCACCACGTCCGCCGACGCGATCAGTGGCCGCATGTCGGCCACGTGCCCGAGGACCTCCACGTTCCGCAGCCCCTCCCGCCCGGCGAGGGCGAGTACGGACGAGTCGTCCGCCCGCGGGCGGTGACCGGGGCGCGGGCGCAGCAGCGTCAGGCGGAACCGTGCGCCGGCCCGGACGGCAACCCCCGCCGCCATGACGGCCTCCTCGGCGCCGCCGTGCGGGCCGTCGTAGCCGACCACGAGCACCCGCGGCGTGGGCCCGGACGGGCGCGGCATGTACGGCCACCGCTCCAGGCGCACCACCGGGGGGACGACCGGCACCCGGCCGAATCCCGCGGCGCTCAACTCCCCGGCGGTGGCCTCCGACTGCGCCACCGTCCGGCCGAGGGGGCGCGACCGGCGCAACAGCCGCGGGTCCCGCACCCCCGTGACGGTGTGCAGCACGGGCCTGCCGCGCAGCAGCGGCGGCCACAGGCGGGAGAGCGGCGGGAAGGCGTCGTCGACGGGCAGCACGGCGTGGACGAGGTCGACGCGGCGCGCCACGACGGCACCCGCGACGGCCGTCAGGGGCAGCCGGACGAGCCGGGGCAGCCCGTGCGGGACGGCCAGGGGGACAGGACGGCCGCACTCGGCGGGAAGCCCGCCGCCCCGGTGGGGCCGGCGGGCGAACCAGGTGAAGTCCACGTCCGCCACCGCCTCCGCGACGGCCGCCGCCAGTTGGGTGTCGGCCGTGTCCTGGCGGTCGAGGGGGCCTCCGGCGAACAGCAGGACGCGCGGACGGCGCGCTCCGGCGTTCATGGCGGGCCCGCACGCGAGCAGACCGGCGCCGCCGGCCCGGAGGGGCGCCGACCGGCCCGCCGGCGGACGCGCGGTCCGGGGCGCGCACCGGTGCGGCGCCGCCGGGCACTTGGTACGGCGGTGCGTTTCGCGGTGGTTCGGGCCGCGGGCCCGGTGCCTGGTACGGCGCTGGGGTCCGCGGTGGTTCGGGCGTCGCGCGGGTCGTCCGGTACGGCTGGGTGTTCTGCGGGGGTCCGGGTGTCCTGCCGGGCATCCCGCACGGCGGCCTGCTCCGCGGGTGTTCGGCCGCTGCGCGGGCTGTCAGGCGGCGGGGTGTGCCCCGCGGTGGTTCCGGCGCCGTGCCCGGCGTCCCGTACGGGTGGGCGGTCCGTGGTGGTCGCGGTGACGCGTCCGGCGTTCCCGGACCGGTGGGGCGAGCACCGTTCCGGGAACGCCTGCGCCGCGATGCCGGGGGGCGCCGGCGCGCGGGTGGCGCGCGGCACCGGCGCGTCCTCCCGCAGCGGCTCGGCGGCCCGTTCCGGCACCGCTTCCCCGGGGAAGGTGGTCGCAGAGCGGGACGTCCGCATCCGCCCGCTGCCCTGCGGCCACCCGACATGGAACGTGGTCACGTGGCCGTGCGCCGCACCGGTGGCGGGGACGGGGCCGGACACGCGGAAGAGGCCGAACACGCCGACGGGCGGTGTCCGGTGGGACGGCCCGGAGGCCGTGCGAGGGGGCTCCGACGGGGCTGGACCGCCGTCGGAATCGTCGTCCCGGCGGCGTCCCGCGGCGTGCGCGGCGACGACACGGCCGCGCCGGCGGCGGGGTGCGGCACAGGGCCTGCGCACGGCGACGTGCCGTACGGCCGGGGCGGGACGCAGGCGGTCGGACATCCGGCGCGCGGGATGGCGCGCGGGACGGCGCGTGGAGCGGGAGGGGCCCTGACGGGAATCAGCGGACGCTCCGGCGGCAGGCCAGTCGGTCACCCGCCGCAGCGGGTGAGGGACGAAAGGCGCCGCGTCGCGGCGCGCCTGGACGGAGGACACGGGGACCTCTTCCTGCGGAATGCCTGCCAGAAATGGCCTGCTCACCTTCCATCGGTAGCACACCCCTCCGGGGCAGTCAATGAGAAGTGGAAGGCCATGGGAAGCGCCGGTTGGTCATCCGCACAGCGCCGGTGACGGAAACGCCGGAAAGGTCCCGTGCCGCGATCGGGAAAAACCCCGGGGGAGTTCGGCCGGCGCCCTCGCGTCGGCGACCCGGATTACAATTCTCTGTATGGTCGGACGAATCGAGGACTACGCCCTCATCGGAGACCTTGAAACGGCGGCCCTCGTCGGCGAGGACGGGGCGATCGACTGGATGTGTGTGCCACGTTTCGATTCGCCCGCCTGTTTCGCGGCCTTGCTCGGGGACGAGGACAACGGGTGCTGGCGCATCGCGCCCGCCGGTGCCGGCGCCTGCAACCGGCGCTCCTACCTGCCCGACACCCTGGTGCTCGAATCGGTCTGGGAAACCACCGGCGGCACCGTGCGGGTCACCGACCTCATGCCGCCCCGCGGCGGATATCCCCAGGTCGTGCGGCGTGTCGAAGGCGTCTCCGGACGGGTCGCGATGCGCACCGACCTCCGGCTCCGCTTCGACAACGGGCGGATCGTCCCCTGGACCCGTACGGTCGACGGCCGCACCGTGGCCGCGGTCGCCGGACCGGACTCGGCGGTCCTGCGCACCGACGCCGCCCTCGACATGTCCGTCACCAACTCCCGTACCTCCGCCGACTTCTCCGTGGCGGCCGGTGAACGGGTCACCTTCGTCCTCCGCTGGAACCCGTCGCACGTCCCCACCACCGCCGGGCCGGACACCGAACGCCTCCTCGCCGGCACCGTGGAATTCTGGCGGGACTGGGCGGGAAAATGCCTCTACCAAGGGCCCTGGCGCGATGTCGTGGTCCGTTCCCTGATCACTCTCAAGGCGCTCACCTACGAGCCCACGGGCGGAATAGTCGCGGCCGTCACCTCGTCCCTCCCGGAATGCCTGGGAGGGGAGCGCAATTGGGACTACCGGTTCTGCTGGCTGCGCGATTCCACGTTCACCCTCTCGTGCCTGCTGCGCTCCGGGTACCGCGAGGAGGCCGTCGCGTGGAAGGACTGGCTGGTCCGCGCCGTCGCGGGGGAGCCCTCCGACCTCCAGCCGCTGTACGGAGTGGCCGGCCAGCGGCGGCTGGTGGAGACCATCGCCCCCTGGCTGCCCGGCTACGAGGGGTCCCTGCCCGTGCGGTTCGGCAACGCCGCCGTCGGTCAGCTCCAGCTCGACGTGTACGGGGAGGTCCTCAACACCATCTACTCGGCACTGCGCGCCGGGGTCGCCATCGACGTCCAGGTGTGGCGCCTGATCGCCTCGTTCATGGAGTACCTGGAGAAGCACTGGCGCGAGCCGGACGCGGGGCTGTGGGAAGTACGCGGCCCGCAGCGGCACTTCGTCCACTCCAAGATCATGTCGTGGGTCGCCGCCGACCGTGCCCTGCGCATGGCCAGGGTGGCGGGGCTGCGCGGCTCGGCGGAGCGGTGGCGGGCCATGCGCCAGGAGATCCGCAAGGACGTGCTGCGCCACGGCTGGGACGAGGAACAGGGTTGTTTCGTGCAGTACTACGGCTCGCGGCGGATCGACGCGTCGGCGCTGCTGCTGCCCAGGCTGGGCTTCCTCCCGCCGGGCGACCGCCGGCTGCACGGCACGCTGGAGGCCGCCCGGCGCCTGGACCACCACGGCTTCCTGCGCCGGTACGCCGACGCGGGTGAAACCGACCGCGTGCACGCGGTGGACGGACTGTACGGCGACGAGGGCACGTTCCTGGCGTGCTCACTGTGGTTCGCGGACTGCCTGGCCGTCACCGGCCACCGGGACGAGGGCCGCGAGATGTTCGAGCGCGTCCTGGACGTCCGCAACGACGTGGGACTGCTGTCGGAGGAGTGGGACCCGGTGTCCCGCCGCCAACTCGGCAACCTTCCACAGGCGTTCAGCCACGTGGCCCTGGTCAACACGGCCTTCGCCCTGCACGGCACGCGCACGGGCAGCCGCAACGGCAACGGCGACGGCCGGCACGCGGACGGGAGCCGCGCGGCGAGGAGCGGCTCCCGTGCGTGGGTGGCCCGCTGAGGGCAGCGCCCGTCATGTGCCGTTGGTCGCGTCGGGCTCTCTCTGCCTGCGCAGCAGCGCCGAACCCGCCAGGAGCGCCGTGAGCATCGCACACGTCACCGCGGCGGCGCCGGACCACGCCCAGGAGCGTCCCAGACTGCTGTCCAGCAGGCCGAACCCGCTGCTGCCCGCGATGCCGTGGAGCGCCACCACGCCGACGGACGTCGCGGCCGCGAACCCCCACACCCGGGCGGAGTCCCGCACGATCAGCCACTCGCCGAGCACCAGGCAGAGCACGGTCACGACGAGGGCCAGGGTGTCGGCGTAGCCGCCGGAGCGCAGGCCCGCGAGGTCGGTGGGCAGGTGGATGAGGCCGCAGGCGAACAGGGCCGCGGCCGCCGGCCAGCGGAGCGGGGACCGCGACGGCGCGGTGGTCTCACCGTCGGTGGCCGGGCCGCGGTCGAGAACCTTGGTCTCCTGGACCGGCGCGGCCGCGGCCGACACGGACCGGGGCGGCCGGACATGGGGGTTCTCGGGCACCGTGGGGAGCGGGGTGGACGGCGACGCGCCCGTCGTCCCGGCGGGTGCCCCGTCCGGTGCGCCCTCCGGTGTCCCGCCGGGCGTCAGCACCGGGGGCTCGGCGTCGGCGGCGCCCAGGATGCTCACCAGCTGGACGACGTCCTCGATGGGCCTGCCGACGGCGGCGGCGCGCAGGGTCGTGTCGCTGTCGTCGAGCGTGTGCCCGGCCGCGTTCAGCATCGCGACCAGCTGCCGCACCTCGTCCAGCGGCCGGGCGACGGCGGCCGCGCGCAGGGCCTCGTCCGCGGGGCTGTCGACCGCGTTGGTGTTCTTCAGCTGGGTCACCAGCGCGGCGACCTCTTCGAGCGGGCGGTACGTGGCCGCCGTCCAGATGAGTGTCCGTATGCGCTCGTCGCTGTCCTCGTCGTCCGCGCCGGCCCCCGCCGACTCGCCGAGGACGGCGTCGACGAGTGCGGTGTCGGCCGCCGGGGCCGGGTCGCCGTCGTGGGGCGCGGAACCGGCGGTGGCGCCCTCCGCGGGCACGCCGTCGTCCGTCGCCGTGCCGTCGGGTGCCCTGCCGGGGGGCGTGGCGCCCAGGGTGGGTACGTCGCCGTGTGCCGTGCCGGGGCCGTCCGCGGGCCGCTCGGCGCTCCACCCGCCGTCGGCGGGCGCGGCCTCGCCGGGCGCAGTCTCCGCGGCGGGGGGCTCGACGGCCGGGACGTCGTCGTACGCGGGCTCTTCGCGCCGGGCGGGCTCGTCGCGGTGCACGGGAGCGTCCCCGTACCCGGGCTCGGGGTGTCCCGGCTCGCGGTACGCCGTGTCGCGGTACACCGTTCCGACCGGGGCGGTGGGCGCCCCGGGCGCGGTCGGCGTGGTGGGGTACACGGCCGTGCCGTCGGCCCGCGCCGTGCCGGCGGCCCCGGGCGGCGGGGCGGATGCCGGGGTCCCGTTCGTGTACGTCCCGTTCGGGTGCGTCCCGTTCGCGGGCGCCGCCGCGGAGGGCGTGACGTGCGTGGAGGTGCCGTTCGTGTGCGTCGTCCCCGCGGGGGGCGCGGGCGGCGCGGGGGGCGCCGCTCCCAGGCGTACGGCCTCGGCGTGCACCGGGTCGACGGGCACCGTGCCGAACGGCGGCGCCTCGGTGTGCGTCGCGTCGACCGGCACGCCGGCGGCGCCGGGCCGGTCGGGCCGGTCGGGCGGGCGGGGCGGCTGCGCCCGGTCGGGGCCCCCTGCCGCGGGGCGGGTCGTGGGGTCGTCGGTTGTCATGGCGTGGCTCCGTTCGCCGGACTCCGGTGAGGCACACACCGTGTCGGTCGTCGTGCGCCGACTTGGGCGCGCGGTTTGCACCATCTAATGGGCAATGCGGTCAATTGCGCCATCCGGGATGGGCAGATGGGCGACCCCCGCCCCGCGCCGCACCCGATCGCCCAGCGGGAGCCGGTGGTTCGAGCTTGTACCACATGGTGGGATTTCTGCCATTTGCGGCTCAGGGGCGACTGCGGTCCACTGGAAGTGGAAGCAAGCATTCCTTTCCGCATGAAGGGATGGTGGCATGACGTCCATCGAGCCTGAACTCCGCGACCGCACCAAGGTGTCGGACATCGAGGTCGAAGCAGCCCTCAACCCGGGTGAAGCCGAGGGCTTCCACCGCGACACCCGCGAATGCGGGATCCTGGCCCTGCAGGCCGGGGCGGGGCAGGTGCTGCTGGCGCCTCCGACGCCGCGGCCCAAGAAGGGTTGAACGGTCAACTCATAGGCACCGTCCGGCCCCGCCGGCCGAGAGGCCGCGCCGGCGCGGACGCCCGACAAGGCCCCCGCCCTGCCAGGGCGGGGGCCGATTTTTCGTCATGGAGGCAAGGGGCGCCCGGAGTGCGCCGTGCCACGGAGAACCGCCGCTCGAGACCGCGAGGTTCGTCCGAAAGATTCCGTCTGCCGTTTGCATCCCCTTTCCGGCTGGGTTCCACTGGAAGTGGAAGCAGACATTCCTTTCCGCATGAGGGGATGAAGGCATGACGTCCTACGAGTACGAGCTCCGCGACCGCACCAAGATCTCGGACACCGACATCGAAGCGGCCCTCGACCCGGGCGAGGCCCAGGGCTTCTACCGCGACACCCGCGAATGCGCGGCACTGGCCCTGCAGGCGGGCGCGGGGCAGGTCCTCCTGGCGCCTCCGGCGCCGCGCCCCAAGAAGGGTTGAGGGACTGACCGAATGGAACAGCCCGGCACGACGACGCCCTTGACGGGCGCGGTGCGGGAACTCGCGACCCAGGTGGTCTCCGCTCTCACGAGTGGGGGCCACTCCCCGATGTCCGCGCACACGCCGGTCACCGTCGGGGACGACGAACTCGGCCTGGCGGCCGTACGCGTCCTGGGCGCCGACGTCCTGCTCCCCGCCGTCCTCCACCGCACGCTCCCGGCCCCCGCCGACCTGGCCGTCTGCGAGAAGGCGGTGCTCGCCTACCCTCCCGGCCCGGACGCCTCCCCGGCCTCCCGCTGGAGCCACTGGGCCATGGTCCGCACCCTCGCCGACCTCGGGGCACCCACCGCCCACACGTCCTTCGAGAACCCCGAGCCGGACGCCGCCTGGCTGGAGGACCTCCCCTGGCAGGGCCTCGCCCACCAACTCGCCCTCCTGGCCGCACTCGCGGTGCCCGGGGCGGACAGCGCCGTGGCCGGCATCGCCCGGCGCCGTACCGTGGACGTCGCCCGGGGCTTCGTACGGGCCGTCAGGCGACGCGGCTGGCTCCAGGCGGCCGCCACCGGCCGCTGGCTGACGCTCCTCGATGACGTCCCCGACACCCTCGGCCTGGACGCCGGGCTCGCGTTCGTCGCCCTGATGGGCGGCGACGACCCGCGTGTGGCCCTGCACCTGCAAGCCGCGCGTCCGGTGCTCCCCGGCGCGGCGGCGGGACGGACATGACGGCGGCGACGGCGGTCACCGTGGCCTCCGTGACCCGGATCGCGGAGAAGGCCATGGGCTGGCTGTCCGACCACCGCGACGGCTTCGACCTGGACGACGGCGCCCTGGATCCGGCCGCCGACGTCGACAAGTCCTGGAAACCGCTGGGCGAACTGGCGCAGATGTGCAGCTGCGTCCGCCGGAACACCCGCCCCGGCACCTTCCTGCACGACACGGCGTCCGACCTCCTCCGCCACGCCTGGCGCCAGACGGACGACGGATCGCTGTTCCTGACCCTGCAACGGCTCGAACCCCACGCCACCTACCCCCTCGAGGTATACGCGGCGTTCGCCGCCGGGGGACTGCGGCACCCCGGATACGAGGACTTCGCCGCGGGTCTCGTCCGCTCCCGCAGCTGGCGCACCGCCGAAATGCTGCCCAACCGGCGCTTGAGCGTCGTCAACTCGGAGCGCCGCGCCGGACTCCCGCCCTCCCACGACACGGCCACCGTCCTGCGCCGCACCTGGCTCGGCGCACTGCCCGAGCCGTGGGCCTTCGAACGGTTCGCCGGCTACACGCTCACCCACGTCGTCTACCACCTCACCGACTGGGGCCACGACGTGCACCGCGTACCGGCGGACGTCGCCGACTACCTGACCACCTGGCTCCCGGCCTGGCTCGACGGCTGCGTCGAGGCCCAGGCCTGGGACCTGTGCGGCGAGCTGCTCGCCGTCGCGGCCGGCCTGCCCGAGCCCCCGCCGCCGGAGTCCACCGAGCACGCCTGGCAGGCCCTCGCCCTGGCGCAGGACGCCGACGGAGCACTCCCGGAGGCGGGGCGCGGCCCCCACGGCGAGGACGTCCCGCGGGTCTTCGCCAACTGCTACCACTCCACGCTCGTCGTGGCGTTCGCCGCCGCGCTGACCGCCGGCCGGCGGACCCGGAACGGCGACGGCGGCGGCGACGACACCGGTCGAGGAGCATCCGTATGACGCCCGCAGCCACCCGCCTCGTCCACACCGTCGGCGTCGGGGCCCTCGAATGGCTCCACGCCCACCGAGACGGGTTCCGGCTGGAACCCGACCCGCCCCCCGACACCGGCTTCCTGGAGCGCTTCAAGCCCGTCGGCGAACTGGCCGTCATCTGCAAGGTGCTCTTCCGCGAGGGCGTCGCCGGGTCCCGCCAGGCGGACCTCGCCCGCCGCCTGCTCGACCACGCCTGGCGCGAGGTCCTGGACGGCGGCCGCATGCTGGTGCGCGGCCAGCGCACCGAACCGCTCTCCCCGATCCCGTTCGAGGTCTACGTCCCGTTCCGCGAACTCGGCTACAGCCAGCCGGAGCTGGAGGACGCGATCCGGCTGAACCACCGCCTCGACTCCTGGGCGGGGCTGGAGGTGCTCCCCGTACGCAGGCTCGGCCTCGGCGCGTTCGAACGCCGTTTCGGGCTGGCGCCGAGCCTTCCCCAGGAGGAGGCGTTCGGCCGTACGTGGCTGGCCCGTTCACCGGAACCGTGGACCGTGGACACACGCGTCGGCTACGACATCACCCACACCATCTTCCACCTCACCGACTGGGGCGAGAACCCCGGCGGACTGCCCGCCGCCGTCACCGAACACCTCCGCCTCTGGCTGCCGGTCTGGCTGGACGACTGGCTGGACCTCGAACGCTGGGACCTCCTCGGCGAACTGCTCGTCGTCGACGCCTGCCTGCCGGACCCCACGCTCGACGCCGCCGCCTGGGAGGGCTTCGCGGCCGCCCAGCAGGCCGACGGCGCCATGCCCGCCCTCGGCCCGATGCCGGACGGCGACCCCGACGACGTCTTCGACGTGGTGTACCACTCCACCCTGGTCGCCGCCTTCGCCTCCGTACTGGCCACGTCCCGCGCCCTCGCGCGGCTCACCGCCGAAGCCTCCGCGTGACGACCGGCGACGAGGAACTCCTCGACGAGGCCGTACGGGCCGTGGCCGCGCCCGACGTCGTCCTCGGCCTCTCCCGGGACGGCCACCGGACCGTCCGCTGCGGCGGCACCGCGCCACCCCCCGCCGTGCCCCGGGACCGGCTGCGCTACGAGATCGGATCGGCGTCCAAGACCTTCACCGGCCTGCTGCTGGCCGACCTCGTCGCCTCCGGCACCCTCTCCGGCAACGACCCGGCCGCCGCGCTCCTCGACCCCGCGCGACCACCCGGCCGGCGCCCCGTCACCCTGACGCACCTGATCACCCACACCTCCGGACTGCCGCCGCTGCCCGCCGACTTCTACCCCGGGGCCCTGCCCCGCTGGACCACCAACCCCTACGCCCACTACCCGCCCGAACGGGTCGTCCGCGCCTTCTTCCGCGCCCGCCTCCGCCACCGCCCCGGCACCCGCTGGCGCTACTCCAACTTCGCGGTCGCCGTCCTCGGGCACACCCTCGCCGCGGCCACCGCCACCCCCTGGGAACGGCTCCTGACCGACCGGGTCCTGCGCCCCCTCGGGCTCGACGGCACCGCGCTGCGCCCCACCGGACCGGGCACCGACGCCACCGGCCACGGGGAGGACGGCACCACACCCACCCCGCCCCTGCACATCGGCGGCTTCCAGGCGGCGGGCGCCGTGCGGGCCACCCCCCACGACCTGCTCACCTTCCTCGACGCCCACCTGCGGCCCGACGGCTCCCCGCTGGCCGCGGCGCTGCGGGAGGTGCGCCGCCCCGTGCTGCGCCGGGGGTTCGGGCACGTGCACACGCACACCCTGACCTGGTTCCACCACCCGGCGGAGGGCGGCTCGATGTACTTCCACATCGGCGCCACCAGCGGCCAGACCGCCTTCATCGGATTCCGGCCCGACAGCGGCACCGCGCTCGTGGCCCTCGCCACCCGCCGCTACAGCCGCAAGGACACCCTCGTCCCGGCCGCGTACACGCTGCTCAGCTCCCTGGAGGCCCGACCGTGCTGACGACCGACTTCGTGCCCGGCACCCCAAACTGGATCGACCTGGGAGCCGCCGACACCGACGCCGCCGTGGCCTTCTACGCGGCGGTGTTCGGCTGGACGTTCCAGTCGGCCGGCCCGGACGCCGGCGGCTACGGCTTCTTCCAGCGCGACGGCGGGACCGTCGCCGCCCTCGGCCCGCTCACGGAGGAGGGGGCGAGCCCGTCCTGGACGCCCTACTTCCACACCCGCGACGCCGACGCCACCGCCGAGGCGGTACGACGGGCGGGCGGCTCGGTCCGCGTACCTCCCATGGAGGTGTTCACCGCCGGGCGGATGGCCGCCTTCACCGACCCCATGGGCGCCGAATTCGCCGTGTGGCAGCCCGGCGACACCAAGGGCGTCGACACGGTGATGGAGCCCGCCACCCTGTGCTGGACCGAGCTCTACACCACCGACGCGGCGGCGGCCAAGGACTTCTACCGCTCGGTGTTCTCCTGGGAGTACCAGGACATGGACACCGGCGGCGGCCCCGCCTACGCCGTCGTCCACGCCCCCGGCGGCGGCGCCGGCGAGGACACCGGACAGGGCGGCATCCTGGAACTCCCGGCGGAGAACCTGGCGGCGGGCTCCGGCCCGGAGTGGCACCCGTACTTCGGCGTGCTCGACTGCGACGCCTCCTTCGCCACCGCCACCGACCACGGCGCCACGGTCCTGATCCCTCCGTCCGACGTGCCCGGTGTCGGACGGCTCGCCATGCTGAAGGATCCCGCGGGCGCCGTCTTCGCCCTCATCACGGGCGACCCGTCCCGGACCTGACGGCCGCCCGGCCGTGTGACGCCCCTCGCCGGCGCCGGCGCCGTACGTCCGTGTCGGCGCCCGTCCGCGCCGGCCCGCCCCGCCCGGCCCGCCGCGGTGCGCGCCGGTGGGAGGGGAGGGGACAACGGCACGCCCGCGTACCCCAGTTGATCGTGTGACTAGCTTTGCCGTGCCTGGCTCCACGCCCGGTCGTACGTCGACGCCCGCGGCCTGCGCAGCTGGCCCGGCGCCGCCCCCGGCGGCCCGCCTCCCGAGGGCACCGATCCGCGCCAGGCGTGGTGCTACGGGACCCCGGCGTCGCCTGGGCCCTGTGGGACGCCGCGGACGCGCTGGGCGACCACGAGGCGGCCGGCCGGGCGCTGGCGGCGTTCACCACGCTCGCCGACCGGTACGACGAGGACTTCCACCTCTTCGGCCACACCCCCGGCGACCTCCTCGGGCTCTGCCCCGGCGCGGCGGGCGTCCTCGCGGTCGCCGACGCCCTGGACCGCCACGCCCGCCTGCCCGCGGCGGCCGCCCTGGCCGCCCGCCTGCGCGCCCGGCTGCTGGACCGGCTGCCCGACGCGCTGGCCGGGCCCTGGCCGGGCGGGCTGCTGACCGGTGCCCCCGGCGGGCTGAGCGCCCTGCTCACGGCCGGTGGCGCATCGCGCGACTGGCTGCCCTGCCTCGGCCTGCGCCGACGGGGCTCGCTAGGGTGGACGCTCATGATCGTCAAGGGTTTCGAGGGGTATCTCGCCCGCCTGGGCGTCACCGATCCCGGTGCGCCGTCCGCGGAGGCGCTGAGCGCGCTTCAGCGGGCCCACCTGGAACGCGTCCCGTACGACAACATCGACATCCAGCTCGGCCGGCCGCCCGGGATCGAACCGGAGCTGTCCGCGCGCCGGTTCGCCGCGGGGCGGGGCGGCTACTGCTTCCACCTCAACGGCGGCTTCGCCGCGCTGCTCGAAGCGCTCGGGTACGACGTCACCCGCCATGCCGGGGGCGTCCACCACGAGCCGGACGGACGCGGCGCCGGCGGCAACCACCTGGCGCTGACGGTACGGGTCGGCGGCGAGGCGTGGTTCGTCGACGCCGGTCTCGGCGACGGGCCGTACGAGCCGCTGCCGCTGCGGGCCGGCACGTACCGGCAGGGCCCGTTCACGTACCGGATGGAGCCGTCGGCCACCGACCCGGGCGGCTGGATCTTCCACAACGACCCGGGAAGTTCGTTCCCCGTCATGGAGTTCGCCGGCCGCCCCGTCTCCATGGCCGACTTCGCCGACGAACACCTGCGGCTGTCCACCGCGCCGGACTCGCCGTTCCTCAACGCGTTCGCCGCCCTGCGCCGGGACGCCAAGGGGATCGACCTGCTGAGGGGACGCGTCCTCACCCGCATCGACGCGGCCGGCCGCGCGGAGCGCACGCTGGACACCCCACAGGAGTGGTTCACCGCGCTCACCGACGTCTTCGGCCGGAACCTCGACGGGATCGACGCCGACGACCGGAGCCTGCTGTGGGACCGGGTGACGCGCGCCCACGAGAAGTGGCTGGCCGACCGCTCCCGGTCCTGACTCAGCCCTCGGAATCCCGGTCCGCGAGGCCGCTGAGGTCGATGGGGCCCCTGCGATCGGTGGGACCGGCAGGGCCACCGGGTCCACCAGGGCCGACAGGTCCGCTGTCGTCCTCCCGACCGGTCGCGTCGTCGACCGGGGGAGTGCGGCCGACGGAACCCGCGCGGTCCGGACCCCCAAGGCCCTCCAGCCCGTCCAATCCCTCCGGGTCGCCGGGGCCGCCCGGCTCGCCCCGGCACTCCGCCAGGCCGGCGACCAGCCGGGCGGCGTCGGCGTCGGCCCGGAAGAGCGCCGAGCCGGCCGCCGTGCGCCGGTCGCGGGCGGCGCCCGGGCGGGCCAGCTCGCCGACGGCCGCCAGCAGGCCCGGCAGGTCGTCGGCGTACACGGTCAGGCCCTCGGCGGCCATCTCCCGCACCCCGGCCGCACCGTGCCCGGCGATGGGCCGGAACCCGACGACCGGTACCCCGGCCGCGAGGGCCTGCACCGCCGTCTGGCCGGCCGCGTTGTCCACCAGGACCCGCGCCGACGCCAAGAGCCCCGGCATGTCGTCCGTCCAGCCGAGCGCCCGCACCCCGGGCAGCCGGCCCGCCCGCCGGCGCAGCCGCTCGTCCCGCCCGCACAGCAGCACCGGCTCGAACCCGTGCCGGGCGAGCGCCCCGGCCGTCCGGGCCAGCCCCGGCCCGACGCCCCACGCACCGCCCGACAGGAGCACCACCGGCCGCCCGCCCGCGCCCCGCCCCGCCCCCGCCCGGGACCGGTGGAACTCCGGCGGCACGACCGGCCCCGTGGCGACCGCGGCGCGCCCCGTGCCCTCCCGGGCCGCCCGGGCGGCCGCCTCGCTGACGCACAGGTACAGGTCGTTGCCCGGGTCCAGCCAGGCGCGGTGCACCGCGAAGTCGGTGACGAACACCGCGCACGGCACCCGCAGCGCCCCCTGGCCGCGCATCCGCCCGGTGACCTGGCCCGCCAGGTGGAAGGTGGAGACGACCACGTCGGGCCGCCACGCCGCCACCAGCGCGCCCAGCCGCCGCTCGGCGAGCACCGCCATCGGCGAGACGTCCGCGCCCCGCCCCCGGCCCGGCCGGGGCGCGAGGAACATTGCGTGGATCGCCGCGTACACCGGGGGCAACCGCCGCACCACGAACCGGTAGAAGCCCCGCACCGCCGGGCCGGCACCGGGCGGGAGCAGCGTCAGCACGTCCCGGACCAGGACGTCGTGCCCGCCGGCGCGCAGCCGGCGTGCCAGTTCCCCGGCCACCGCGTCGTGTCCGGCGCCCATGCTCGCGCTCAGGACCAGGCATCGCCGCCCCATGGGGAGCCCTCCGTTTCCGTGCCGTTCCATCCTGTTCCCTCCGGCCCGCCGGCGCGGCCCGGAGGCGGCCGGAGCGGACTGTTCGGGTGGATCGGCGGGCGGGGCGGCGGCTGCCGGGAGGCGAACCGGCGGGAAACCGGGACGCTGGAAGGGCACGGTCGACGACAGTTCCGGAGGATCCGCCATGGCCCCTACGCCGCGTCCCGAGGCCACGCCCCGCCACGAGACCCGGCCGGGAGGGGCCCGTCCGGCGAGCGGCCCGGTGGCGCGTCCGGTGGTGCTCGTCACGGGGGCGTCGTCCGGGATCGGCGAGGCGGTGGCCGACAGGTTCGCCGCCGACGGCAGGTGGCGGCTGCTGCTCGGCGGCCGGGACGAGGAGCGGCTCGCGGCGGTGGCGCGCCGCACGGGCGGCGGAGCGCTCCGGGCGGACCTGGGGGAGCGGGCCGGGGTGGAGCGGCTGGCCGCCGGTGCCCTGGAGCGGGAAGGGCGGGTGGACACGCTGGTCGCGGCCGCGGGCATCGGCTGGGCCGGGCCGTTCACCCGGATGCCGGCCGACGACATCGACCGGCTGATCACGCTGAACCTCACCTCGGTCGTCCACCTGGTGCGGCTGCTGCTGCCGGGCATGGCGGAACGCGGCGCCGGGCGGGTGGTGATGATCGGCTCCATGGCCGGGCGGGTGGGGGTGGGCAACGAGGCCGTGTACGCCGCCACCAAGGGCGGGCTGCTGGCCTTCGCCGACAGCCTGCGCTACGAACTGGCCGGGACCCGCGTGGGGGTGACCGTCGTCCTGCCGGGGGCGGTGGACACCCCGTTCTTCGCCCGGCGGGGCGCCCCCTACCACCGCGACCGTCCGCGCCCGGTGCCGGCCGAACGGGTGGCGGAGGTGGTGTGGCAGGCGGTCGTGCGGGGCCGTGACGACGTGTTCGTACCGTCCTGGCTCGGCATGCCGGCCCGGCTGCACGGGGCCGTCCCGGGCTTCTTCCGCGCCATGGCCAAGCGGTTCGGCTGACCGCCGGTGCTCGCCCTCTCGATCTGCCTCGCGCTGCTGGCGGCCCTCGGCAACGCCGGGGCGTCGGTCCTCCAGCGGCGGGGCGCGGCCGCGGCCGGCCCGGAGCCGGACTCGGCACGGCGGGGCGCGTGGATGGCGGGGCTGGTGCACCGCCGGGTGTGGGTGTGGGGCGCGGCCCTGCTGGCGGTCTCCGGCATCCTCCAGGCGCTCGCCCTCGCCACCGGTCCGCTGTCCGTGGTGCAGCCGGTGATGAGCACGGAGCTGATGTTCACCCTGGTCGTCGGGGGGCTGGTGTTCCGCCGCCGACCGGACACCCGCACCCGGTGGGCGTTCGCCGCCATGGCCCTCGGCCTGGCGGTATTCCTGGCGCTGGCCGACCCCTCGGGCGGCCGCACCTTCGTGCCGCTCGCCGACTGGGTGTGGACGGCCCTGGGCGCCGGCCTCTTCGTGGCGGTGCTGGGCCTGGTGTCGCTGCGGCTGGCGCCGGCGCCCAGGGCCGCGGTGCTGGGCACGGCGACGGCGACCGGCTTCGCGTGCACGGCCGCGCTGCTCAAGGACGCGCTGGGGCGGCTGCCGGACGGCGTCGGCGCGGTGCTGACGACGTGGCAGCCGTACGCCGCCGTGGCGGTGGGACTGGCGAGCTTCCTCCTGCTCCAGGTGACGCTGCGGGCGGGCAGCCTGGTGGCCTCGCAGCCCGCGCTGACCCTGGGCGACGCGCTGCTGAGCGTGGTGCTGGGCGTGACGCTGTTCGCGGAGCGGGTGCACCTGGGCTGGCGGGTGGTGTTCGAGGTCCTGGCGCTCGCGCTGCTGGTGGCCGGGTGCGTCCAGCTGGCCCGGTCGCCGCTCGTGACGGACGACCCCGAGCACCCGGAGGACCGATGGTGAGCGCCGTCCCCGCAAACCTGACCGCCGTCCCCGCGGGCCTGCTGGCCGCGGCGGCCGCCTGGCACATCGGGCCCGCCGCGACCTGGCTGCCGGGCGTGCGGGCCGCGCTGTGCCCGGGGCTCGACGGCCGCGGCGACCGGTCGCACGTGGCCCTGACCTTCGACGACGGCCCCGACCCGGTCACCACGCCGCGGTTCCTCCGCGCCCTGGACGCGCTGTCCGTGCGCGCCACCTTCTTCGTGCTCGGCGGCCGGCTGGCGCGGCACCCCGCGCTGGGCCGGCTGATCGCGGCGGAGGGCCACGAACTGGCCGTCCACGGCTGGCGGCACGACCGGCCCTGGTGCCCCCGGCCGCTGCGCGACGCCCGGGACCTGGCGCGTGCGGTGGACCTGGTCGCCGAGGCCGCCGGGCGGCCGCCGCTGTGGTACCGCCCGCCGTACGGCATCCTCACCGGCGGGCGGTGGGCCGCCGCCCGGGCCGCCGGGCTGCGTACGGTGCTCTGGTCGGCGTGGGGCCGCGACTGGACGGCCGGGGCGACGCCGTGGAGCGTGTACGCCGAGGTCACCCGGACGCTGCGCGGCGGCGCGACGGTGCTGCTGCACGACTCCGACGTGGTCAGCGCTCCGGGCGCGTGGCGGGCGGCGCTGGGCGCGGTGCCGCAACTGGTCGCCGAGTGCCGGCGGCGCGGCCTCGCCGTCGGCAGGCTGGACGAGCACGGACTGGTACCCGCCCGGCAGAGTCCGAACACTGATGGCACAAATATTCGATTTTCTCGTACGCTGGAGCCATGACCGCGCATCTTCAGGGCTCGCTCTTCGACCAGGCCGACGAGATCCGCCTCGGCCCGCTGACCGGGGTCCGCCGGACCGTGCTCGGCGACGGGGCGTGGATCGACCTGCTGCCCGGCTGGCTGCACGGCGCGGACGCCCTGTTCGACGAACTCGCCGGGCACGTCCCGTGGCGGGCCGAACGGCGCACGATGTACGACCACGAGATCGAGGTGCCCCGCCTGCTGGCGCACTACGGCGAGCGGGACCGCCTGCCGCACCCCGTGCTCGACGAGGCCCGCGACGCCCTGTCCGCGCACTACGCCGCCGAGCTGCACGACCCGTTCACCACCGCCGGGCTCTGCTACTACCGGGACGGCCGGGACAGCGTCGCCTGGCACGGCGACCGCGGCGGGCGCGCCTCGCGCCAGGACACCATGGTCGCCATCCTCTCGGTCGGCGAACCCCGCGACCTCGCCCTGCGCCCCCGGCGGGGCGGTCCCTCGACCCGCGTGCCCCTCGGCCACGGCGACCTGATCGTGATGGGCGGCTCCTGCCAGCGGACGTGGGACCACGCCGTACCGAAGACCGCCAGGGCGGTCGGCCCCCGGATCAGCGTCCAGTTCCGCCCCCGGGGAGTGCGCTGACGGACCCTGACGGGCGTCCCGCCGACCGGGGCCGGGGCCGATGGCCCCGCCCCCCCCCGGCCGGACCGCCAGGGGCCGCAGGACACGCCCTAGGCGACCCGGTGCACCCGCTGGCTGCCCAGCTCGTACCGCGCACCCACGATGGCCAGCCGGCCCGCCGCCACCCGGGCCGCCAGGTCCGGCTCGGCCGCCAGCAGCCCCCGCACATGCCGTACGTTCGCCGTGATCGTCGCGTCGATCCGCGCGGGCCCCGTGTGGCCGTGGTCGATCACCGGCCGTATCCGGTCGGCGATGTAGTCGATGTGGGCCGGCGGCCGCTCGCCGCTCTCCTCCGCCCGCACCGCTGCCGCGACCGCCCCGCACGACTGGTGGCCCAGCACCATGACCAGCGGTATCCCCAGCTCCAGGACGCCGTACGCGATGCTGCCGAGCACCGCCTCGTCCAGCACCTCGCCCGCCGACCGGACCGTCATCAGGTCGCCGAGGCCCTGGTCGAAGACCAGCTCCGGCGGGACGCGGGAGTCGATGCAGCCGAGGATCAGCGCGAACGGATGCTGCCCCGACACGGCCGCCACCCGGTCGGTGGCGCCCTCGTGCGGATGGGCCTGGTGCTCCGCCCGCCACCGCCCGTTGCCGCGCGCCAGCTCGCGCAGCGCCGCCGCGGGGGTCGTGGGACGCCCCCCGCCGGTCCGCGGCGCCGCCACCGCCGGTGCCGGGGCGAGACCCAGCCCGGCCCCCAGCCCGGCCCCCACGGCGGCCGCCGTGCCGCCGAGCGCCGCGCGCAGCATCGCCCGGCGGCCGCGCCCGGCGGCCGGGGTCCCGACCGCGGCCGTCACCGGTCCCGGGGCCGGCGGCGGGCGACGCGTGGTCACCGAGGCGGACGGGGCAGCTGAGGGCGGGGGAGCGGGGACCGCGAGGGCCGCCGCGCCACCGACGGAAGGCGTCGTCACGTCGAGCAAACCTAGGGCCGGCACCTCCGCGACCGTTCGGGTTTGATCCCTGTTGGCCCACCGATGGCGGACCCATGGACGGGCCATGGGTGAACGATGGATTCCCCCGCCCGCGCGCGCCGTCGGGCACCCCGGGGGCCGCACACCCTGCGTCGCCGTCCGGCGACCGGCGGTCACTCATGGTCGCCACGGGCCTTACGGTGTTAGAAAGGGGAGCGTGGTCCACTTCTTCGACCGATTCCGGGGCGTCTCGGTCCGGTCACTGGCCGGAAGGCTCCCACGGAGCGTCGCAGGGCAGGTCTTCGTCCTGCAGGTGGCGCTCGTCCTCCTGCTGGTGCTGGGAGCGGTCCTGGCACTCCTCCTCCAGTCGCGCAGCGACAGCGACCGGGAGGCCCGCAACCGCTCCATCGCGGTGGCGGAGACGTTCGCCCACTCCCCGGGCCTCGAGGACACCCTGGAGAACGACCCGGACCCGTCGAGCGTCCTCCAGCCCCTGACCGAAGAGGCCCGCAGGGCGGCCGGGGTCGACTTCATCGTCGTGATGGACACCAACGGCATCCGCTACACCCACCCCCAGCCGGAGCGCATCGGCGGGAAGTTCGTCGGCACCATCGAACCGGCCCTCCAGGGCGAGGTCATCACCGAGAGCGTCGACGGCCCCCTCGGTGAGGAAGTACAGGCCGTCGTACCCGTCAGGGGCTCCGACGACGCGATCATCGGCCTCGTCTCCGCCGGCCTGGAAGTCCGCAACGTGACCGGCGTCGTCGAGCGCCAGCTGCCCGTCATCCTCGCCACCAGCGCCGCCGGGCTCGCCGTCGCCACCGCCGGCACCGCCCTCGTCGCACGCCGGCTGCGCCGCCAGACGCACGGCCTCGGCCCCACCGAGATGACCAGGGTCTACGAGCACCACGACGCCGTGCTCCACGCGGTGCGCGAGGGCGTCGTCATCATCGGCGGCGACGGCAAGCTGCTGCTCGCCAACGACGAGGCCGAACGGCTGCTGCAACTGCCCCCCGACGCGGAGGGCCGCAGCGTCCGCGACCTGCCCGGCCTCGACCCCGGCATGGCCGACCTGCTCTGCTCCGGGCGCGTCGCCACCGACGAGGTCGTCCCCGCCGCCGACCGGCTGCTCGCCGTCAACCAGCGCCACACCGACCGGCACGGCGGCCCCGCAGGGACCGTCGCCACCATCCGCGACACCACCGAGCTGCGCTCCCTCACCGGCCGCGCCGAGGGCGCCCGCAGGCGCCTCAACCTGCTGTATGACGCGGGCGTCGGCATCGGCACCACCCTGGACGTCGTCCGCACCGCCGAGGAACTCGCCGAGGTCACCGTCCAGCGCTTCGCCGACTTCGTCACCGTCGACCTCGCCGACCCCGTCCTGCGCGGCGAGGAGCCCAGCGGCACGGCCGCCGACATGCGCCGCACCGCCGTCGCCGGCATCCGCGACGACCACCCGCTCTACCCGCGCGGCAAAATGATTGGCTTCGTACCCTCCACACCGCAGGCACGCGGCTTCGGCAGCGGCCGGGCCGAACTCGTCCCCCACCTCTCCGAGGCCCTTGGCTGGCAGGCCCAGGACCCCGAGCGGGCCGGCCGCATCGTCGAGTACGGCATCCACTCCCTCATCGCCGTCCCCCTCAAGGCCCGCGGCGTCGTCCTCGGCGTCGCCAACTTCTGGCGCATGGAGAAGCCGGAACCCTTCGAGGACGAGGACCTCGAACTGGCCGAGGAACTCGTCGCCCGCGCCGCCGTGAGCATCGACAACGCCCGCCGCTACACCCGCGAGCACGCCATGGCCGTCACCCTCCAGCGCAGCCTGCTGCCCCGCGCCCTTCCCGAACAGAGCGCCCTGGAGGTGGCCCACCGCTACCTGCCCGCCCAGTCCGGCGTCGGCGGCGACTGGTTCGACGTCATCCCGCTGCCCGGCAGCCGGGTCGCTCTCGTCGTCGGCGACGTCGTCGGACACGGCCTGCACGCGGCCGCCACCATGGGCCGGCTGCGCACCGCGGTGCACAACTTCTCCACCCTCGACCTGCCGCCCGACGAACTCCTCGGCCGCCTCGACGACCTCGTCGGCCGCATCGACCAGGACGAGGACGACGCCGGCGGCGGCGCCGGCATGACCGGCGCCACCTGCCTGTACGCGGTGTACGACCCCGTCTCCCGGCGCTGCTCCATGGCCCGCGCCGGACACCCGCTGCCCGCGCTGGTCCACCCCGGCGGCGACGTCGAGTTCCCCGACCTCCCGGCCGGCCCGCCGCTCGGCCTGGGCGGCATACCCTTCGAGACCCGCGAACTGGAACTCGCCGAGGGCAGCCAGATCGTGTTCTACACCGACGGCCTGATCGAGGACCGCACCCGCGACATCGACGTGGGCATCGAACTGCTCCGCGAGGCCCTCGGCAGGCCCGCCGCCGGCCCCGAGGAACGCTGCCGCCTGGTCCTCGACGCCCTGCTCCCCGCCCACCCCAAGGACGACGTGGCCCTCCTCGTCGCCCGCACCCGCGCCCTCGGCCCCGACCGCGTCGCCGACTGGGACGTGCCCTTCCACCCCGGCGCCGTCGGCGGCATCCGCTCCGCCGCCGTGCGCAAGCTCGCCGAATGGGGCCTGGACGACCTGTCCTTCGCCGCCGAACTGATCCTCAGCGAGCTCATCACCAACGCCATCCGCTACGGCGCCGCCCCCGTCCGCGTACGCCTCCTCCACGACCGCGGCCTGACCTGCGAAGTCGCCGACAACAACAGCACCTCGCCCCACCTGCGGTACGCCGCCACCACCGACGAGGGCGGCCGCGGGCTCTTCCTCGTCGCCCAGCTGGCCGAACGCTGGGGCACCAGGTACACCGCCCAGGGGAAGGTCATCTGGGCCGAGCTCCCGCTCCCGGGCGCCGGGGCGACCGGTGACGGCACCGGGACCCTGCCGTTCGACGTCTTCAACGCCGGCCTCCTCTGACGCCCCGGCCCGACCCGAGAGGGGACCATGTCCACCCCGCACGGCCCGACGTTCCGCGAACTCGCCACCCAGGCGCTCTCCTCGACCCGGACCGGCTACGACCTGCTGGCCCCCAAGTTCGACCACACCCCCTACCGCACCTCCGACCGGGTGCTCGGCGCCGTCACCGGCGCGCTGCGGCCGCTGGGACCGTTCCGCGCCGGACTCGACGTGTGCTGCGGCACCGGGGCCGGCGTCGGCGTGCTGCGCGAGCTGTGCCGCGAGCACGTCACCGGCACCGACTTCAGCGCCGGCATGCTCGCCCGCGCCCGCGCCGCCCACGCGCGGACGCCCGCCGGCTCCCCCGAGGTCCACTGGGTGCGCGCCGACGCCCGCGCCCTGCCCTTCGGGCCCGCCTTCGACCTGGCCGTGAGCTTCGGCGCATTCGGGCACTTCCTCCCGGCCGAACGCCCCGCCCTGTTCGCCGGTGTGCACCGGGCGCTGCGCCCCGGCGGCCGGTTCGTCTTCCCCCTCCCCGCCCCGCCCCCGGTCGGCTCCCGCCCCTACTGGGAGATGTGGGCGTTCGACGCCGCCATGCGGGTGCGCAACCTGCTGTGGCGGCCGCGGTTCATCATGTACTACCGCACCTTCCGCCTCACCGACGTGGTCGCCGAACTCACCCGCACCGGCTTCCGGGTGGAACTGGCCCCGCTGGAGGAGTTCGGCCGCGGCCCCGACGGGGCGCCCCGGTGCCGGATGGTGACCGCGCTGCGCACGTGAGCCGTCCGGACGACGGCCGGTTGCGCGCACCCCCGGCAGCCGGTCGAGTGGGAGACAGCCCACACCTCGCCGAATCGGGCCCGGCGCGCGGACAACGGCACCGCCCCGAAACACCTCTTCGGTGGCGTACCAGTGGTTTCCCGAGAGGCAGTGAAGAAGACATGGCCGTCGGCGCATCGAGTGTCACCGTCCCCCCGGACCCGGGCGGAGGACCCGGGTCCGCCCACGAGGAGGAGGGCGGCGAGGCGCGCGGGTCCCGGACGGCCGCGTGGACGACGGGCCTGGCCCTGCTGCCGCTTGGCCTGCTCGCCGCCGCCGCCTGGCTCGGCCGGTACGTCAGACCCAGCGCCGACGAGTGGTGCTTCCTGCCCGTCGTGCGCGACGAGGGCGTCTCGGGGCTGGTCGGCCGGTTCTACTTCACCGACAACGGACGCGTCGGCAACGGACTGCTCGTCGGGCTGTACGCGAAGTTCCCCGTCGCCGGGCACCAGTGGTACGGCCTGGTCAGCGGCGCCCTCGTCCTCGGCCTGCTGTGGGCGCTGACCGCGGCGCTGCTGCGCCGGGCCGGGCAGCGCGTGCCGCGCGGGGTGCCGCTGCTCGTCGCCGCCATGATCACGGCGGTGTTCCTGTTCGCCACGCCCAACACGTACAAGACGTTCTACTGGCCCGCCGCGTCCGTCTCGCACACCCTCGCCCCCGTCCTCGCCTGCGCCGCGGCGATCCCGCTGCTGCGCTCCCGCGGCCGGCGCGGCCGGATCGCCGCCCTCGTCGTCGTCGTGCTCGCGGGCGTGTTCATGGGCACCCTCTCCGAGGAGGCGTCCGTGGTGGCCCTGGTGGTGCTCTCCGGCGTCGTGCTCTTCGCCGGCCGGCTCTTCACCGAACGGGCCAGGGCGTTCGCCCGCGGCTGGTGCCTCGCCGGCATGGCCGGCGTCGCCGCCGGCACGCTCCTGCTGGTGACCTCCCCCGGCTCGCGCAACCGGCGCGAACGGTTCGGCGCGGAGACCACCTCCATGCTCGCCCCCGAATCGCTGATCGCCTCGCTGCGCGGGTACGTCCGCATCCTGGAGACGGTGCTGACCACCTGGCAGTACGCCGGGGCCGTCGCCGCCGGAGTGCTCCTCGGCCTGCTCGCCTCCCGCCGCCCCGGCCCCCGCGGGCGGCGGGTCCTGCTGCCGTGCCGGCCGCTGCTGCTGACCGGCCTCGGGGCGGCCGCCTTCCTGGTCTCCGGCTACCTGTGCACGGTCATCACCTACCCGGTCTTCGGCCCCCGCGTGGTGACGGCCGCCCGCACCTGGAACGACTACCTCCTGCTGTACGTGCTGCTGCTGGTCGCCGCCGGCGCGTTCCTCGGGCGGGCGCTGCGGCTGCGCGGCGCCGCCACGGGCGCCGTCACCGGCCTCGCCGCCGCCCTCTGCGCCGTCACCGTCCTGGGGCTCGCCGCCCCGCTGTACGAACTGGGCCACGACATGCGGGTGCGGGCGCAGAAGTGGGACCGCCAGGACCGGTGGCTGCGGGAGCGGGCGGCCGAGGGCGCCAGGGTGCTGCCGTACACCCCGGTGTCGGTGAGCGGGATGCTGGAGCCGTTCAGCGCGAACGGCACCCGGATCTGGCCCGCCCAGTGCGTGGCCGACTACTACCGGCTTGACCGGGTCACTCGCGGGACGCGCCTTCCGTGACCCGCTCCTCCCCGGGCGGCCGCCGCGCCGCGGAGCGGCGGGTGGCGGCCGCCCCGGAGGTGATGGCCCAGCGGGCCAGGACGAAGGAGAGCGGCGTGACGAGGAGCCCGGCGGCGATCGCCGCGGCGTTCTCGTCCATGCCCAGCCGGCTGACGCCGAGGTGCAGCAGGATTCCGCTGCCCACGGCGTTCGCCGCGCCCGACAGGGGATAGCGGGCGAAGGCCCGCCAGGTGGGCCGGGTGCGGACGGTGACGTACGAGTTCAGCAGGAACGAGCCGACGACGCTCACCGCGTACCCGACGACGTGGGCGGCCAGGTAGGGCAGCCAGACGTTGAGCGCGGCGTACACCCCGAAGTAGACGGCGGTGTTCGCCAGCCCGATGAGGCAGAAGGAGACGAACTGCCGGAGGACGGCGGGCTTCACGGCTTCGGCCGCGCCCGTCCCGCGGGCTCCAGCGGCACGTCCCGGGGGTCGTGCCGGTGGACGGCCGCCGACCGGTCGGTCTCCCGCACCACGTAGTGCGGGCGCCGTTTCGCCTCGTGGTAGATCCGCCCCACGTACTCGCCGATGACGCCGAGCGTCGCGAGCTGGATGCCGCTGAGCCCGACGATGGCGGTGATGAGGGTCGCGTAGCCGGGGGTGTCGACCCCGTCGAGGACCGCGTTGGCGATGATCCACAGCGCGTAGACGAGCGCGGACAGGAACAGCCACAGCCCGGTGTGGATGGCCAGCCGCAGCGGCCGGCTGTTGAAGGACAGCAGCCCGTCGATGCCGTAGTTGAGCAGCCGGCGGCCACCCCACTTGGAGCGCCCGGCGGCCCGCTCCACGTTCTGGTACGTGAAGCTGACGGTGTCGAACCCGATCCAGGAGAACAGGCCCTTGGAGAAGCGGTTGCTCTCCGGCAGCGACAGCAGGGAGTCGACCGCGCGGCGCGACAGCAGCCGGAAGTCGCCGGCGCCGTCGACGATCTCGACGTCCATGAACCGGCGCACCAGGCGGTAGTAGGCGCGGCTGAGCGCGGTCCGCACGGCGCCCTCGCCGGTGCGGTCGCGCCGGGCGACGACCTGGTCGTAGCCGTGCCGGTGCAGCTCCAGCATGCGGGGGAGCAGTTCCGGCGGGTGCTGGAGGTCGGCGTCCATGAGCACGACCACCTCGCCCCGGGCCATCCGCATCCCCGCGAGCAGCGCCGACTCCTTGCCGAAGTTCCGGCTGAAGGACGTGTAGCGCACGCGCGGGTCGACCGCCGCCAGGTACCGCAGCCGCTCCACGGTCCGGTCGCCGCTGCCGTCGTCGACGTAGGCGACCTCGAAGGTCACGCCGGTCGGTTCGAGGGCGGCGACGAGCGCGGTGTGGAAGGCGTCGACGACCTCGCTCTCGTCGAAGCAGGGGACGACGACCGACATTTGGACCATGGGCTGCTCACTCCATGCACTGGTGTGCGGGGCGGCGTCCGGGAGTTCGGGCCGCCGCATAGGGAGGATGGCCATGGGGCCACCGGGGTTGCCTGGACAGGGCGGCGGACTTCGCCCTGTCCAGCCAGTGGAGCGCGAGGGCGCCGGGTGCACAGCCCCACGCCGTCCACTCGGGTGAGCCGCCGCCCGCGGGCGGGCATGCGTCCGCCCCGTCACCCGGGCTGCGGGGACGGGGCGGTGGGGGAGTGGGGCGGGCCGGGCGGGACGGGTGTCAGTCGCCCCTGCCGACCTCCTTGTTGATCGCGGCGGGGGACTCGTACTCCTTGTCGGGCAGGGAGTCCAGGGCCTTCATGACCTCCTGGCCGGCCTTGTGCTTCGACGCCTGATCGACGATGTCCTTCTTCGACGCCGGGTAGTTGACGCCGCCGAGGGCCTTCTGCATTTCGATGGGGTTCACAGCCATGGTCGGAGGCGTACCCCCGTGCCGGAACGGGTTACCGGCGCCGCGGTCCATGTCACGACAATGGAGCACAGGTGCCCTTTCACCCCACGCAGCGCGGATCCGTCACGGTTGCATCACAATGTCGTGTGAGGACCGGAGAGCGCGGGCACATCCATGTGCGGGAGGGCGTCCCGGTCCGGGGACCGGCGCATCGCCCGGTCCCGGGGAGGCCGGCCCGGAGAAGGCATCGGCGTCCCCTCTCTCCTTGCTTCGTGGCGTGGGAAAGGCAGGTACGTTCATGCTGTTGGCGCATCCCGCGGTGCTTCGTGAGCTCGTGGCCCGTTACGAATCCCTGTGCACCGCCTCCCGGGAGCCGGCCCTCGCGCCCGACCTGAAGCGACGGCTCGACGATGTCGCGTACACGCTCTGCGTGACCACCGGAACGCGGCACCTGGACCAGGCACTGGCCGCCGCGCGGGCCCGGCTGGCCGCCACCGCCTCGGCGGCGACGGCCACGGTGGCCTCCGCGACGGCGGCCGCCACGGCGGCGGTGTCCACGGCCGCGGTCTCCACGGCGGTCACCGCCACCTGAGGGTGGACTTTCGGCGGCCCCGGCCCAGGGGTTGACCGGGGCCGCCACGGGTGTCCGCGGGGAGTGCGGAGCGCCCGGCCGGAACACCAGGGGCGGCGCGAGGAGGGAGCGCCGTCACACCGGTGTTCTGCTCGTTCCCCCGGTGTGTTGCACCGGGGTGTCCGAGCAGTAAATATATTTACCGTCGAGTAAGCAAGCGTATGAAAAATTTCATGCGGCTCTCGGTGTGTAAATGTCTGAAAATGCCCTTGTGGGGCGGGGGGAACACGCCGGATGCGGACTCAGTCGTCGAGGAAGAAGTTGTGCTGCTCGGCGGCCTGCTCGTACCCCTCCAGCCGCAGCTGCGTCCGCTCCGGGTTGGCGTCCGCCATCGCCTGGAGCACCGATGCCGCCAGGACGCCCGGCGCCGCGTACGAGTCGAAGACCAGCCGCGACCCGGTCCCCGCGGTCAGCGCCACGTCCGCCTCCTCCACCAGCGGCCCGAGCGTCAGGTCGGTGATCAGCGCGATGCGCAGACCGGCCCGGCGGGCCGCCCGCATCGTGGAGAGCGTCTCGTGCGCGTGCCTCGGCATGGCGAAGGCCAGCACCCACGTCCCGCCCGCCTCCCGGGACTGCAGCAGCGCGTCGTAGGCGACGCTGCCGCCCCGCGTCACCAACCGCACGTCCGGGTGGATGCGCCGGGCCGCGTACGCGAAGTACTCCGCCAGCGACACCGAGATGCGCAGACCCAGGACCGTCAAGGGCACCGAAGCGGCCAACTCGCTGCCGACGTCCAGGATCTGGCTCGGATCGGCGACCAGGCGGCGCAGGTGCTCCAGGTTCTCGATCTCCGCGTCGATCGCCGCCTGCAGCTCGTTGCGGCGGATCTCCTCACGGGTGTCCGGCGTACCGGCCACCGCGCTCAGCGCGATGGGCTGCAGCGCCTCCCGCAGCGCGGGGAACCCGCTGTACCCGAGCGACGTCGCGAACCGCGTCACCGACGGCTGGCTGACGCCGACGCGCTCCGCCAGGTCCGTGATCGACAGGAACGCCGCCTCCGTCAGGTGGTCGATCATGTACTGGGCGATGCGGCGTTGGGCGGGCGACAGCCGGTGGCCGCCGAACAGCGCCATGACCCGGTCCATGGGAACAGCGGGGGCCGACTCCTCCGTGGGGGACGGCCTGCCCGGCGTGATCGCAGCCGCCTGCGCGCGTGCCTGCTGCCCTGATGGCACCCGTGGGCCTCCTTCTTGTCCTTATTGCGCTCAACATAGCTCAACCGGTGCGACCCCCTCCGGGAGTCCCGACGTGCACGACGAGCACCGACGTGCACGACGCGGGCGCTCGGGAGCATGCTGGCTGTGTGCCCCGGCACCGCGCCTCCACCACGACGGCGCGCCGGACCACCCCGCTCAGTGAGGCTGGGACATGCCAGGCAATGCGCACAGCAACGGCACCGGGACCGCCCAGGGCCCGCCGGACCGGCTGACCCTGGAGCTGGCGGCCGCGACGGTGGACGCCGTCGAGGCCACCGGCGCCTTCGCGGGCGGCGTCTACCTGCGCGCCGGCACCCCGGGCCTGCTGCGGCTGGCCGCGCTCGCCGGACTGCCCGCCCGGCTGTTCCGCCCCTGGTGGCGCATGCACACCAACCGCCCCTTCCCGGTGGCCGAGTCCCACCGGTACGGCACCTCGATCCACCTCGCCGACGCCGAGGACGCGATGCGCCGCTTCCCCCAGCTCATGGCGGGCCTGCCCTACCCGTTCGGCTCGCTGTACGAGCCGGTCACGCACGGCCGCGACGCCTTCGGGGTGCTCGTGGTCCTCCGCGCGGCCACCCCCGGCCGGCCGGTCGACCCCGCCGACCGGCAACGCATGCGGCACACCGCGCAACGCCTCTCCGAGAAACTCGCCGACCTCACCGCCCGCGGCGCCCCCGTCGTCTGGGACGGCCCGCCCGTCAACGTCCAGCTCCCCGCCGGCGACACCCCGCCCGTCCGCACCGGCCACCTCCACTGGGACCCCGACACCGGGGCCCTCACCATGGACGGCCCCCTCCACACCATCCTGCGGGGCGCGGCCACCCCGCCCCGGGGCACCGGCGGCCACGACCCCGGCACCGCCACCGGCGCGGCGCCGGACGCCCCCCGGGAACCGGGCGGCCAGGACCCCGAGGACGGACCCGGGCACCCCCACCCGCCCACACAGCCCCACACGCACCCCCACACGGACGCGGAGGGCCCCGGAAGGCCGGACGCCACCGGCGTCGACACGCTCGCCGCGCTGCTCGCACCGGAGGACGCGTACGGGCTGTGGACCGTCGCCCGCCAGGTCGCCGACTCCGGCCGGCCCCGCAGCCGCCGCATCTGGCTGCGGGCCCTCGACGGCCGGCCGTGCCTCCTGGAGGTGACGCGCACGGAGAACGGCCTCCACGGGGCCCTGGTGGAACCGGGCGTCGGCCCCGTCGTGGCCGCCGGCGCCGACCGGCTGCCTGGCGGGGTCTGCTCGCTGGACCGGCTCGGGCGGATCATGTTCGCCAGCCGCAGCGCCGAGACCCTCCTCGGCCGCGGCCGGCCCGAACTGGTCGGGCAGGTGCTGTGGGACGCCCTGCCCTGGTTCGGCAGGCCCGCCCACGAGGACCACTTCCGCGCCGCGCTGCTCTCCGACGAACCCGTACAGTTCCAGGCCCGCCGCGACGGCGGGCGGTGGCTCTCCGTCACCCTCTACCCGGGCCACGAGGGCGTCACCATGACGCTCACCGCCACCGACCGGCCCGCCTACGCCCCCGGATCCGTCGCCGCGCCCGGCGCCGGACTCGGCTCCCCGGCGGACCGGGCGTCCATGCTCTACCGCCCCGTCGCCCTCGCCATCGCGCTCACCGAGGCCGTCACCGCCCGCCAGGTCTCCGCCGTCGTCACCGAGGAGCTCCTCCCCGCGTTCGGCGGCCGCCAGCTGGCGATCTACCTCCTCGACGAACGCCACCTCCACCTCGCCTGGGAGACCGGCTTCCCCCAGGGCTTCCTCAACCGGTTCGACGGCGTCCCCCTCGACGCCCGGCTGCCCGGCGTCGAGACCCTCACCACCGGCCGCCCGATCTTCTTCGAGTCCATGGAGCACCTGGCCGCCGCCTACCCCGGCATCCCCATGGACGCCCACGTCGGCGCCCGCGCCTTCCTCCCCCTCATCGCCTCCGGCCGCCCCGTCGGCTCCTGCATCCTCGGCTTCGACCAGCCCCGCGGCTTCAGCCCCGAGGAGCGCACCGTCCTCACCGCCCTCGCCGGCCTCATCGCCCAGGCCCTCGAACGCGCCCGGCGCTACGACTCCGAGGCGGCCCTCGCCCGGGGCCTCCAGGACGCCCTCCTGCCGCACCGCCTGCCGAAGCTCCCCGGCGTCGAGACCGCCGCCCGCTACCTCCCCGGCACCGAGGGCATGGACATCGGCGGCGACTGGTACGACGTCATCGACACCGGCCGCGGCATCGCCCTCGTCATCGGCGACGTCCAGGGGCACGGCGTCGCCGCCGCCGCCACCATGGGCCAGCTGCGCAGCGCCGTCCGCGCCTTCGCGCTCAGCGAGCACGACCCCGAGGAGGTGATGAGCGGAACCAATCGGCTGCTCATCGACCTCGACGTGGGCCAGTTCGCCACCTGCTGCTACATCGTCCTGGACGTGACGACCGGCACCACCCGCGCCGTACGCGCCGGCCACCTCCCGCCCCTGCGGCGTCACCCGGACGGCACAACGGACGTCCTCGACCTCCCCGGCGGCGTCGTCCTCGGCATCGACCCCTCGGCGTCCTACCCGGTCACCGAGGTGCGGCTGGACCCCGGCGACATCCTCGCCCTCTACACGGACGGGCTCGTCGAGCGCCCGGGCACCGACATCGACGTCGGCATCGAGCGGCTGCGCCACGCCCTCGCCGGCATCGGCACGTGCCCGCTCGCCGACTCCGCCGAGCGGCTCATCCGCGAGGCGACCCCCGCCGGGGACCGGCCCGACGACATCGCCCTGCTCCTCGCCGCCCGGACGGCCGTGGACGGCCGCCCCGGGCCCCGCACGGCATGAGCGCGGTTGTGCGGCGCCGGACGCCGACCGACCATGAGGAGACGGAGAAGGCAGGTGCCATGAGCGCGGTGTACGCGGCCGAGGGTGCCGACTTCCGCGGCCCCCTCGACGTCACGAAAGCGGCCACGGCCGCCCTCGACGCCGACGGGACGGTCGTCGGCTGGGGCCCGGCTGCCCACGCCCTGCTGGGCTACCCGGCGAACGAGGCGGTGGGCCGCCCCATCGGATCCTTCATCGTGGACCGCCCCGGCGAGTACCACCTGGCCACCCCCCTGCCCGGCGCCGCCCAGGCCCGGCACAAGGTGCTCCACATGCGCCGCCGGGACGGCCACATCATCCGGGTGGCGACCGCCACGCTCCCCCTCTCCCACGACGGCACCGGCCCCGCCCGGCTGCTCGCCGTCGCCGACGCCGACGAGACGGAACGGTGGGAGGCCCTCCAGTCCATGCTCCGCGGCCTGGCCACCCAGTCGCCCGTCGGCCTCGCCATCTACGACACCGACCTGCGGGTCGTCTGGACCAACCACGCCCTCTACGAGGAGATGGGCACCCTCCAGTACGCCGGCCTCGGCCCCGACGAGATGGTCGCCCGGGGCGAGATCCTCTCCGACGGCTACCCGGCCACGCTGGAGGAGACCATGCGCGAGGTGCTCGTCACCGGCGAGCCCGTCATAGAGCTGCACTACAGCGGCCGCCCGCCCGCCGACCCCGAGCACGACCACGTCTGGTCCTGCTCCTACTACCGGCTCCAGGACGCCGACGGCCGCCCCCTCGGCGTGTGCGAGGAGACGGTGGACATCACCGACCGCTACCTGGCCCAGCAGCGCCTGGACCTCCTCGTACGGGCCGGCGGTCGGGTCGGCACCTCCCTCGACATGACCCGCACCGCACAGGAGCTCTCCGCCGTCGCCGTCCCCCAGTTCGCCGACGGCATCACCGTCGACCTTCTCGACGTCGTCCTGGAGGGCGACCAGCCGACCGCCGAGACACTGACGGCCGGACGCGTCGTGCGGGTGTGGCAGGGCCCGGCGGACCGGCCGCACGGCTCCGGCCCGGACGGCGTCGACTACCCCGAGGGCTCCCTCCAGGCCCGCTGCCTGGCCGCCGGACACCCCGTCCTCGACACCTCGCCCGACACCGACGGCCCGCACTCCCGCCTCGCCGTACCCCTGCGCACCGAGGGCGCCTTCCTCGGCGTCGTGACCTTCTGCCGCGACGCACACCCCGACCCGTTCGAGTCCGGCGACCTGCCGCTCGCCGACGAACTCGTGGCCCGCGCCGCCGTCTGCATCGACAACGGCCGCCGCTACACCCGTGAACACGCCGCGGCCCTCACCCTCCAGCGCAGCCTGCTGCCCCGCCACCTGCCCCGCCTCACCGCCGTGGACGTCGCCCACCGCTACCTGCCCGCCGACAGCATGGCCGGCGTCGGCGGCGACTGGTACGACGTGATCGCCCTGCCCGGCACCCGCGTCGGCCTCGTCGTCGGCGACGTCGTCGGCCACGGCGTCCGCGCCGCCGCCACCATGGGCCGGCTCCGCACCAGCGTCCGCGCCCTCGCCCGGCTCGACCTCCCGCCCGACGAACTCCTCACCCGCCTCGACGAACTCATCACCCACGACGTCCACGAGCAGACCGCCACCCAGGCCGAGCCCGACGACGCCGCCCTCGGCGTCACCTGCCTGTACGCCGTGTACGACCCGGTCACCGGACGGTGCAGCATGGCCCGCGCCGGCAGCCCGCTGCCGTCCGTCGTCGACCCCGCCACCGGACGGATCAGCCACCCCGACATCCCCGCGGGCCCGCCCCTCGGCCTGGGCGGACTGCCCTTCGAGAGCGCCGAGTTCACCCTCGCCGAGGGCAGCCTCGTCGCCCTGTTCACCGACGGGCTGATCCAGGGCCGTTCCAGCGACCGCGACGCCCAACTCGACGCGCTGCACCGCGTCCTCGCCGAACACCACCGCCCGCTGGACGACCTGTGCGACCGGATCGTCGGCACCCTGCTGCCCGGCCCCGTCGACGACGACGCCGCGCTCCTTCTCGTCCGCACCCGCACCCTCGACAGCCACGAGGTCGCCGCCTGGGACCTGGCCGACGACCCCGAGGCCGTCGGCCGGGCCCGCGCCCTGGCCACCGGACAGGTGGACGCGTGGGGACTCGACGGCGAACTGTCCTTCACCACCGAACTCGTCGTCAGCGAACTCGTCACCAACGCCATCCGATACGCCTCCGGCCCCATCCAGCTGCGGCTCATCCGCGACCGCACCCTCATCTGCGAGGTCTCCGACACCGGCCACACCTCGCCCCACCTCCGCCGGGCCGGCAGCGACGACGAAGGCGGCCGGGGCCTGTTCCTCATCGCCCAGATGACCCAGCAGTGGGGCACCCGCTACACCCCCACCGGCAAGACGATCTGGGCGGAGCAGCCCATCCCGCCCTGACCCCACCGTGTTTGACCAGGGGCGGCGACGGAAACCCGGGAGACGGCCACACGCTTCGGAGGAGGTACGCCATGGCAGTGTCCGAACAGGTCGACGACGCGCTCTGGGCGGAGTTCCACACCGTCGTCAACATGACCTCGCGCGAACTGCAGGAGTGGCTCAGCACCGAAGCGGCCGGCGAACGGACCGAAGAGGTCCCCGACCGCGCGGGGAAGCCCCTGGGCCGCCACGTCCTCGCCATCCTCGGCAAGCGCCGCACCGACCTCACACCGGACGACGTACGCGCCATGGAACGGGTCTGCGAGATCGTCCGCTCCCAGCGCGACCCGTCCCTCGACCCGCGGGCGGGCGGCACCGACTGGCGGCACGGCCTGATGGACATCGGTCACGACCCGCTCAAGCCGGCCTGACCACCACCAGCCACGCGGATTCCCCACCGCACGCGGCGTCCGGCGTCCCGACGAGGAGGATCCGTTGCGTCTGCACCACAGCCGCCCCACCGACCCCGGCTACCGCCGCAAGCGCCACGGCCGGGGTTTCCGCTACCTCGACCCCTCGGGGCAGCCCCTGCGCGACCCGGCGGAACTCGCCCGCATCAAGGCCCTCGTCATCCCGCCGGCCTGGCAGGACGTCTGGATCTGCACCCGCCCCAACGGCCACCTCCAGGCCGTCGGCACCGACACCGCCGGACGCCGCCAGTACCTGTACCACCCCCAGTTCCGCGCCGAACAGGAACAGGCCAAGCACGAACACGTCCTCGACGTCGCCGAACGCCTCCCCGCCGTCCGCGAAGCCGTCGAGGCACACCTCGGCGACCGCGGCCTCACCCGGCGGCGCGTCCTCGCCACCGCCGTCCGCCTGCTCGACCTCGGCTTCTTCCGCATCGGCAGCGACCGCTACACCGAACTCAACAACAGCTACGGCCTGACCACCCTGCGGCGCGACCACTCCAGCTGCCGGGCCGGCGCCGTCCTCTTCTCGTTCAACGGCAAACACGGCAAGGAGATCGTGCGGACCGTCGCCGACCCCGCCGCCTGCCGCACCCTCACGGCCCTGCTGCGCCGCCGCGGCGGCGGGGACCGGCTCCTCGTCCACTGGGACCGGCCCACCTGGCGCGAGGTGAGCGGCGAGGACGTCAACGCCTACCTCAGGGAACTCGCCGGGCTGGAGATCTCCGCCAAGGACTTCCGCACCTGGCACGCCACCGTCATGGCGGCCGTCGCCCTCGCCGTCTCCGAACCCGTCGCGCGCAGCGAGACCGCCCGCAAGCGCGCCATCGCCCGGGCGGCCCGCGAAGTGTCCGGTTACCTCGGCAACACCCCCGCCGTCTGCCGGGCCTCCTACATCAACCCGCGCGTCATCGAGCTGTACGAGGAGGGCGTCACCGTCGCCGCCGCCCTGCCCCGCCTCGGGGACGAGGGCACCCACGGCACCCCCGCCACCCAGGGACCCGCCGAGCGGGCCGTCCTGCACATGCTGCGCACCGGACGCCCGCCCGAGAAGGTCTGATCACGGCCAGGACGGCTCCTTGCGCGGCACCACCACCAGCTCCGACACGGCGCTGCCCGCCGGAACCGACAACGCGTACAGCACCGTGTCCGCGACGATGTCCGGACTCTGCAGCATCGACACGTCGGCGTCGGGGAACCGCTCCAGGATGAACGGCGTCTCCATACCGCCCGCGATGACCCCCGTCACACCGATGCCCGGGCAGTCCCGCTGCGCCTCCTTGAACAACGTGTGCGTGAACGCCCGCAGACCCGACTTCCCGGCCGCGTACGGGCCGGCCTCCGTCCAGGTGCGGTTCGACGCCGTCGACAGGATGTTCACGATGTGACCACCGCCCCGGGCCACCATCCGGCGGTACGTCTCCAGGCACAGGTACATCGGCCCCAGCAGGTTCGTGGTGACCACCCGGGTCACCTCCTCCGCCGTGAGGTGCTCGATCGGCTTCGAGACGTCCACGGCCGCGTTGTTGACCAGCACGTCCACGGCCTGCCCGTCCCGCTCCAGCTCCCGGAACACCTCGGCCACCGCCCGCGCGTCCGTCACGTCCAGCTCCACGAACCGGGCGTCCCGCCCCTCCTGCGCCAGCTCCTCGCACACCTCCCGCGCCAGCTCCTTGCGCACGTCCGCGACCAGCACGGAGGCCCCCGCACCGGCCAGCGCCCGGGTGATCGACGCACCCAGCCCCCGCGCCCCGCCGGTCACCAGCGCCTGCCTGCCCCGCAGATCGACCCGTACTCCGCCGTCCATGCACCACCTCCGCGCTCCGCAGTCCTTGCCCCTCCACTGTGGCCCGCGCCACTACGGACGGCATGCCGGACGGTCACTGTGAGCAAGCACACCAGAAGTACGGAAAGCCCAGGTCAGGCCCGAAAAAGCCACCCGAACCACCCCTGACCAGGCCCGTTGGCCCCTTCATGGCACCACCCCTTCTGCCACCATGGTCGACGCCGAGCGACCGCCTCCCACGGGGCCCGCGGCGGCAGACAGATCCGGTGGACCGGCCGTGCAGTGCAGCAGGCGCCTCACTTCCGCCGAATTCCGCCATCCGAGTCCACCGGCTCGTCACCCCCCGAACTCACCGTGCTTCCTTCCTCCCCGCCCACCGCCCCCGAGCGCCCGCGCGCCGACCGCTCGCCGTGGCGCTCCCTCAGGTACCGCAGCATGCGCTGGTGGTCCGTCGCGAACCTGGTGTCCAACGCCGGTACGTGGATGCAGCTCACCGTCCAGAACCTGCTGGTCCTCCAGATCACCGGCTCCGCCGCCGCCACCGGCCTGTCGCTCTCCGTACAGGCCGCCCCCGGCCTGCTCATGGGCGTCGCCGGCGGTGCCGCCGTCGACCGCTGGCCCCGCAAGCTCACCGCCGCCGTCAGCCAGGCGCTGCTCGGCGCGGTCGCCTTCACCACGGCGCTCCTCATCGCGTTCGACCAGCTCGGCCTGGGCGTCCTCATGGCCCTGGCAGCCGTCACCGGTCTCATCGCCACCGTCGACGGACCCGCCTGCGCCCTGCTCGGCAACGACCTCGTCCGCGCCGAGGACGTACCGTCCGCCATCGGCGTCGGCTCCCTCGTCAGCAACGCCGGGCGACTCGCCGGCACCGGGCTGGCCGGTCTCGCCGTCGGCGTCTTCGGCACGGCCGCCGCGTACGTCGCCAACGGCGTGTCGTTCCTGTTCGTCGCCGCGGTCGTCCCCTTCCTGCGCCCGGTGGCGACCGCCGTCACCAAGGCCGCCCCGGCGGCGCCGCGCGACGACGACGGCATGACGGTCCGCCAGGGCCTGGCCTTCTTCGCCCGCCGCCCCCGGCTCGTCGCCCTGGCCGGCATCACCGGCATCAGCGCGATCTTCGGCCGGAACTACGGGCTCACCCTCGCGGTCCTCGTCACCGGCCCGCTCGCCGGCGGCGCCGCCGACTTCGGCACGGTCTCCACGGTCCTTGCCGTCGGCGGCATCATCGGCGCCGTCCTCGGCGCCCGGCTGCGCAAGCCCTCCGTACGGCTCGTGGGCACCCTGGCCGCGGCGGGCGCGCTGCTCCAGGTCGTCGCCGGTCTCTCGCCCTCGCTGGCCGTCCTGCTGGTCCTGGTCCTGCCGATGGCCGTCGCCGAGTCGGTGTCCGACACCGCCGGCACCACCGTCCTCCAGACCGACCCGCCGGCCGACATGCGCGGCCGCGTCCTGGGCGTGTGGGGCAGCATCAAGACCGTCTGGGGCCTGGCCGGCCCGCCGGCCCTCGGCCTGCTCATGGAACTGGCCGGCGCGCGCGGCGCCCTCGTCACCGGCGGCCTGCTGATCGCCGGCACGATCGGCGCGGGCCACCTGCTGCGGCGTCGCCGCGCGGCGGAGCCCGTGGTGACCCCGGTCCTCACCCCCCGCCCGGCGCTCTCCACCGCGGCCTGACCCCCCGGGCGCGCCGGTGCCCACCACCCACCACCCGCAGTCGGCGTCCGCCCGGGGTGGGGCCGTGCAGGGGCGCCCCCGCAGAGGTCGGCGGCTACGGACGGGCTCCCTTTCCGGTGCCCAGGGCCGCCGGCCTCGAGGAGGCGAGCCCGGAGGGGCACCGCCCCCCACCCACCGGCGGTACCCGCCGGACGGGCACCGCCCGGGAGGGAGGCGCCGCCCCGGGGGTGACCGATGGAAGTCGCCGCCCCGTCCCGGGACGATTGCCCACAACGGCGAGGCGCCGGCCTTGCGGGGCGCGGGCCACAACGGCGAGACGTCGGCCCTGCGGGGCGCGGGCCCACGGGCGAGGCGCCGGCCTTGCGGGCCCCGGCCGGGGCGGGGTTCCGGCGGGGCCCGGTGGGGTCAGCGGCCCGGGGGGCGGATGGGCGCCGCGGCTTCGGCCGCGCGGCGGGCCAGCAGCGTGGTGGAGCGGCCGTCGAGGTACGGCAGCACCACCGCCTGCCCGCCCCAGCCCCGCAGGACCTCCGCCTCCGGCAGGTCCTCCGCGGAGTAGTCGCCGCCCTTCACCCACACGTCGGGCCGCAGCCGGCCCAGCAGCTCCGAGGGCGTGTCCCCGTCGAAGACGGCGACCGCGTCGACGCTGCCGAGGCCCGCGAGGACCCGCATCCGGTCGGGCAGCGGGTTGAGCGGCCGGCCGGGGCCCTTCAGCCGCTCGACGGACTCGTCGGAGTTGACGCACACGATGAGGCAGTCACCGATCCGGCGGGCGCTCTCCAGCAGGCCCACGTGGCCCGCGTGCAGCAGGTCGAAGCACCCGCCCGTGGCGACCACGGTGCCGCCCCGCGCCCGTACCTGCTCGGCCAGCACGAACGGGTCGGTCTCCGGCACCTCGCGCCGCGCGTCCGGCGGGGGAGTGCGCCACAGCGACGGGTTCCCGGCGCCGCCCGCCGCGACGAACGCGGCCGCCTCCGCCACCGCCCGCTGCACCGCCTCCTCCGGCAGGGCGCCGTCCGCCAGCGCGGCGGCCGTCGCCGCGGCGAAGCAGTCGCCGGCGCCGCACGCGTCGCCCTCGGCCCGGTACGGCGCGGGCACCAGCATGGGGGTCGCGGCGCCCGGCCGGGTCAGCAGCACGCCCCGCTCGCCGAGGGTGACCGCGACGGCCGCCACCCGCCAGCGTTCGGCCAGGTCGGCGCCCCGTTCCGCGAACGCGCGCAGCGAGTCGCCGTCGCCGCGGCACAGCGCCATGGTCTCGGCGGCGTTGGGTGTGACGATCCGCGCGCCCGGCACCGGCACGTCGCCCTTGAGGTGCGGGTCCCACACCACGGGCACCTTGGGCGCCACGGCGGCCAGGTGCTCGCGTACCGCGCTCGCGGTGTGCCGCCCGTAGTCGGCGACGAGCACGGCGTGGGCCTGCGCGAGGGTGTCGCGCACCGCCCCGTCGGGCTCGCCGGGGGCGCCGCCGCCGCGGTCGATCCGCACCAGGGGACGGCCGCCGGCGAGGACCCGTGTCTTCACCGGCAGGGTGCCGTTCAGGGGCAGTTCCACCAGCCGGACACGGCCGCGCAGCGAGCGCCGCACCGCCTCGCTGGCCGGGTCGTCGCCGAGGGCGGTCACCAGCACCACGTCCCGCCCGCCGCGCGTGGCGAGGGCGGCCGCGAGTCCGGCGCCGCCGGGGCGCCGCTGGTCGCCGGTGACGTCGACGACCGGTGCGGGCGCGTCCGGGGCGAGCCGGGTGGACACGCCTTCGATGTCCTCGTCCAGCAGGACGTCACCCACCACGACCAGGGGCTTGTACTCGCTCATGACATCCTCCGCCGGGCCGCGACGGGCGCCGCCGCGCCCGCCGCACGAGTGGGCCGTACCGACGCCGCGGCGACCGCCGCGTCGAAGGACTCGCACAGCAGGTGCACGGCCACGAGATGGGTCTCCTGCACGGTCGCGGTGGAACCGGTGTCGACGCACAGCGCCTCGTCGGCCGCCTCGGCCAGCGGGTTGGGGCGCGGACCGGTCAGCGCCCACACCCGGAGCCCGGCCTGCCGCGCGGTCACGGCCGCCGCGATCAGGTTGGCGCTCGTGCCCGAGGTGGACAGCAGCACCAGTACGTCGCCGGGGCGGCCGTGTGCGGCGACCTGGCGGGCGTACACCTGGTCGAAGCCGTAGTCGTTGCCGATGGCCGTCACGCTGGACGTCTCGGCGTGCAGCGAGATGGCGGAGAACGCGGGCCGTTCCCGCTGGTAGCGGCCGACCAGCTCGGCGGTCAGGTGCTGGGCCTGCGCGGCGCTGCCGCCGTTGCCGGCGGCGAGGAGCCGGCCGCCGACGGGCAGGACGGCCGCGAGGTGGCCGCCCCATTCCGCGAGGCGGTCCAGGTGGTGGCGCCGGAGCCGGTCGAGCGCGTCCTGCAGCGCCCGGCAGTGTTCGTGCGCCGCTTCGAGGGTGGGGGGAGCGAGGGGATCGGTCATGGCGTTCGGGCGAACCGCGTTCGGGGAACGGCGGCGGCGCCCACACCTCCTTCGGGCTTCGTCGTACCGGTGGACCGGGTCAGGCCACGCCCGTCACGGCGGGCCTGGCGGCGAGCACCGCGGCGTACTCCTTCTCGGTGGCCGCGGCGACCCGCGCCCAGCCGTACCGGCTCAGCACCCTGCGCCGGCCGGCCGCGCCGCAGGCGGCCCGCCACGCCGGGTCGGCGAGCAGTTCCCCCACCGCGCGGGCGAGCGCGTCGGGGTCCCGGGGCGGCACGAGCCGCCCGGTCTCCGGGTCGGCGACGGTGTCGAGCTGCCCGCCGACCGCGCTGGCGACGACGGGCCGCCCGCACGCCATGGCCTCCAGCGGCACGATGCCGAACGGCTCGTAGTCCGCGGGGCACAGCACGACGTCCGCGCTGCGCAGCAGCGGAGCCACCTCCTCGGGCGCCACGCCGCCGGTGAACCGGACCCGGTCGGCGACACCCGCGAGCCGGGCGATCTCACGCAGCCGGCGCACCTCCGGGTCCTCGTGGAGCCGGCCGGCCGGGGGGCCGCCGACGACGAGGAGTTCGGTGTCGGGCAGCCGGGTCAGCGCCGTGATGGACACGGCCGCGCCCTTGCGGGGCACCAGCCGCCCGAGCTGGAGGAGCCGGTAGCGGTGGCCGCCGTCGCGGTCGGCGGCCGGCCCCTCCGGGCGGAACACCTCGGTGTCGACCCCGCACGGCACGACCCCCACCTTGCCGGCGGGTATGCGCATCCGGCCCAGCTCGTACACCTCGTCGTGGCAGGTGGCGATCACCCGGTCGCAGCCGAGGCCCACCTCCCGCTCCAGCGCGAGGCGTTCGGGCGGGCTGGTGTCGGCCTGCTTCTGGTGGCGCCGCTTCACCGTCCCCAGCGCGTGGTACGTGTGCAGGAACGGCAGGCGCGCCTCCCGGGCGGCCCGCAGGGACGCCACACCGGACATCCAGAAGTGCGAGTGCACCAGGTCCGGTGCGCGGCCCCGCCACTCCCGCGCCATCCAGCGGCCGAAGTCGTCCATGTACGGCAGCAGTTCGTCCTTCGGGATGGGCTCCGGCGGCCCGGCCGGCACATGGTGCACCTCGACGCCGGGGCGCAGCAGCACCCGGTCGGGCAGGTCCCGCGCGTCACGCCGGGTGTACACGGTGACCCGGTGGCCCCGGTCGGCAAGGGCGCTCGCCAGGCGGGCGACGTGCACGTTCTGGCCGCCCGCGTCGACACCGCCCAGCACGGCGAGGGGACTCGCGTGCTCCGAGACCAGTGCCACGGACATCCCGGGGCCGCCGCGCACGGCGGGGCCGTCCGCACCGATGTCGATGTCGATCGCCTCGGCATCCCGCGCGCCGGTGCCGTCCGCGCCGGCGTCCAGCGCCTCCAGGGCTTCCAGGGCCTCGGCCTCCGCGTCGATGTCACCGAGCGCGTCGACGTCCGCGGGGCGCCGGTCGGACCCGGTGTCCACCGGGTCCTGAGGGTCGAGGGATGTCATGACCGCACCTCCGTCATCACGCGCTCCCAGTCGTCCAGGAAGCGTTTGAGCCCGTACCGTTCGAGCACCGCCTGCCGGGCCCGCGCGCCGTCCTCGGCCGCCGCCTCCGGCTCGTGCACGTAAGCCCGCGCGGCCCGCGCCAGCACCTCGGGCCGCGTCGACAGCGTCCCCGCACCCGCCGGGACCGCCTCGACCGCCTCCGTCGTGGCCAGCGCCACGACCGGCATGCCCAGGTGCATCGCCTCCAGCAGGGACAGGCCCAGCGACGTCCAGCGGATGGGGTGCAGGTACAGCCGCCGCTCCGCCATCGCCGCGTGCAGCTCGCCCTGCGGCAGGTCGGCGCTCCGGCACCGGTCCTCCGGTACGCCGAGGTGCCGGGCCAGCCCCTCGGTGCGCATGCCGAACACGTCCAGCGGCGCCGCCTCGGACAGTGCGGGCAGCAGGTCCGTACCGGTGTACCGGCCCCTGCGCACCGGCTCGTTGACCACGACGGCCGCGCGCGGCAGGCGCCCGGTGTACAGGTGCCCCGGGTCGACGATGCCGTGCTCGATCACCTCGGTCCTGGTCGAACCGTTGTCCCAGAACAGGCGGTTGAAGTGCGTGACGTGCACCAGCGTCACATCGTCCCGGCCGGCGCACGGGTGCCGGGTGCCGGGCACGTCACCGTCGGGGGCGTTGTGCTCCAGGTACACCGCCGGCACGTCGCGGCCCGGACGGCGTCCGCCCAGCCAGCGTTCGGCCAGCTCCCACTCGTGCGGGCGCTGGAGGACCACCAGGTCCACCGGCGTCTCCCGCAGCCGTTCGGGTGTCACCTCCCGTACCGAGTCGGGCCAGGTGAAGGTGCGCGCCCGGCCGAGTCCGTCCGGACCCCGGTCGGGGGTGACGGGCACCAGGTAGGTGTGGGGCCCCTGGACGAACGACGTCGTCCAGGACCCGTGCACGTGCCAGAGCAGGATGTTCATCGTCCGTGTCCTCCCGTCACCGCGCGGCGTCGTCGGTGTCGTCGGAGCGGAAGAAGTCCCCGCGCCGCACCGCGTACGGGCCGATCGCCAGCAGGTCCACGGGCGACGAGCCGAAGCACTCCAGGGCGTCGCGCGGGTCGTCCACCATCGGCCGGCCGGCCGTGTTGAGGCTGGTGTTGACCACGACCGGCAGCCCGGTGCGCCGCTCGAACTCGGTCAGCATCCGCGCCACCAGCGGCTCCGACCGCCGGTCCACCGTCTGGATGCGCGCCGTGCCGTCGACGTGCACCACGGCCGGGATCCGCTCCCGCCACTCGGGCGCCACGTCGTGCACGAACAGCATGTACGGGCTCGGCACCACCCCGTCGAAGATCTCCGCCGCCCGGTCGGCGAGCACCATCGGCGCCACCGGCCGGAACTGTTCCCGCCCCTTCACGTCGTTGAGCCGCTCGAGATTGCCCGCGTGCCCGGGGTGCGCCAGCAGCGAACGGTGCCCGAGGGCCCGCGGCCCGAACTCCGAACGGCCCTGGAACCACGCCACGATCGCGTTGTCCGCCAGCGCCTCCGCCACCGTCCCGGCGATGTCCGCCGGCCGGTCGAACGGCACCGCCGCCGTCTTCAGCCAGGCTCCGAGCTCCGAGTCGGACCAGTCCCGGCCCAGGTCGGCACCCGCCATCGGGTCCGGGTCGTCGCCGCCGCCGGCCGCGAGGAGCAGCGCCCCGCCCAGCGCCGTACCGGCGTCACCGGCGGCGGGCTGCACCCACACCCGGTCGAACGGCCCCTCCCGGGCGATCCGCGAGTTGGCCACGCAGTTCAGGGCCACACCCCCCGCGAGGGTGAGGAGCCGGTCGTGGGTCTGGCCGTGCAGCCAGCGCGCCAGGTCCAGCAGCGTCTCCTCCAGCACGGCCTGCGCGCTGGCGGCGACATCGGCGTGGTCCTGCGTCCACGCCTCGTCCGGGCGGCGGCGCGGGCACAGCTCCGCCCACGGCACCCCGGTCGCCCGGAACCCGCCGTCACCGGTCGGGTGTACGTACCGCCGCAGCTCCGGCAGCATGCGGGGTCTGCCGTGCGACGCGAGCGCCATCACCTTGAACTCGTCCGACGAGCGCAGGAACCCGAGGTGGTCCGTCAGCTCCTCGTACACCAGCCCCAACGAGTGCGGCAGGTCCTGCGCGTACAGCGCCTCCAGCCGGTCGTGGACGCGGCGCGCCGCCAGGTGCGAGGCGCGCTCGCCCCGCCCGTCGAGCACCAGTACCGAGGAGGTGCCGGCGTCCTCGGCGGCGAACGCGCCCGACGCGGCGTGCGCCATGTGGTGCGGTACGAAGCGGACGATCTCCGGGTCCAGTCCCGGCAGCGACGCCTTGAGGAAGCCGGGCGCCTCTCGCGCGTACGTCAGCCGCAGGTGGTCCCACGGGTCGTCCAGGCCCATCTCGCCGGCGGGCCGGGCCAGCCGGGGGTCGAAGGAGTACGCCACCGCGTCCAGGTCCTGCGGCCGCAGGCCCGCCCGCTTCAGGCACCAGGCGGCGGCCTGCTCGGGCAGTTCCCAGGCGGAGAACGGCAGCGGCCGCTTTCCGTGCTTGCGGCGTGAGAACCGCTCCTCCTCCGCGGCGGCGACGGTCCGGCCGTCGATGACCAGCGCGGCGGCCGGATCGTGGAAGAGGGCGTTGATTCCGAGAATGCGCATGGGGTCCCAGGCCTTTCGGCGAGTCGGGGGTGCGGCGGGTGGTGACGCGGGTGGCGCGGGTGACCGGGTTGCCGGGGCGTCCCGGTCAGGAAGGGGCGTCCTCGTGATCGCGGAACCAGGCGATGGTGCGCCGCAGGCCCTCCTCCGCGTCGATGCGCGGCTCCCACTGGAGCTTGTCGCGGGCCAGCGTGATGTCCGGGCAGCGCACCGCGGGGTCGTCCGTCGGCCGTTCGATGAAACGGATCTCCGAGTCCGAACCCGTGAGCCCGATGACGAGCCGCGCCAGTTCCAGCATGGTGATCTCGGTCGGGTTGCCGATGTTCACCGGGCCGCGCAGCCCGTGGGCGGCCGCGGCGAGGATGCCGCGCACCGTGTCGTCGATGTAGCAGAGCGACCGCGTCTGGAGCCCGTCTCCGGTCACCGTGAGGGGCTCGCCCGCCAGCGCCTGGCGTACGAAGGTGGGGACGGCCCTGCCGTCGTGGCCGCGCATCCGCGGGCCGTACGTGTTGAACAGCCGGACGATGCCGGCGTCCGTGCCGTGCACCTCCGCCTCGGCGGTGGTGAGCGCCTCGCCGAACCGCTTGGCCTCGTCGTACACGCTGCGCGGCCCGACCGGGTTCACGTTGCCCCAGTACCGCTCGTTCTGCGGGTGCTGCTGGGGGTCGCCGTACACCTCGGAGGTGGAGGCGAGCAGGAACCGGGCGTCGCTGCGGTGGGCGAGGGCCAGCGCGTGGCGGGTGCCGAGGCTGCCGGTCTCCAGGGTGTGCAGCGGCAGGCGCAGGTAGTCGGCGGGTGACGCGGGCGACGCGAAGTGCAGCACCAGGTCGGGCGGGCGGTCGACGGTGAACGGTTCCGACACGTTCGCCTCGACCAGGGTGAAGCCGGGGTGGTCGAGGAGGCCGGATATGTTCTCCGGCCGGCCGGTGCTGAAGTCGTCCACGCACGTGACGGCGGCGCCCGAGTCGAGCAGCGCGTGGCACAGGTGCGAACCGACGAAGCCGGCGCCGCCGGTGACGACGGCGTGCTCCCAGCTGCGCGAGAAAGCGGTGGTCATGCGGTCTCCTCCGGACGGTGCGGTACGCGAACGGCGGGCGAGTGCCCTCCGCACCTGCGACCAGGCTGGGCCGAACGGGGGCCGGGGGCGCGGTGGTCTGGTCCGTTGGAGTGGTCACCGAGGGTGAGCGGGCCGCTGAGCGGTCTTTTCCGTCCGCCGGGGGCCGTGCCGTCCTGGTGGGCGGCACCAGGGCGGTGGGTGGTGGGGTCGGGGCCCCTCCGGGCTCACCTCCTCGGGGCCGGCGGCCCTGGGGCACGGGGAAGGGGAGCCCGCCCGTCGCCTCCCCCGAGCTCTCGCTGCGCTCGAGCAGGGGGTACGTGGGACGGGGGCGGGGGGCACGGCCGCTGCCGAGCGGCTGAAGTCGGGTCGGAGCGGTTCTGTACGGGCCCGCCTGGGCCGTATGCCGGCTGCGGGGCCGTGGTGCGGCCCCGGCCGGGCGGGCCGGGGGTCAGGGGGCGACGGTCTCGCTGGTGATCAGTTCCGTCAGGGCCGGCAGGCCGCCCTCCGCGAGGGCGCGGCGCTGCTGGTCCGCCGGGGTGCCCTGCTGGAGCAGGCGGTGGACCAGTGAGGTCACCTCCCGGCTGTCGCCGGCCTCGTCCAGCGCTGGCGTCACGTGGTCGAGCAGCATGACGAGGACGTCACCGGCGCGGCGCGCCCGGCCCTCGGGGTCGACGAGCAGGCCGCTGAGGCCGTGGCGGGCGGCGTGCCAGTTGGACGCCTGGAGCAGTTCGGGCGGGCACTCCGGCAGCGGGAGGCCGGCCTTCTCCTCCCGTATGGCCGTGGCGATCAGGCCGCGGACGATGCCGGCGAACATGACCGCCGTGTCGGCCCGCAGCTGCACGTCGGCGCAGCGGACCTCGACGGTCGGGTACTTGTCGGACAGCCTGGCCTGCCAGTACAGCTGGCCGGTGTCCGTGATGATCCCGGTGTCCAGGAGCGTCTGCACGCGTCTTTCGTGGTCGTCCAGCGAGGTGAAGCGGGGCGGCGGCCCGCTGACCGGCCAGCGTCCGAAGATCACCGTGCGCCAGCTGGCGAAGCCCGTGTCCTTGCCGTCCCACAGCGGCGAGTTCGCCGACATGGCGACCAGGACGGGGAGCCAGACGCGGATGCGGCTGAGGACGGCGACGCCCATCTCGCGGTCGGGCACTGCGGCGTGCACGTGCATCCCGTTGACGAGCTGCTCGGCCACCAGCTGCGGGGCCTGGGAGCGCATCGCGAGGTAGCGGGCCTTCTGGGTGACCGGTACCGGCGCCAGTTCCCGGTACGGGGCGGTCGCGCAGGCGGCGATGCGGCAGCCGCTCTTCTCCGCCGCCGTACCGAGGGCGTGGCGCAGCCGCAGCAGGTGGCCGCCGGCTTCCTCCAGGTCGGTGCACACCGGGGTGGCGACCTCCACCTGGGCCTGCAACAGCTCCGACTGGACCTCCGCGTCCTCGACGATCGGCTCCAGACCGGCCGCCGCGCGCACCTGGTCCGCCAGGGGAACCGGCAGGCACGTGTCCGGATCGAGCAGCAGGTACTCTTCCTCGATCCCAATGGTGATCATGTCGCCCCGGGTACCCTCCGAGCGACCGGATGAATCGGGCATGGCCGGCTGGTCAGCACTCATGGCGTCACGCCGCTTCCTCCGGACCCCGCCGATACGTCATGACACCGCTCCTTCCAGGTCCAGGCGCCGGGCCGCCGCCTCGACGGCCGGCGGGAGGGCGCGGCGGTCCCGCAGCGCGACGGGCAGGCGTCCCGCGAGGGCGCGCAGCGCCTCCCGTGCCTCCGGGTCCCGCCTGGCCCGTACGGCGAGACGGCGCGTGTGCCGCAGCGCCACCGCCAGGGGGCGGCGCAGCCACGCGGTCAGCGCGGCGTTGCGGAGCTGGACCGCGGGCCGGCCCGGCCGGACGCCGCCGACCGGGCTGTGCACGGCCACGACGTCGGGGGAGTGGCACACCCCCCAGCCGTGGGCGGCCAGGTCGTAGGCGAGCAGCGTCTCCTCGCCGCCGACGAAGAAGATCGGGTGGTATCCGCCCGCCTGAAGATACGCCTCGCGACGGGCCACCGCGGCGCACGCCAGGAAGCCCAGCACCGGCGGGCCCGGCAGGTCCGCGGCGGCGGCGAGCGGGGAGGCCGCGAGCAGGTCGTTCAGCGGGTCGGGCGGCCCGTCGGGGCCCACCCGGACACCGGCGGCGAGCAGCCCCAGCCGCGGGTGGCGGTCCAGCAGGTCCGCCGCGCGGGCCAGCGCCCCCGGCTCCCACCACGAGTCGTCGTCGCTGAACGCCACGTAGGGCGTGCGGGCGTGCCGTACGCCGAGGTTGCGGCCGCACGCCCCGAGGTTGCCGCCCGCGGCCAGCACCGTCACGGCCGGGTGGCGGGCGGTGACGGCCTCGGGCGTGCCGTCCGTGGAGGCGTTGTCGACGACGATCACCGGTGGCCGCTCGGGCAGCCCGGCGAGGCGGTCCAGCGTGCCCAGCAGCTGGTCGCGGCGGTCGTGGGTGATCACCACGACGGTGGTCCGCCCGTCGGCGGTCTCGGGGCTGGTCACGGCCGGGGCACCTCCGGGTGGTCGAGCAGGGCCTTCAGCACGTCGTCGGGCCCGATGCGCAGCAACCGGGGGTCCGGCTCCCGCCCATGCGGGTCGCCGGGTGGCCCCGGGTGCCACAGCGCCACGTGCCGCGTACCCGGGGGCGGCCCCCACAATCGGGGAGAAACCGGTCCGAAAAGGGTGACCGAGGGCGTGCCGTACGCCACGGCCAGGTGGGCGATCCCGGTGTCGCCGCTCACCACGGCCGCCGCCCCCGCGAACAGGGCGCCCAGCCGGTCGAACGGCAACCCGCCCCGGAACACGTCGACGGCGCCGCCGTCCGCGCCGGCCAGCACCCGGTCGAGCAGCGCGTCCTCGCCCGGCCCGCCGGTGAGCGCCACCCGGTGCCCGTGCCGCCGCAGCTCCCGCACCACCACCGCGTACCGCTCCGCCGGCCAGCGCCGCGACCCCGAGTCGGCGCCCGGGTGGACGACGACCGCGCCGGGCGCGGGGGACGACGCGCCCGGAGCGGAGAACCGCAGGTCGGCCGGGTCCGCCGCGACGCCGTACCAGGCCAGCAGCCGGCACCAGCGCGCCCGCTCGTGCTCGTCCGCCGTCCACTCCGGCCCGGGGATCTCCGGCGTCCCGGCGTGCGCGAACGCCATGAGCCGCCCCGGCCGCAGCCGTTGCAGCAGCCGGTGGCTCGGCGGTCCGTTGCCGTGCAGGTCCACGGCCACGTCCGGCGGCGGCCCCGCCCAGTCGAGGGCCGCCGGGACGGCACGCCCGGGCGCCGACGCGGGCAGCAGCCGGTCGACCGCCCCGGAGGCGGCGGCGGGCGCCGCCAGCTGTTCCGGTGCGGCGAGGACGATCTCGTACTCCGGGAACGCCCGCCGCAGCCCCCGCAGGGCGGGCACCCCCGCCAGCAGGTCACCGAGCCCGAGCGCGCGCAGCACCAGCAGGCGCGGCCGGGCGCCCGCCCCCGCCGGACCGCTCACCGGCCGCCCTCCAGCAGCTTCTCGACGGCCGCCACCACGTCCTCCGCCGTCACCTCGTCCAGGCACGGGTGGCCCGGCACCGGGCACTCCCGGGCCCTGCTGTCGGCGCACGGCGCGAGCTGGTCGCCCAGCAGGACGTGGGGGACGCCGTACGGGCCCCAGCGCTCGGCGGCGACGACCGGCGAGAACAGCGACACGATCGGGGTGCCGACGGCCGCCGCCAGATGCGCAGGACCGGTGTTGCCGACCACCACCGCGCCCGCCGCCGCCAGTACCGCGGCCAGCTGCGGCGGCTCGGTGCGGCCGCCCAGGTCCAGCCCGTCCCGGCCCGCGACCAGCGCGGTCAGCTCCCGTTCGTCGGATCCGCCCGTGACGACGACCCGGTGGCCGGCGCCCACCAGCAGCCGTACCGCGTGCGCGCACCGCTCGGGGCTCCACCGGCGGGCCGTGACGCTCGCGCCCGGGTGGACCACCAGGTACGGCTCCGGCCCGGTCAGGTCGGGGGCGCCCGGCGCGTGCCGCACGCGCAGCCGCCCGTCGTCGCCCGGCGGGCGCGGGAAGCCCGCGGCCTCCGCCAGGTCCAGCGCGGCTTCGGCCTCGTGGGCGTGCGGCGCCCTGGAATGGCGCACGTCCAGCAGCGAACCGGGCGCGTCGACGCTGTCGGCGGCGATGTGCCCGACCCCGGCCATGCGCAGCAGCAGCGCGGCGGGCAGCGGGCTCTGGTGGAAGGAGGTGAGGACCAGCGCGGCGTCGGCGCGCACGGCGGCGACGCGGTCCACCAGGCGGTCGACGCCGGCGCGGTCCACCGGCGGCGGGCTGAACCCCACCCAGGGGGCCTCCCACACCAGCACCTCGTCCACGCCCGGCAGCAGTCGCGCGGCCGGCGCCCCGCGCGGCCCGCACAACACCGTCACCCGGTCCGCCCGGCCGGCCACCGCCCGTACGGCCGGGCCGGCGAGCAGGACGTCCCCGAAGCTGTCGAGCCGTACGACCAGGGCTCTCATCCGCGCCTCCCGGCGCCGGCCGCCCCGTCCGCCGCCGCCCGTCCGCCCGCTGTCGCGCCCGCGGTGCGGCGCGGGTGTCGCGGGTCGTCCCGGAGCACGTGCCGCACCGCGCCGAGCAGGTCGTCGCAGACCAGCGGCGCGGCCGCCACCTCCTCGGGCAGGGTCCGGGCCGTCGGCACCAGGACGCCCCGCGCTCCGGCGGCCCGCGCGGCGCCCATGTCGGAGCCGATGTCCCCGATCAGGACGCACTCCCGCGGCCGGACGCCCAGCAGCCGGGCCACCTCCTCCACCAGGCCGGGGGCGGGTTTGCGGCAGCGGCAGCCGTCCTCGGGGGCGTGCGGGCAGTACGCCCACGCGTCGAAGGGGCCGAGCAGCGCGTCCACCCGGGCGTTGACCGCCCGCACCTGGTCGTCGGTCAGCAGGCCGCGCCCCACGCCCGACTGGTTGGACACCACCGCCACCGGGACGCCGCTCTCCCGCAGCAGACGCACGGCCTCCCGGGCGCCCGGCATGGGCCGCACCCTCGCGGGATCCCCGTTGTAGGGGACGTCCTCGACGAGCGTGTCGTCACGGTCGAACAGCACCGCCGCCGGGCGCGTCACAGGGCGCCGTCCCAGCTCTCCGCCGACCGGTGGCGCAGCTCCCCGGAGAGCCGGTGCCAGGTGGCGGCGGCGGGGATCACCGCGCTCGTCACGGCCATCGTCACGATCTCGTCCGGCGTGCGGGGGCCGGGCGCGATCCGGGAGCGGGCGAACTCCGCGGTCCCCAGCACCCAGCCCGCCGCCGCGAGGACCGCCGCCCGCCTGCGTCCCGCCGCGGCCAGGAGCAGCGCGCCGAGCCCCGCGGCGGTGACCGCCGCGTGCCGCCGGATCCGGCCGCGCGGGGCGGCGGCCCGCTCCCACCAGTCGGGGCCGTGCAGCCGCTTCATCAGGGCGTCGTCGGCGTTGCCGCGCTGGAGCCGGACCGACACCCACCGGTCCGCGGGCCGCACCGGGTGCTCGGTGCGCCGCTCGCCGCGCACGATCCGCCAGCCCGCGTCGATGACCCGCAGCGCGAGGTCGGCGTCCTCGCGGAACGCCCGCGGGAACCGCTCGTCGAAACCGCCGACGGTCTTGAGGACCTCGGTGCGGTACGCCATGTCGGCGGTGACCCACAGGGCGCCCTGGAGCCCGGCGGTGTTGCGTTCCCAGTCGGTGGGGCGCCGGTCGGCGGGAAGCGGCACCCGCAGGACGCCCTGGACGCCGCCCGTGTCGGGGGAGGCCTCCGCCAGGTCGCGGGCGAGCTGCTCGCGCCAGTGCGGGCCGACCCGTACGTCGTCGTCGAGGAGCACGGTCCACGGCTCGTCCACCGCGCGCACCCCGGTGTTGCGGGCCGCCGCCGGGCCCCGTCCGCCGCTGTGCAGCACGACGGTACGGCCCACGAGGCTCCCCAGCGCGTCGAGCGGCAGGGGGTCGCCCGGCGGGCCGGGGCGGTCGTCCACCACCAGGATCCGGCTCGGCTCCGGCCCCTCGCAGGAGGCGAGCGCGGCGAGGCAGTCGGCGAGGCAGGGACGTCCGATGGTGGGGACGACCACGGCGTACGAGGCGAGCGAGGGGATCATGCGTCCGCGCCTCCACATTCTCGGTCGGATTCCGAAGTGGCGTACGGAATGCCCGTGTCCGGTCACTTTATGCGCATACGCCGGTCCCCGCAGGTCGCTCGTCCGGGGCCGCTCAGCCGGTCAGATGACGTTCCATCCAGTCGGCCGCGGTGCGCCGGAACAGCCGCCGGTTGTCCGCCCGCCGGAACTCGTGGCCCTCCTCGCGCAGCATCAGCAGCTCCGCCGCGTGCCCCCGTTCCCGGGCGGCCCGCACCACCTGCTCCGACTCGCCCGGCGGCACGTTGGTGTCGTGCTCGCCGTGCACCGCGAGCAGCGGTACGCGCAGCTCGTCGATCCGGCTCATCGGCGACAGGGCGCGCAGCAGCTCGCGGTCCCGCTCCGGGTGACCGTACTTGTGGGCCGCCGACTCGGCGATCCACGGCTCCGTGCCGGCGAAGAACGTCGCGAAGTCCGACATGCCGCACACCGCGACGCCCGTACGGAACAGGTCCGGGTGCCACACCAGCGACGCGAGGGTCAGATAACCGCCGTACGAGCGCCCCATCACGGCGAGCCGCGTGGGGTCGGCGCGCCCGGTCAGCACCACGTGCGCCACGCAGTCCGCGACGTCCGCGATCGCGGCGTACCGCCCCGTGCCCAGGTCGGCGTCGACGAAGGACCGCCCGTAGCCGGAGGAGCCCCGCACGTCGGGGGCGAACACGTCCAGGCCCCGCCCGGTCAGCTCGTGGTACAGCGGCTCGAACACCGGCCGCTCCTGCTCCTCCGGGCCGCCGTGGAGGTGGATGACGCACGGGGCGGGACGCCCCTCGGCGCGCCCCGGCGCCCGGTAGTACCAGCCGCCCAGCACCAGGCCGTCGCGGGCCGCGGGCCGCAGCGGCGCCGGACGCACGGGCGGCCGGCCCGGGGGCACGGCGTCCTCGTCCCGCGACGACCACGGCGTGCGGGCGGGCGACGCGCCGCGGGGCAGCCACCACACGCCGGGGCGCCGCTGCGAACCCGACAGGGCCAGCACCAGCCCGCCCGGCCCCGCCCGGCCGATCCGGGTGACCACCTCGTGGGGGAGGGCCACGTCGTGCGGCGGGGCCGTCCCCGTCGCGCCGCCCCACGGCGCCGGTCGCGTGGCGTCGTGCCACGGGGGCGCGGCGGTGGCGGCGGTGGCCCAGGGGGCGGCGGGATCGGTGCTGCCGGAGCCGGCGCCCTGGGCGGACGCCGTGGTGCCGTCCGCGTCCGCGGGCTCGCCGCCGGCCCGCCGGGCCGTGCGGGCGGTGTCACCGCCGGGGGCGGGCGCGGCGGGGCCGGCGGCCGGGAGGCCCAGGGTCTGGAACTCACTGGCCCCCCGCACGTTCCACGCCAGCGCGGCCGTGTACCCGTCGTCGCCGAACGCCAGCAGCTCCAGGTCGCTGCCCTCCCGTTCGGCCAGCACCGACAGGCCGGTGCGCCGGCCCTCGTCGTCCAGCCCCGCGGCCAGCAGCGCCGCGAACTCCCGCTCGTGGTCGCTGCGCAGCCACACCGTCCGGCCGTCCGGCGAGAACCGGCCGATCCACGGGTCGCCGTCGGCCACCCGCAGCACCGAGCCCGTACCGAGGTCGGCGGTGCGCACCACCACCGCCTCCCGCCTCCCCCGGGGGCCCCGGCGGACCAGGGCCAGCCGCCCGTCCTGGCTGAGGTCGCACACCCGGAGGGTCGCGGCGCCGCTCTCGGCGGCCACCAGCACGGGGGAGGCCAGGCCGTCGGGGTCCACCAGATAGGCGGTGAGCCGGTCGCGGATGGCCCCGTCGGGCGACTCGTCACCCGGCCGCGGGCCGACCTCGCCCCGGCGCGGGCCGCCCAGCAGGGTGGCGCGGCCGTCCCGCTCGGCCCAGTCCGCCGGGAGCTCCCCGAAGACGTCCCGCTCCTCGGGGGCGGTGTCCTCGCGCAGCAGCGGGCCGAGCGCGGGCGGCGGTTCGGCGACCGTGACCGCCACGGCCGAGCCGTCGCGCGCCCAGCACCCCAGGTACGCCGAACTCCCGGTGTCCGCGCCCGCGAGGATGCGGCGGCCGGTGCCGTCCGGGCGCACGCACAGCACCCGGGTGTGCTCGCCGCCGCCGGGCGCCACCGTGTAGGCGATCCAGCGCCCGTCGGGCGACCACGCCACCTCGGTCACCGGGTCCGGGTCGGCGTCCAGCAGGTGGATGCCGGGCCCGTCGACCGCCCCGTCGACCGGCCCGGTCCACAACTGCGGCACACCCGTCCGGTCGCAGATGAACGCCACGTGCTCACCCGTGGGGTCCGCCGACGGGTACCAGCAGCCGTGGGAGACCAGCGGCTGAGGGGTGTCGCGGGTGCCGGCCGCGTCGGCGAGCGGCACCAGGAGCGGTGCCGCCGACGTGGCCCCGGTCAGCTGATCCTGTGCGTCTGCAGCCATATCTCCAGCAACGCTACGTGCCACAGGGCGTTCGCCCCGCGCTTCGTACGGTGGTCGTCGGGGGCGGCGAGGAGCTCGTCGAGGTACTCCCGCCGGTACAGGCCGCGCGCCTTGGCCTCGGGGGCGTTCAGCGCCTGCCGCACCCGTTCGAGGACAGGGCCCGCCATGTGGCGGATGGCCGGCACCGGGAAGTACCCCTTGGGCCGGTCGACGACCTCGCGGGGCAGCAGTGCCCGCCCGGCGTCCTTCAGCACGCCCTTGCCGCCCTGCGCCAGCTTCAGCTCCGGCGGGCAGGCCGCCGCCAGCTCCACCAGCTCGTGGTCCAGGAACGGCGTGCGCGCCTCCAGGCCCCAGTCCATCGTCATGTTGTCGACCCGCTTGACCGGGTCGTCCACCAGCATCACGTGCGTGTCCAGCCGCAGCGCCGCGTCCAGGGCGGTCTCGGCGCCGGGCGCGGCCATGTGCTCGCGGACGAACCGCGCGGACACGTCGTCACCGGTGAGCAGATGGGGCTGGAGGATGCGGGCCATGTCGGAGTGCGGCCGGTCGAAGTACACCTCCGCGTACCGCTCGGGCTCGCGCTCCCGCTCGACGGCGGCCATGTCCGGGTACCAGCGGTACCCGGCGAACACCTCGTCGGCGCCCTGACCGCTCTGGACGACGCTCACCTCCTTGGACACCAGCTCGGACAGCAGGTGGAAGGCGACCACGTCATGGCTGATCATCGGCTCGCTCATCGCCGCGATCGCGCCCTCGAGGGCGGTCGACACCCGGTCCGAGGGGACCATCAGCTGGTGGTGGTCGGTCTCGTACCGGCGGGCGATCAGGTCCGAGTAGGTGAACTCGTCGCCCTCCTCGCCGCCCTCCGACTCGAAGCCCACGCTGAACGTGGCCAGGTCCTTCTGGCCCTCCTCGGCCAGCAGGCCCACGATCAGCGACGAGTCGAGACCGCCGGAGAGCAGCACGCCGACCGGCACGTCGGCGACCATCCGGCGGCGCACCGCCGTCCGCAGCGCGTCCATCACCGCGTCGCGCCAGTCACCGGCGTCCATCCCCGCGAACTCGGGGCGGCGCGTGTACGACGGCTGCCAGTAGCAGCGGTCGGTGTACGAGCCGTCCGGCTCCACCACCCGCACCGTGGCGGGCGGCAGCTTGCGCACCCCGTTGAGGACGGTGCGCGGCGCCGCGACGGTGGCGTGCCAGCTCAGGTACTGGTGCAGCGCGACCGGGTCCAGCGAGGTGTCGACCCCGCCGCCGGCCAGCAGCGCGGGCAGCGTCGAGGCGAACCTCAGCCGGCCCGGCGCGTGGCTCAGGTACAGGGGCTTGATGCCCAGCCGGTCCCTGACCAGCACCACCCGGCCCGTGTCGTTCTCCACGATGACGAACACGAACATGCCGATCAGACGGTCGACGCAGTCCGTGCCCCACTGCGCGTAGGCCTTCAGGACGACCTCGGTGTCCGAGGTGGAGAAGAACCGGTGCCCCAGGGCGCGCAGCTCCTCGCGCACCTCCTGGTAGTTGTAGATGCACCCGTTGAACACCCCGGTCAGTCGCGCCTCGGTGTCCGTCATCGGCTGCGCGCCGCGCTCCGAGAGATCAATGATCTTCAGGCGGCGGTGTCCCAGTGCCACGGGCCCCTGCGACCAGATGCCCCGGCCGTCCGGGCCACGGGCCGCCAGCCGGTCGGTCATGCGTTCCACCGCGGCCACGTCGGGCCGCCGGTCGTCGAAGCGGATCTCACCGCTCAGCCCGCACACAGGGCACCCCCCAGCGCATCGGGGACCTCAGCGTCCTCCTCGACCCCACGTGAATCAATCACCACAACTCCTCCAAGACGGGGAGCGGGCCCCTACCCGCCGTTGGTTCCGGCCGTTGTTCTCGGCAGCCCGCTCCGTACCGGCGGGTGCCCCGTTGATCGCGGAGCATTCCTGACCGGGACACGACCCGAGCCGGCCCCGTGCCGCTCCGCCCACCGGACCGCCGGCCCCATGCCCACCCCCGCGACCAGGAAGAACCCGCCCAGGACCAGCCATCCCGGCACGCCCCCGCCCAGCACCAGCGCGGTCAGCAGCACCGGGCCGAGCATCCGGGCCACCGGCACACCGGCCCCGAAGAAACCCTGGTACTGGCCCTGCCGCCCGGCCGGGGCCAGGTCGAACGCGATCTGCCAGGCCCCCGCCGACTGCCGCATCTCGCCCCACACCAGCAGCGCTGCCCCCGCCACCAGCACGGCCACCACGCTCCACACCGGCCCCGGGACCACCGCCGAGAGGCCGAACACCGCGCAGGAGGCCAGCATCACCGCACCCCCCGAACGCGCCGCGCGGACCGCGCCGGCCAGGCCGGTCACCGCGGCCGCCACACGCACCTGGAACAGCATCACGGCGACGGTGTTCAGCACCAGCAGCAGCGACACCGTCCAGCCGGGCGCCGCCGTGCGCTCCACGATCCACAGCGGCAGCACGAGGCTGATCAGCGGCATCCGCAGCAGCATCACCGTGTTGAGGAGGGCGACGAGCGCGTACGGCCGGTCCTTCAGCACCGCGAACCCGCCGCCCCGCCCGCCCGGTGCCGCCACCGGCCCCTCCCCGCCGGCCGGCGCGGGCAGCCGCCACAGCAGCAGCGCGCACCCCGCGAAGGCGGCGGCGTCCACGGCGAGGACGGTCAGGTACGCGGCCGGCGTCCCGGTGTGCAGGGCCACCGCGCCCAGCGCCGCGCCCACCGCCAGCCCGGCGTTCGCCGCCGACTGCAGGTGGGCCAGCACCCCTGTTCGCGCCCCCCGCGGCACGAGCCCCGCGAGCAGCGACTGGCGGGCCGCCGCCAGCCCGCACTGCGCGGTGGCGTACGCGCACACGACCGGCAGGAACCAGGCGTACGACCGCACGAACAGCAGCGCCGCCACCGCCAGCGCGGTCGCGCAGGCCAGCAGCACGGCGGTGCCGCGGGGGCCGCGGCGGTCGGCGAGGTGGCCGAGGGGCACCCCGGCGACGGCACCGACCGCCCAGGCCAGCGTCAGGGCGGCACCGATCTGCGTGGCGGTGAGGCCGACGACCCGGGAGAAGTACAGCGCGGAGCAGACGTAGTAGGCGCCGTCGCCCACGGCGTTGACCATCTGGGCGAGGGCGAGCCCCCGGGCGGGGCCGGGGGCGGGCAGCAGCGGGGCGGGCACGGGCGTCCTCGGGGGGTGCGGCGGCAGGGGGCGGGGCGGCCGGTGCGACCGGGCCGCCCGCCCAACCTAGGCCCGCCGGTGGCGCACCCCCTGGTCCATTCGCGGCCCGCCCGGGTGGGCCAATCGGTCCGCCCGAGGGTCCGCGCCCCGGCGGCGACCCAAAGGCGAAGGGGCGGGCCGCCGGCGCCCGCCCCTCTCACCGGGCGGGTGCCGGCGGCCCGCCCCCCTCAGCGCCTCATCCCGGGCCCTTCTCCTTCCCGGGCTCCGCCTGCACCTCCTCCTCGGCGCCGCGCTCTCCCTCCGCCTGCGACGGGGTGGAGCGGGCCACGTCGGGGTGCTCCTCGGGGTGCTCGTCGGGATCCGGCTCCCGTTCGCCCTCCGCCTGGGAGGGGGTCGGGTAGTCCCACGCATCACTCATGGCTAGGCCTCCGGCGACTCGTTCCGTGCCCGCGGTGCCGGGCCGGCGGGCGACGAGTACCCCGCCGCCCCGGGCGCTACCGGGTCCGGCAGCCTCAGGAAGAGCGTCATCACGGCACTCGCCAGGTACAGCCCGGCGAAGATCCACATCACGCCCTCGACGCCCAGCGGGCCGAGGAAGACTCCCACCAGCGCGGGGCCGATGAAGGTGCTGGCTCCCGCGCCCAGGTTCAGTGCGGACATCGCCTGGCCCTTGTGGGCCGGGTCGAGCGACGGCATCAGCGCGGACAGTGGCACGTACCCGGCGAGCGTCGCACCGAACAGGCTCACCAGGACCATCGCCAGGGCGTAGTCGTCCCCGCCCGCCACCGTGCCGTAGTGGAGCAGCAGCGTGGTCACCGCGCAGCCGACGCCGCCGCACCAGGCGACGGTGCGCTGCCAGCCGATGCGGTCGCCGACCACTCCGAAGACCAGGTTGAAGAAGATGTTCGTGGCGAACATCGCCGACAGCAGCTGCAGCCACTCGCTGAGCGTGAAGCCGAGCGTCTCGGTGAAGAAGACCGGCAGGAAGACCAGGAAACCGAACTGCGGCGCCGTGTTGATGGCGCGCACCACCGCCCCGGTTCCGATGCGAGGGTTGCGCCAGATGATGGCGAGCGAACCGACCAGGGTGGCGAGCGGACGCTCCCCGGCGGGGGCGAGCCGCTTTCTCCCGGTGGGCTCGCGCACCAGGAGCAGGGCGATCAGGCCGCCCGCCACGACCAGCCCGAGCGCCAGCCACAGGGTGGCGTACGCGCCGATCCCCGGCACCGCGACGCTGGCGACGAGCGACCCCAGCGTCGGCAGGCCCCCCGTGAAGGCGAACCAGAACCAGCCCACCGCCGACCCCAGCCGGCGCTGCGGCGTCACCGCCGTGACCCAGATCAGGAAGCCGTACGCGAAGAGCGGATAGCCGAAGCCGCGCAGCCCGTAGCTCACCAGCAGCAGCGCGAAGTCGGCCGTCGGTACGGCGAGGACCAGGAAGACGACCTGGAAAACGCCCCAGATGCCCAGGCCCAGCAGCATCACGCGGCGGGGACCCCACAGGTCGGACAGCGCGCCGGAGAACCAGGCGGCGACGCTGGCGGTGACGCCGTAGACGCTGAACAGCAGCGCCACCCGCTCCTTCGACACCCCCTCCTGGAGGAGGTACGGCGAGAGGTATCCCGACTCCACCCCGTCGCCGATCATGAAGACGAGGAGGCCGAGGAACCCCCAGGCGAGCGGCTTCGGAATGCCGATCCGGTCCAGCCAGTGTCTCGCGGGTGCGTCTTCGGCGGAAGACGACGGATCCAGGACGACGGCCACGGGAACCACCCTTTTCTGAGAAGTCGGGGAAAGCGCGGGGGTATGACAGGAGAGCGCCGGTAAGCGCGGGAGAACTCGGAACACCGCGAAAGCACGGAAAGCCGCGGAGCGCCGGAACGGACCGGAACACGCCGGTGAGCACGGGAAAATCACCGGGAAGCGCCGGAAGGGCACCGGGTGGTGCGCTCCGGGGCGTCACGATGTAACGGCCGGGTGGGAAACGGCGTCAATGAGCGGGCGGAAATCCCCGCGGCCCGGCCCGGACGTGGCGTGAAATCGCCGGTGCGACACCCGGCCCGCCCATCGGCCGGGCGCCGTCGCCGCAGGTCGTACCGGGGGGCCGGAGAGTGCGCCGGGGCCGCCGGGGCGGCGGCCCGGGTGAAGACGGTGTGACGTTCACACGGGCCGTGTGATCAGCCCGGGCGCCGGGCCCCCGTCACCGCGAGGTGTCGACCGTCCGGACGTCCACGCCCAGGTCCCGCAGCCGCCGCACCTGCGCGGCCGGCGCCGCGTCGTCCACCAGCACGACGTCGAAGTCGGTGAGCGGCGCCAGCGCGTACAGCCCCTGGTTGGCGAACTTGGTGTGGTCGACGAGCAGCACCCGGCGCGCGGCGGCCGCCATCATCGCCCGCTTGACCTGCACCGTCTCGGGCGACATGTGGTAGCAGCGGTCCCCGGTGACCGCGGTCGTCGACATGAACAGCACGTCCGCCCGGAACGCCTCCACGCTGCGCGCCGTGTGCAGCCCCATGAAGGCGTCGTACGCCGGGAAGTACGTGCCCCCGAGCGCGATCAGGGACACCCCGGCCTCCCTGGACAGCGCGGTGACGGCCGGCAGCGAGTTGGTGATCACGGTGAGCGGCGTGCGGTCGGCCATCTGCCGCGCCAGGCTCAGGCAGGTGGTCGAGTCGTCGAGCATCACGATCTGCCCGGGTGCCAGCAGGTCCGCGGCGGCCCGCGCCAGCCGGTGCTTCGTCCGCGCCATCGTCGTCATGCGCTCGCCGACACTGCCGTGGAACTGGGTCGACGGCAGGCAGCTGGCGCCGCCCCGCACCTTGCGCAGCCAGCCCTGCGCCTGGAGGGCGTCCAGGTCGCGGTGGACGGTCATCACACTGACGCCGAACTCGTCCGCCAGGTCGTTCGTCCGCGCGAACCCCTTGGCCGTCACCAGCTCGCGCACCCTGCGCCGCCGCTCCTCCTGCGCGTCCGTACGGGTCATGGCGTCCGGTCCCTTGTCACCTGGTGCGAATCTCACGTGAACTTAACACGGCGTTCCACGGGCGCGGCTCGGGCCCTGCGGCGACCGCGCCGGACCTCACACGGCGGTCACGCACCGTGGCGGGATAATCGCGCGGCCGATTGACGCTCGGCACAGCCGCACGTTTATCTGGCGGCCGCGAGCGAAGGGGCAGGTATCCCAGTCATGTCGGTTCTGACCATCGACGTCGGCACGTCCGTCATCAAATCCGTCGTCTTCGACGACCAGGGGCAGGAAACAGCGCTGTCCCGCATCGGCACCGAAGTGCTGCGCCCCCGGCCCGGCTGGGCGGAGCAGGACATGGACGCCGTGTGGAACGCGGTGGTCGTCACCGTGCGCGGCGCCCTCTCCGCACTGGGCCCCGGCCACGACCCCGTGCGGCTGGTGAGCTTCACCGCCCAGGGCGACGGCTGCTGGCTCGTCGACGCCCAGGACCGCCCCACCGGTCCGGCCGTCCTGTGGTCCGACGGGCGCGCGGGCGGCCTGCTCACCCGCTGGGCCGCCGACGGCGTACTGGAGGAGGCCTACCGCCGCAACGGCTCCCTCACCTGCGGCGGCATGCCCAACGCGGTGATCAGCTGGCTCGCCGCGCACGACCCCGAACGCCTGGCCCGCTCCCGTACGGCGCTGACGGCGGCCGGCTGGCTGTTCCTCAAGCTCACCGGCGTGACCGGCATCGACGAGTCCGACGCCTCCGCGCCGTTCCTCGACCACACCACCGGCGCCTACGACCCGGCGGTCATCGACCTGTTCGGGTTCGGCCCGCACACCCGGCTGCTGCCCCGGGTGCTGGGCGAGCACGAGCGCGTCGCCGGGATCACGCACCGCGCCGCGGGCGAACTCGGCCTCCCGGCCGGCCTGCCCGTCGTCATGGCCCCCTACGACATCGCCGCGACCGCGCGCGGCGCCGGCGCCGTCGAACCGGGCCAGGCCTGCGCGATCCTCGGCACCACCCTGTGCACCGAGATCGTCACACGCCGGGTCGACACCTCCGGCGAGCCGTGCGGCATCACCATCGCCTACGGCGCCCGGGACCGCGTCCTGCGCGCCTTCCCCACCCTCTCCGGCACCGAGGTCCTCGACTGGGCCTCCCGCCTCCTGGCCGTCGACGGCCCCGCCGCACTCGGCCGGCTGGCCTTCGGCACCGAGCCCCGCCCGGGCGGGCCCGCGTTCCTCCCGTACCTCTCGCCCGCCGGGGAACGCGCCCCCTTCCTCGACCCCGGGGCCCGCGGCTCCTTCTGGGGCCTGTCCCTCGACCACACGCCCGCCCACCTGGCCCGGGCCGTGTTCGAAGGACTCTCGCTCGTCGTCCGCGACTGCCTGCGGGCGTCCGGCACCGACATCCACGAACTGCGCCTGTGCGGCGGCGGATCCGCCAGCGACGACTGGTGCCGCCTCATCGCCGACGCGACCGGCGTCCCCACCGCCCGCGCCGCCGACACCGAACTCGGCGCCAAGGGCGCGTTCCTGACCGGGCTCGTCCTCACCGGCGCCGAGAGCAGCATGAGCGAGGCCGCCGCCAAGTACGTCCGGATGCGCTCCGGCTGGGAGCCCGACCCCGGGCGGGGCGCCTTCTACGACGAGCTCTACGAGTCGTTCCTCACCTGGCGCGACGCCGCCCGCTCCCTGGGCTGGTCGCCCGCCGCCACCGACGTACGGAAAGCACCCCATGCCTGACGCCCCCCTCTCCGACGCCGTCCACGTCGGCCTCGACCTCGGCACCCAGAGCGCCCGCGCCGTCGCGGTGGACGGCGGCGGCCGGCTGGTCGCCGCCGCCTCCCGCCCGCTCACCGGCCGGCGCGACGGCGCCCGCCACGAACAGGACCCCGCGCAGTGGTGGTCCGCCGTCGCCGCCGCGTGCCGCGAGGCCCTCGCCGGCATCGCGCCCGAGCGCGTCCGGGGAGTGGCCGTCGACGCCACCTCCGGCACGGTCCTCCTCGCCGACCGGCAGGGCCGTGCCCTCACGCCCGGCCTCATGTACGACGACGGGCGCGCCCGCGCGTACACCGCCCGCGTCAACAAGGAGGGCGGCGCCGTCTGGCGGGACCTCGGCTACCGGGCGATGCAGCCGTCCTGGGCGCTGCCCAAGCTGCTGTGGCTGCTGGACAACACCGACTTCCCGGACGCGCGGCTGCTGCACCAGTCCGACCTGATCACCTGGCGGCTGGCCGGGCGGCAGCTGGCGAGCGACACGAGCCACGCCCTGAAGACCGGCTACCACCTGGTCGAGGAGCGCTGGCCGGACGACGAACTGGCCCGGCTCGGCGTCCCGGCCGGTCTGCTGCCGGACGTCGTCCGCCCCGGTACGGTCGTCGGCACGGTGTGCGCCGCCGCCGCGGGCGCGACCGGGCTCCCCGCGGGCACGCCCGTCGTCGCGGGCATGACCGACGGCTGTGCCGCGCAGATCGGTGCCGGGGCGCTCACCCCGGGCGCGTGGAACTCGGTCCTCGGCACCACCCTCGTCCTCAAGGGCGTCAGCCCCCACCTCGTGCGCGACCCCGGGGGAGTGGTCTACTGCCACCGCGGACCGGGCGGCACCTGGCTGCCCGGCGGTGCGTCCGGCAGCGGCGCCGGAGCCCTCGCCCGGCGCTTCCCCGGCGCGGACCTGGACGCCCTCACCGCCGCCGCCGCGGCGACCGGGTCCACCGCCGTCGCCTACCCCCTGGCGGGCGGGGGCGGCGAACGCTTCCCGTTCCTCGCCCCCGACGCCACCCCCTTCCTCCTCGGCGACGCGGACGGCGACGCGGAGGAGTTCCACGCCCTGCTCCTCGGCACGGCCTGCGTCGAACGCCTCTGCCTCGACCGCCTCGACCACCTGGGCGCCCCCGTCGGCGGCCCGCTCTCCCTCACCGGCGGCGGGGCCCGCAACCGCTACTGGTCGCAGCTGCGCGCCGACGTCCTCGGCCGGACGGTCACCCTGCCCGAACACGCCGAGAGCGCCACCGGCATGGCGGTGCTGGCCGCCACCGCGTCGGGCGCCACCCTGGAGGAGGCGGCGTCCGCCATGGTGCGCGTCCGCGAGGAACTGACCCCCGACCCCAGCCGCACCGCCCGGCTCACCCCCGTGTACCTCCGGTTCGTCGACGAACTGACCCGGCGCGGCCTGCTGGAGCCGGCGGTGGCCGAGCACGCCCGAGGAAAGGCCGAGCGGTGACCGACTTCGTCCTCGTACGCCACGGCGAGACCACCTGGCACGCGGAGAACCGCTACGCGGGCCGCACCGACGTGCCGCTCACCGAACGGGGCCTGCGACAGGCCGCCGCGCTCGGGGCCTGGGCGGCCGGGCAGCGCCTCGACGCCGTCCTCTGCTCGCCGCTGTCCCGGGCCCGCCTCACCGCCGGGCCCGCCGCGACCGCGCTCGGCCTCACCGCCCGTGTCGACGAGCGGCTGTACGAGGTGGACTTCGGGCGCGGCGACGGGCTGACGCGCGGGGAGATGGCCGAGGAGTTCCCCGACGAGCTGGCCGCCTTCCTGGCCGACCCGGTGGCCCACCACCTGCCGGGCGGCGAGGACCCCGTCGCGGCGGCCGAGCGTGCCGTCGGCTGCCTGGAGGAGGTCGCGCGGGAACTCCCCGGCGGCCGTGTGCTGGTCGTCGCGCACTCCACCCTCGTACGCCTGGCCCTGTGTGAGCTGCTGGGCATCCCGCTCGCCCGCTACCGCCAGGTCTTCCCCGCCCTGGAGAACGGCGCCCTGACCGAACTGCGGCTGCTGCCCGGCCGACGGGCGTCCCTGCTGCGGCTCAACGCACCCGCCGCCCCCACCACCCACCGAACGGGAGCACCACCGTGACCACCACCGTCCTCGCCGCCGGCGACCACTTCGTCCTGCCCCGGCTGCTGCGCGAGGAACTGCGCGCCGCCGTACCGGACGACACGGCCCTGGACGTACGGGAGATCCAGCTGCCCTGGCCGCACACGCCGTTCGGCCCGGTCGCCGAGGTCGACGAGGCGTCCGGCACCGAGGACCAGCTGATCGAGGCGCTGGCCGGAGCGCGGATCTGCCTCACCCAGCTGGCCCCGCTGACCGAGCGGGTCCTGAAGGCCTGCCCCGACCTGGAGCTGTTCTGCGTCAGCCGGGGCGGCCCGGTCAACGCCGACCTGGAGGCCGCGACCCGCCACGGCGTCGCCGTCTGCTACGCCCCCGGCCGCAACGCCACCGCCACCGCCGAGCACACCCTCGCCCTGATCCTCGCCGCAGCCCGGGGGATCGGTGCCGTCCACACCGACCTCACCCGCGGCGTCTGGCGCGGCGACTACTACGACTACGACAACTGCGGCATCGAGATCGACGGCTCGGTCGTCGGACTGGTCGGCTTCGGGGCGATCGGGTCGCGGGTGGCCCGGGTCCTGGCCGCGATGGGCGCGAAGGTGCTGGTGCACGACCCGTACGTGGCGCCGGAAGCGGTGGCGGGCGTCGCCGAACCCGTGCCGCTGGACGAGCTGCTGGGCCGGTCGCGGATCGTCTCGCTGCACGCGCGCGTGACGGAGGAGACCAGGGGCATGCTCGGCGCCGCCGAGATCGCGGCGATGCCGCCCGGCTCCGTGCTCGTGAACTGCGCGCGCGGCGCGCTCGTCGACTACGAGGCGGTGTGCGACGCGCTGGACTCGGGGCACCTCGCGGGCGCCGGCTTCGACGTGTTCCCGGCCGAGCCGGTCCCGGCCGGCGCCCGGCTGCTGTCCACCCCGGGCGTCGTCCTGACCCCGCACATCGCGGGCGCCAGCAGGGAGGTGGCGCACCGGGCGGCGCGCATCGTCGCGGCCGAGGCGGCCCGCCACCTGCGCGGCGAACCGCTCGCCCACTGCGCCAACCCGCGGGTGCTGGGGCGTTAGCGACCGCCCGGCAGCAGGCGGCGGGGGCGGGGCTCCGACAGGAAGCGCTGGCCGAGAGTCTTGAGGCGGTCGGGCAGCACCGTGAGGGCCGCGCCCAGGACCCGGCTGCCCGCCGATCCGGCCACCACCCGGCCCCGGCCGCGCATCAGTGCCGCGTACCCCTGCCGGGCCACCACGGCGGGGTCGTCCTTCGTCATGCGTCCCAGGCGGGTGTCGTCCATCCCGGCCCGGTGGAAGAAGGCCGTCCTGGTGGCGCTCGGCATCAGCGCCGTCACCGTCACCCCGGTGCCCCGCAGTTCCTCCCGCAGCGCCTGGGCGAAGGACTGGAGGAACGACTTGGAGGCGTTGTAGACGGACTGGAACGGCCCGGGGGCCATCGAGGCCACCGAGGAGGTGATCATGAGCCGTCCGGCGCCCGCCGCGATCATGCCCGGCAGCAGCCGGTGCGCCAGGTGCAGGGTCGAGGTGATGTTGAGGTCGACGACCCGGGCGTGGTCCGCCAGGTCCACGTCGGTGAACGCCCCGCCCTCGCCCACCCCGGCGTTCAAAACGGCGGCAGCGACCGGCCTGCGGGTGGCGAGCACCGCCCCGTACAGCTGCTCGACGCCGTCGTAGACGGCGAGGTCGGCCCGTACGGCGACGACGTCGGCACCGCGGCCGCGCAGCTCGTCGGCGGTCTCCGCCACCGCCGCGTCCTCGGCGCAGACCACGAGGTCGAACCCGTTCTCGGCGAACACCCGGGCCAGGGCGAGACCGATGCCGCTGGAGGCACCGGTCACCACCGCCATGGGCTTCTCGGTGTGCATGGCCCGGCGGGTACCCGCCGAACGGGCCGTTTCACCGCTTTGACCATGGGGTACCCGCCCGCCCTCTTCACGCCTCGGAGGTGACCCATGACGGAGCGGCAGCTCGGGCAAGCGTCGGACGGGACCGTCACGACGCAGGTACCGGCGCGACTGGACAGACTGCCCTGGTCGCGCTGGCACTGGATGATCGTCATCGGACTCGGCACCGTCTGGATCCTGGACGGCCTGGAAGTCACCATCGTCGGCAGCATGGCCGGCCGGCTCTCCGAGGAGGGCAGCGGGCTCGCCATCAGCAGCGCCCAGGTCACCGGCATCGCCGCCGCGCTGTACGTGGCGGGCGCCTGCTCGGGCGCGCTGTTCTTCGGCTGGCTCACGGACCGCTTCGGCCGCAAGAAGCTCTTCCTGATCACCCTCGCGGTCTACCTCGCCGCCACGGCGCTGACGGCGCTGTCCTTCTCCGCCTGGTGGTTCTTCGTCTTCCGCTTCCTGACCGGCTTCGGCATCGGCGGTGAGTACGCGGCCATCAACTCCGCCATCGACGAGCTGATCCCCAGCAAGTACCGCGGCCGGGTGGACCTGATCATCAACGGCAGCTTCTGGCTCGGTGCCATGGGCGGCGCCCTGCTCTCGGTCCTCGCCCTCGACACCGACATCCTGCCGAAGGACATCGGCTGGCGTGTCTCCTTCGGCCTCGGCGTCGTCCTCGGCCTGGTCATCCTGCTCGTCCGCCGCCACGTGCCCGAGAGCCCCCGCTGGATGTTCATCCACGGCCGGGAGGAGGGCGCCGAGCGGCTGGTGGAGGACGTCGAGCGGCAGGTGGAGGCGGAGACGGGCCGGCCGCTGCCGGAGCCGGCCGCGGCGATCACCATCAAGCAGCGGCACAGCGTCGGCTTCGTGCAGATCGCCCGGACGCTCTGCCGCACCTACCCCCGGCGCGCGGTGCTGGGCCTCGCCCTCTTCGTCGGACAGGCCTTCCTCTACAACGCGATCACGTTCGGGTTCGGGGCGATCCTGGTCACCTTCTTCGACGTCGGCACCGGCTCGACGGGTTACTTCTTCGCGGTCATCGCGTTCGGCAACTTCATGGGCCCCCTGCTGCTCGGCCGGCTCTTCGACACCTGGGGCCGTCGCCCGATGATCGCGGGGACGTACATCCTCTCCGGGACGCTGCTGTTCCTGACGGCGTGGATGTTCTCCAACGGCTGGCTGACCGCCACCACCATGACCCTCAGCTGGTGCGTGGTGCTCTTCTTCGCGTCGGCGGGCGCCAGCTCCGCGTACCTGACGGTCAGCGAGATCTTCCCCATGGAGACCCGCGCGATGGCGATCGCGTTCTTCTACGCGGTCGGCACGGCCGCCGGCGGCATCTCCGGCCCGCTGATCTTCGCCGGGCTCACCGAGAGCGGCGTGGTCGCGGACACCGTGCTGGCCTTCTGCATCGGCGCCACGCTGATGGTGGCGGGCGGCCTGGTGGCCTGGTTCTTCGCGGTCGCCGCGGAGGGCAGGTCCCTGGAGGACATCGCCACCCCGCTCTCCGCCCAGGCGGCCCGGCCCGTCACCCCGGGCGGTACGGCCACCGCCGCCGCCCGCACGGGGACGTGAGCGGAAGCGGGACGACGGGCGGGGCGGCCCCCGATTGGATCGAACGCCGCTCAATGGTTTATCGTTCATTCAGTCGGTTGTGAAGACGTCTTCACGATCGCCACACACTGCCCCGGCTGGTTCCCCCGTCCAGCCGGGGCTCTTCTTTTCCCTCCACGTTCCCCCGTCCGCCGGGCCGGCTTCAGCCCGGCCAGGGCGGGCACCCGTCCCTCCGGACCACTCCGAGCCGACGAACGAGGAACGGTGGAGCGATGACCGAGTACGAGCGTTCCCGCACCATGCCGGCGCTGCCCGAGCACGTCTTCGACCAGGCCGCCAACGTCGACCAGTTCGACAACTGGCTGCCCGAGGAGCTGCACGTCCGCCCCGGGCGGCTCCCCGCCGTCACCGTCCACGAGGACCGCACCGACCAGGACACCTCCGCCCTGCTGCGGGCCGAGAAGGACCAGATGCGCATCGAGTGGGGCACCAGGGAGCAGGGCGGCTACGCCGGCTGGCTCCAAGTCGCCGGCATCGGCAGCGGGGCCAGCGAGGTGACCGTCCACCTGTCGTTCTTCGACGAGACGCACGACCCGGGCGGCCAGCCGGTCAACGACGCCCTCGACCGGAGCCTGGAGCGCCTGGAGGACCAGGTGCGCCTGCGCGTCGACAACGCCGCCGGCTGACCGCCCGTGCCGTCGCCGAAGCGCTACGCGGTCGCCGCCTCCGGCCGGTGGACGGACGAGGAGGAGGGCCGCCGCAGGCTGCCCGCCGGGGAGGTGCACGCGTGGGAGCCCGGCATGAACCAGACGGTCTGCGGTCTCTCCCTCAGCCGGTCCCGGCTCGACCGCTTCCCGCACGTCACCTGGCAGGACGCACTGCCCGAGTCCGGCGGTGCCGCCGACCGCGTCCGCCGCGTCTGCCCGCGCTGCGCCTCCGTCGCGGGGCGCCGGGGCACCGACGCCCGACCGCGCTGGCAGCGCGTGCGCCCCCGACCCTGACCGGCGTGCGCCGCCGTGCCAGGTGGCGGCGCACGCGGGTGCGCTCAGGAGGTGAGACCGAGGGCGTCGAGCGCGGCGACGACCTCCCGGCGGGCGGTCCCGTCCAGCCCGCGCAGGGGGCGCGGCAGGTTCGGCTCGTCCGTCAGGCCGAGGTGGGAGGCGGCGGCGGACATGACGCGCAGGCTGCCGTGGCGGCGGAACAGCGCCCAGAGCGGTTCGAGCCCTCCGGACAGTTCGGCGGCCTCACCCGCGCGGCCGCCCTGGGCGGCGCGAGTCAGGGCGAGGGCGGTGCGCGGGAAGGTACCCCCGAGGACCGAGTACCAGGCGTCGCACCCGGCGTTCAGGCCGCGGGCGGCCGTCCAGTCGCCGCTCACCCCGATGGTGACGGTGCCGGGGATCAGGGCGCGCAGGGCGTCGACGCGGCGCTCGGCCCCGCGCGGGTCCTCGGGCACACCGGGGATCTTGATGGAGCCGATGTTGGGCAGCTGCGCGATGCGGCCGTGCAGGTCGTCGGTGAACCGCACGTGCGTGGTGCCGGGGTTGTCGTACACGCACAGCGGCACGGACAGCTCGCGGGTGACGTCCTCGTACAGGCCGAACACCTCGTCGTCGGTGAGCGGCTGGTACGTCATGGGGGCGAGCAGCACCCCGGAGGCGCCCGCCTTCTGCGCGTCCTCGGCCAGCTCCAGGACGTGCGAGGTGCGCAGCGCGCCGATGCCGACGACGACGGGGACCCCGTCGGCGGCGTCGACGGCGGCCCTCGCGGTGTGCGCGCGCTGCTCGCGGGTGAGGTAGGCGTAGCCGCCGGTCGAGCCGAGCGCGCCGATGGAGTCCACGCCGGCGGCGGCGAGGCGGGCGACGAGCGCCGTGTACGCCGCCGTGTCGATGCCGTGCTCGCTTGTGGGGGTGAGGGGGAAGGCGCTCAGGCCGCGGAACATGCTGTCTCCTCGCAGGGGTCGGGTGGGCCGGGTTCGGGTCGGTGGGGGGTCAGGCGGCCGGGGGACGCAGGCCGGCGACGACCTCGGCGAGTGCGGCGGCGAAGGCCTCGGCCCGCGCCGCGGTGAGGGTGGAGGAGGTGACCCGGATCGCGCCCCGGTGGGCGGACGGGTCCGGTGCGAAGAGGTGGCCCGGCCGCACCGCCCAGCCCCGCTCGGCCAGGGCCGTGACCGCGGCGCGTGCGTCGACGCCGAGGTCCACCCAGACGTTCAGCCCGTCGGGCCGGTGCGGGACGTCGATGCCGTGGGCGCGCAGCCGCTCGACGAGCAGGCCGCTGCGGCGGGCGTAGGCCTCGCGGGCCCGCTCGTGGAGTTCGTGGACGCGGGGGTCGAGGAGGAGTTCGCGGGTGATGTGCTGGAGCAGGTGGCTGACCCAGCTGGTGCCGGCGCCGAGCCGCGCCTCCAGCTGGGTGGCGGTCCCGGCGTCGGCGGCGACGAGGGCGAGGCGCAGATCGGGGCCGAGGAACTTGGAGACGGACCGCACCAGCGCCCAGCGCGCGCTGCCCGGTGGGGTGATCCGGTGGTACGGCCGGGCGGAGACCGCCGAGAAGTGGTCGTCCTCGACGACCAGGACCTGGGGGTGCCCGGCGAGGACCGCCCGCAGCTCGGCGGCCCGTTCCCCGGTGAGGCTCGCGCCGGTCGGGTTGTGGGCGCGGGGCGTGCAGACGACCGCGCGTGCCCCGGCCTCCAGGGCGGCCCGCAGGGCGTCGGGGCGCATGCCGGCGCCGTCGACCGCGACGGGCGCCGAGCGGTAGCCGTTCAGCCGCAGGATGCCGATGCTCGCCAGGAAGCAGGGGTCCTCGATCGCCACCAGGTCCCCGCGGGTGAGATGGGCGTCCAGGAGCCGCTCGGTGGCGTCCACCGCTCCATGGGTGACCAGGGTGCGGAACGGGTGGTCGATGTCCTCGGCGAAGTCGGCCCGGGCCCAGGCGTCCAGCCCGGCGTCGACGGCGGGTTCGCCGTACAGCGGCCGGCCGTAGTCCCCGCGCCGGGCGACGGCCAGGAGGTCGGGCAGCAGCCCCGGGTCGGGGTTGCCGCCGGCCAGGTCGACGCGGCCGTCGCCGGCACCGGCTCCGGTGCCCTCGCGTGCGAGCTGCGGTACCGCCGCGACCACCGTGCCGCCGCGGCCCCGGGTCTCGGCCACTCCCGCCTCGACGAGGCGCCGGTAGGCCAGGGCGACCGTGTTCCGGTTGACCCCCAGTCCGGCGGCGAGGGCGCGCACCGGCGGCAGGACGGATCCCGGCGCCAGCCCGCCCGAGGCGACCTGGTCCCGCACGCTCCCGGCGATCTCGGCCGCGGTGGTGCCTCTGATGGTCATGCGATCGGCTCCGCCCGAGGGATGTTTGTCCTATGTCAAATATTTGTCCTGGGTCAAACTACGCCAGGTGGGGTCACCGGCGCCGGCGGAAAGGCCGACCGGCGTGCAGGCCGGCGTGCCGGTACGGTCAGGGCCGCCGCTCCGCGCCCCCGGGGCGGGCCTGTTTTTGTCCTGGTTCGCGGGGCACTGGGGTGCCATGGACCACTCACAGGCACCCGTGCTCGACGCGCTCGCCGCGTACCACTCCGAGAACCAGACCCCCTTCACCCCACCCGGCCACAAACAGGGCCGGGGCGCCGACCCACGCGTCCGCGCCGTGCTCGGTGACGCCGTCTTCCGCTCCGACGTCCTCGCCACCAGCGGGCTGGACGACCGGACCTCCTCCCACGGCGTGCTGGCCAGGGCGCAGGAGCTGATGGCCGACGCCGTCGGGGCGGACCACACCTTCTTCTCGACCTGTGGCAGCTCCCTGTCGGTCAAGGCGGCCATGCTCTCCGTCGCCGGACCGCACGAGAAACTGCTCGTCGGACGCGACGCCCACAAGTCCGTGGTGTCCGGGCTCGTCCTCGCCGGCATCGTTCCCGTCTGGGTCGACCCCCAGTGGGATCCCGAACGCCACCTCGCCCACCCGCCGTCCGCCGACGCCTTCCGCGCCGCCTTCGCCGAGCACCCCGACGCCCGGGGCGCCCTGGTGACGACCCCGACGCCGTACGGCACCTGCTCCGACCTGCCCGCCATCGCCGAGGCGTGTCACGAGCACGGCGTGCCGCTCATCGTCGACGAGGCGTGGGGCGCCCACCTGCCGTTCCACCCCGAGCTGCCCACCTGGGCCATGGACGCCGGGGCCGACGTCTGCGTCACCTCCGTCCACAAGATGGGCTCCGGCCTCGAACAGGGCTCCGTCTTCCACCTCCAGGGCGACCTGATCCAGCCGGAGGTCCTCAAGAACCGCGAGGACCTGCTGGGCACCACCAGCCCCTCCGTCCTGCTGTACGCGGCCCTCGACGGCTGGCGCCGCCAGATGGTCCAGCACGGCCACGCCCTCTACGACGACGCGCTCGCCCTCGCCAAGTCCGTACGGGCCCGCATCGCCGAGATCGACGGCCTGCACGTGCACGGCCGCGACGACTTCTGCGGGCCCGGCCGCGCGGCCGACCTCGACCCGCTCCAGGTCATCGTCGACATCACCGGCCTCGGCACCACCGGCTACCGGATCGCCGACTGGATCCGCGAGCACCACCGCATCAACCTGCACCTGTCCGACCACCGGCGCACCAGCGCCCAGCTCACCCACGCCGACGACGAAAGCACCGCCGAGGCGCTGATCACCGCCCTGCGCGACGTCGCCGACCACGCCGACGAGCTGCGTCCCGCGACCGGGGTCGAGGTCCCCGACCCCGCCGACCTCCGCCTGGAGCAGGTCATGCTGCCGCGCGACGCGTTCTTCGGGCGCGTCGAGCAGGTGCCGTGGGAGAAGGCCGCCGGCCGCGTCACCGCCGAGATGCTCACCCCGTACCCGCCCGGCATCCCCGCCGCCCTCCCCGGCGAACGGCTCACCTCCGAGGTGCTGCACTACCTGCGCAGCGGCGTCGAGGCCGGCATGGTCGTCCCGGACGCCGCCGACACGGAGGTGAAGACGGTCCGGGTGACCGTCGAGGACTGACCGGGGCCCCGGCGGCGGCGGGACCGGGTCCTCACTGCCCCGAGGCCGCCTTCTCCCGCAGGCAGGCCCACGCGCGCGCGGAGACGTCCGTACGCATCAGCACGTCGGCCGCCGTGCAGGCCAGCGCCTCCGCCGCCGCCAGCATCACCTGACGCCCGCGCGGCCCGGCCGCCGCCTCGGCGAACTCGGGCGTGTGGTCCGACGCGTCCGGGTCCATGATGGCGACGAACGGATGGATCGCCGGCACCCTCGTGCTCACGTTGCCGATGTCCGACGACCCCAGGTACACGCCCGGAACCGGCTCCGACAACCGGATGCCCGCCCGGTCCAGGTGGTGGGCGAACAGCCCCGACAGCACGTCGTTGTCGCGGAAGTGCTCGTAGCGCCCGCCCACGCCGTCCACCTCCACCCGCGTGCGGGTCGCCAGCGCCACGCCCCGTGCGCACGAGCGCACCTCCTCCACCAGCTCCTCCAGCGCGGCCGTGGTCCCCCCGCGCAGCCCGAACAGGCCCTCCGCGTACTCGGGGACGATGTTCGTCGCCCGCCCCCCGTCCGTGACGATGCCCTGCACGTGCGACCCCGCCGGCAGCCTCCGGTCCAGCACGCCCAGGGTGTTGAACAGCTGGATCAGCGCGCCGAGCGCGTCGATGCCCTCCGTGGGGTTGCCGGTCGGGTGCGCGGCCCGCCCGTGGAACGCCACCCGGATCTGCGCGCTGGCCGTCAGCGGGGCGCGCGCCCAGCCGTACACGCCCGGGTGGAACATCAGCGCCGCGTCCACCCCCTCGAACAGCCCCGCCTCCACCAGCACGACCTTCCCGCCGCCGCGCTCCTCCGCGGGGGTGCCGACCGCCAGCAGCGACCCCGGCACCTCGCCGAGCGCCCCGCGCACCGCGAGCGCGGCGCCCAGCCCGGCCGCGGCGATCAGGTTGTGGCCGCACGCGTGCCCCAGCAGCGGCAGCGCGTCGTACTCCATCAACAGCGCCACGCACGGCCCGTCGCCGCTCCCGGTCCGTCCGGTGAAGGCGGTCGGCAGGCCCGCCGACCCGCGCTCCACCGCGAACCCCTCGCGCTCCAGCTCGCCGCTCAGCAGCCGCGCCGCCTCCCGCTCCTCGAACGCCGTCTCCGGCGCGCGGTGCAGCGCGAGGCTCACGTCCCACAGCCGCTCGGCACGCGCGGCGACCTCCTCCCTGATCCGGTCGTACACGGGCTCCGGGCTCTCCGACACGTGGGCCTCCTTCATCGGTCGACGGACACTCGCACGTGTTCCACGCCCCCGCCGCCCGATGCCTGCCGGGAGGCCCGGGAGGCATCGGGCGGCCGGGGGCGGAGTGGCCGGGGGACGCCGGAGCGGCCGGGGCGGCTCAGGCCTCCACGCCCGGCCGCCGCTCGCTGCCGCCCTCGCCGCGCAGCCGGCGGCGCAGGGCGGCGAGCCGCGGGTGGCGCTCGCTCAGTTCCGCCGAGCGCCGGTCCAGCTCCTGCATGAGGCGCTCACTGCGCTTGTCGAGGTCCAGCTCGTCGAGGATCCGGTCGATCTCGGCCAGCAGCGCGCCGTGCAGCTGCCACTGGCGGGGGTGCTCCTGCACGTCCTCCAGCAGCATGTCGGCGACCCGGTCGCGGGTGACCCGGCTCGCGGCCAGGGCGTCGGCCAGCCGCTCCTCCGCGTCCTCCGCGTTGGCGGCGACCTGAGTGGTGATCAGCAGGGCGAAGCTCTCGATGGCGTCGGCCATCTGCCCGAACAGTTCCTTGAGACCCGCCGACACGTCCGCGGGGAACAGCGACTCCTCCGTACGGAACTTCGCCAGGTCCGTCATGCTCCGGGTCAGCACCCGCAGCACCACCGCGCAGATCTCCAGCGTGTCCAGGCCCGTCCGCAGCACCACCCGGGACAGCAGCCCCTCCCGTACGCGCGGGTTCATCCGCAGGCTCTCCTCCGCCTGCCGCAGCGACGCGTCGACCTCCACGATGTCGTGGTCGAGCCGCCGGGCCTCGTGCAGCCGGGCGGCGGCGTGCGGGAAGGGGATGTGGCCCTCGGCGACCTCCGCGCCCATGGTGCGGAACATGCGCCCCATCCCGCGCGCCAGACCCTCGATGGACGTCCCGGCCGACTGCGTCCACACCGGGGGAGCGAACAGCAGGTTGAACAGCAGGCCCACCCCGGCACCGATCAGCGTCTCCAGCACGCGGTGCCAGGCGGCCGAGGTGGCCTGGGACACCCCGAGGACGAGCATGGCGCTGATCGCGACCTCGGGGACGAACTCGTCCACCCGCACGAAACGGCCGATGATCAGCGAGGTGAAGATCGTCAGGCCGAGGCTCCACCAGGTCAGACCCACCAGGGCGGTGAAGCCGATGGCGATGAGGACGCCGACCACGACCGAGTTGACGCGTCGGATCCCGGTGGTGAGGGTCGCGTAGAGGGTCACCTGCACGACCAGGAGCGCGGTCAGCGGAGCGGTCAGGGGCGCGGGTTGCGCGGGCAGGACCATCAGGGCGACGACGAAGGAGATGACGGCGGCGGCCGTGGATCGCAGCGTCTGCGCCGCGACGGGTTCGGTGGTCCGCCGCACCAGTTTGATCACGGGTGCTGATACGTCCGGCATCCCCTTCACGTGCCCGATCATGAGCCACTCAGCACACTTCAGCCTCAGGAACCCCTCGGACGCCGTTTCGTCTCACCCGTCACGTGGTACCGCCATTGTCCTGAACGCACGTCCCGAACACCGCCGAGGAGGCACGATGAATCCGCCCGTGAACCGGGGCACCCCTGTCGCCGTCGTCACCGGCTCCGACTCCGGCATCGGCCGGGCCACCGCGGTACGGCTCGCGGCCGAGGGCATGGACGTCGGCATCACCTGGCACGCCGACGAGGAGGGCGCGCGGCGGACCGCCGAGGAGGTCCGCGGCCACGGTCGCCGCGCCGCCGTCGCCCACCTCGACCTGACCCGGCTGCCCGGCGCCGCGGACGTCGTCGACGAGCTGGCCGCCGAACTCGGCCGCATCGACGTGCTGGTGAACAACGCCGGCACCGGTACGGCCACCCCCTTCCTGGAGATGTCCTACGAGACCGTCCGGGACGTGCTGGACGTCGACCTGGTCGGGCCGTTCCTCTGCTCCCAGATCGCCGCGCGCCGCATGATCGAGCAGGGGGACGGCGGGCGGATCGTCAACGTGACGTCCGTCCACGAGCACCAGCCACGCGTCGGAGCGGCGCCCTACTGCGCCGCCAAGGGCGGGCTCGGGCTGCTCACCCAGGTCATGGCGCTGGAGCTGGCCGAGTACGGCATCACCGTGAACGCCGTCGCGCCGGGCGAGATCGCCACCCCGATGACCGGCCAGGACGACGAGGACGTCCGCAAGCAGTCCCGGCCCGGTGTGCCGCTGGGACGCCCGGGCGACGCGCGGGAGGTCGCCTCGGTCATCGCGTTCCTGGCCGGGGAGGACTCCTCGTACGTCACCGGCGCCTCGTGGGTGGTGGACGGCGGCATGCTCCGGATGGGCCCGCAGGCCGGCTCCCACCTGGAAAGCGACGCCTGGCGCCGCCCCTGAACGCACCCGCCCGGCCGGGCAGCCGGGCGTCCTCCTCCGGGCCCCGGCCGGACGACCGAGGGCCCCGCCGTCGCCGGCGGGGCCCTCGGTCATGGGGTGGGACGGGTGGGATCAGCGGGTCACGACGTGCCGCTCGTTGGGGACGCAGTGCGTCATCGTCAGGCCCTCGACGTCCCGGGGCGGGTTCTCCCCGAGGTTGGCCAGCCGCTTGCGGTCGTCCTCGGTGAGGTCCTGGCTCGCCAGTGGTTCGAGGTGGGACACGTCCCGCGGGCTGATGCCGAGGCCCTCGCCGACGCGCAGCCCCAGGTCGTTCTCGACCAGGAGGAAGTGCCACACCATCCGCTCCTGCACCGGCCGGTCGCACTGCTTCAGCAGCGTGACGAAGTTGTGCACCAGGTCGTCCCGCTCCCACTGCTCCATCAGCAGATAGCGCTGGCCGGCCTGCTGGTAGTCGTTGGTCCGCGGGATGCGCTTGCGGGTGAGCCGCCCCCGGATCTCCGGGCCCTGCTCGTCGTGCGTGGGGTACTCGCCCTCGCGCAGGCCGCCCCGGATCGACGGCTCGTAGTTGACGTCGGCGTTCTCCCCGGCGCCGTCCACGTGGTACGTCATGAACCCGTCGCGCTGGTTGGTCCGCACGTCCGCGTTCTTCGCCTGGTTGACCGGCAGCTGGAGGTAGTTCGGGCCCACCCGGTAGCGCTGGGTGTCGCTGTACGAGAAGGTCCGGCCGACCAGCATCTTGTCGTCCGAGAAGTCCAGCCCGTCCACCAGTACACCCGTGCCGAAGGAGATCTGCTCGTTCTCGGCGAAGAAGTTCTCCGGCATCCGGTCCAGCACCATCCGGCCGACCGGCTTCGGCGGGAAGTCCTGCTCCGGCCAGGTCTTGGTGTCGTCCAGCGGGTCGAAGTCCAGCTCCGGGTGGTCGTGGTCGTCCATCATCTGGACGAGCAGCTCCCACTCCGGGTGGTCACCGCGCCCGACCGCCTCGTACAGGTCCTTGGTGGCGTGGCCCAGGCCCAAGGCCTGCACGTTGGCCGCGTCCTCCTCGGTCATGCTGCGGACGCCCTGCTTGGGCATCCAGTGGTACTTGACCAGGACCGACCGGCCCTCCGCGTTCACCCACTTGTAGGTGTTCACGCCGAAGCCCTGCATGTGGCGGTAGTCGGACGGGATGCCGCGCGGGCTGAACAGGTTGACCAGCATGTGCATCGACTCCGGCGTCTGCGACATGAAGTCGAAGATGCGCCGCGGCTGCTGCTCGAAGCTGACCGGGTTGGGCTTGAGGGCGTGGATGACGTCGGGGAACTTGATGGCGTCCCGGATGAAGAAGACGCCCAGGTTGTTTCCCACGAGGTCCCAGTTGCCGTCCTCGGTGTAGAACTTCACCGCGAAGCCGCGCGGGTCGCGCGCCGCCTCGGAGGAGTCCCGGCCGCCGATCACGGTGGAGAAGCGGACGGCCAGGTCGGTGCGCTTGCCGCGCTCCTGGAAGAGCTTGGCGCGGGTGTAGCGGCTGATCGGCTCGTCGCCCCAGGAGCCGTACGCCTCGAAGTATCCGTAGGCCGTCACGCCGCGGGCGTGGACGACCCGCTCGGGGATGCGCTCCCGGTCGAAGTGGCTGATCTTCTCCAGGAACTGGTAGTTCTCCAGCGTCGCGGGGCCGCGGGCCCCGACCGTGCGCTGGTTCTGGTTGTCGTAGACAGGGTGGCCCTGCCGGTTGGTGAGTACCTTCCGGTCGTCGCCGGGTGCGGGACCCTGGCTCGAAACGTCCGTCACGATCCTCGGCTCCTCTGCTGTTTTTGTCCGTTTGTGTGATGAATGCGCCCTATCTCTGGCAGTATGCCCCGGTTACCCGCCTAGCGGGGTGTCCGACCGCCCGATCAGTGGGCGCCCACCGCGTCCGCCCCGGCCTTCACACCGCCGCCGCCCGCCGCGGCGCCCCCGGCGTGCACGGGCAGGTGGTAGACGGCGAAGGCCCGGCCGATCACCGGCTGGGCGACGTTGCGCACCCGTACGCCCTCGCTGGTCATCCCGTGCTCGGTGCCCATGTGCGCGTGGCCGTGCACCGCGAGGTCGGCCCCGCCCTCGTCCACCGCCTCGGCCAGCAGGTAGCTCCCCAGGAACGGGTAGATCTCCAGCGGCTCACCCGCCAGCGTGTCCGGCACCGGCGCGTAGTGCGTCAGGGCGATCCGCACGGCGCAGTCCGCCTCGGCCAGCATGGTCAGCGACTTCCGCAGACCGTCCGCGCAGCGCCGGGTGTAGCGGATGAAGTCCTTCATCTCCGGTTCGCCGAACTCGCCGCCGCTGCGCCCGGCGAAACCGCCGCCGAACCCCTTGGTCCCGGCGACGCCCACCCGCGCGCCGCGGATGTTCAGCACCGTGCCCTCGCCCTCCAGGACGGTCACGCCCACCCGGTCCAGCGCCGCCGCGACCTCGGCCTCCTGGTCGCTCTGGTAGTCGTGGTTGCCCAGCACGGCGACCACCGGGATGCCGAGTCCGGCCACCTCGCCGGCCACGACCTCGCCCTCCTCCGCCGTGCCGTGCCGCGTCAGGTCACCGGCGAGCAGGAGCAGGTCCGCCTGCTCGTGCAGGGACTCGAAGGCCGGCCGCAGGGTGCCCGCACTGCCCGGGCCCAGGTGGATGTCACCGACCGCTGCTACTCGGATCACGACAGCTCCTCGGGGTGGTCGGGGGCGTCCGCGCAGACGACGACCAGGTCCTCGCGCAGCGGCAGCCCGGCCAGTTCCTCCCGGGCGATGCGCAGGATCTCGGCCCGGCAGTCGTCGCTGGCGACGGTGCCGTACAGCATCACGCTCGTACCGCGCTGCTCGATCCTGATGCCCAGCTCGGCGATGTCCTCGCTCGCCAGCCGGTCCCGCAGATGGGCGATGCGGTACTCGGCGGTGTCGGCGGCGCTCATGGCGTGGCCTCCCGGGGTTCGATCACGTTCAGGCGTTCCAGCAAATACAGGAAAGCCTCAGGCATGGGGGAGCCTTCGCTCTCCCGGCGCAGCAGATCCCAGTCGATCTTCTCCCGCAGGGTGCGGGCGATCGGCAGGACGGCACCGAAGTCGCAGTGGTGCTCGGAGAACGCGGCCAGCAGGCTGCCCACCAGGTCGGTCGGCGCCAGCACCGGCATCCGCACCGAGTCCACCGGCAGGGTGTGCGCCCTCTGCAGCAGGTCGGGGGTGACCGGGTGCCGTGCCAGCTCGAAGATCAGGTCGATCTCCTCGCCGTGGCTCCGCGCCTTGATCAGCCAGTCCTCGGGCGGCACCCGCACCTGGATGCCGGCCGCCTCCAGGTCCTGCGTGACCGCCTCGGCGTCCTCGCGCAGGATCGCGAAGTCGGTGTCGTGCTGGAGGCTCTGCGGCACGCCGTGCGCGTACGCCGCCACACTCCCGGCCAGTGCGAACGGGTGACCGGCGCTCTTCAGCAGCGCCGCCACCTGCTTGGTGGCCTCCAGGATGGCCTGCGTGCGGTCCGGAGGGTGGGTGCCGGCCGGGCCTTCGGCGCCGCCCGCGGCGCCCCCGGTTCCGCCCGGCGCGGCGGACGTTCCATGGTCGTGCGGGGCGCCGGCCGAGGTTCCGCCGCTCGCGGGGGTGCCGAGGAGCGCGTCACCGGGCTCGCCCTCCACGGCTCTGCCCCCGGCCAGCCGCAGCCCCAGGGGACCGGTGGGCCCGGTCGGGTCGGCGGGTCCGGTCGGACCGCCGGACTGGGTGGCGTCTTGCGAGTGGTTCCTCACGGGTGCTCTGCCCTCCTCGTCGACCTTCGGGAGGCGGTTCGGGTACCCGGACTCCTGCCTTTTATGGGCCGCCCGGTTCACTCGCCGGGCTCCCGGCGGCCGCGACGGGACGCCCTGGTCAGGGCCGTGCCGACGGCGACGAGCAGGGCCGCTCCGGCGCCCGTGTACCAGAGCCCCGACCGGGAGCCGGTGTCGGCCATGGCGGTGCCGGCGCCGGGGGAGGGCTCCTCGGCGCGGCGCGGGAAGGACTCGGCGGGGGAGGGCCCGGAACCGGGGCGGGCGTCCGTGACGGCCCCGGTGGCGGGGGCCCGCGAGCCGGGTCCCGGCTCCGCCTCCGCCTCCGCGGCCGCCCCCGGTCCCGGCTTCGCCTCCGGGTCCGGCTCCCGACCCGTTCCCGGGCCCACCCCCGCCTCCGCCTCCCGACCCGGCTCCCCGTCCGGGCCCGGATCCGTGCCCGGCTTCGCCTCCGGGCCCGGCTCCGGCCTCGCCCCCGCACCCGGGACCGCCGCCCCCGGGACCACCGACCGGTCCCGGGACGGTCCGGACGCGGGCGCCGGAGCGCTGCCGCACTCCGGCTCGGCCGCGAACGCGGCGCTGCGGATGCCGCCCGCGCCGGGGCCCGCCCGGAACGAGCGGACCACGATGTCGCCCTCGATGTCGGCGGGGCTCCGGTCGGTCAGGTCCGCGCGGGGCGCGTAGAGCGAGCCCCACAGGGTGTCGCCGGCCGTGAGCGTGAGGTCCTTGGTGCCGGCGAAGGTCCACAGGACGTACGGCGCGTCCCCGGTACCCAGGCCGGTCGTCGCGGGCGGCCGCCAGGACAGCACGTCCCCCTCCGCCCCCGTGTCGACCACCACCACGAGGGGCCGGTCCGCCGCGGGCCGGTTCTCGAAGGCCAGTGACCTGATGCCGGCGAGCTGCGTGCCGGTCAGCCGCAGCACGTTCGTCCGGTCGTCGGCGAGCCGGATCCGCACGGTGGCGCCCGGGCCGAGGGCGCCGCGCGGTGTCACCGTGCCCGGGCAGCGCGCCAGGGCGTCGGCGCGCCGGCGGTGGTCGGCGAACAGGGCGCCGAAGTCGACGAGGCCCGGCGCGGGGCCCACCGACGCGGACGCCTGGGCGGTGGTCAGCTCGACGCGCGGCGTCGTGCCGTAGCCCCGCCCGGTGGCCACCAGCCGGGTCTTCACCGGCGCGCCGTCCATGCCGGTGGCCAGGGCGGCGCTGTCGGACAGGTCGCCCACCTTGACGTAGGCGTCCCCGCTCACCTTCAGCACCCCGTCCGCCGCGCTGCCGGCGAGGTCGACCGCCCCGCCGACCAGGAGGGCGGTGGGCCGCCGGTCGCCCGGCGCGGTGTAGCCGCCCTCCCTGCGGGGCGCGACGCCGTACCGGGACCCGAGGACCAGGTCGCCGCCCACGGCGACGGGGCTTGCGGACCCGGTCCCGGCCAGCACCGCGTCGCGCCGGGTCACGACGCCGAAGCCGCGGTTCCCGGCCATGGGGTTCCCGACGCGCAGGCCACCGGCCCCGGGACGCGCCCCGGCGGTCCCGGCGGTCTCAGCGGTCCCCGTGGCCGTAGTCGTCCCGTCGGTCCCGGTGGTCGTGGGCATCCCCACGGCCTCCGAGGTCCCGGCAGCAAGCGCGGCACTGAACGTCCCACCGGCCCCGACCACCTCGGGCGTCCCGGGCAGCGGCACCGCACCGGCGGTCACCGGTGTCCCGGGCAACGGCACCGCACCGGCGGTCACCCGTGTCCCGGGCAGCACGGCGGCCCCGTGGGAGGCGGGAGTCCCGTGCGCGCCGGCAGTCCCGCCGGCAGCCGGCGTCCCGTGTCCCCCGGGAGGGAGTCCCGCCGCTCCGGGGCTCATCGCGCACAGCCCGCACAACACGGCCGGGAGCACCGCCAGTCCAGTCATTCGCATAGCGGTGAAAATAGGATCATCCGATTCGTGCCGAGTGCGACGCGCCCGCCCCACACGTGCACGTTTCACCCGATCGGCGGTGGGGGAGCGGTTGCTGCGACGGCAACGGCGCCGCGGCGACCGGGGGGTGGGGATCGTGCGTGACAAGAAACTGTTCCGGCGGGCCTGGAGGTCCGAGCCGCCCGTCTCCGAGAGCGAGCGCGAGCTGTTCGGCGGCGCCCTGCGCTACGACTACGGCTGGGCCGCGCACGAGTACGCCAGGCTCGACCTCAAGCCGCTGGCCGCCGTACGCGCCCTGCCCCGGCTCGTCGGCGGGACCCTGCGGCTCGCCCGGGAGTCGGACGGGCGCGCGCTGCTGGCCGTCGGTCTCGCCGAGATCGGTCAGGGCGTCGCCCAGGCCGGCGGACTGCTCCTGACGAACCAGGTCCTGCACGCCCTCTTCGCCGCCGGCACCACCACCGACCGCCTCCGCGCCGCCCTGCCCGCGCTGATCGCCGCCGGGGTGCTCGCCGTCGTCAACGCGGTGCTCGCCAGCCTGTCCACCGCCGCCACCGGCCGGCTGGAGCCCAAGGTCGAGCGGCTCGCCACCGAGAAGTACCTCCGCCGCGCCGCGGGCGTGGAGCTCGACGCCATCGAGGACGGCGCCTTCCGCAAGCTCCTGGACTCCGCCCAGTTCGGCGCCGTGGCCGCCCGGAACATGATCGGCGCCTGCGTGGGCGCCCTCAACGGCGTCTTCACCATCGTCGCCGCAGCCGGCGTCCTCACCGTGCTGCACCCGGCACTCCTGCCGCTGCTGGTGCTGATCGCCCTGCCCCGCGGCTGGGGAGCCATGCATGTGGCGCAGCGCCGCTACGCCTCCCGTATGAACTGGATCGAGCACGAACGGGCCGCCCGCCTGGTCAGCAACCTCATCACCAGCCGCGAATCCGCGCAGGAGGTCCGCGTGCACCAGGTGGGCCGCTACCTCCTCGACCGGTTCCACGACATGGCCGAGACCTCGGAGGCCGAACAGACCCGCCTCGCCGACGGGCGCGCCCTCACCGAGCTGCTGGCGGCGGCGCTGTCGGGCGCAGCCGCCCTCCTCACGTACGCCGCCCTCGGCGTCCTGCTGGTCAGCGGCCGGATGGACATCGCCATGGCGGGCACCGCCGCCCTCGCCGTACGCACCGGCTCCGCCAGCCTCAGCGCCCTGATCACGCACGTCAACACCCTCCACGAGGAGTCCCTGTACGTCCGCGACCTCGACCGGTTCACGGTGGCCGCCGACCGGCGGGCCATCCCCGCCGGCGGCACGGCCGTCCCCGACTTCCCCGAGAAGATCACCTTCGAGAACGTCGGCTTCCGCTACCCCGACCGCGAAGAACCCGCGCTGGACGGGGTGTCCCTGACCATCGCCGCCGGCTCCGTCGTCGCCCTGGTCGGCGCGAACGGATCGGGGAAGTCCACGCTCGTCAAGCTCCTCGCCGGGCTCCACCGGCCGCAGGACGGCCGTGTCCTGTGGGGGGACACCGACCTCGCCGAGGCCGACCGGCTGGACGTCTTCCGCCATGTCGCCGTCCTCGACCAGGACTTCCAGCGCTGGCCCTTCACGCTGGACACCAACATCCGCATCGGGCAGCCCGACGCGCCCCCGGACCCGGGCCGTGTCCAGCGGGCCGCCGTGTACTCGGGCGCCGACCGGCTCGGCGGCACCCTGCCGCGCGGCTACGACACCCTGCTCGCCCGTGAGTTCCGGCACGGCTCCGAGCTGTCCGGCGGCCAGTGGCAGACGGTCGGCCAGGCCCGCCTGCGCTACCGCGAGGCCACCCTGGTGATCGCCGACGAGCCGACCTCCGCGCTGGACCCCGAGGCGGAGGTCGAGTCCTTCCGGCGCATCCGGGCCCTCAGCGACGAGGGGCGGACCGTCGTGCTCGTCAGCCACCGCATGGCCGGCATCCAGTCCGCCGACGTCATCCACGTCCTCCACCGGGGCCGGCTCGTCGAGTCGGGTTCCCACGAGGAACTGATGGACCGGCCCGACTCCCGCTACCGGCGCATGTACCTCCTCCAGGCCGAGCAGTACGGCACCGGCACGTGACTCAGCCCAGCTCCAGGGTGGTGATGCCGAAGACGCGGTCCCGGGCGAACGGGCGCACCGGCCCCGTGTACATCCGCGCCGTGGCGAACGTCGGCACCAGCCCCCGGCTCTCCGCCAGGCGCACGGCGGCGGCGTTCGACTCCGGTACGTCCATGGCGATCCGGTCCGCGCCGGAACCGGCCACGAGCGCGTCCAGCAGCACCTCCGCGTCACCCGGCGAGTCGGCGAACAGCGGCCCCACCCGCGCCTCGTCCTGCGCCGGGCGGATCACCCCGTACCCCGTCATCCGCCCGTCCACCACCCGCGCGAGCGCCACGTGGCCGGGCGCCCGCAGCCACCGCTCCAGGAAGCGCGGCCGCTCGGCGGGGTAGCAGGCGGCGTCGTAGGCGGCGATCGCCGACAGCCCCGCCCCGGTGGCCGGCACCACCCCCGCGGCGCGGGTGCCGGCCGCCGCGGAGCCCGCCGTCACCGGTCCCGTCCAGCGGGCCGAGCGGTGCGCCAGGACGAACCCCGAGCGGCGGTAGTTGTCCTGCTGCGCGGGCACCCCGTCGAGCCCGACCGTGCGGCCGCCCGCGTGCGCCAGCGCCGCCTTCCAGGTGGCCAGTCCGTACCCGAGACCGCGCCGGTCGGGCCGCACCAAGTAGAAGCCGAGGAAGGCGTACGCGTCGTCGTAGTTGACGACCGAAATGGCCGAAACCGGTTCCCGCTCTCCGTCGAGCCGGCCGAGGAAGAACCCGTCGGGATCCTGTGCGAAGAAGCTCGCCGTGTCCCCGAGGCCGGGGTTCCAGCCCTCCGCCACGGCCCATTCGCGCACCACCGCCCAGTCCTCCGCAGTGGCTCGCGACACCTGAAGCGCTGACAAGGGATCTCCTCCCGGCCGCCGTACGGTTGCACCCGTACGCTACCCATATGTGTTGGAACGCGACCGCCGATCTCGTGGCCGGCACCGTCATCGCCACGGTCGGCGCCGTCTGCGTGGCCCGCGCGCGAAGCCTCCGTGAACTGCCGCTCGCCGCGCTGCCGTTGCTGCTGGGGGTCCACCAGATCGTCGAGGCCGCCGTCTGGGACGCCGGGGGCGGCGGTGGGCCGGCGACCCTGGCGTGGGCCGTCATCGCGCTGCCGCTGCTGCCCCTGTGGGTGCCGCTCGGCGTCCTGCTTGTCACCCCGCCGGGAGCCCGCGCCCGCCTCGCCGTCCCGGCCGCCGTCGGGTGCGCGACGGCGGCCGCGCTCTCGTACCGCCTCGCCACCGGGCCGGTGACGGCCCACATCCGCGGCCGCACCATCGGCTACGTACTGGACCTGCCGTACGCGCCGCTGCTCATCGGCGGCTACCTGCTCGCCACCGTCGGCGCGCTGCTCCTGGCGACCGACCGGCTGCTGCGCCGGCTCGGCGCGGTCGTCGCGGCCGGGGCGATGCTGTGCGTGGCGCTGTGGCGCACCGAGTTCGTATCCACCTGGTGCGCCTTCGCCGCCGTCGCGTCGCTGATCCTCCTCGCCAGGACCCGGCGCGCAGCGCGGCTCCCGGACGGGACCTAGGTCGTGTCCGCAAAG
>NZ_LWBU01000279.1:3907-310703 GCF_001646665.1 Streptomyces noursei | reverse complement strand
GGCGTTGTCGTCGGTCACCATGGCTCCCTCCTCCGCCTTGCGATCGCACGCACCGGACACCGCGACCCCCGCCCTCCGGGCGGACGCCGATACTTTGCGGACACTCCCTAGAGGCCCGCCACGCAGCCCTGGCCGGGTAATCGACCCACTGCGCGTCAGCCAGCAGACTGTCTCCAAGACCTGATCTTGTAGGTGGTCGTGGGGCGTCGATCGAGTGTGTTCGTCCGGCCGGCCACGATCGACGAGGGTCGTAGGCTGCAGCGGATCAGCCGGACTGCGAAGGACCCGGTCGAACTCCGCCGGGCAATCGTGGTGCTCATCTGCCTGATCGTGGATCGAAGCGGAGTTCGCGGCGCTGCGCCACTTCGCGCTCAACGGCACCGACCACCGCAGCCACAGCGAGCAGAACGCCGCCATCGCCGCCTACGTCCGCCGGCGCAACGCACGCGCCGAATCGAAGACCGCCTTCGCGCCCGACTCCTCGATCCGCAGTTGGACCAAGTACCCCGCCAGGGCGGACTGAGCCAGCTCTACGATCTTCACATGAGTGACCGGAACCCGAAGGCCGATGAACTGCAGACGGCTCGGCTATCGCTACGGCGTCCGACCGAAGCCGATATCGATGCAATCTTTGCAATCCACCATGATCCCGAGACGTGCCTGCACAACCCCTCCGATGCGCTCGCCCGGCCCGACGAGGCCAGGGAGCTGTATCGACGCTGGAACGAGCAGTGGCAGCGATACGGATACGGGTACTGGGTTGCCCGGCGCCACGATTCCGATCAGCAGTTGGGCTTTTGCGGGATCAAGCCCATGGAACTGCAGGGCATGAAGGTCCTTAACCTCTTCTACCGCTTCGCCACCTCGGCCTGGGGCCAGGGCTACGCCGGCGAAGCCGCCACCGCGGTGACCACCTGGGCATCCCGCCATGTTCCCGACCTGCCGCTGATCGCCCGCGTCCGGCCGGCCAACACCGCTTCCCAGCGCGTGGCGATCCGCGCCGGCCTGACACGAGCGGAGCACCTCGACGGCACTGGATACGACGGCCACGACTGGATCTACGCAGCGAAGCTGGCGAACTGAAAGGGCACCCGTGCCACCAGCGGCGATGACGCAGCCATGGTCCAGGATCGCGACCGGTTCCTGCCGACCGGCACCTACGCGCCCATTCGCGAAGTCGGGGCCCGCCTGACGGCCGACGCCGTGTCCGAGCAGGGCACGGTGGTGGACGTGGGGTGCGGCACGGGTTACTACCTGGCCGGCGTACTCGACCAGTTGCCCGGTGTCCGTGGTCTGGGGCTGGACACATCGGTGCGCGCACTGCGCTTGGCAGCCCGTGCCCACGACCGAGCCGCCGCGGTGGCCTGGGACGTCTTCCGTCCCTTCCCGCTGGCCGACGAGGCGGCCGATGTCGTGCTGGACGTGTTCGCCCCACGCAACCCGGCCGAGTTCCGCCGCGTCCTGCGCCCGACCGGCAGGCTGATCGTGGTCCGACCCACCGGACGGCACCTGGCCGAGCTGCGCGGGCAGGTGCCTGCGATGGTCACGATCGACCCGGCCAAGGAACAGCGCCTGGACCGGGCGCTCAACCCGTTCTTCGAGGTCGCCGTTACCGAACAGGTGGAGTACCGCGCGTCCTTGACCAAGCTGGATGCCCTGAACCTGGTCGCGATGACGCCGAGCGCACGCCACGTGAGCCGTGCAGACCTGAATGACAGCAGCGTCCTGCCGGACCAGGTCACCGTCTCCGTGCTGGCCACCGCTTACCAGCCTCGGTGACCGGGCGCATGCGCCTGCTGCCGACGGCACCTGGGACACGGTTCTGGCTCGACTGACCGCCCAGGCGGACTCCATCAACGGGATCGGCTGGAGGTTCCCGGTCCACTGGACGATCAAGCTGGCCCACCAGCACGCCACGAACCGGGCTCGGCCGGGAAGCGACGACCCCGGCCGGGAAGAGCGGCGGCGCATCAGGCGACGACGCAGGTCGCGTCTGGAGGAAGCCCGGCTCCGGCAGGTCCCGAGGGGGTTGACGAGCAAGGTTCATCTCGCCGCGGACCGCCGGTGCCGGCCGTTGTGGTTCGTCCCAACCGCCTGATCACGACGTCACGCAGGACCTAGTCGGGGATTCCTGGCATGCCCCATCGGGCGGCTCTGTCGCTGACTTCGGCTTTCGGGCAGGTTTGGCGCCAGGTCGTGAGGGCCGGGGGGCGGGCCGGGCGGCCGGAGAGGCGCCGCCTGCCGTGCACGTTCAGGCGGAGTGTTGCCAGGTCGTGCACGTTGTCGTGAATGAGGACGACGCGGGTGACGTGCTGGGGGTCGTGTTCGGTGGTCCGTCCACCGACGCGGCGGAGGCGGACTCTGGCCGGGCCGCCGGCTCCACCCGGGACGATGCGCGCCTCGACCAGACGCCGTCGGTCCCACCCCCAGTACGCGACCTCCCCGAGCAGATAGACGGCACCTGCGTAGAGGACCCATGTGGCATCCGAGTCCGTCCACATCAGCAGGCCGAAGAAGCCGAGGCAGCCGACCGTCACCCCGATGCGCCGGAGCCGCGGAACCATCTGCATGCTCTTGTCGTCCGCGTCCCACAGCAGATCCTCGCTGGCAGCCATGCCGCCATCATGTGCCCCGCCCGTCTGCCTGGAAAGCCCAGAGCGTGCCGCAAGGCCCGACTCAGGGGACTTCGACTCGTACCGGTGCTGAGCGTTGGTCCGGTTCCGTGGGCTGCGCGGTGATCCGTCCGGCATCGGGCTCGAAGGAGACTCCCCAGCTCTCCGCCCGGCAGCCGATCGATCACGACGTCACACAGGCCCTAGGGCGCCTCCTCGGGGCCGGGCGGGTCGGCGGCGGCCGGGTCGAGGATGCGGGTCAGGAAGTTCCGGGTGCGTTCGTGCCGCGGATCGCCCACGACCTGCGCGGCCGGGCCCTGTTCGACGATGCGGCCCTCGTCCATGAACACCACCCGGTCGGCGACCTCGCGGGCGAAGCTCATCTCGTGCGTGACGACCATCATGGTCATGCCCTCCGCCGCCAGCATCCGCATGACGGCCAGCACGTCACCGACCAGTTCGGGGTCGAGCGCCGACGTCGGCTCGTCGAACAGCATCACCTCGGGGCCCATCGCCAGCGCCCGCGCGATCGCCACCCGCTGCTGCTGCCCGCCCGACAACTGCGCCGGATAGGCGTCCGCCTTGTCCGCCAGCCCCACCCGCTCCAGGTTCTCCCGGGCGACCTTCGCCGCGTGCCCCTTGGCGCGCCCCAGCACCCGTCGCTGCGGCAGGGTGAGGTTCTCCGTCACCGTCACGTGCGGGAAGAGGTTGAACTGCTGGAACACCATGCCGATCCGGCGGCGTACGGCGTCGATGTCGACGTCCAGGTCGGTGACCTCGGTGCCGCCCACGAAGACCTGGCCCCGGGTCGGTTCCTCCAGCAGGTTCACGCAGCGCAGCAGCGTCGACTTGCCGGAGCCGGACGGCCCGATGACGCACACCACCTCACCGGTGGCGACCTCCAGGTCGATGCCGCGCAGCACCTCGTTGTCGCCGAAGGACTTGTGCAGGCCGCGGATCTCGATCTCGTACGGTGTCGGCATCGGCGTCCTCACTTGGCCCTGGCGGTACGGGCCTCGAGGCGGCGCACCACGAAGCTCAGCGGAATCGTCACCAGCAGGTAGCACAGGCCGGCGACGAGGATGGGCGTGGAATTCGCGGTCTGGCTGGCCAGGTCACGGCCGAACTTGGTCAGTTCGCGCTCGTCCAGGGTCACTCCGAGGAACAGCACCAGGGAGGAGTCCTTGAACAACAGCACCAGTTCGTTGGTGAGCGGCGGGATGATGATCCGGTACGCCTGCGGGAGGATCACCGACACCATGGCACGGGCGTGCGAGAAGCCCAGCGACCTGGCTGCCTCCATCTGCCCCCGGGGCACGGCCTGGATGCCCGCCCGGATCGTCTCCGCCATGTACGCCGCGGCCACCAGCCCGAGACCGAGGGCGACCTTGCCGTACGTGCCGCCCGGGATCTCCGTGCCGGGGAACGCCAGAGGGACGGCCACTCCGACGAAGATGAAGATCAGGAGGGCGGGCAGGCCGCGGAAGATCTCGATGTAGACGCTCGCGGCCCACCGGTAGGGCGCCACCGACGACAGTCGCATCAGGGCGATGACGAGGCCCAGCACGAGGCCGAAGGCGAAGCCGGAGAGGGTGTACACCACCGTGTTGCGCAGGGCGATGGTGATGATGTCGGGGAAGAGCCGCTCGGCCAGGTCCGCCTGTGCGAACTGGTTCTGCAGACGGTCCCAGTCGGCCAGGACGGCGATCACGACGACGACGGCGACGAAGACCGCGTACTGCACGCCCTGCGAGATCCTCCGCCGCTGGCGCCTCGTCAGCCGTGAGGTCACGACTGGCCCTTGGGCAGCGGGCCGATCCACTGCTCGTAGATCTTGTTGTACGTGCCGTCGGCCCGGGCGTCGGTGATCGCCTTGTCGATCGCGGCGCGCAGCTTGGTGTTGCCCTTCTTGACGGAGAAGCCGTACTGCTCCCCGGTCTCGATGTTCTGCCCGAGGGCGAAGGCGTCGGCGTTGGCCTTGTCCTTCAGCCAGCCCTGCACGACGGGGTAGTCGATGACGACGGCGTCGACCTGTCCGGTGCGCAGGCCGTTGAGCACGGCGTCGGAGCTCTCGAACGCCACCGGGTCGAACCCCTGGCTCTTGGCGTAGCTCTCGCCGGTCGTCTCGGCCTGGGCGCCGAGCTTCAGCTTCTTCTCCTTGATCTCGGCGAGGGTGGTCACCCCGCTCTTCTTGCTCGCCAGCAGGGCCTGGGTGGCGTCGAAGTAGGGCACCGAGAAGTCGACGTTCTTCTTGCGGTCGGCGGTGATCGTCATCCCGGCGGCGGCCAGGTCGCACTCGCCGGAGTTGAGGAACGCACCGGTCTTGAAGTTCTCGAACGGGGTGTCGAGGATCTCCTGTTCGACCCCGAGGTCCTTCGCCACCAGGTCGATCAGCGCCACGTCGAAGCCGACGATCTTGCCGTCCTGCTCGAACTGGAAGGGCGGGTACGGCAGGTGGGTGCAGGTCGTCAGCTTGCCCTTCTCGACCACGGGCACCCCGCCCGCGGCCTCGCCGGGTCCTTCGTCGCCGTTGCCGCACCCGGTGGCGACGAACAGCAGACCGGCCGCCGCGGCGCCGGCGGTGAAGACGGTACGGGTGCGGTGGGCGCGTCGCTTGCCGCCGGCAGTCCTCGTCACGGTTGACCTCCATGGGCGCGTGGGCGGCCTTCGGGCGGCGCCGGGGGTGACGCCGGTGACGCGGCCGCCGGGCGTGATCGTATGACACGGAGGGCGCGCCGTCGCGGAGATCGGCCACGCGGCCGCGGGCCGGGCGGGACCGGGTCCGTCGCCCCCGTGCCGGGCGGCCGGCCCGGACCGTGGTCCCGGGTCCGGCCCCGCGCCGTCCCGGCGGGCCGGGCGCCGGGTCGCGGGAGCGGGCCACGTGCGGGACCGGGCCGGCCAGGGGCCGCGAGGGGTCCGGAGCTCAGGCGCGCGGGTCGGCGGCCGCCCGACGGTGAAGGGGCGACTGCCGCCACCGCCGCGGCAGCCCTGATCAGCAGTGGGCCGTACGCCGCGTGCGCGAGCACCAGGGCGTCACCAGGACGGCCGGCCGCACACCGATCCGCGAGAAGGACGGCTAGCGGGAGCGGGCTCGGGACTCCCGGGCCCGCTCCGTCACGTCCCGGCGCCGATCGTCCTGCGGAAGCACACCCGGTCCTGCCCGGGGCCGTCGTGGTCCCGGTGCACGGACATCCCCTCGACCTCGTGGTCGCCCTCCACCACGCCGAACCCCATGGCCCGGTGGAAGGCGACCGCCGCGCCGTCCCCCGGGGCGGCCACCGCCCGCACCTCCCGCCTGCCGGCCTCGGCGGCCCGCTCGAAGAACGCCGTGTACAGGCCGCGTGCCAGGCCGCGCCCGCGCAGCACCGGGTCGACCCCCACGAAGTGGATGTAGGCGACCTCCTCGCTGTCGGCCGAGTGGAGGCCGATCAGGAACGCCTTGACCCCCGTGCTGTCCTCCGCCACCAGGCTCGTACCCGCGAAGAACTGCAGGAACAGTCTCGGCAGGATCAGCGACGGCCCGCGGGGGCCGGCCGGCGCCGGCGACCGGCCGGCCCACCTGTGCGCGCACTCGACCAGTGCGCGGTGGTCGGACACGCGTGCCCGGCGCATCATCGGCATGTCAATCCCCTTGGGTCTCGGTGCGCTCGGTGTGCCACCGGCGGGTGCGGGTCGGTCCCTCCCCACCATGCCGCCCCCGGCGCGACGCAGCGCGGCGACCACCGGTGTGTCGTGGCGTGCGGATGACCGGCACCGCCGCGCCCCGGCCGGACGTCCACCGCCGCCGTGCCGCCGTGCCGCCGTGCCGCCGTGCCGCCGTGCCGCCGTGCCGCCGTGCCGCCGCGCCCGGTCCCGGTGCCCGTCTCGTTCGGTGCCCACCGTGCGCCGCCCGGGGTCCGGGCGCACCGGACGGCACCCGCCGGGGCGCTGCCGGGCGGGGCCGAACGGCGGTAGATTCACCGCCGGGCCGAGCGGGCCCAGGACCCGTACGGGTGGCGGAGCGGCGCGTGGGCGTGGAGGTACGGCTGTGCTGATGATGGGCAAGATCCTGCGGTTCGACGAGGTCCGCGGGTACGGGTTCATCGTGCCCCGGGAAGGCGGCGAGGACGTCTTCATGCACGCGAACGACCTGGTCGACGACAAGTACCTGTACCAGGCCGGGCGGGAGGTCGAGTTCTACCTGGAGATGGGCGACAAGGGCCCCAAGGCGTCCGAGATCCGGCTCGTCCACCAGCCCCCGCGCCGCCCGGCGGCCGCCGCCGTCCCGGTGCCGCGGGACGACGCCGACGACGACACGCTCGACGTGCTGTCCACCGCGGAGTTCCAGGCCGAACTGACCGAGGTCCTCATCGACGCCGACGGCACCCTCACCACCGCCCAGCTCAAGCGCGTCCGCACCCGGGTCACCGAACTGGCCCGCGCGCACGGCTGGGTGGAGGGCTGACGAGCCACCCGGCCGCGGCCCGGCGCCCGCCCGCACGGCAGGACCCGCCCAGGACGCCCGTCCGTGCCACCGGGGCACGGCGGCGACGGACAGGAGACCGCTCATGAACGCCGCACGACCGCACCGCATGGACTCCGCCGGAGGCTGCCCGCACGCGGCCAACGCGCGGCTCCTCGCCCAGGGCTCCGTCGCGCCCGTCGTCCTCCCAGGCGACGTACCCGGCATGGCCGTGGTCGGCCACGAGGCGCTCAAGCGGTTCCTCACCCACCCGGACGTGGCCAAGGGCGCCGAGCACTTCACCGCCCTGCGCGACGGGCGCATACCCGCCGGCTGGCCGCTGCGGACCTTCGCCACCGTCCCGGGCATGACCACCGCCGACGGCGCCGACCACCGGCGGCTGCGGTCGCTCGTCGGCCAGGCCTTCACCGCGCGGCGCGTGGCGGAACTGCGGCCCCGCGTCGAGGCGCTGACCGCCCGGCTCCTCGACGGGCTGGACCGGGCCGCACGGGCCGGCGACGGCGTCGCCGACCTGCGCCGCCATCTCGCCCTGCCGCTTCCCCTTGGCACCATCTGCGAACTGCTCGGCGTGCCGGACGAACACCACGACCGGCTCCACCGGCTGTCCAGCCTGGTGGTCTCCACCGACATCGGCCCCGAGGAGGTGACGGCCGCCAACCAGGAGATGGCCGAGACCCTCGGCGCCGTCGTGGCGGCCCGGCGGGCGGCCCCCGGCGACGACCTGACCAGCGCCCTGATCGCCGCCCGGGACGCCGGCGGCGACCGGCTCGGCGAAGGGGAACTGATCGGCACCCTGCTCCTGATGGTCGTCGCCGGGCACGAGACCACCCTGAACCTCGTCACCAACGCCGTCCGCGCCCTGTGCGCCCACCGCGACCAGCTCGGCCTGCTCCTCGACGGCCGCGCCCACTGGGCCGACGCGGTCGAGGAGACCCTCCGCTGGGACAGCCCCGTCAGCCACTTCCCCTTCCGCTACCCCACGCGCGACCTCACCCTCGACGGCACGCTCGTCCCGGCGGGCACCCCCGTCCTGGCCGGCTACTCGGCGGCCGGCCGCGACAAGGACGCCCACGGCCCCGACGCCGAACGGTTCGACATCACCCGTACCGCCCGCGGCACCGCCGTCCGCCACCTCTCCCTCGGACACGGGCCGCACTACTGCCTCGGCGCGCCGCTCGCCCGCATGGAGGCCACCATCGCCCTCGAACGGCTCTTCACCCGCTTCCCGGACCTGGACCTCGCGGTCCCCGAGGCGAGCCTGCCCCGCGTCCCGAGCTTCGTCGGCAACAGCGTGCGCACCCTGCCCGTACGGCTACGAGGAGGCGGCGCCGCCCGCTGAACGCAGCACGGACACCAGGTGCAGCAGCCGCGCCTCATTGCCCGTCAGGCCGGCGCGGCGCAGCGCCTCGTCCGCCTCCGCCATCGGTGACGCCAGGTACGCGCCGGCCATCGGGGCGAGCACCGGATCGGCGAGCACCGCCCGGGTCGCCTCCAGCAGGCGTATGTACGCCTGGGCCGCGGCGCGCTCGGGCATGGTCAGGGTGGTGGTCATCTCTCGCTCCCTGTCGACCGGTTGATGTGTCGTCCCCGCCGTCCACTCTCGCGCACGGCACTGACAATCAGCTCCCGTCGCGCTCGCGCACGTACGCGGCCAGCCGCTCCAGGAACACCTGCTGGCCGGAGACCAGGCGGGATGCCGCCCGGTCCGGGGACATCCACTCCACACGGTCGACCTCCGGGAACTCCCGGGTCCGCCCCGACCCGCGCGGCCATTCCATGGTGAACGTGCCGGGCACCACCGCCGCCGGGTCCAGGTCGGCCTCCACCGCCCAGACCGTGACGATCTTGCCGTTCGCCTGGCGGGTCTCGCCCAGCGGCACCTGCTCCCCGTCCGGCACCGGCAGGCCCAGCTCCTCCACGAACTCCCGCCGCGCGGCCGCCTCGGGCGTCTCGTCCGCGCCGTACTCGCCCTTCGGGACCGACCACGCCCCCGCGTCGCGGGACGCCCACAGGGGGCCGCCCATGTGGGCGATGAGCACCTTCAGCCCCCCGTCCGAGGTGCGGAACAGCAGCAGGCCGGCACTTCGCTTCACCGTCATGCCGGAAGTCTGCCCACCGGTCGGCGCGTTAGCGTCGGTACCGCAGCGATCACCCCGAGCGAGGGAGCGAGAGGTCACATGTCCGTGTCCGAAGGGCCCCGGGGCGGGACGGACGAGCCCGGATACCCCGAACGGGCGGCCGCCACCGCCCCGTCCGTGGCCGCGCTCGACGAGCGGGTCACGCACTGCCGCGCCTGCCCGCGGCTGGTCGCCTGGCGTGAACAGGTGGCCCGCGAGGGACGCCGGGCGTACGCCGGCTGGGACTACTGGGCGCGGCCCGTGCCCGGCTTCGGTCCCGACGACGCCCGCCTCCTCGTCATCGGCCTCGCCCCCGCAGCCCACGGCGGCAACCGCACCGGCCGCATGTTCACCGGCGACCGCTCCGGGGACGTCCTGTACGCCGCCCTGCACCGGGTCGGCCTCGCCAGCCGGCCGGATTCCACCGACATCGACGACGGCCTGCGCCTGTACGGGACACGGGTCACCGCCCCCGTCCACTGCGCCCCGCCCGCGAACCGGCCCACGCCCGGCGAACGCGACACCTGCCGCCCCTGGCTCGCCGGTGAACTGCGCCTGCTGCGCCCCACGGTGCGCGCCGTCGTGGTCCTCGGCGCCTTCGGCTGGCAGGCCGCGCTGCCGGCGCTGGCCGCGGGCGGCTGGTCGGTGCCCCGGCCCCGGCCGGCGTTCGCGCACGGGGCGCACCACACGCTGGCCGCCACGGACGGCGGACCGGACCTGGAACTGTTCGGCTGCTACCACGTCAGCCAGCGCAACACCTTCACCGGCCGGCTCACCCCGGCCATGCTCTCGGACGTGCTCGGCCGGGCGGCGCGGGCCGCCGGGCTGAGCGCGCCCTGACCCACGGCAGGGCACCGTCCCGGGTCACCACCACGGGCCGCGCCAACGGCCGGCGATGCGGCGCCACCCGCGCAGCGGCGCCCCGCCCTCCACGGGCACGACCGCCCCGGGCCACGGCTCGGCACCGGACAGGAAGGCCAGCACGGGCCCCGCCACCGCCCGCCCCTCCGCGGCGGCCCCGCCGGCCGGTCCGCCCGGGTGCACCAGGCCGCCCACCGCGAACACGCCGGGCACCGACGTACGGGACGCACCGTCCACCGCCGGCCCGCGCGTCCCCCCGGCCAGGGCCACGCCACCCGACCGCGCCAGCTCGTGCTCCGGGACCCAGTCGCCGGTGAGGACCAGGGTGTCGCACGCCAGGGTCGTCCCGCGCCCGTCCCGGTGCCGCACCCGTACGCCCGACAACCGCCCGCGCCCGAGGACCTCGGCGACCGCCGTACCGCGCAGCACGGGCAGCCGCCCGGTGACGGCGCCCGGCCGGCGCCACGGCTCCCGCGTGACCACGGCCACCACCCGCACGCCCGCCCCGCGCAGCGTCCGTACCGCCCGCACGGCGTCCGGCTCCGCACCGACGACCACCGCGCGGGTGCCGACGGGCTGCCCGCGGTCCAACGCCCGTCGCACCTGGCCCCCGGTCAGCACTCCCGCGGGGCGGGTCCCCGGCACGAGGCGGGCAGCGCGCGGGCGTTCCCGCGCACCCGTCGCCAGGACCACCGCCCGCGCGGTGACCCGCGCGCGGCCGGACGGGCTCGTCGTGTCCAGCGTGAGCGGGCCGGACCAGCCGGTGGCGGTCGCGCCGGCGCGGAGCACCGCACCGGCGCGTACCGCCGCGTCCGCCCGCCGCCGGACGCCCGCGAGGTCCCGCTCCGGCTCCCGCTCCAGCACTTCCACGGTGCCCGCGCCCCGGGCGGCCAGCCGGGCGGCGGCGGCCAGTCCGGCGGGCCCCGCCCCGACGACGAGCACGTCGACCGTACGCTCCGCCGTCCCCGTCCCCGTCCCCGTCCCCGTCCCTGTCGTTCCCGTGCCTGTCGTCCCGGCCCCCGTCCCTGTCGTCCCCGTGCCCGTCATCGCGCCCCCTCGAACAGCTCCCGGACCGCCGCCCCGCAGAAGGTCCCCTGGCAGCGGCCCGCGCCCGCCCGCGTCCGGCGCCGCAGCCCGGCGGGCGTGGCGGGCGGGACCGGTGAGGCGAGCGCGTCGCGGATCTCGCCGCGCGTCACCCGCTCGCAGTGGCACACGATCTCCCCGTACGCCGGATCGGCGGCGATCGCCTCCGCGTCGGCGTACGGCCGCGGGAACGCCTCGCCCACGTTCGGCATCCGCACCGCGGGCAGCTCGCGCGCGGGGCCGGGCTCCAGCCCGGCGCGGGTCAGCAGGCCGACCACGTGGGCGGCGATGGCCAGGGAGGCGGTGAGCCCCGTCGAGCGGATGCCGCCCACGGTGACGTACCGCTGTCCGGGGTGGCAGGCGATCCGGTAGTCGTCCTCCTCGGTCGCCGCCCGCAGCCCCGCGTAGACCGCCGTAACCTCCTCGTCCAGCAGCGCGGGCAGGATCCGGCGGCCCCGCTCCCGGAGGAACGCCAAGCCCTCGGCCGTCGACCCGGTCGCCGCCTTGTCGTCCACGTCCTCCGCGGTGGGCCCCAGCAGCACCTTGCCGTGCACGGTGGGGGAGACCAGCACGCCCTTGCCGCGGGCGGTCGGCACCGGCAGCAGGATGTGCCGCACCAGGCCGCGGGCGCACGCGTCGAACACGATCAGCTCGCCCCGCCGGGGCCGCACCGTGAAGTCGCGGTGGCCGAGCCGCCGGTCCAGCTCGTCGGCGTGCAGGCCCGCGGCGTTGACGAGGAACCGGGTGCGCAGCACGCCCCGGGTCGTCACCAGTTCGTGCCCCGGCCGGACGTCCAGCACCCGGTGGCCCAGCAGCAGGTCCACCCCCGCGCGGACGGCCTGCGTGGCGTACGCGAGCACGGTCGTCCACGGGCAGATGACGCTCTCGTCCGGCACGTGCAGGGCGCCGAGTGCCCCCGGCCCGAGGTGCGGTTCACGGGCCCTCAGCTCCTCGGGGCCGATGAGCCGGGCCGCCCCGTACCCGTTCGCCAGGGCCTTGCGCGCCAGCCCCGGCAGCGCGGCGAGCTGGTCCTCGTCCCAGGCGACGAGCAGCGCGCCGAGCGGCTCCACCGGGATGCCCGTGTGTGCGGCGTAGCCGGTCAGGAGCCGGTGCCCCTCCCGTACGAGCCGGGCCTCCAGCGAGCCGGGGACGGCGTCGAAACCGGTGTGCAGGATCGCGGTGTTGGCCTTGGACGTGCCCTCGCCGACGTCGTCCGCGGCGTCCACCAGCGCGGTGCGCAGCGGGAAGCGGGCCAGCTCCCTGGCGATGGCCGAGCCGACGACCCCGGCACCGACCACGACCACGTCGTACGGTGCGCCGGGCGGGGCGGCCCCGGTCACGGCGGCGGCCCGGGTCACGGCGGCGGCCCCGGTCACGGCGGCGGCCCGGGTCACGGCGTGCGCTCCGGCAGGGCGGCCACGGCCGCGCGGAAGGCGCCCATCCGCTCGGCGGCCTCGGCGGCGGAGACGCGCGGCTCGTAGACGGCGGACGGCCGCCACCGCGGTACCACCTCGCCCAGCGGCAGCAGCGGGTCGAGGCCGAGGCGGGCGAGGGCACCGGCGCCGAGGGCGGTGGCGTCCGGGGACGAGGCCACCTCCACCGGCAGCTGGAGCAGGTCGGCCTGGGTCTGCATGAGCAGCGCCGAGCGGGTCAGGCCGCCGTCGACGCGCAGGGTCGCGAGCGGGGCGCCCAGGTCGGTCGCGGCCGCGCCCGCCAGCTCCACCACCTGCGCGGCGATCCCCTCGCACAGGGCCCGCACGAGGTGCCCGGCCGTCGTGTCCAGCCCGAGGCCGGTCACCGAACCGCGGGCGTCACCGCGCCACCAGGGGGCGGCGAGCCCGGCCAGCGCCGGGACGAAGGTGACGCCGCCCGCGTCCGGCACGGAGGACCCCACCGGGTCGAGGTCGGCGGCCCCGCCGATCACCCCGAGGTCGGTGAGCCAGCGCACGGCGGAGGCGGCCGTGTACACCTGCCCGTCCAGGCAGTAGGCGGTCCGCCCGGCGAGCCGCCACGCCACGCAGGCGACGAGCCCCGATCCGCCGCGCCGGGGCCGGTCGCCGGTCTGGGCGAGGAGGAACGCCCCGGTGCCGTAGGTGCACTTGGCGTCGCCCGGCGCGGTCGCGCCCTGGGCGAGCAGCGCGGCCTGCTGGTCGACCAGCAGGCCGGTCAGCGGTACGCCGGGGCCGAAGGCGCTCGTGGTGCCCACCGGGCCCGCCGCGTCCACGATCCGCGGCAGGCGCTCGCCGGACAGCCCGTAGACCTCCAGCGCCTCGGGCGACCAGGCGGCCCGGTCCAGGTCGAGCAGCTGGGTGCGCCCGGCCGTCGCCGCGTCGGTGACGAACTCGCCGGTGAGCCGGTGGACCAGCCAGGCGTCGCTGGTCGTCACCACGCCTTCACGGGTCAGGTGCCGGCGTATCCAGGCCATCTTCGGAGCGGCGAAGTAGGGGTCGAGGGGCAGTCCGGTGACCTCCCGCAACCGGTCGGCGTGCGGGGCCAGTTCGGCGCAGACGTCCGCGGACCGCCGGTCCTGCCAGACGATGGCGTCGGTCAGCGGCTCCCCGGTGGCGGGGTCCCAGGCGAGGACCGTCTCGCCCTGGTTGGACAGGCCGACGGCGACGACCGGCTCCCCGGCGGCGGCCAGGGCGCGGCGCCCGGCGCCGACGACGGAGTCGAGCAGCTCGCGCGGGTCGGCCTCCACCCGGCCGCCCGGCAGGTGGCGGGGACGCACCGGGGCGGTGGCGGAGCCGATGACGCCGCGGTCCGGGCAGATCACCAGGGCCTTGGTGCCCGAGGTGCCCTGGTCGACGGCCAGTACGGGCCCCGTCATCGCCACTCCCGTTCGTGTGGTGTTCTCACGGACCGCGGTCGTTCGCGGCCCGCGAGGAGATCGCCGTGGTGCGTCGTGGTCCGCCGTGGTGCGCGGTGGCGCACGGACGTCCGCCGACGTCCGCCGCCGTTCGTCCCGCAGCGTGCGACAGCCGCCGGAAGGCGTCCGAAAGCCGCCCGGAGGCCCCTCGAAGCTTCGTCGAGGAGATCGCCCGAACGTGCGCGAAGACCTCGCCGAAAGATCGTCGATCAAGCGTGGTCCAGACCGGCTCCGGCGTCAAGGCCCACCGTGACCGTTCGGACACGGAGGGCGGGCACGCCCGCTCCGCACGCTACTGACGGTTCATCAATGTTCTTTACGTTGCGGAACGTTGTGTTTCTCGCTCGAAAATGGACCACGGTCGTCCGTCGAGCCCTATAGTGATCGCCGATCAACGGCCGGTAGTCGAGGAGAGTCACGACCGCTCCCCGTGGCACGCCGGCCGCACCCCCCACCGTGCGCCCAGAGGACCCATGACCGTCACACCGATACCGGCCTGCCCACCGACGGGGACGGGGTGATGCCCGGCCAGGACTTCCGGCCGGTGTACCACCCGGCGGGCCACGACATCGCCCTGCGCGGGGTGCTCCAGGACCTGCGCACCGGGCGGTGGCTGTCGATGGCCCAGCTCCTGACCGACACCGCCCGGACCGCCGACCGGTCCCTGTGGACCCGCCGCACCCAGGTGCTGGCCGCAGTCGCCGCGGGCTCCGACGTCGTGCAGGCCTGGCGCGTCGAGCAGCCCCACAGCATCGCCGCGGCCGTCATGCACGCCAGGGTCGCCGTGGAGCGCTCCCTGCGCGCCCACCGGGAGGGGCACCCGCGCACCGGGGAGCTGTGGCGGCTCGCCTGGGAGGCGTGCCGTGACGCCTCCCACGTGGCGCCCGCCGACCCGGTGCCCTGGGTGTGCCTGCTGGCCCTGGCCGTCCTGGACGGCGACCGGAGCATGGAAGAGCACCGGGAGCGACCGCCCGGCCCGATGCTGCCGCCCGGGCCGTGGGGCCTGCTCGCCGAGGCCGACAAGCGCGACCCGCACAACCGCGAGGCCTACCACCGGATGCTGCAGTTCCTGTACACCCGCCACCCGGGCAGCGGGTCCCTGCCGGAGGCCGTCAACTTCGTCCAGTGGGCCGCCGCTTCGGCGCCCCCGGGCTCGGCGCTGCACGCCCTGCCGCTGTACGCCAGGGTCGAGCGGTACCGCCGCGACGGCGGCCAGGAGCGCGCCCTGGACCTGCACTGGGTCGCCGAGGACGCGACGCGCGACGCCGAGCGGGCCCTGCTGGCCTGGTTCGACCATGCCGACCCGGCCGCCGAGTCGCTCCTCGACCTCAACCACCTGGCGCACGCGCTGTGGGGAGCCCTCCGGTTCGACGCCGCCGCCCGGGTCTTCGAGGCGCTGGGCCCGTACTACACGCCCCAGCCGTGGGCGTACCGCACCCGCGATCCGGCCGACCAGGCCCTGGCCGAGGAGCTGTTCACCCGCGCCCGCGCCCGCTGCCTGCACGCCCCCCGCTGACCGACACCCCACACCACCCACCACTCGGAGGTAGCGCCATGTCCCGCACCCTATGGGCCGGTCCGGAGCGGCCGGCGCCGGTCACGGACGAGGAGGAGCGGCTCAGGGAGCTGGGTTACCAGCCGGTCCTGGCCCGCCGCATGGGGGGCTTCGGCAACTTCGCCATCAGCTTCTCCGTCATCTCCGTCCTGTCCGGCTGCATGACCCTCTACGGCTTCGGCCTCGGTACCGGCGGGCCGGCCGTGATGATGTGGGGCTGGGCGGGCGTCGGCCTCTTCGTGCTCTGCGTCGGTCTGGCGCTCGCCGAGGTGACCAGCGCCTACCCGACGTCCGGGGCGCTGTACTACATGGCCGACCGGCTCGGCGGGCGCCGCTGGGGCTGGTACACGGGTTGGCTCAATCTGCTCGGTCTGCTCGGCGCGATCGCCGGCATCGACTACGGCGCGGCGCTCTTCACCGGCGCGTTCCTCAACCTGCGCTTCGGCTTCGAGCCGACACCCGGCTCCACCTTCGTGATCTTCCTGTGCATCCTGCTGCTGCACGCCGTGCTGAACCTCTTCGGCGTGCGCCTGGTCAGCGTCCTCAACTCCATCAGCGTGTGGTGGCACCTGACCGGTGTCGCCGTCATCGTCGGAGCCCTCGCGATCGTCCCCGACCAGCACCGGTCGGCGGAGTTTGTCTTCACCGAGTTCGTCAACGACACCGGCTGGGCCAACCCCTTCTACGTGGCGGCGGTCGGCCTGCTGCTCGCCCAGTACACCTTCTCCGGTTACGACGCCTCCGCCCACCTCTCGGAGGAGACGTCCAACGCGTCCGTCTCCGCCGCCAAGGGCATCGTGCGGGCCATCTGGGTGTCCTGGCTCGCCGGCTTCGCGCTGCTCGCCGGGCTGACGTTCGCCATCCAGGACTACGCCGGCACGCAGAACACCGCCACCGGCGTACCGCCCGCCCAGATCATGCTCGACGCGCTCGGCTCCGGCGGCGCCACCGCGCTGCTCCTGGTGGTGATTGTGGCGCAGCTGTTCTGCGGCAACGCCGAGGTGGCCGCCGCCAGCCGCATGGTCTTCGCCTTCAGCCGGGACAACGCACTGCCCGGGGCAGCGCTCTGGCGCAAGGTCAGCACCCGCACCCAGACCCCGGTCCCGGCGGTCTGGCTGTCCGTCGCCGTCGCGGCGGTGCTCGCCGTGCCGTCCCTGTACTCGGCCACCGCTTACGGCGCGGTCACCGCCATCAACGTCATCGGCATCACTCCCGCGTACGCGATCCCCATCTACCTGCGGCTGCGCGCCGGGGACCGGTTCCGGCCCGGCCCCTGGTCACTGGGCCGCTGGAGCAGGCCCGTCGGCTGGACGGCGGTCGTGTGGGTGGCGGTGGTGACCGTGCTGTTCTGCCTGCCGCAGAAGTCGCCGGTGACCATCGACACCATGAACTACGCCGTGATCGCGCTCGCGGTGGTGCTCGTCCTGTCCACCGCGTGGTGGTACGTCGCCCGCCGCTCCTACGGCACCCCGGCCCCGTACGGCACCGCCCGCGAGCAGGCGGAGCTGTCGGAGGGCATCGTCTGACGCCGCCGGGCCCGGCCCCGGTGCGCGAACGGTCTCAGCCGGTGAACTCGTAGGTCCAGGAGGCCGCGTCGGGCGAGAACCGGATGTCCGTCACCTCCAGCACATGGCCGTGCTGGTCGCTCACCACCCGGTGCACGGTGAGGCACGTGGTGGCGACCGGGCCGTGGCCGACGCCGATCGACTCCCGGCGGGTGAGCCGCAGCCCCGCCCGGTGCATCCAGTGGTACAGCATCCGCAGGTCGGGGCGGGCCGGCCAGGACTCCGGGCGCCGGTAGCGGGCGAGTTCGGGCACCTCGGAGAGCGCGTACCGGGAGAACCGGGACACCGCCTCCTGCACCGGTGTCCCCCCGGTGCCCGGCACCTGGTGGCGGTGGACGAGCGACGGCTCGCCGGGCGGCAGGCCCAGCCGTTCGGCGAGGCCGGTCGGGGCCGGTTCCCAGAAGAGCCGCGTCACGGCCGCCGCGTCCGGACCGCCGGTGCCGCACGGGAAGCGCAGCAGACCCGGCGCGAGGACCGGACCCGAGGCGTCCGGTGCGGTCGCCGCGGCGAACGTCCCGCGCCGTTCGGTCACCACGAGCCGTTCGTCGCGCAGCAGTTGCAGGGCGTTGCGCACGGTGTGCCGGTTCACCCGGAAGCGGTGCACCAGCGAGCGCTCGGACGGCAGCCGGGCGCCCGGGGCGATGCGCCGCTGGGTGAGGTCGTCGCGCAGCGCGGCGGCGACCCGGAGATAGAGCGGGAGCGCCGCGGAGGTCTGGGGCTCAGCCATGTTCAACCCTCAATTTCCTTCGCTCACAGTAGTCGAGCGTGCCGTGTGGGTGATCAATCACTATCATTGGTCTAAACCTCTACGGAAGGGGGTCCCCGGCATTCCGTCGCACTCTGGCCGGATCGGATTCACCCGCCGGGCGCCCGGGTACCCGTGGCCGCGCCCCCGCAGGAGACCGGCGAAGGGAAGCGCACGATGAGGGCCGTGACATGGCAGGGAAAGCGCGACGTACGGGTGGAGACGGTGCCCGACCCCAGGATCGAGGAGCCGACCGACGCGATCGTCAAGGTCACCTCCACCGGGCTGTGCGGCTCGGACCTCCACCTCTACGAGGTCCTCACGCCGTTCATGACACCCGGTGACATCCTGGGACACGAGCCGATGGGCATCGTGGAGGAGGTCGGCCCGGAGGTTCCGCACCTCAAGCCGGGCGACCGCGTGGTCGTCCCGTTCCAGATCGCCTGCGGACACTGCTGGATGTGCACCTCGGGCCTGCCGACCCAGTGCGAGACCACCCAGGTCACCGAGGAGGGCATGGGCGCCGCGCTCTTCGGCTACACCAAGCTCTACGGAGCGGTGCCCGGCGGCCAGGCCGAGTACCTGCGCGTCCCGCAGGCCCAGTTCGGACCCATCAAGGTCCCCGAGGGCCCGGCGGACGACCGCTTCCTGTACCTGTCCGACGTCCTGCCCACCGCCTGGCAGGCCGTGCAGTACGCCGACGTCCCGCCGGGCGGCTCGGTCGCCGTCCTCGGGCTCGGCCCGATCGGCGACATGAGCTGCCGCATCGCCCTCCACCAGGGCGCCGCCCAGGTGATCGGCGTCGACCTCGTGCCCGAACGCCTCCAGCGCGCCCGGGAACGCGGGGTCGAGGTGTACGACCTGAGCGGGTTCGACGACCACGACGAACTCGTGGACGCCATCAAGGACCGCACGGGCGGCCGCGGTCCCGACGCCGTCATCGACGCCGTCGGCACCGAGGCGCACGGCAGCCCGGTCGCCCGCACCCAGCAGAACGCGGCCGGACTGCTCCCCAAGGCGTGGGCGGCCCGGCTGCACCAGAAGGTGGGCGCCGACCGGCTGGCCGCCCTCTACCTGGCCATCGCCCTGGTGCGCCGGGGCGGCACCATCTCGCTGAGCGGCGTCTACGGCGGGGCGGCCGACCCGATGCCGATGCTGACCCTCTTCGACAAGCAGGTCCAGCTGCGCATGGGCCAGGCCAACGTCCGCCGCTGGGTCGACGACATCCTGCCCCTCCTCACCGACCACGACCCCCTCGGCGTGGACGACTTCGCCACCCACCACCTCCCGTTGACGGACGCCCCGCACGCCTACAGGATGTTCCAGCAGAAGCAGGACGGCGCCGTGAAGGTCGTCATGCGCCCCTGAGTGCGGTCAGCCGGTGCCGCCCTCCTCGGCCTCCGGCCGCAGCGGCGGCTCCGCCGGGGTCGCCGGCACCGGCCGCAGGAGCACCGCCCGGGCGACCCGCGGGGCGAACAGCGCGGAGAGCGGGCTCGTCAGCATCAGTACGGAGCGGAAGGCCCGCCCCACGTCGGGGTCACCGGTGTACCGCGCCTGCACCCGGTCGAGGTACCAGGCGGCGGGCCGGTCGAGCGGCCGGGACGCCGTGGCGTTGCCGACGGCGCCCGGCATGGTGCGGTCGGACCCGGCGGAGATGTCCCAGGCCTGCCGGGACGCCCGGCACAGGGCGCGCTGCACGCGCAGCGTGGTCGGCGTCCTGCGCGGGTCCGCCAGCGCGTCGCGCAGCGCGACCGCGCCGAGCGCGGCGACCGCCATGCCCTGACCGTAGATCGGGTTGAACGTGCACAGCGCGTCCCCGGTGGCGAGGAACCCCGCCGGGCGGCGCCCGGGCCGGTCGTAGCGCCGCCGCACGTTGGCCGTCCGGCGGAAGCTGCGCACGGTCGACTCGGGGTGCGCCCGGGTCAGCCAGTCGTGCAGGATCGGGTGCGGAAGCCTCTTCGCGTACTCCGTGAACGCGTCCCCGTCCGTGGGTGGTTCGTCACCGCGCAGCCCCGAGAGGGTCACCAGGAACCGTCCGCCCTCGATGGGCAGCGCCCCGCCGCCGTAGGGCTGCCGGGCGTTGGGGACGACGTAGAGCCCGAGGCAGTCGGCGAGGCCGCCGTCGGAACCGTCCCGGTACACCCGGGTCGCGTACGCGAGGCCGGTGTCGATCGTCTCCTCGTGCGCGGGCTCGGCGCCGATCGCGGCCAGCCACTGGGGCGCCTGCGAACCGCGGCCGGACGCGTCCACCACCAGGTCGGCCTCCAGCGGCCGGGACCCGCCGCCCGCGCCGCGCTCGCGCACCAGCACCCCGCGCACCCGGGCCGCGTCGCCGAGCAGCCCCACCGCGTCGGTGTTCTCCACCGCCGTGATCCGCGGGTCCGCCAGCACCCGCCGCCGGACGAGGTGTTCCAGCCGGGGCCTCGCGCCGGTGTACAGGTAGGCCGTGCTGGCGGTGCGCCGGAACCACCGGCCGCCCTGCCACTGCACCATGTCGCGCGGCATGCCCAGCCGGGGCGCGCCCTGCTCGTCCAACTCGTCCACCAGGCCCGGCAGGAGCTGCTCCAGAGCCAGCTGCCCGCCCTCCAGCAGGACGTGCGTGTGCCGCGCCTGCGGCACTCCCGCGCGGGGTTCGGGCCCCTCCGGGAAGCGGTCGCGCTCGACGACGGTGACCCGTTCCGCGTGCTCGGCGAGCACCCGGGCCGCGAGCAGTCCGGCGATGCTCCCGCCGATGACCACGGCGTGCCGTGCCCCGCGCCTTGTACCCAACTGGTCGGCCATGCGCGCCCCTTCGCGTCGTCCGTCTAGGACTGACCAGTATCCCCCGCGGATCCGGGGAGGTCGCGCGCTCCGAGGCGGAGGTGCTCGATGTGGTACACGGCCTCGTCGAGGAGCTGGGCGACGTGGTTGTCGTACAGGCTGTACTCGATGCGCCGGCCCTGACGCGTGCCGGTGACCAGGCTCAGGGCGCGCAGCAGCCGCAGCTGGTGGGAGACCGCCGACTGCTCCATGGCCACGGCCTCGGCCAGCTCCGTCACTCCGCACGGCCCCTGGCGCAGCCGGGTGAGGATCATCAGCCGGGACGGAGTGGCGAGGGCCTGGAGCGTGGCGGCGATGGTGGCCGCCGACTCCGCGTCCAGGCGTGCCGCCGGGGTCGTCTCACCGTTCACTCCGTGTCCCATGCCGGTCATCGTAACCGCGTGTCCCTCGTACGGATGAAGACCTCTTCATGTGTTCCGCTATGGTGGTGCTCCCAGCCGCTCCGTGAAGAGGTGTACGCCCATGGCATCCCCGGTGCTCGACGCCAGGCCCGCGGCCCGCTCCGGCCCCGCCGCCCCACCGCTCCGCCGGACCAGGGTGTTCGCCCTGCCCGAGGTCCGCTGGGCCGCGCTGTCCGCCGCCGCGTTCCTCGCCGCGTTCCCGCTCGACCTGGCGGGGGCGCCCGCCTGGGCCTGGGGACCGCTCTACGCCGTCTGCTACCTCGCCGGGGGCTGGGAGCCGGGGTGGGCGGGACTGCGGGCCCTGCGGGAGAGGTCCCTCGACGTCGACCTGCTGATGGTGGTCGCGGCGGTGGGTGCCGCCGCGATCGGGCAGTACCTGGACGGCGGGCTGCTGATCGTCATCTTCGCGGTGTCCGGCGCCCTGGAGGCCCTCGCCACCCGCCGCACGGCCGACTCGGTGCGCGGCCTGCTGGACCTGGCCCCCGCCACGGCCGTACGGCTGGCCGGATCCGGGGAGGAGACGGTCCCGGCCGCGGACCTCCGGGTCGGCGACACCGTCCTCGTACGGCCGGGGGAGCGGCTGCCCGCCGACGGCACCGTCCTCGACGGCACGAGCGACGTCGACCAGGCCACCATCACCGGCGAGCCCCTGCCCGTCCCCAAGGCGCCGGGCGACGGGGTCTTCGCGGGCACCCTGAACGGCACCGGCGCGCTGCGCGTACGGGTCGACGAGGACGCGTCCGGGTCCGTCATCGCCCGGATCGTCGCCATGGTGGAGGAGGCCAGCGCGACCAAGGCCCCCACGCAGCTGTTCATCGAGAAGGTGGAACAGCGCTACTCGGTGGGCGTCGTCGTGGCGACCCTCGCCCTGTTCGCCGTGCCCCTCGCCTTCGGCGCGGACCTCACCGCGACGCTGCTGCGGGCCATGACGTTCATGATCGTGGCGTCGCCGTGCGCGGTGGTCCTCGCCACCATGCCGCCGCTGCTCTCCGCGATCGCCAACGCCGGCCGGCACGGCGTCCTCGTCAAGTCGGCCGTGGCGATGGAACGGCTGGGCCGGATCGACCGGGTCGCGCTGGACAAGACCGGCACCCTGACGGAGGGCGCGCCGCGGGTCGCCGAAGTGCGTCCGACCGGCGGCCCGTTCACGGAGCCGGAGGTCCTCGCCCTGGCCGCCGCCGCCGAGCTGTCGAGCGAACACCCGCTCGCCCGCGCGGTGGTGGACGCCGCCCGCCGGCGCGGCCTGACCGTGCCGCGGGCCACCGACTTCTCGTCCGCGCCCGGCCGGGGCGTGCGGGCCGTCGTGGACGGCCGGGTGGTCGAGGTGGGCCGCCCCGCGGCCCCGCCGCCCGCCGCACAGGACGGGCCGGACGTCCCCGCCGCGCAGGAGGCGCAGGCGTCCGCCGTCCGCGACCTGGAGGCCGCCGGCCGGACCGCCGTCGTGGTGACCGTCGACGGCGTGCCCGTCGCCGTGCTCGGCGTCGCCGACCGGCTGCGCGAGGGGGCCGCGGACGCCGTCGCCGCGCTCACCCGGCTCAGCGGCACCGCGCCGGTCCTGCTGACCGGCGACAACGAGCGCGCCGCGCGCCGGGTGGCCGACGACGTCGGCATCACGGACGTACGGGCCGGTCTGCTGCCCGAGGACAAGGTCGCGGCCGTACGGGAGGGGGAGCGCGCCGGTCTGCGCACGCTCGTGGTCGGTGACGGCGTCAACGACGCGCCGGCGCTCGCCGCCGCGCACTGCGGTGTCGCGATGGGCCGCGCCGGCTCCGACCTGGCCCTGGAGACGGCCGACGTCGTCGTCGTACGGGACGAACTGGCCGCCGTCCCGGCGGTGGTGGCCCTCTCGCGGCGGGCCCGGCGGCTCGTCGTGCAGAACCTGGTGATCGCCGGGGTGTGCATCGGCGCCCTGGTGGTCTGGGACCTGGCCGGGCATCTGCCCCTGCCTCTCGGCGTGGCGGGCCACGAGGGCTCCACCGTGCTCGTGGGCCTCAACGGCCTGCGGCTGCTGCGCGAGAGGGCATGGCGCGGGGCCGGCGGCTGAGCGCGCACCCGGCGGGGCGGACGTGTCGCCGGGGGCGGCGGCGGCCCGTGGTCGCCCCTTCCTTCTTCCGGGACAGCACGCCGGTCGCCGGTCCCGCCGGTCAGCCCTCCGGGTGGATCAGACCGCGCTCGTACGCCTTCACCAGGCGCTGCGGCACCTGGTGCACGGTCCCGTCGACCGTGACGGGCACCAGCTGGGGCGTGGACGCCTTCCACTGGGCGCGCCGGTGGCGGGTGTTGGAACGGGACATCTTCCGCTTGGGTACGGCCATGACCGGGGGACCTCCATCGTCGGTACGGTGGCGGTCACGCTACATGAAAACGATTACCGTTAACAAACGCCGGTCAGCGGTCCCCGTCGTCGAACCCGGCCAGAGCCTCCTCCAGCCACGCCGTCCAGAACCGCTCCAGCTCGATCCCGCCGCGCAGCACCAGGTGCCGCAGCCGGTCCGCCTCCGTCGTGCGGCGCTCCGGCGGGAACTGCCGCTCCTCCATGCCCCGGTACTCCTCCAACTGGGCCCGGTGCAGGGCGAGGTGGCGGCGCAGCTCGTCCGCGAACCCCTCGGTGCCCACCACCGCGGCGGCCCGCAGCCGCAGCAGCAGGGCGTCGCGGATGGGCTTGGGGTCCTCGCTGCGCCGCACCCAGTCGGTCAGCTCCGCGCGGCCCGCGGGCAGCACCTCGTACTCCTTCTTCTGCCCCCGGGAGGGGACCGGGGCGGGCAGGGCCCGGATGTGCCCCGCCTGCTCCAGTTTCCCCAGCTCGCGGTAGATCTGCTGGTGCGTCGCCGACCAGAAGTAGCCGATCGACCGGTCGAAGCGGCGGGTCAGCTCCAGACCCGAGGACGGCTTCTCGAGCAGGGCGGTGAGGATCGCGTGCGGGAGTGACATGACCGCATCCTAGGGAGGCGGGACCGTCACAGGGTGGCCGCCAGTCGCGTCCCCTGGTCGATCGCGCGCTTGGCGTCCAGCTCCGCCGCCACGTCCGCACCACCGATGAGGTGGACCGACGCGCCCGCCGCGACCAGCTCCTCGTACAGGTCGCGCCGCGGCTCCTGGCCGGTGCACAGCACCACGGTGTCGACCGGCACGGTGCGGGCCTCGCCGTCCACGGTGATGTGCAGGCCCTCGTCGTCGATCCGCTCGTAGGTCGCGCCCGCGACCATGGTCACGCCACGGTGCTTCAGCTCCGTGCGGTGGATCCACCCGGTCGTCTTGCCGAGGCCCGCGCCGACCTTGGACGCCTTGCGCTGGAGCAGGTGCACGGTGCGCGGCGGCTTCGGCCGCTCGGGCGCGCGCAGCCCGCCGCGCTCCGCGTACGAGGTGTCGACGCCCCACTGCCGGAAGTACGTCTCGGCGTCGCGGCTCGCGCCCTCGCCGCCGTCCGTCAGGAACTCGGCCACGTCGAAGCCGATGCCGCCGGCCCCGATGATCGCGACCCGCTCGCCGACCGGCGCCCCGTCGCGCAGCACGTCCAGGTAGCTGACCACGGAGGCGTGGTCGACGCCCTCGATGGCGGGCGTGCGCGGGGAGACCCCGGTCGCCACGACCACCTCGTCGTAGCCGCCGAGCAGCTCGGCCGTGGCGTACGTCCCCAGCTTGACGTCCACGCCGCGCAGCGCGAGCTGGGTGCGGAAGTAGCGCAGCGTCTCGTCGAACTCCTCCTTGCCCGGCACCCGCTTGGCGATGTTCAGCTGGCCGCCGATCTCCTCCGCCGCGTCGAACAGCGTGACGTCGTGGCCGCGTTCGGCGGCGGAGACGGAGCAGGCGAGACCGGCCGGGCCGGCGCCGACGACGGCGATGCGCTTGCGCAGCCGGGTGGGGGAGAGGACCAGTTCGGTCTCGTGGCAGGCGCGCGGGTTGACCAGGCAGGAGGTGATCTTCCCGCTGAAGGTGTGGTCCAGGCAGGCCTGGTTGCAGCCGATGCAGGTGTTGATGGTCTCGGGCCGGCCGTCCGCCGCCTTGGCGACGAAGTCCGGGTCGGCGAGGAAGGGGCGGGCCATCGAGACGACGTCCGCGCGCCCCTCGGCCAGGATCGCCTCGGCGACCTCGGGGGTGTTCACGCGGTTGCTGGTGATCAGCGGGATCGACACCGACCCCATGAGCTTCTTCGTGACCCAGGTGTACGCGCCGCGCGGCACCGAGGTGGCGATGGTAGGGATCCGGGCCTCGTGCCAGCCGATGCCGGTGTTGATCATCGTGGCGCCGGCCGCCTCGATCTCCCGGGCGAGCGCGACGACCTCCTCCAGGGACGAACCGCCGGGGACCAGGTCCAGCATGGAGAGGCGGTAGATGAGGATGAAGTCCGCGCCGACCCGTTCGCGGGTGCGGCGGACGATCTCCAGCGGGAAGCGGACGCGGTTCTCGTAGCTGCCGCCCCACCGGTCCTCGCGCCGGTTGGTCGCGGCGGCGATGAACTCGTTGATCAGGTAGCCCTCGGAGCCCATGATCTCGACGCCGTCGTACCCGGCCGACTTCGCCAGCTCGGCGGCCCGCGCGTAGTCCTCGACGGTCTGCTCGATCTCGGCGTCGGTCAGCTCGTGCGGCACGAAGGGGCTGATCGGCGCCTGGAGGGCGCTCGGCGCGACGAGGTCGCGGTGGTAGGCGTACCGGCCGAAGTGCAGGATCTGCATGGCGATCCGCCCGCCGGCCGCGTGGACCGCGTCCGTCACCACACGGTGCTCGGCGGCCTCCTCCTCGGTGGTGAGCCGGGCGCCGCCCTCGTAGGGCCGCCCCGCGTCGTTGGGCGCGATGCCGCCGGTGACGATCAGCCCGACGCCGCCGCGGGCGCGCTCGGCGTAGAAGGCGGCCATGCGCGCGAAGCCGTTCTCGGCCTCCTCGAGGCCGACGTGCATGGACCCCATCAGCACCCGGTTGGGCAGCGTGGTGAACCCGAGGTCCAGCGGGCTGAGCAGGTGCGGGTACGGGTTCGGGGTCGCAGTCATGGGGGCGCCTCCTCGCGCGGTGTCGTCGCCCCAGTTGTAGACGACGCCCGACCCCTTGTGCAACAAGTTGCATAAGATCGGGGCGTGACATGCGCAACCCCGCCCCGGCGGCGATCACGCGGCCGGGACGGGGAGCACCGGACAGGATCTACGCCTCCCGCACCGCCGCCGCCCAGGCGTCCAGCTCCTCCGGGGTGCGCGGTCCGGGCACGTCCGCGCCCAGCAGGCCCCGGTCGCGCAGCAGGCGGGTCACCGCCATGCCCCACGGCCGCCGCAGGCCCGCCGCGTCGAGGAGCGCCTGGTCGGCGAGGAGCCCGGCGACCGGCCCGGTGCGCGGGCCCTCCGGGGTGAGGACGGCCGCGTCGTCGGCCCAGCGCAGGGCCAGGTCCACGTCGTGCGTCGCCATCACCACCGTGGTCCCGGCGTCACGCAGCCGGTCCAGCACGGCCAGCAGCCGCTCCTGGCCGTGCGGATCGAGGCCCGCCGTCGGCTCGTCGAGGACCAGGACCCGCGGGCGCATGGCGACGGCGCCCGCGATCGCGGCCCGCTTGCGCTGACCGTACGAGAGCAGGTGGGTCGGCCGGTCCTCCAGCGCCGTGATGTCCAGCGCCTCCAGGGCCTCGCGGACCCGCTCCCGCACCTCGGTCTCCGGGAGCCCCAGGTTCATCGGCCCGAACGACACGTCCTGGCCCACCGACGCGGCGAACAGCTGGTCGTCCGGGTCCTGCACCACCAGTTGCACCGTCGTCCGCAGCCGGGTCAGCCCCGCCCTGTCGTACGACACCTCGCGGCCCTCCAGGAGCAGCCGCCCGCTCCCGCACCGCAGACCGCCGCTCAGCAGCCGGAGCATCGTCGTCTTGCCGCTGCCGTTGCGGCCGAGCAGTGCGATGGACCGCCCCTCCGGCACGGCGAAGTCCACGCCCCGCAGGACGGCGGGACCGTCCTCGTAGGCGTATCCGGCGCCCACGAGCTCCACGACGGCGGAAGGGTTCACGGCAGCAGCCTTTCGAGTACGAGGGTGAGGGCGACGAGCCCGGCGAGCAGTGCCCCCGTCGCCCCCAGGAACCGCCGGGACACCGCCGTGCGCGGCACCAGCACCCGCAGCGTGCCGTCGTAGCCGCGCCCGGCCAGCCCGGACTGAAGCCGGGCCGCCCGGTCGAAGGCGCGCACGAACGCCGTCGCGCCCAGGCCCGCCAGGGAGCGCCAGGTGGCCGCCCGGGTGGTCAGCCCGAGCCGCGCCGCCTGTGCCTCCCGGATGCGGCGGACGGAGTCCAGGAGCAGGAAGCTGATCCGGTACATCACCAGCGCGACGTCGACGACCGGCGCCGGCACCCCGGCCCGTACCAGCCTCGGCAGCACGTCCGACACCGGCGTGGTGAACGCGAACAGCAGCACGCCGAGCGACGCCGCCGACGTCCGCAGCAGCAACTGCCCCGCGGCGGCCGGACCGCCCGGCGCGAGCGTCACGAGCCCGCCCTCGGCACCCACCTGGAACAGCAGCGGGACGGCCCCCGTCACGCAGAACCCCAGCGGGATGCGCCACGCCCGCCACAGCTGCCGCGGCGCGACCCCCGCCGGGCCGAGCAGGACCGCCAGTGTCGCGGCGGCGACGAGCGGGGCGCCCGGCCAGGGCGACAGGCACACGGCGAGCGCCGTCAGGCCGAAACCCAGCACGGCCTTCTCGCCCGGATGGCGGCGGCGCCAGCGACTGCTGTGCGCCGCCGCGTCGATCGGCAGCACCGGCGGCTAGGCGGAGGTCCGGGGCGAACCGGCCTCGGCGCCGGCCGGAGCGTCGGCCGGGCCGTCGGCCGGGGCGTCCGCCGCGGGGGAGCCGGCGAGCGCCCGCGCCTCGCCCTGCCGGCGTCCGCGCCGCAGGCCGAAGTAGTACGCCAGCACACCGGCGCCCAGCGCCGCCTGGAGCGAGAACAGGGCCGATTCGATCTCGCCGGAGGGCGGTTCGTACAGCGGGCTGAACCACGGTTCGTAGTCCGGGTGCGACTCGGTGATCGCCGTCTCCGCCTGTCCGTCGGCGCCCGTGAACGGCTCCTCCTTGTGGTCGCCCAGCCCCAGCGCCAGCGGGAGGACGGCGAGCGCCACGACGACGAGCAGCAGCAGCGTGTTGATCCTGGCGTTACGGCTCATCGGGCCACGGCCTCCTTCTTCGCGGACAGCACGCCGAGCCGGGCGAGGTCGCCCTTGCTGGACTGCATCAGCAGCCGCATCACCAGCACCGTGAGCAGACCCTCGCTGACCGCCAGCGGGATCTGCGTCAGCGCGAAGATGCCGCCGAACTTCGCCAGCGCCCCCACCACGCCGCTGCCCGGGTCCGGGAAGGCCAGCGCGAGCTGCACGCTGGTCACGCAGTACGTGGACAGGTCGGCCACGAAGGCCCCGGCGAACACGCTCACCATCAGGGGCACGTCGAAGCGGCGCAGCAGCCAGTACACCCCGAAGCCGGCCCACGGGCCGACGATCGCCATCGAGAAGACGTTGGCGCCCAGCGTCGTCAGGCCGCCGTGCGCCAGCAGCAGCGCCTGGAACAGCAGGGTGATGGTGCCGAGCACCGCCATGATCGGCGGCCGGAAGAGGATCGCGCCCAGACCCGTACCCGTCGGGTGCGAGCAACTGCCCGTCACCGACGGCAGTTTCAGGGCGGAAAGGACAAAAGTGAAGGCACCGGACGCGCCGAGCAGCAGGGTCGACTCGGGGTTGGCCTTGACCTCCCGGCTCAGGGCCCGGACGCCGTGGACGACGAAGGGAGCGGCCGCGACACTCCAGGCGGCCGCGTGCACGGGGGGCAGATAGCCCTCGGCGATATGCATGTTGGGGGAGACCCTCTCCAGCACCTCGTGGATGGACAACGCGCCCTGGCCGGTCTCCTGGCTGACGGGTCATGCCGCCGCGACTCCGCCTTCCCGGACCCCGCGGTCTCCCGCGGCGTTCCAGTGGCTTCCCGAGGTGGTTCCCCGGGGGTGGAGCCGGACTTCCCGATCACAGTGGCGAGGGCCGCACCGGTACCGCACCGGTTTCCCGTACACCAAGGCCCTGCGACACTAGTGCGTTGACCAGGTGCATCACAAGCCGCGCGCGGGCGCACGGCCCGGCTCCACCCCGCGGGCGCGCCTCAGCCCTTGCGGTAGCCGTACGCCTCGGCCGCGGCCGCCGCCACCGCGTCCAGGTCGCCGCCCGCCGACGCCGTGACGACGGCCGCCACCGCGCCCTCCACGAACGGCGCGTCCACCAGCCGTGTGCCCTCCGGGAGCTCGTCACCCTCCGCGAGCAGGGCTTTCACCGTCAGCACGGCGCTGCCCAGGTCCACCAGGACCGCCACGCCCGCCCCGCCGTCGACCGCCGTGGCCGCCTGCCGGATCAGCTCCGCGCTGGTGCCCAGCCCGCCGTCCTGCGTGCCGCCCGCCGCCGCCACCGGAGCGGTCCGCCCGCCGCCGGCGAGGCCCCGCGCCAGCTCGGCCACCGAGGCGGCGACCGCCGCGCTGTGCGAGACGAGGACGATGCCCACCGCCGCGCTCACCGCGCCCCCTCCGCCGCCGAGCTCAGCGCGGCGACCAGCAGCGCCGAGGACGTCGCCCCCGGGTCCTGGTGCCCCACGCTGCGCTCCCCGAGGTAACTGGCCCTGCCCTTGCGGGCCCGCATCGGCACGGTCGCGAGCGCCCCCTCGTCCGCCGCCTCGGCCGCCGCGGCGAACGAGGCGCCGAGCGACTCGCCCAGCGCCTCCACGGCCGGCTCCAGCGCGTCCAGCATCGTCTTGTCCCCGGCCTTCGCCCCGCCGAGCTGCGCCACCGCCGCCACGCCCACGCGCAGCGCCTCGGCCAACTGGACGGGCGCGACCTCGGCGGCGTCACCGAGGGCCTTGCCGGTGCGCCGCAGCAGCGTCCCGTACAACGGCCCGGACGCGCCGCCGACCGTCGAGATCAGCTGCCGTCCCGCGAGCACCAGCAGGGACCCCGGCGTCCCGGACGGCTCCTCCTCCAGGGCCCGGACCACCGCGGCGAAACCGCGCCGCATGTTGGAGCCGTGGTCGGCGTCCCCGATGGCCGAGTCGAGCTCGGTGAGCCGGTCCGCCTCACGGTCCACGGCCGCCGCCGCGCCGGTCAGCCAGCGCCGGAAGAACTCCGCGTCGAGCATCACGGCCCTCACATCCCCCACCGCAGGGCCGCGGTGCGCACCGGCGCGTCCCACAGCCGCAGCATCTCCTCGTCGGCCTGGCACAGGGTCACCGAGCAGCCCGCCATGTCGAGCGAGGTCACGTAGTTGCCGACGAGCGTGCGGGCCACCGGGACGCCCCGCTCGGCCAGCACCCGCTGGACCTCCGCGTTGAACCCGTACAGCTCCAGCAGCGGCGTCGCCCCCATGCCGTTCACCAGGACGAGGACGGGGCCGCGCGGCCGCAGGTCCTCCAGCACCGCGTCCACGGCGACGTCGGCGATCTCCCCCGAGGTCATCATCGGGCGCCGTTCCCGGCCCGGTTCGCCGTGGATGCCGACGCCCAGTTCCAGTTCGCCGGGCGGCAGGTCGAAGGTCGGACTGCCCTTGGCCGGTGTGGTGCAGGCGCCCAGCGCCACGCCGAAGCTCCGGGAGCGGGCGTTCACCTGCCGCGCGACCGCCTCGACCCGCTCCAGCGGCGCACCCTCCTCGGCGGCCGCACCGGCGATCTTCTCCACGAACAGCGTGGCCCCGGTCCCGCGCCGCCCGGCCGTGTACGTGCTGTCGGCGACCGCCACGTCGTCGTCCACGAGCACCTTGGCGACCTGGACGCCCTCGTCCTCGGCGAGTTCGGCCGCCATCTCGAAGTTCAGGACGTCGCCGGTGTAGTTCTTGACGACGAACAGCACCCCGTGCCCGCTGTCCACGGCCGCCGCCGCCCGGACCATCTGGTCGGGAACGGGCGAGGTGAACACCTCGCCGGGGCAGGCCGCGGCGAGCATCCCGGGGCCGACGAAGCCGGCGTGCAACGGCTCGTGCCCCGACCCGCCGCCGGACACCAGCGCGACCTTCCCCGCGACGGGCGAGTCCCGCCGCACGACGACGCGGTGGTCCACGTCCACGACGAGTTCGGGATGGGCGGCGGCGATCCCGCGCAGCGCGTCGGCGACGACGGTCTCGGGTACGTTGATCAGCATCCGCAACGGTGACTCCTGGGGGAGGTGGCCTGGTGGGCCCCGGCCTCCGGCGGGCCGGGCCGAACGGTGACGCGCCACCACCGTACTGACGTGTGCTCGGGCCGCGGTGCGGAATCACGGCTCCGGTCCGGCCGGCGCCGGTGACCGGGCCGTCGACGCAGACGGGACACCGGGCCGGCGACGAGACAGGACACCGGGCCGGCGACGGGACGGCCGCCGGGTTCCGCGCCCCGCTCCGGCCCGTCAGGACGTGCCCTTGCCCTTCCTGCGCAGGGCGGACGGCTTGTGCACGGCCGAGCGTCCCGACTTGTCGCTCTCCACCTCGTACTGCGGCTCGTCCTTCGACGCGTCGACGGTCCGGCCCGCGGCCTCGGTCCGGCCCGTGATCTTCTTTTTGACCTTCCCGGTCACGTTCTTGCCGTGGCTCTTCCACGACACCTTGTCACCCTTGCCGAGATCGTCCTTGGCCATGCTCTGCTCCTTGGTCGGTGGTGCGGTACGGGGGGCGGGCGGTGGCCCGCACGGCGGCTCACAGGAAGAGGACGCGGGCGAGGAAGAAGCCCGCCACGACGACGGCGCCGAAGAGGATGAGCCACACCCAGACGGCCGGGTGCTCCCACATACCGCCGTCCGCGCGTTCCTCGTGGGCCTCGGACGTTGAGCCCTCAACCGGCGGAGTCTCCCCGGGAGGCACGAGTGGGTCTGTCATGTCTCCAGATTCGTGCAGGACTTCCGTCCGCGCATCCGCGGACCGGCGGGCGGCTGTGCTCCAGGCCGGTGAGACGGGCGCGGCGGGGCGCGGCTCGGCGCCGGGACGCCCGGGGGAACTGCTTGTCTGGATTCCTCACCATCTGACCAGGCGAGGAGCCCCCATGTCGTCACAGCAGTCGGACATCTCCTACACCGTGCCGGGGATGGACCCCCCGGACAGCCGACGGATCATCGAGCTGCTGCAGATGCGCCTCCACTCCCTCAACGACCTCCACCTCACCCTCAAGCACATCCACTGGAACGTCGTCGGACCGCACTTCATCGCCGTCCACGAGATGATCGACCCCCAGGTCGACCAGGTCCGCGACATGACCGACGACCTCGCCGAGCGGATCTCCACCCTCGGCGGCGAGCCCAACGGCACGCCCGGCGCACTCGTGGAGCGGCGGACGTGGGACGACTACTCGATCGGCCGCGCCGAGGCGATCGAACACCTCGGTGCCCTGGACCTCGTGTACACGTCCATCATCAAGGACCACCGCGAGGCGATGCGGGAGACGGAGACCGCGGACCCCGTCACCCAGGACATGCTCATCGAGCAACTGCGGGGCCTGGAGCTGTTCCAGTGGTTCGTCCGCGCCCACCTGGAGTCCACCGGCGGGCGGCTCAGCACCCGCGGCGCCACCACGGAGACGCAGGCCGCGGAACAGGCGGCCGACCAGGCCCGCAACCAGCCCTGAGCGGGCCCGCGAACCGGGGGCCGGTCGCCCGCCGCGGCCTCACGTGCTCGCGTCAGCCGCCCTGCCGCGGCCGTACCCGGGCGCGCCGGCGGGCGTACCGCCGGACGACGGTGAGGACGACGGCCACGGCGACGACGACGGCGGCGGCCGTGGCGACGGCGGCCGGTCCCGGCCGCCGGAGCGGCCCGGGCCACCCCGGTCGCGCGGACGTGCGGCACGTGGCCCGGGCGCGGCCCGTACCGGCGCGGTGACCGGGGACGCGGGGACCGGGGGAGTGGGGGTCGGTGGAGCGCGGGTCGGGTGGGCGCGGGCGGGCGGGCCGGTCGGCCGCCGACAGCTCCCGCGACAGCCGCTCCCATACGTGCTCCGGGGGGACGACCGGCAGGTCGGACGCGTCGAGCTGCCGCGCCGCCGTCACCACCCGCCTCATCCAGGCCAGTTCGTCCCGGCAGCGGGCGCAGACGGCGACGTGCCGCAGGGCGGCGGAGTCCCCGTCCGAGGCGTTGCCCAGGGCCAGTTCCACCAGATGCGCGGGCTCGACGTGTGCCACCGGACGCTCCACTCTCCCGAGAACCGTGCCTCAGTCGCGCAGGGGCTCCGCCGTGACGACGAGGTTGGACAGGTAACCGCCCCGCTCCGGGTCGAACGGGGGCGCGCAGGTGACGAGGGTGAGGACCGGGGCGTCCGTACGCCGGAACACCGAGGCCGGAAGGTCGTCCTTCGGCACCGTCACCCGGGAGACGACCCGGTAGTCGGCGGGCCGGGACCCGGTGCGCCGTACCTCCACCCGGTCCCCGGGGCGTACCTCGTACAGGGCGGCGAACTCGCCGAGCGCTCCGGTGTCGTCGTCCACGTGCCCGACGAGCACGGCCGACCCGCGGTCGCTGCCGGGCGCGGGACCGAAGCGGTACCACCCGGCGACGTCCGGGTCGGCGGGGACGGCCACTTCGCCGCTTCCGGTCACGCCCACCGGCCGGACGGGAGCGTCCAGGCCGATGTCCGGCACGAGCACCCGGCTGGGCGGCGGGTCGGAGCGCGGTGGGGCGCCGCTCGGCGTCCCGGTCGTACGGGATGGTGAGGCGGGGGCGGCCGGGGCGGCCGTACCGAAGTCGGCCGGGGCCGGGTCCGGCGGCGCGGGCCGCACGGCGAGGAAGGCTGCCAGTGCGGCGACCGCGACCACCGGACCCGTGAGGCGTCGAACGGTGTCAGACACGCCGGCCCGCGACCCGGCGGGTCACCAGGACGCCGGTCACCGTCACGGCACCGACGGCCGCGGCCCAGGCGAGCCACTGCCCGGACGAGTTCGTGGCGGCCGCGGCACCGCTGCCGCCCGCCCCGACCGCGCTCGGCGTCGATTCCATGCCGCTGAACGTCTGGGTCTTCAGGGCCAGGTTCTTGTCCTCGGCGCTGCCCCAGGCGTACACGACGTTGCTGGTGCCCTCCTTCAGGTCCAGATCGGCCGGGCCGATGGCCACGGTGTTCGTACCGGCGAGCACCACGTCGGCCTTGACCGTGCCGGCGTCGACCACGGCGGTGTCCTGGTTCGGGTTCTGCAGTCCGGTGAACACCGGCTGCCCGCCCGCGCGGACGTCGACGGCCGGGGCCGCGGCGACGTGTCGCACCGTCAGACGAGACTTGCCGGCGTCGAGCTTCGCCACGTCGTTCACGAATGCCGTGAGCTGAGGCTTTCCGTCCGCCGACAGGTGGGCGGCGATCGTGGCGTTGGCTCCGGCGGGTACCTTGATCTCCTTCTGGATGGCCGGGGTGCCGTCGGGCCCCTGGCCCGCCGGGAATATCTTGATGTCGTAGGTGCCGGCGTCGAGAGCCTGCGGGTTCGTCACCGTGCCCGGCTTGAAGTCGCCGAGCAGTTCGTTCCCGTTGGCGTAGACGTCGACGGTCAGGCCGGGTACGCCGTGGAAGACGGACACCATGGCCTTGTCCTCGGCGTCGGCGGAAGGGGCCGCGGCGACGGGAGCGGCGACACCCAGCGCGAGGGCGCAGGCGCCGGCCGCGGCGGCGATGGCATGGGGGGTCCGAGAGGTCATCAGGATCATCCCTTCGGGGAACCTCCCCGGTTGGCGGGGAGTCGCTGGTGTTTCGGGTGGGGGCGCTCCCGCGGATGCGAAATGCGCCGATTTGTTTCGCCGTGCGTCCGCCTCGCGTCCACCGGGCGCCGGCGCCGCGGTCCCGGACCGGGCGCGCTAGGCGGTTGCGGTCCGGCCCTGCTCCATGCCGCGGCGCAGCCGGTGCAGGCCCCGGCGGGCGTGGCTCTTCACGGTGCCGAGGGGCATACCGGTCCGCTCCGCGATCTGCGCCTGGGTCAGGTCCTCGTAGAAGGCCAGGCACAGGACGTCGCGCTGGTCGCTCGGCAGCCGCGACAGTTCGTGCACCAGCAGTACCCGGTCCAGGACCTCGTCCGCCGCGCCGCCGGGCGGGACCGGCCGCGCCCCGCGGGTGGCCGAGTCGACCAGTTCCAGGCGCCTGGTCCGGGCCGCCAGCGCGTCGACGATCTTGCGCCGGGTGATCCCCACGAGCCAGGCGCCGAGCGGACCCCGCTCCGGGCGGAAGCCCGCGCGGCCCCGCCATGCGCCGATGAACACCTGCTGGGTCACGTCCTCGGCCTCGTCGGCGTCCCCGAGGGAGCGGGTCGCCATGGTGTGGACCAGCGGGCCCCAGCGACGGTAGATCGCCGCGAAGGCGTCCTCGTCGGCCGCCCGGAGACCGCGGCCGAGCTCGTCCTCGTACCGCGTCCCGGGCGTCCCCGCCGGTGGTGGGGCGCCCGCGGTCGGCGCGAGGGAGGGGGTGCTTCGCGTGTGGGTGGTCATGGCCTGGTTCCTCCTGCCGTGCGTCGGTGCCGACGCCGTGGTTCCAGTCTTGGACGCACAAACGACGCACACAACATGCGTCGTTTGTGCGTCGTACACTGCGAGGCGTGACAGCGGACAGGAACGACGAGGACGGGCGGGGCGGCGGCGGACTGACCACCGGCGAGGTGGCCAGACGGCTCGGCGTCGCGCCGACCACGGTCCGTACGTGGGACCGCCGTTACGGACTGGGCCCCGACGCGCACACCGGTGGCACGCACCGCCGCTGGACCCCCGCGGACGTGGCACGGCTGGAGCGCATGTGCGCCCTCACGGCGACCGGGGTGCCGCCCGCCGAGGCCGCGCGCATGGTGAAGTCGCCGGAGCCGCCGGCCCCGGACGGACCGGCCACGGTCGCCGCCCCGCCGGTCGCCGTGCCACCGATCGCCGCCCCGCCCGGGCTGCCGGCGGCTCCCCGGCGCAGCCGTGCCCACGCCGGCCTCCGGCTGGGGGACGTGCGCCAGGAGTGCAAGGGCATCGCCCGCGCGGCGCTGCGCCTGGACGCCGCCGCACTGGAGGACCTGCTGGCCACCGCGATCGAGGCACACGGCCTGATCGCCGCCTGGACCGAGGTGCTCATGCCCACGCTGCAGGCGGTGGGCCGCAAGTGGGAGAACTCAGGCGAACGGTACGTCGAGGTCGAGCACTTCCTTTCGTGGCACGTCTCGGGTGCGCTGCGGCGCTGCGCCCCGCCGGTGGCCGCCGACCGTCCCGGCGCGACCACGATGCTCGCCTGCGTGCCGGGCGAGAACCACACGCTGCCCCTGGAGGTGCTCGCCGCCGCCCTGGCCGAACGGCAGCTCCCGGTACGCATGTTCGGCGCCGCCCTGCCCGTCGACTCGCTGGTCGCCGCGGTGCGCAGGACCGGGCCGGCCGTGGTGGGGCTGTGGGCGCAGTCCCGCACCACCGCAAGCCGGCCACTGGCCGAGCACGTGGCCGCGATGGAGTGGGGGGTGCGCGGCGCCCGCAGGAAGGCCGTCGTCATGACGCTCGGCCCCGGCTGGGCCGGACACGCCGTGCCCGGACTGCCGCGCCCCCGGGGCCTGGCGGAGGCCGTGGCGGCGGTGGAATCCCTCGTCCCGGGGTGATCCCCGCGAGGCCCCGGAGGACCCTGCCCCGGCCCGCCACCTGCGTGCCGGCGCAACCGACGCAAGGGGCCTCCGGGGGACCGACCCGCCCGGCCGACCGCACCGCCCCGGTGGAGCGACCGGTCCGCGGCACTCGGGCGCCTGCGCGGTGGCCGGACCCGCCGGACGGGCGAACGGGCGCCCAGCCACGGTCACCGGGCCCGCCAAGGGGTACGCGTTACGGCGGGCCGGGCGGGGTACGTCGGGCCGCCGGGCGGACCGACCGCCCCGTTCACACGCCACGGCCCCCCGCCGCGCGGCCGGGCGCGCCGACGGAGGAGGAACATGACCGCTCACCACCGCGACCGGCCGGACACCGTGGTCGTCGGCGCGGGACTCGCCGGTCTCGCCTGCGCCCTGGACCTCGGCCGTGCCGGACGGCGCGTGGCCCTGCTGGAGGCGTCCGACGCCGTGGGCGGCCGGATGCGCACCGACCGGCGGGACGGGTTCCTGCTGGACCGGGGGTTCCAGGTGTTCAACACCTCCTACCCGCAGGTCCGCGGGCGGCTGGACCTCCGGCGCCTGCGCCTGCGGCCCTTCACCCCCAGCCTCGTCGTCCCCACCCCGACCGGCCCGGTGCGCCTCGCCGACCCGACCAGGCGGCCCCGCTGGGCCGGCTCCCTGCTGCCGGGGCGGGTCCTGCCCGCACGTGACCTGGCCGCGCTGGCCGCGCTCTCCGCACGGGACGCGCTGCTGCCCGCCCGGTACGTCAAGGGGCGGCCGGACGGTTCGACCGCAGCCGCCCTCTCCCGCGCCGGGGTGTCGTCCGTGACGGTCGACCGGATCCTGCGGCCCTTCCTGTCCGGCGTGTTCCTGGAGGACCGGCTGGAGACCTCCGCCCGCTTCTTCCACCTGGTGTGGCGCAGCATGATCAGGGGGACGCTCTGCCTGCCCGCCGACGGGATCGGCGCCGTACCGGCGCAACTGGCGCAGGACCTGCCCGACGGCGTCCTCCGCCTGGAGACGCCCGTCACCGGGATCACCCCCTCCGGGGTGCTCCTGGCGGACGGCGGCGAACTGCCCGCCGCGACCGTCGTGGTGGCGACGGACGCCACGGCTGCGGCCCGTCTGCTGCCGGGGCTGCCGGTCCCGGACGGCCGCACGGTGACCACCTACTACCACGCGGCGCCGAGGACCCCCCTGGCCGAGCCGACGCTGGTGGTGGACGACACCGGCGGGGTGCTGAACAGCTGCGTACTGACCGAGGTCACCCGCACGTACGCGCCGCCCGGCACGGCGCTGGTCTCCACCTCCGTGCTGGGCCCCGACCGGCCCGGTGGCGGCGGCACCGTACTGCGGCGGCTGGCCGAGCTGTACGCGACGGACACGGGCGACTGGCAGCAGGTCGGCGTCCGCACGGTCGAGGGCGCCCTGCCCGCGATGCGGCCGCCGTGGCCGCTGAGCCGGACCACGCGCTTCGCCCCGGGCCGGTACGTCTGCGGGGACCACCGGGCGACCGGTTCGGTGCAGGGCGCGCTGGCGTCCGGCACGCGGGCCGCCCGCGAGGTGCTGGCCGACCTCGGTGGGTGAACCGGCGACCCGCGGGCCGGGGGTGAACCGGCCGCCGGTGGGCCGGACCACCGCTCCGCAGGTCCGGGGCGACCCGCATCCGGCGGCGGTGCGCGCACCGAAGACGGGGCGGAAGCCCCCGTGACGTCCGGCGGGCCCGCACGTCCGCCCGCCGCGTCCCGCCGGCCCGCGTCCCGCGCGGCCGGTGCCCTCCGCCCCCACACCGGGAGAAGCCCCTGATGACACTGCTCCGCGACCGCGACCTGGCCCGCGCCTTCGACCACGCATCGCACACCTACGACCTGCTCACCGGCCTGAACCCCGGCTACCGTTCCGACCTGCTCCGCTCCGCGCGCCGGCTGCGGCTGCCCGGGGATGGGGCGGGACTGCGGGTGCTGGACCTCGGCTGCGGCACGGGCGCTTCCACCCGGGCGCTCCTGCGGGCCGCTCCGCGCGCGGACATCACGGGTGTGGACGCCTCGGCGGGGATGCTGGAACGGGCGACGGCGAAGCCGTGGCCGGAGCGGGTGCGCTTCCTGCACCTGACGGCGGAGGAGGTCGCGACCTCGGGCGAGGGCCCGTTCGACGCGGTCTTCGCCGCCTACCTGTTCCGCAACGTCACCGACCCCGACCAGGTCCTCGCCTCGGTCCGCCGGCTGCTGCGACCGGGCGGGCGGCTGGCCGTCCACGACTACAGCCTGAGCGGCTCCGCCGCGCACCGCGCCCTGTGGACGGCGGTCTGCCGGGGCCTGATCATCCCCGCCGGCACCGTCACCGGCGACCGCGCCCTGTACCACCACCTGTGGCGCAGCGTCCTCGCCTTCGACACCGCCCCCGCTTTCACGGACCGCCTGGCGCGGGCCGGGTTCACGGACGTGCGCGCCGCCCCCGTGGCCGGCTGGCAGACGGGCATCGTCCACACCTTCCTGGCCCGGAACGGCTCCACCGCCCCCGCACCACGCGTCGCGTGAACCGCCGGCCGGGCACCCCGCCCGGCCGGCGGCAGCCCGGCCCCGCGCCCACCTGCCGGACGCCGGCGGGGAAGCGCCCCGCCACCGCCCCGCTACCGGGTCCTGTCCGGTGCGATCCCCGACGCCCGCTCGACCAGGACGGCGAACTCCCCGCGTACGGCGGGGCCGGCGCCCGTGCTGCCGAAGTGGCGCACGCCCGCGGCGGCCAGCTCCGCGATCCTCGACTCGACCACGGAACGGGCGCCGGTGCGCTCCAGGGCGGCCCGCATCCGGGCGACGGTCTCGTCCGGCCGGGGATGCGCGCCGGGGGCCAGGACGGCGGCGGCCTCCTCGTCCCCGGACGCCTCGGCGAGGCGGAGGGCCATGGCGAGCAGGTAGGTGAGCTTGCGGGTCCGCAGGTCGTCGTCGACCGGCTTGCCCGTGCGCGCCGGGTCGCCGAAGGCACCGAGGAGGTCGTCCCGGAGCTGGAAGGCCAGCCCGGCGCACCGGCCGGCGGTGCGCAGCGCGTCGAGGGTGCGCTCGTCCGCGCCCGCGAGCGACGCCCCCAGCGCGAGGGGCCGGCCGATGGTGTAGAGGGCGCTCTTGAGCGTGGCGATGGTCAGCGCCTCGTCGACGCCGGACGCCCCGCTCGCCTGGGCGTGGAGGTCGCGGTACTGCCCCGCGACCATCTCGCCGCGCATCGCCCGCCATTCGCGGTGCAGCCGCGCACCGTGCGGGGAGCCGAGCGCCGTCTCCGTCAGCAGGTCGTCCGCCCAGGCGAGGGCCAGATCACCGGCGAGCACCGCGCCGGCGGTGGCGAACGCCTCGGGCGGGCCGCTCATCCCCGCGGCGCGGTGCATCCGGGCGAGGTCGACGTGCACGGCGGGAGCGCCCCGGCGCAGCCGCGACCCGTCCATCACGTCGTCGTGGATGAGCGCGCACGCCTGGACCAGCTCCAGGGCGGCGCCCAGCCGCAGGACCGCCGTGGCGTCGCCCGAACCGCCCGCGGCACGCCAGCCGCACCACACGAACGCGGTGCGCAGCCGCTTCCCGCCGCGCCGCAGCAGCGCGGCGACCCGGCCGGCCACGTCCCGGGCGAACACCGGGTCCACCTCGCCGGCCCGGTCCAGCGCCCCGCCGAGGACCCGTTCGAGCTCCCCCTCGACGGCGTCGATGGCGCCGAGCGCGGTGAGCGGATCGTCGACGGGCCGGGCCGGTTCCGCCGTGGTCGGCCGTATTCCCAGCATGCACAACCCCTTTTCGCTTCCGGTCACCCGTACACCCGTTGTTTCCGCCGCCCGGACCGGTCCGGATGCGCCGTTCCGCCGTACGCAGCGCTACGCGGCCCGTCGCGAGCCCTCCGTACGCCCGTCACCCGCCTTGCTCAGGGCGGACGGCCACCACGCCCGGGGACCGATGTCGATCATCAGCGCGGGCACCAGGAGCGACCGGACCACCAAGGTGTCGAGCAGGACGCCGAAGGCCACGATGAACGCGATCTGGAGCAGGAAGGCCAGCGGGATCACCATCAGGGCCGCGAACGTCGCGGCGAGCACCACCCCCGCGGACGTGATCACGCCGCCGGTCGTGGTGAGGCCGCGCAGCACGCCCTGCCGGGGGCCGTGGACCAGCGCCTCCTCCCGGACCCGCGACATCAGGAAGATGTTGTAGTCCACGCCGAGGGCCACCAGGAACACGAACCCGTACAGGGGTACCGACGCGTCCGTGCCGCTGAAGCCGAGAAGGTGCTCGAACACGAGGGCGGAGACGCCGAGCGTCGCCAGGAAGTTGAGCGCGACGGTCGCCACCAGCAGGACGGGCACCAGCAGGGACCGCAGCAGCAGCACCAGGATGACCAGGATGATGCCGAGCACGACCGGGACGATCGTGGTGCGGTCCCGGGCGGCGGTCTGCTGGACGTCGTACTGCTGGGCGGTGTACCCGCCGACCAGGGCGTCGGCGCCGGGCACCGCGTGGACCGCCTCGCGCAGCCGCTCGACGGTCCGCTTGGCGGCGGTGCTGTCCGCGGCGGCCTCCAGGGTGGCGTCGATGCGCACGCGCCCGTCGACGACGAGCGGCTCACCCGCCCCGGGCCGCCCCGACGCGGAGACCGCCCCGGCGGACGCCACGCCCTCGGTGCCCCTGGCCGCCGCGGTCACCCGCTCCGCCCGGTCGGCGTCGGCGATGATCACGGCCGGGTTGCCGGAGCCGCCCGGGAAGTGCTCGCCGAGCGTCTGCTGGGCGGCGACCGACGGCGCGTCGCCCACGAAGATCTCGTCCAGCGGCACGCCCCTGGCCGAGAGCGAGGGGGCGAACGCCGCGAGCGCGGTGAGGGCGAGCGCGGTCACCACCCAGGTGCGGCGCGGCCGGCGGTCGACCTTCGCGGCGACCCGGCGCCACACGCCGTGCCCCTCGACGGACGCGTCGGACGGCTTCGGCCGGGAGGGCCAGTAGGCGGCACGGCCCAGCAGGGCCAGGACGGCGGGGAGGAAGGTGAGCGTGGAGAGCACGGCGCAGACGATGCCGATGGCACCGACCGGGCCGAGCGCCCGGTTGTTCGTCAGGTCGCTGGCGAGCAGGGCCAGCAGCCCGAGCGCCACGGTGGCGGCGCTGGCCGTGATCGCTCCGCACGACCGGCGTACGGCGGCCAGCGCGGCCTCGGCGCGGTCGCCGCGCACGGCAAGTTCCTCGCGGAACCGCGCCGCCAGCAGCAGCGCGTAGTCGGTGGCGGCGCCGATCACCAGGATGGAGAGGATGCCCTGCACCTGTCCGTCCACCCGTACGACGTCGCGGTCGGCGAGCGCGTAGACGACGGCGCACGCCAGTCCCAGGGCGAACACCGAGCCGAGGATGATGACCAGCGGGAGCAGGACGCTCCGGTAGACGAGCAGCAGGATCAGCAGTACGGCGCCGAGCGCCACCCCCAGCAGCAGGCCGTCGATGCCCGCGAACGCGTCCGACAGGTCCTCCTGGCTCGCCGCCGGACCGGCGATCTCCGCCGACGCGTCCGGCACGTCCTTCGCGGCCCGCCGGACCTCGTCGAGCGCGGCGGGCAGCTCCTCGCCCAGGTCCGGCCGCAGCTGGACGACCGCCTGCATGGCCAGGCCGTCCTCGGAGACGATGGCGGGCGAGGGCCGGCCGACGACCCCGGCGTCCCGGTCGAGCCCCGCGACGGCCCGGGTCGCGGCGGCCCGCTGCGCCTCGGTGACCCGCTTCCCGTCCGCCGTCCAGACCACGATGGCCGGCAGGCTCTCGGACTGGTCGAACGCCTCACGGGCGTCGAGCACCTTGGTCGACTCGGCGCTCCGCGGCAGGAAGGCCGCCTGGTCGTTGGTGGCGACCTCGCCCAGTTTGCCCGCGTAGGGGCCCAGGGTTCCCCCCACACCCAGCCAGACCAGCAACAGGACCACGGGCACGAGCCACCGGGCCCGGCGCGGTGCGGTGTTCATCGGCATCCCCAGCCACATAGACGGAGTAAGTCAGTCATCAAGTATCTCAATGATTGAGTGATCCTATACTGAGGGCATGAGCGGTCCCGGCATGCCCTTGCCCCCGGCCGGCGGGGACGACCCGACGAGCCTGCAGTCCTTCGCGGTCCTGCTGCGCCGGATGAATGCCGAGTTCAACCGCATCGCCCAGGAGTTCGCCCAGGCGCACAGCCTCCACCTGACCGATGTGCAGGCCCTGATCGCGATCCTCGACGCCGACGCGGAGGACGAGGACGAGCCGATGACACCCGGGCGGCTGCGACGGCAGCTCAACCTCACCTCCGGCGCGGTGACCGCCTGTGTCGACCGGCTGGAGAAGTCGGGACACATCAGGCGTGTCCGGGCGGTCGACGACCGCCGCGTGGTGCACCTCCACTACGCGGAGGCCGCCAAGGGCCTCGCCCGGGACTACTTCCGGCCGCTCGCCCGGAGCACCGACACCGCGCGCGGCCGTTTCACCGACGAGGAACTGGCGGTCGTCGTCCGCTTCCTCACCGAGATGAACCGCGAACTCGTGCTGCTGCGAAGGGAGTAGGACCCCTCGGGCGCGGCTGCCCCCGGGACCCGGCCGACGGGCTGCGGACGCCGTCACCGGCCCGTACGCCGCACCCGTCGCACGGCGACACCGCGGTGGACGACGCCCCGGTGCGCGACACGCCGGCCCGCGGGCCAGGCCACCGGAACGCCACCGCGGGTGTCCCTCGCGGCCCGGTGGCCCGCGGCCCCGTCACCCCCGGCCCGGTTCCTTCCGGCGCGCGGGGCGGGCCGGAAGGAACCGGGCGGGGGCGATGGCGTGCTGATCGCCACGTGGCTGGTCATGGCGCCCCTTCCTCGGCCGCGCGGGCCGTTCCGCCGCCCCTCCAGCGTCACGGCGCCCCGCGGCCGCGGCGACCCCGGTCACCCGGCCGGGTGGCGTCCGGCGCCTTCCCGCAGCGCCGCCCTCCGCCGTCCCGAGCCGCCGCAGCGCCGCGCGGCGAGGCCCGTCAGAGCGGGAGCCGGTCGACCAGACCGGCCAGCGCCCGGCCGAGCGCACCGACCGCCGCGTCCCGGGGCGCGCCCCGCTCGTCCAGGTACAGGTCGCGCCGGATCTCCACCATCAGCGCACCGACCCTCGCGTCCCGCCCGTAGTACCGCAGCGGCACGTACGCCCCCGCGAACGGGGTGTCCGGCTCCGTGCCGCCGAACCCCGCGAACGCCCGCCGCGCCGCGTCGAGCAGCGGACCCGACGTGTGGAAGGCGTCCGTGCCCAGGCAGACCGGCGGGCGCGGCCCGTCACCGTGGAGCTCGTACGGCAGCGCCCGCGCCGGGTAGGAGTGGACGTCGACCACGACGGCCCGGCCGACCGCGTCGAGCCGCTCGGCCACCGCCGCCGTCATCGCCTCCGCGTACGGGTGGAAGTAACGCTCGATCAGCGGCCGCGGGTCGGCGTCCGCCGGGCGGAGCACCTCCCGGTGCGTGGTGCGGGTGTAGACCGCGCCCATGCCCACCGCCAGCATCTCCTCCCGCTCGTCGGGGAACCGCTCCGGGTCGACCACCAAGCGGGACAACCGGTTGACGAACCGCCAGGGCCGCACCCGCGCCGCCACGGCCGCCGCGGCGGCGATCCGATCCGTCCACGCGTCGGTGATGTGGTCCAACTCGGCCTCCAGCGCACGGTCGTCGAGCACGATCCCGGCACGGACGTCGGCGGGTATCACGCGGGACGCGTGCGGGACGTGCAGGATCACGGGCGACCCGGGGTCACCCGGGTGGAGCAGGAAGGGGGCGGTGCCGTCGGTCATCCGTTTCCTCGCATCATCGTGACGGGCGCCCGCCCGGGGGTAGGCGGGCGGCATGGGCGACATCCTGATCGGTACATGTTCCTGGACGGACAAGGCACTTGTGGGCAGCGGGTGGTACCCCCCGGGGCGGCGCGACGCCGAGAAACGCCTCCGCCACTACGCCGAACGCTTCCCCGTGGTGGAGGTCGACGCCACGTACTACGCGCTGCCCAGCGCACGCAACAGCACCCTGTGGGCCGAACGCACCCCCGACGGCTTCCGCTTCGACGTCAAGGCGTTCTCCCTCCTCACCGGCCACCCCACCCGCACGGCCGCCCTCCCCGCCGACCTGCGCGACCGCGACACCGCTGATCCCGGCCTCCTCGACGAGATCTGGCACCGTTTCAGCGAGGCCCTGCGACCGCTGCGGGAGGCCGGCCGGCTGGGCACCCTGCTGTTCCAGTTCCCGCCCTGGTTCGCCCCCGGCCCCCGGGCGGAGGCGGTCCTCCACCGCACCAGGCGCCGCGCCGACGGCTGGCCGGTGGCCGTGGAGTTCCGGCACCCCGACTGGTGGCGCGAGGCCCGGCGGGCCCGTACCACCGCCCTGCTCACCGACCTGGACGCGGCCGCCGTGGCCGTCGACATGGCGCAGGACCTGCCCACGTCCATACCGCCGCTCACCCCGGTCACCTCCGGCGACCTCGCGGTCGTCCGCTTCCACGGCCGCAGCCCCGCCTGGGGCAGCGGAAGCAAGGAGGACCGCTTCCGGCACACCTACCGGGACGACGAACTGGCCGAGTGGCGGCCCCGGCTGCTCTCCCTGGCCGCCCGGGTGACGGAGCTGCACGTCCTGTTCAACAACTGCTGCGCCGACGCCGCCGTACGCGCCGCCGAGGCCATGTGCGACCGGATGCGCCCGGCCGCACATCGTCAGGACGCCACCGGGTAGACGTGCCGTACACGCTCACGAGGAGGTTCCATGTCCGGACTGATGACCCGCATCAAGCAGTTCACCCGCAGCCCGCAGGGGCGGCGGACGATCGACTCGGCGCGGCGCGCCGCCGCCGACCCCCGCAAGCGCGCCCAGGCCCGCCAGCTGCTGGGCCGGCTGCGCGGACGGCGGTGACGACGCGGCGAGGAGGGCGAGCGGGCACATGGCGAAGGGAACCCTGACACGCTGGGAAAGGGCTTTGGAGCGCTGGCAGAGCGCCCTGGTCTCCAAGGCCCTGCGGCACGAGCCGGTCGAGCTGCTCGACGCGCTGCGCCGCGAGTGCGACGGCCACGCCGTGGTGTGCAGCGGCACCAGAGTCGTGGTGCCCAACGCGTACGAGGTCGAGCTCGACGCCCGGGTCCACGAGGAACTGCTCCGCCACGGCGCGGGCGACGTCGGCCAGGCCCTCACCGACGCCCTGGCCCGGCACGGCGAGCGCCGCGGCTACGAGTGGGCCGGGCCGCTGACCGTACGCGTCGTCCCGGCCGACCGCCCCGCCGGCGACCCCTACCGGGTCGGCAGCAGCCCGATGCCGCACGTACGCGCCGACGCGTTCCCGGCGGCCGGATGACACGGCTGACTGGCTGCCTGTGCCCGGGAAGGCGCAGCATGGGGTAGAGGCGCCGACAGCGCCGCACGCTGGCGACTTCCCGGGTACGGAGGCGGTGCACGCGTTGAGCGGGCAGATCTTTGCGACCTTCGGGGTGGAGCTGGCCGCTGTCTACGTGCCGTCCGACAGCATCGACGAGCTGCGGCTCGCGGAGGTCGCCGGCGATGCGCGCGGATCGTACGTCATCCCGCCGGCGTATCCCCTCTCCGGCCGATCCCCGGTCGCCGACGCCTGCCGGGCGGGGCGGCCGCTCTGGCTGACGTCGCAGGACCCGGCCCTCGACGGGACGGCCGGCCCGGTCTCGCTGGGCGCGCTGCCGCTCGGCGGCGATCCGCTGCTGCTGGGCTGCCTGCTCGTCCTCCGCAAGGACGGCGAGGGCTTCGACGCCGACCAGCGGGCCTTTCTGGAGCTGTACGCCGACCAGGCGGCGGCCGGCCTCGAGGCGGCCGCCGCCCGGGTCGCCCCGCCCGTCGAGACGGGCTCCCCGGGCCCCGCCCTGCTGCCGATGCGGGGCGGCACCTTCTCCCTCACTCTGCGGACCGGCCACATGGAGGTGGACGGGCAGGTGCTGAACCTGCTCGGGGTGCCGCCGGCGGAGTTCGACGGCAACGTGTCCACGCTGCTGGAGTGCGCCGTCCCCGACGACGTCCCGGCCCTGATGTCGGTCGTCGAGCCCGACCGTGCGACCGGCCACCAGCAGCTGGCGTTCCGCGTCCGCCGGCCGGGCGGCGAACTGCGCTGGCTGGGGCTGCGCTGCCGGGTCGTGCCGGCCGCCGACGGCCGGCCGGAGCGCGTCCTCGGGGTGGTGGGCGACGCCTCCTACCTGCGCCCCACACCCGACGAGGTGTCCCTGGTGCAGCGGCTGTCCGCCGCGCTGGGCGGCGCCACGACCATCCGGGAGGTCAGCAGGGTCGTCGTGGAGTCGCTGCGCGCCCCGCTCGCCGCCACCCGGGTCGCGGTCGCCGAGCTGGAGGGCGACCGGATCGTCGTCACCCTGCTCGACCCGCCGAACCCCGATGCGTGGCCCGAGGTGTGGCGCGCCGAATGGCGCTCGGAGTGGCCCGACGCGTCCTGCCACACCCTGCCCACCCTGGAGAGCGCCCTGCGCGAGGGCCATGTGACCCTGTGGCCGCCGGGCGCCCCCCTCGAACCGGGCCTGTCCGGCATCGGCCCCGGCGGGCTCGCCGTCCTCCCCCTCCCGGCGGACGGCCGGATGGTCGGGGTGTGCCTCGTCGGCTGGGACGGGGAGCACCGCTTCGGACCGGAGGAGCGCTCCCTGCTGACGGCGACGGCCGGCCTGGTGGGCCAGGCCCTCACGCGCGCCCACGCCCTGAACGCCGGGCACGAGCTGGCCACGATGCTCCAGCGCAGCCTGCTGCCCCGCAAGCTCCCGGCGCTGCCGGGCGGCGAGGCCGTCGCCCGGTACCTGCCCGCGACGGTCGGCCTCGAAGTGGGCGGCGACTGGTACGACGTCATCCCGCTCGCCGACGGGCACGTGGCGCTGGTCATCGGGGACGTCCAGGGCCACAGCGCGGGCGCCGCCACGATCATGGGGCAGATGCGGACGGCGATCCGGGCCTACGCGGTCGAGGGCCACCCACCGGACGTCGTCGTGGCCCACGCCAACCGGCTCCTCGTCGGCATGGAGACCGACCTGTTCGCCACCTGCTGCTACGTCGACCTCGACATGGAGGAGGGGCTCGCCTGGTTCGTCCGGGCCGGGCACCTGCCGCCGCTGCTGCGCCTTCCCGACGGTGCCGCCGAGCCGGTGGAGGTCGAGGGCGGCCCGCCGCTCGGTGTCATGGCGGAGGCCGAGTTCCCGCTGACCGAGGTCGGTCTCGTTCCCGGCACGCTGATCGCGCTGCTCACCGACGGCTTGGTGGAGTCCGCGAGCCTGCGCCTGGAGGACGGGATGCGCGCCGTCTGCCGGGTGCTGCGCGGGGCCGACCCGGCCGACCCCGGCCGGGTCGCCGACGAGCTCGTCGCGGGCACCCGCCGGCGCGACGACGACGTGGCGGTGCTGCTGCTGCGCTACGACGGGATGCGGGTGCGCCCGATCCGCGCCCGGTGGGCGGTGTGGCGGCTGCCCGACGCCGTCATGCACGCCCGCCGCTTCACGGCCCGCACGCTGCGCGGCTGGGGGGTGACGGAGGAGGTGGACGTCGCGCTCCTGGTCGTCTCCGAGCTGGTGACGAACGCCATCGCCCACACGCAGGGGGAGGTGCGGCTCGACCTGACGCTGGCGGGGGACCGTCTGCGCGTCGCCGTGAACGACGCCTCGCCCCGCGCCCCCGTCAAGTCCGCCGGCATGGACTGGGAGGCCACCGGCGGGCGCGGGCTGCTGCTCGTCGAGGCGATGACCACGGCGTGGGGGTCCGTGCCGCTCAGCGGCGGCAAGCAGGTGTGGTGCGAGATCGCCGTCTCACCGGGTGAGCGGGCCGGGGACGGGGGTGACGCCGATGCGCCGCACGCGCCGGTGGCAGCGGGGGAGTGAGGTGGACACGATGGACAGCACGCACGCCCGCGGGACGCGCGCCCGGCGGCGGACCGTGACGGCGGCCCTCGCGGCGGCCGGGCTGGCCCTCACCGCCGGTCTCACGGCCTGCGGGAACGCCGCCGAGGTCCGCGAGCCGGGCACGGGCGTCGACCGCGACGGGCGGTCGATCGGGCTGCTCCTGCCGGACGACACCAACCGCTTCAACGCCTTCGACCGGCCGCTGTTCGAGCAGCGCGTCGCCGAGCTGTGCGCGGACTGCGAGGTGGAGTCCGCCAGCGCGCAGGCCGATGTCGCGACCCAGCAGCAGCAGGTCGACGCCATGATCACCAAGGGCGTACGGGTCCTGGTCCTGGACGCCGTCGACTCCCGGTCGCTGCGGTCCTCCGTCGAACGGGCCCGGGAGGCCGGCATCGAGGTGGTGGCCTACGACCGGCTCGTGGAGGGCCCGATCTCGGCGTACGTCTCCTTCGACGGCGAACGGGTGGGCCGGCTCCAGGGCGAGGCGCTGCTGCGCGCCCTCGGCGACAGGGCCCGGGACGGACAGATCGTGATGATGAACGGTGCGGCCACCGACCCGAACTCGGCCTGGTTCAAGCGCGGCGCGCTCGCCGCGCTGGAGGGCAGGGTCGCCATCGGCAAGGCGTACGACACCGCCGAATGGCTGCCGGTGAACGCCCACATGAACATGTCCGGGGCCATCGCCTCCCTGGGCGCCGACAGCATCGACGGGGTGTACTCCGCGAACGACGGCCTCGCCGCGGGCATCATCTCGGCCCTCAAGTCGGCCAAGATACGGCCGCTGCCACCGGTGACCGGGCAGGACGCGGATCTCGCCGGGATCCAGCGGATCGTGGCGGGGGAGCAGTACATGACCGTCTACAAGCCGTTCCGGCAGGAGGCGTACGCCGCCGCGGAGATGGCGGTCGCGCTCGTACGGGGACAGCGGCCGGACGGCGTCGCCACGGGCACGGTGGACAGCCCCACCACCCGCGACATCCCCTCCGTCCTGCTCACCCCGGTCTCCGTGACCGCGGGCGACATCGAGAAGACCGTGATCAAGGACGGGATGTACACGGTCGACCAGATCTGCACCCCGAAGTACGCGGCCGACTGCGAACGTGCCGGCCTGACCCCCTAGGACGTGGTTCACATGCCTGCACCGCCCCTGCTGGCGCTGAAGGGCATCTCCAAGCGGTTCGGCGCGGTGCAGGCGCTCGCCGACATCGACCTGGAGATCCGTGCCGGCCAGGTCGTCGCGCTGGTGGGCGACAACGGCGCCGGCAAATCGACCCTGGTCAAGATCATCGCGGGCGTGGACCCGGCCGACCACGGAGTCGTCGTCTGGGACGGGCGCCCGGTCCACATCACCCGGCCGCACGAAGCGCAGGCCCTGGGCATCGCGACGGTCTACCAGGACCTGGCGCTGTGCGACAACCTCGACGTCGTGGGGAACCTGTTCCTGGGCCGGGAGATCCACCGGGTCGGCGTCCTGGACGAGGTGGAGATGGAGCGCCGCACCCTCGGACTGCTCGACACCTTCTCCATCCGCATGCCCAGCGTGCGCGTCCCGGTCGCCTCCCTCTCCGGCGGGCAGCGCCAGACGGTCGCCATCTCCCGCTCGCTGCTGGGCGAGCCGCGACTGGTGCTGCTGGACGAGCCGACCGCGGCGCTGGGCATCGAACAGACCGCCCAGGTCCTCGACCTGGTCGACCGCCTGCGCGAGCGCGGCCTCGGCGTCCTCCTCATCAGCCACAACATGGGGGACGTCAAGGCCGTCGCGGACTGGATCGCCGTCCTGCGCCTCGGCCGCAACAACGGCTTCTTCGACGTGACGACGACCTCGCACGAGCAGATCATCTCCTCCATCACCGGGGCCACGGACAACGCGGTGTCCCGCCGCGGGACCCGTGAGTGGGAGGTGGGCTGATGAGCGGCGGCAGCGGCACCGCGGGGGACCGGCCACACCGCTGGGGAGCGCTCCGCGACAGCCTCCGCAGCGGTGAACTCGGCTCCCTCCCGGTGCTGCTGAGCCTGGCGTCCATCTGGCTCATCTTCGCCTCCCTCGACGAGAAGTTCCTCTCGCCCCGCAACCTGTCCAACCTCAGCGTCGACATCGTGGGCACCGGGCTGATCGCCGTGGGAGTGGTCTTCGTCCTGCTGGTGGGGGAGATCGACCTGTCGGTCGGCTCGGTCAGCGGCCTCGCGGCGGCGGTGTTCGCCGTGCTGAACGTCCAGCACGGCATGGCGGAGGTCCCGGCCGTGCTGGTCGCGGTCGCCCTGGGGGCGGCCATCGGGGCCGTGCACGGCTTCTTCTTCGCCAAGGTCGGCGTCCCCGCGTTCGTGGTCACCCTCGCCGGGCTGCTGGGCTGGAACGGCCTGATGCTGTACGTCCTCGGGTCGAGCGGCACCGTCAACCTCGACGACGAGGGCCTGGTGGCCATGCTCACCAGCCACTACTTCAACGACGTGGCCGTCGCCTACGGGGTCGCGGCGCTCGGCACGGCCGGGTACTTCCTGGTCTCCTTCCGCGACGCACGGCGCCGGATCGCCGCCGGGGTGCCCGCCCGGACCGGCGGCGGGATCGCCGTGCGCACCGGAGCCCTCGGAGCGGTGACCTTCGCCGCCGCGTTCGTCCTCAACCGGTTCCAGGGCCTGCCGCTCGCCCTGCTCATCTTCATCACGGTCCTGGTCGGCCTGGACCACGTGCTGCGCCGCACCACCTACGGGCGCATGATCTTCGCGATCGGCGGCGGTGTGGAGGCCGCCCGGCGGGCCGGCCTGGGCGTGGTGCGGGTCCGGATCTCGGTGTTCATGGTGTCGAGCACCATGGCCGCGGTGGGCGGCCTGTTCCTCGCCTCCCGGGTCACCTCGGCCAGCCAGGCCTCCGGCGGCGGCAACCTGCTGATGAACACCATCGCTGCCGCGGTCATCGGAGGCACCAGCCTCTTCGGCGGCCGGGGCCGGGTCTGGTCGGCGCTGCTCGGCGTGCTGGTCATCCAGTCGATCGCCTCGGGCGTCGCCCTGCTGGGCATCCAGGCCGCCGTACAGTACATGATCACGGGCGGGGTGCTGCTGGTCGCGGTGGTCATCGACGCGCTGTCCCGGCGGGCCCAGAAGGCCCACGGCCGGGTCTGAACCGGCGCGGGGCACGGACACCACGGACCGGCGCCCCGCCACCGCCCATTGACTATGTTGACATAGGTATCTTGCTATACCTAAAGTCCGGGGTATGCCCGCCCCAGACCCGTCCGCGCAGGACATCAGCGACGTCGCCACCGGCCTCGCCGCCGTCCTGCCCGTGCTGCAGCGGGCCCTGGACCGCCGGCTCGCCGGGGACTTCCCGCACCCCAGGCCCCCGGAGGGGCAGCTCGCCCTGCTGCGGCTGGTCGGGGAGCGCGACGGCATCACCGTCCGCGAGGCCGCCGACGCCCTGCTGATGAAGCCGAACAACGTGAGCGCCCTGGTCTCCCGGATGACCGAGGACGGCATGCTGGAGCGCCGCCCGGACCCGGCGGACAAGCGCGTCGCGCACCTGCACCTGACGGCCGAGGCCCGCCGCCGGCTGACCGCGGTGCAGGAGCTGTTCGACGGGTACGTCACCGAGGCCCTGCACGCGCTGACGGACGGCGAGCGCGACGCCCTGGGCTCCGCCCTCGGCGCCCTGCACGGACTGGCGCGGCACCTCCACCCCGCCACCGCCCGCTGAGGCACACCCCCGGACCGGAGCGAGGCCGCGGCACCCCACCGTGCCGCCGCCCGCCCCCGGGGCGCACCCACACCCTCTCGGGGCGCACCCACGCCCTCCGCACCAGGAAGCACCGCACACCCATGCCCTCCACCGCCGTGGAACGCTCACCCCTGCCCGCACACGCCTCACCCACCGGCCCCGCGGCCGCTCCCCGAGGTCGCCGGGGCAACCCCTGGCTCACCCTCGTCGCCGTCGCGTTCGGCCTGTTCATGGTCGGCCTGGACGGCTCCGTCGTCGCGATCGCCAACCCGGAGATCGGCCGCGACCTGCACGCCTCCACCGCGGACCTGCAGTGGGTCACCAACTCCTACCTGCTCGCCCTGGCCGCCGCGCTGATCCTCGGCGGGAAGCTGGGCGACCGCTTCGGACGCCGCACGTACTACCTGGCCGGCGTCGCCGGATTCACCCTCGCGTCCGTCGCCATCGGCCTCGCCGGTTCCATCGAGGGCGTCATCGCCTTCCGGGCCGCGCAGGGCTTCTTCGGCGCGCTGCTGATGCCCAACACCCTGGGCCTGCTGCGGGCGGTGTTCCCGCCGAGGAAGTTCGGCATGGCCGTCGGCATCTGGGCGATGGTGTCGTCCGTCTCCACCGCGCTCGGCCCCATCGTCGGCGGCCTGCTCGTCGAGCACGTCTCCTGGCAGTCGGTCTTCTACGTCAACGCGCCGATCGGCGTCGTCGCGCTCGCCTTCAGCGCCCTCGTCCTCCCGCAGAGCAGGAACCCCGCCGGTCACCGGCGCTTCGACGTCCCCGGCGTCATCCTCCTCGCCCTCGGCCTGGTCGTCGTCGTGTTCGGCGTCGTCAAGGGCGAGACGTGGGGCTGGACCTCCGGCCCGACCCTCGCCACGCTCGCCGCCGGGCTCCTCGTCCTCGCGGTCTTCTGCCGGTACGAGACGCGCGTCGAGCACCCGCTGCTGCCCATGCGGCTGTTCCGCAGCCCGGCGCTGACCATCGGCACCGTCATCACCGCCGCCAACTTCTTCGTGCTCCTCGGCGTGATCTTCTTCGTCATGCTGTACCTGCAGAACGTCCGGGGCTTCACCCCCGTCGAGGCGGGCGTCCGCACCCTGCCGCTGAGCCTCGCCTCGGTCGTCGCCTCGCCGCTCGGCGCCGCGCTCACCGACCGCTTCGGCGCCCGCCTGACCATGCCGCTCGGCATGCTGCTCCAGGCAGCCGCCTCCTTCGGGATGCTCGGCTGGGATGCGCACTCCTCGTACGCGGCGATGTGGCCGCCCTTCGTCGCGCTCGGCCTCGGCGTGGGCATGGTGATGGCCGCCTCCTCCGAGGCCGTCGTCGGCAGCGCGCCGGTCGAGGACGCCGGCGTGGCGGGAGGGCTCCAGGCCACCGCCCTCCAGGTGGGCGGGGCGCTCGGCACCTCGGTGCTCGTCTCCCTCATCAGCAGCCGGGTCGGCACCGGCGGCCGCGGCGAGGACGGTGAGCAGCGTGCGACCCACCCGGCCACACCGCCCGCCGCTCAGGACGACCGCGCCTGCCGTGTACGCGTCCTGTTCTCCCTGCGGATCGCCTCCGCCAGCTCCTGCTTGGACATCCGGGACCTGCCCGTCACGCCCAGCCTGGCGGCCACCTCGTAGAGGTGCTGCCGGGTGGCGTTCTCGTCGACGCCCTCGCCACTGCGACCGCCCTGCTGCCGGGGCCGGGCCGCCCGCGGGTCCGAGGGCCCCTTGCGCCCGCCCTCCTTGCGCTCCCAGTGGTCGCCGACCTTCTCGTGCGTGTGCTTGAGGGCGCTGTACGCCACCCGGTGGGCGCGCTCGCCCTCGCCGTACTCCTCGACCGCGGAATCGTGCGCCGCGACCCACGTCCGGCGCGCGCTCTCCGGCGAGCGCCGCAGGGTCGACGGCAGCTCCTGCTCTCCCGGCACGCTCCTCACCTCCTGCCACCGCACCGGACCGTTCGGGACGGGTGTCCGCGAGCCGCCGGGACAAACGGGTGAGGAACAGGGGTCATGAGTACGGGGGACGGGGGCACACGAGGGCCCGAGGACACCGATGAGGTCGATGCCCGGCGTACGGCCGGGCTGTCGGATCCAGGGAAAGGACGCAACAGCACATGTCGCAGGTCGAGGAATCCATCGAAGTCCGCGTGCCGGTGCGCACCGCCTACAACCAGTGGACCCAGTTCGAGACCTTCCCGCAGTTCATGGAGGGTGTGGAGCGGATCGAGCAGCGCACCGACACCCTCACCCACTGGGTGACCCAGGTGAACGGCGCGGCCCGGGAGTTCGACGCCGAGATCACCGAGCAGGTCCCGGACGAGCGCGTCGCCTGGACCACCGTCGGCGGCGAGGCGCGGCAGGCCGGTGTGGTGACCTTCCACCGCATCGACGACACGACCACCAAGGTGATGCTGCAGATGGACTTCGAGCCCGACGGGTTCACCGAGACCGTCGGGGACAAGCTCGGCTTCGTGAAGCGGCAGGTCACCGGTGACCTGAAGCGGTTCAAGTCCTTCATGGAGTCCCGTGGTTCGGAGACCGGCGCCTGGCGGGGCCAGGTCTGAGGCGGGAACGCGGGGGCCGGGCCGGACGGGTGACACCGCACCCCTTCCGGGCCCTGCCTGCCGTGACCCGGCGCCCCGTGGTGGCAGGCTGGGGTGCGTTAACTCCAAGCGCTCCGCCACAGGGGTTGCTGGGCCGGGCCCCCGGACGGCACCGACCGTCCGGGGGCCCCGGTCTGTCCACAGGCGGGACCACCCGTCAGCGGGGGACGAGGGGCGGGCCCTTACGATGGCCACCATGAGCACCGGTCACCACCGCCGTCGCGTACGCCTCCCGGCGTACCGGGGCGCGTTGCTGATCCTGGCCGTACTGGCCGGGGTGCTCGCCATGCACGGGCTCGCGCCCGGCACCCTCGCCCCGCACCCCGGCGCCCACTCCGGGACCCACGCGAAACCGGCCGCCCATGTCGCCGGTGACGCCTGCGACCACGTCGAGGAGGGCGGCGGCGGGACGGGCCACGCCCAGCACGCGGACTCCACCTGCGCGGCCGGCGGAGTGTCCGGCGCCCCGGGGCAGCCGCCCCTGCCGGCCGGCACCGTCGAGGCGGCCGCCCGCACCGCGCTCCACGCCCGCCCGGGTGGTGCGACGGTGTCCGGCCGCGCTCCGCCCGACCTCGCCCGACTGCAACTCCTGCGCATATAGGGACGCCCCGCGCGGCGCACCGTCCTCCCGCGAGGACGGCCGACGCCGTGCCCGTGAATCCGTCCCACCGCATGCAAGGAGTCGCACCACCCATGACCGCAGGACGTCTTTTCCGAGCCCGCAAGGCCGCCGTCACCACCGCGGCCGCCGTCACCGCCGCCCTCGTCGTCGCCGCCTGCGGCACCGACGGCGCGGACACCTCCCACGCGGAACACGGCAGCGCGCCGTCCGCGTCCGCGTCGCCGTCCGCCTCCGCGCCGGGCGCCGTCGAGAAGGGTGGTCACAACGCCGCCGACGTGGCCTTCGCCCAGGGGATGATCCCGCACCACCGCCAGGCCGTCGCCATGTCCGTCATGGCGCGGGAGCGGGCCTCCGCCCCGGAGGTCAAGGAACTCGCCGCCGCGATCGAGAAGGCCCAAGGGCCCGAGATCCGGACGCTGTCCGGGTGGCTCACGTCCTGGGGCGAGCCGGTGCCCGCCGAGGACGCGGCCGGGCACTCCGGGCACGACGGCCACGGTGAGGCCACTGCGTCCGCCGGGACCACCGGGGCGAGCGGGATGGCCGGGATGATGACCGAGCAGGAGATGGACGACCTGGAGAAGTCCTCCGGCAAGGCCTTCGACACCGCCTTCCTCAAGCTGATGATCAAGCACCACGAGGGCGCGGTGGCGATGGCGCGCACCGAGCGGCAGCAGGGGGCCCACCAGCCGGCCAAGGCCATGGCCGACGACATCATCGCCTCCCAGTCCGCCGAGATCACCCGGATGAACGGGCTGCTCGGCAGCGGCGGCTGACCCGCCCTCCACCGACCGCGGCCCGAGCGGCCGGCGGCGGCACCGTATCCGCGGTGCCGCCCCCGGCCGGGCCTCCCCCCGGCCGTGGCGCCGCGGCCGTGACCCCGGGGCCACGCCCCCGGTGTCCCCGGCCGTGCTCGTCACAGGCTGAGATCACGGCCCCCCGGGGTCACGGCCCGGGGGCCACGGCTCCGAAGGTCAGGCCGCCGCGTGCGCCGGGACCCGGTCGCGGCCCCCGGGGTGCCGGTGGCGCCAGAACCAGAACACGGCACTGGACACCAGCGCCCACGTACCCAGCACCGCGAAGGGGAACAGGTGCTGGTGCCCGTTGAAGTACACGGCCGTGTGCTGGGCGTTCACCGACGCGCCCGGCGGCAGCCAGCGGCCGATGTGACCGAGCGCCGACGGCAGCAGCGGCCAGGACACGGCGCCGCCCGAGGAGGGGTTGCCCAGCAGCACCATCAGCCCCCAGGTCGGCAGCATCGCCCACCGCCCCATGAGTGTGTTGAACATCGTGAAGACCATGCCGGAGGTGAACATCGTCAGGGTCAGGATCATCCAGGACTCCGCGAACGGCAGGTCCACGGCGCCGAGCAGCCAGTCGACCGCCGCGGCGATGGCGAAGCCGCCGAGCAGCGCGTACGCCGCCGTGAAGACGATCCGCTCGGCCGGATCGAGCGCCCGGGCGTGCACGCTCAGCTGGATCGCCCCCACGAAGCCGATGATCACCGCGGCGAGCGAGATGTAGAACAGCGCCAGCCCCCGCGGGTCCCCCTCCTGCAGCGGCTCGATGTCCCGCACCACGACCGGTACGCCCGTAGCCCGGCCCACCGAGGCCCCCGCCTCGGCCAGCAGCTGCGCCACGGACGCCCCGGCGGCGCCGACCACGTCCAGCCGGACCCCGCCGCCGCCCGGCCGGCCGGCGAGCACGGCGAAGACCTCCTGCTCGTCCACCGCGCGGCGTGCCGCGGCCTCGCTTTCGTACCGGCGCAGCTTCAGCGAGGCGTTCAGCGCCCGTTCCATGCCGGCGACGAACCTCGCGCCCTGCGCCGTGTCCAGGGGACCCACCACCGCCGTGGGGATGTGGCGCGGCGTCGGGTTCGCCATCGTGTACGTGTACGAGCCGGCGAACAGCGCGGCGGCCGCGGCGAGGATCAGCACCAGCACGGTGGCCGGCAGGAAGGGCGACGCCTTGAACGCCGCCCACGCGTCACCCCGGGCCGGCGGACGGCCGTGGGCGCCGTGCGGGGACCCCCCGGGCTCCTTGGCATCATGCGTATCGGACATGCCGTCAGGCTAAAGCGAACATATCCCTCCAAAAGGCGGGAACGCGCGCTGATGGCGGGCTCCGCGGGGGCCACCGGCTTCGTCCGTGGCGGCGCGGGAGGTACCGTCATGGGTCGGACGGAAGTCACGGAGGGGCGATGGCCGTACCGCAGTCGCAGGCGGTGTCCGTTCCAGGACGCCCCCGGTGTCCCCTGGTGTCCGAGTGCGGCCCGGGGGACTGCGTGAGGGTGTCGGGGCAGGTGTACCTCGATACGCTCACCGACTGGGAGCGGATCCTGGGCGGCTTGGCACGACGTGAGGGAGACATCCGCATGGACATGACGGATCTCTCCTTCGTGGACGTGGCGGGCGCGACCTCGCTCGCGCGCACGGCGCAGCGCCTCCCGGAGGGCCGGCGGATCGTGGTCCGCAGGCCGCCGGCGTCGCTGACGCGGTCGCTGGAGCTGTTCTGGCCGGAACTGGTGGCAATCGAGGTGGTGGAGTGAACGTGATGGCGCAGACGGCCGAGCCGTTCACGCACCCTGCCCTGTTCTACGCCGACGAGGCCGGGTACCTGGCCGGGACCGTCCCCTTCGTCGAAGCCGGCCTCGCCGCCGGCGAACCGGTCGCGGTCGCCGTCCCCGGGGAGAACCTCGCCCTGCTCCGCAAGGCACTGGGCGGCGACGCCGACCGCGTACGCCTGCTGGACATGGAGCGGGAGGGCCGCAACCCCGGGCGCATCATCCCCCGAGTGCTGCGCGGCTTCGCCGACGCACACCCGGGCAGCCGCGTACGGATCATCGGCGAACCGATTTGGCAGGGCCGCAGCGTCGGCGAGTACCCGGCCTGCGCCCAGCACGAGGCCCTGATCAACCACGCCTTCGCCGGGCGCGAGGCCACCATCCTGTGTCCGTACGACACCGCGAAGCTCGACCGGGCGGTGCTGGACGACGCCCGGGCCACCCACCCGGTGCTCATACAGGACGGCGTCGAGCGGACCAGCGACGCGTACGCCCCCGACCGGATCGTCGACGGCTACAACCTGCCCCTCGTCCGGCCGCCGGGCGCCGCGCACGTGGCCTACGACGCCGACCTGCTGCCCGACGCCCGCGGCTTCGCCCTGGATCGGGCGGACGTACTGGGCCTGCCCGCCGACCGCCGCGACGACCTGGCCCTGGCGGTGGCGGAACTGACCACCAACAGCGTGGTCCACGGCGGAGGCACGGGGACGCTCTGGGTGTGGGCCGAGGACGGCCACCTGTTGTGCGAGGTACGGGACCGCGGCCGGCTGACCGACCCCCTCGCCGGTCGCCGCCCCGCGCAGCCCGGCCAGATCGGCGGGCGTGGCCTGCTGCTGGTCAACTACCTCGCCGACCTCGTACGCGTCCACAGGGCCGACGACGGCACCACCATCCGCTGCTACTTCGGGCTGCGGTCCTAGGGGGTGTCTCGCCGGTCATGCCGGGCTCCCGGCGTCCGTCACCGCGCCTCGCGGCGTTGTCGTCATGGTTCCGCCATGACTGCCTCCTCCGCCTTGTGATGCACGGCGCCGGACGCCGCTCGCCGATCCGGCCTGATCGACAAGACACCCGCTAGACCTCCCTGCGGAGGCCGGCGACACGAACAGCGACGGACCTGTCTCCCGGACGCACCGTCCCCTCCCGCGCGGCGGCATTCGCCGTCGTCCTGGCGCACACCGGTTCGTCGCCGGGCCTGCCGCTGCGCGGAGACACGAACGCTGATCGAGAGGCGGCTCGCGGCTGAGCCGGCCGCTCCAGGGGTGGGCCCCTCCCGCGCCGGACGCCGGACCCTCCTCGCGCCGGAACCCGCCCGCTCCGGACGCCGGGCCCCGCCCGCGCCGGGGCGCGAGCGGGGCCGGGATCGGTGGCGGGCGGGGCCCGTAAGGGTCAGGACGCCGGGGCTGACGGGTCGGACGGGCCCGAGGGATTGGACGGGTCCGACGGGGCGCCGGTGTCCGTGCCGGGATCGGTGCCGGAGTCGGGGGGCGGCTCGACGGTGGTCTCCCCGGCGGGCGGCTCCGTCGTGGTCCCGGTGTCCGGCGACGGCGGGTCCACCGGGGACTCGGGCGGCTGGTCGCTGGGGGAGGGCGGAGTCTCGGGCTTCGGTGAGGACGGGGTCGGGGACGTCGCGGTGCCGGTGGGCGCGGTCGTCGGCGCCTTGGTCGGCTTGTCGCGGTCGGCGTTCGAGTCGCCCGGCCGCCGCGCCACCCACTCACCGGTCTTGGGGTCGACGATGACGAAGGTCTTCACGGGCTTCGGCGCCGGTTTCACGACGACCGTGTTCTCCAGCCGGTAGCCCGGCCACGGTGTGCCGACGGGCCGCGGGGCGGTCTTGCCGATCACCGGCTCGCCGAGCGGGTTCCCGCAGGCGCACCGCACGCGCGGCACGCCCCGGTTGTCCACCAGCACCGCGGTGCCGGCCTGGAGCACCGCCTGGTACGCGCGCGGGGCGCCGTCCCGGTACCCGTGGTTGGTCACCCAGGTGTCCGCGCGCAGCTGGAGCGGGGTCAGCGCCCGCAGGTAGTCCGGCACCGTGGGCGGTTCGATGCGCAGCGCCTGGGCGAACGCCTTGTTCTTGGCCGGCTCCGCCGCCAGGTACTCGATCTGGCGCTCGACGTCGCAACTGGGGGCGTTCTTCGTGCCGCCGTACAGGCCGCGCCGGGAACCCTCGTACTGCCGGACGGAGTTGTCGCCGGCCGGCGGCGCGGTCGTGGGGACCTGCACCGGGGGCGAGGCCGGTTCGGCGGGCTGGCGGGCCGTGGATTCGGTGAACGGGTCGGGGCCGCTGGCGGCGGCGTTCTGCAGGGAGATCGTGCCGCCGCTCCCACCGCCGCCCCCGCCGTCCTTCTCCCCGCCGCTCGGGCGGGTGAGCACGACGGCGACCACCACCGCCACGACGATCGCGGCGGCGGCGATGGCGATGCGGGGCACGGAGCGCCACCACGGACGGTCCCCGCCCCCCGGACCGCCGGCGCCACCGCCGTCCCCGCCGCCCGGACCTCCCGGCCCACCGGCCTGGTGCGAACCGCCGGTCCCGCCGCCACCGGGGGCGGAGGGCGGCGGTGGGCCGCCCTGAGGAGGCGTGGAGTGACCCGAGACGGGGCCCGGGGGAGGGCCGGTCGGGCGATCGGAGGGCGGTTGGGAAGTCACGTTTTTCCCTTTCTTCCGTTCCGCGCCCATTGTGTGCTCCGGCCGGGCGGGTGCCGCAAGCGGAGGGGGGCCGCCCGATGACACTCCGCCACCGTCCGGAGGCGGCAGGCCCGTCGCGCGCTTACGGTGGCAGCGTGATCCGCCAGGGACCCCACGCATCGAACCCCGCGCCGCACCCCTCGTCCGGTGGTGCCCACGGCGCCGTACGCGACTGGGTCGACGCCCTCGTCACCGTGCTCGCCGCACTGGCCGCCATGGCCGTCGTCGCCGCCCTCGGCCTGTGGGCCGCGGGCGCCGCCGACCTGCCGGGCGGGGCGTTCCCGCGCGTCGTGGCCGCCGTGGTGGTCATCGCCGCGGGCGGCTCGGTGGGCGTGTCCGGCCGGGCGGGCGGCCTCGCGGGCACGGACGCGGAACTCACCGTCATGCCCCTGTCCGTCGCCCTCACCGGCGCCCTGGTGGCCGGCTGGTCGTTCCTGCGCCCCCTGCGCCACCACGCCGTCACCCGGACCGGTGAACTCCTCGCCCGGGTCGCCCGGACCGCCGTGCTCTGGCTGGCCGCCCTCGCCGCCCTCACCGCCCTGGCCCGGCACACCTTCACCATCGTGCCGCCCGACTCGCCCATCGACATCATCGGCGGCCTGCTGGACGCAACACCCACCGTCGGCTTCCAAGCCGACCTGGGCCCCACGCTCGCCTTCGGCCTCCTGTGGCTGCTCGGCGTCCTCGCCATGGCCCTGCTCGTCTCCCGCCGGGCCCCGCTCCCCGCCCGGCTGCTGCGCTACCAGGCACCGGTGCGCCCGGCCGCCTTCGCCATGCTGTTCCTGCTCCTCGCGTACGTCGTCATCGGCCTGGTCGTCGGCCTGATCGTGGCGGCGACCCGGGGACACGCCGCCCAGACGTTCGCCGTCATCCTGCTCGGCCTGCCCAACGTCGTCTGGCTCGCCCTGGGCCTGGGCATCGGCGCCTCCTGGGAGGGCAGGGTGGAGGGCCCGTTCGGCCTGCCCATGCCCCACGTCCTGGACGTGGCGCTGCGCGGTTCCGAGAACACCACGCTGGACGTCGCCGCCCTCGCCGAGCACGACGGGCGGGCCTGGCTGCTCATCCCGGTCGCGGCCGTGCTGCTGCTGGCCGCCGCCTTCGTCATGGCGGTGCGCTCACCGGCCGGCACCCGGCTGTGGCAGTACGCCGTCCACCTCGGCGTCGCCTTCGCGCTCACCATGCTGGTGGTCGTCCCCCTCACCCGTGTCGTCGCCCGGCTCGGCCTGTCCATCCTCGGCATCGTGGAGATCAAGGACCTGGGCGGCCAGGTGTCCCTGCACCCGAACCTGTGGACCGCCGTCGGCCTCGCCCTGCTGTGGGGCCTCGTCATCGGCCCCCTCGGCGGGCTGCTCGCCGCCCGCGTACGCCGCAGGGGAGAAATCCCTCCCGCCCCCGGCGCGCCCCCGCCCCCGCCCTCATCCCCGGCTCCCTAGGTCGTGTCCGCAAACGATCCCGGGTGGGTTGGCGGAGCCGGAGGATGAGCGAGGCGAGGTGCGCTCCGGCTTGGTAGGGGTGGCGATCGCGCGGAGCTGCTTGAGGCGGTTGAAGCGGCGTTCGACCGGGTTCGGCTCTTGTCGAGCTCGCGGTCGAAGGCTGGTGATCTGCTGTGCCCACCCCGACGACGAGGTCCTCATGACGGAGGCACTCTCGCCCGGGCGGCGGCCGGTGGACGCCCGTCGTGATCGTCGGGGCCACGCACGGCGAGGGGGACCCGTCGCCGGAACAGGGCGAACCCCCGCGCCTGGCCGAACTGCGGTCCAGCGCCGCCCTCCTGGGCGGCGCGCGGGTGGTCCACCAACGCGCCCGGTGTCCGTGGCGCCGGGAGATGCCACGGACACCGGGCGGGGACTGGTGTCAGAGGGTGCCGGTGATGGCGATGGCGTCGGGAGTTCCCGGAACGCCCTGAAGGTCGAGCCGCGTGGTGGCGGCCCAGGTACGGTCGGTACGGCGGACGGTGTGCAGGGCCTTGTTGTCGGCAGTGGTGACGGCGAGCTGGAGCTCGCCGTCCACGGCAGCCGCGGAGAGGGACTTGGCGGTGACGACGCCGAGGACGTCCTTCAGGTCACCGAGGGGGGACCAGGTGCCGTTTCCGTTGCGGATCGCGTGGTACTGGCGGGTGCCGTTGTCGGTGGCGATGACGATGTGGGCGTCGTTGCCGGCGCCGGCCATACTGACGGAGGTGATGGGGCCGGTCGGGGAGCCGACTGCCGCGGCGACGTCGCCCCAGTTGGTCCAGTGGCCGGTGGTGTTGCGGATGGTGTGGAAGGCCTTGCCGCCGCTGATGGCGGTGACCTGGAGCCGGCCCCCGGCGCTGGCGGTGGCAGCGGCCGTGACCTTGCCGATCGGGCCCACGGCGCCGGCGATGTCACCGAAGCCGGTCCAGTGGCCGGTGGTGTTGCGGACGGTGTGGAAGATCCTGCCGTCGGCGACGGCGACGACGTGGAGGTCATTGCCGATGGAGACGGCGGAGACCTGTGTGAGGTTGCTGAGGCGGCCGGCGACAGCCCCGACGTCGCCGAAGGTGCCCCACGTGCCGTCCGCCTTGCGCACGGTGTGGAAAAGGCGGGCGTCCTTGCTGATCGCGAGGACATGGGTGTCACCGTTGATGCCGGCGGTGGCGGCGTTACGGATGCCGCCGATGTCTCCGGCCTTGGTCTGGACGTCGGTGAATCCCGTCCAGTCGCCACCGGCGAGACGGATGCCCTGGTGGAGGGTGTCGCCGGCCTGAACGAGGGTCTCGGTCTTCCAGCCGGTGGCCAGGGCACGGGTCCGCAGGATCCAGTCGCGCAGGTCGTCGGTGCGGACGGCGACGGCGCCCGTGCGGGTCTCGGCAGGGTCGGTGCCGAGACAGCCACCCTGCCAGGAGCGGCTGTTCAGGGCAACGAGTTCACCATTGGTGTTCAGCACCGGGCCGCCGGCGTCGCCCTGACAGATGGTGCCGCCCGGCCCTGCTGCGTCGAGGGCGAGAGTGGTGGCAGTGCCGGCGGAGGCCTTGAAGGAGGCCGTGTGGACCTTGCCGGGGACCCACGTGGTCTTGGTGCGGCCGTAACCGGCGGCGGTGACCGCGGCATCGGCGGCAGGGGCGGCGGGGGCGAGTTTGACCGGGGCGGCGTCAGCGACGAGCCGGTCCAGGCGCAAGAGGATCAGGTCGCGGTCGGCGCGGGGGGCGAGCTCGGTGACGCTGTAGGTCTGGGAGCCCACGACTGCCTTGACCGGCTGCTTCGACACCCCGGCGGTGACGCCGGTACCGAAGCAGCTCTTGGCGGTCAGGAGCCAGTCGGCGGCGATCAGGGTGGCCGAGCAACCCCGGGCGGTGGCCTCGTCGCCGATGGTGAGCTGGGCCGTGTAGGCGTGCGCGCCGGCGTCCGGGGTGCCCACAGCGGCGTGAGCGGAGCCGACGGCGAGAGGGAGGCTGAAGCCTATGGCGAGCGTGAGGCCGGCCGTCATCCACGGAGGCCGCGGACGCGAGTTGAACATGAGCATTCCTTTGCAGAGGTGGGAAGCGGAGCGCGCTGAACCGAGCAGCAGCGGCGCGCAGCCGCGTTCCGGTTCTGTGCGACACGGAGCCCCTTGGAGAGGCGGGGCGTCAACAGGCGAGTCGGGCGCGATCAACGCCGACGATCTTCTTGTTGCCGTCCAGGGCCACGACGCTCGTGCGGTGACGGCGGAGCCGGCACGGCCGGCGGCTCAAGGCGCTGGCGAACAGGACGGCAAAGGTTGGCGATCGTGGGGTCGGCGATCGGCTGCCCCGGCGAGGGGGCTCGCGACGGGGAGCCGCTGGCCGGGTCAAGCCGAGCGGCGAACGGTCGAGTGCCCTTCTTCAGGCGGAGGGCCGGCGTGACGGCGGAAGGGCACCACCGGCGCCGGTCGGCCTCAGCCCGTCACTCGGAGCTCCACGAGGACGGCGGGGCGCGGGTTCTTTTCGTCGCCCTCGCCCACGGGCTTGTAGTCGTCCTTCGGGACATCGACAGTCGTGGTCTTCCCATCCGTGGTGAGGCTCGCCCGGACGGCGCGGTCGTCGGTCCGGATGGCGTGCACGCGGTCGACTTCGAGGCTGAGATATCCGCTCTTTCCCGTGGTGCTGAAGCAGTAGCGGCCCTCGTTGTTCTGGAGGGTCCACACCTGGATCTGATGGGGAGCGGAACAGTCCGTCAGGGTGATGTGACCGTCACCTCGGTGCAAACGGATGCCCTTTTCCTTGAGGATTCCTTCGGCGCCCGGATAGGTGAAGTCTTCTATGGCGTAGGGCGGTTCCGCCTCGGCGCCGTTCGCGGCGCTCAGAGCTGCCGGCGCGGTCTGCGGGGCGGCGGTCGCCGAGGTGAGAGCGGAGATCCCGGTGAGCGTCACGACAGTGCCGGCAACGCCCGCGAGCATCATTTTGCGCATGCCAAATATCACGAGAGTTTCCCTTCGGAGGACGCGGCGCAAGACGGCAGCCGCAAAGAAGGCCCGTTCGCGAGGGCCTTTTAGAAAGTATCACCCTCATTCATCGACCTGTCACACCGTCAACCCGCATAACGAGCTCATAACGGATGATCTGCCGATGGAACGCAACGGCGTGACGACCCGTCATGCCGGAATCGTGAATTCCATATCCGGTGAAGGTGCCGGCGACTTCAGATATATGCTTCGTCGGCCGACATTCGGCGACCCCGTCCTGACCAGGCGGGGTTTATTGAATGGAAAACAGAAACGTGAATAGAGCTGGGAGAAGGTGGGCGCGTGGCACACGTACGGTGTGCCTCGGGGTCTTGACGCTCTCGCTGACCTTGGGCGCCCTCGCGCCGGCGCACGCGGAGGACGCACCGGCTGCCACCGCAACGGCTCCGGTGACCGACCGGCAACGGGTCCTGGACGCCTGGAATGCCGGCGGCCCTTCCGTCCGGGCGGCCGCCGAGCTGGCCCTGCAGGGGACCGAGGCCGACATCAGGCTGTTCCTCGACAAGGAGCAGGCCGTCGCCGAACGCCACGACGTGCAGATGCTGTTCTCGCAGTTGTACTCCGTGAGCGGGCCCAAGGTTCGGGAAACGGCCCTCAAGGCCCTGGACAGTGGTGACCGTGAGCAGGCGCTCGCCTACCTGCGCGACGGCTGGCGGGAGCCGCTGCGGCAGGACAGGCAGCTGCGGATCTCTCAGCTGATCAGCGGGGGCGGTCCGAATGTCAAATCCGCCGGTGTCGCCGCGCTGGACGGAGGGCCCGACAAGGTCCGTGAGTTTCTTGAGAAGGGCCAGTTCACCGCTGCCGAGGCCGACGACCGCCTCGCGCTCTCCCGCATAGTCAGCACCGGTGGACCGGCGACCAAGGCGGCCGCGATGGCCGCCGTCGACGGCACCATCGAGGACGTACGGGAGTTCCTCCGGGTCGGGCAGTACATCGCCCGCGCGAGGGACAAGGAGCGGGCCACCGTCGCGCAGCTCGTGGAACGGGCGAAGGCGGCTGGGGCGCAGGCGAAGCAACAAACCGACGCCGCCAAGGAGGCTTCGGCCCGAGCCGTCCAGGCCTCCGCGCTGGCGAAGGAATCGGCGCTCCAGGCCGCCAAGGAGACCGCCGCGGCCGGCAAGGACGCGAAGCTCGCCTCCGCCGCGGCCGGAAGGGCAGCCCGCGCCGCCAAGGGTGCCGCCGCGGCAGCGCAGCAGGCCATCGCCGCAGCGCGCGCCGCGAACGCCGCCGCTCGGGTCGCCTCCGCCGCTGCCTCGCAAGCGGCCATCGCGGCGGCCGGCGCCGCCGACGCGGCCGCCCGCGCCAGGGGGGCGGCATCGGCGGCCGCCACCGACGCCGGTCAGGCTGCCGCAGCCCGCAAGGCCGCGGAGGACGCACGTTCCATCGCGAAGCAGGCACGCCAGGCCGCGCTCGCGGCCCAGGCCGCCGGAGTCGCCGCGCTCGCCGCCGGTTCCGCCGCCGCGTCCGCGACGAGCGCGGGCCACAACGCCGACGAGGCCGCTCGCGAGGCCGACCGTGCCGGCGCTCTCGCACGTGCGGCCGGGGGGAGCTCCGCCGAGGCCGACGCAGCCGCCGCCACCGCTCGCCGTCAGGGCCGCGAGGCCGCCCGCGCCGCGGGTGTCTCCCAGAGCCTCGCCGAGGAGTCCGCCAAAGCGGCCAACCAGGCCAGGGACGCGGCGAACAGCGCCGCCGACCACGCCGACAACGCGGCCAAGGCTGCGGAGGAGGCGGCCAAGCAGGCCGGCAACTCCGCCAATGCCGCCAAGGAGTCCACCACTCACGCCAACGAGGCGAAGAAGGCCGCCGACATCTCGACAGCCGCGGTCAAGCAGGCGCGTGAGACTTTCGAGCTGACCCGCAAGAGCGAAGCCGAGGAACTCACCGCCCGTACCGCCGCGGCTCTGGAAGCCGCACGGGCCAGCAGGGCGGCCTACGAACTGAACGCGGCCCGGGCCGACAAGAGCACCAAGGGCCTGGACGGCCTGGTCGACCAGATCTCCGCATACGCCGCCCGGCCGGACACGGATCGGTCACGAGTCGTCGCGAAAGGCCGCTGGGTCGCCCTGGTGACCATGAAGACGCGCGGCCCGTGGAGCAGCACCGCGGCCGGCGACGCCCTTGCCGGTTCCGACGACGACATCGTCGCCTACGTGCGCAAGGGCTGGAAGGAAGCCGCGCAACGGGACGAGCGGGCCCGTGCCGAGCGACTGGCCGAGGAAGCGGAGTCGCCTGCGGTGCGCAAGGCGGCCGAGGAGGCCCTGGGAGGGGACGCCGCACGGATTCATGCCTTCCTCACCACCGGACAGCACGAGGCCGCGGCCAACGACTACAGGCTGCGGATCTCCCAACTCGTGAGCACGGGCGACGTGGCCACCAAAGAGGCGGCCACTGCCGCCCTGGACGGCAACACGAACACCCTGCGGACGTTTCTCATGTCCGGTCAGTACACCGCCCGCATCAAGGACGAGCAGCTCGGCGCCTCGCGGCTTGCCAGCACAGGCGGTCCCGAGCTGAAGGCGGCGGCGAGCGTCGCTGTCGAAGGCACTCCCCAGGCACTGCACCAGTTCATCACGGTGGGCCGGCACCGGGCCGGACGCCAGGATGCCCTGGCCGCGACACACGTCGCCGATGTCCAGCACATGATCGCCGAGGCGGCCGGTGCCGCTGCCACTGCCCAGCAGAACGCCGCCGAGGCACAGAGGGTCGCCGCGCTCGCCCGTAGCAAGTCGGGCGAGGCCAAGACGTGGGCCGACAAGGCCGCCGAGTCGGCGCGAGAGGCGAAGAAGTACTCCGCCGAAGCCACCGAGTCCGCCAATCAGGCGTCCGCGTCCGCCGCAGAGGCCCAGAAGTCGGCCAAGGCGGCCCGCAAGGCGCAAGCGGATGCCGAGAAGGCCGTCGCCGAGGCGCGGCTCTCGGCGGAGAAGGCACGTACGTCCGCCGCGTGGGCCCGTCACTCCGCCGAGGACGCCTCCGAGTCCGCCCGGCAGGCGCGTGCGTCCGCCGAGGCCGCTGGGAAGGACGCGGCCGAGGCCGACAAGGCCGCCGGCGAGGCCAAGACGATCGCAGAGACCAAGAGGCGTGCCGAGGAGGAGGCTCGGCGCCGGGACGAGCAGGCCCGCAAGGACCGTGAGGAAGCACTGCGCCAGGCTGCCGAGGAAGAGGCCAAGGCCGACGAGTGGACCTGGTCCGACAGCGGGCACCTGCTGCTCGACATCGCGGGCCTCGTCCCCGGAGTGGGTGAGTTCGCCGACGGCGCCAACTGTGCCTGGTACGGCGCCGAGGGCGACGCGGTCGACGCCGGCCTGGCCTGTGCCTCGGCCGTTCCGGTCGCGGGCTACGGGGCTTCCGCTGTGAAGTTCGGCAAGTGGGGTGACAAGGCCTACGGCGTTTTCAAGGGCATGTTCGGCAAGAAGCCGAAAGTCTGCCCGGTGCCCTCGGCCAACAGCTTCACGCCTCAGACCCCCGTTCTCATGGCGGACGGCACGCACAAGCAGATCCAGCACGTACGGCTCGGGGACCAGGTCCTCGCGACCGACCCGCGCACCGGTCTGACGCTGCCGCAGACCGTACAGCGACTGATCACCGGTACCGGGCCGAAGAGCCTCGTCCGCTTGACCGTCGACACCGACGGTCCGCTCGGCCACGCCACGGGCTCGTTCACCGCGACCGACAATCACCCGCTGTGGGACGCCGGCCGGCACGCCTGGGTCGAGGCCGGACGGGTCCGACCGGGGGACCGGCTCCGCGGATCCGACGGCATCCTTCGAACCGTCGTCGCCACCCGCGCCTGGGCCGAGACGCAGACGGTCCACAACCTCACCGTCGCCAACACCCACACCTTCTATGTGAAGGCCGGCGGGGCGACCGTCCTCGTGCACAACGACGGTGGCTTCGTCTGGGAGAAGGGATGGGAGCAACTCCAGAAGGACTGGGAATCGGGGAACCAGGACGACGACGGCTACCACGCTCCCCGCGGCAACCAGGCGGAGAACAAGCAGTTCAACGACGCTTTGCGATCCGTCGAGCGCGACCTCGGCCGCCAGGTGTCGCCCGCCGAACGCCGTGCCCTGCACGCCCGGATCTCCGGCCAGGGATACGACTACCATCGCATCATCGAGGAAGCTAAGGGGTTGTTCGGTGGATGCTGACAGGGAGTCGCTGGGCGTTCGGCGGCTGCTGACCGGAGCAGTGCTCCGTTCGGTCGGTCGTGCCGTGGACATGGGAGTAGTGGAACTCACCGGCGAACAGGGAGAGGACCTCGCGCTGCACATCCAGTGCGCCTTCCGAGTACTCCGCGAAGACAAGGTACTGCTGGGCTCACGTGACATGACGTACGTGCGAAACGGCGCCGAGGCGAACGCATTCGACAACTTCACCACCGCGTACGACGACCGAGCAGCGCTCCTCAGCCGCGTGCTCGGCGGCGCCCGCCCCAAGATCGAGAATGTCCTGCAAAGCCCGACGGGCGCACTGACCCTTGAGGCGACCGGCGGGTTCAGGGTCGAGGTCTTCCCGGACCGCTCCGCCAGGGAGGAATCCTGGCGCGCCTTCAGACGGGACGGAGAACACTACGGGTTCCCGCCGGGCCTGGTTTAGGAGTCCCTGGCGAATGCCCGTCCTTCACCACCGAGGTGTTCCGGCTGGCACTTGTGCCGAGAACGGACACCGCAAGGGTAGGGCACGGGCGAGCCACCCGCAGTGAAGGACCATCCGTAAATGGGCGGGGCGGTACAGCTGTCTGTGCCGCCCCGCTCGGGCTGTGGGCCGCTACGCCGACAAGGGCCGCCGGCCTTTTCTCTGTGCCGCCGCCTTGCCCGAGCGGCTGCCGGGTGAGCGATCTCAACTCTGCTTCGTGCCCCTGCCTCCGCGCTCTGCAGCAAGGACACCGGGCGCCCCTTCCTCGGGCGGCTCACGCGCGGGAGGTTTGCCGGTCCTGCGTGGAAGGCTGGAAGAGGCGCGGTCGCCGGTCCCGCCACGCCGCCGTCCCCCCTGCCGCTGGGTGTGGCAGGGGGTAGCGGTCGGATCCAGACGTTCGGCGGACGTGGATACAGCGCGCGAAGGCTGGCGGGAGGCACACGATTCAGCGACGCCGTCGGCCGAGCACCACAACAAGCGCAACCAGGAAGGCGCCGATGATTAGGCCAATTCCCCAGGGAGGCAGCTCCGAGGCGGATGGGGGCATGATAGCGGCGTAATTCATGTTTTTCCTCGCGTGGAAATTGTCAGCCATGCTCCGCCAAGCAAGAGAAGCACCCCGATCGTGATAGGAAGGGCCGCCCTGGCATTGCCGTTCTGCGCGTCCCCGATGCCTGTGAAGAGCAGCAGTGTGCCACATAGAATGGCGATGATTGACCCGGCCAGTACAACGAACCGGCGCATCCGTTTCCCTCCCTATGTGCTGGCGCCGGAGGGGAGGCGATGCCTCCCCTCCGGCGTACGGTCAGTTCTGGTAAGCCGCAGTGGTGGCTGCCGCAGCGCCTGCTGCTACTACGGAGCAGCCCGTTAGCCCCGCACCCAGGGATACGCCGAGGGTGGCGAAGCTGCCAGCCGCAGCCCCTGCCAGGCAAAGGCTTTCGATTCCGATACCGGCCAGCATTCCCATCTTGGTGGCGTTGGCGCCCTGCGTGTCCCCGGTAACGGTGTCCTCGACAAGGTTCGCCCAGTCACCAATGCCGGTCACCGAACCGAAGCTGAGCGTTCCCTGCGGGTCGGTTCGGTTGATGGGGTCGCCTGCGGCGTAGAGGTAGGGGTTGGTTTCCTGGCCGGAGGGGTCGGGTTGGGTGAAGCGGGCGGTGTTGGGGTCGTAGTAGCGGGCGCCCATCTTGTAGAGCCCGGTGGGGTCGGCGTAGGTGCCGGCGAAACGGTAGGGCTGGGGGATGGTTTCGGTGGTGGTGCGGGCGCGGCCGGTGGGGTTGTAGGCGTAGGTGTGGGTGCGTGCGCCTTGCTCGTCGACGAGGCCGAGGATGTTGCCGGTCGCGTCGGTGAGGTAGTAGTAGCTTTTACCCCCGGTTCGCATGGAGTTGAGTGTGCCCGCGGGTTCGCGGATGAATCCGGTGTCGGTGCCGGCCGTCGTCGTTCCGGTGAGACCGACGGCGGTGTGGTGGAACCATGTGTCGCCGAGTTTGGTGCGCTCGCTGTTGTCGGTGCCTGCGTGGACGGCGTCGCGGGCCGTGCCGCTGGTGGTGATGGTCTTGAGCTGGTTGTGGTCGGTCCAGGTCTCGGTGGAGCGGGCGAAGCCTGTTCCCGGGGTGGCGGCGAGTTCGTTGCCGGCCTTGTCGTAGGCCCAGCCGTCGGTCGACCCGTCCCTGGAGATGAGCTGGGAGGCGTCGTTGTAACCGAATGTCGGGGTGGCGGGGCAGGTGGCCGCGGAGGAGTCGTAGTGGGTGAGGTTGCCCGCCTTGTCCCAGCAGTACAGCCAGGAGGCTTTGCGGGTGCCGGTGGTGTCGGCTTCCCTGGCGTAGGACAGGCGGCCTTGCGCGTCGTAGGTGTAGCTGGTGGTCAGTTTCGCGGCGTTGTCGGTCCGGGTGCGGATCTTGGTGCCGTCCGTGGCGCCGCCGGTGCCGTAGCCGTAGGTGTAGGACAGGTCCACCAGGGTGGTGGTACCCGATGTGGTCCTGACCGCCTTGGGGCGGCTGGACTCGTCGAGGGTGACGGTCTGGGTGGTGCCGCCGGGGTAGACGGTTTTGGTGCGCTTGTCGTTGTTGTTGTAGTCGAAGTCGGTCTTCTTGCCGGCCGGGTCGGTCAGGTGGTCGAGGCGGCCGGCGGCGTCCCAGGTGTAGTCCGTCTTGCCGTTGGGATCGGTGTAGTAGTCGACATCCCCGCCCGCGGTGTAGGCCAGCAGTGTCCGGGCGCCGTGCTGCAGGGTGCGGGTGGCTTCCCGGTTGAGCTTGTCGAACGTCCAGACGGTGGTGCCGGACGCGTCGCTGCGGGAGGTGAGGTTGCCGTCGCCGTCGTAGGTGTAGGTGACGGTCATGTTGGTCGAGGAGACCTGCTTGACCCGGTCACGGGTGTCGTAGACGTACACGCTCTTGATTCCGCGGCCGTCCGTGACGGTCTCGACCCGGCCCAGACCGTCGTGGGTGTAGGTGACGGTGCCGAGCGGGGCGGGCGGGGTGACCTTCGACAGGTTGCCCCTGGTGTCGTAGGTGAAGGAGGTGACCTTGCCGTTGGCGTCCTTCGCGGTACACCGCTGGCCCTCGAACCCACCGCAGGCCGGGGTGGCCTTGTTGTACGTGTACGACCTCTGGCCGCCTGCGGTGCCGGTGGTGGTGACGGTCTCGGTGTTGCCGTTGGTGTCGTAGGTGTAGTCCTCCTTCTGCCCGTCGGCGGAGGTGAAGCTGCCGGGCAGGTCCCCGCCGGCGATCGTGCGGTACCCGGTGAGCGCGGCCGTCGCGCCCGTCGGCAGCTGGGCGGAGGAAGGGTTGTTGCGGGCGTCCCAGCCGTAGGTGGTGATGTTGCCGCCGCTGCCGTCCGTGCCGGTGCCCATGGCGTCGGTCGCCGTCTGCAGCAGGTGGTTCTTGTACGACTTCGAGCGGCTGTGTCCCAGCGGGTCGGTGACCTTGGTGATCTCACCGTCCGCATTGTGGGTGTGGACGGTCCTGTCGCCGTCGGGGTCGGTGACGGTGGTCGTGCCGGCGGCGGAGGGGGTGGCGCCGGAGTAGTCGTAGCGCCAGGTCGGTCCGGTGTGGCCGCTGCTGGTGGACTCCGTCACCCGCTGGACCGACCGCACGCGGTTCTGCGCGTCGTAGGTGAACAGGGTGACGGTGCCCTCAGGTGTGGTCGCCTTGGCCAGGCGGCGGGAGGAGTCGTACTCGTACGACGTCGCCTTGCCCGCGGTGTCCGTCGCCTTCGCGAGGTCGCCGGCCGGGTCGAGGTCGAAGACCGCGGTGCGACCGGTGTGGTCCTTGGCCTGCCACTGCGAAGCGTTGGTCTTCACCAGGTCGATCCACCGGCCCGAGCGGGTCTCGGTCAGCTTGAAGCCCTTGTGCTCGCCCGTTTCGTCGTGCTGGTCGACGAGGATGGTCCCGTTGTTCTTGTCCGTGACCTTCGTGAGCGTGCCCTGGCCGCTGTAGGTGTCCTTCGAGCCGGACTTGCGGTCGGTGAGGGTGTAGGTGCCGTCCGCGTTCTTCCTCAGGTCCTTTGAGTATCCGGTCGGCGTGCGGTAGGTGCCGTCGGTGTTCTTCGCGAAGCGGACCGCGGCGCCGGTCGCGTCGTGGACGACGACCTCGGTGTCCAGGATCTGCGCGTAGCGCTCGTACCCCTGCCACCAGCGCTGGGAGACCTTGCCCCATGGGGCGTCCAGCGAGTTGTAGGTGCGGGTGAGCTGCAGCTTCCGACCCACGCCCGCGATGTCGAAGTCGGTCGCGGTAAGCAGCAGATTGCCGTTGGACAGATTGACCCGCGCCACCAGGGCATCACTCAGGCGAGTGTCGGAGAACTCGTGCCAGGGCACCTGTCCCTGCCCCTCGGGCACGTACGTCACCTCCGCCTCGGCCGCGGCCCGCGCGGTGCTCGTGGCGGGCGCCTGGCCGACGTCAGCGGTGCCGGCCGTGCGGGCCTTCTGCGCAGCACGCCATGCGGCGAGCTGCGGTGACGGCTGCGCCTCGGCTTCCGAAGCCGGAGCCTTGGTCGTCCCGGGCGGAACGGGCGGCGGTGTGACCGCCTTGCCGGGTGTGGTCCACGGAGTCGTCGCCTGCGGTAACTCCGGCTCGGGCATCGCGGCCGCGAGCGCCGGCGCTCCCGCCATGACCAGGGAGATGGCGGCGATGGCCGCGACAAGGGTGCGGCGAGAGGATCTGCGGGCACGCCGAGAAAACGTGCCCGAAACACGGGAATGCATCAACTTCCCCCCACAGGAAGAAAGGCCACCGTGACCCCAGTGGTCACGAGGCGTTCACAAGCTGCCACAGTTTGTTGACAGGCGGCGGCGCCTTGCCCCCGAAATTCGAACGTATGTGGGGTGGAATGAGTCGTGCCGCTTCAGCTGCCGTACCGACCCAAACTGGGATCAAGGAATCCGTCCACCGAGAGCAGCAGCGTGCAGGCGGCATCCAACCAGGCGTGAACCATTCGACATCGACCAGCTGATTTCCGCCAAGTACGGGCGGCATGACGCCACCGAACGGCAGGGCCGTGTGGACGGGCGGCCCCGCCGCTCGGGTGAGGGGCGGGGCCGGTGTGCTCGGCGGCGGTCGGGGGTGCCGTCGAGCTCGGGTCGGAGTGCTTGTGCCCGGGAAGCCCCTGGGCATTCATGAGTTGGCCCTTCCGGGACGTGGGCGTGGACACCGGGATCCAGCCGGGCTCGCGCCAAGAGGGTTGCTCGATCGGGTGAGTAATTGTGTCGAGCGATGGTGACGGGTCGGGTTGACCGCCCTGGTGAGTGAGTACCGCGTCTCCGTCAAATGGCGGTCCAGGCGGCGGAAGCCGTGGGCAGCCAGGACACCGTTCGCCGCTGCCGGTGCGCGCCCTTTGCGAAGGGTCGTTGGGGGCGCACCAGCGTACGGCTTGGACGGCGCCCGCAGACCTCTCGGGCGACTCATGGACCCGGCTGCGGTCAGGGCGCTGAGCGCCCACCTCACTCGGCAGTGGGAGGCCCACCGCGAGGAGGTGGCGAGGCTGCGCGAGGCCCAGCCGCCCGGCGCCGGTGCCCGGGGGCCGTCACAGCTCCCGGAACACCGGCAGCGCCCATGCCGGCGGGGCGGGCGGCGGCGTGGAGCCACCGGCCGCGTCGCCCAGCAGCGCCGCCCGCAGCTCGGCCACGAACTGCAGGCACGTCTCGTACCGCTCCGCCGGTGTCTTCGCGAGCGCCTTCGACAGCACCGCGTCGACCGCCGGCGGCAGCCCGGGCCGCTCACCGGTCAGCGGAGGTGGCGGATCGTACTGGTGGGCCCAGAGCAGCGCCATGTCGTCGTCCCGGCGGAACGGCGGCACCCCGGCCAGCGTCTCGTACACCACGCACCCGAGGCTGTACACGTCGCACCGGCCGTCCACCGGACGCCCCGAGATCTGCTCCGGCGCCACGTAGTCGAGCGTCCCGACGAACTGGCCCACACTGGTGAACCCCGTGAGGGACAGGGACTTCTTCGTGAGCCCGAAGTCCGTGAGGTACACGTGCTCGGGGTGCTCGCTGTCCGTGCCCGGTGCGACCAGGATGTTGCCCGGCTTGACGTCCCGATGCACCAGGTCGTGCGCGTGCGCGGCGTCCAGTGCCGACGCCACCTGGGAGGCGATCCGCCCCGCCTGCTCGGGCGGCAGCGGGCCCTCCCGGTCCAGCAGCGCCCGCAGGTCCTGCCCCGCGACGTACCGCATGGCGATGTACAGCACGCCCTCGGTCTCGCCCGCCTCGAAGACGGGCACGATGTGCGGGTGGTCGATCGCGGCGGCCACCCGCGACTCGTGGGCGAACCGGCGGCGGAAGGTGTCGTTGCGCGCCAGCTCGGGCGCGAGCAGCTTCAGCGCCACGGCCCGGTCGAGCCGCAGGTCGCGCGCCCGGTACACGACGGCCATGCCGCCCCGGCCGATCTCGTTCTCCACCCGGTAGTCCGCGATCTGCTTGCCGACGAGCCCGGAGGGCCGTCCGGCGGGCAGGTCGTCCCGCGTGACGCGGTCCACCATCAGCCGTCACCCGTCCGGTCCGGCGGACCTTCCGCGCGGTCGTCCTCGGCGGGCGGCCGCTCCACCACCCGCGTGGGCTCCGGACCCGGCTCTGGGGCCTGTTCCACCACGCGGGTGGGTTCAAGGTCCGTGACAGGGGGCTGCTCCGCTACGCGGGTGGGTTCGAGGTCCGCGACAGGCGGTTGCTCCGCCACGCGGGTGGGTTCGGCGTCCGGTTCCGGCGGTTGCTCCGCCACGCGGGTGGGCTCCGGGGGCTGCTCCACCACGCGGGTGGGTTCGGGGGCCGGTTCCGGGGGCTGCTCCACCACCCGCGTCGGTTCGTGTCCGGCGGGCGCGGCGGGGACCGGGCCGGTGCGGGGGCCCGGCGTGGCGGATGCCCCCCGGCCGCCGGGCGCGGCCGCGGGCGGTGGCTGCCCGCCGCCCGTCGACCCGGTACCGGCGACGGACGGGCCGGCCGAGGCGGCGTACGTGGTCAGCCGCGTACCGTCGCAGTACAGCCAGCGTTCGCGCCGCGCGTCGTACATCCACAGGGACTCGCCGTCCACCACCAGGCCGATCCGCAGCCCCTGGGTCCGGCGCCGGAACGCCTCACCGTCCACGTGTCCCGCCACCAGCTCCTCCGCGGCCGCCCGGTAGCGGGTCACCGCCTCCTCGGCCCGGGCCAGCAGCGGCCGCGGATCCGTGGCCGTCCCCATCGGCCGGCCCGCCGCCGGGGGGTCGGGCGGAACGGACACCAGCAGCCGCCCGTCCACCCAGGCCGACCACCCGTTGGAGCACAGCACCCGGCCCCAGTCGCCGAGCCGTTCCAGCAACTGCACAGGCAGGAAAGGGTCCAGCGGCACGGTCGGGCGGCCCGGATCCGGCGCGTCCCACGCGGGCAGCCCCTCGGCCGGCACGACGTGGCTGGGCCGGAAATCGTCGTCCGCGGAGCCGGACGGGCCCGAGGGGCCGGAGCCGGGAAGAACCATCGACCGCGCCTACTTTCGCATGATCACCGGTTCGTGCCGGCGCAGCAGCCGCGCCACCGCGAACCCGAGGACGACGCTCAGCACCACGAGCATCCCCATGTCGAGCAGCCACATCGACACGGTGTGGTCGAACAGCGGGTCGGCGGTCTTGCCGGTCGGCGAGAGCTTCTGGATGTCCACCGTCGCGCCCATCGCGCCGAACGCCCACCTTGAGGGGATGAGCCACGACAGCTGCTCCAGGACAAGCGCTCCGTGGATCTTGAGCAGGCCGCCGCAGAACACCACCTGCACGATCGCGAGGAGCACCAGGAGCGGCATGGTGACCTCCTCCTTGCGCACCAGCGCGGACACGAACAGGCCGAGCATCATCGCCGTGAACGACAGCAGCGCAACGGCCAGGGTGATCTCGATGAGCGGCGGCATCAGCACGCCCTTGCCGCCCGGGGCGTTCAGCGGGACGCCGATCAGCGCGACCAGGGTCAGGACCACGGCCTGCACGACCGTGATCACGCCGAGGACCACCACCTTGGACATCAGGTACGCCGATCTGGACAGGCCGACGGCTCTCTCCCTGCGGTAGATCGTCCGCTCCTTCACCAGCTCCCGCACCGCGTTGGCGGCGCCGGTCAGCACCCCGCCGACGCACAGGATCAGCAGCACGTTCATCGTCGACTCGCGGCCGAACCCGCCCTCGGACAGCGCCCTGGCCATCGCTCCCATCACGAACGGCAGCGCGATCATGATGGCGATGAACGTGCGGTCCGCGCTGAGCGCGGCCGTGTAGCGCCGTACGAGCGTCCGCAGCTGGGCGCCCCAGCTCTGCGCCTTGGGCGGGGGCGCGGGCGGTGTCGCCGCCCCGGCGCCGTCCGGCAGCGGGGGCCGCTGCATGGCGCCCGCGATGTACTGGCGGTGCAGGGAGGAGTCGCGGTACTGGCCCGCCCAGTCGCGCTCCCGGTCGTTCTCGAACGCCTCGAAGGCCTCGGGCCACTGCGTGAACCCGAAGTACCGCAGCGCGTCCTCGGGCGGGCCGTAGTACGCGATCCGTCCGCCCGGTGCCAGTACCAGCAGCCGGTCGCAGACGTCCAGACTGAGCACGCTGTGGGTGACGACGATGACCGTACGGCCGTCGTCGGCGAGCCCGCGCAGCATGTGCATCACCGACCGGTCCATGCCCGGGTCCAGCCCGGAGGTCGGCTCGTCCAGGAAGAGCAGGGACGGCTTCGTCAGCAGCTCCAGCGCCACGCTGACCCGCTTGCGCTGCCCGCCGGACAGGCTGTGGATCGGCTGTTCGGCGCGCTGCTGGAGGCCCAGTTCCTCGATGACCTCGTCCACCCGCGCCTGCCGCTCGGCACGGGCGGTGTCCTCGGGGAAGCGCAGCTCGGCGGCGTACGTGAGGGCGCGGCGCACGGTCAGCTGGAGGTGCAGGATGTCGTCCTGCGGCACGAGGCCGATGCGGCGGCGCAGCTCCGCGTAGTCGCGGTACAGGTCGCGGCCGTCGTAGAGGACCGAGCCCCGGTCGGCGGGACGCAGCCCGGTCAGGGCGTTCAGCAGCGTGGACTTGCCCGAACCGCTGGGTCCGACCACGCCGAGCAGGCACTTCTCACCCACGGGGAAGGACACGTCGTCGATGAGGGTCTTGCGGCCCCGGTCCACCGTGACCGCCAGGTCCTGCACGTCGAGGGACACCTCTCCGGTGTCCGTGAACTCCACCAGCTGGGAGCCGACGAGGCAGAAGGCGGAGTGCCCGATGCCCACGATGTCGTCGGGCGTCACCCGGGCACGGTCGACCGGCTGCCCGTTGAGAAAGGTGCCGTTGTGACTTCCCAGGTCGTGGATCCAGTACGTGCCGTCCGGATCGGCGAGCAGCTCGGCGTGCCGGCGCGAGACCGTCAGGTCGTCGACGACCAGGTCGTTGTCACCGCCGCGCCCGATGCGTACGGTCCGGCTGGGCAGCGGCCGTATCGAGGTGGGCTGCCGGAACGTTCCGGTGGCCGCGGGCAGCGACACGGACGACGGACGCGGCACGGCGGACGGGGCGCCCGACGCGGGCGGCGCATGGGACGCCGGAGGATTGTGCGACGCGGGCGGCGCATGGGACGCCGGGGGAGTGTGCGAAGTCGGAGGCGCGTGGGACCAGGAGGGTGACGGCGCGGGCGGCGCGGGGGGATCCGGCTGCGCGGGCGCATCCGGTCGCGCGGGCCGCTCGGGCGCCGACAGCATGGCGCGCGGCCCGTCGGCCGGGTGCCCGAAGTGGAGCACGCTGCCGGGGCCCACGCTGCACACCTGGACGCGTCTTCCCTCGGCGAAGGTGCCGTTGGTACTGCCCTCGTCCTGAACGGTCCACTGCACGCCCTCGGGACGCAACACCGCGTGGTGCCAGGAGATCCGGGCGTCGGCGAGCACGATGTCGCTCGCCGGGTCACGCCCGATGTGGTACTCCCGGCCCGGAATCATCACGGTGGAGTCCCCGTCGATGTCGAGGACCAGCTCGGGCGCGGTGGACACATATGGCCGCTCTCCCATAAGGGAATTTTATCCGCTCTGACCGACATCCGCCTGGGAAGCCGGAAACGGTGCCGTGCGCCCCGTGTACCCGCGACCGTCCCGTACGCCCCCTTCCGCATCTGCATCCCTCCCCCGTGCCGTCCGTTCGCGACGCCGCCGACCCGTCCCAGCCGTCCCGCTGCCCGGTCTCACCGGCCCGGACGGCGGCGGTAGTCGGCCACGATGCCCACCACGGCGTTGAAGGCGCGGACGGTGTCGGCGGGCCGCGGCCGGCCCAGGGGTGAGCCGAGCGGCTCTCCGCGGTAGGTCTGGCGGGGGTTGGAGTAGCGGTTGATGCGCCGGCAGGGGCCGCCGGTCGCCCTGCGGCAACTGGACTCGTACGCCTCCAGGGTCGACCACCGCCCCGAGGGCGGGAAGTAGCCGCGGGCGCTGTTCGCACCCCGGGGGGCGGTGACGTAGTCGTGCATGGCGCCCAGGTTGTGCGCGATCTCGTGGGCGAGGGAGTGGTGCGCGAGGGCCCGCTGCGCGACGAGGCTGTAGCCGTGGTTGCTCGTCCGGGACGTGACGCGCCGGGGCCGGTTGGCCAGCCCGGCGGGCCCCTTGCTGCCGGTCACCACCGTCACGAGGTCGGCCCCCAGGCGGTCGCGCAGGCGCGGCAGGTGGTCCGCCACGCCGTCGCCGCGCCGGGCGACCGCCTTCAGCAGGGCGTCGCCTGACCGGTCCAGCCGGGCGGGCACCGTGGCGCGGACGATGCCGGTGAGCCGGAGGCGGGCGTGGACGGCCCCGGCGGCGAACGCCTGGGAGGTGGAGGTGACGGCCTGTCGGATGCGGGCCCGCAGGGTGCGTTCGCCGCCCGCCTCACCGGCGGCGCGGGCGGTGAACCCGGCCAGGATGTCGATGGTGACGACCCGGTGGCCGTAGTGGGTTCGGGGCACACGGGTGCAGTGACGTTTCTTCTCGCTGGGTGCCCGGCACGTCCCGCCCGCTGCCTGCCGTGGCGGTGCGGGCGCCGCGGCGGGGGCGGGGGGCGGGGCGGAGAGGGTTGAGAGGGCGGAGGGCGAACGGTCCTGGGCGGGTGCGCACCCGGCCGTGCTCAGCACGAGGGCCAGTGCGGCGGCACCCCAAGAGGAATGTGCAAGGCGCATCTCCATCCTTTCGCAGAGCGGAACCCCAGGGTGTCCTTGCGAGAAGGGCGGTGCCACATGCGCGGGGCGGCCCCGATTCACCGGTTCGGCGGCACGCGGGCCGGCACCGGTCCCCCCCCCGCGTCCCCCCGCGTCCGCTCCTCCGGCCCGGTTCAGCGCCGTGCCGTGACCGCGTCCAGCAGCAGGGCGGCCGCCGCCCGGGCCTCCCCGGCGGGGGCGGAGGAGCCGGTGAGGGCGGCGGTCGTGATGGCGCCCTCGGCGAGCAGGGCGACCTGGCGTCCGGTCGCGGCGGGGGCGCCCGCCGCGGTCGTCAGGCCGGTGACGTACCGGAAGAACTCCTCCTTGTGCCGCCGCGCCGCCGCGGCCACCTCAGGCGAGGTCGCGCCCAGTTCCCCGAAGCCGTTGATGAACGCGCAGCCCCGGAAACCCGGTTCCTCGAACCAGCCGCGCAGCCAGTCGAAGACCGCCAGCACTCGCTCGCGCGGAGCGGCGCCGGTGGCGTCCACGTACGCGGCGAGGCCGGCGCGCCACCGGGCGTCGCGTCGCAGCAGGTACGCCTCGACCAGGTCGCCCTTGGAGGGGAACAGCTGGTAGAGCCGCCGCAGGGTGACCCCTGACGCGCTGCGCACGGCGTCCATGCCGACGGTCTGGATGCCGCGGCCGTAGAACAGGTCCTCGGCCGCGTCGAGGATCCGGGTCCTCGCCCCCTCGCTGTCCATGCCGTCACTCCCTTGCGTGAGAACCACCGTTCTCGTAGGGTACCCGAGCGGGTGAGAACGATCGTTCTCGCCGCTGTCGAGAGGAGTCGCCGTGCGTCCGCCCCTGCCTCCGTTCACCGAGGAAACCGCCCGTGAGAAGGTCCGGCTCGCCGAGGAGGCATGGAACACCCGCGACCCGGAGAAGGTCGCCCTCGCCTACACCGAGGACTCCGAGTGGCGCAACCGCGACGTGTTCCTGACCGGCCGGGACGAGATCGTCGCCTTCCTCACCGCCAAGTGGCGGCGGGAGCTCGACTACCGCCTGCGCAAGGAACTGTGGGCGTTCACCGCGGACCGCATCGCCGTGCGCTTCGCGTACGAGTACCACGACGCCGACGGACGGTGGTTCCGCGCGTACGGCAACGAGAACTGGGAGTTCGCCCCGAACGGCCTCATGCGCCGGCGCTACGCGAGCATCAACGACGTACCCATCGCCGCCGCGTCGGACCGGATCCCCGTCTGACCCGCCGGCCGGCCCACCGGCCGCCACCGTCTGATTCGCGGCGAATGGTTCGGTCCGTGAGTCTTGGGAACGCGAGAAGTCGACTCCGACAACCCTTGACCAGGAAAGGCGGACCATGACCGACCCCCGCGAGCCCCAGGACCCCGTCACCCGGCACCCGCGGCCGGACTTCCCCGACCAGGACCAGCAACACCCGGGATGGACCGGCCCGATGGACCCGCCGCCGGACCACGGCGAGGGCTCCTACCGGGGCACCGGACTGCTGCGGGACCGCGTCGCCGTCGTCACCGGGGGCGACTCGGGCATCGGGCGCGCGGTGTGCCTCGCGTACGCCCGCGAAGGCGCCGACGTCGTCTTCACCCACCTTCCCGAGGAGGAGGACGAGGCGCGCGAGACCGCGAGGCTCGTCGAGGAGGCCGGCCGCAAGGCCGTCTCCACCGCCGCCGACAACCGGGACGAGGAGCAGTGCCGCGCCCTGATCCGCCGGGTCGCCGACGAGTTCGGACGCATCGACGTCCTGGTGAACAACGCGGCGTACCAGATGGCCCAGCCGGACGGCATCGAGGCCATCACCACCGAGCAGTTCGACCGGGTGATGAAGACCAACCTGTACGGCATGTTCTGGCTGACCAAGGCGGCGCTGCCGCACATCCCCCGGGGCGGCTCGGTCATCAACACCACGTCCGTGCAGGCCTACAAGCCCAGCCCGCCGCTGCTCGACTACGCCATGACGAAGGCCGCCATCGTCAACTTCACCCACGGTCTGGCGCAGATGGTCGCCGAGCGCGGCATCCGGGTCAACGCCGTGGCCCCGGGACCGGTCTGGACACCGCTCATCCCGGCGACGATGCCCGACACGGCCGAGTTCGGCAAGCAGTCGCCCCTCGGACGGCCCGCCCAGCCGGCGGAGATGGCACCGGCGTACGTCTTCCTCGCCTCACAGGCGGCGAGTTACCTCACAGGGGAGATCGTCAACGCCACCGGCGGCACCCCGCTTCCGTGAACCCGGCGGCCCGCGCGCAGGAGCTGGGGCAGTGGGCCGGCTGGGAGGCCGCGGCCGTCGGCCGGTCCGTACGCCGGGCCCTCGCCGGCCCGGGGCCCGAGCGCGACCTCGCCGTCCAGGCCATCAAGGCCGCCGGAGCCGCGATCCTCGCCTGGGCGGTGGCCGGCTGGTGGTGGCAGGCACCGCTGGCGCTGATGGCGCCCTGGACGGCGGTCGCGCTGGTGCAGAGCACCGTCTACCGGTCCGTGCGCACCGGCGTCCAGCAGGTCGTCCTCATCGCCGCCGGCACCGTGCTCGCGGCCGCCGCCGCGGGGCTGACCGGCGGCAACACCATGGCGGCCATGGCCATCGCGCTGCCCGTCACCGCGCTGCTCGGCAACTACTCCCGCTTCGAGGGCCAGGGCGTCTACGCCTCGACCACGGCGCTGTTCGTCCTGGTGTACGGCTCGTTCAGCGGGTTCGACATCCTGCACCGGCTGCTGGAGACGCTCCTCGGGGCGGTCATCGGCATCGGCGTCAACGCACTGATCCTCCCGCCCGTGCACCTGCGGCACGCGCACGAGTCGCTGTGCCGGCTGCCCGGCGACGGCGCGGAGCTGCTGCGGACGATGGCCCGGGAGATGGAGCAGGGCTACGAGCGGCGCCAGGCCCAGGAGTGGTACACCCGCGCCCGGCGGCTCCCGCAACTGCTGGCGGACCTGCACAACGCCCGGATGTGGACGAGGGAGAGCCTGCGCCTCAACCCCCGGCGCCGCATCCGCCGGCCGCCCGGCCCGGGACTGCCCTCCACGCAGTGGGACGCGGCCTGGGAGCGCGTCACGGACCACCTGACCGCGCTCACCGGCATGCTCGCCGAGGCGGCCGGTGACAGCCCCCGCCTCAGGCCGCCGCCGGACTCGGTGCTCGGGGAGGTGCCCCGCCTGCTGCACGCCCTGGCGGACGTGTGCGAGGCGGACGCCGCGGCGCTCACCGGCGGGGCCGGGCCGGACGACGGCCGGGGCGCGCCGGGCGACGCCCGTGACGCGCCGGGCGGTGGCCGTCAGGACGCGCCCGGCGGTGTTCAGGGCGCGCCCGGTGACCGCCGGGAGGAGGCCCTGCGGCGGGCGTGGGCGGCACAGCGGCGCCTCAAGGCCCGGCTCACCGAGCACGACGACGAGACCGCCACCTCGGTCGGCGGCCTCGCGGCGGAGACGCAACGGCTCCTCTACGACCTGGACGACGCCCGGCCCGTCCCGGCGGAGACGTGAACGGCCCGGTACCACCGGCCGGGGTGCCGGTGGTACCGGGCCGTAGGCGTCAGCGCGGGTCGGTATGCCGGTGGTACCGAGCCGCGGGCGTCAGCGCGGGTCGGTACCGCGGCCGCGCCGCTCGTCGCGTACAGCCCCTTCGCGGGCGGCGTCGTCGCGGGAGGTCCCTTCACGCGCGGTCTCCTCGCGCGCGGCCTCCTCACGCAGCTCCTCGGGCCACTTGCGGGTGTCCCGGGGCTCCACGTACGGCTCCTCCGACTCCGGCATGCCGCTGCTGATCGCCCGCTGGCGCGCCAGTTCCGCGTCGAGCTCCAGGCCCAGCAGGATCGCCAGGTTCGACAGCCACAGCCAGATCAGGAAGGTGATGACACCGGCCAGGGTGCCGTACGTCTTGTTGTACGAGCTGAAGTTCGCCACGTACAGTGCGAAACCGCCGGAGGCGATCAGCCACAACAGCACCGCCAGCACGCTGCCCGGGCTCAGCCAGCGGAAACCCTGGCCGTGCACGTTCGGCGCCCGCCAGAACAGCAGCGCGATCATCACGATCACCAGGACGATGAGCACCGGCCACTTGGCGATGTTCCACACGGTGACCGCTTCGTCGCCGAGGCCGATGGCCTCACCGGCGCGTGCCGCGAGCGGTCCGGTGAAGACCACGATCATCGCGCTGACCGCGAGCAGCACCATCAGCACCAGCGTCAGCCCGACCCGGAGCGGGGTCAGCTTCCACACCGGGCGGCCCTCCGGCAGGTCGTACACGGCGTTCGCGGTACGGATGAAGCCGCCCACGTACCCGGAGGCCGACCAGATCGCGCCGAGCAGGCTGACGACCGCCACCACGCCGCTGGCGCCCGGGCTGTCCTGGAGCTGCTTCACGGCGTCCCCGAGGATGTCCCGCACCGGCCCCGGCGCCAGCTTCTGGAGGTTGTCCAGCACGGTGCGGGTCGCCGAGTCCCCGATCACGCCCAGTACCGACACCAGGACCAGCAGGGCGGGGAAGATCGACAGGACGCTGTAGTACGTCAGGGCCGCCGCGCGGTCGGGCAGCTCGTCGTCCATGAACTCCTTGCCGGTCCGCTTGAGGACCGCCCGCCACGAGCCCGCGGACAGATCGGTCGGCTCGTCCGGGGTCCCGGCGCCTTTTTCCTTGTCATCACCTGTGTGTGCCATACCGCCACGGGTTACCCGACAGACCGGTCATAACCCGCCGCCGTCGTGCCGCGGCCGCTCGCGTTGCGGCGCCGCGACCAGCGCGGCAGGGTCGAGGCAGCGACTGCGAGGAGGACCCACCCATGCCCATCGCGACGGTCAACCCCGCCACCGGCGAGACGCTCAGGACGTTCGACGAGCTGACGCCCGACGGGATCGAACGGCGCGTCGCCGCCGCCGACGCGGCCTTCCGCGCGTACCGGACGACCACGTTCGCCGACCGGGCCGGCCTGCTCGACCGCGCGGCGGGGCTGCTGGAGGCCGACCAGGACGACATCGCCCGCACGATGACCACCGAGATGGGCAAGCCCCTCGCCGCCGCCCGGGCGGAGGCGGCCAAATGCGTGAAGGCCATGCGCTGGTACGCGGCCAACGCCGAACGGCTCCTCGCCGACGAACAGCCGCCCGAGGCCGACGTACGGGACTCCGGGGCCGCCCACGCACGCGTGCACTACCGCCCGCTCGGGCCGGTCCTCGCCGTCATGCCCTGGAACTTCCCGCTCTGGCAGGTCGTCCGCTTCGCCGCGCCCGCGCTCATGGCGGGCAACGTCGGGCTCCTCAAGCACGCCTCGAACGTGCCGCAGACCGCCCTCTACCTGGAGGACCTCTTCCGCCGCGCCGGCTACCCCGAGGGCTGTTTCCAGACGCTGCTCGTCGGCTCCCGCGCCGTCGAGGGCATCCTGCGCGACGACCGGGTGGCCGCCGCCACCCTCACCGGCAGCGAACCCGCCGGGCGGTCCGTCGCCGCCATCGCCGGCGACGAGATCAAGAAGACCGTCCTGGAACTGGGCGGCAGCGATCCGTACGTCGTGATGCCCTCGGCGGACGTGGAGAAGGCCGCCGAGGTCGCCGTGACGGCCCGCGCGCAGAACAACGGCCAGTCCTGCATCGCCGCCAAGCGCTTCATCGTCCACACCGACGTGTTCGACGCCTTCCGGGAACGCTTCACCGCCGGCATGGCCGCGCTGACCGTGGGCGACCCGATGGACGAGGCCACCGACGTCGGCCCGCTGGCCAGCGAGTCCGGCCGCGACGGGCTCCAGGAACTCGTCGACGACGCCGTGCGCCAGGGCGCCACCGTCCTGTGCGGCGGCCGCCGCCCCGAGGGCCTGCCGCAGGGCCTGGCCAACGGCTGGTTCTACGAGCCGACGGTGCTGACGGGGATCACGCCCGGCATGCGGATCCACCAGGAGGAGACCTTCGGGCCGGTCGCCACCCTCTACCGGGTGGCCGACGCCGACGAGGCGGTGAAGGTCGCCAACGACACGTACTTCGGTCTCAGCTCCAACGTCTGGACCCGTGACGACGAGGACGTGCGGACGTTCGTCCGCGACCTGGAGGCGGGCGGGGTCTTCGTCAACGGCATGACCGCCTCCCACCCCGCGCTGCCCTTCGGCGGCGTGAAGCGCTCCGGGTACGGGCGCGAACTGTCCGGCCACGGCATCAAGGAGTTCTGCAACGCCACCACCGTGTGGCAGGCGCCGTGATCCCCGTCAGCACCGTCGGCTCGTAGAACCAGCCGTCAGCCGCCCGCGGCACTTCGGTGCGGATTGGCCGCCCACGCCGTGAGCGCGGCGAAGTCGTCGCTGGTGAGACCGCGGCGGGGATCGACCCGGTGCAGGAGCGCGGGGCCGCTGTGACGCTCGGCCACCCAGGCGCGGTCGGCCTCGGTGATCTCGTCGTCGATCCAGGCGAAGGCGCGGCCCTCGGCCCACGCCACGATCTCCGGCGTCTTCCAGAACACACCGCCTTCGAGCCGGACCCGCGGCGTGGCCCAGGCGATGAAGGGGAGCCGGGGCAGTCCCAGAACCGGTGCGATGAAGGTGTTTGCTTCCTCCTCCCACGTGGTCGCCCACACCAGATCGAAGGGGAGCGCCTCCAGCGCCGGGCCGTGGGCCGGGTCGAGCCACACCCGGAGCGGTTTCACCGGCTTGTTCGGCAGTCCCTGCTCGGTCAGCCGGCGGCGCTCGGCCGCCTCCCAGCGGGGCGTCAGGAGCCGGTGCGTCCGGTACCCCTCGGGCCGGCGGTACGGTTTCGCGGCATACGGGTTCAGCGGCCCGTCGACATCCACCAGCAGCACCGGACGCATCGGCCCACCCCCGTTCCGTACCGCACGGTACCGGCCGAAGGCGCGGCCGCCCAGCGGAATACCGGCAGGTGGCGATCCACGGGGGCGCCCGGCCGGGACGGCACGGGGCCGGGCGGACCCCGCCGGACGTCACAGCGGCTGGACGACCTCCGCGGGCGGGGGAGGGGGCGGCGGCGTTCCGTCGCCGAACGGGCGCCCGCCCAGCTCCTCGCGGTGGTGCGGGGCGCGCCAGCCGCGCAGGTCGGGGCCGCGCGGCACGACCCGTGTCGGGTTGATGTCCTCGTGGACCACGTAGTAGTGCCGCTTGATGTGGTCGAAGTCCACCGTGTCGCCGAAGCCGGGCGTCTGGAACAGGTCCCGGGCGTACGCCCACAGGACGCGGTCCTCCGTGAGCTTGTTGCGGTTGCACTTGAAGTGGCCGTGGTAGACCGCGTCGAACCGCACGAGTGTGGTGAACAGCCGGACATCGGCCTCGGTGATGGTGTCCCCCACCAGGTAACGCTGCCCGGCCAGGTGCTCCGACACCTGGTCCAGCCGGGCGAACAGCCGGGCGTACGCCGCGTCGTAGGCCTCCTGCCTCTTGGCGAACCCCGCCTTGTACACCCCGTTGTTGACGTCCTGGTAGATGCCCTCCATCCGCTCGTCGATCTCGTCGCGCAGGGCCTCCGGGTAGAGGTCGGGCGCGCCCTCGCGGTGCAGGGACCGCCACTCGGTGGACAGGTCCAGGGTGATGCGCTGGTAGTCGTTGCTCACCACCCGGCCGCTCGGCACGTCGACGACCGCCGGGACGCTGACGCCCCCCTCGTACTCCTCGTCCCTGGCCCGGTACGCCTCGCTCAGGAAGCGGATGCCGAGGACCGGGTCCCGGTCGTCGGGGTCGAGGGTGAAGCGCCAGCTGCGCTCGTCCTGGACGGGGTCGGCCACGGCCAGTGACAGGGCCTCCTCCAGGCCCAGCAGCCGCCGCACCACCAGGGAACGGCTCGCCCACGGACACGCCCGGCTGACGACGAGCCGGTACCGTCCGGCCTCGACCGGCCAGCCGTCCCCGCCGTCGGCGGTGATCCGGTCGGTGAAACGGCTCGCGGACCGCGTGAACTCGGCGGAATCGCGCACGGCGCCTGTCCTTCCTCGTGGCGGGAACGTGCGCTCCGGGTACCCGCCCCGCGCCGGGTGACCCGCCCCGCCCACGACGTCCGGTCCAGGCCCGCGGCCCCCGAGGTCCGGCGAGGGCCCGCCGCCCTCGTCCTCCGCCGGCGCCCGCAGCACCGGGGGACGCCCGCGACGGCGGCGGGTGCCGGGGCGGAAGACCAGGATGATCAGCCGGGAGCCGGGGGCCGCGAGGGGCTGCGCGGCGGACATGGTGACCCACCCGTGGCCCAGGGCGGGGTGGCGCAGCGGCCGCTCGTCGCCGTCCAGGTGGCTGTAGGCGCTCGCGGACGCGTAGAGCGGGGCGGCCACCGGGTCGGCCAGGACGTCCTGCTCGATCGCGCACAGGGTCTTGTCGGAGGGGTCGGCGGCGAGCGCGACCCGCAGCTGCGGCAGGACCACCGGGGCCCACGCCGTCTCCCAGTCCGCCAGCACGGTCCGCGCCTCCTGTTCGACGGCCATCCACCGCATGGCGTTGGCGGGGACCCGGCCGTGCGGGAACAGCGCCTCGAAGGGGGCGTTGTGCGCGAGCACGTTCCAGGAGCGGTCGTTGACGTACGCCGGGTGGGAGACGCCGCCGAGGATGTCCCGCCACACGCCCGGCAGTTCCTCGCCGGAACGGAAGTCGAGCGGCCGGGGCGGGTCCTGGCCCAGCGCGTACCGCCACAGCGCGATCCACTCCTGCTCGTTCATGCGGAACAGCCGCGCCACGTCCTGGAGCAGGTCGACCGGCGGGTTCGGGTAGCGCCCCGACTCCAGCCGCCCGTAGGTGTCCGGGGCGCGGTGCAGGATCTGGTCGATCTGCGCCTGGGAGAGCCCGCGCGCCCGTCTGCCCTGCCGTGTGGGCCGCGTCAGGCCCTGGCTCTCCGGCGTGATCGACGCCCGGCGCTCACTGAGCAGGAGACGCAGTGCAAGCTTGTCCATGGTGCTTTCTTCCCCAAGGGGGCGGCCGCCGGTCGTGCCGTGGCCGCCGTGGTGTGCCGCGGGCCGTTCCGGGAACAGAGCCAGAAGGGCCACACCGGTACGCTGGCCCGTCGTACGTCAGCGATCAAGCGTTCGCGTGGTGCGTACATGCGCACGGCGCACACACGCAGGCGTAAACGGGGGCAAGGGCGATGGACGAGGACAATTGCGCGCGCGCCGAAGGAGCGGGCGCCGGTACCGGCTGCGACACCGGCCCGGACATCCGCACCCGTCCGGGCATCGGCACGGGCACGGGTACGGACGTCGGCACGGGCACGGGCACCGGGGCGGGCGTCGGTACGGGTACGGGTACGGGCATCGGGGCGGGCGTCGGCGCGGGCGCGGACCAGGGTTTCGGCGTTGCCGGGAGCGGTCCCTTCCGCACCGGCCACGCGACCGGCTCCGGCTCCGGCTTCGGTACGGACCCCGGGACCGGCTCGGGCCTCGGGACCGGTCCCGGCACGACCGACCGCACCGCCGACCGGGCCGGGCTGTCCCCGGCGGCCAGGGCCCTGTACGCCGGGATCACCCGGGGCGAGCCCCTTGCCCCGGGGGACGGGGCCGCGCTGCGGGAACTGCTGGCCTGGCGACTGGTCGCCGTCGACCCCGACCGGCCCGAGGCGCCGATCGCCCTGGACCCGCAGGAGGCCGGCCGGCGCCGGCTCGACGAGGGACTGCGCGAACTGGCCGCCCGGGCGGCCGGCATGGCGGCGGTCCCGGGCGTCGCCGACGAGCTGGCCCTGCACTTCGAGCGCGCCAAGTGGCGCTCCGGCTCGGGCAGCGAGTTCCTCGCCGAGCCCGAACAGGTCGGCGCCCGGATCGACGAGGCCGTCGGCCGGGCGGAGAGCGAGCTGCTGACCGCCCAACCGCTGGGCCCGGAGGGCGCGGACGCCCTGGAGGCCGCCGACGCCCGCGACACCCGCGCGCTCGCCCGGGGGGTGAGCGTGCGCACCCTGTACCGCGACGGCGAGCGGGACGACCCGGCGATCCGCGACCGGGTGACCCGCCTGACCGCCCAGGGAGCCCGCTTCCGTACGCTCGCCGCGGCCTTCCAGAGCTGCGTCGTCGTGGACCGGCGCCAGGCGTTCATCCCGGACCGCGTCGTCAACTCCAGCCCCACGCACGCCGCCTGGCACGTGATGGACCGGGCCCTGGTGGCGTTCATCGCCGAGGGCTTCGAGGACGCGTGGCGCCGCGCCGACATCTGGCAGGGTGACGCCCGCCGGACGACCCCCGACGGCGTGGCGGGACTGACCCACCGCCAGCGCGAGATCCTCGTCGACACGGCGGCCGGGATCGACCAGCGCATCACCGCCCGCCGCCTGAACATCGGGCTGCGCACCCTCACCAAGGAACTCGGTGTCCTGCGGGCCCGCTGGGGCGCCCCCACGCTCGCCGCCCTCTCCTACCAGTGGGCCCTGTCCGCCGAGCGCCGCCGGATGGCGGAGGGGGCCGCCGGTCCGGCCGGTGCCGCCGGTCCCGCCGAGTGACCGAACCGGCCCGCCGAGTGACGGCCTCGCCCGCCGGGTGACGGATCCGGCCATGCGGGAGCCGTGCCCGGGCCCCTCGATGGCCGAGCTTTTTCACCGAAGAAGCATCAGAAGAAAACAGCGGGGGATTGCTGCATCCTGGACGAGTTGATCGGCCCGCTCTCCCGGGCACCGGCCGGTCCGCGAAACCGCTATTACGGGGGGCGTTGTCCGCGCCTCATGCCAGAAACGGGCAACGCAGGGCACGGGCAGCGTGTCCTGCCGGGCATCGCGTGGATACCGCAAGGTCGAGCCAGGGCCTTCCGGGCCGCCACACCGGATCTTCGGTACGTCCCCCGTGATAGGGCGGCCCCGGGCGCCCCGGCAGTGGTCGGGACGGCCCGGCTCACTCACTGCGCGGCGCCGGCACACACCCTGCCCGTCGCGTTCCCTCAGCTGCCCGGTCCGCCCGGCCCGTCGTGTTCCCTCAGCCGCCCGCCGGCGCCTCGCGGGTGCGCGTCCAGTGCAGCAGGTCGTCGGCGTGCCAGGTGTTGATCACCCGGTCGGCCGGAACGCCGCACTCCTCGGCCCGCGCGCAGCCCAGCACCTGCCAGTCCAGCTGGCCCGGTGCGTGCGCGTCGGTGTCCACCGCGAAGAACGTCCCGGCCTCCACCGCCTGCCGCAGCAGCCGCCTGGGCGGGTCCAGCCGTTCGGGGCGGCTGTTGATCTCCACCGCGGTCCCCGCCTCGGCACAGGCCGCGAAGACCCGCTCCGCGTCGAACTGCGACTCCGGCCGCTTGCCGCCCACCAGCCGGCCCGTGCAGTGCCCCAGCACGTCGACCAGCGGATTGCTCACGGCCCTGACCATGCGCCGGGTCATCGCCGGGGCGTCCATCCGCAGCTTCGAGTGGACCGAGGCGACCACCACGTCCAGCCGGTCCAGCAGCTCGTCCTCCTGGTCGAGCGTGCCGTCCAGGAGGATGTCGCACTCGATGCCGGTCAGCAGCCGGAAGGGGGCCCACCGCTCGTTCAGCTCCGCCACCACGTCCAGCTGCTCGCGCAGCCGCTCCGCCGACAGGCCGCGGGCCACCGTCAGCCGGGGCGAATGGTCGGTCAGCACCGCCCACTCGTGCCCCAGGGCCGCCGCCGCCCGCCCCATGGCGTCGATCGGGCTGCCGCCGTCCGACCAGTCGGAGTGCAGGTGGCAGTCCCCGCGCAGCGCCGCCCTCAGCGCCGCGCCCCGGTCCGGCGCCTCGGCCGCCTCGCCCTCCAGCCGCCGAAGGTACGCCGGTACGTCCCCGGCCAGCGCCTCCCGCACCACCTGCGCGGTCTTCGGCCCGACGCCCTTCAGCTGCTCCAGCGTCCCGGCCGCCGCCCGTGCTGCGGTCTCGCCCTCACCGAGCGCCGACAGCGCCGCCGACGCGGTGCGGAACGCCTTCACCCGGTACGTCGGTGCCAGCGAGCGCTCCAGCAGGAAGGCGATCCGGTCCAGTGCCTCCACGGGATCCATCACGCACGCCTCCTCGCCTCGCCGGTCCGCGACGACGGGCCGATCTCGCACCACACCGCCTTGCCCTCGCCGCGCGGCTCCACACCCCACCGCAGCGCCAGCGCGTCCAGCAGCAGCAGCCCCCGGCCCGAGGTGGCCGCCTCACCCGGGGTACGCCGCCGGGGCCACGCGCTGGACCGGTCCTGCACCGTGAGGCGCACCCGCCGGACCGGCTCCGGCAGCACCTCCAGGGTCAGCACCGCGCCGCCCTCCGTGTGCAGCAGCACGTTGCCGAGCAGCTCGCCGGTCACCAGCTCGGCGTCGTCCGCGAAGGTCCGCATGTCCCAGTCCCGCAGCGCCCGCCGCACCACCGCCCGCGCCTCCGACAGGCCCTGCGGGTCCGCCTGGTGGATGTACTGGTGGATGCGCGGCGCCCGCGGCGTCCCCGGGTCCGGGCTGCGCCGCAGCACCAGGAGTGCCACGTCGTCGCCCGCCCCCCAGCGCTCCCAGAAGCGCTGCGAGAGGTGGTCGGCCAGCGCCTCCGCGCCGGGCGGCCCGCTGCTCACCGCCGCCTCCAGGGCGTCCATGCCCTCCCCGATGTCCACCCCGGGCTGTTCGACGAGCCCGTCGGTGCACATCACCAGCGTCTCGCCGGGCACCAGGTCGAGCCGGGTCTCGGGGAACTCCTCGTCCCCGAAGACGGACGCGACGCCCAGCGGCAGGCCCCCCGGCAGCTTGGGCCGCCCCACCCGCCCGTCGGTGTGCCGGATGAGGGGCCCGAGGTGGCCCGCCCGGACGGCCCGCACGGTGCCCGAGTCCAGGTCCACCTGGGCGTACGTGCAGGTGGCGAACCGCTCGGTGTCCAGTTCGGCGAGGAACCGGGACGCCCGGGCGAGCACAGTCGAGGGGGCGTGCCCCTCACCGGCGTACGCCCGGAGTGCGATGCGCAGCTGGCCCATGATGGCGGCGGCGTGCGTGTCGTGGCCCTGGACGTCGCCGACCACGATCCCCACCCGCGCCCGGGGCAGCGGGATGACGTCGTACCAGTCGCCGCCGACCTCCCGGCCGCTCCAGGCGGAGTGGTAGCGCACGGCGATCTCGCCGCCCTCGACCGCCGGGATGCGGCGCGGGAGCATGGTGGCCTGGAGGCCGGTGGCCAGTTCCCGCTCCTCGTCGAAGAGGATCGCCCGCTGGAGCGACTGGGCCACGATGGCGGCGAGCCCCAGCAGCAGGTTGCGCTCGTCGGCGCTGAAGGCGGTGCGGCCGCGGTAGAACAGCGCCATGCCGCCCAGGGTGCGCGCCTGGGCGACCAGCGGCAGGTAGGCGGCCGCCCGGAACCGCAGCCGCCCGGCGAAGGGGGCCAGCACCGGATAGTCCTTGATCAGTTCCTGGAAGGAGCTGCTGAACAGGGGGCGGCCGCTCAGCACCGTCTCGGCCAGCGGCATCCCCGGCTCCAGGCGCTGCATCCGCAGGTGTTCCAGGAGGTCGAGGGACTCGCCGCTGAGCGCGATGACGTTCAGCGAGCCGTTCTCGACGAGGCCGAGCGCGAACCCGTCCACGCCGAGCCGGGCCAGGCCGCCGGGACCGGTCAGGGCGGCCGTGACGTCGTCCACCGTCACCGCCCGGGAGAGCGCCTGGGTGGTGCGTTCCACCATGCTGGTCTGGCGCTGCCTGCGCTTCTCCAGTTCCAGGACGAAGGCGGAGTGGGTGATCTCCGGGGTGGCGTCCCGGACGATGCCGACGATCCGGTGGGCCCGCCCGTCGCGGTCGCGGAGGATGCGGGCCTGCACGTGCGTCCATTGCACCGAGCCGTCGTCGAGCGGCACCTGGAAGCGCGCGGCGTACGAGGACCTGCCGCTGCCCAGCGCTTCCTTGATCACGGCGTCAAGGCGGGCCCGCTCGTCCGCTTCCAGCCGGTGTACGAGCGAGGCGGGCCGGGCGTCGAAGGTGCCGGGCGGCAGGCCGAACACCAGGAGGCCGGCCTCGTCGATGTCGATGGTGCCCGCGTCGAGGTCCCAGTCGAAGCTGCCCGTGCGGTTCATGGCGAGCCGCTCGGTGGGCCCGATCTCGCCGCTGTGTGCCCGGTTGTCCGTCATCCCCCTCATTGTCGAACCGGTCGCGCGGGAACGCCAAGGCATCGGCACCCCCCGGTGCGCCGAGCGGGCCCGTGGCGGGGGCCGACGCGCCGTGCTCGGGGCGTACCGGTGAGTAGTCGCGGGCGGCGGTCGCACGGGTGGTCGCACGGGTTGACGCCTCAACTGCCCCTCCCTATCTTCCTGTTCGAAGTCCTGGTCAATGTCCGAAATTTCGAACAACTGAAGAATCCAGGAGCACACATGGCACCCGAACGGCCGAGGCTCGTCCTCGCGCTGGCGGCCCTCATGGTCGGCACGGTCATGGCCGTCCCCACCAGGGCCGATGAACCGCCCCCGGCCGACTACGCCATCACGGTCACCCCCGACCGCACCGGCCCGGCGATCGACCCGACCATGTACGGCGTCTTCTTCGAGGACATCAACAACGCCGCCGACGGCGGCCTCTACGCCGAACTCGTCCAGAACCGTTCCTTCGAGTTCGGGCCCGTCGACAACCGGTCCTACACCCCGCTCACCGCCTGGCGGCAGACCGCTACCGGCGGCGCCGGCGGCACCCTCCGGGTCGTCGACGACGCCGAACGCCTGAACGAACGCAACCGCAACCACCTCCGCGTCGACCTCACCGGCACCGGCGGCCCGGGCGCCCGTTTCGGCATCGTCAACAGCGGCTACGCGGCCGGCATGGCCCTCGCGGAGGGTGCCCGCCACGACTTCTCCGTATGGGCCCGCACCGACAGCCCGGCCGGCACCCGCCTCACCGCCGAGCTGCGCACCGCCGACGGCACCGTCGTCTCCACGCCCCTCGGCGTCACCGTGCGGGGCGACCGCTGGACCAAGTACACCGGCACGCTCACACCGAAGGTGACGACCACCGGCGGGCGTCTCGCCGTCACCGCGGAGGGCGGCGGGACCCTCCGGCTCGACATGGTCTCCCTCTTCCCCCGCGACACCTACAAGGGCCGGCCCAACGGACTCCGCAAGGACCTCGCCGAGAAGATCGCCGCCCTGGAGCCGGGCTTCCTCCGCTTCCCCGGCGGTTGCCTGGTCAACACCGGCAGCCACCGGGCGTACGAGGCCCCGGACTGGGAACGCCGCCGCTCCTACCAGTGGAAGGACACCATAGGCCCCGTCGAGCAGCGGGCCGTCAACGCCAACTTCTGGGGCTACCACCAGAGCTACGGCCTCGGCTACCACGAGTACTTCCAGTTCGCCGAGGACATCGGCGCCATGCCGCTGCCCGTCGTCCCCGCCCTGGTCACCGGCTGCGGGGAGAACAGGGCCACCGACGACCCGGCGCTGCTGAAGCGGCACATCCAGGACACACTCGACCTCATCGAGTTCGCCAACGGCCCCGTCACCTCCGAGTGGGGCCGCAAGCGGGCCGCCATGGGCCACCCGAAGCCCTTCGGCCTGACCCACATCGGCGTGGGCAACGAGGAGAACCTGCCCGACCAGTTCCTCACCCGCTTCACCGCCTTCCGCGAGGCGATCGCGGCCAGGTACCCGGACATCACGGTGATCAGCAACTCCGGGCCCGACGACGCCGGGAGCGTCTTCGACCGCGCCTGGCAGCTGAACCGGGAAGCCGGCGTCGACATGGTCGACGAGCACTACTACAACAGCCCGCAGTGGTTCCTGGAGAACAACGACCGCTACGACGCCTACGACCGCCGGGGCCCCAAGGTCTTCCTCGGCGAATACGCCTCGCGCGACAACCGGTTCCGCAACGCGCTGTCGGAAGCCGCCTTCATGACCGGCCTGGAACGCAACGCCGACGTCGTCAAACTCGCCTCCTACGCCCCGCTCCTCGCCGACGTGGACCACACGCAGTGGCGCCCCGACATGATCTGGTTCGACAACCACCGCTCCTGGGGCTCCACCAGCTACGAGGTGCAGAAACTGTTCATGACGGGCACCGGCGACCGGGTCGTCCCCAGCCGGGCCACCACCACCCCCGCCGTCTCGGGCCCGATCACCGGGGCCGTCGGGCTGTCCACATGGGCCACGAGCGCCGCGTACGACGACGTGCGGGTCACCGCCGCCGACGGCACCACGCTCCTTGCGGACGACTTCTCGGCCGGCGACGCCCACTGGACCCGGGCCGCCGGCCGGGGCGACTGGGCCGTCCGCGACGGCGCCTTCGTCCAGGGCGACACGGCCGCCGAGGACACCCTCGTGACGGCCGGGAACACGAACTGGCACGACTACGACCTGCGGCTGAAGGCGACGAAGAAGGCGGGCCGGGAGGGCTTCCTGATCGCCTTCGGCGTCCGGGACACCGGCAACCACTACTGGTGGAACCTGGGCGGCTGGAACAACACCCGCTCCGCCGTCGAGGAGGCCGTGGACGGCGGCAAGGAGACGCTCGCCGAGAAGGACACGACCATCGAGACCGGACGGACCTACGACATCCACGTCAAGGTGCGCGGACGCCAGGTCACCCTCCACCTCGACGGACGCGAATGGGGCCGCTTCACCGACGACAGGGCCGCCGAACCGTTCCGGCACGTGGTCACCCGGGACAAGGGCGACCTGGTGGTCAAGGTCGTCAACGCCCAGGCCGCGCCCGCCCGTACCCGTATCGACCTCGGCACGGACAAGGTCGCCCCGACCGCCCGGCTCACCACCCTCCAAGGGGAACCCGACGCCGTCAACACCGCCGACGACCGGCCGGTACGGCCCCAGGCGTCCACCCTGCGCGGGATCGCCCGGCAGTTCACGCACACCTTCCCCGCCCACTCCGTCACCTTCCTGCGGATCAGGACGGGCTAGCGGGCCGGCGGGCGAGAAGCGCGAGCGGGCCGCCCTCGCACCACGGGGGCGGCCCCGCCCCGGGGCGCCCGCACTGACCAGGTCGTCCCACCCGCCCCGAACGCCCCGTCCGCGACGGCCCGGGCCGGCCGGTGCACGCCGAAAGGTGCGCGCACGCCGCCTCCGTGCCTCCCGCCGGGCGCCACGCGGCTCCCGGGTCTCTCGCCGACAGTGGCTCTCGCCAGACGCCCGGGCGCTGCGCCGTCCCCAGCCCCTCACCGACCGCCGGGCGTTACGCCGCCTCCGGCTCCTTCCGCAGCGCCCGGGTGAGGCGTTCGCCGACGACCCGGTCGACGGCTCCCTCGCACGGGATTCCCAGCGAGGCCGCCAGATCCCTCACATGGAGGTCCGCCAGGGCCTCGGTGAGTTCCGCGAAGGCCTCCGCGGCGGCGCGCCCGCGCCGTACCCCGGAGACGGCGGCGACACCCCCGACCAGCGCCGCAGGCCACCACCACAGCCCCAGCACCAGGTACCCCGCGCCCCAGGCGCACAGCCGCGCAGACGCGCCGAACTCCCGCCGTGCGGCCTGGAGTTCGGCTCGCGTACCGTCGCCGGCCAGCAGCCACAGGTGCGGCCAGGCGGACCCCAGCTCCAACCGGTGGGCCCGCCACAGCCGTTGCCCGGGCGCGGCGAGGCGGTCACCCATCCCGAAGGGGTGACGGGGCGGCGCCGCGGCGATCCGGCCGCGTTCCGCGTGACGGCGCTCGGCGACCCCGGCGAGCCGGTCGGCGTCGTCCGCCCCCTCGATACGGGCCCTGCCCGCCGCCACCAGCGCCGTGCGGAACTCCGCGTCGGCCGCCCGCCAGCGGCGCGACCTGCGGTCGGCGAGGTACCGCAGCAGCGGCCCGCGCGGCTCCGCGCACCACAGCAGCTCCACCGCGGTGCCCAGCGACCGGGCGGCCGCGCCCGTCACCGCGGCACCGGCCAGCACACCCACCGCCACCAGGGCGACGGTGCCGGTGCTGCGGGAAGCGGGGGAGGCGGCGAGCGCGTCGAGCCGGTCCCGCAACCGCCCGGCGTCCGCCCAGTGTTCGTGCCCGAGGACCAGGGCGGTGGCGAGGGTGACCAGGAAGAGCAGCCCCGGCAGGGCCAGCAGGGTCAGCCACCGCTCGGCGATCCGGCTCCCCAGCGCGCTGAGGAAGGCGCTGGTCACCGGATGGGCACCGTGCGCAGCGGCTGGTCGAAGACCCGGCAGCCGGGGGGCGGGGCGTCGTCGCCGGGCGCCTCCACCCGCCCGCAGTGACCCCGCGGGCAGGCCAGCACGTACAGCGCCGGGTGGCCCGGCGCGGCGACCGGCAACTGCTGGTAACCGGGGACCGGCGGCGGTGTGGTGCGGTACGAGCCCAGGCCGGCGCTGTGCCCGGCCGCGAGCAGCTCCTCCTCCAACTCGTCGAACAGGTCCTCGAGTTCACCGGGGGACCGGCCGGAACGCAACGCCGAGGTGATGGATTCGACGAGCCGCGGCCCCCGCCCCTCCAGGCCGAGCGACCCGGGGGAGCCGGCCAGCCGCCGGCACAGCTCCCCGAGCCGGGGGTGCCCGCCACCCGGCCCGCTCCGAACACCCGTCTCGATCCCCACCGTTCCCCCTCGGACGCCCGATGCCGGTTCGCCGCGATTCTACGTCGGTGCTCCGGCGGCCTGTTCGCTATCGTCGGCACGGGCCCGCGGCGACGGGGCGGCGGTCACGACGGCGTGACACCGGGGGGTGGACGTGTTCGACATGAGCATCCAGCGAGCGGCCGACGGCCCGGAGGAGGGGTCCCGGGCCGACGACTCGCTGGTCCGGCACTTCCGCACCGGCGACATGGAGGCCCTCGACCGGGCCGTCGCGCTCTACCGCCGATTACTCGCCTCGGTGCCGCCGGACGCCGGGCCGGCCGCCGTCGGGGCCGCCAACCTGATGGTCGCCCTGCACCGGCGCTTCCGACTGCTGGGGCGCCCCGACGACGTGGAGGCCCTGATCGGCCTGGGCCTTGCGCGGACGGCGCGCGAACCGGTCCGCCCGCAGGACGTACGGCTCCTGGGCCTCGCGTACCGGCATAGGTACGGGCTGCACGGACGTCCCGACGACCTCGACCGCGCCGCGGAGACGTTCCGACGGGCCCTCGACCTGCCCCAGGAGGCCGGCACCGCGGCGCAGACCCTCGCCGCCCTCGCGGACGTGCTGCACCTGCGGCACCGGGTCGCCGCGGACCGTGGCCCGGAGGGTACGCGGACCCCATCCGCAGGCGCCGGGGACGGCGGAGTCCCCGGCCCCGCGGCGGACCTCCTCCGCGCGACGGACGCCCAACGGCGCGCGCTCCGCGCACTGCCGGGCGGATCGGAGAACCGTCCCGCCTACCTGAGCGATCTCGCCGAGATGCGGCACAGCGCCTACCTGTACGACGGGGACCTCGATGCCCTGCGGGAGGCCCTCGACCTGTGGCGCGCCGCCGCCGAAGCCGTTCCGCCGGGCGACTCCGACCGCCCCCTCGTCCTGGGGAACCTCGCCCGGGGACTGCGCACGTGGCACGAGCACGCCCCCGACGATGCGCACCTGCCGGAGCTGCTGCGGACCCACCGCGCGGCCGTGGCCGCCTGCCCGCACGGCCACCCCGGCCGCGCCGAACTGCTCGCCGGGCTGGGCGTCGCCCTGCGCCTGGCCGCCGAGGCCACCGACGACCCGGCGCTCCTGGAGGAGTCGGCCGCCCGTCTGCGCGAGGCCCTCGCCCTGCTGCGCCCCGGCTCCCCGGGACGCGCCGACAGGCTGAACAGCCTCGGCAACACCTTGCACCGGCTGGCGCAGTGGACCGGTGACGCGGCGAGGCTGGACGAGGCCGTCGCCACGCTGCGCGCCGCTCTCGCCGAGCACGAACCGGGCACCGACGCGTACGCCGGAAGCCTGGCCAACCTCGCCGTCACCCTGCGCCAGCGGGCCCTCCAGACCGACGACCTCGCCTCCCTGGGGGAGGCCGCCCGGCTGGCCCGGGAGGCGCTCCACGCCTCCCGGGCGTCCCCCGCCGCGCAGGTCGTGGGGCTCGGCAACCTCGGGGTGGTGCTCCAGAGCTGGCACGAGGCGACCGGGGACACCGCGGCCGCCGACGAGGCGATCGACGCGGCCCGCCGCGCCCTCGCCCTCGCGCCGGGGGCCGGGCTGCCGCTCGTCGACCGGCTGAACCACCTGGCCAACGCCCTGCGGGGGCGTTTCCGGGACGCGGGTGACGTGGCGGACCTCGACGAGGCCGTCGCACTGCTGGAGGAGGCCGCCCGGCAGGCGCCCTACGGCGACCCGGCGCTCCCGCTGGTCCTCTCCAACCTCGGCTCCGCCCGGCTCACCAGGTACCAGGCCACCGGCCGGCCCGGGGAGCCGGAGCAGGCGGTCGGCGACCTGGGCCGCGCGGTGTGGGCGGTCACCGAGCGGACCTCGGCCCACGGCACGTACCTGATGGGGTACGGCCACGCGCTGCGCGCCCTGCACCACCGCCACGGCGACCCGGGGGTGCTGCGCGCCGCCGAGGACGCCTTCCGGCAGGCCGCCGGAACCACCGCCCTGCCCGCCCACGAGCGGGTCCTCGCCGCCTGGGAGTGGGGCGCCGCCGCCGCGGACGGCGACCGCTGGGCCGAGGCGCTGCCGGGCTACGAACTCGCCCTGGAACTGCTGCCGTTCGCGGCGTCCGGCCGGCTGGTCCGCAGCGACCAGGAACGCGGCCTGTCCCGCGTGCGGGGCCTGGCCGCCGAGGCCGCCGCGTGCGCGGTCAACACCGGGCGGCCGGAGCACGCGGTGCGCCTGCTGGAACAGGGCCGGGGCGTCCTGCTCGGCCGCGCCATGGCCACCCGTGACGGCCTCGGGCGACTGCGCGGCGCGCACCCCGCCCTCGCCGAGCGTTTCGCCCGCCTGCGGGACCGGCTCGACGCGCTGCAAGCCGCCGATGCCGCGGAGACCGCCCGGGGCCGGCTGCCGGACGGCACCACCGACCGCCGGCACGCGCTCGCGGCCGAAATGGAGCACCTGGTCGCCGAGATCCGGGCCCGGCCCGGTTTCGAGGACTTCCTCGCCGCACCCACCCTCCGGGAACTGCTGGACTGCTCCGACCGGGGCCCGGTGGTGCTCGCCTACTGCAGCGCCTTCCGCAGCGACGCCCTGGTGCTGCGGGACGGCGAAGTCCTCCTCGTCCCCCTGCCGGACGCCACCCCCGAAGCCGTGGGGGAACAGGCGGACCGCCTCGACCGGGCGCTCGCCGACGCGGCCGACCCCGCCCGCGACCGGGCCGCCCAGCGGACCATCGGCGAGGTCCTTGCATGGACCTGGGACCACGTCACCGGACCGGTGCTCGACCGGCTGGGACTGCGCGGGCCCGCACCGGACGGCCGGTGGGACCGGCTGTGGTGGTCACCGGGCGGTGCGCTGGCCTCCCTGCCGCTGCACGCGGCCGGTCACCACGGCGAGGCGACCGGCCCCGCACCGCGGGACGACGCGGCGGCGCCCGCCGGGACCGGGCCCGCGCCCCGGACCGTACTGGACCGGGTGGTGTCCTCGTACACGCCGACGGTCGGCGCCCTCCGTTACGCCCGCGCCCGGGCCGCCGCGCCCCGGCCGCCCGGCCGGCCCCTCGCCGTCGCCCTGCCCGACACCCCCGGCGCCCGGCCGCTGGGCGGCGCGCACCGCGAGGTCGGGGTGCTGCGCGGCCTCCTGCCGACCGAGGTGCTCCACGGCGAGCAGGCCACCTTCGACCGGGTCATGGACGCCCTGCCCCGCCACCCGTGGGTGCACTTCGCCTGCCACGGGGTCAGCGAGCCCGCGGACCCCTCGAACGGCAGGCTCCTGGTGCACGACCACGCCACCCGGCCGCTGACGGTCCGCGCCCTCTCCCGGCTGGACCTGCCGGCGGCCCGGCTCGCGGTGCTGTCCGCCTGCGAGACGGCGCGGGGCGGCGGGGAGCTGGCCGACGAGGCGATCCACATCACCTCGGCCTTCCAGCTCGCCGGGTACCCCCACGCCGTCGGGACGCTCTGGCCCGTGCACGACGCGGTGGCCGTCCGCGTCACCCGGCTCCTCTACCGGGAGCTGTGCACCGAGGGGCCGGGCGGCGGACCGGAGCTGGACGACACGAGGACGGCCGACGCCCTGCACCGGGCGGTCCTGCGGTGCCGCGACGCCTTCGCGGCCGGCCCCAGCCTGTGGGCGGCACACGTGCACGCGGGCGCCTGACGACAGCGGACGACACCGGCAGCGAGGAGGAGGCGGTCACGATGACCCGATGGTGGCGGCGGCGAGCCGCGGACGACGGCCCCGGGGCGGGCGCACGGCCGCCGGGGCCCGGACGGCAGGAGCCGCACGGGGACGGGCGGCGGGACGGGACGGAGGGGAGCGGGCCCCGGAGCCCGGAACGGCCGGACCCGGACGCGCGGCCGTCCACGGCGGGAGCCGGAGGCACCCGGCGGCGGCCGTCCGGAGGGCACATCACCATCACGGAGGTGACGGAGGGCCGCCCGGAACGGGAGATCGCCCGCGTGGAGATCCCTCCTGAGGAGTTCCACGCCATGCGCGCCCAGTCCGCCATCGACCGTCTGGGCCCCCGGCACCCGGAGGCCTGCCTCGCCGTGCGCGACCTCGCCCGGGTCCTCGCCTCCGCCCCGGGGCGGGGCGAGGACGCCCTCGACCTCTACCAGCAGGTGGTGCGCACCCAGTGGACCGTACTGGGCGACCGCCACGAGGAGACCCTGCGCACCTCCGCCGAACTGGCCGCGGTCCTCCACGACACCGGCCGGCTGGAGCTCGCCGAGTCGGCGTGGCGCGACACCTTCCGCGCCCGGGCGGAGACCCTGGGCCGCGACCACCCCGACACGCTGAACTGCGCCATCGGGCTCGCCGTGCTGCTGGAGGACCTCGGCCGCGCCGCCGAGGCCGAGCCGCTGCTGCGGGACGTCCTGGAACGCCGGCTCCGGCTGCTGGGTCGCGACCACCCCGACGTCCTGACCTCTACCAACGCCCACGCGGGTGCACTGCTCAAGTGCGGCCGCCACGAGGAGGCCGAGCGCGCCCTGCGCGCCCTCGTGCCCCGGCTGGAGGAGCGGTACGGGCGCGACCACGAGCGCACCGTCGCGGCGCGGGCCAACCTCGGCGCCGTCCTGTGCCGGCTGGAGCGCTACTCCGAGGCGGAACCGTACATGCGTGCCGTCGTCCGGTCGTGCGAGGCGACCGTGGGGCCGCACCACGACACCACCTTCACCGCGCGGAACAACCTCGCCGCCGTCCTGCACGGCATGGGGCGGTACGAGGACGCCGTACCGATCCTGCGCGCCGTCCTGGCCGGACACGTCGCACTCCAGGGCGAGGACCACCTGACGACCGTCAGCGCCCGGGACAACCTCGCCAACGTCCTGATCGACGTGGGCCGGCACGCCGAGGCCGCCGGGCTCCTCGACCGCTGCGTACGCGACTACCGCCGCATGTACGGTCCGGGCAACCCCCGCCTGCTGGCCGCCGAGGAAAGGCTCGCCTGGCTCCGCGACGACCCGGCTCCCCGCTGACCGGCGGCCCCTCCCCGCGCACCGGGTCCGCCCCGGCGCGGGCGTCCTCCCGGACCGGGGCGAGCCGGCACGCGGGGCGCCGCGGCCCGGTCCCCCGGCGCGGGCCGACCTGCGTCCGGCGGCTCGGCGGGGCACGCTTGAAGCGTGAAGAACCCCGAGGAGGCGGGCTCGGGCCTGCGGTCGCTGGGCGCCGCCCTGGCCGACGTCATGCGGCGGACGGGCGCGTCGATCGGCATGGTCTACCTGCCGCCGTCCGGGGAGAGCGCCATGCGGCTGGCGGTGCTGAGCGGGGTGTCCCTGGAGTTCGCCGCCCCGTGGATGCGGGTCGCGCCCGACGACCCCGTGCCCCTGGCCGACGCCGTGGCCGACGGGCGGCTGGTGTGGATCGCCGACCGGGAGGCGATGGCCCGCCGCTACCCCCGCCCGGGGCTCGTCCTGCCCTACCCGTTCTCCCTGGCCGCCTCGCCCCTCGCCGCGGGCGGCACCACCTGGGGCGGCCTGGTGCTGCTGTGGCCCGGGGGGCACGCGCCCCGGCTCGCGCGGGTCGAGGAGGACGCCGTCCACGAGGGCTGCGACCGGATGACGGGGATCCTGGCGCGGGCCGCGGGCGAGGGCCGGCCCGTCCTCCCGGGGCGGAAGCCGCGGATGGTCCGCCCCGCCCGCCGCACCCCGGGGCCCGTCGAGGCCGCCGCGGCCGTCGAGTTCGTGCACCGCCTGCCCGGCGGCAGCTGCGCCCTCGACCTGAACGGCCGGATCACCTTCGTCACCGAGGAGGCGGCGGACCTGCTGGGCATCGACGCCGAGGACCTGGTCGGCGCCCTGCCGTGGGAGGCCCTTCCCTGGATGGACAACCCCGCCGTCGAGGACCGCTACCGGGCCGCCGTCATCAGCCGCCGCACCACGTCGTTCACCACCCTGCGCCCGCCCGACCACTGGCTCCGCTTCGAGCTGCACCCGGACGCCACCGGCATCAGCGTCCGCATCACCCCGGCCGGCCCCGACCGGCGCGCCCCCGGCGAGGGGGCCGCCCGGGAGGAGGAGGCGGAACGGGCCGCGCAGTCCGCCCTGCCCAGCCGGGCCACCAGCCTCTACCACCTGATGCACCTGGCCGCCTCCCTCACCGAGGCCGCCGGGGTGCGCGACGTGGTCGACCAGGCCGCCGACCAGATCACCCCCGCCCTCGGCGTCCACGCCCTGGCGGTGCTCACCGCCGAGGACGGCCGGCTGCGGGTCGCCGGACACCGCGGCTACGCCGACGCCGTGGCCCGGTTCGACTCCGCCCCGCTGGCCTCCGACACCCCGGCGGCGCGCGTCCTGGTCACCGGGGCCCCGATGTTCTACGGCAGCCGGGAGGAGCTGGCGGGGGACTTCCCCGCCGCCGTCGTCCTGGGCAGCCCGGGCGCCGCGTGGGCCTTCCTGCCCCTGGTCGCCTCCGGCCGGCCGGTCGGCTCCCTGGTCCTCGGCTACGACCGGCCGCGCGACTTCCACCCGGGCGAGCGCGCCATCCTGATCTCGCTGGCCGGGCTCCTCGCCCAGGCGCTGGACCGCGCCAGGCTCTACGACAGCAAGCACGAACTCGCCCGCCGCCTCCAGGCGGGCCTGCTCCCGCACACCCTGCCGCACGTCCCCGGCCTGGAGGTCGCCGCCCGCTACCTGCCCGCCGGCCACGGCACCGGCGTCGGCGGGGACTTCTACGACCTGATCAGGCTCGGCGGCACCACGGCCGCCGCGACCATCGGGGACGTCCAGGGCCACAACGTCGAGGCGGCCGCTCTCATGGGCCAGGTCCGGGCCGCCGTGCACGCGAGCGCCGGCGCACCGCCCGGCGAGGTCCTGGCCCGCACCAACCGCCTGCTCACCGACCTCGACCCGGGTCTGTTCACCAGCTGCCTGTACGCCCACATCGACCTGAAGCACCACCGGGCGCTGCTCGCCACCGCGGGCCACCCGCCGCCGCTGGTGCGCCACCCGGACGGGCGCGCCGAGGTGCTCGACCTGCCGCCCGGCCTGCTCCTCGGCATCGACCCGGCCGCCGACTACCCCACGGCCGGGGTCACCCTGCCCATCGGTACCGTGCTGGTCCTCTTCACCGACGGCCTCGTCGAGGCACCCGGCGTCGACATGGACGAGGCGACCGCCGAGCTGGCGGGGCAGCTCGCCTGGAGCGGCGGCGGGGACGCGAGCCTGGACGACCTCGCCGACACCCTCATCGGCCACGCCCAGGGCTCGGCGCCCCGCCACGACGACATCGCGCTGCTCCTGCTCCGTACGGTCGCGCCCCTCTGAGCCGTCCGCCTAGTACGCGGAGAAGCCGTGCACGGTGGTGGAACGGTACGTCGCCCCCGGCCGCAGGACCGTCGACGGGAACTCCGGCCGGTTGGGGGAGTCGGGGAAGTGCTGTGTCTCCAGGCACAGCCCGTCGCCCTGCCGGTAGGTGCGCCCGGACGGGCCGGCGAGGGTGCCGTCCAGGAAGTTGCCCGAGTAGAACTGCACGCCCGGTTCCGTGGTGGCGATCGTCATGGTGCGCCCGGAGCCCGGGTCGCGCAGCGTCGCAACGGGCAGCGGGCGGGCCGTTGCGCCCTTGTCCAGCACCCAGTTGTGGTCGTACCCCTGGGCGAGGACCAGTTGCGGGTGCGCCCGGCGGATGTCCTCGCCGATCGGCTTCCCGCGCCGGAAGTCGAACGGCGTACCGGCCACCGGTGCCAGTTCCCCGGTCGGGATCAGGGTCGCGTCGGTCGGCGTGCAGCGGGACGCGGCGAGTCGCAGCTCGTGGCCGAGGACGTCCCCGCTGCCCTCGCCCGCCAGGTTGTAGTACGTGTGGTTCGTCAGGTTCACCACGGTGGCCCGGTCGGTGGTCGCCGCGTAGTCGATGCGCCACTCCCCGCGCGGGGTGAGCGTGTACGTCACCGTCACCCGCAGCGTCCCCGGGTAGCCCATCTCGCCGTCCGCGCTCACGTACCGCAGCACCAGCCCGACGCCGGTGCGGTCGGTGAACGGCTCCACGTCCCACACCCGCTTGTCGAAGCCCTGGGCGCCGCCGTGCAGGCTGTTCGGCCCGTCGTTGACGGACAGCCGGTGCTCGGTGCCGTCCAGGGTGAAGCGGCCGCCGGCGATCCGGTTGCCGTACCGGCCGATCAGCGCCCCGAAGAACGGCGACGACGACACGTACGCGTCGAGGCGGTCGAAGCCCAGCGACACGTTGGCGTACCGCCCGTGCCGGTCCGGTATTTCCAGGGACTGCACGATGCCGCCGTAGGACAGCACCTTCAGCCGGGTGCCGCCGTTCCGCAGCGTCCAGCGGTGCACCACCGTCCCGTCGGCGAGTGTGCCGAACCGTTCCCGCACCGGTTTCCCGCCGCCCGACGCGTACGCGGTGGCCGGGGCCGCCGCCATGGCTCCCGCCGCGGCCGCCGCCGCCAGCAAAGTGCGTCTGCTCGTGTCCATGCGAACTCCCTCTGTTTGGAAGGACTACTTGCCTGCCCTGCGCTTGTTCCAGACGTCGAAGCCGACCGCGGCGAGCAGCACCAGGCCCTTGATGACCTGCTGGTAGTCCGTGCCGATGCCGACCAGCGACATGCCGTTGTTCAGGACGCCCAGCACCAGGCCGCCGATCACGGCGCCCATCACCGTGCCGACGCCGCCGCTCATCGAGGCGCCGCCGATGAACGACGCCGCGATCGCCTCCAGTTCGAAGTTGAGGCCCGCCTGCGGGGTGCCCGCGTTGAGCCGGGCCGCGTACACGCAGCCCGCCAGGGCCGCCAGCACGCCCATGTTGACGAAGACGAGGAAGGTGACCCGCTTGTCCTTGACGCCCGACAGCTTCGCCGCCGCCTTGTTGCCGCCCAGCGCGTACACATGGCGTCCGATCACCGCGTTGCGCATCACGTAGCCGAGCCCGATCAGCAGCGCGCACATGATGAGCATGACCACCGGCACGCCGTGGAAGCTGGCCAGTGTGAGGGTGAACGCCACCACCGCGGCCGTGACGGCGGTGCACTTCAGCGCCCACAGGCCGAACGGCGGCACGTCCAGCTCGTGGGCGAGCTGCCGCCGGCGGTCCCGCCACTCGCGCCACAGCAGGAAGACCACCGCGACCAGCCCCAGCAGGAGCGTGGGGTTGTGGTACTGGGTGTACGGCCCCATCTCCGGGATGAACCCCTTGGCGATGTTCTGGAAGCCGTCGGGGAAGGGGGCGATCGACTGCCCCTCCAGCACGATCTGCGTGAGCCCCCGGAAGAGCAGCATGCCGGCGAGGGTGACGATGAACGACGGGATGCCCACGTACGCGATGAAGAAGCCCTGCCAGGCTCCCGCGACGGCGCCGATCAGCAGCGACAGCGTCAGGGCGAGCACCCACGGCATGTCGTGCCTGACCATCATCACCGCCGACATGGCGCCGACGAACGCCACCACCGAGCCGACGGACAGGTCGATGTGGCCGGCGATGATGACGATCATCATGCCCATGGCCAGGATGAGGATGTAGCCGTTCTGCTGGATCAGGTTGGAGACGTTGTTCGGCAGCAGCAGCGTGCCGTCGGTCCATATCTGGAACAGCACGACGATGAACACGAGGGCGATGAGCATGCCGTACTGGCGCATGTTGCCGCGCACGCCGTTCAGCAGCAGCGCGGCCGCCGAGGGCTGCGCCGGGGCGGCCGGTGGCTGGGGGCGCGGGGGAGTGGTCGTGGTGGTCATGGCGGGGCCTCAGCTTCTGTTCAGGGTCATCTGGCGCATCAGGACTTCCTGGGTGGCGTCGGCGCGGGCGACCTCACCGGTCAGCCGGCCCTCGGCCATCGTGTAGATCCGGTCGCACATCCCGAGCAGCTCCGGCAGTTCGGAGGAGATGAACAGCACGGCCTTGCCCTGCGCCGCGAGCCGGTCGACGACGGTGTAGATCTCGTACTTGGCGCCCACGTCGATCCCGCGGGTCGGCTCGTCGAGGATCAGCACCTCGGGGTCGGCGTGGATCCACTTGCTGAGGACGACCTTCTGCTGGTTGCCGCCCGACAGCCGTCCCACCTGTTCGAAGACGGTCGGCGCCTTGATGTTCATGGTGGTGCGGTACCGCTCGGCGACCCGGCGTTCGTGGTGCTCGTCGACGACGCCCCGGCGCCGCATCCCCGGCAGGGACGGCAGGGAGATGTTGCGGTTGATGTCGTCGATCAGGTTCAGGCCGTACGTCTTGCGGTCCTCGGTGACGTACGCGAGCCCGGCGTCGATCGCCGCCGGCACGGTTCTCGTCACCACCTCGCGCCCGCCCACCTCCACGGTCCCGGCCACGTGGATCCCGTACGACCGTCCGAAGAGGGACATCGCGAGTTCGGTGCGGCCCGCGCCCATGAGCCCCGCGACGCCCACGATCTCGCCGCGCCGCACGGTCAGCGACACGTCGTCGACGACGGTGCGCTGGTGGTCGACCGGGTGCCGGACGGTCCAGCCGCGGACGCTCAGCGCGACGTGTCCGGCGTCCTCGCCCCCGTACGGTGTGCGGTCGGGGAAGCGCTGGTCGAGGTCGCGGCCGACCATGCCCCGGATGAGCCGGTCCTCCGACAGCCGCGGTTCGGCGCCGGCGGTGCCGCGGACGGCCAGGGTCTCGATGGTCCGGCCGTCGCGGAGGATCGTCACCGAGTCTGCGACGCGCCGGATCTCGTTCAGCTTGTGCGAGATGATGATGCTCGCGACGCCCTGGTCGCGCAGCTCCAGGATCAGGCCGAGGAGCGCCGCGCTGTCCTCGTCGTTGAGCGCGGCCGTCGGCTCGTCGAGGATGAGCAGCTTCACCTCCTTGGCCAGCGCCTTGGCGATCTCCACCAACTGCTGCTTGCCCACGCCGAGGTCGGCGACCGGCGTCTGCGGGTTCTCCCGCAGCCCCACGCGCTTGAGCAGCGTGCCCGCCCGGCGCAGCGTCTCGTTCCAGTCGATCAGTCCGCGCGCCGCCCGCTCGTTGCCCAGGAAGATGTTCTCGGCGATCGACAGGTGCGGGACGAGTGCCAGCTCCTGGTGGATGATGACGATGCCGTGCCGCTCGCTCGCCCGGATGTCCCTGAAGGCCACCGGTTCGCCCTCGAAGCGGATCTCGCCGTCGTAGGAGCCGTGCGGGTGGACCCCGCTCAGCACCTTCATCAGGGTCGACTTGCCCGCGCCGTTCTCGCCGCAGACCGCGTGCACCTCCCCCGGACGCACCGTCAGGTTCACCTCGCGGAGCGCCGTGACGCCGGGGAACGTCTTGGTGATCCCGCGCATCTCCAGGACCGGCCTCACCGCCGCGGGCCCCGTCACTTCAGCTGCCCGGCGGTGAAGTAGCCCTCGTCGACGAGGAGCCCGGTGTTGGACTTGTCGATGCTGACCGGGTCGAGCAGGAACGACGGCACGGTCTTCCTGCCGTTGTGGTAGTCCTTGGTGTTGTTGACCTGGGGCTTCCTGCCGTTGAGCACGGCGTCGCCCATCGCCACCGCCTGTGCGGCCAGTTTGCGCGTGTCCTTGAAGACGGTCTGCGTCTGCTCGCCCCGGATGATCGACTTCACCGACGCCAGCTCGGCGTCCTGCCCGGTGACCACCGGCAGGGGCCGGCTCGTCGTGCCGTAACCGGCGCTCTTGAGGGCCGAGATGACGCCGATGGAGATGCCGTCGTAGGGGGAGAGGACCGCGTCGACGCGCTCCTCGCCGTAGTTCTTGCTGATGAGGTCGTCCATCCGCTTCTGCGCGGTGCCGCCGTCCCACCGCAGTGTGGTCGCCTGGCTCATCCGGGTCTGCTTGCTGCGCACCACGAGCCGGCCGCTCGCGACGTACGGCCGCAGGACCTTCATGGCGCCGTTCCAGAAGTACTTCGTGTTGTTGTCGTCGGGCGAGCCGGCGAACAGCTCGATGTTGTACGGCCTGCCCGCGGCCGTCGCGGGTCCGAGGCGGAGCGCGTCCACGATGTACCGCGCCTGGAGCTCACCGACGCGCTCGTTGTCGAACGACGCGTAGTAGTCGACGTGTTCGGTGCCCATGATGAGGCGGTCGTAGGAGATCACCGGGATGCCCGCGTCCTCGGCGCGCTGGAGCACCTCGGTGAGGGCGGAGCCGTCGATGGCGGCGACCACCAGCAGCTTGCGCCCCTTGGTGATCATGTTCTCGATCTGGGCGATCTGGTTCTCGACCTTGTCGTCGCCGTACTGGAGGTCGGTGTCGTACCCGGCCTCGCGGAACTGCTCGGCCATGTTCTCGCCGTCGGCTATCCAGCGCTCCGACGCCTTGGTCGGCATGGCGAGCCCGATGGTGCCGCCCTTGCCGCCCGCGGGCCGGTAGCGGCTGCCGCCCCTGGCCTCCTGGCCGCAGGCGGTGAGGGAGAGGGTGAGCAGTGCGGCGAGCGACGCCGCCGCCGCGGCTGTGCGGGAGATGCGCATGGGGTCAGTCCCCTTCCGGGACGGGGAAACGCCGGAGCTCACCCGGCAGGCGGGAGCCGAGCGGCGACATGCCGCCGTCCGCGCCGTGCCGGGCCAGCAGGTCGAGGGCGAGCCGCCCGCGACGCACGCGCTCCCGGGCGGTGGCGAGCGCGGTGTCGCGCAACTGCGCGCCGTAGGGGTAGATGCCGGGGGAGCGGCTCAGGCCGAACTTCAGGTACAGCGGGGCGCCGCGCCGGATCAGCTCGGCCACCTCGTACATCCGGATGTAGCCGCCGAGGTCGTCGGGCGCCTCGACGTACATGTCCATCGGGGCGCGGGCGGCCAGCCGGATCTCGGTGAGGTGGTCCAGCGTCAGGTCGGAGGGCACGTTGATGGAGTCCGCGCCGAGCCGCTCGTACACCGCGTAGGAGGCCGGGTTGACCGGTCCGGTGAGGGCGGACAGCTTGAACGTCGTCCCGGCCGGCAGATGTCCGGCCGCACGCAGCCGGTGCAGTGTCCACAGGACGCCCTCGTCGGCGACGAGCAGGCAGCGCACGCCGAGCGCCGTGGCCCGGCAGGCGTCCTCCACGCAGCCGGCGAGCGCGTCGTGGCCGCGGGCGCGCAGCCCGGCGCCGCCCGAGTCGGTGCGGGTGCCCGCGCCGATGTCCCAGGTGCCGCGGGGGCCGGTGAACAGGCACAGCTCGATGTCGCGTTCGGCGCAGGACCGCACCATCTCGGTGATCTCGGCGTCGGTGAGCATCCACACGCCGCTGCCCTGGCTGATCCGGTGGACGGGCACGCCGAGCCGGGCGCTCTCCTCCAGGACGACGGCCAGGGCCTCCGGTCCCTCGACCGAGGGGATCTCGGTGCGCCAGGTGCCGCCGTCGGGGAAGGTGTGGGGCGAGGTGTCGGCGGGGTCGGTGGCGGGCACCGGGTGGCCGATCGCGGCCAGGGCCTTGGCGCCGGGCCGGCGTCGTGCCGGCGGGGGTGCGGGGGCCGGCGGTGGCGAGGCCGCCGGTGCCGGTGCCGGTGCGGACGGCGGTGATGGCGGGGGTGTCGGGGCCGGTGCTGGTGCCGGTGCGGACGGGGAGGTCACAGGGCTCCTCGGTTGTTCGATATCTCGGACGTGGTTCGTGTCATTGGGTGTACGGCGGTACGGGGGGCGGGCAGGGCACCCCGTACCGCCGTACGTCATGGGCCCGGCCGGGCCTCCCGCGCGGGTCGCGCCGGCTCGTGACGCCCGGGCGCCGCACCGCGCGGTGCGGGCGTGGGCCGCCACGGTCCGGCCCGGCCCGCACGGAGGCCCCTACGGCCGCAGCAGCACCTTGCCGGTCTTCGGGTCGCCCCCGCCCACCAGTGCGATCGCGTCCGCGAACCGCTCCAGCGGGAACTCGTGCGTGATCAGCGGTGCCGGGTCGAGCAGCCCGAGTCCGAACGCCCGCACCGCGTCCGACCAGGCGGACGAGGGGGCGCCGAAGACGCTGCGCACCTCCAGCTGGCTCAGCGACAGGTGCACGGGGTCGATGCCGGCCGCACCGGGCGCGAACATCCCGGTCAGCACCACCCGGCCGCCGCGGCGCGCCAGCCGGCAGGACGCCGCGGCCGTGGTCGGCGCCCCCGCCGTCTCCACCACCAGGTCGAACCGGCCCTCCAGCTCCGCCGCCCCGGCCGGGTCCACCGACCCGGTGGCGCCGAACCGCAGCGCCTGCTCGCCCCGCGCCGCCCTCGGGTCCACCACGGTCAGCCCGCCCGGCGACGAGGCGCCCAGCAGCTGCACGGCCAGCAGCCCCAGCGTGCCCGCGCCCACCACCGCGACCCGCTCGCCGGGGCGCGGCCGCCCCGCCCGTACCGCCGCGGCGATCACGGCGGCGGGCTCCAGCAGGGCCGCGGCCCGCAGGTCGGCGTCGTCGCGCAGGGGGTGCAGCAGCCGCGCCGGGACGATGACGTAATCGGCGAAGGCGCCGGGCTCGGTGAACCCCGTCTCCGCGTACCCGCCCGCGCACAGGCTCGTCTCCCCGCACCGGCAGCGCTCGCACGACCCGCACGACCGGAACCCCTCCGCGACCGTCTTCCGGCCGGCGAGCGCCGGGTCGACGCCCTCGCCGACCGCCTCGACCGTCCCGGACCACTCGTGGCCCGGAATCAGGGGGTAGCGGACGTAATCGGGGTCGCGGTGGCCGTCGTACACCTCGCGGTCGCTCATGCAGATGCCGGCCGCCGCCACCCGCACCAGGACCTCGCCGCGGCCGGGTTCCGGCGGGTCGCGCTCGACGAGCCGGTGCGCGCCGGGGCGTTCCACCAGCAGCGCGCGGCTCACTTCGGCGCCCTCTTCTCCCAGCCCTCGGCCCACAGGTCGAACCGGGCCCGCTGCTGCGGGAACTCGGCCGCCGCGTCCACGTCCAGTTCGACGCCGAGGCCCGGGGCGTGCGACACCGTGAAGCAGCCGGTGGCCGGGTCCACCTGCGGAGCGCCCCTGACGACCTTCTTGATCTCCGCGTCCGCGAAGTCGTTGAAGTGCTCCAGGATCTTGAAGTTCGGTGTGCAGGCCGCCAGTTGCAGGGAGGCCGCGGTGAGCACCGAGCCGCCCACGTTGTGCGGGGCGACCATCATGTAGTGCGTCTCCGCCGTGGCCGCCAGCTTGCGCGTCTCCAGGATGCCGCCGATGTGCCCGAGGTCCGGCTGGATGATGTCGGCCGCCTGGGACTCGAACAGCTCCCGGAACTCGATCCGGTCGTGGATGCGTTCCCCGGTCGCCACCGGCAGGTCGACCTTCTCGGCCACCTTCGCCAGCGCCTTGAGGTTCTCCGGCGGCACCGGCTCCTCCAGCCAGGCCGGTTCGAACGGCGCCAGCTCCTTCGCCAGCCGCACGGCCGTCGCCGGGCTGAAGCGCCCGTGCATCTCCAGCATCAGTTCGGCGTCCGGCCCGATCGCGTCCCGCACCGCCTCGATCAGCGACACCGCGTACCGCGTCCGCTCCGCGTCGAGCTCGAAGTGCCCCGTTCCGAACGGGTCGATCTTCAGCGCCCGGTAGCCGCGCGCCATCACCCCCTTGGCGGCCCGGTGGTAGGCCTCCGGGGTCCGCTCGGTGGTGTACCAGCCGTTGGCGTACGCCTTGACCCGGTCGGTCACCCTGCCGCCGAGCAGTTGCCAGACCGGCACCCCGAGGGCCTTGCCCTTGATGTCCCAGCACGCCATCTCGACGACCGCGATGCCCGACATGACGATCTCGCCCGCCCGGCCGTAGTCGCCGTACTTCATGCGGCGCACCAGGTCCTCCACCGCGAACGGGTCGGAGCCCGCGATGTGGTTGGCCTCGGCCTCCTTGAGATAGCCGACCAGCGCGTCGGTGCGGCCCAGCATGCGGGTCTCGCCGACGCCGGTGAGTCCTTCGTCGGTGTGGACGAGCACATAGGTCAGATTGCGCCAGGGGGTCCCGACGACATGAGTGCTGATTCCCGTGATGCGCACGGCAGTTGCCCTCTCGAGCTCGTTCGATATTTCGTCACACGTTCGAAATCTTGGCGTGACCGTAATCAGCCGGTCGGGAGGTGTCAATGGTGCGCGCGGCATCCCGCCGAACGCGGTCCGCGCACGGCCATTGCCCGGCGAAGTCGCCTGTGGTTAGCCTGTGTTCGTCATACCGATCAAAGGTCGAAGTTTCGAACGAAGGGGTGGGTGACGCCATGGGACGTCTTGTCCCCGCTGTGACCAGGGCGCTCGACATCCTGGAACTGTTCCTGGAGGGCGACGGGACGCTCTCGGCACCGGAGGTCACCCGCAAGCTCCAACTGCCCCGCACCACCGTGCACGAGCTGCTCACCACCCTCGCCGCCCGGTCGTACCTGGTGCCGCTGCCCGAGCAGCCCGGACGCTACCGCCTGGGCGTACGCACCTACCAGCTCGGCAGCCGGTACGCCGAACAGCTCGACCTGGCCGCCGAGGGCCAGCGGGTGGCCCGCGAGGTCGCCGAGACCTGCGACGAGACGGTGCACGTCGCCATCCTGGAGGACACCGACGTCATCTACATCGCCAAGGTCGACTCCACCCACGCGGTACGGATGGTCTCGGCGGCCGGACGCCGGTTGCCCGCGCACTGCACCTCCGTCGGCAAGATGCTCCTCGCCTCCCTGCCGCAGCACGAACTGGACGCCCGGATCGAGGGGCGCGAGCTGGCCGCCATGACCGCCGCCAGCCTCACCGACCCCGACGCGCTGCGGGCCGAGCTCACCGCCGTCCGCGAGCGGGGCGTCGCCACCGAGCACCGGGAGTCCAACCCGGACGTCAGCTGTGTCGCCGCGCCCGTGCGGGACGGCACCGGCCGGGTCGTGGCCGCCCTGTCCATCTCGGTCCCCATGATCCGGTGGAGCGAGGAGCGCGAGGCCGAGCTGGCCGAACTCGCCGCCAAGGGCGCCGACGACCTCTCCGTCAGCCTCGGTCACCGGACCGGCCCCCGGTGAGGGCGCCCCACGCCGTCGAGCCCGCCGTCCGCGAGCACGCCGCACTGGGCGAGGGCCCCACCTGGGACCCGGCCGCCGGGCGGCTGCTCTGGGTCGACGTTCTCGGCTCCCGCGTGCACACCTACGACCCGGCCACCGGCCGCCGCACCGTCATGGTCACCGGTCAGCACGTCGGCGCGGCCAAGCCGCGGGCCGGCGGGGGACTGGTGGTCAACCTCCGGGACGGCGTGGGGCTGTACGACGAGGACGGCGCCGGCTTCCGGTGGCTGGTCCACGACCCCGTCCCCGGGCGGCGCGGCAACGACGCCGCGGTCGCCCCCGACGGCTCCCTGTGGGCCGGGACGATGCGCTACGACGAGGCGGAGGGCGGCGGCGCCCTGACCCGGATCGCCCCCGACGGCACCGCGACACCCGTCCTCCCGCGCGTCACGGTCAGCAACGGCACCGGCTGGAGCCCGGACGGCACCCTCGTGTACTACGTCGACAGCCCCACCCGGCGCATCGACGTCTGCCGGGTCGCCGACGACGGCGGACAGGTCACCGACCGGCGCCCGCTCGCCGTCGTCGAACCGGGCGCCGGCTTCCCCGACGGCCTCACCGTCGACGCGGACGGCTGCATATGGGTCGCCCTCTGGGACGGCGCGGCGATCCGCCGCTACACCCCGGACGGCACCCTGGACCGGACCGTCACCCTGCCCGTGCGCCGCCCCACCGCCTGCGCGTTCGGCGGCCCGGGGCTGCGGGACCTGTACGTCACCACCGCCCGCACGGGACTCACCCGCCCCCATCCGCTGGCCGGTTCGCTGCTGGTGCTCCCCGGGGCGGGACAGGGCCTCGCGGGCACCCCCTTCGGGGGCTGACATGCTCCGGCCAGGCACTTGTTAAGATCACGCCTTCGCACGGTGACGGACCCGTGCGCACACACCACCGGTCACGCAGGGCGCGAACCACCGGTCACGCAGGGGCGCGACGACGCGCGGAAAGGGGACGCCGTGGGAACATCCGCCGATGACGCCGCCACGGAGTTCCACGACTTCTTCGAGCGCCACTACGCCGAACTGGCGCGTCTGGCCCACCTGCTGACCGGCGAGGCCGACGCCGCGGACGACATCGCCGCCGACGCGCTGCTCGCCCTCTGGCACCGCTGGGACCGCGTCCGCGCCGCCGAACACCCCGCCGCCTACGCCCGCGGCGTCGTCGCCAACCTCGCCCGCAGCCGCATCCGCAGCGCCGTCCGCGAACGCCGCCGCATCGCCCTGTTCTGGTCCCAGCAGTCCCCGCACACCGACGGCCCGGACGTCCCGGCCGTCGTCGACGTCCAGGGCGCCCTGCGCACCCTGCCGTTCCGCAAACGCGCCTGCGTCGTGCTGCGCCACGCCTTCGACCTCTCCGAACGGGACACGGCCCTCGCCCTGGGGATCTCGGTCGGTACGGTGAAGAGCCAGACGTCCAAGGCCATGGCCCAGCTCGAACGGCTGCTCGGCGACCGGGCGGCGACGCACCTCGTGGGGAAGACATGGACCAGCTGAAGCAGCAGCTGCGGGAAGCGGCGCACGCCCACCGGCCCGACCGCGCCCGCATCCTCGCGCGCGTCGAACGCGGCATGGCGGCGCCCGCCGAGGACGCACACCCCCGCCGTACGGTCCCGCGCACCTCCTGGCTGCGGGTCGCCGGCGCCACCGCCGCCGTGGCCGGCGTGCTGGCCGCCGGCGGCTACACCGCGGCCACCGTGCTGGGCACCGACCGGCCGGACCACGTCACCGGCACACCGGCCGCCGCGCCCCTCCACGCCGAGGGGGCCGTCGACCGGCACAGCAACGAGTTCTGGGCCCAGAGCAACATCACCGTGACCACGCCCCGTCCGCTCACCGCCCTCACCGTCGACCTGCGGGTCGCCCAGACCGGCGGCGTCGCCGGCACCGGGCACTGGCGCACCCGGCCCGCCGAGGACTTCACCGTCTCGGTGCGCGAGGAGGACGGCGCCCTCCGCTACACCTGGACGCTCAAGCACGGCCGCACCGCCCCGGCGGGCCGGCACGTCTTCGCGGGCCAGTACAACCACGCCGAGGGCGCCCGCTCCGCCGGCGCCGACCGGTTCACCGTCACGGCCACCGACGACAGCGGCGAACGCACCACGAAAAGCGGCGGCTTCGCCCCCTGATCCGTCCGGAAGCCCGCCGGGCGGCCGTCGAACGGCGCCGGCCGGTCCACCGTCACCGGCACCACGGACGGCCCGGAGGACGTCCAGGACGCGGCTTCCGCCGGCCGCTCGCGCGGGGGACCGCATACAGCAGAGGGTCATGCTCGGCTCGTGGTACGGCCCATGGAACGGCCGCCCGTGACACCGGCGCCTCCTGACCGGGCGGCGGCGGGAACGGCGGTGGTGGGAGGACGGGCGCGGACGGTCCGCGCGGCGTCCGCCGACGTGCGGGGGCGCGACAATGAGCCGGTGAAGGACGGTACGACGACAGAGGACGGGGCACCGGCGGGCCCGGCGGCGCCGGAAGCGGGAACGGCGCGCTACGAGGTGCTCGGCGCCACCCGGGCGCTGCGCGCCGACGGGTCCGAGGCCCCGGTCGCCGGGGCGCGGCTGCGGGCACGGGGCCGCGGGGCGCCGGGCGGGGCGCGGCCGGCGGCCGGCGGCGCCCCGCCCGTGCGGCAGGCTCACATGGCGAGGTGCGCCGGAATGTGCGTCACCTCCTCGATCTCACCCCCGGCCTTCTTCATCAGATTTCGCGAGAGTTCGTTGAGGCAGCGGGCCGCCGCGATCTCCTCGCCGACACGCTGCTGCTCCCTGTCGTCGGGGTGCCGCTTCGCATGGCCGTGGGCACGCAGCTCGGTGCCGTCCGGGAGCCTGACCATGCATGCCGCGCGGGTCCTGCCGCTGACTTCGTCCTCGGTGAACTCGATGTCCACGTGCCAGCCGACGATCGTCTTCATCTCACACACCTCCGGGTCACGGCGTCACCCCTCCAGCGTGCACCCGTGGGTACGCGTACGCCCATTGGGGCGACGCGCCGGGAAAACCTGTTCGGGCCGGGTGCTGAACGGGGCGCGGGAGTGCTCCGTACTAGGCGGTGAAACGTCTCTGCGGCAACGACAGGAGCGGTGATGAACGAGCGCGAGGAGCCGACGGTGCGAGGTCTCCCGGACGGTGGCGCGGAGGTGGCCGTGACGCTGCGGCTGCGCTGGGACGACATCGCGGCGCTCGGCCGGGAGGCGAGCCGGCTGGCCGAACAGCGGGGGGCACCGGTGAGCCTGGACGACGCCGCCAGCCACCGCCTGCGCACCTGGTCCTCGGTGGCGAACGCCCCGGACGACCGGACCAAGGCGGCACCTCCCGCCCCGGCGACGGCGGCCATCTCGGGCGTACCCGCGGGCGGCTCGGACCGGGGGCGGCACCAGGTGGGGCATCTGAGCGACACCGCGCCGGTCGCCTCCCTCACCGCGCACCCCGCCCGGCAGGCATAGGAATCCCGATAGCTGCGATCGGCCTGCCCATTGGATCTCCTGGGGGTGAGCGGCCTACGGTCGAACCATCGACCGCACCCTTGGGAGAAACATCATGTCGAAGATCCTTTTCGTGCTGACCGGCGCCGACCACTGGACGCTGGCGGACGGCACCGAGCACCCCAGCGGCTTCTGGGCCGAGGAGGCCGTCGCGCCCTACGAGGCCTTCACCGCGGCCGGGCACGAGGTCGTGGTGGCCACGCCCGGCGGTGTCGTGCCGACCGTGGACCGGGCCAGCCTCGCGCCCGAGGTCAACGGCGGCCAGGAGGGCGCCGACCGGGTGGCGGCAGCCCTCGACGCCTTCACCGCGCTGCGGCACCCGCTGGCCCTCGCCGACGTGGACCTCGACGAGTACGCCGCGGTGTTCTACCCCGGCGGCCACGGTCCCATGGAGGACCTCGCCGTCGACGCCGAGTCGGGCCGGCTGCTCGGCCGTGCCCTGGCGTCGGGCCGGCCGCTCGGGGTGGTGTGCCACGGCCCGGCGGCGCTGCTCGCCGCCCGCGACGAGGACGGCGCCAACGCCTTCTCGGGCTACCGGCTGACCGGCTTCACCAACGCCGAGGAGACCCAGGCCGGCCTCGCCGACAAGGCGAAGTGGCTGCTCCAGGACCGTCTGGTGGAGATCGGTGCCGACTTCGTGGAGGGCGACCCGTGGGCGCCGCACGTGGTCGTCGACCGCAACCTGGTGACCGGCCAGAACCCGGCCTCCTCGGCACCGCTCGCCGACGAGCTGCTGAAGCGGCTGGGCTGACGGCCGCGGCACGCCCGCACCGACGGCCGCCGCGGGGGGACGCTCCCGCCGGCGGCCGGCCCCGCACCGGCACCCGGAGACGGGGCCGCGCTGCGGCAATGGGGTGGTCCTGCCCGCGTGGAGACCCCCGGGGTGACGAGTGCCGCGCCGGGGAGGGAACACGGCCTGAGAGCCCCGAGGGCCGCCGGGCCCTCTTCACGAGCGGGCAAGGAAGGCGTCCGATGACCGACGACAGAAGGCTCCGCGCGGGTGACGAGGTCACCCGGAGCACCTACGGCTGGACCGCCGACAGGACCGGGACGACGCGCGGGGCGCGGTACGGGGCCGGGGGCGGAGCGCCCGGTACCGGCGCGGTGCGCCCGTCCGTGTCCCCGGACCGGAGGGGCGGGCGGCCGTGAGCGGCGGCGGCAAGGACCGCGAGGAGACCCTGCGGAGCTTCGACGAAGCGGTGAACATGACCGCGGGCGAACTGGAGAAGTGGCTGAAGACGGAGGAGTCCCGCGGCGCCGGGCAGTCCGACGGCTCCGGCGAGAGCGTCGGCCACGCGTCGGGGCGCCGCATCGTCGACCTCCTGCGCACCAGGAAGGCGGACCTGACGGACGACGACGTCGCCCATATGCGCAAGGTCGTCGGGTACGTGCACCGGCACGTGTCGCAGCGCCCCGACGGGGACGTCACCGACACCCGGTGGCGCCACTCGCTCATGAACTGGGGGCACGACCCGACGAAGTGAGCCGCCCGCAGGACGGACAGGTAAACACGGGATAAAGGTGATCGAAGGGGGTAGTCAGGCCTTAAGTGGTGATCCGGACGGTCAGCGGGCCGTCCCCGGGCAAAAGGAACCGGATCATGAACAGCAGGCGTGGTACCGCCGTGACTACCCGGACCCCCGTGCAGCAGGCCGCACTGCTGGTGGGGATCGTCTTCCTGCTGGTGGGGGTCCTGGGGTTCATCCCCGGGATCACCACCGACTACGACTCCATGGAGTTCGCCTCGCACGACTCGGAGGCCAAGCTGCTGGGCGTCTTCCAGGTGTCGGTGCTGCACAACCTGGTGCATGTGCTGTTCGGCCTCGCCGGCCTGACCATGGCCCGTACGGCCCCGGCCGCGCGGTCCTACCTCGTCGTCGGCGGCCTGATCTACCTGGCGCTGTGGCTGTACGGGTTGTTCATCGACCACGACAGCAGCGCCAACTTCGTCCCGGTCAACACCGCCGACAACTGGCTGCACTTCGCACTCGGGGTCGGCATGGTCGCGCTCGGCCTCCTGCTGGGCCGCCGCCGGCCGGTCCGGTGAGGTGCCGACCGCCGCGTGCGGCGGAGGCGTGAGGGGCCCGGTTCCCGGGCGCGGTGGACTCCGCGTCCCGGAACCGGGCCCCCGTCGTTCGACTCCCGTCGTTCGTTCGGGCCCCGGTCGCTCCGGCCCCCGTCGTTCCGGCCCCCGGTCAGTCCCGGGCCGCGCCGCCGCGCCGCACCCCGGCCGCGGCGAGGACGGCACCGGCCACGCACAGCGCCCCGGTGACCAGGACGGCCGTGTGGACGCCGTTCATGAACGCCTGGCCGCTGCCCTCGACAACGGCGGCCCGTAGCTGGGCGGGCAGGTCGGCGCCGGCCGGCGCGACGCCCATCGCCACCGCGTCCCTGGCCTCGTGCAGCCGCTCGGCGAGGGGCGCGGGCACACCGGCGGCGGTCAGTTCCCCGGTCAGCCCGGCCGCCCTGCAGGCCCTCGTCGGGCGGCTGCGCCGGGCACTGGGGCGGGACGCCGTCGTGTCCGTCCCCGGCGGGTACCGGCTGGACACCCGGCCCGGCGAGGTCGACCTGTTCCGGTTCGAGCGGCTGGCCACCGAGGCGGCCGCCGCGCTGCGGGCCGGGGACCCCGGGACCGCCGCCCGCCTGCTCGACGGAGCGCTGCGGCTGTGGCGCGGGCCCGCCCTGGCCGACCTGCCCGACCGGGACGGCGACCCCCTCGCCGTCCGGGCCGAGCGCCGCCGCACCGAGGCGCGCCGGGACCGGCTAGCCGCCGACGTCGCGCTCGGCCACGCCGAGGCGGCCCTCGCCGGTCTCGCCGAACTGGCCACCGCCCACCCCCTGGACGAGCCGCTGGCCGCACTGCGCATCCGGGCGCTGCGCGCCGCGGGCCGCCCCGCCGAGGCCCTCGCGGCGTACGAGGAGGTCCGCACCCGGCTCGCCGCCCGCCTCGGCACCGGCCCCGGCCCCGCCCTCAGGGTCCTGCATGCCGAACTGCTCGCGGGCGACACCGCCCCGGCCCCCGCGCCGGCGCACCCGGGACCCGTCCACTCCGCGCCGGCCCGCCCCGCGCCGGCCCGCCGGGCGCCCGGCAACCTCCGGGCCCGGCTCACCTCCTTCGTCGGACGGGACGACGAACTGGCCGCCCTCGCCGGAGAGGTGCGCGTGCGGCGGCTGGTCACCCTCCTCGGGCCCGGCGGCGTCGGCAAGACCCGCCTCGCCCTGGAGGCGGCCGCGGCGGTCGACGGCGCCGAGGACCTCTGGCCCGACGGCACCTGGCTCGCCGAACTCGCCCCCGTACGCGACGCCGCCGACGTCCCCGAGGCCGTGCTGAACGCCCTGGGCGCCCGCGAGCCCCTGCACCTGGGCACCGAGCACCGTGCCCAGGACCCGCTCGGCCGGCTCCTCGACCACTGCGCCCGGCGCCGCCTCCTGCTCGTCCTGGACAACTGCGAGCACCTCGTCGGCGCGGCGGCCACCCTCACCGACACGCTGCTGGCCCACTGCCCCGGCGTCACCGTCCTCGCCACCAGCCGCGAACCGCTCGGCGTACCCGGAGAGACCGTGCGCCCCGTCGAACCGCTGCCCCGGGACGCGGCGCTCCGGCTCCTCGCCGACCGGGGGGCCGACGCCCGCCCCGGCTTCCGCACCGACCACGACCCGCGGGCCTGCGCCGAGATCTGCCACCGCCTCGACGGGCTGCCGCTCGCCCTCGAACTGGCCGCCGCGCGGCTGCGCGCCCTCACCCCGCGCCAGATCGCCGACCGGCTCGACGACCGGTTTCGCCTCCTCGACCGCGGCGCCCGCACCGCCCTGCCGCGGCAGCAGACCCTCCGCGCGGTCGTCGACTGGTCGTGGGACCTGCTCGACGACGCCGAGCGGGCGGTCCTGCGGCGGCTGGCGGTCTTCGCCGGCGGCTGCTCCCTCGACCAGGCCGAGGAGGTGTGCGCCGACCCGGACACGCCGTCCCTCCTCACCTCCCTGGTCGACAAGTCCCTCGTCGTCGCCACGCCCACGCCGGCCGGTGACGGCATGCGGTACCGGCTCCTGGAGACCGTCGCCGACTACGCCGCCGAACGGCTCACCGAGGCGGGGGAGCGGGAGAGCACGGCCCGCCGCCACCTGGTCGCCGTGCGCGAGTTCGCCCGAGCGGCCGGCCGCCGGCTGTACGGGCCGCAGCAGACCCGGTGGCTGGAGGCGCTCGACGCCGAGCACGACAACCTCCGGGCGGCCCTGCGCACCGCCGTCGACCTGGGCGAGGAGCAGGAGGGCCTGTGCCTGGCCCTGTCGCTCGGCTGGTTCTGGCAGCTCCGCGGCCACCTGGCCGACGCGCGCACCTGGTCGGCCGAGGTCGCCGCCCTCGGCCCCGACCCGTTCGACGCCGGCGCCGGACCCGGGGTGCGCCGCGCGGAGCCGCTGCCCCGCCGGTGCACCGACCGGCCGCCACCGTGGCGGGAGGACGACCTGTGGGAGGCCCGGCGCGGGATACGGCTGATGGTCCTGGCCTCGGACGGCAGCCAGGGCGCCGCCACCTTGGAGAACCCGGCGAACCTGGCGTACCTGAGGGCGGTCGCCGAGGCCTACCGGCCCGGCCTGCCGCAGAACAGCCGCCAGCCCGGATCGATGTGGTTCTTCGTCAGGCTGCTGCTGGGCGAGTTCGCCGACCTCGCCGGAGCGATGGACGCGTACGTCTCGTGCTGCCGGGCGTACGGCGACGACGCGGACCTCGGCTTCGCCCTGCTGCTGCGGGCGAAGGTGTCACCCGGCGGCGGGGACGACGCCGACGAGGCCCTGGCCCGCTTCGGGGCGGCCGGCGACCCGTGGGGCATCGCCGAGGCGTACAGCGCCCGCGGTGAGCACCACGAGCGGCAGGGCAGGTACGCCGCGGCCGCCCGGGACTTCGAGCGGGCCGCCGAAGGGGCCGAACGGACCGGCGCGCGGGGCCTCGGCCCGGTGTTCCGCGCCAGGCTGGCCCACCTCCGGCTCCAGGACCGGCCCGGACCGCGGGAGCGCGAGGAGGCCGAGCGCATGCTCCGGGAGGCGGCCGAGGACGCGGCGGGGGCGACGGTGGAGTCGATCAGCTCCGCCCGCCTCCTGCTCGCCCAGCACTACGGCCGCACCGGCCGCGTCGCCCTCGCCCGGCAGCAGCTGGACACCATCGAGGCGGGGATGCCGGCCGGAACGGCCGAGCTGTTCACGGGCATGCTCATGGGGCTCCAGGGCTGGCTGGACTGCCTGGAGGGCGACCACGCGCGCGCCCGGCGTCGCCTCGCGGGCGCCGTACGCAGGATGGAGAAGCTCGCGTACATGGTGGCGCCGCGGCTCCTCGTCGGCCAGTTCCCGACCGCCGCCTGGGCCATGGCCGGGCAGGGCGACCCCGTGGACGGGGCGCGGCTCGTCGGCGCGTACGACCGGCACGCCGACGGCCCGGGAGGCACGGGCTTCCGCCAGTTCTCCGCCGACGCGGCGCAGGAGATCCGGCTGCGCGCCGAGGCGGAGCTGCGCGCGGTCCTCGGCCGGGAGGCGTACGCCCGCGCCCACGCCGAGGGCCGCGGCCTCACGGTGCGGGAGGCCGCGGCCCTCGTCCGCTGACGCGGCGCGCCCCGGCCGCGCGGGCGAGCGCCGGACGTCCCGCGCCGACGGTCCGCACCCGCCGTGACCCGCTCCCTGCGCACGGTGACCTCCCGGCCCCGTCCGCCACATCGCACCCCACCCGATCGGTGTAGGGGATGCGATCCGGGTACCCGGCGACGACAATGTCTGCAGGACGAACAAGGAGGCGGCATGAACGCTGAGCCCGATTCGACCTCCAAGCGAGAGGGCGTCACGCCCGACAGGCTTCTGCACAGCGGTGCGGAGGGCGAATTCAACGCCGAAGACCTGGTCCTCGCTTCAGGACGTGACGTCAACCCGAAGAATCTCGCCTGGGCCGAACGCAGGATGGCCGAGAAGGGCAAGGCCGCCCTCGACGAGCTCCTCCCCTGACCCTGCGACCCCTCGGGCCGCGCGACCGCCCCCGGCGGCCGCGCGGCCCGCAGCCCTGCCCGCCCCATCCCGCGCCCCGCCGGGACCCGGGGCCCGGCGACCGGCTCACCCGGTAGACGGCCGCGCGGCGTCCGACCCGGTCGCCCCGGTCGCGGTCGCTCCGTCCCCGGTCGCGTCCCGATCGGTCGCCACCGGCCCGGCCGGCGCGAGGGGCCCGCGCAGCGAGGACCGGCCGTCGTCCCAGGCCGCCAGCACCTGCTCCTCCCAGCGCTCGTCCAGCCACACCGTCGCCCGGATGCCGAACGCCACGTCCGCGGCCAGCCCCGGTTCACGGTCCAGCAGGTCGCCCAGCACGTCGCGGCGCATCACCTGCTCGTGGACGGCGTCCGCCTCGATGTGCTCCGTGAAGAACCGGACGCACCGCTCCTGCGCCCCCAGCCTCTCCAGCGCCCTGGCCATCCGCCGGGCGCCCGGGGGCGAGGTGACCTCGATGACCGCGAAGTTCCCCGCCGCCGCGCCCCGCAGCGACCGGTGCAGCCCGAACAGCGACATCACGTTCACCGTGGCGAGGGTCGCCGCGGGGACGAGGTCCAGGTAGCGGCCGTACGAGGAGTCCAGCCCCGCCCCCTCCATGAGGTCGGCGAACAGCCGCGCGTGCACCCGCTCGCCGCGGCCCCCGCCGAACTCGTCGTACGCCACCGCCACCAGGGAGGCCTTCGCCTGCCCTTCCAGGCGGGGGATCAGCCACGCCTGCGGATCGGACTCCTTGAGCTGGTACGGCGAGCGGTGCACCAGGTACTCCCGCATCAGCTCCCAGGTGCCCTCCCGCATCAGGCGGTGCGACACCCCGTGCCCGTCCACCGGTTCCACCAGCAGCGGCTCCAGCGCCGCCGTCACGTCGTCGCCGTCCGGCACCGCCGCGCGCAGCGCCTCCAGGAAGGCCTGCTCCATCGGCCGGCGCAGCGCCAGCAGCGCCGGGTCCCACTCCCGTTCGTCGGCCACGCCCTCCAGGGTCCGGTAGTGGGGTTCGTACGCCAGGTACAGCGCCAGCTGGAGGTCCTCGCCCAGCGGGTCGGCGCCCGCCACGGCGACCGCGGGCGCCGACCCGCCCCGCAGGACCCGCAGGACCGCGGCCGACAGGGGACCCCGCTCCCGCGGGAGGGGAGCGCCCGGCAGCGGAGCACCCTGCGGGGGAGCGTCCGGCACGCGCGCACCCGGGGCCGCCGGGCGCGCCTGCGGCCGGGGAGCCGTCTCCGTCATTCGCCCTCCTCGACGTCCATCTGCTCCAGCGGCCGTACCGCCGGGCCCTGCACCACCTTGCCGTCCACGTCGAACCGCGAGCCGTGGCACGGGCACTCCCACGCGCACTCCTCGTCGTTGAAGTGGACGATGCACCCGAGGTGGGTGCAGCGCGCCGACACGCCGTGCAGCGAGCCCGCGTCGTCCCGGTGCACCGCCACCCGCCGCCCCCCGACGCGTACGACCGCCCCGCCGCCGCGCGGGATGTCGTCCGTCGAGTCGGCGTGCGCACCCGGCAGCCGGTCACCGATGAAGTGCTTGCCCACCTGCGCCTGGAGCCGCAGCATGGCGGGCGCCTCGCGCACCGGGTGCAGCCGGGCCGGGTCGTACAGGCTGGTCCAGGCGGGCTCCCTGCCCCGGATGCGGGACGCGATGAGGTCGCCGGCCATCACGCCGTTGCTCATGCCCCAGCCGGCGAACCCGGTGGCCACGTACACGTGCCGCGACCCGGCGTGCAGCCGTCCCACGTACGGCACGTGGTCCGTCGTGACGTTGTCCTGCGTCGCCCAGCGGTGGGTGAGCTCCACGCCGCCGAAGTGCTCGCGCGCCCAGGAGGAGAGCTTGCCGTAGCGCTCGCCGACCTCGCCCTCGCCGACGGTGCCGGGGGTGAACTTCTCACCGGTGACGATCAGCATCCGCCGCCCGTCCTCGCCGAGCGGCGCCGTGCGCACCGAACGGGTGTTGTCGTCCCACGTCAGGAACATCCCGCCCGGGTCCTGCCCGGCCGGCAGCGGGCCGGCCACCACCAGCTCGCGCTTGGGCTCCAGCCGGGTGAACAGCAGTGCCCGGTCGAACACCGGGTAGTGGGTGGCGACGACGACCTCGCGCGCCGTGACGGTGTGCCCGGTGCTCGTCGTCAGCTCGCACGGGGAGCCCTCGTTCAGCCGCGTCACCCGGGTCCGCTCGAAGATCCGCCCGCCCAGCACCTCCAGGTCGGCCGCGAGGGCCAGCAGGTACTTGCGCGGGTGGAACTGTGCCTGGTTCTCCACCCTGACCGCGCCGACCACCGGGAACGGCAGCGGCACGTCGGTGACGTACGAGGCGTCCAGGCCGGCCTCCCGGGCCGCCTCCGCCTCCCGGCGCACCTGCTCCTCCTTGGCGGGATCGACGGTGTACGAGTACGCCGGCAGCCGCTCCAGGTCGCAGTCGATGCCCAGTTCGTCGCTGACCTCCGCCACCCGGTCGACGGCGATCTGCTGCGAATGGGCGTACAGCCGGGCGGCTCGCTTGCCGTGGATGCGGGCGATGTCCGCGTACACCATGCCGTGCAGCGCCGACAGCTTCGCCGTGGTGTGGCCCGTCACGGCCGACGCGACGCGGTCGGCCTCGAGCAGCACCACCTGGTGCCCGGCGCGGGCGAGCTCCCAAGCCGTGCAGATGCCGGCGATCCCGGCACCCACCACGGCCACCTCCGTCTCGACGGGGCCGTCCACGGCCGGACGGGTGGGGCCCGGGGCGTACTCCATCCACAGAGAACCCGAACCGGAACCGGACTCAAAGCTCATCGCTCACTCCTCACACACCGATCACCAGCGTTTCGCCGGGGAAGACCGAGGTACCCGCTGTGCATGCGTCTACTCAGACCGCGCGGCGTGTACGCGCCCCAGGAGGACACGGAATTGCTCGCCCAGGCGGCGCGCAGCGAGCTCCGCACGCTGTGCGCCCAGCCCGGCGTCGAGGTCCTGGACGTCGGAACCGGAACCGGCGCGCTGGCCCTCATGGCCGCCGAGTGCCCGGGCGCACGGGTGACCGCCGTCGACATCTCCTGGCGCGCCGTGCTCGCCGCGCGCTACAACGCCCGGCGCCGCCGGCTGCCGGTCGTCGTCCGGCACGGCGACCTGACGGAACCCGTCGAGGGGTGCCGGTTCGACCTGATCCTGTCCAACCCGCCCTACGTCCTGTCCCCGGGCCCGGTGCGGCGCGGCGAGGTGCGCACCTGGAACGCGGGCGTGGACGGCCGTCAGGTCCTGGACCGGCTCTGCGCACGCGTGCCGCACCTGCTGCGGGAGTCGGGCGTCCTGCTGCTGGTCCAGTCGGCGCTGTCCGGAGTGGACGCCACGCTGGGGCAACTGGAGGACGGCGGCTTGTCGGCGCGCGTCGAACTGCGGGCCAGGATCCCCTTCGGGCCGGTGATGGCGCGGCACGCGGAGTGGCTGGAGCAGCGGGGGCTGATAGGACCCGACGAGCGCAAGGAGGACCTGGTGGTGATCCGTGCGCAACGAAACTGAACCCGCGGCCGAGCGTTCCGCCCGACGGGTGACGATCGACCCGGAGGGCCCGGTCCTGATCGACGGGCCCGTCGAGGTCCGGATGCCGGACGGTACGACGGCGCGCTCCGACCGCTTCATGGTCGCGCTGTGCACCTGCCGCCGCAGCCGCCGCTACCCGTGGTGCGACACCAGCCACCGGCGCCGGACCCGCGGGGAGGATTGAAAGGCGCCGGCCTGCGTACTCGTACGGCATGAGCCACGCGAACCCCGATCCCGACCCGAACCCGGACCCCGATCCGGACCGCACCCCGGGCCTCGAACCCGGCGGGGGAGTCCCGCCGGGGGAGACCCCGCCCGGGGAGTCGAGCATGCCCGGGGCCGGGCCGAGGGAGACGCACAACCCGCCGACCGGCTGGGCCAAGGCACCCATGGTGCTGATCCTGCTGGTCGTGGTGCTCGTGGCGGCGCTGTTCGCCGCGATGGCACTGATGATCGCACTCTGAAGGGAGCAGGAGGCATGACAACCGCACGGCAGCTGATGACCGCGGGTGTCGACTGCGTCGGTGAGGGCGACACCGTCCTCCAGGCCGCCGAGATGATGAAACAGCTCGGGGTCGGCGCGATGCCGATCTGCGGATCCGACGACAAGCTCAAGGGCATGCTGACCGACCGCGACATCGTGGTGAAGGCGCTGGGCGCCGGCAAGGACCCCGCGACGACCACGGCCGGTGAGCTCGCCCAGGGCGGAGTCGTCTACGTCGACGCGGACGACGACGCCCAGCTGGTGCTGCGCAGGATGACCGAGCACAAGGTGCGCAGGCTCCCGGTGATCGACGACCACCGCCTGGTCGGCATGATCGCCCAGGCGGACGTCGCCCGCGCCCTGCCGGACCCCCAGGTCGGCGACCTGCTGGAGGCACTCTCCACCGACTGACCTCGCCTCCTCCCGGCCCCGCCCGCCGCCGCCCCGCGCCCCCGTGGTCCGGGGCGGTCGCCGTGCTTGCCCGTACGCCACCCGGTGATCGTGGACCGGCACCCCGCTGCGCTGCTTCCCCTCCCGTCACCGAGACACCTCACGCCCCGTCACGGCGCCCGAACCGTCACCGGATCAGGGGCGCGACACCCGCCCGACCCCGTACACACCGCGCGGCCGGACCGCCATACTGGACGGGCCGGGGAGGGGCGTGGCGGGGGCGACGGGCGGATCGACGGGGACACGACGGGGGCGATGGCACGCGATGGGGGACACCAGGCTGCTCCAGGGGCGGTACCGGCTGGAGGAGTTGATCGGACGCGGCGGCATGGGCGAGGTGTGGCGCGCCACCGACGAGGCGCTCGGCCGCCGCGTCGCGGTCAAGTGCCTCAAACCGCTGGGACCGCAACAGGACCGGAACTTCGGCACCGTGCTGCGCGAGCGGTTCCGCCGCGAGGCGCGCGTCGCGGCGGCGCTCCAGCACCGGGGCGTCACGGTCGTCCACGACTTCGGGGAGTCCGACGGACTGCTCTTCCTCGTCATGGAGCTCCTGGAGGGCCGCAACCTCAGCCAGCTCCTGGAGGACAACCAGCAGCACCCGCTGCCCGTCCACGTCGTGGTGGACATCGCCGAGCAGGTGGCCGACGCCCTCGCCCACACCCACCGGCAGGGCGTCGTGCACCGCGACCTGAAGCCCGCCAACATCATGCGGCTCGACGACGGCACGGTGAAGATCTGCGACTTCGGGATCGCCCGGCTCGGCGCCGACATCGGCTTCACCGCCCGCCTCACCGGCACCGGCATCGCCATGGGCACCCCGCACTACATGTCGCCCGAGCAGATCAGCGGCGGTCACGTCGACCACCGCAGCGACCTGTACTCCCTCGGCTGCGTCCTGTACGAGATCGCCACCGGCGTCCCGCCCTTCGACCTGGACGACGCCTGGGGGATACTCGTGGGCCACCGCGACACCCCGCCCGAGCCGCTGCGCAACCACCGGGCGGAACTGCCCGAGTTCTTCGAGCGGGCGGTGCTCGACCTGCTTGCCAAGACGCCCGACGGCCGGCCCACCGACGCCACCGACCTGCGACGCCGTATCATCGCCGCCCGCCCGGCCCCGGCCGCCGTGTTCCCCGCCCCCTTCCCGCTCGCGCCCCGCGCCCCCCACCTGCCGCCCTGGACCCGAGGCATGACCACCGGTCACAAGGCGGTCGGCACCCTGCTGCCGTACACCGCCCCGCCGCCCGACCCGGCGGCCGGCCTCACCGGCGCGTGGACGCCCCCCGCCCACGAGCCCGCCACCGACCGCCCCGGTACGGACGCGCCCGGCCCCGCCCGGCCCGGCGACGACCCGCCGGCCACCGACTGGCCCAGGGCGGACCGCGCCCGTACGGACCGTTCCCGCACGGACCTCACCGGCCCCGACCGCCCCGCCACCGACTGGCCCGGCACGGACCTGCCCCGCACCGACCGCCCCCGCACGGACCTCACCGGCACCGACCGCCCGGTGCCGGGGCGGGTCCACGTTCCCGCGCCCCGGGTCGTCGCCCACCTCGACGGCAGGCACAGCGCGGGGCTCAGCCTCGGCCGGCTGGGCCGCTGGGACGAGGCGGGCAAGGTGCACCGATCGGTCGCCGCCGAGCGGGAGCACGCCCTGGGCCCGGATCATCCCGACACGCTCACCAGCCGTTACGAGGCCGGGTTCGCGCTCACCAGGACCGGCCGGGACACCGACGCGCTGCGCGAGTTCGGGCGCGTCGCCGAGGGCCGTGCCCGCGCGCTCGGCCCCGACCACCCCGACACCCTCGCCGCCCGCCAGGAGATGGCGTTCGTCCTGGGCCGGCTCGGGCGTCACGCCGAGGCGCACCGGGTGTACACCTCCGTCCTCGACGCCCGCACCCGCACCATGGGCGCCGACCATCCCGACACGCTGCGCTGCCGCCACAACCTGGCGTGCACCCTCGGCCGCCTCGGGCGCCGGGAGGAGGCGTACCGGACGGCGTGCGACGTGGCCGCCGCGCGCGCCCGCCTGCTGGGGCCCGAGCACCCCGACACCCTCGTGACGCGGTACGAGGTGGCGTACACGCTCGGGCAGCTGGACCGCTGGACGGAGGCGCTGCGCACCTACCGGGAGGTCGCCTCGGCCCGCGCCCGCGCCCTCGGCCCGGACCACCCCGACACGCTCGCCGCCCGCCATGAGGCCGGGATAGCGCTGGGCAGGCTCGGGCGCGGCGACGAGGCGCTGGAGCTGTACCGCGACCTCGTGGCCACCCGCACCCGGGTGCACGGCCCGGACCACCCGGAGACCCTGCGCGCCCGGCACGGCCTGGGCGTCAACCTGGGCCGGCTCCGCCGCTGGCAGGACGCGCTCGTCGAGGCGCGGGACGTGTGCGCGATCCGCGAACGCGTCCTGGGCCCCGACCATCCCGACACCCTGGTCAGCTGCCGGGAGGTCGCCGTGGCGCTCGGCTGGCTCGGCCTGTGGGCGGAGGCGCTCGCCGCGTACGAGCGGGTCGCCGAGGCCCGGGACCGGGTGCTGGGCGCCACCCATCCGGACGCCCTGGCCAGCCGCGGCGACGAGGCCCACTGCCTGCAGCAGCTCGGACGGCGCACCGAGGCCGTCGAGCTGTACCGGCGGGTCGCCGAGCTGCGCGGCCGGGACGGCGGGCACTGGAAGGCCGGCGCGGACGCGTGCTACGAAGGGCCATGACCGTACAGCGCTCGTACGACGCCGTCATCGTCGGCGGTGGCCACAACGGACTGGTCGCCGCCGCCTACCTCGCCCGGGCCGGGCGTTCCGTCCTCGTCCTGGAACGCCTGCCGGACACGGGCGGGGCCGCCGTCTCCACCCGGCCCTTCCCCGGGGTCGACGCCCGGCTGTCCCGCTACTCCTACCTGGTGTCGCTGCTGCCGCGGAAGATCGTGCGCGACCTGGGCCTGCGGTTCGCCGTCGCGCGGCGCACCGTCTCCTCGTACACGCCGGCCGAGCGCCGCGGCCGGGCCACGGGCCTGCTGGTGGGCGGCGCGGGCACTCGCGAGTCGTTCGCCGCGCTCACCGGATCGGACGCCGAGTACGCGGCGCGGCAGCGGTTCTACGCGATGACCGGGCGCGTCGCCGAGCGGGTCTTCCCCACCCTCACCGAGCCGCTTCCGGCCCGCGAGGAACTGCGGGCCCGCGTCGCGGACGACGACGCCTGGCGGAGGCTCTTCGAGGAGCCCGTCGGCGTCGCGATCGAGGAGCACTTCGACGACGACCTGGTACGGGGCGTGGTGCTCACCGACGCGCTGATCGGGACGTTCGCCGACGCCCACGACCCGTCGCTCGTCCAGAACCGCTGCTTCCTGTACCACGTGATCGGCGGCGGCACGGGGGAGTGGAACGTGCCGGTCGGCGGCATGGGCGCCCTCACCGGCGCCCTGGCGGACGCGGCGCGCTCGGCCGGTGCCGACCTGCGCACCGGTCACGAGGCGGTGCGGATCCGGACGGACGGCCGGGCCGCCGAGGTCGCCTTCCGCACGAGCGGCGCGGAGGGCACGGTCGCCGCCCGGCACGTCCTGGTCGGCGCCTCGCCGCACGCACTGGCCGCGCTGCTGGGCGACCCCGCGCCGCCGCCCGTCGAGGGTGCCCAACTGAAGGTCAACATGCTGCTGAAGCGGCTGCCCCGGCTGAAGGACCACGGCGTCGACCCGCGCGACGCGTTCGCCGGGACGTTCCACGTCTCCGAGGGGTACACCCGGCTGGCGACCGCCTACCGGGAGGCGGCGACCGGCCGGCTGCCGAGCGCGCCGCCCTCCGAGATCTACTGCCACTCGCTGAGCGATCCGTCGATCCTCGGACCGGACCTGGCCGCCCGCGGCTTCCAGACCCTCACGCTCTTCGGCCTGCACACCCCGGCCCGGCTCTTCACCTCCGGCAACGACGCCGCCCGTGCCGCGCTCCTGGCGGCCACCGTCGCCGAACTCGACGCCCACCTGGACGAACCGCTCGCCGACTGCCTCGCCACCGACGCGGACGGCCGGCCGTGCATCGAGGCCAGGACCCCGCTCGACCTGGAGCGGGACCTCCGGCTGCCCGGCGGTCACATCTTCCACGGCGACCTCGCCTGGCCGTACGCCACCGACGCCACCGGCCGCTGGGGCGTGGAGACCGCGCACGCCAACGTGCTGCTGTGCGGTGCGGGCGCGGTGCGGGGAGGCGGTGTCAGCGGAATCCCCGGCCACAACGCCGCCATGGCGGTGCTGGGCCGCTGACACCGGGTGGCCCCGGGCGGCGGCCCCACCCGGCGGGACCGGATCCGGCCGCCCGGGCCCGGACACACGGATGGGCGCCGCGAGGGCGCCCATCCGGGTGTGGCTCGTGGGTCAGCCGACGTCCCAGCAGGTGGCGTCGAAGTGCTTGACCTTCACGTCGCCGGCCTTGACGTGACCGCCGGAACCCCAGCAGCCTTCCACGTCCGAGCCGTGGGCGGCGGCGGGGGCGGCGGCCATGAAGCCGACGGCGAGCAGACCGGCGAGAACGAGCGAGATGCGCCGAAGCATGAGTTTCTCCTTCGAGTTGGGGACTCGACACGACTGTTCATCAGCCACCGCCCGACCGCACGTCGAGTCGCGCGGGCGGGTGGTGCCTCCCGCCCACCCCGCCGTACGCGCCCCCACGGCCGACCACTCCGCCGGCTCCCGGCCACCCCCTGCGCGCGACCGCGTGCACAGCAGGCCGGTCGGCCGAGACGTCGGCGCGCCACCCGCACGGCTCGGCCGGCGCCGCGGCCACGCGCCGCGGTCGATCCGGCCGTCACCGCCGACCGGCACGTACGCCCGCCGACCCGGCGCCCCGGCCGGTCGCATCGACACGGGGGCCGGCGCCCCGGCCGCGCATGTCCGCACGGGCGGCAGAGCGCCCGCCGCGCCCACCGCCCCCGGCCCGGCATGCCACTGCCCGGGCGGGCAACAGCCCCCGGGCATGCCGCGGCCCCGGGGCCGTGGTGTGACACGGTCCCGGGGCCGGGCGTGACGCGGGCGGGTCAGGTCCGGGTCGGCGGGTCCTGGTTGGGGTCGCTGCCGAACCGCTCCCTCGCCCGGTCCTGCGCGGTGTCGACCTGACCGGTGTACTTGCCCCGGGTCTTGTCGTCGACGTAGTCACCGCCCCTGTCGATTCCCTTGCCGGCCTTGTCCTCGTGGCCCTTGAGCATGTTCTTGAGCTTGTCCATCACGGACATAGGGTCGTCCTCCTCGCCGAGTGACCCCCCGCCCCCCCAGTTTCGCCCGCCCGTGCGCAACCCGCATCCCCGGCCGTCCGGGCCGTCAGTCCGCCGAGGCGGTCCACCCCCGTGCCTCGACCCGGGCCCCGTCCACCGGCCGTGTCTCGTCGAACAGGGTCCGGGAGCCGTCCTGCACCCGGATGCCGTCCACGTACACCCCGCGCCCGACGTACAGCCGGTCGGTCACGTACCGCCAGCGCAGCCGGACGGGTGTGCGCCGCCACGCGGACAGGTCGGCCTCCAGCCGGTGCCAGGCCCGCCCTGACCACCCGCTCACCCTTCCGTCCGGGCGGTTGCGGGGTGCCTGCCCGGGCCCTTCGGTGACGAACGGCACCGGTTGCCACGTCGCGCCCGCGTCGCCGGAGGCCTCCAGGAACAGGCCGTCCGAGACCGGCTCGGTGTCCCACCACAGGGAGCAGCGCAGCCGAGGGCGCGGCGAGGCGGGCGTCAGGTCCGGCAGGGTGAGGGTGGCCGCCGTGTCCGGGGCCATGCCCGCGTACCAGGCGGTCCGGCCGCGCGCGGGGCGTACGGGAACGGCGCGGGCCAGGTGGTTGGCGGCGGCCACGCGCGGCGCGGAGCCGGAGCGCCAACTGCGCACGGGGTGGACCGAGTTGCCGAGGACGACCAGGAACGCGTCGGTGGTGGGGTCGATCACCAGGCTGGTGCCGGTGAAGCCGGTGTGCCCCGCGGTGTGCGGGGTGGCCATGGCGCCCATGTACCAGTGCTGGTACAGCTCGAAGCCGAGGCCGTGCTCGTCGCCGGGGAAGGCGGTGTTGAAGTCGGTGAACATCAGCCGCACCGACTTCGGCTCCAGGATGCGGGCGTGCCCGTAGACGCCGCCGTTGAGCAGCGTACGGGCGAGAACGGCGAGGTCCCAGGCGCAGGAGAAGACGCCGGCGTGGCCGGCGACGCCCCCGAAGGCGTGGGCGTTCTCGTCGTGGACCTCGCCCCACACCAGGCCGCGGTCGAGGCCCGACCAGGGCGGCCGGGCGTCCTCGGTGGCGGCGATCTTCGGTCTCCAGGAGGCGGGAGGGTTGAAGCGCGTGCGGTGCATCCCGAGCGGAGCGGTGATCTCGTTGCGGAGCAGTGCGTCCAGGGAGTGGCCGGTGATCTCCTCCAGGATCAGCTGCAAGGCGATCAGGTTGAGATCGGAGTAGAGGTAACGCGTGCCGGGCGGACTCGCCGGTGCCTCCTGCCACAGCAGCCGCAGCTTCCCCTCCCGTGTCGGCTCCTTGTACAGCGGGATCCACGCCCGGAGCCCGGAGGTGTGCGTGAGCAGCTGGCGGACCGTGATGTCCTGCTTGCCGCCGCCCCCGAACTCCGGCAGGTACGCCGTGACCCTTTCCTCCAGGTCCAGCGCGCCGCGCTCGATCTGCTGCACCGCCAGGATCGCGGTGAACAGCTTCGAGACCGACGCCAGGTCGAACACGGTGTCGTCGGCCATCGCGATCCGCCGCTCCGGCGGCAGCTCCACGCCCGTGTCGGTCTCCTCGTCGTACGCCGAGTAGCGCACCGCGTGCCCGATCGCCCGGTGCAGTGCCACCGTGGCCCCCCGGCCCGCCAGCAGCACCGCGCCGGCGAACCACGGGTGCCTGGGGGAGGGGCTCAGGAACCGCTCGGCGTCGGCCACCAGCCGGTCCAGGTGCTCGGGCAGCAGCCCGGCCCGCTCGGGGGAGCCCAGCCGCAGGGTGGGCCGGCCCCCACCCGCCGTACTGCCGACGGCAGCCGCCGCGGCCCCCGGAACAGAACCGATCACCAGCGCACCTCCCAGGGTCAGCATGCCGCCGCCGAACCGGCGACGGCTCATCCCCTCCGTCAGTCCCACCACGCTCCCCCTCCTCGGGCCGGACGCACCCGAACCTCTCCGCACCGTCCTGAAAGATTCCTTCGGCATCACACGCACCAGGTGAAACTTTCTTACCGGCCCTCCGTGGCGTCAAGAACCGGCCGCCCACAAAGAATCTGACACCTCATCAGTCCAATGGGGAACCCCTTGTCACCGATCCTGCCGCCGCGCCACTCCCATGACGCCGCTCCGTCCGGCACCGGTGCGTACGTCCCCAGGCGGCCCGGGCGGCCGCGGCGCCCCCAGCCCCCGGGCCGGGCGGGGGTCCGTGCCGTACCCGGTTCGGGCGGCTCCGCCGCGCGGGGCCGCGCACGCTCTGGCAGCGTGGCGGCATGAGTACCGGCACGGGCGCGGGCGCCGACACGGACACCGGCACGGGCGGCCAAGGGGCGGAACCCGGCCGGACGCCGCTCGCCCGCCAATGGACGACGTGGGTGCCGGTGGTCGCCGTGCTCGTCCTGGGCATCGGGTGGGGGCGCGACCTGCCCGGCCCGGTCGTCGCCGTCGTCGGCCTCTGCCTGATCGGCTCCGTCCTGTCGGCCGTGCACCACGCCGAGGTCGTCGCCCACCGCGTCGGTGAGCCCTTCGGGTCGCTCGTCCTCGCCGTCGCCGTGACCGTCATCGAGGTCGGGCTCATCGTGATGCTGATGGCGGACGGCGGGGACAAGGCCTCCACGTACGCCCGGGACACCGTCTTCGCCGCCGTCATGATCACCTGCAACGGCATCGTCGGCCTGTCCCTCCTCGTCGCCGCCCTCCGCAGACGCGTCGCCGTCTTCAACGCCGAGGGCTCGGGCGGGGCGCTGGCCACCGTCATCACCCTGGCGGCCATGACACTGGTGCTGCCCAGCTTCACCACCAGCCAGCCGGGCCCCGAGTTCACCGGCGTACAGCTCGCCTTCGCCGCCGTCGCCTCCCTCTGCCTGTACGGACTCTTCGTCGCCGTGCAGACCGTCCGCCACCGCGACTACTTCCTGCCCGTCGCCCGCGAGGGGCAGGAAGCACCCGGGGACGACGAGCACGCCCCGCCCCCCACCCCGAGGGAGACCTGGGGCAGCCTCGCGCTCCTGGTGCTCGCCCTGGTCGCCGTCGTCGGCAACGCCAAACTGATCTCGCCCGCCATCGAGGACGGCGTCGAGTCCGCCGGCCTGCCCAAGGCGGTCGTCGGCGTCGTCATCGCCCTCATGGTGCTGCTGCCCGAGACCCTGGCGGCGGTCCGCGCAGCCCGCCGCGACCGGGTGCAGACCAGCCTCAACCTGGCGTACGGCTCCGCCATCGCCAGCATCGGCCTGACCATCCCGGCCATCGCGCTCGCCTCCGTCTGGCTGTCCGGACCCCTGGTCCTCGGACTGGGACCGCTCCACCTGGCGCTGCTCACGCTCACCGCGGCGGTCAGCGCCCTGACCGTGGTGCCCGGACGAGCCACCCTCCTCCAGGGCGGCGTGCACCTGGTGCTGTTCGCCGCCTTCGTGTTCCTCTCCTTCAGCCCCTGATCCTCAACCCCCTGACGCGACGGACGCGGGACGGGTCACCGAGTCCGGCTGTCCGTGCGCCTGGGTGAACACCGCGGCCGCACATGACGAAACCCGGGGCAGCCGCAGAGCTGCCCCGGGGTCAACGGGAACGACGGGGGAGGGTGGCGCGAGCGGGTGCGGAGGAGCAAGGCGCCTTCCGAGAGGCCCGAGCCGCAGGCCCGTCCGTCGCCCGGTCAGCCGCCCACCCCCGTGACCGGCCTGTCAACCGGCCGTCGCGCACCGGCCCCGCCCGGCCGGGCCGGAGCCGTCAGCCCCGGGTCAGGCGGACGCACTCGGCGACCACCTCGCGCAGGCTCCCGGTCCGTTGCAGCAGTTCGCGCTGGATCCGCGAACCGGTGCCCGTCTTCAGCAGCCCGGCCAGCGCCTCCTGTGCGGGCAGCACGTCGCCGCTCTCCTCCAGGGCGTCCCTGACGTGGTCGAACAGAGCCCGCACCACCGCCTCGGCCGGCGCCGGCCGCATCGTCACCGGGTGGATCAGCTGGTCCTCCAGCCCCGACCGCGCCGCCCGCCAGGCGGCCAGCCGCAGCAGCGCGACACCGTGCCGCGCGGGCGGCTCACCGTCCCGCCACTGCCGCGCCGCCGTCTCCACCAGGGCGCGCACCAGCGTCGCCAGCAGCACCGTGGTCGACGGATCGAGGCAGACGTCCGCCACCCGGATCTCCACCGTCGGGTAGGAGTGGGACAGCCGGGCGTCGAAGTAGATCATGCCCTCGTCCCGCAGGACCCCGCTGGCCACCATGTCGGCGACCTGCTCGTGGTAGCGGTCGGCGGACCCGAAGATCTCCACCGGTCCGGCCGACGGCCACCGCCCCCAGACCCGGTTGCGGTAGCTGGCGTACCCGCTCTCCTCGCCCTGCCAGAACGGCGAGTTCGCGCTCATCGCCAGCAGCACCGGCAGCCACGGCCGGATGCGGTCCAGGACCGCCACGCCCTCCTCGTCCGACTCCACCGACACGTGCACGTGGCAGCCGGAGGTCAGCTGCTCCTGCGCGGTGAGGCCGAAGTGCTCCTTGAGCCACTGGTGGCGCTCGCCGGTACCGATGGTGGGGGAGACCGGCAGCGGTGACGTGGCGAGCGCGGCGACCGCCGCGTCCAGCCCCTCCGCGTGCCGCGCGGCCTCCGCCCGCCACCGCCGGATCTCGTCGCCCAGCTCACCCATGTCGGTCTGCGGGCGCGTGGCGAACTCCAGCTGCTGGCGCTGCAGTTCGCTCTCGAACACCTCGTCGTTGCCCTGCGGGTCCCGGGCCACGGCCGCCAGGACGGCCGTCGACAGGGCCCTCGGCTCCCCGCTCCGGCCGTCCACCAGAAGGAGCTCCTCCTCGACACCCACGCTGCGCACCATCGTCCTGCCTCTCTTGCGGAATGACCGTCGTCTGCCCCCGATCCGAACCCTCACGCATCGGCCGCACACCCGCCCCGACCTGGACAGGTGTGCGAGAGCGCCCGGACGGGGCATACGGGCAGAACAAGATCGTCGGCGTACGAGGGACGAGAAGGGAGCCCGCTGATGGCGATACCCGTCCGCAGGCCGCGCACGGACCGGACGCTCCGCCGCCCCGCCGCCCGCGCGGCCGGGGCCCGCCGCCCGGGCCTCCGTCTCCGCGAGGTGACGCTGGGCTTCGGCCTGGTGGCGATCCTCCTGTGCGGTACGGCCGTGATGGCGCGGGCCGCCATGGGGGACACCGCCGACGTGCCCGCCGCCGTGCTGGCCGTCGCGGGCGGGCTGCTGGTGTCCTGGGTCCTGGTCCGCGCCGCGGGCAGGCGCCGCCCGCGGGCCGTCCCGCCCGTGACCGCGGAGCCGGTGGGAGCGGTGGCGACGGTCACGGAGGCGGCCGGGGAGCCGGCCGCGTACGTGGCCGACGACCTGGTCGAGGACCTGGTCGAGGAGCCGGCCGTCCACGTGGACTACACGGCCCTGGACGCGGACGCGTTCGAACAGGCCGTCGCGGACCTCTGCGTACGGGACGGCTGCCTGGACGTCGAGGTGGTCGGCGGCGCGGGCGACCTGGGCGCCGACGTGGTGGCCACCGCGCCCGACGGGCGGCGCGTCGTCATCCAGTGCAAGGCGTACGGACCCGACAACAAGGTCGGTTCCCAGGACCTCCAGCGCTTCGGCGGCACCTGCTTCGCCGTGCACGAGGCGCATGTCGCCGCCGTCGTGACCACCAGCGAGTTCACCGAGCCGGCCGCCCAGTACGCCGCCCAGTGCGGCATCCTCTGCGTCGACGGCCCGGGCCTCGACGCCTGGACGGACGGCACCGGCCCGGCGCCCTGGCTCCAGGCGCCCCTCCAGGGGGCCGGCTGCTGAGCCGCCGGCCGGCGGCATCCCCGGACGCCGCCGGCGGCGGACCTCAGCGCACCGCGGACGGCGGCGCCCCCTCGGACCTCTCCTCCGTCCGGGCCCCCGGCTCCGCGTCCGTCCCGGCCAGGCGCTCGCCGGACTCCGGATCCACGAACTCGAACGACCGCCACCGGCGGGGCTGCGTCCGGGGCCGTGAGGTCGCCGACGGCCTGTCACCGGCACCACGCCGCTGCGCCGGCTGCCGACCCAGCGCGTCCACCGGGCGCAGGAACTGCTCGAGACCACCGACGACACCGTCGACGCCATCGCCGCGGCGACCGGCATGGGCACCGCCACCACGCTGCGCCGGCACTTCCACCGCAGCGTGGGCGTACCGCCCGACGCCTACCGGCGCACCTTCAGCAGCGCCCGGGCCGACGACGCCATGCGCGGCTGACCGCCGCCGGCCGCCGCTTGGCACCGCCGCACCGGCCGGACGGGACGGGTCGCGGCGCACCCGACCGGGCGCGTCGTCCACCGCCGCACCGGACCGCACCGCCCCGCGCCGGTACGGCTCGCGGCGCACCGCGTCCGGGCGCCGCGGGCCGTCCCTACTGGTCGCCGGTCCGGAACTGCGAGCGGGCCTTGTCCAGCAGGTCGCCCGCGGTCGCGTCCGCCGACTTCCCGGCCGGTACGTCGACGCCGAGGGTGACCCGTTCCTGGCGCGAGTTGACCACGACGAGGGTCTTGGACAGACGCCGGGGAGCACCGTCCTCGTCCTTGTTGTACTCCACGGTGAGGACGGCGGCGTCCCGCCCCTGTTCGGTGGTGGGCAGGACGGTCGCCACGGCGGTGGTCCCACCGGTCGGCGGGGTGGCCGTCTCGTACTCCTGCTCCCAGCGCCGGGCCGTCGCCGGCGCGGTCTCGGTGGTCTTCTCCTTCTTGTCGACGAGCAGCGTCAGCTCGCCCCTGGGCGAGGTGTAGCGGGTGCCGAGGTAGGCGCCGTCCGAACTGTCGACGTCGTCCACCGTGGTGATCGTCCAGTCGGCCGGGGCGGCGACGGTGACCCGCATCCGGTACTCCTCGTAGCGCTTCCACCCGTCCGGCACGTCGTCGCCCCCGAACGGGAGCACCAGGGCGACCAGCAGGGCCACCACCAGGGCCGCGACGGCGGCCAGCGGCAGCGGACGCAGGAGGCGGCGTGCGAGAGTGCCGGACGGCTGCGGCGCCGCCGGACCACCCTGCCCCTCGTGACCTCCCGGGGCCGGGGCGGGGGCGGCCGGCCGGGGGAGCGGGTCGGCGGCGGCACGCAGCATGGGCAGTGCCGCCTGGGCGGTGAGCCTGGTCTCCGGCTCCTTGCGCAGCAGACCGGTGACGACCCCGGTCAGCTCCGCCGAGTGCTGCGGCGGCGGCAGTTCGGCGAGGAGGATGGCCTGGAGGGTCGACGGCGTGGTCTGCCGCCGGAACGGCGACACGCCCTCGACGGCCTGGTAGAGCATCACCCCGAGCGACCACAGGTCCGACTCCGGACCGGGACGGCGCCCCAGCACCCGCTCGGGGGCGATGTACTCGGGGGAGCCGACGAAGCCCCCGGTCTCGGTGAGCCGCTGCTCGCCCTCCATCTGCGCGATGCCGAAGTCCGTGAGGACGACACGGTCGTGACGGCCGACCATCACGTTGCCGGGCTTCACGTCCCGGTGCAGCACCCCCGCCTCGTGCGCGGCGGTCAGGGCGCCGAGCACCGCGACGCCGATCCGGGCGGCCTCCTGCGGGGACACGGTGCCCTCGTCCAGCACCTCGGCGAGGGAACTGCCGCGCAGCAGCTCCATCACGATCCACGGGCTGTCGCCCTCGGTCACCACGTCGTGGATGGCGACCACCGAGGGGTGGTCGATCCGCGCGGCGGCGCGCGCCTCCCGCTGCATGCGCAGGTACGCGGTCCGGCGCTCCGCGTCGGTGAAGTGCTCCGGGACCCGGGGCTCCTTGACCGCCACATCGCGGTCCACCACCTCGTCGCGGGCGCGCCACACGGTGCCCATGCCGCCCGAACCCAGGCGCTCCAGCAGCCGGTAGCGGCCGCCGATCAGCCGCCCCGCGCCGCTCCCCGGACCGGCCTGCGGCCCGGCGGCATCCGCCGTCCCGGCCCCGTGCGGGCGTTGTGCGGACCCTTCCGGCTCCCGCGCCGCCGGGACCGGCGGTGGCAGTTCATAGCTCGTCGGCTCTTCGTGCCGTCCCCCGTCGTTCTTCATGCGCCCATCATGCACCGGTGCGACAGGTGCCCGTCGCCGGGTCCGCCCACCGGTGCGCGGCCGGCGGTGCCGGCCCGTCCGGCCTGCCGCGTTGTCCCCTTCACCCCCCGTCCCGGAGGTCCACGATGCGCTTGATCTTCCCCACGGAACGCTCCAGCGTCTCCGGGTCCACCACCTCCACGCCCACGGACACCCCGATGCCGTCCTTGACGGCCGCCGCGACCACCCGCGCCGCCTCCGCGCGCTCCTCGCGGGTGGCGTCCGCACGGGCCTCGGCGCGCACGGTGAGGACGTCCAGGCGCCCGTTCCGGGTGAGCCGGAGCTGGAAGTGCGGCGCGAGCCCCGGCGTACGGAGCACGATCTCCTCGATCTGGGTGGGGAAGAGGTTGACGCCCCGCAGGATCACCATGTCGTCGCTGCGCCCGGTGACCTTCTCCATCCGCCGGAACGCCGGGCGCGCCGTCCCTGGCAGCAGCCGGGTCAGGTCGCGCGTCCGGTACCGGACGACGGGCATGGCCTCCTTGGTGAGCGAGGTGAACACCAGTTCGCCCTGCTCGCCGTCGGGCAGCACCTCTCCCGTGAGGGGGTCGACGACCTCCGGGTAGAAGTGGTCCGCCCAGATGTGGAGCCCGTCCTTCGTCTCCACGCACTCCTGGGCGACGCCCGGGCCCATCACCTCCGAGAGGCCGTATATGTCCACGGCGTCGATGGCGAACCGTTCCTCGATCTCCCGCCGCATCTCCTCCGTCCACGGCTCGGCGCCGAAGATGCCGACCTTCAGGGAGGTGGACCGCGGATCGACGCCCTGCCGTTCGAACTCGTCCAGCAGCGTCAGCATGTACGACGGCGTCACCATGATGATCTCGGGCCGGAAGTCCTGGATCAGCCGCACCTGACGTGCCGTCATCCCGCCCGAGGCCGGCACGACCGTGCAGCCGAGCCGCTCGGCGCCGTAGTGCGCGCCCAGACCGCCCGTGAACAGCCCGTACCCGTATGCCACGTGCACCGTGTGCCCGGCCCGGCCGCCGGCCGCGCGTATCGACCGGGCCACCACGTCCGCCCAGGTGTCCAGGTCGCGGTCGGTGTAGCCGACCACGGTGGGCAGACCGGTCGTGCCGCTCGACGCGTGCACCCGCCGTACCCGCGACCGGTCGACGGCGAACATCCCGAAGGGGTAGTTGTCCCGCAGATCCGCCTTGGTGGTGAACGGGAAGCGGGCCAGGTCGCCGAGCGTGCGGCAGTCCTCCGGCCGCAGCCCGGCTTTGTCGAAGGCCTGTCGGTGGAACCCCACGTTCTCGTACGCGTGGTGGAGCGTCGCCCGCAAGCGCTCCACCTGAAGGGCCGCCAGCTCGGTACGGCTCATCCGCTCCCCGGCATCGAGGGTCTCCGCCATCCGCCGCACTCCCGTTCCTTCCGTGGATCCGGCCGCCGACCCGGTCGACCGATCATTCGGTCGACCGCTGTGGACACGTAATCCCACCCGCCGCCGCGACCGCAAGGGGTGGGCAGTGAGGTGGCCACCCCTGAGGCCCTGCGGTCGCGGTCCCGCGGACGGTCAGGGGGCGATGGTGAACACCAGCTCCGGCCGGTCCCACATCACGGCCGGCGGGTTGGCCCGCACCGTGCCGACGCGCCGGGCGCCCATGCCGAGGTAGAAGCCCTCGGCGGGCGGGTGGGAGACGACCCGCACGGCGCTCGCGCCGGCCGCCCGGGCCCGCTCCGTCATGTGCCCGACGAGCAGGCGGCCGACGCCCCGTCCCTGGGCGGCATCGGCGACGAACATCAGGTCCAGCTCCGGCGGGGACAGGACGAGCGCGTAGAACCCCAGGACCCTCCCGTCCTCGCCGGCGGCGACGTGGACCTCGTGGGCGTCGATGTAGTCGGGCCCCACCCGGTACCCGGCCACCATCGGCGCGAACGGCCCCTCGTACGCGCGCGACGTGCGCACCAGGGAGGTGAGCCGTTTCGCGTCCCGGGCCGTCGCCCGCCTGATCCGCACCGGTGGCCCGCCGGATCGGTCGGCGCGGCCGCGTCGGGTCATGGGCGAGGTCATGCGACGAGTATTACTCGGCACCGGTGCTTCCGGGTAGCGGCACCGGGTCGCCACCCTCTCCCGCACGCCACCCGCATGTCCGGCCCCGTGCCGCGCCCTGTCCGCGGCCCGGCCTGATGACTAGTCTGAGCGCGGACGACGAACCGGGAGGAGCAGGCACGTGGCGGAGACCATCACCACCCACCATCAGCTCGCAGGCTGGGAGAAGCCGGATCTCGACCTCAGCAACGCCGACTGGCGGTCGGGCAGCCAGGGAGCGGGCGACGTCCAGATCGCCTTCGTCGAGGGCTTCATCGCGATGCGCAACGGCGGTCGCCCGGAGAGCCCGTCGCTGATCTTCACCCCCGCCGAGTGGCGCGCCTTCGTGCTCAACGCGAGGGAAGGGGAGTTCGACCTCACCTGACGGTGACGCCCCGCTCCGCGCGCCGCCGGGTCCGGGCGTCCACGACGGCGCAGGCGGCTCCGGGCGCTATCAGCAGGAGCGTGACCCACAGCGGCAGGGCGAACAGCGGCCCGTCGCCGGCCAGCCGGTCGGCCACCAGCGCGACCGGCAGGCCGACGACGGCGCCCACCAGCCAGTTCTTCCGCAGCCCCAGCCTCCCGCTGCGCAGCTCCACGGTCACCGTGACCGCGGCGATGGCGGCGATCAGTGCGAGCCGGCCCGCGGTGACGGGCAGCGCGGTGGTGCGCCACAGCAGGTGGGAGAAGAGCATCAGCAGGCCCACCATGGCGGGCACCAGGGCCGCGAGCCGCGCCGCCCTGCGGCGCAGCGGTTGCCGGGCCCGCGCCCAGGACGCGGCGAACGCCTTGACGTCGTCGCCGACCACCTCCCTCGGGCCCCGTCCCGCCGCCCCGGCGTCCTCCAGGTGTGCCGCCAGCTCGGCGAGCATCTCCCGGACGGTGGCGTCGTCGATGCCGCGGTACTCCCAGTTGGCCCGGCAGATCGCCAGTACCCGCTCATCGGTCGTCGTGGTCGTCGTGGTCGTTGTGCGGTCGTCGGTCATCGTCCGGTTCCCCCGTCTTCTCCTGTGGTGACAGGACGCGGCCGACCTGGGCGGTGAAGTCCCCCCAGACGGCTCGGCCGTGCGCCAGCTCGGCGCGGCCGCCCCCGGTCAGCCGGTAGTACTTGCGCGGCGCCCCGCCCGCGGAGGACGGAGCGCGGTACGACTCGACGAGCCCCGCCCGCTCCATCCGCGCGAGCAGCGGATAGATGCTGCCCTCGCTGACGAGCTCCAGCCCGCCGGCGTCGAGCGCCTCCACGAACTCGTAGCCGTAGCGGGGCCGGTCGGCGATCAGCGACAGCAGGCAGAGATCCAGCACTCCCCGCAGCAGCTGACTGCGCCGCTGGTCACCGGCAGCCGTCGGCTCCTTTGTCATGCGGCACATGATAGTCCCGCATTGTCATGCCCCGCAAGACACTTGCGGCGTACGGTAATGATCCCTCGGGGCGCTACCGTGAGCCGTATGGCCGCACACCCGCTCGCCCTCGACCTCGCCCTCACCGTCCGCCACGACGGCCACGGCGGTGTCGCCGACGACCTGCGGGATCCCGAGGGCCTCACGGAATGGGTCCGTGAGCGCGCCGCCGCCCTCCCGGCCGTACCGGACGCGGCCCGGTTCACCGCCGATGCCGGCACCGCCGAGGCGGTCCGCGTGCTGCGCGCAGCCGTCCGGGCGCTGTTCGCCCGGGCGGTCCCGGGCAGCCCCCGCCCCGACGGCTCCGAGCCGCCGCCGGGGGAGACGGCACTTGGCCGTCTCAACGAAGCGGCCGCCGCCGCTCCCGCCGTACCGCACCTCACCTGGTCCGAAGGAGCGGCGGCACCGGCGGCCGGGTGGCGCCCCGCCGGTCCCGCCTCCCCCCGGGACGCGCTGTGCGCCGCCCTCGCCCGCGACGCCATCGCGTTCCTCGCCGGACCGGACCTCGCCCGGCTGCGCGCCTGCCACGCCCCGCGCTGCGTGCGGTACTTCCTCAAGGAGCACCCGCGCCAGGAGTGGTGCAAGCCCTCCTGCGGCAATCGCGCCCGTGTCGCCCGCCACCACGACCGCCACCGTGCCTGACGACACGCCTAGGCTGGAGTCATGAGCGCAGAGCGTGATCTCACCCGGCTGGTCGCCGGCATGCGGCCCGAGCTCAACCGGGGACGCTTCGTCTTCGTGAGCGTCGAGGGCACCGCCGTCCCGCCCGGGCTGCACCCGGTCGTCACCGTCGCCGAGTCCGAGGGCCTGACCCTCGTCATCCCGCAGGAGGAGGCGGACACGGCCTCACTCCCGTACGACTACGTGGCGGGATGGATCACCCTGCGCGTCCACTCCGCGCTCGACGCCGTCGGCCTGACCGCCGCCGTCGCCCGGCAACTCGCCGACGCGGGACTGAGCTGCAACGTCGTCGCCGGCTTCCACCACGACCACCTGTTCGTCGAGCACGCGCGGGCGGGCGAGGCGCTCACGGCCCTCCGCCGCCTGGCCGAGGACTCCGCCTGACCGGCCGCCCCGCTCCGCCGCCTCACCGCCGGTGCCCGCTCGCCCGTTTCCCCCGTTCACCGGGCATCGCCCGAAGCGGTGAATCCCGGACACCCCGCGGCCCGCGCGACGGGCCGCGCCGAAGTCGCGCCGGCGGTCGGGGCGGGGTCCGGGGCGCGCGGGCCCGGGCGCCGGCGGCGGGCGCCGGACACGTACCATGGCGGCATGTCCTTCCTCCGCCGCCGCAGCGCCGCCACACCCGCGGGCCCGGACTTCGACGTCCTGGCCATGGACCCGGGCGACTGGCCCGGCAATCTCGGCGCCGGTCTGCTCCCCGCCCCCGACGGCACGTGCCAGGGCGTCTTCCTGCGGTACGACCTGTTCGGCGGCCGCGGTCCCGCGATGATCATCGGCAACCTCCCCGAGGGCTCCCCGGCCCGGGAGCTCGCGGAGGGCCAGATCCCCTTCGAGGTCGCCCAGCTGCTCGCGGCGCTGGAGAACGACGAGCCGGTCGAGGTCGTCGAGACCGAGGACGTACCGGTCATGCAGGGGGACAACCTGCTCATCGTGCGCCGGCTGAAGCTTTCGGAGAGCCGGATCTCCTGCGTGCAGTTCGACCGCAGCGACAACGTGCTGGTGACCATCGCCAGCTGGGACCGCCCCATCACCGACGACCTGTACGCGCTGCTCAAGCCGCTGCCCGCGGAGCTGTTCCAGCAGGGCTGACACCGCCCGGCGCGCCCCCGCCCGCCCCGCCCGCCGGCGCAGCCCCGGCCCCCGGCCCCCGGCGCCCTCCCCGCCCGCACGGCCCGCCCGCGCGGGCGGAAATGTGTTCCCGCACGCGCGCCCGCGCGGATTAGAGTCGGGTCCATGGCAACGCACGAGGGGAACCCGACCGCCCGGGTGGACAGCTGGATCTGGGCCGTACGGCTCACCAAGACGCGCTCGCAGGCCGCCACCGCCTGCCGGGCCGGGCACGTCCGCGTCAACGGCGACCGTGCCAAGCCCGCCCAGCCCGTGAAGCCCGGCGACGAGGTCCGGCTGTTCCACGCCGGCCGCGAGCGCATCGTCACGGTGCGGCAGGTGCTCACCAAGCGGGTCGGCGCGCCCGTCGCCGCCGAGGCCTACACCGACGACAGCCCGCCCCCGCCGCCCCGCGAGCACGTCGCCCTGGCGGGCGTCCGCGACCGCGGGGCCGGCCGCCCCACCAAGCGGGAACGCCGCGAACTGGACCAGCTCCGCGGCATCCGCCCGTCCTGACCCCGTACCGCCCGGCGGCGGCTACGGGGTGAACAGTTCCGCCGGCCGGGCCGCCGAGGTGCCCAGCCCGGTGGGCCCGGCGGGCAGGCCCACGGCCGGGCGTCCGGCCCCGGCGGCCTCGCCGGCCCCGTGCGCCGCCGACCGGCCCGGCGGGACGACCGCGCCGGCCCGCAGCCGGGCCGTGCCGGCGCCGGAGCGGACGTCCTCGTCCCGGTAGCGGCGCACGCCCCGGTGCCAGTTGAGGATCCCGGCCAGCCAGTCCTCCAGCTCCCGGACGTACGCGGCGAGGGCCGCCCTGCCGTCCTGGTCCAGCGCGAACTGCTCGCTGAGGACGGGCAGTTCCTGCTCCTTCACGTGCTCGAACTGGCGCAGTCGGCCGCGCATGAGGTCGTCGACGATCCGCACGCCGGTCGGGTAGTCGCAGCCGAAGAAGGACTGCACCACCAGCACGCCGTTGTGCACCTCACCCTCGACCTCGATCTCCTTCTGGTACGAGAAGAGGTCGTTGATCATCGTGGCGTAGTCCGCCACGGCGTTCTCCATGCTGCGCACGGTCCCGCTCCGCAGCAGCTCCTGCGGCAGGTGGTGCTGGTGGCGCAGGCGCGCCAGGCTCATCGTCAGGTCGGAGCCGAAGGTCAGCCGCCGCATCTCCACGTAGTCCACGGGGTCGGGCACCCGGTGCTGCGCCTGGTTGTGCAGCTCCCACAGCCAGCTCTCCAGCATGTCGTCCAGCGCCTTGCGCAGCGACGCCCGCGCCCCGGGGCCCATCGGCCCCGCCGTGCGCGCCCACAGGTCTGCCAGCGACCGCTCCATGGGGCTGACCGCCCCCGCGGCCCCGGCCTCCGGGTCGTCGACGGGCATGCACGTCAGGAGCCGCTCGTGGCAGAGCTTCGCCCCGGCGAGGTCACGCGGCCGCCCGAAGACCAGCGGGTAGTAGTCGTCGCCGTACGTGCCCCAGGTGAGCCACTCGGCGCTGAGCTCCAGTTCCTCGGCGGTGGCGTCCGGGTCGAGCCCGGCACTGCACAGGGCGAAGTCGAAGCCGGCCAGCATCCGCTCGTCCCAGATGTCGTCGAGCAGGCCCATCCGGCCGGCCCACGCCAGGGACTTGGCGCGCGCGTCGTCGAGGTGGGGGCTGAGCGTCAGCGGGTACGGCAGGTCGAAGTCCGGCAGCAGCGAGGGGCCGACGTGCCGGTGCGGCACGTGGGTGAGGCTGCGGGCCCGCGCGGCGGCCGGGCGGCCGAAGAGGGTGGTGATGTCGAGCGCCGAGGTGCCCAGCACACCGCTGAAGAGCGACGGCCCGGTCCTGGCGTCCTCGTTCATGTAGCGGCTGGAGCGCATGTGCCACTCGTGACCGCCGGACTGCCAGTCCTGCAGCCCCTTGGTGTACGCGGCGATCGCGGCGCACTCCACGGCGTCGAGGCCCTTGTCCAGGCAGAGTTGGGGGACCTCGGTCAGGGCGGTGTTCTCGAACTGCTGGAGCCGTGAGGTCAGCAGGTCGTTGACGGCCTCGGCGGCCTCCTGGGTGGTGCACTCCAGGAACTTCTCCAGCACCAGGACGCCGTTGCTGTTCTCGCCCTCGTCCTCGACCTCGCGCTGGTACGAGAAGAGGTCGTTGCGCAGGTGCACCGCGTCCGAGAAGGCGTCCCGCAGCACCCGCAGCGGCCGGGAGGCCGCCACCGACTCGGGCACCTCGGCCCCCGCGGCGTACTCCACCAGACCGGCCGACCACGGGGCGCCACCCACCTTGCGGCGCATCTCGATGTACTCGACCGGGTTGGCGATCCGCCCCTCGTTGATGTTCGCCAGTTCCCACAGCGACTCGTTGAGCAGGTGCTCGGTCGCCTCGGCGAACCGGGACCGCCACGCCGCCGACATGCTCGGCACGGTCCGCGTCCACAGGTCGGCGAGTCCGGCCTCCACCGGGTTGGTCGGCTCCGGCATCTCCTGGGACAGGTCGAGCGGCATGAAGGCCGGCAGCCGGTCCAGGTAGGCCTTGCCGCCCGCGAGGTCCTGGGTGCGCTTGAAGACCTCGAGGAAGTGGTCGTCGAAGAAGAAGACCCAGACGTACCAGTCGGTGACCAGGGACAGTGCGTCCGAGTCGCAGTCCGGGTGGGTGTAGGCGCAGAGCAGGGCGTAGTCGTGCGCGTCGAGGTCCTGCTGGTCCCAGACCCCCGATCCCTCCAGCATCCCCATCCGGCGCGCCCACGTCCTGGTGTGGGAACGGGCCGCCTCCACATGGGGATTGAGGCGTGCCGGATACGGCATGTAGAAATCCGGCAGGACGAAGGGCTGTGCCATGCGTGCGGCGCCTTTCGGGGAAGGTGGACATACCGCGGCCCCCCTACCCCTCGGCACCTCGGCCCACGCCGCCCCCCGTATTAGTCATATGAACGCCATTGATGGCTTCCCCGGAGCCCCTCACCCAGGCGAAACGGTCACGTCCGCCTCCTTCACGAACGCCACCCGGTGTCCGAACTGGATCTCGTAGTACGCCTCCCGGCCCCGCACCACCCGGTGCCCCGACGTGTCGAAGGACGGGGCGTAGTAGTACTCGCCCGGGACCCGGCCGCCCACCACGTACCGCTGACCCGCCGAAAGCCTGTACGGCAACGGCGTCACCGCCTGGACCGGCACGCCCGCCGGGTAGGCGGACGCCTCCGGGTAGGCCCGCCCGTACACCGGGATCTCCGCCAGCCCCTCCCTCGGCGTGAGCACCCGGCCGCGCGAGCCCACCGCCGCCGGACGCGTCCGCGGATTGGCGAACCACGCCTTCTGCCCCAGGTACCAGATCGCCGTCCACCCCCCGCGCCGCTCCGCCACCGCGTACTTCTGCCCCGTCGACGCCCGCGCCCCGGTGTCGTTGACGCCGGTGGTCGAGTCCTCCCCGCCCGGACGCAGCCCCACGTCCCTCACCAGGGGCGCGTTCTCGTCCGGCCGCGTGTGCAGCCGCACGGCGCCGCTGCCGTGCGGCGGACAGGCCTCGGCGGGCTTCGCGCAGCCGGTGTAGAGCGGCTGGTGGGCGGCGTACCGGGGGCGGATCGTCACGATGTCCGCGCGCGGCCCGGCGGTCGGCGTGAACGGCCGCCCCAGCAGCGCGAAGTAGTGCGCCCAGTCCCAGTACGGGCCGGGGTCGGTGTGCATGCCGCGTACCGTGCCGGCGGTCGGGCCGGGCACGTTGTCGTGGCCCAGCACGTGCTGCCGGTCCAGCGGGACCCCGTACCGCTTCGCCAGGTACCGCACCAGCCGAGCCGACGTGCGGTACATGGCCTCCGTGTACCAGGCGTCCGGCGCCACCAGGAAGCCCTCGTGCTCCAGACCCACGGACCTCGCGTTGACGTACCAGTTGCCCGCGTGCCAGCCGACGTCCTTCAGCGGCACGTGCTGGGCGATGTGCCCGTCGGACGAGCGCAGCGAGTAGTGCCACGACACGTACCGCGGGTCCTGCACCAGCTTCAGCGTGACGTCCCAGGTCGCCTCGGTGTCATGGATGACGATGTAGTCGATCCCCTGGGACGCGGGCCGCTCCGCCTTGTCGTGGTTGCCGTAGTCGCCCTCGCCGAACTCCTCGTACGGCGCGGGGATCCACTCGCACGCCACCGTCCGCGGGCACTCGGTCCCCTCCGACGCCGGCGCCCGCAGCCCCAGCCCGGCGACCTGCCCCATGTCGGGCACCACGTCCGGGTCCGCGGGCAGAACCACCACCTGCCCGCTGTCCGTCACCCGTCGCTCACCCGCACGGATGACGTCGTAGACGTCGTTCGCGTAGGTCGTGGCGGTCGCCGTGTCGTCGGCGCCCGAGTACCGCGCCACCGCGCCGTACCAGTCGCCCGGGTCGGCGCTCGCCGGGTGGCCCAGCTCCCGCTGCGCGGCCGCCAGCAGGGCCGCCCCGCCCCGGATGTTCGCGGCCGTACCGGTGCGCAGCCGCTCGGGGGCGAGCCCGGTCAGCCGGGCGGCCCGCTCCAGGGTCCGCAGCCGCTCGGGGAGGACGGACGGCGCGGGCACCGCCCCGGCGTCCGCGCCGTGCCTCACCGGACGCGAGGCGTCACCGCGCGGGTCCTCCGCACCGTGCGAGTGGTGCGGCGCCGAGGCCAGCGCCGCCCGCGCGTCGGTGAGGTGCATGGGTCCGTACCCCCCGGTCACGCTGGGCGCGCCGCCGTGACCGTCCCAGCGGGACTGCAGGTACGACACCGCGAGCAGCACGCTCCGCGGCACCCCGTACTCGGCCGCGGCAGCCGCGAAGTCGTCCTGGAGAGCCCCCTGCGCGGGCGGCCTCCCGGCGGTGGCGGGCGGCGCCGCGGAGACCAGCGGCAGCAGCAGCGCGACGGACGCCACCACCGCTCCCGCTGCCCGTACGCGCCCTGCGCGGCGTGCGTGTCGACGAGCCGGAGCGGGCAAGGCGGCCTCCAGAAGCCGGACGGAAGACGGCGACCCGTACAGGGGTAGCGGCTGCCGGACCGCCCGTCAATCACACCCGCAGGCGCGGAAGTTCGCGCCCCGGCCGGGGGAGGGCGCGGGGGCGAGCACCGTTTCGCACCGGCGGCGCGCCGGCCTGCGGCACGTCACCGGACTGCACCGATGACACCTTCCGCCGAACGGACCGCGGTCAGTCCACCCGGACGGCGAGCAGACACGCGTCGTCGTCGTGGGCGCCGCGCTCGTACTCCTCCGTCAGCCGGTCGACGATCCGCCGCGGCGGCAGTCCGCCGCTCGCCGCGAGGAGCCCCGTCAGGGCCGTGATGCCCTCGGTGATGTCCTGCCCGCGCCGCTCGACCACCCCGTCGGTGTACATCAGCAGCACGTCGCCCCGTTCCAGCGGGAACTCCGACGTCTCGTACCGGTGCCCGGGCAGCACCCCCAGCAGCGGCCCGCGGTGCTCCGTCGGCATCGCGTACGCACGCCCCTCGCGCAGCAGCAACGGCGCCGGGTGCCCGGCACACGTCCACCGGAACACCCGGTCCGGGCCGATATGGCCGACCACCACGGTGGCCGTCGCCGACGAGGGGTCGGAACACACCAGCTCGTTCAGCCACGTCGTGACGTCCCCGGCGCACGCCCCCGTCTGGGCGAGCCCCGCCATGGCGTGACGCTGCTGCGCCATCCGGGCGACCGCCTCCAGGCCGTGCCCGCTCGCGTCCCCGATGGCGATCAGCGCCCGGCCGTCCGTGAGCGGCCGGCACTTGTACCAGTCGCCGCCCACCGCGGCGTCCGGCTCCGCGGGCAGGTACGCGGCGGCCACCTCCAGCCCCAGCTCGGCCAGCCCCTCGGAGTAGGTCGGCAGCAGCGCCTCCCGCAGGGCCGAGGCGACGTGCCGCTCGGCCGCGGCCTGCTGCCGCAACTGCTCGGTCTCCACCTGCTTCTCCACCAGCCTGCGGCGGCTGCGCATCTGGGGAGTGAGGTCCCGGGCCACGATCTGCAGGGCCCACGGCCGGCCGTCGGTGCCCGCCACCGGCCGGCCCAGCAGATCGACCGTCCGGACCTCGCCCAGCACCCGGAACCTGATCCGGGTCCAGGCCGGTTCCTCACCGGCCAGCACCGAGGCGACGAACTCGCCGAACGGCCCCACGTCCGCCGGCACCAGCGCGTCGCACAGCTCGAGGAGCGACCACGGCAGCGCCGGATCGGTACGGAAGATCCGCTGCAGCCCCTCCGACCACGTCACGGCACCGGACAGCAGGTCCCAGCGCCCCCACCCCATCGACGCCAGGTGCTGCGCGTCGATGGTGAGCAGCTCGGCCTGGCTGCGCACGGGGCGCCAGGTCGTGAGCACCTGGTCGCCGCACGACGACGCGTGGTGCACCAGCTGGACGCGCCGCAGCCTGCCGTACCGTTCCTCGGTGTAGTCCACCACCAGGCCGTTCAGGGCCCGCCCGCCGTCCAGGACCTCCTTCAGCGCGGCCAGCAGCCCGCCGGCCGCCGCCCCGGGCCGGGCCTCCGCGAAGAACCGCTGCCCGACCTGCTGGTCCGGTGAGACCAGCCATTCGGCGGAGCGGATGTGGTTGCCGGCGCGGATGACGAAGTCGGTGACCCCGCCGAAGTCGTCACGCACCGGGGCCAGCAGCGCAGCCGACACCGGAATGGCCGGCAGCGTCGCGCACAGGCACGTCCACGGGTCGTGCCGCTCGTCCGCGTCCACGCACGTGTGCGGGGAGCCGTGTCCCTGGCCGCAGGAGCACTGCGCCGTCAGGGTGCCCCCGGCCTCCGGCGACGGCCCGCCGATCCCGCCGGTGGACCGGCCGGGCGACGGCTCCGCCACCCCCGCCGTCTCGGCCCGCCGGCGCACCTCCGCCCGCAGCGTCGTGATCTCGCGCTCGATGTAGGCCTTCAGGGACGCCACGTCGGCGGTGTGCGACCGCATCACGAAGGCGCCACGGTACCGGTGCCGGCGGCCGCTCCCACGGCCGGAGCGTGCGTCTCGCCGGGACGGTACATCGTGGCGCCCTCTTTCCTCGTGCTTCCGGTGTCCGTCGGGGGCTCACACCCCCGGGGACACGTTCGGTACGGGGTCAGGCGTGCACCCCGTGACCCCGGTGCCCTCGCCCGGTGATGAGCCGGTAGAGAGCCAGAATGATCACCGAACCGATGATCGCGGCTATCCACGTCGACAGGTCGAAGAAGCCGTCGATCGACTCGACACCGAAGATGACCTTGCCCAGCCAGCCGCCCAGCAGACCGCCCACGATGCCGATCAGCATGGTCACCAGAATGCCGCCCGGGTCACGTCCCGGCATCAGCGCCTTGGCGATCGCACCGGCCAGCAGCCCGATGATGATCCACGCGATGATTCCCATTCTCGACCTCCCGTAGCTTTCCGCACGTTCCGCCACGCGGCGGGACATCACACCGCTTTGCCCCGCCCGGCAGCGGTAAACGCCCGCGGTGGCAACCGTTCCGTTTCCGGGCCCTCCGGCCCGGACGAAACGGGCCGGAAGTCCCGGTACGGACGGACGGGCCGGCGCGCCCGTCCGTGGCCAGGGCGGCACCACCCGCGAGAGCCCGGGAGAAGGCCCCCGTGAAGCGCCGCAGGACGTGGACGTCCCGCGCCGGGCGCACCCGGGCAGGAGAGGTGGACCTGGGGGAGCGGCACCGGATCGGCCGGCCGTGCGCGGGCCCGTGGGCACCTCCCGGAGCTGCCCACGGGCCCGTACCGCGTCCTCAACGCCTCGCCGGAGTGGCCCGTGTCGCGACCTGCGGCCCGCCCCTGGCGATCCGCCACCACCGGCCCCCGCACACAGACGGCCGCCGAGCGGCCGGCGCGCGGCGCCGGTCAGCCGGTGCTCCCCGATTCCCTCCTCAGCACCATCCACCGTTCGGCGACTCCCCTGACGGCCGGGTACCTCTCCAGCAGTTCCGCGTCCGCCAGGGACAGCTCGTCCGCCACCTTCGCCGGGGCGCGAGTGGATCCGTCGGAAAGGGGCAGGGACCGGGCGTGGTGATCGTTCGGCATCAGGCCTCCAGTCGCTCGGGCATGCGCCTGGCCTCCCGTGGGGAGCCGGGAGGCGGCGCGGCTCCGCCCGCGCGACGTTGCGGGGCGGAGCCGATACGGCCACCCGTCGGGGGTACGAGCGCCGCGGGCTCAGCATGCACCCGAACCGGCCATCGCCGGTAGGGGTATGGCTGAAATCAGTCGAACCTCGATGGGGTGTCCCGGCGCGGGACCCTTCACACGGTTCCGGCGGGCAGGCGGCGGACGGCTTCGCGCCAGGTGAGACCGGACATCCGGGGGCGTCGCTCCCGGACCCACGCCGCGACGAACCCCGGGTCGCGCACGGAGACCTCGCGCAGGACCCAGCCGATCGCCTTGCGGACGAAGAACTCCCGCTCGTCGAGCATGGCGTCGGCGTAGCGGCTCAGACGCGGCAGGTCGGGCGTGCCGGCGCGGACACCGGGCAGCAGGGCGAGGAGAGCCGTCCGGCGGAGCCAGAAGTCCTCGTCCCGCGCCCAGCGGTCCAGGGCGTCACCGCACGCCGCCGGGTCGCGGCTCACCACCGCCCCGACGGCGTGCACGGCCAGGGGGTCCACCAGCGCCCAGGTGCCCGACGCCCGCAGGTACCGCTCCAGCCCGGCCAGGTCCCCGGCCCGCAGCACGGCGGCCGCCCGCGCGGTCAGGGTCTCGACCGCGGCCTGCCGGTGCTCGTACACCTCATCGCTCCAGAGCAGCGCCGCGAGCCGCAGCGTGTCGTCGCGGGAGGGCGGACCGAGCGCCCGGAGCGCCGACTTCACGGTCCGCCGCACCTCGGGCACCGGCACGCCCAGGTGCGTGAGGTCGCTGCGCAGGTACGCCCGCTCCCGCTCCGCGCGCTCGGCCGTGCCCAGGCGGTCCAGCGCCTCCCGGACACCGTCGGCGGCGGCGGCGAGCCGGGCGTGCGGTTCACTCATGGCGGCCTCCGGTGCTCCTCGGGACGCGGTCGCGGCCGGGGCCGCAGCCGGCCCGCGCGTCGCCGGCCCGCCCCGGGGCGACGCTACCGTCCCCGGGGCCGGAGCGGTCCGGCCGAGGACGTACGACAGCGCGCCGGGTGTCCGGTGTGTCGGCACCAGGCACCCGGCGCGCTTCCCCCCTGACCGCCGGTCAGCGCGTGCCGACCGCCGCGCGCACGGCCCGCCGTGCCAGTGCGCAGTCGTCGTGCAGCCGCCGCAGCAGCAGCCGCTGTTCCTCGCCGGTCGACACCGCTCCGGGAGCGGCCGGCACCGAACCGGCGGGTGGAGCCTCCCGTATGGTCCGCTGCACCGCCGTCTCGTACGTGCGGATCTCCCGGGTCAGCACCAGCATCAGGTTCACCAGGAACGCGTCCCGGGCCGCCGGTCCCTCGCGCTGGGCGAGCTGGCTGATGTGGCGCCTGGCCGCGGGCGCGTCGCCCAGCACCGTCCACAGCGTCGCCAGGTCGTACCCCGGCAGGTACCAGCCCGCGTGTTCCCAGTCGACCAGGACGGGACCGGCGGGCGAGAGCAGGATGTTGGACAGCAGCGCGTCGCCGTGGCAGAACTGGCCCATGCCCTGCCGCCCGCCCGCGTGGGCCAGGCCGTGCAGCAGCTTCTGCAGGTCGTCGCGGTCCCGGTCGGTGAACAGGCCCAGCTCGTGGTAGCGGGAGATCCGGGACCCGTAGTCGAGCGGAGCCTCGAACGTCCCGGCCGGCGGCCGCCAGGTGTTGAGCCGGGTGACCGCAGCGAGCGCGGCCCGCAGATCGGCCCGGGGCGGTGCCTCGGCGGGGTGCCGCGTGAGCGCCGCCGCCCGTCCGGGCATCCGCTCGATCACCAGCGCGCAGTTGTCCGGATCGGCCGCGATCAGCCGCGGCACCCGTACCGGGGGGCGGTGGCGCACGAAGGCCCGGTAGGCCGCGATCTCATGACGGAACCGCTCGGCCCACGCGGGGGAGTGGTCCAGTAAACACTTGGCGACCGCGGTGGAGCGTCCGGTGGTCCCCACGAGGAGGACCGAGCGGCCGCTGCGCCGCATCACCTGCACCGGGTTGAACTCGGGGCAGATCCGGTGCACCGACGCGATCACCTTCCGCAACTGCGCGCCCTGGGTGCCGGACAAGTCGATTCTCCCGCTGAGCGGTCCGGCCACGGCCCCCGCCCAGCGCCGGGTCCGACCCGCCTGGGAAGGATCCAGGTACGGGCCGCCGCCGGCCGTGACGGTGCGCTGCTGCTGCGGCCGGGGCGGGGCGGACACGGAGGACGATGCTGTGTACATGGGCGAGACAGACCCCTTCGTGTGCCGACGATTTACGTACGCTGCCCCGTCCCGGCCGCCGGTCGACACCCTGGGGAATGAGGGCCGGTTGCCGGGGCGGGGTGGCGCTTTCCTACCTGACACCCGGGCGCGGGTGGCACACCATCTGGCGCACCCTGGCGAACCCTGGCGAATAGTCGCGGGCCCTATGACACCGGGTTAGTGTCAACTCAGCCGAGAACCTGGGGGCTTGACGTGACCGGAGAACCCAACACCCGCCTTGCAGACCTGTTCGGCCTCGCCGGCTGGTCCAAGGGCGAACTCGCGAGACTCGTGAACCGGCAGGCGGCGGCCATGGGCCACCCCCAGTTGGCGACCGACACCTCGCGGGTCCGGCGCTGGATCGACATGGGGGAGACCCCGCGCGATCCCGTCCCGCGGGTGCTGGCGGCTCTGTTCACCGAGCGACTCGGCCGTGTCGTGACCATCGAGGACCTCGGGTTCGTACGACACGGGCGCGCCGGGAAACGGCGGGACGTCAGGAACACCGACAACCCTGACGGGCTGCCCTGGGCGCCCGAGCGTACGGCTGCGGTCCTCACCGAATTCACGGGAATGGACCTCATGCTCAACCGACGCGGCTTGGTGGGCGCGGGCGCCGCGCTCGCCGCAGGCTCCGCACTCACCAGCGCCATGCACGACTGGCTCCACACCGACCCGTCACTCGCCGCCGACGCCCCCCGTCCCGGCGATCCCCTGCACGCCGAGCCCGCCGGGTTCGACCGTTACGAGGCCGCGCCCATCGGGTCGCAGGAGATCGAGGCACTGGAACGCTCGGTCGAAGTGTTCCGCGCCTGGGACGCCGCACGCGGCGGCGGGCTCCAGAGGAAGGCCGTCGTCGGCCAGCTCAACGAAGTGGGCGGCATGCTCGCCTATCGCCACCCCGACCACCTCCAGCGCCGGCTGTGGGGCGTCGCCGCCAACCTCGCCGTGCTGGCGGGCTGGATGTCCCACGACGTGGGCCTGGAACCCACCGCCCAGAAGTACTTCGTCATCGCCGCCCACGCGGCCCGCGAGGGCGGCGACCGGCCCCGCGCCGGCGAGGCCCTCTCCCGCGCCGCCCGCCAGATGGTCCACCTGGGCCGCCCCGACGAGGCCCTGGACCTGATGAAGCTCGCCCGGTCCGGCTCGGGCGAGGAGATCCTGCCGCGTACGCAGGCCATGCTGCACACCATCGAGGCCTGGGCGCAGGCGTCCATGGGCCGCGGCCAGGCCATGCGCCGCACGCTGGGCGAGGCGGAGGAGCTGTTCGTCTCGGACAAGTCCGACGTGCCGCTGCCGAGCTGGATGCAGACGTTCCGGAGCGAGGACCTGTACGGCATGCAGGCGCTCGCGTACCGCACCCTGGCCGAGCACGAGCCCGCCGCGGCGAAGCAGGCCCAGTACTTCGCGCAGAAGGCCCTGGCGCTGCGCAACGACGGCCGCCAGCGCTCGAAGATCTTCGACTACCTCTCCATGGCGTCGGCGTGCTTCATCGCCGACGACCCGGAGCAGGCCGACCGCTACGCCCGCCTCGCGCTGATGTCGATGGGCGAGACCTCCTCGCAGCGCACCTGGGACCGGCTGCGGGAGATGTACCGGCTCACCGGGCAGTACGCGGGCTACTCCAAGATCGAGGACCTTCGTGAGGAGATCCAGCTGGCCATGCCCAAGGCCACGACGGCCAAGAGGACCCGGCGCGGACGTGCCTGACGGCCGCTCCGGACCCTGAGGCCACGCCCGCACGGTCACCGACCGACGATCCACCCGGCACGACCGCCCGGGACCGGAAAGCAGGACCACCGGCCTCCGCAGGGCGACGGTACGACAGCCGGGAACAACAGCACGGCCGCACCGATCCCCGGCACCACGTCACACTCCGACGAACCGACATCACGGCCCGATGGGCGACACGGCAAAGCCGTCGGGAACCCCACCGCACGCGGAACGACCGACCACCGGGCTTCACCCCGACGCTCCGGTGCCCTGCCACCCCGACCGGGCCCACGCGCCATACCGCCACGGCATGACGCCCGGGCCGCAGCTCACGACCGGTCGCCGACCCTGGCGACCATCACGCAGGCGTCGGCCTCACGGGCCGTGCCGCCGAACTCCTCCACCACCGACCTCACGCACTCCTTCGCGTCCCGCGCCCGGGCGAACCGCGGCGCCAGCTCCAGCAGCCTCTCCCTGCCGGGGCCGCGCGTCAGGCCGTCCGTGTGCAGCACCAACAGGTCGCCGGGCAGCAGCACGATCTCGGCCTGCTCGTACGTCGCCCCGGACGTCGCCCCCAGCAGGGCGCCGTCCGGGCGGGTCAGCGCGCGCCCCGTCCCGCCGCGGAACAGCAGCGGGGCGGGGTGGCCGGCCTGCGCCCAGCCGAGGGTCCGGGTCCTGGGGTCGTAGCGGCAGCACACCGCGCTGCCCAGAGCCGGCTGCGACGAGGTGTCCAGCACCTGGTTGAGGTGACCCATCAGGGCTCCGGGCCTGATGCCCGCGACCGCCATGCCCCGCAGGGCGCCCAGCAGCATCGCCATCGTGGACGTCGCGGAGACGCCGTGCCCGGTCAGGTCGCCCACGGTCAGCAGGGCGTCCCCGTCCGGCAGTTCGAGCGCGTCGTACCAGTCGCCGCCGATCGTCGCGCTCGACGCCGACGGCAGGTACTGCGCGGCCAGGTCCAGCCCGGCCGGCCCGCCGTGCGGGAGCCCCGAGGACCCGCGCCACGGGGGCAGCACCGCCTCCTGGAGCTCCACCGCCATCCGGTGTTCGGCCTGCTCGATGTGGTGGCGGCGCTGCAACGAGTCGCGGGTCTCGCGCACCGCCCGCTCGCTGCGCCGCAGTTCGCTCACGTCCCGCAGGACCGCCCACATCGACGCGGTGCACCCGTCGACGTCGAGGACGGGCTCGCCCATCATGTGCAGGGTGCGCACCCGGCCGTCGGCGCGGACGATCCGGAACTCGCCGTCGATGGGTTTGCCGTCGATCAGGCAGCCCGTGACCATCGCCGTCAGCAGCGCCTGGTCCTCGGCGAACACCATGGAGGGCAGCTCGTCCAGGGTCATCGGGCCGGCCTCGGGGGGGCGGCCGAAGATGACGTACAGCTCGTCGGACCAGCTCACCTCGTCGGTGAGGAGGTTCCACTCCGCGCTGCCGACGCGGCTGAGCAGCGACCCGGTGGGCGGCGGGTCCGCGGGGGCGCGGTCGTCGGCGGCCGGGTCCTCGAAGGGCTCCGCGGTTTCGCCGGTGCCGTCCGGAGCACCCTGCCTGAGCTGACCCAACTGGGCGCCCAGGTCGTCGAGTTGGTGGACGGCGAGGTCGCACAGCGCGCGCTGCCAGCGGCCCTGGGGATCGTCCTCGTCCGCCACGGCGTCCCTGCGCACCGCGTCGACGTCTCCGCGCAGCCGACGGGTCTGCGAGATCAGGGCGTCCAGCGTGCCACGCTCGGGTGGCTGTGGGGCGGGACGGTCCGCGAACAGATGGGACGGCATGTCGTACTCCGATACGGGCGCGGCGCGGCCAGGGTCGTAAACTGAGGACCGGTTACGACTGTTGCACAGGCGGAGACACCCTGTAAGGGGTTTGGCAACACTCGATACGGTGGTGCTTCCGGCATATGCCTACGGCCCGGTGGAACCCGGCCGCGACGGGCCGGGCGACCGCCGGTGCCACCGGCTCCGGGGGTGCGGGACGGCCGGCGGTTCACGGCAGGATGGCGTCGACATAGCCGCCGTCGACGCGCACCGCCCCACCGGTCGTCGCGGACGCCTGGGGCGAGCTGAGGTAGACCACCATGTGCGCGATCTCCTCCGGCTCGATCAGCCGTTGCAGCAGCGACTGCGGCCGGTGCTCGCGCATGAACACGCGCTGCGCCTCCTCCCACTCCAGGTCCCGGTCGACCAGCTCGTACACGAAGTCCTCCACGCCACCCGTCCGGGTGGGGCCGGTGATGACCGAGTTGACAGTGACGCCCGTCCCGGCGGCCTCCTTGGCGAAGCCCCGGCTCACCGCCAGCAGCGCCGTCTTCGACATCCCGTAGTGGATCATCTCGACCGGGGTCACGACCGCCGAGTCGCTGGCGATGTACTGCACCCGACCCCAGTCCCGGCCGGTCATCCCCGGCAGGTACGCGCGGGTCAGCCGCACCGCCGCGAGGACGTTCACCTCGAAGTACCGCCGCCACTCCGCGTCCGTGATCTCCAGGGCCGGCCGGGACTCGAAGACGCCCAGGTTGTTGACGAGGACGTCCACCTCGGGCAGCAGCTCCACGGCCAGCCGGGCGCCCTCCTCCGTGGCGACGTCCGCGGCCACCGGGACCACCTCGGCGTCGGGCACCTCCGCCCGCAGCCGCTTCACCGCGGCCGTCACGCCGTCGGAGGTCCGCCCGTTGACGGCCACCGTCGCGCCCGAGCGCGCCAGGGCCGTGGCGATCGCCGCGCCGATGCCCTGTGTCGAGCCGGTGACCAGCGCCGTCCTGCCGGTGAGGTCCACATGCATCCGCCCGGTTTCCCTTCTCGTGCGTCATTCGTCCCCCGCGTCCCATGGTTCCCTTCCGTCCGGGCCCTCATACCCGCGCACCGGGGACGTGGACCGGCCGCCAGGGGGTACCCGGGACCTCCCGGCGCGGGCCCACCGGGCCGGGACGCAAGTGGAACCGTCGCCGTCGGAGGGCAGGAGCCGTGAACATGAACGCCGGCAAGCGGGTCGTCGTCACTGGGGCCACCGGAAACGTCGGCACCAGTGTGGTGGCGGCCCTCTCCGAGGACCCCCGGATCTCGTCCGTCCTGGGCCTGGCCCGCCGGCTGCCCGGCTGGTCGCCGCCGAAGACCGACTGGGCCGCCGTGGACCTCCGGGAGGAGGGGACCGACCTCGTCAGGCACTTCGAGGGCGCCGACGCGGTCATCCACCTGGCCTGGGCCTTCCAGCCCACGCACGACCCGGTGGCCACCTGGCGCACCAACGTCCTCGGCAGCCTCCAGGTGTACCGGGACGTCTCCGCCGCGGGCGTGCCCGTCCTGATCCACGCCTCGTCGGTGGGCGCGTACTCGCCCGGACCGAAGGACCGGACGGTCGACGAGACGTGGCCCACGCACGGCTGGCCGGGAGCCGCGTACACCCGCGAGAAGGCCTACCTGGAACGGGTCCTGGACGGCTTCGAGGCCCGCCACCCCGGGGTCCGGGTCGTGCGGATGCGGCCCGCGTTCCTGTTCAAGGAGGAGTCGGGGAGCGAGCAGCGGCGCATCTTCGCCGGACGCTTCGTGCCGGGCCAGCTCGCCGGGCCCCGCACGATCCCGGTGGTGCCGGACATCCCGGGCCTGCGCTTCCAGGCCCTGCACACCGACGACGCCGCCCAGGCCTACCGGCTGGCGGTCGTGAAGGAGGTGAGCGGTGCCTTCAACCTCGCCGCCGAGCCGGCCCTCGACGCCCGCCGGCTCGCCGAGCTGCTCGACGCCCGGGTCGTACGCCTGCCCCGGCCGGCCATCCGCGCCGCGCTCGCCGCGGGCTGGGGCCTGCGCCTGATCCCCGCCTCCCCGCAGCTCTTCGACGCCGTGCTGCGCGTGCCGATGCTCGACTGCACGCGGGCGCGCGAGGAGCTCGGCTGGCGCCCCCGGCGCACCTCCCTGGAGGCCGTCGAGGAGATGCTCGACGGCATGCGGCACGGCGCCGGTATGGACACCGCCCCCCTCACGGGCCGCAGGGCGAGCTGACCGGCGCGGCGGGTCCCGCCCGCAGGTGAATCCGGCGCTCCCAGTGGGCAGACCGACAGGGACGGGCAGGACGCCCTGACGTCCCGGCCCGTCCACCCGCTCGGTCCGAAGGGGGGCAACGGTGCCGGACAGGCGTCCTCGCGGCTACCAGCCCGACTGGCAACCGCGGCCCGCGACCCAGGAGTTGCTGGCCGCGGTCGAGTTCATCCTCGGCAGGTATGCCGCCCAGCTGCCGCTGACCATACGTCAGATCTGGTACGCGGCGGTCTCCGAGGGTGTGCTCGCCCGGCAGGAGCGGACCTACAAACGGCTGGTCGACCTCCTCGGCATGGCCCGCCGGTCCGGCCGCATATCGTGGCTGGCGATCGGGGACGGCACGCACACCGCCGTGGAGCCCGTCGCCTACGACGGGGCCGACGGCTTCCGGCAGGCGCAGCTGGACGCGGCGCGCGGCTTCCGGCTGGACCGGCAGACCGGCCAGGACGCCAGGCTGGAGGTGTGGTGCGACACGGCGGGCCTCGTCCCGCAGCTGGCCACGGTCACCGACCCGTGGGGCGTACCGGTGTACGCGTCGGCCACCGGGCTGTCCGGCAAGCGGGCCGCCGCCCAGCGGGCCGCGGTGGGCGGCCACGGCTGCGTGCGGATCCTGGTGGTCGGGGACTGGGACCCGAACGGGCTGCAGCTGTTCGCGGCCCTCGCCGAGGACGTCACCGCCTTCGCCGCGCTGGACGCCCCCGACGTGCTCGTGCGCTTCGACCGGCTGGCCGTCACCGAGCGGCAGATCGCCGAGCTCCGGCTCCCCACCGCCCCGGTGAAGGCCGGCGAGCGGCGGTCCTCCTTCCCCGGCGCGTCCACCACCCAGGCCGAGGCGCTGCCGCCGGACGTCCTGGCCGCGCTGGTGCGGGACGCGATCAGCGGCAGCCGCGACACCGAGGTCCTGGCCGACGTGCTGGAACGGGAGGAGGCCCAGCGGCGGGCCCTGCTGGAGCGCTTCCCGGGGGGACCCGGCGCTTCGGCGCGGCGGCGCCCGGCGCGGAGCTCCCGGCGCGGCGCACAACGCGCGGCGCACAACGCGCTGCGCCCGCCGCTCTGCGCCCGCCGCTCAGGGCGGCGGATCGCCCGGCGCCGCCGTCCCGCGCAGCCGGTCGAGGCGGCTGATCACCGGCGTCGCGGTCACCCCGTGCAGGACGACGGAGGCGACGACCGTGAATGCCACCGCGGCCCACAGCTGCCCCGCCAGCCCGTCGAAGTCGTCCTCGCCCAGGGCGTACGCGAGGTAGTACAGCGACCCGATGCCGCGCAGGCCGAACGCCGCCGCCACTATCCGCTCGCGCGGCCCGGCCGCCGAGCCGAGCTGTGCCACCCAGCCGGTCACCGGGCGGACGACCAGGAGCAGCAGCACGGAGACGGCCACCGCCTGCCACGTCAGGTCCGCGAGGCCGCCGCCGGCGACGTACGCGCCGAGCAGGAACAGCAGGAACGCCGTGAGCAGCCGCTCGATCTGCTCGGTGAACTCGTGCAGCACCTTGTGGTACCCGTGGCTGCGCTCGGCGGCGCGCAGCGTGCAGGCGGCGACGAACACCGCCAGGAAGCCGTAGCCGTGCAGCAGCTCCGTGATCCCGTACGACAGGAGGGTGGCCCCGAGCGCCACGAAGCCCTCCATGTGCTCCGACAGCCGCAGCGCCTCCGCCCGGGCGCGGAAGAACATCCACCCCAGCAGCCGGCCCACCGCCGCCCCCGCGACCACGCCGATCACCACCTTGCCGAGCGCGTCGGACAGGGCCCACCCGCCCATCCACCCGGTCGACCAGCCGGTCCCCGCCGCGGCGGCCAGGGCCGTGGCCGCGAGGACGAAGGGGAAGGCGAGCCCGTCGTTGAGCCCCGCCTCGCTGGTGAGCGTGAAGCGCACCTCGTCCTCGTCGTCCTCCGCGTCGGTCGGTTCACCCACCCGCACCTCCGCCGCCAGCACCGGGTCGGTGGGCGCCAGCACGGCGCCCAGCAGCAGGGCCGCGGCGGGCGGCCAGTCCAGCACCGCCCAGGCGAGCACGGCGACCGCCACGACGGTCAGCGGCATCGTGATGCCCAGCAGGCGCCAGGTGCCCGCCCAGGCGCGGAGTCCCGGTGGCCGGTTGATCGCCAGCCCGGCACCCATCAGCGAGACGAGCACGCACACCTCGGTGGCGTGCTCCACCCACAGCCGGTCCGCCACGGGATCGATCACGGGGACGGGCAGCGGCAGGAGCTGGACCGCGACACCGGCGGCCAGGAACACCATGGGCATGGAGAACGGGCGGCTGAACACCACGCGCGGCAGGACGGCGGCCGCGAGCGCGCCGACGCCCAGGCCGGCGTACACAAGATCGGAAAAGCTCATTCAGCAGTTGTGCGCGCGGTGAGCGTGAACAAACCCCCGTCCGGGTCACGAAGGGTGGCGTGGGCGCCCGGCTCGTGGTGGATCACCGTGCCGCCGTGCCGCCGCGCGGCCGCCACGCGGGCGTCGACGTCACGCACCGGGAAGTGCACCTCCCACCGGGGCCGGACCGCCGGGTCGGGCGCGGCCTCCAGGGCGCCGGAGCTGAGCCGGGCGACCACGTGGCCGGCGCTGCGCAGCACGACCTCGTCGCCCTCGTACTCGACGTCGCAGCAACCCGGCCGGCCGCAGGCCCAGTCGAAGACCTCGCCGTAGAAGATCGCGGCCTCGAAGGCGTCCCGGGTCTGCAGCCGCAGCCAGGCGGGCGCGGCGGCGCGCCAGGTCTCCCAGCCGGAGAGGAGCTGGCCCTCCCAGATGCCGAAGACGGCGCCGTCGCGGTCGGCCGCGAGCGCACCCCGGCCGACGACGAACCCGACCGGTCCGACGGCGACCGTGCCGCTGCGCTCCCGGATGCGGGCGGCGGTCTGGTCGGCGTCCTGCACCGCGAAGTACGGGGTCCAGGCGACGGCCACCTGGAGGGCGGAGGCCAGTGCTCCTATGCCGGCGACGGGGTTGCCGTCCTCCAGGGCGACGCTGAACTCCTCGCCGAGCCGCGCCGGGCGGAACTCCCAGCCGAGGACCGCGCCGTAGAAGTCCTGGGCGGCGCGCAGGTCGCGGGTCATCAGACTGACCCAGCAGGGAGCACCGAAGACGGAGCTGCTGGACGTCACCCCTGCCGCGGTGGTGGCTGTCGGCTTCCTGTTCATGTGCAAACCGTCCCGGTGTCACCAGTGGTGCGGATGTGCCGCAGGTGTCCCTGCTGTCTCTTCTGCCTCTGCCCGGTGTCCATACTTGCACTCTTCGCGAGGGATGGCCGTTTTGGTCACGCCGCGTATCAGCCGTGGCGGCGGCGCAGCCCGAGCCGGTGGGCCCAGCGCCGCAGGAGGCGCGCCAGGTGCCAGCGCTCCTCGTACAGCAGCCGGCCGGTCAGCGCGCCGCCGAAGACCACGAAGCCGACGCCGACGAGCCAGGACTGGACGACCAGCATGGTGCCGACCGGCCCGTAGGCGACCGCGTTGGAGGCGATCAGCGGGGAGAAGACCAGGCGGGAGAAGACCCGCAGTCCGGCCAGTCCGATCACGGTGCACACGGCGCCCGGCAGCAGGGCGCGCCAGGGCAGCCGGCCGCCGAGCAGGAGCCGCTGCGACCACCAGAAGAACAGCACGGCGCTGGCGACCGCGAGCACCAGGCGCCAGACCAGGTCGATGCCGACCGCGGGGCGCGTGAAGACGTCCGCCGACAGCAGGAGGTAACCGATGAGCAGCGCGAGCCACACGGCGTGGCGCCACATGGTGTGCCAGCGGGCGGCGGGCAGTTCCCACACCTTCTCGTAACCGGTCTGCACCACGCCGCCGAAGGTCAGGCCGAAGACCACCAGGGCGGCGAGACCGAAGCCGGTGATCGACTCCAGCGCCGCCCCCGGCGGCGCGAACAACCGTTCGACCTCGTCGATGGAGCCCTCCGCGACGCCGAGGCCGTCGGAGAGCCACTGGGCGAAGCCGGTGCCGCCGGCCGGGTCGGCCGCGGCGATCACGATCAGCAGGGGCACCAGGGTGAGCAGCCCGAGGGCGGCGAACCCCATCGAGCGGTGCATCAGTTCCAGGTCGTTGCCGGTCCGCCAGCCGCGCCCGGCGGCGGAGCGGTGGAAGGCGCGGTGCAGCCGCCCGAGCGACCATGCGCGGGCCCCGCCCTCGGTCCCGGGAGACTTGTCGGACATGCACCTCGCATACCCGGCGGCGGGGCGCGGGGCGCGGGTGGGGGCGGGGGAGGGCCCGAATGGACGCCTCCGCCCGCCCGCCGGACGCGCCGCCGCTACGACAGCTTGCCGTCGTAGTCCGGCAGCTTGAACGTCCTCTCGGCGCGGCCGCCGACCAGGTCGGTGGGCCGGTTGCCGATGTTGGCGATGATCGTGTAGCCCTTGGCCTCTATCTCGCCGCGCTTGGCCGTCTTGTACGCGCTCACCTCGTCGAACAGGTCCGGCAGGTCGCGCACGTACAGGCCGTCGACGGGGTAGCCGACCGCCCTCAGGTTGTACGCGGTGGGAGCGTGCAGGATGCCGGGCCGGGCGGTGACGAAGAAGACGTCCACCCCGCGCGAGTCCGCGTAGCGGACCAGGTCGAGGACGGGCCTGACGGCGGGCGTCGGGTACTCCCAGAAGTAGTGGAAGTCCGTCTCCAGCGAGGTGTTGTCGATGTCGAGGACCACGGCCAGCTTCTGGCCGGAGGCGGACGCGGTGCGCTGCTCGATGTAGGGGCGGGCCTGGGCGAGGGCGGTGGCCACGTCCCGCTGCCAGGTGGTGTAGTCGACGCCGCCGAGCTGGGCGCCGGTGGTCGCGGTGACGCGGGTGGCGGACGCGGTCGGCGGGGCGGCGGTGGCCGTGGTGGTGGTCGCGGCGGTGGTGGCCGTGGTGACGGCGAGGGCGGCCGCGGTGAGCGCCACTCGTGTTCTCCATCGAGCTGCATGCATGGTGTTCAACTCCTGTGGGGGTGGGGAGCGGTTGACGCGTTGGCATGCTCGCGCTCAATGATGGACGGAATGAGGCATTCCATCTACTGGTCGGTAGCCATTTGGTTCGGGCGGTGCGGCGCACGCGCGAAATCGGCTTGCACGGCGGGCCGTCCGGCCCCGACAGTGGCCCGATGCAGACGGGACCCACACTCACCGTCCGGGCCGCCCGGACCGACGACGCACCGCAGATCTGCGAGCTGCTCAACACCATCGACACGATCGAGATCGGCGCGCCCGAGACCGATCTGCACACCATCGAGGCCGACCTGACCCACCCCGAGGTGGAACTCGCCCACGACTCCTGGCTGGCCTTCGAGGAGGACCGGCTCGTCGCCTACGCGCTGGTGTGGAGCGACTCCGGCGGCGAACGCGTCGACATGGACCACTACGTCCTGCCCGACCACCAGGCCGCCGGCGAACGCCTGCTGGACCTGGCGGAGGAGCGGTGCCGCCGCATCGCCGGGGACCAGGGCGCCACCCGGGCCGTGGTCCACCTGCACCTCAACCGCCGGCCGACCATCGACACCACCCTCCTGCGGCGGCGCGGCTGGCACACCGTACGGCGCTACCAGGTCATGCTCCGCGACCTGACACCCCACCAGGAGCCGCTGCCCGAGCCCCCGGCCGGAGTCACCCTGCGCGCCTGCACGGACGAGGCCGACCGGCGGCGCGCCCACGCCCTGGTCGAGGAGACCTTCGCCGAGCACTTCGACCACCAGCCCCGCACCTACGAGCAGTGGCTCGACGACATCGACGCCGCCCGCCTGGACTGGTCGCTCGTCTGGATCGCCGCCGTGGAGGGCACCGGCGACGCCGCCGTGCTCCTCTCCCGCAACGACCGCGCCGGCATGGGCTGGGTGCGCAACCTGGGCGTCCTCAAGGCCGCGCGCGGCCGGGGACTCGGCGGCCACCTGCTGCGCCACGCCTTCGGCGTGTACGCCGCCCTGGGCCGTGACCGGCTGGGGCTCGGGGTCGACACGCTGAACGAGAGCGGCGCCCTGCGGCTCTACGAGGCCCACGGCATGCGGCTGCACTACGCCGTGGACACCTGGGAGGTCACGCTCCCGGTGACCGCCGCCGGCTGACCGTCCGCCTCCGGACGGCGCCCGCCCGGCGGCGTGCCCGCCGCCCCCGGTCCGTGCGCGCCGGGGCCGGCGACCGGCCGGCCCGCGGTCACGGACGGCGGAGCAGCGTCTCCAGCACGGAGTCCACGTAGACGCGGTCCGGGGGCAGGACCCCCGGCACCGCGTGGGCCAGCTGGGTGTGGCCGAGGTAGGACGTGTACGCGAGCAGCCCGCGATGGGCGGCGGCCGGTGCGGAGAAGCCCAGGTCCTCGAAGAGCCGGGCGACGTACCCGATCCGGCGCTCCGTCACCCGGCGCAGCACGGCGGCGACATGGGGCTGTCCGGCGTCCGCGAGCAGCGAGACCTCCAGCGGGTCGTTCACCGCCTCCGTCATGACCGCGAGGAACAGCGAGCGCAGCCGCTCCTCCGGGTCGGGACGCGCCTCCGTGGCCTCGATGATCCGCTCCGTGGAGGTCTCCTCCCACCGCGCGAGGGCCGCCTCGACGAGCGCGTCGCGCCCGGTGAAGTGCCAGTAGAAGCTGCCCTTCGTGGTGCCCAGCCGGGCGGCCAGCGGCTCCACCGCGACGGCCGCCAGACCGCCGCCCTCCGCCATCGCTGCGAGGGCCGCGTCGGCCCAGTCCTCGGCGGTCAGCCGCCTGCGGCCGCCCGCCGGTCGTTCGCTCCTCATGACCGTACGGTAGCGTACGGAAAAACATACGCTCCCGTATGGAGGGTCGTCATGCGCACGGTACGGAACGTCCACGCACGCGTCATCGAGGCACCGGCGGACCGGGTGGGCGCCCTGCTCGACCGGATCGCCTCCGACGACGACCCCCTCTTCCCGGCTCCCGTCTGGCCGCCGATGCGGTTCGACCGGCCCCTGGGGGTCGGCGCGGAAGGCGGTCACGGCCCCGTCCGCTACCGGGTCACCGCCTACACCCCCGGCCGGAGCGTCCGGTTCGACTTCGCCCCGCCCGCGGACGGCCACCACCGGCTCGACGTCGAACCCCTGGGACCCGGCCGCTGCCGCCTGACGCACACCCTTCAGGAGCGCCAGGGGCCGGGCCAGGCGCTGCTCTGGTCCCTGCTCGTGCGCCCCGTGCACGACACGGTCGTCGAGGAACTGCTCGACAACGCCGAGCACGCCGCCACGGGCCGTACCGCCGCCCCTCCCACCACCCGGCCGCCCCTGGTGCGGCTGCTGCACCGCCTGGGGCAGGAGCGGCCGGTCGCCGTCCCCGTCCCGGACGGCGCGCGGCTCGCCCGCACCGCGTTCGACCGCACCGACTTCGCCGACGCCTGGGGCGTGCCGCTCGACCCCGGCATGCCCCGCGACCCGCGCGCCTGGCGGGACGTCCTGCCCTTCCCCGTCATGGCGAGCGAGGGCGACGAACTCCTGCTCGGCCAGGACGCGCGGCACCTCGACTTCCGCGCCTCCCTCCTCGTGGGCGAGCGGGACGTCACCCTGAGCACGGTGGTGCGGACCCACAACCGGCTCGGCCGGCTCTACTTCGGCGCCGTGCGCCACGTCCACCCGTTCATGACGCGGCTGGTGCTCCGCCGCACCCGGCGCCGGCTCGCGCTCGCCGCACCGACCGCGGGCTCGCGCCACCGCCGGCGGGAGGCCGCCCGGGGCTGAGCGTCACAACCGGCAGCCGGCCAGCAGCTCCGCCGCGCCGGCCCCCGCCGGCAGGGGCACGGTCCGGCCGGCCGGCGGACGCTCCCCGCGCCCGATCCACCCCTCCAGGGCGGTGAACGCCGAGCGGTGGCAGGGCACGAGCGGCCTCAGCCGGTCCGGGAACGCGTCCACCAGGGCGTCGGTGTGCGTACCGCCCTCGACCCGGTAGTAGCGGTGCAGCCCGCCGCGCCCCGCCTCCCGCACCATCCGGGCGTACACGTCCGAGTCCCGGGTGATGGGCAGCAGGACGTCCAGCGTGCCGTGCACGGTCATCAGCGGCTTGCCGATGCGGCCCGTCAGGGCGATGCGGTCCACCGCACCGCGCACCCGCTCGGGGCGGGCGGCCCAGTCGTAGTCGGCGTCGGCGCCCGGGTAGCCCGGATCAAGCTCCTCGCGGTAGATCCGCTGCGTCAGACCCCAGTAGTACGTGTGGTGGTACGGCCACAGGAACTCGGAACCGGCCGGGTAGCCGGCGGCGTGCATCGCCCTCCGGGCCGCGCCCGCGGCCGGGCCGCCGGCCGCGTACACCGGGTAATGGCGCAGGGCGGGAGGCAGGAAGGTGAACAGGTGCGGACCGTCGGCCCGCCACAGGGTGCCTTCCCAGTCCACCCCGCCGTCGTACAGCTCCGGATGGTTCTCCAGCTGCCAGCGCACCAGGTAGCCACCGTTGGACATCCCGGTCGCGAGGGTACGGGCCGGCGGCCGGTGGTAGCGCTGGGCCACCACCGCGCGGGCCGCCCGCGTCAGTTGCGTCAGCCGGGTGTTCCACTCGGCGATCGCGTCGCCGGGCCTGCGTCCGTCGCGCTGGAAGGACGTCCCCGTGTTGCCCTTGTCGGTGGCGGCGAACGCGTACCCCCGCGACAGCACCCAGTCGCCGATGGCCCGGTCGTTGGCGTACTGCTCACGGTTGCCGGGCGTCCCGGAGACGACCAGGCCGCCGTTCCACCGGTCGGGCAGCCGCAGGACGAACTGGGCGTCGTGCATCCAGCCGTGGTTGGTGTTGGTGGCCGACGTGTCGGGGAAGTACCCGTCGATCTGGACGCCCGGCACCCCGCTGGGCGTCGGCAGGTCCTTGGGGGTCAGGCCCGCCCAGTCCGCCGGGTCGGTGTGGCCCGACGCCACGGTCCCCGCGGTCGTCAGCTCGTCCAGGCACGACACCCGCTGGTGGGCGGCGCCCGGAACGCGCAGCGAGGCGGGGCAGCCGGACACCGTCCGCCCCCCGGGTGCGGCGGCCGTGGCGGCGGTCGCCGCGCCGGACGGCGCCGGCGGTTCCGGGGCGGGAACGCACCCGTCGTCGGCGAGCGTGAAGTGACCCGCGGGCGACTCCCTCAACGTATGGGTGATGAACGTGTTGTACAGCCCCATCGCCTGGTCGGAGCCCTTGGCGTACGTGTACCCGCCCCTCGCCGTCGCCCGACCCGCCCGCACGTGCCCGTAGTTGTCGTCCGTCCAGCAGGAGGCGGTCGAGCCGCCCGTGGTCCGGGCGGTCACGGGGGCGGACAGGGTGCCGGTCCTGCCGTCCCGGTCCCGGGCGGCCACCGCGTAGGTGTGGTCGGTGCCGGCCGCCAGGCCCGTGTCGGTGTAGGGGGGAGCGGCGGGCGCGGCGACCGGCGCACCGTCGCGGTACAGCGTGTAGCCGGTGGCGCCGTCGACGGCCGACCAGGTGAGGGTGATCGTCGACCCGGTCGCGCCGGTGACCGCCAGCCCGGACGGCGCCGGCGGCGTACCGGGTCCACCACCGGAGCCGTCCAGTCCGAAGAACCCCGCGATCCAGTGGCCGGAACAGATGGTGTCCGGGAAGTGGGTGCCTGCGACACCGCACTGCTCCGGCCCGGTGCCCGGGTCCACCGGGGTGCCGTGACCCATCCCCGGCACCTCGGCCACCTCGACGGCGACCGTTCCGTCGGGGGCCGCGTACTGCTCCCGCCGGGTGGCGTTCGGACCGATGACATCGGTCCGGGTGGGCGTCTGCGACAGGCCGTGGACGGCCGTCCACTGGTCGCGCAGCTCATCGGCATTGCGCGGCACCACCGTCGTGTCCCGGTCACCGTGCCAGATCGCCACCCTCGGCCACGGGCCCGCCCACGACGGGTGGGCGTCGCGCACACGCTGCGCCCACTGGGCCGGGGTCAGGTCCACACCCGGGTTCATACAGGTGTACGCGGCTGTCGTGTCCCGCGCGCAGTCGTGGGGCAACCCCGCGATCACCGCGCCGGAGGAGAACACGTCGGGGTAGGCGGCGAGCAGCGCGGACGTCATCGCGCCCCCGGCGGACAGGCCGGTCACATGGACCCGCCGCGCGTCCGCCCCATGGGCGGCCACCGCGTGCGCGACCATCTGGCGGATCGACGCGGCCTCCCCCTGCCCCCGGCGGCTGTCGGCCGGCCGGAACCAGTTGAAGCACTTGTTCGGGTTGTTCGCCGCCGTCTGCTCGGCGAGGACCAGCAGGAAGCCGTACCGGTCGGCGAGCCGCGAGAGCCCGGAGCCGTCCGCGTACACCTGTGCGTCCTGCGTACAGCCGTGCAGCGCGACCACCACGGGGGGCGCGGCGGGCAGCGACGGCGGCCGGTGGACGTACATGTGCAGCGCGCCCGGGTTCGCGCCGAACGAGGTGACCCGGGTCAGCCCCGGAGCGGGGTCGGCCGCGGCGGCGGGTACGGGCCCCGCGAGGGCGGCACCCAGCGCCAGGACCAGCACGGTCAGCGCGGCGACCAGCCGCCGCAGGACGGGGCCGGCGCCCGTGGGGGGCGTACGGCGGAGGGCGGGCGATGGCATGGGCGGCTCCTCGGGGACGTGCCGGGACATCGATCCCCGCACCGTAGGGCGCCCCGGATACCGCCCGGTATGTCCAGGCGCCCCACACTCCGCCGGGTCCGGGACCGAGCCGGGGGGATTGCGCCGCGCCCCGGATCCTGCTAGGGGGCCGCCCGGGACGGCCCGCGTGACGGGCTGCGCGCACCGTGCCCCGTCACGCCCCGTACACTCGTCCACCGCTGCCCGCAGCGGCGGTGAGCGACCAACAGACTGCTTCGGAAAGGTTCTTCGACATGGACTCCGCCGTGCGAGGCGACGCGCCGATCTACGACCGCCTCATAGAGGAGCGCGGCGACGTTCCCGCGGACGTGCGCCGCGTCGCCGAGGAGACGCTCAGGCAGCTGACGCGGGCGCTGGACTTCGGCGCCGTCGGCCGGCCGACCGGCTACCCGGGCATGGGTTTCCCGCCCGCCTCGATATGAGCGGGCGGGAGCCCCCGCCTCCGCGCGGGTGCGTCCCCTGCCACCTCCCGGGCCGCCGCCCCGGCGCCCGCGGCACCGGGCCACGCCGGCGCGTCAGGGCCGTTCGTCGATGAGCCCGCACACCCACGCCAGCGCGTCATGGACGCCGCGGACGTGGGCCGCGCCCTCGGCGCTCTGGGTCGGGTCCCCCAGCTGGACCACGGCCGCGTCCAGCTCGGCCGTGAGCAGATGGCTGGACGGTACGCGGCCGGTGCCGGCCGCTCCCGTCACGGGGGCTTCGGCGGCGCGCCCGAGCGCCCACTCGTAGGCCGCCACGGCGCCCAGCGAGAAGGGCGTCCGGAGACCGGGCGCGGCCGCCTTGTGCTCCAGCCGCTGGTACGCCGCCTCGACCTGGGCCCGGGGCTTGGTGCCGACGAGTACGTCCTGGTTGCGTTCGGAATCCACTGCCATACCGTACGTCTCACCGCAGCGGCCCGGGCGATGCCCCGAAAGGCGATTTATCTGCGGCGCGGCTCAGGGCAGGGTCCATTTCTGGTTGGGTCCGGTGTGGCAGGTCCACAGGTGCAGGCGGGTGCCGTCGTTCCAGGTGGCTCCTTCGGCGTCGAGGCATTTGCCGGAGCGGGGGTTGCGCAGGGTGCCGTCGGTGTGGGGCTGCCATTGCTGGGCGGTGGTGCCGTTGCAGGTCCAGAGCTGGACGGGGGTGCCGTCGGTGGTGGCGCCGCCGCTGACATCCAGGCATTTGCCGAGGGCGCGCAGGGTGCCGTCGCCGGGGAGGGTCCAGGTCTGGGCGGGGGTGGAGTTGCAGGTCCACAGCTGGGTGCGGGTTCCGTCGGCGGTCGCGCCGCCGGCGACGTCGGCGCACTTGCCGTTCACTCCCCTGACCGCACCCGTCCGCGGCACGGGGGGCGGGGTGGTCCCGGAGGTCTTGACGCGTACGTTGCGGAAGGACACCTGGTCGCCCTCACCGTGGTTCTGGAGGCCGACGTACCCCTGGGCGAGACTCCGTGCCGGGTCGGTGTTGGTGAAGTCGTTGATTTTGCGCCCGTTGAGGAAGACCTCCAGGCGCTCGCCCGTCACCCGGATCTCGTAGGTGTTCCACTCGCCGGGCGGGTTGAGCGCGGCGTCGCGGGCCGCCGCGTCCGCCGGCTTGAACCCGTACACCGCCCCCGTCGTGCGGTCGGCGGCGTCCGTGGCGTCGATCTGGATCTCGTACCCGTGGTCCACCGCCGACCACGGATCGTCGGAGGCCGGGAAGCCGACCAGGACGCCGGAGTTGTCGTCGCCGTCCATCCGCCAGTCCAGCTTCAGCGACCAGTCGCCGGTGAGCTCCCGGGCGGAGTACCACAGCATGCCCAGGCCGCCCTGCGAGGTCAGCGTGCCGTCGGCCGACGTGAACGACCCCGGCCCCGCCTGTTTCCAGCCGGCCGTGCCGGAACCGTCGTACAGCGGTACGTATCCCGTCTCGGGCCGGCAGTCGGCCTCCGTCATCCCGGCCGCCCACCGGACACCGCCGAGCAGGTGCCGGCGGAACGCGGGCTCCGTGTACGACTCGTCCGTGTGGCCGCCGCCTGTGTAGAAGGCGCGACCGCCCTGGTAGTCCTTGCACCAGGCGATCGGGTGGTCGCCCGACATCGTGCCGCCCGAGTACCCGGACTCGTCGAGCGAGGCGAGGACGTGCGCCGTGGAGCGCGGGTTGGAGCGGTAGTTGTACCACTCGTCGAACCGCTGCCAGGTCCGGCCGAGGTGCGCCGTGGCGTCGTGGGCCCGGTCCTCGACCTTCATGGTCGCGGTCTGGTTGTGCGGGTGGGAGTGGAACAGGGCGCCGGCGAGGCCGGCGTAGAAGGGCCAGTCGTACTCGGTGTCGGCAGCGGCGTGGACACCGACGTAGCCGCCACCGGCCCGGATGTACTGCTCGAAGGCGGTCTGCTGGACCGAGTTCAGTACGTCCCCCGTGGTGGAGAGGAAGACGACCGCCTCGTACTGCGCGAGGTTGCCGGGGGTGAAGGCCTGAGCGTCCTCCGTGGCGTCGACGGTGAAGCCGTGGGCGCCGCCCAGCTCGCGCAGCGCGGCCAGACCGTCGTCGATGGACGAGTGGCGGAAGCCCGCCGTCCTGGAGAAGGCCAGGATCCGGTACGCGGGGTCAGCCACGGCCGGGGCCGCCGCCGGAGCCGGGTCGCGCCCCGGCGGCGCGGCGGCGGGTGCGGTGGCGGGTGCGGCGGCCAGGCACAGGAGCGCGCCCGCGAGCAGGCAGCCGGCCTTGGTGAGGGTGGTGCGCATGGTTACGCCTCCTCTCCTGCTACGGCAGGGTCCATTTCTGGTTGGGTCCGGTGTGGCAGGTCCACAGGTGCAGGCGGGTGCCGTCGTTCCAGGTGGCTCCTTCGGCGTCGAGGCATTTGCCGGAGCGGGGGTTGCGCAGGGTGCCGTCGGTGTGGGGCTGCCATTGCTGGGCGGTGGTGCCGTTGCAGGTCCAGAGCTGGACGGGGGTGCCGTCGGTGGTGGCGCCGCCGCTGATGTCGAGGCATTTGCCGAGGGCGCGCAGGGTGCCGTCGCCGGGGAGGGTCCAGGTCTGGGCGGGGGTGGAGTTGCAGGTCCACAGCTGGGTGCGGGTTCCGTCGGCGGTCGCGCCGCCGGCGACGTCGGCGCACTTGCCGTTCACGCCCCCGACCGCACCCGTCCGCGGGCCGGTGCCGCCGGTGGTCAGGCGGAAGTCGTCGACGTCGAACAGCGAGCCGGCGCCCCCCTTGAAGACGAGGTGGAGCGTGGTCGTGCCGGCGGGGCGGTTCGTCAGCGCGGTGGAGACGTCCTGGAAGGTCTCCCAGCCGCCCGTCACCGGCACCGTCACCGTGCCCAGCAGGGTTCCGGTGGGTGAGCCGGCCCGTACCTCCAGGGTGCCGCCGGTGCCGCCGGAGGAGACGCGGGCGGTGAACCCGGTGGCGTCGTCGAGCGCGTAGGGGGTGAAGGAGATCCAGTCGCCGTTCTCGATGTGCCCGACCGTCCGTCCGCCGTGGGCGGGGGCGTGGGTGACGACCTGGACGCCGGACGAGCCGCCGTAGTGCTCGGCCTGCCGGTGGCTGGGCTGGCTGATGTTCTGGTCGTGCGTCGTCAGAGCGGGCTGGCCGTTCGCGCCCTTGTCGGTGTACTCCGCGTCCCAGACGCCGAAGATGTTCGCGTTGGGGTCGTGCTCGCCGTCCGCGATGGTCTGAACGGTGCCGGAGCAGCCGGTCGCGGAGGTCTGCGGGTGGCCGTGGCTGTCGTGGCCGATGATGAAGGTCACCTTCACCCGGGAGCAGTCGACCGTGCCGTCCTCCGGGTCGGTGACGGTGACCTTGAACGGGACGGCAGCGCCCGGGTCGATGATCCGGCCCTCGGCCGGCAGCTCCAGCCTCACGGTCGGCGCCGTGTTGCCGACGGTCACCTGGACGGAGGCGGTGGCGCTGCGGCCGGTGCCGTCCGAGACGGTGACGGTCGCGGTGTACTGCCCGTCGGCCGTGTACGTGTGGGAGGGGTTCGCGGCGGTGGAGGTCCCGCCGTCGCCGAACCTCCAGGCGTACGTCAGCGGGTCGCCGTCCGGGTCGGAGCTGCCCGCCGAGGAGAACGCCACGGCCAGCGGGGCCTGCCCCGAGGTGCGGTTCGCCGCGGCCTGGGCGACGGGGGAGCGGCCGGCGGTGACGTGCTCGATGCGGTAGAGGGCCGAGTTGGCGTCACCGTTGAAGTAGCCGGTGCCGTAGTCCAGGACGTACAGGGCCCCGTCCGGGCCGAAGGCCATGTCCATCACCTGGGTCCCGCTCCAGGGGAAGGCGTTGATGGACTGGACGGCGCCGTCCGTGCCCTGCGCGATGCGCTTGATCCACTTGCGGCCGAACTCGCCGGCGAAGAAGTTCCCGTCGTAGCCCTGCGGGAACTTGACGGACGACGTGGAGGCCGCGTCGTAGCGGTAGACCGGCCCTCCCATGGGCGACTCCGAGCCGCTGCCGAACTCGGGAACCGAACCGCCGTCGTACGGTATCCAGGCGGGCTGGGCCGGCGGCAGGTCGGTCAGGCCGGTGTTGCGGGGCGAGGTGTTCCGCGGAGCCGCGCAGCTGAACGCCGCACCGGTCGCGCCGGTGGCGAAGTCGTGGTCGACGTAGGCGTCGTTCTTCCCCGTGCAGTACGGCCAGCCGAAGTTGCCCGCCCTGGTGACGCGGTTGAACTCCACCTGGCCGGCCGGGCCCCTGGTGGGGCTCGCGGTGCCGGCGTCGGGGCCGTAGTCACCGACGTACACGATGCCCGTCGGCTTGTCGACGCTCATCCGGAAGGGGTTGCGGAAACCCATGGCGTAGATCTCCGGACGGGTCCGCGCGGTGCCGGGGGCGAAGAGGTTGCCGGAGGGGATGGAGTACGAGCCGTCCGCGCCGACCTTGATCCGCAGCACCTTGCCGCGCAGGTCGTTGGTGTTGCCCGCCGAACGCTGGGCGTCGTAGGCGGGGTTGCGGGAGGGCCGCTCGTCGATCGGCGTGTATCCGTCGGAGGCGAAGGGGTTGGAGTCGTCGCCGGTCGACAGGTACAGGTTGCCCTGCGCGTCGAAGTCGATGTCCCCGCCGACGTGGCAGCAGATCCCGCGCGAGGCGGGCACGTCGAGGATCTTCTTCTCGCTCGCGGTGTCGAGGGTGCCGTCCGTGCGCAGGACGAAGCGCGACAGGCGGTTCACGCCGTCGAAGGGGGCGAAGTCGGCGGCGGTGCCGTCGCCGGGGGCGTCCCCTGCCGGAGTGGTCAGCCGGGGCGCGTAGTACAGGTAGACGTGGCGGTTGGCGGTGAAGCCGGGGTCCACGCCGATGCCCTGGAGGCCTTCCTCGTCGTGCGCGTAGACGTCCAGTCTGCCCGACACCTTCGTGGTGCCCGCGGCGTCGGTGAGCCGCAGGGTGCCGTCGCGCGAGGTGTGCAGGACGGAGCGGTCGGGGAGGACCGCCATGGTCATCGGCTCGCCGGTCTCGGCCACGCCCTTGGCGAGGGTGACCTGCTGGAACTCCTCCGCCAAGGGGGCGGGGGCGGGTGCCGCGTTGGTGGCGGCGGGGTGGGCGGCGGAAGTGGCGGGCTCCGCGGTGGCGGTGGCGATGGCGGTGGCGGGGGCCGGAAAGCCGGCCGCGAGCGCCGCGGTGAGCAGGAGTGCGGCGGCGCCCCGGCGGGGCGGTCTCGGTCGTGTGCGCACAGGCGTCTCCCGGGACGGTGGGGGATCCCGGCGGTCCGGGGTGGGGACCGCGGGGGTGGACACGGGGGAGCACAGGCGCGCGCCGTCGCGCCGAAACTCGCCGGCCACGGCTCATGACCGGTGTGTTTCAAGGAAGTTAGCGGGCTTGGTCCGGTCGCGTAACCCCTTTCGCGGCGTCTTTCGCAACTTCTTCCTCGGTCGGGACAAAGAAGCGGCGGCCCGCCGGAAGGCGGACCGCCGCTGAAGGGTGCGAGCCGTGCGGGCCTAGAAGACGCTCACCCCGTAGGCGCTCAGCGCCTCGGTGACCGGCTGGAAGAACGTGGTGCCGCCGCTGGAGCAGTTGCCGCTGCCGCCGGAGGTCAGGCCGAGCGCGGTGCTGCCCGAGAACAGGGCGCCACCGCTGTCGCCGGGCTCGGCGCAGACGTTGGTCTGGATCATGCCGTAGACGACGTCGCCGTTGCCGTAGTTGACGGTGGCGTTGAGGCCGGTGACGGTGCCGCCGCGCAGGCCGGTGGTGCTGCCGCTGCGCTGGACCGACTGGCCGACGTAGGCGTTGCCCGCCGCCGTGATGTCGCGGTAGCTGCCGTTGTACAGGTACACCCGGCCGTCCGCCGCCGAGGCGTTGGAGTGGCGGATGATGCCGTAGTCGTTGTTCGGGAAGCTGGAGCCCGTGCGCGTGCCGAGCAGGGTCGTGTTGGAGGAGTTGGTGTACCAGGTGCTGCCGATGTTGGTGCAGTGACCGGCCGTCAGGGCGTAGTACGTGCTGCCGCTGCGGACGTTGAAGCCGAGCGAGCAGCGTCCGCCGCCCGCGTAGATGGCCTGGCCGCCCGCTATGAGCTTGTTGAACGTGCCCGGGGTGCGCTTGATCTCCAGGGCGCCGGCGCGGCTGCCCGCGGCCTCCTTGATGCGGGCCAGTTCGGCCGCCGACACGGTGGAGTCCGCGGTGACGACGAGCTTGCCGGTCTTGGTGTCCGTGTACCAGGCGGTGCCCGGCACGTCGGCGGTCAGGACGGCGTCGCTCGCCTGGGCCAGCTGGGCGGCGCTGGCCCGTCCGCCGTCGAGGGGAGCGGCGCCGGCGCTCGGGGCCGCAAGCGCGGAGGCGGTCAGGAGAGCGGCGGCGACGGCGGTCAGCCGCGCGCCTCTCGCGATACCGCCGAGGGGGGTGAAGCGCTTGAAGTTCACTGCATCCTCCGGTGGGGGATCCGTGGCCCGCTGGGTGGGCGGGCCCGACAGGGCGCCGGGAGACGGCACGTGACGGGTGGGTGACCGTCATGTGCCTGACAAGCGGCGCGGTAGGAATCCTGGGCTCCGGCCGGGTGCGTGGGCAAGATCGCCTTTTGGCCGCGCTACGCGCGTCCGTCCGGTGCGTGTCCGGGCGGGTGCCGCGGAGGGGCGGCTGGAGCGCGACGGGCCAGGGCACGGGCGGTCGCCCGGCGCGCCCCGGAGGGTGGCCGGCGGAGCCGGGTCCACGCCGTGCGAACGTTTGCTCGCCGTTCACCGGCTCGTCCGCAGGGCCGGCCGGTGTCCGGCGGGCCGGCGGGGCGAGGCAGCGGTCGCCGCGGGCCGTCGTATGGACCTTCGATGCTGTTCAGCGTTCAACGGCGGGGCGATGGGCGGTGATCCGGCCGGACGGAAGGAGTCCGTTTCGCCGGGCGGCGGGACGCCCGCTCGGCGGCGCGCGTTGCAGTGGCTCCCGCAATCAGGGCACGCGCGCGGGCGTGACGGAGCCCCCCGCCGGGGGCGGCCGGTCGCGCCGCCCCCGGCGGGGAGCCGGAACCGGACGCCGGGGGCGCCGGCGGCCCGCGCGGGCCTTCCTTATGCGTCGATCGCGCCTGTTCGCCCAGCGCGCGACCGTGTCCGAATACCGTCCCTCGGCCTGCGGGACGTCCGCCCGTAGGGCACGGCTCGTCGGTTCCCGCTTCTCCACGGCCGCCCTGCCGGATCGTACGAGCGGGTCGTGCTCGCGGGCCGCCGCCCTCCTCGTCGGCGTACCCGATCGGCGCCGGGCCGCCGGTCGGTGCGCGCACGGTGAGCCCACCGCGGTCCTCCCGCCCCCGCCACCGACCACCGGCACCGCTGCGGCCGCGCAGCCGTCATCCCCCCGGCGCCCTGCCGGCCACGGCCCGGACCGCCGCCCGGACCACTCTCCGGGACCGGGCGCGGGGCGGGGCGGCGGGGATCAGCAGGCCCAGTCCTTCTCCCGGTCGAGGCCGCCCTCGCGGGGCTGGGTGAACGAGAACCAGTTCCCCGAGTCGTCGCGGAAGATCGCTTCCGTGCCGTACGGGCGCTCCTGCGGCTCCTGGAGGAACTGCACGCCCCGCGCCCGGAGCCTCTCGTAGTCGCCGTGGATGTCGTCGGTGGCCAGCACCCCCGCACCCAGGACACCCTTCGCCACCAGCATCCGCATCGCCTCGGCGGACTCCGGGTCCATGGCGGGGGAGCCGGGCACCATGAGCGTCAGCTCCACCTCGGGCTGGTCCTTGGCGCCGACGGTCAGCCAGCGCATGCCGCCCTCGCCCATCGTCATGTCGGTCCGGACCTCGAGCCCCAGCTTCTCGGTGTAGAACTCCTTGGCCCGGTCCTGGTCCAGGACCCATACGGTGGAAATGGCGAGACCCTTGATCATGGCGTGCTCCTCGGTGGTCGGGCTTGCCCCGCCACCGTAGGCAGCGACCGCCTCAGCCCGCTTCTCCGGAATCGCGGTGCCCGGACCCGGCAGGCGCGTCCGGCGCGTCCGGCACGTCCGGCGTGGTCCGCTCGGCGGGCGTGGCCGGCGCGGTCGGCGCGTTCGGGAACCCGCCCGCCCACAGCATCGCGTAGCACCCGGGTATCAGCGCCGCCCCGCGCCCGACGTGCCGGGCGCGGTACTCGCTGGGCGAGAGCCCCGTCGCCCTCTTGAAGCGGGCCGAGAACGTGCCGAGGCTGGTGAAGCCGACCAGTGTGCAGATCTCCGTCACCGAGAGGTTCGCGGTGCGCAGCATCTCCTCCGCCCGCTCGATGCGCCGCCGCGACAGGTACCTGCCGGGCGTGTCGCCGTAGGCGGCCTTGAACACCCGGATGAAGTGATGGCGCGAGTACCCCGCGTGCGCGGCGACCGCGTCGAGGTCCAGCGGCTCCGCCCAGTCGCGGTCCATCGCGTCCTTGGCGAGCCGCAACTGCTTCAGATGGCCCGGGTCCGTCGTCACCCTCCCCATGCTGGCACGCGGCACCGACAACGCCGCCGGTCCGACTCCGGGGACGTACGGGGGTGTAAAGGGGCGGACCGCGAGGAAGTCGGGAGACACCAGCGAAGCCGGGTGAAGGAGAGACATGAACGACCGCGACCACAAGCCCGAGACCGCCGCGGAGGAAGTGCTCGACGAGTTCGAGGAGGCCGAGCTGCGGCTCGACGACGGGGGCCCGGACGAGCACGACAAGGAGGCGGCCGACACCCTGACACCCAGCAGGACCGGACAGGAGTCGGTGCAGAAGGACACCCCCCGCCGGGGCGGGTCCACCTCCTGACCTCGCCCCGCAACCCGGGCGCCCCCGCGTCCCACGGCGGCCCGCGTACGCAGCGGCTTCCGGGCCCCACGGCGGCCCCCCGCGTCGCCGCCTAGCCGGCCGACTGGGACGCGGCCGCCGCCGGGCGCAGGTCCGCCAGGCCCAGTTCGCGCGCCGGCCGGTCCGGCACCGCGATGCGGCTGCTCACGCTCAGGTCCGCCGCCACGTGCAGCAGCTCACCCGGCTCCATGAGCCGCCAGTGCGGGTTGTCGTCCATGCGCTCGCTGGCCACCACGACCGCCGGCGCACCGGTCAGCTCCGCGGAGTGGACGCGCATCCGGCCTCCCGCCCCGCTGTGGTCGAGGTGCCGGTCGCCGTGGTGGCCGCCGGCCGGACGCTGAAGGACGTACAGCCGGTGGGTGTCCGGGTAGCGCAGGGCCCACAGCTCTTCGTGGGTGACCACGATCAGGTTGAGGGCGTAGAGGGGCAGGTTCCGGGCGACCCAGCGGGCGGCGTGCCCGATCCCGGCGGCGACGTCGCCCCCTTGGGCCCGCACGCTCCTGGTGATCAGCGCGAAGAACCGTTCCGAGTCGGTGTCCCCGGCCACCAGCGCCCGGTCCTCGCCCAGCTCCGCGTCGATCGCCTCCGGCTCCTCGATGACCCCGTTGTGGGCGAACAGCCGCCCCTCCTGGAGGAACGGGTGGGTGTTGCGGGCCTCCAGCGCGCCGGTCGACGCGAACCGCACATGGGCGAGGAACGTGGCGGAGCGCACGTGCCGCGCCTCCTGCGCGAAGGCACGGTCCCGGTACGCGGCGACGGGTGCCTTGTCGACACGCGGTGTCCCGTCGTCGTCGAAGAAGCCGAGGCCCGTGCCGTCCGGGTCCCGCCGGCTCTGGTCCTGGAGGCTGTCGGGGGCGTCCAGCAGCCAGAACGTGGCGTGCGTACGCCGCGGGGCGCTGCTCAGGCCGAACAGTCGGCACATACGGGGCTCCTCTCCTGCTGACCGGACCGCCGCTCAGTGGCGGCCCGGCCGCCGCGGCTCCTTGGTCTCGGCTCCGTGGGCGAAGCCCCCGGCGTCGTCGGCGTCCCGCTGCGGACCCGGCTGGTGCTCCAGCCGCGCCAGCACGCGGCGCAGGTCGTCCAGGAGCAGGTCCGCCAGGTCGTGCCCGAAGCCGTTGCGCACGACGACGCGCAGCACTTCGAGGTCGTCGCGGTTCTCGGGGAAGGTGTAGGCGGGCACGAGCCAGCCGCGCTCCCGCAGCGCCGCGGACACGTCGTACACGCTGTACGCGTCGACGCCGTCCCGGAGCCGGAACGCGAAGACCGGGGCCTCACTGCCGTCGGTGAGCAGCTCGAACGGCCCCAGCTCGGCGATCCGCGCCGCCAGCCGCGTCGCGACGTCCCGGCACGTCTGCTGGACCCGGCGGTAGCCGTCGAAGCCGAGCCGCAGGAAGGTGTAGTACTGCGCGACAACCTGCGCGCCCGGCCGGGAGAAGTTCAGCGCGAAGGTGGGCATGGCGCCGCCCAGGTAGTTGACGTGGAAGACGAGGTCGTCCGGGAGCGCCTCGGCGTCGCGCCACAGCGCCCAGCCGACCCCGGGCATGACCAGCCCGTACTTGTGCCCGGACGTGTTGATGGACGCCACCCGCCGGACCCGGAAGTCCCACTCCAGGCCGGGGTCGACGAACGGCGCGATCATGGCGCCGGAGGCACCGTCCACATGGATCGGTACGTCGAGTCCCGTCCGCGCCTGGAGGTCGTCGAGCGCGGCCGCGATGCCGGCGACGGGTTCGTAGCTGCCGTCGAACGTCGAGCCGAGGACGGCGACGACCCCGATGGTGTTCTCGTCGCACAGCTCGACGGCGGTGTCCGGGGTCAGGTGGTACCGGTCGCCCTCCATGGGGACGTAGCGGGGCTCCACCTCGAAGTAGTCGGCGAACTTCTCCCAGCAGATCTGCACGTTGATGCCCATCACCAGGTTGGGCCGGTCCACCGGCTTCCCCGCCGCCCTGCGGCGGTGCTGCCACCGCCGCTTCAGCGCCAGCCCGGCCAGCATCGAAGCCTCGCTCGACCCGGTCGTCGAGCAGCCCACCGCCCGTTCGGGGTCCTCGGCGTGCCAGAGGCGGGCCAGCATGTGCACGCATCGCGTCTCCAGCTCCGCCGTCTGCGGATACTCGTCCTTGTCGATCATGTTCTTGTCGGCGCACTCGGCCATCAGGCGCTGTGCCTGCGGCTCCGCCCAGGTGCTGACGAAGGTGGCCAGGTTGAGCCTGGCGTTGCCGTCGAGCATCAGCTCGTCGTGGACCAGCTGGTAGGCGGTGTCCGGATCCATCGGCCCGTCGGGCAGGGCGTGGCGCGGAACGGAGACGGGCTCCCGGCTGAAGAGGGGGTTGAGCTGGAGGTCGCGGCTGCGCCGCGTGTCGTGCCGTGACCGGCTCGCAGGGTTCAGGGGCATCGCTCGACGTCCTTCCACACGGATCGGCCCGTGCCTCCATGCGCCTTTCCCCGCCCTCCGGCGCGCGGCCCGCCGGCCGGCCCCATCCCCCCGGAATGGCCCAACGCGGACGGGCCCGGGCGGGACCGGCCACGGGCGCGCGCCCACACCCCGTCCCGCCCGTCCCGCCCGCGCCCGGCCCACGCCCCGCCCGAGCCGGGCCGGACCGGGGCGCCGGCCTACTTCAGGTACGGTCCGGCGGTGTCGATCCTGCCGGTGCCGCCCAGGACGTACACCCGCAGGTTGCCCTTGCCCGGGGCCGCCACGGTCAGCCGGCCGTCGCCGACGACCCGGGTGTCACCGGTGACGGCATCGGTGTAGGTGCCGTTGGGGATGCCCGTGAACGTGGCGCCGTGGGTGACCGTGACCAGGGCGAAGCTGTCGGTGGACCCACTGGTGTACCGCCGTTTGAAGGCCATCTCGCCGGTGATCCCCTCCGTCGAGTACTGGCCCGTCTGCAGGGCGGGAACGGCCCGGCGGATGAGGTTGAGCCGCTGCACGTGGGCGACCAGCGGCTGCGCCAGGGTGGTGGCGACGGCTCCGGTGGCCGAGTCGACCCGGGAGAAGCCGGACGCCGTCACCTCGCCCGCCAGGTGGTCGCCGTAGTAGGCGCGTCCGGTGGACGCCAGCGGACAGGCCGGGCCGCAGTCGATCCTCCTGCCGGCCCGGAACTCGATCTCCGAGCCGTAGTACAGCGTCGGGATGCCGCGGAACGTCCACATCAGCGACATGTTCTCGGCCCAGGCGGCGGTGCCGCCCGCATAGCGCTCACTGCTCTTGTCGGGGCCGTAGTCGTGGCTGTCGACGTAGACGACGTTGTACGTGGCGTCGTGGTAACTGTCGTCGGAGTCCTTGCCGTTGTGGAAGGCGTTGCGGGCGTCGCCGAAGTTCATGTGCATGCGCATGTCGATGACGTGCATGCCGGAGAACCGGCTGCCGTCGGGGGTGCGGTAGCGGTTGCCGTCGAGGAAGGCGTTGGTGGAGGTGGGCTGTCCGGCGGGGCCCCAGGTGTAGGTGGTCCGCTCCTCCAGGCCGGTGTCGGAGTGGACGGTGGAGCCGACGTCGGTGACGACCGTGCCCCTGGACCCTCCGGTGCGGGTGACCTGGTAGCCGGTGACCCCCTCTCCGGTGCCGGCGGGTACCGGCTCCGGAAGCGCGTACGGAAATGTGTGGAACTTCTTGCGGCGCACGGAAGTTACCCCCTCCCGGCGCCGCCGTAAAGGGATGCGGCACCGACCGGCACACCGCCGGGACCGGCCGCGAGTCCCGTCGCACCGGCCGTCGCACCGGCCGCGGGCGCACCGACCCTCGGCGAACCGGCCTACTTCGTCGTCCACTTCACGACTCCCTCGACGCCCAGCACGCCGGGTAGCCTCCGCCCCACCGCCGGGACCGTCGAACCGGCGGAGAGGCCGTGCACACCGTGTGAGCACCTGCGGCGCCGCCGGCCCCCCGAGCGTGGGCCAAAACGTTCTGTTCCGTACCCGGCCGGACACCCAACGCGACGGCAGCGGCCTCAATGAGCCACCGTACGTAACAGGTTCGGCCCGGACCGGTGCGCCGCACCCGTCCGTGCCGGTACGGTCCGCCCGTGGACGACTCCGAGTTGACCAAGGGCACCGACACCTGCGCACCGCCCGACCGGTTCGTGCGACTCCGGCTCGCCGCCTACGACGCGGCCGCCGACGCCGGCATCTCCTGGGCCCTGAAGGCACAGCGGCCGCGCCGCGCCGAAGTGCGGATCGCGCGGGAACTGCACCAGGACATCCAGGCGGCCCGGGCCGCCTGGAGCACCCCCGAACCCCCCGGCGAACACTGGCCGCAGCTCGTGCGAAGACTGCACAGCCTGCTGCACATCAGCCACCTGATACCGGCGCTGCTGGAGACCAGCGGCACCCAGGACCTCGACGCGGACCTGGTCCAGGCACTGCGCACGGCCGCCGTCATGTGCGGCGGCTTCGACCGGCCGCTGACCGACCTCGAGAACGCGCTCCGCGACGCCCCGCACGGCGACGGCGACCACGGACGCACCGCCCCCGACCCCGACCTCCTGGCCGTGGCGTCCCGGCACGCCCTGACCGCCTTGCTCCTGCTGGACAAACAGCTCCTGGCGAAGATCGCCGGCTGCGGCAGCAGGCACTAGGCGGACCGCCTCCCGGCCCGGCGACCGGCCCGGCGCAGGAGACGCCGCGACGACCGGCGCAGGAACCGGCGCACCTCCCGCACCAGCCGGTACCGCTCGTGGAGGTGCGCCGGCCTCCCGGCGGCCCCGAGCGGTACCTGCGGCATCAGGTAGCGCATGCCGCCGCTCTCCAGGACGCAGAAGGGGACGCCGCCCATCTCGCGGGGCCGGCTGACCGTGATGCCGAACGGCCGCGGCGGGTCGCCCGGCAGTTCCGCCTCCACCGTGCCGCCCGGCCGGTCGCCGGGCCCGTGCGCGACGACCTTGCCGTCCACCAGGACTTCGAACGCACCCGCCCGTCCCAGGAACTGGACGGTGACGGAGTGCCCGTCCTGGTCGACGTGGTAACGGTGACCGAGGGCCATGACGCGCCTCCCGGGCCGGAGGAGACACCGCACCACCAGGGTACGCACCCCGGCTCACGTCCAGAGGGCCTCCGCCACGGCCGCACCGGCGAAGACCGCCCCGAGCCCGGCGCCCACGCTGCCGGCCACGTTCAGCACCGCGTACAACGAGGCACCGCCCTCCAGCAGGCGCAGCGTCTCGTAGGAGAACGTCGAGTACGTCGTGAGGGCCCCGCACAGCCCCGTGCCCAGCAGCAGCTGGAGCCCCGGCGACCCGGCCCCCGCCGTCGCCGCGCCCGCGAGCAGGCCCAGCACCAGGCACCCCGCCACATTGACCGTGAAGGTGCCCCACGGGAACACCGAGTCGTGCCGCGCCTGCACGGCCCGGTCGGTCAGGTACCGCAACGGCGCCCCGACCGCCGCCCCCACGGCGACCCACAGCCAGTTCACCGCGCCCGCTCCCCACCGTCGTACCGGACGGCCTCGCAGGGGTCGAGCACCACCAGCCCGTCGCCGAGCAGGTCGTCGAGGAGCGGCAGGAACGCCCGCACCCGCTCCTCGGTGTCCACGACGACGACCGCCATGGGCAGGTCCTCGCTCAGCGACAGCAGCCGCGCGGTGTGGACCAGGGACGACCCGCCGAAGCCCTCGCAGCCCCGGAAGGCGGAGGCACCGGCGAGCCCGGCCTCATGGGCACGGTGCACGATCTCGCTGTACACCGGCCGGTGCCGCCACATGTCGTTCTCACCGACGAAGACCGTCATGCGCAGCGCCGGCGCGCCGCCCTCCGGTCCGCTCATGTCCGCCTCCACACCAGTACGCGGCGCGTCAGCCACGCCGCCGTGCCCACCGCCGCCAGCGCCGCCGACGGGGTGAGGAAGAGATACGCCAGCCCGGCCGCCACCCGGTCGCCCTCGACGAGCCGCCGGACGTCCAGCGCGTACGCCGAGAACGTGGTGAAGCCGCCGAGCACCCCCGTGCCGAGGAACGGGCGCACCAGCCGGTGGGCCGACCGGACCCGGCCGACCACCACCATGAGCACACCGATCAGCGCGCACCCGACGGTGTTGACGCCCAGCGTCGTCCACGGGAAACCGTCCGCGGGGGTCGGCCACACCAGCGACGCGCCGTAGCGTGCCGAGGCGCCCGCGGCCCCGCCCAGGGCCACCACCGCGACCACCGGCGCCTGCGCCCGCCACGCCGTCATCAACGTCCATTCCCACCGGCCGGGGCAGCCCCGGGTCGACCACGGCCGTCAGCGTAACGCGCCCCTCAGCGCCCGATGCCGTCCAGGGGCCGGAGGTCCGCGTCGGTCAGCGCCCGCCCGGCGCTCTGCGGCTCCGGGCTGCCGGTGTTGCCGTACGACTGCGTCGAGAAGTTGCCGTTCTGGGTGTGCACCTCGCGGTCGCCCACCGCGGAGGCGACGGGGGACGAGGCACCGAGAACGGCCGCGGCGACACCGGCGGCGGCGAGAACCTGCTTGATCATGGGGTCGTGTCCTTATCGTCGTAGCGACCGGGGGTCCGGACTGCCCAACGGTCGCGCGGCGACGGACGTATGCCGCATTCACCCGTTTGCCGGGAGGGCCGTCAGCGGCCCACCGGCCGGAAGTACCGCTCCAGCGCCCAGGCCGCCACCCGCTGCCCGATGGCGTTGCCGACGGTGTCGGCGGTCCGCGTGTGGATGCCTCCCCAGACGCGGGCGTTCACCACGTCCCGGTTGTACTCGTGGGCGTGGCGGTAGTGCCGGGTCGCGCCGGTGCTCTTCGTCGACAGGAACAGGTCGATGCGGGAGGTGCCGAAGAGGCCGGTGAGCGTGCGCGTCAGCGCGCCGCCGGTGGTCGCGTGCCCGCTCAGGTAGTCCGGGTGCGGAGGTGTGGGCAGCAGCGGCTCCCAGTCCGGATCGGCCCGGGTGCCGGGGTTGCCGTCCCGGTCGGCCTCCCGGAGGGCCGTGACCGGCCGCCAGGTGCCGTAGTGCAGTTTGGCGTCCCAGGCGGTGATCACCGCGTCCAGCTGGGCGGTGTTGGCGGCCGCGTACAGCCGGGCCGTGTCCGCGATGTCGAACCGGTGACGGGCCGCGTGGTCGCCCAGCGCCTTCTGGATCTCCACGTTGGTGAAGTACCGCGCGGTCTCCGTCTGCCACGGGGTGCGCACGGACCCCTCCTTGGCGCCGAACGCCCGCACCTCCGCCAGGTCCCTCGCGTACCGGACGGAGGTGCGGGGCGGCGGGGCGGGGGGCCGGAAGTGGTGGGGGGAGTCGATCAGCATCGGACGCAGCCGCCCCAGCCAGGCGGTGGTGAACGCCTGGTGGTCGGGGGGCGTGGGCCGCCACACCCCGGGCGCCGGGCGGGCCGGGAAAGGCACCCGCGCGCCGCGGCCGTCCCCGGCGCGCAGCGCCAGCAGGTGGTCGGCGGCGCGCTCGCCGAACGCGACGCCCTCGTCCTCGGCCCGCCCGTCCGGCACCCGCGCCAGGCTGGCGGCGTACTTCGCGCGCAGCCGGGGCGCGGCCGCCGGGAAGGAGAGCCGCAGCAGCCGGTGCGCCGCTGCCGCCGCGGCGGCCTCCGAGGACGCCGTACGGGGTGCGCGGGCGCTCCAGCGGTAGGGCTCGTACCGCCCCTCGATGCCGACGACCGCGTTGTACACGGCCGTCGACACCAGCGCGTGCCACACCATCTCCTCCGGAATGGTCACCCCGCCCTCCTCGTCGACCGTCCCGGTGACGGCGCCCATCCACTCGGTGACCATCGCGCCCGACACGGCGTCGGAGGACCCGCCCCGGCCGGCGTGGACCGGCGGAGCCGCCGCCACCAGGGCGGCCAGCCCGGTCGCGGCCGCGACCCCCGCTGCCGCCCGTTTGACCGACCGTCCCGCTCTCCTGCGTCGCACAGCAAGCTCCTCGCACCGGATGGACGTTCCCCCAACAGCTGTAGACCCCGGGGCGGGCGGCCAACCGCTCCGCCTCCGGGGCCTGCGCTGTACGGGGCAGTCACTCCACCCGCACGGAGTCAGCCTCAGTCGTCGACGCGGTCCATGAGGTCGCCGAGGTCGACGAAGGCGAAGTTCGTGGCCGCGCGGTCGCCCTCCACCGGCGTGTCGTGACCGTCCTGCACGACGAGCAGACCGTTCGGGTACTTCGAGCCGAGCGGGGCGTTGAGGACGGCGGCGCCGTCGCACTCCTCCGACCCGTCGACCGAGCCGTCCGCGGACGCGGTGACCCGGAAGCCGCCCTCGTACTCGTTGGCGTCCTCCAGCTCCCGGTCGTACAGGGCGAAGGTGTCGTCACCCTGGCTGGAGGCGAGGAGGTAGCCGTCGCCGTCCGCCTCGGTGAGCAGGGTCAGCCCCTCGACGTCGGCCGAGAGGCGGGTGCCGCCGAAGCCGGGGTCGGCGCCGGCGGTGCACTCCTCGGTCTCCTCGTCGTACACGCCCGGCACGCCGTACTCGCGGACGCGGTCGACGAGCTTCGGTGCGGCGCCCGTCAGGTCGGCGCGGACGCGCCAGATGCCGACGTCCTCCTGCCCGGCGTACAGCATGCCGTTGGCCGGGTCGACGACCATGCCCTCGACCTGCGGCAGCTCGCCCGGCTCCCCGCAGGGCGCCCAGGAGGTGCCGTCGGGCAGCCGGAAGGAGGAGGGCAGGTCCAGGCTGCGGAGCTTGCGGTAGGTGACCGTGCCGGCGGCGGTGGGGGTGAGCTCCAGCAGGGCCACGGTGGTGCGGTTGCGGCGGCTGACCAGGGCGTAGGAGCGGCCGGACGCGGCGTCGGTCCACGTGGCGAGCCCGTAGGCGGTGTTCTGGTCGTTGATCTCGGCCTGGTCCGCGGAGAACACCGGCGGCGCGGCGGGGTCGGTGACGTCCACGAGCGGCCCGCCGGCGCGGCCCGGCGCGATGCGGTGGATACGGAGGCGGTCGTGGCCGCGGTCGGTCGTCACGGCCACGTCGGCGCGGCCGGACGGCAGGCGCAGGCCGTGGACGAGGTCGACGTTGTTGAAGCGGCCCGGTGCGTCGTCCGGCCCGGCGGCCGGGGGAGCGGGGACCGCCTGCACCTGGCGGGCGTCGAGGTCGTAGACGCGCAGGCCGCCCTCCTTGGCGGTGGCGATGACGAGGCTGCGGTCCGGCTGGGCGGCGTTGCGCCAGATCGCCGGGTCGTCGGCGTCGGCGTTGCCGCCCGCCTCGTCGTCGTACAGCGGGGCGGTCTCCGCGCGGGGCGTGACCGCGGGCAGCGCCTGGGTGGTGCCGGACGGGTGCGCGCCGGCGGGAACGGTGGCGGCGAGCGCCACCAGAGCCGTACCGAGGACGACGGTGACCGACCGGACGGGACGATGCCTGAACACGAGAGGGAACCCCTTGCTGTCGGGAGCATGGCAAACCGCTGCCGATCATGGACCGCCCCGGTGACCGGTTCGCCTACGCAGGGTGTTCCTCCCGTGAACTCACCGCTGAACCCGCTGTTGAACCCGCCGCTGAACCGGGCCGGATCCGTGGACCGGACCTCTCGCCGAACCCGCGGCCGGGCCGTCACCGAACCCGCGGCCGGCCCCGCCGCTCAGGTGGGCGCGCCCGGCGCGGGCACCTCGGCGGGCATCTCCTCCGGCGCCCGTACGGGCCCGGGCGCCTGCCCACCGGGCTCGAAGCCGGCCAGCATGCGTTCCAGCGCCTCCTGGTCCGGCCCGACGAAGGGGTCCGAACCGGGCGCCCCGCTGATCGTGTCGACCATCCGGGGCGCCAGCCCGGTGGCCGGCGGCAGGTGGGTGGAGAACACGCTCTCCGGCTCCATCTCCCGCAGCGGCTGCACCGTGGCCAGGAACTTGTCGGCGTCCACCGCGTGCACCCACGGGCTGTCGACGGTGGCCCACAACAGCTGCGCGGCCCTCAGCTGCTCGGGTACGAGCGCGCCCGCGTCGTCGCCCTCGGCGAGATCCGCGCTCGGCAGCGGCGCGCCGAAGCAGTCCGAGCTGAAGCAGACACGGGCCCGGTCGTCGTAGAACCCCACCGTCGCCGGATTGTCGAAGAGCGGCGGCCGGAACGCGGTGAGCGTGCGGTCGCCGACGTCGAGGGACTGCCCCGGGTTGAGCAGGAACACCCGGTCCAGCGGCAGCGGCCGCTCGGTGGACATGATCCCGGCGCCGATGTACGTCGTGACGACCCGCGCCCCGGGAGCCGCGTCCAGCAGGGCGAACAGACCGCCCGTGTGGTCGCGGTCGGGGTGGGTCAGCCAGATCCACCGCACGTCGGCGGGGTCGACCGCCGAGCCGACCGTCTCCATGAAGTTCCGGTCGGGCAGGCCGAGCCCGGTGTCCACGACGACCGGTTCCGCGGCGTGCAGGACGAAGGCGTTGACGGGGAGGAAACCGATGCCGGGTACCTCGAGGGAATCCGCGAGGACGGTGACGTCACGGCCGACTCTGTGCATGGTCATGGTGCAGCTCCGTGCCCCCCGGCAGGTGGAGAAGGCTCGCGGCCGCGCAACGGAGCGCGGGGCCGGCCGTACGGTCCCGGCTCCCGTTCCCTCCATCGTCGTCCCGTCCGCCCCCGCCCGCACTCCGGCACGGCGCCCGCACGGGTTCCCGGCGGCGGCGTTCGGGTGCGGACGCCGGTGGTACCCGGTCCAGCGGCCGTTCGGCCATACCGGCGTGCGTGCGCGCCGGTATCGAGGCACGGTGGCAGGACGGAGAGGAGCGGTCATGGGCGGCGCAGAGGGCACCCCGGCCGGCCCTGGCCTGCCCCACGGACCGGTACGGCCCGACGGATCCGTACGGCCCGACGGACCGGAAGCGGACGCCGGGGTGGTCGAGCCGTCGGCGGCGGAGGGCCTGCTCGACGTCCTCGGGGTGGCGGCCGTGGTGCTGGACGCGGACGGGCGCATCGTCCTGTGGAGCCCCCAGGCCGAGGCCCTGCTGGGCTACACGGCCGAGGAGGCCCTGGGCCGCTACGCCGCCCGCCTGATGGTCGCGGAGGAGCACTTCGAACGGGTCCTCCACCTGTTCGAGCGGGTGATGAGCAGCGGGGACGCCTGGTCCGGCGAGTTCCCCGTGCGGTGCAAGGACGGCACGTCACGGGTGCTGGAGTTCCGCAACATGCGGCTCCTCGACGACCGCGGCGACTACTACGCCCTCGGGCTCGCCACCGACCGGGCCACCCTGCGCCGGGTGGAACGCGACCTGGCCCTGTCGGTCCGGCTGGTGGACCAGTCCCCGATCGGCCTCGCCGTCGTGGGCGCCGACATGCGGTACGTCGGCGTCAACGCCGCCCTGGAGCGGATCGACGGCCTCACCGCGGACCAGCACAAGGGCCGGCGGATCGCGGAAGTCCTCCCCTTCGTCAACGCCGGCGCGGTCGAGGAGGCGATGCGGACCGTGCTGGCGACCGGCGTCCCGCTGCTCGACCGCCAGATGGTGGGCCGCACACCTGCCGATCCGGACCAGGACCACGCCTGGTCGGTCTCCCTGTACCGGCTGGAGGACGTCGGGGGCCGGATCCTCGGGCTCGCCATCTCGGTGATCGACGTGACCGACCGCCACCGGGCGGCCACCGAGGCCGAGCGGGCACGCGACCGCCTGACCCTGGTCGCCGACGCCTCGGTCCGTATCGGCACCACCCTGGACCTCGAACAGACCGCCCGCGAACTGGCCGACGTCGCGGTGCCCGAACTCGCCGACGTCGCCGCCGTCGACCTGCTGGACACGGTCCTCGAAGGCCGCCCCGGCCGCGTGCCCGCCGACGGGCCGGCCGTCATCCGGGCCCTGGCCGTGGCCGCCGCCTACCCCACCGTCGCGGTCCGGGCCGCCGACGTCCCGGGCGAACCCGCCCACTACAGCGCCGACCGGCTCGTCACCCGCTGCGTGCGCACCGCCCGGCCCGTCATGGTCGCCGAGGTCGACGACGACGCCCTGTCCTGCATCGCCCGCGACCGGGAGGCGGCGGAACTCCTGGCCGAGGCCGGCGTCCACTCCTACCTCGCCGTCCCCCTGATCGCCCGCGGCGAGGTGCTCGGCGCCCTCGACCTCAAACGCGCCCGCAACCCCTACCCGTTCACCGAGGACGACGCCGTCCTTGCGAGCGAGCTGGCCGCCCGGGCGGCGGTGTGCATCGACAACGCCCGCCTGTTCCGCCGGCAGCGGGAGACCGCGCTGACCCTCCAGCGCAGCCTGCTGCCCAAGACACCGCGCCACCTCGTCGGACTCGACGTGGCCTCCCGCTACCAGCCGGCCGGCTCCGGCAGCGAGGTGGGGGGCGACTGGTTCGACATCATCCCCATGGACGACGGCCGCACGGCCCTCGTGGTGGGCGACGTGATGGGCAGCGGCATCAACTCGGCCACCACCATGGGCCGTCTGCGCACCGCCACCCAGACCCTCGCCCGGCTCGCCCTCGACCCCGCCGAAGTGGTCCGGCACCTCGACGAGATCACCGCCGGCCTGGAACCCTCCCTCGCGACCTGCGTCTACGCCGTCTACGACCCCCACCGGGCCCAGTGCTGCTTCTGCACGGCCGGCCACCCCCCGCCCGTGCTCGTCCGCGCCGGTGCCGGCCCCCGGCTGCTCGACCTGCCCACCGGCGCGCCGCTCGGCGTGGGCGGCGTGCCCTTCCACGACGTCACCACCGAACTCGCCCCCGGCGACCGGCTGGTGCTCTACACCGACGGCCTGGTCGAGACCCGTGACCAGGACATCGACACCCGCCTGAACCAGCTCCTCGACCTCCTCCGCACGCCCGACGCGTCACTGGAGGAGACCTGCGACCGGCTCCTGAGGGAACTGCGTCACGGCGGCAACCACGACGACGTCGCCCTTCTGATGGCCCAGGTCCGCGACTGACCCCGCCGCCCGGGAAATCGCTCGCCCGGCCCGTTCCTGGGCCCCTACGCTGGGCCGACCGGCGCCGCGCGCGGCGCCGCAGGTCGTGGAGCCGTGGCAGAGCGGCCCATTGCGATCGCCGTGGGGGAGGTCCCCCTCACGGCGACTGAGGGGTCCGGGCGGACCTGCCCACCCCCCTCCGCGGGTTCGAATCCCGCCGGCCCCGCGACCGACCGAACCACCGGCCGACCGACCACCGGCCGGGCGAGCACCGACCGACCACCGACCGACCCCCGCCGGGGGACCGGACACCGGTCGGCCGGGCGACCGTTCAGCGGGCCGGCCTGCGCACCAGCAGGTACGCGTACGTCCGCCCCGCCGGTCCCGTGGGCCCCTCCTCCAACCGGGCGGTGACGACGAGCCCCGTCCGCTCCAGCAGCCCGGCGATCCGGTCCAGGGGGAGGAGGTGGGACTCGTAGGTGACCGGATGGCCGTACGCCTCCACCGGCCGCCGTCGCTCGTCCCCCACGTGACCGCCCAGCAGCAGGTGCCCGCCGGGTGCGAGCGTGCGGTGGAACTCGCCGAACACCACCGGCAGCCACTCCGGTGGCGTGTGGTGCGTCGAGTACCAGGCGAGGACACCGCCCAGGGTGCCGCTGCCGAACCCCGCCGCCGTCATGGAACCCACGACGAACGGCAGCCCCGGGTACGCCCGCCGGGCGAGCCCCACCATGCGGGGCGACAGGTCGAGGCCGACCATGGGCAGCCCCGCCCCCGCCAGGTACGCAGTCACCCGGCCGGGCCCGCACCCCATGTCGGCGACCGGCCCGAGGCGGGAACCGCGGACGAGTCCGGTGAAGGCGGCGAGCACGGACAGGGCCGTCGGCCCCATCTCGGCCGGCGGCTTGACGAGCCTGGCGTAGTCGGCGGCGACGGTGTCGTACGACGCGCGGACGGCGGCCAGGTACGCGGGTGCGGTCACGGGCCCAGCGTACGGCCCGGGGCCGGCCCGACCCGTCGGAAATCCCGCTCCGGCGCCGCGCCCCGACACCCCGTGCGCGCCTTCGGCGGGGGCCGTGACACCGGTGCGCGCCCCCCGCGGCAGCCCGCCCCGGCCGCCCCCGCGCAGGCGTTCCACGCCGTGTCGACGGGCTCGGCGCGTATGGCCCGACCTGGGCCTTTCCGCGGTCCGGCCCTACCGTTCCCCCATGAGCGAAGGGAACGGGATGACGGACCGCACCATACGCACCGTGGACGACGTACTGAGGCTGCTGGACGGCCTGTTCGCACCGGAGGCGGACCGCTGGACGGCCGGCGGGGCGGCGTGGTGGGACGACTTCTACACCGACCGCTCCAAACCGGTCCCGTTCTTCGCCGACAAGCCGGACGAGAACCTGGTCGCGTACCTCGACCGGCGCGGGGACGGACCCGGCCGGGCGCTCGACCTGGGCTGCGGGCCGGGCCGCAACACCCTCCACCTGGCCGCACGGGGCTGGGAGGTGGACGCCGTCGACCTCTCGCCCGTCGCGATCGCCTGGGCCGAGGAGCGCGCCCGCGAGGCAGGGGCGGACGTCCGCTTCCACCGCGGGGACGCCTTCGCCCTGGCCGGGACGGAACTGACCGGCCCCTACGACCTGGTGTACGACTCGGGCTGCTTCCACCACCTGCCGCCCCACCGCCGCGTCAGCTATCTCGCGCTCCTCGACGACGTCCTCGCGCCCGGGGGCCACTTCGGCCTCACCTGCTTCGCCGCGGGCGGCATGGGGTCGGAGGAGCCGGACGCCGACCTCTACCGGCAGTCCCGGCTCCACGGCGGCCTCGCCTACACGCCCGGGTCACTGCGCTGGATCTTCTCCGACCTCGAAGAGGCGGAGCTGCGCCGCATGCGCGACGAACCGCCCGGATCCGCCTGCTTCGGCGAACCGTTCCTCCATACGGCCCTGTTCGCGCGGCCGCGGCCGGCCGGACACGCCCGTCCAGGACCCCCCGCCGTCCCGGGCGCACCGGACGACCGGGCCCCGGCCCCGGGTCCCGGCCGTGACTGATGGCTGATTGCGGCGTTGGTCTGGCTATGACCAAGTCTCAGCGTATTCTCGCCGCCGTCGCCCTGGCCGCCGGCGCCTCCGTGCTGTCGGCCCCCACCGCCGGAGCGGCGATCGTTCCCGCCCCGGGGCCCCAGGGGCCCTCCGTCCTCGACCGGGTCGACGAGCTCGCCTCGATCGCCGTCGCTCCCGAGCACCGGGACGAGGTGCCGACGGTCACGGAGCAGTTCGGCGGGCTCGACGGACTGCAGCGCCTCGGGGAGGCCCGGCAGCTCCTCGAGCCGGTGGCCCCGGTGCTGTGGCTGCTGCCCCTGGGCTGAGGCCCCCGGCGCGGGCGGCTACTCGAACCGTGTCGTGTCGCCCGCCCCCCGGCGCACGATCTCGGCCTCGCCGCCGGAGAAGTCGATGACCGTGGTCGGTTCGGTGCCGCAGTCCCCCGAGTCGACCACGGCGTCCACCAGGTGGTCGAGGCGCTCCTTGATCTCCCAGCCCTGCGTCAGCGGCTCCTTCTCGTCCGGCAGGAGGAGCGTGCTGGAGAGCAGCGGCTCGCCCAGCTCGGCCAGCAGGGCCTGGGTCACCCCGTGATCGGGGATGCGCACCCCGACCGTCTTCTTCTTGGGGTGCAGCAACTGGCGCGGCACTTCCTTCGTCGCGGGGAGGATGAAGGTGTAGCTGCCGGGTGTCGCCGCCTTCACGGCGCGGAACACGTCGTTGTCCACGTGCACGAACTGGCCCAGCTGGGCGAAGTTCTCGCACACGAGGGTGAAGTGGTGACGGTCGTCCAGATTCCGGATCGACCTGATCCGGCCGAGGCCGTCACGGTTGCCGAGCTGGCAGCCCAGGGCGAAACAGGAGTCCGTCGGGTAGGCGACGAGCCCACCGGAACGGATGAGGTCGACCACACTGCTGATCGTGCGCCGCTGGGGATTGTCCGGGTGCACGTCGAAATACTTCGCCATCCGCCGAGCCTACGCGATCCGGCCGCCCGGTTCGCACGACCGGCGCCCGCCGCCCGCCGCCCGGGGCCGTACGGCGGGGGCGGCGGGCGGCGGTGAGGGCTCACACCGGTGACGGCGGCGCCACGGGCAGCAGGGCCGGCCGCTTCGCGGTGCGGCCGTCGCCGGAGGACCGCCCGCGGATGCGGCGGCCGATCCAGGGGCCGAGGAACGCGGCCGCCCAGCGCAGTTCGGCTTCCGCCACCCGCCAGGCGGAGGGCGCCGGCCGCGGGGGCAGGGGGAGCGCCCAGCTGTCGTCGCTGCCGGGCAGCCGGACGGACCGGGCGACCGCCGCCGCGATGCGCTCGTGGCCCACCGGGCCCGCGTGCAGACGGTCGGCGGTCCACATCCTCGGATCGGTGGAGACGGCCTCCCGGCCGGTGTCGGTGACCGTGACGCCGTGGCGGGCGGCCGCGGCGCGGACCCGGGCGTTGAAGTCGGCCAGGCGCGGCCCGAGCGGCCGGGCGAGCGGCGCGATGCGCCCCACGTCCGGGAAGGTCAGCGTCACCACATGGGCTCCCGCGCCGGTCAGCGCCGCGAACATCGCCTCCAGGTGCCCGGCCACCTCCGCCGGGTCGAACCGGGGCCGCAGCAGGTCGTTGAGGCCCGCGACGACCGTGACCAGGTCGGGCCGGAGGGCGAGCGCCGGGGCGAGCTGTTCGGCGCGCACCTGGCCGGCGAGCCGGCCCCGTACCGCCAGATTGGCGTACCGGACCTCCGGGTTGACGGCCGCGAGGTGCTCGGCGAGACGGTCCGCCCAGCCCCGCAGGCCCGTGGTGTCGTCCCCGTCGCCGACGCCCTCGGTCATGCTGTCGCCCAGGGCGACGTAACGCAGGTACTCACCGCTCGCCATGGGGCGCCCTCCGCCTCTCCCGCAGCACCGCCGCGATCCGCAGGCACCAGTCGCGGTGCTCGCGCTCGAAGGCCAGGCCGCGCAGACACGTGAGGTACGGGCCGATGCGCTCGCCCCGGAGCAGGAACTCCTCCTCGTCCATGTCTCCGCGCAGCTGCCGCAGCAGCGCGCCGAGCAGCTCGATCTTGGCGTCGGCCGCGGCCGCCCGCTCCTGGAGCTGCTCGATCACCGGAGCCGTGCCGACGCGGTCGGCCGCCTGGACCTTGACGAGAAGGTCGTCACGGATGAACGACGGCTTCGACGCGGCGGCCGCGAACCTCTCCAGCTCGGCCCGGCCGGCCTCGGTCACCCGGAACAGGCGCTTGTTGGGCCGGGACTCCTGCACCACCTGCCGGCCCGCGACGAGACCGTCCTTCTCCAGTCGCGTCAGCTCGGCGTACAACTGCTGGGGCAGCGCGTGCCAGAAGTTCGCGACACCGATGTCGAACGCCTTCGCCAGCTGGTAACCGCTGTACTCGCCGTCCAACAGCGCCGCCAGTACGGCATGTCTCAAGGCCATCGACACGGCCTCCTTCCGTCGTCCTCTTCCCCTCGGCCGTCCACCACGGCATCATACTCAAAAAAGTGACTACTCAGAATTTTGCCTATGGAGGACTCGTGGAAAAGACCGTCGCAGACTTCCGCGCCGCGGTGGAGCAGCGTGACGTCGCCGCGCTGGACGACCTGTTCACCGACGACATCCGCCTCTACAGCCCGGTCACCTTCACCCCCTTCGAGGGCAAGCGGATGGTGCTGGGGCTGTTCGGCGTCCTGATGCGCACCTTCGACGACCTCCGCTACATCGGCCGTTACGAAGGTGCCGCCGAGACCGCGGACGGTGAGGAGGCCCCGTCGGTGGTCCTGCCGTTCCGGGCCACCGTGGGTGGCAAGCAGATCCACGGCATCGACCTGCTGCACTTCGACGACGGGGGCCGCATCAAGGAGTTCACCGTGATGGTCCGCCCCCGGTCCGCCGTGCACGCCCTCGGCGAGGCGGTGCTCGCCGGACTGGTCGCGGACGGTCTCGTACCCACCGCCGGCTGACCCGGCCCTCAGGGGCGTTGTGCGGCGGGGACCCGGGTGCGGCAGGGGGCCCGGACCGGGTATCGGCCGGTGCGGGCGCCCAGGTGTTGGGTTTCGTACCGATGGCGGTGCCGGCCGCCGTCAGGCGGGCGTCCCGGCGGCGACTCGGCCGCCGGGACGGGGCCGCACGGTGATGTGGCGCAGGCTCAGTTGGCGGGCGCCTGGTACAGGCCGCGCCCCGCACGACGGGCGCGGGAGGTGGCGACGAGCCGGTCGAGGGTGCTGCGCACGGTGTTGATCGCACCGGCCGTCTCGTCGCGGCCGAGCTCCTTGGCGACGTCCCGGGCACGCAGGGGCGTGTCGCCGTTGCGGGCGAGCACGGCGGCGACCTGCTCGGTCAGGCCCGCGCCGGCGTCGGTGGCGGGAGTCGCGGTGGCGGCGGTGGTTGCGGCAGTGGTGGCGGCGGAGGTCTTGGCCGCGGGCTTCTTCGCCTTGGTGGCCGCGGCCTTGCCCGTCTTCGCCGCCTTGGCCGGGGCGGTCTTATTGGCCGGGGCGGCCTTCTTCGCCGGGCGGGCCTTGGCGGTGCTCTTCGCGGTGCTCTTCGCGGCGGTCTTCGCGCCGGTCTTCGCGCCGGTCCTGGCGGTCGTTCCGGCGGGCTTCTTCGCGGTGCTCTTCCGGCCGGCGGTGGAACGGGCCGTGCGCTGTGCCGGGACGTCCGCCGTGGTGGCCGGCTCGGGCTCCGCCTCCTGCTGCGGCTCCTGCTCCTGCTTCTGTTCCTGCTCGGGCTCCGGCGCGGGCTCCTGCTGCGGCTCCGCCTCCGGCGCGGCCTCCTGCGCGGGCGGCTGCTCCTCGGCCTGCTCCGGGGCCTCGGCGGCGGGGGCCTCGGGGGTCGGGGCCTCCTCGGATGCGGTGGCTGCCGCCGTCCCGGCCGTGTCGGTGTTCCCGGTGCGCGGTGCCGGCACCACCGCGATGCTCAGCGCCTCGAGTGCGGTCAGCGCGCTGCGGACGGAGCCGAGCCGTTCGGTGACGGCGGCCAGGTCCTTCTCCAGCGCCTGCTGCTGTTGTTCGAGTTGGGGGAGTTCTTCCCTCAGCAGTGCGGTGGTCGCCTCGATGTTGCCTGCAGCGGTGGCGGGGATGGGCACGTGTCCTCCTGCGAGTGCGTGGCGTTTGTGAAGGAACGAAACTGTGCTGCAGGGTACGGCCGTGGTGTTGTGTCAAGCAAACAAGCGGTGGCCGCCGGACCGACGTGCAACCCGGCCGCCACCGCGCGGATCGGAGGCGTCGCGCATGCAACTGTTGTGTCCGGCGCGGCTGTTGTGGACCGCGGCACCGGGATCCGTGTGAGGGCGTACGCCGGTGAGAGTCAACGCGCGGGAACGCCCGTTCCAGGAGTACGACGGGTCTGGGCGGCCCGGTAGCGGGACGGCGAGATCCCGTACCGTCCGGTGAACGCCTGCCGCAGGGACTCCGCGGTGCCGAATCCGCAACGGGCGGCCACGCGCGCCATCGGCAGTGTCGTCGAGGTGAGGAGGTGGGCGGCGGCCTCGGTACGGGCCTGGCGGACGAACCGGCCCGGTGCCTGACCGAGGTGCTCGGTGAACAGCCGGGTCAAATGCCGGGGGGTCACCCCCACGAGGTCGGCCAGCGCGGCCGTCGCGAGGTCGTGGTCGGGGTGGGCCGTGATGTACTCGACCACGGTGCGGACCAGGGGGTCACGGGGCGGGGGAGCGGCGGTGAACAGGCTCATCTGCGCCTGGTTGGCGGGGCGTTGCAGATAGACGACCAGGTCCCGGGCGACCTGGCGGGCGAGTTCCGGTCCGTGGTCCTCCTCGACGAACGCGAGGGTGAGGTCCAGCGCGCTGGTGACACCGGCGGCCGTGTAGACGTTGCCGTCGCGGATGTAGATGGGCGTGGGGTCCAGCACCACCTCCGGGTGGCGGGCGGCCAGCGCCGGGGCGAACCGCCAGTGCGTGGTGGCCCGCCGGCCGTCCAGCAGCCCGGCGGCGGCCAGCACACCGGCACCCGTGCACACCGAGGCCACCCGCCTGCTCTCCCCGGCGAGACGCCGGACGTGTCCCACGAGCCGTGCGTCGGCGGCCGCCCGTTCGAACCCCATGCCGCCGGAGACGACCAGGGTGTCGATCGGTCCGACGAGCCGTTCGAGGGACTGCTGACCGGCCAGGCTCAACCCCGAGTCGCACACGATGGGACCGCCCCCCGGACCTGCCAGCACCACCCGGTACGGCACGGCCGGCCGGCCGATCGTGTTGGCCAGGGACAGGCTGGTGGTCACGCACGCGATGTCCAGCAACTCGGCCGACTCGTAGCCGACCACCACCATGACCCGTTCCGCCATGGGGCGACCCTATGCCGGAAGGACCGGTACCCCAAGGCCACGGACATCGTTCCCGCCGTACCGTGCGCCCGGGACGGGCATGGCGGACAGTGAAGCCGGGAACACCCCCTTTCGACTCCGGGAGACGCCATGCAGACGGACTCCACGCGCGACGACCGCAGCGGCGTCACGTCCCGCACAACACCGACCGCCCCCGCAACGCAGACCGCCCCCGCGACGCCGACGACCCCCACCGCGCCCACGGCCCCGACGACGGCCGCGAAACCCATCACGCCCGCCCACACCGGTCCCACGCGGCACACCCCGCACTCACCACCCACCGGCACCGCCGGCACCACGGGATTCCTGCGTGCGCTGGGCCACCGCTGGCCCACCCTGCTCGCGCTCGCCCTGGCGGTCGCCACCTTCGTCGACGGCCTGCCGCCCGTCGGCCTGTTGGGCGGCCTCCTCCTCATCATGCCGTTGTGCTACCTCCTCTTCGGCGCACTCCGGGGCGAGCTGCGCCCGCCCCGCGTCCTCGTCGTCCAGCTCGCCGGGCTGGTGGCCTTCGGTGCCGTGGCCCTGCTCGCGCTCACCGCCGGCGACAGGGCCGGCTACTACGTCCTGGCCGCGGGCTGGTTCGGCCACGCCGTCTGGGACTTCGCCCACCACCGGACCGGCCGGGTCGTGCCCCGGGCGTGGTCCGAGTGGTGCTGCGTGGTCGACGCGTGCGGGGCGCTGGCGATGGTCGTCCTGGCGTGAGGCCGGGCCGGCACCGGCGGTGTCACTTCGCGGTGTTGAGGTGCAGCCACGCGCTGAGCGCCGCGTGGAGCTCGACGACGTCCTGCCGCGGCAGGCTCTCCCCGGCACGGCCGACGTGGAGGCGTACGTGGTCGGCGGTGACCGTGTAGCCGACGGCCAGGCGCGGTGAGGAACTGACGGCCGTCCCGTCGGCCAGGGCGCGCCGCAGCGCCGCCACCCGGCGCGGGAGCCCGGCCGCGGGCCGTCCGCCGGCCGCCGGCCGGTCGGGTCGCCGGGGCAGGAACGGGGCGCCGATCGTGGTGTAGAAGCGGTTGATGGCGTCCTCCAGGGTGCCGCCGGGCTCGGCGGGCACGGCGGCGTCGAACGCCCGGAACAGCAGCGGCCAGGAGGGCTCGACGGAGTGGACCCTGCCGGGAGCGGGCGGTGGCGGGGTCTCCTCCAGTTCGAGCTGGACGCACGCCCCCGCGATCAGCTCGTCGGAGTAGCCTTTGGCCATGTACCGGGAGCGCAGGCCCCGCAGGTGCGCCACGTGCCGGTGGACCGGGTTGTCCCGGACCGGTGTGTGCGGACGGGAGGCCCGGCCCGGGGCACCGTAGGGGCCGTGGGCGCGGTGGAGCCGCCCCGACTCGGTCACCACCGCCGTCATCTGCCGGTTGCCGTTCCCCAGCCGGAAACCCACGACCGTGAGCATCAGACCGCTCCTCCCCGCTTCCGGACGCACACCACCGACGCTACCCGGAGCGCACACCCCGCGGGGCCGATACGCCCGACCCGCCCCGGTCGGTACCGGGCGTACCGATTCGCCTGCCACCGCCACCGCCACCGCCATCTGCCGGCTGCCACGCGGCCGTTCCCCGCGGCACGGAGCGGTAGGGGTGGCGCGTCAGGCCGGGCCGAGGACGCAGAACTCGTTGCCTTCCGGGTCGGTCATGACCTGCCACGGGAAGTCACCCCGGCCGGTGTCGGGGAGTGCCGCGCCGAGGGTCTCCAGCCGGGCCACCTCCGCCGCCTGACGGTCGCGGTCGAAGGGGTGCGGGGCCAGGTCCAGATGGGCGCGGTGCCGCACGTCCGACGGGTGGGGCGTACGGAGGAGTTCCAGGCAGGGCCCGACGCCCTCGGCGGTGCGCAGCAGTGCGTGGTCGTCGTCCGCATCGTGCACGGTCCAGTCCATCGCTCCGCTCCAGAAGCGGGCCATGGCTCGCGGATCCGCGCAGTGGACGACCACCGCGGCGATCGGTCCGGTGTCCGGGCGGCAGTCGCGGGGTTCCCGGACGCAGAACACGTTGCCCTCCGGGTCCGCCAGGGCGGTCCGCGACGGTTGGCACCGGCCCGCGCCGGCGGGGGCCGGCGTCGCGCCCAGTTCCCTCAGGCGCGTGACCAGTTCGGCGTGATGGTCCGCGGAGGTGGTGGCGAGGTCGATGTGCGCGCGGTCCTTCGCCGTTTCCGGGTCCGGTACGGCGACGGCCTCGACGCGGACGGCGGCGGGGTCCGGCCAGGCGGAACCCACGGGGTCGACGCTGGTCGCACCGGGTTCGCCGCTCGAGGCACGCCAGCCGAGCGCCGCCGCCCAGAAACGGCCCAGCGCGGAGTCGTCACGGGCCTTGAAGTTCACCTCGAAGAGCTGCAGCCTCATGCCGGCCACCCTAGCCCCGTGCGAAACTGCCCTGCGACACATGTCAGTTCGGCCGGGACGGGCGGCCGGCGACGGCCGTGCGGCCCACCGCGGCGGCGAGCTTCCGCAGGCGGCGCCAGTCGAGACGGGGCTGCGCCTGCGGGACGCCCGGCCGTAGCCGGGGCACCCGGACCCGCAGCGCCCGCGGCGCGATCCGGCAGTGCACGGGCACGGGCAGGGCGAAGGCCTCGCCGTCGATGCCGACGTCGACGGTCGGGTGGTCGGCGTCGACGACCACCTCGCGGGCCGTGAGCACGGTCAGCCCGCTCGCCTCCGGGTCCAGCAGCAGCCCGGCCGCCTCCGCCGCGCTGTCCACCCTCAGGCCCAGCACGCCGAGCACGCCGGAGTCCAGTCGCTCACGGCGGCCGAGGCCCGCCGGATCGTCCCGCCGGTAGGGGTTGTTGCTCACCAGCAGCGCCTGCGGGCACGCGAGCGTCCGCCCCTCCGCCCGGGCGGTCAGCCGGGGGCCGCTCTGTCCGGTGAGCAGTTCCGGCAGCAGCTCCAGTGCGGTGCCCACCTTGTCGTCCCGGTAGGCGGGGCTCTGCACGACCGCGCCGTAGACGCCGAAGGAGACGTTGTTGACGAACGGGCGCCCGCCGGCGAAGCCGAGGTCCACATGGAGTTCGACGCCGTCGCCGAGCGCGTCCAGGCAGGCGGCGGGGTCGTCGCGGTCGAGCCCGAGGTCCATGGCGAAGTGGTTGCGGGTGCCGGCGGAGACGACCAGGAACGGCAGGCCGTGCTCGGCGGCGACCGCCGCCACCAGGGCCTGCGTGCCGTCGCCCCCCGCGACGCCCAGCAGGTCGGCGCCGTCCGCCACCGCCTGCCGGGCCAGCTCCGTGACGTCGCACGGCTGCTCCGGGTCGAGCAGGACCACGCGCGCCCCGAGCCGTTCGGCCTTCTCCCGCAGGCGGAACCGCTCCACCTTGGCGCCGCCCGAGTGCGGGTTCATCACGAGGAACGGACGCCGGGGCGGCGGCGTGCGGTGCTCCCTGACCCGCACGGGCCGCAGGCCGGTGCTGCGCAGCGCGTACCGCCCGGTCCACACGGCCAGGACCCACAGCGCGAGGGAGAGCAGGACCACCCACAGCAGGTTCGCGGCATCGAACATCACGATGACGGCGGCGGGCGCCACGGCGGCCAGGGCGGCGGCGGCCGCACGGGCGGAGCCGCGCCGGGTCAGCGTCCACCACAGGCCGGCCACCGTCAGGGCGATGCCCCCCGCGCCGACCAGGAGCAGCAGTACGCCGCCGACACCCCCGTACAGCAGCGGCAGCAGCGCGGCGAGCGCCGCCGACGCCAGGGACGTCCTGGCCGACCAGCGCTGCATCCGGTGGGCCCGCTCGTCCGCCTGCCACCCGACCCTCATGGGTCCTCCCCTCGTCCGCGCACATCGTAGGAGGCCCGGACCGCCGCGGCCCACCGGCGGCGGTCCGGTCACCTGCCCGGCGAGGACCAGCCGGGCGGCTGCGCGGGGTCGAGGGTGCGCCACTGGGCGAGGAGCGCGGGGTCCTGGGCGTCGAGCCAGTCGGTCAGTTCGCGGAAGGAGACGCAGCGGACCTCCTTGCGGGGGCACACGCTGCGCATCACGTCCTCCACCGCGTCCATGTAGATGCCGCCGTTCCAGTTCTCGAAGTGGTTGCCCACGAACATGGGCGCCCGGCTCCCGTGGAAGACGCGCTCGAACCCGGCGAGGTAGGAGTCACGGGTCTGCTTGCGCCAGGTGGCGTACATCGCCGGGTCGCCCTCCGTGAGCCCCTTGGACTGGTTGTACAGGTAGTTGAAGTCCATGGACAGCACCTGGAAGTCCTTGCCGGGGAAGGGCAGCATCTGCAACGGCAGGTCCCACACCCCGTTCTTCTTGGACGGCCATATCTGGAAGTCGCCCGCCGAGCTGGCGTCGTAGCGCCAGCCGAACGGCTTGGACGCCGGTATGAGCGTCTTCTGCCCCTCCAGGCAGGGGGCGCGCCCGCCCACGACCTCACGGGTGGGGTCGAAGGGCAGCGGGTCGAGGTCGGTGAAGCCCGTGTTGGTCTTCCAGTTCTGCACGAAGGAGTAGAACTGGTCGATCTCGCTGGTCCACTCGGCGGCGCTCCAGTCCCCGCCGCCCTTGGCGCCGCAGAAGTGGCCGTTGAAGTGGGACCCGATCTCGTGCCCCTCCTTCCACGCCTTCCCCAGCTGTTCCAGGGTGGTGCGGATGTGGTCGCGGGTCGGGTAGGAGATCGCCGCCTCTCCCGTGCCGTGCTGGGGCGGCCGGTAGAGGTCCTTCTTCTCCTTCGGCAGCAGGTAGATGCCGGTGAGGAAGAACGTCATGTGGGCGTTGCTCTCCTTGGCGACGCGGCGGAAGCGGGAGAAGAGCCGGTCGTCGCCCTCCAGGGCGCCGTCCCAGGAGAAGACGACGAACTGGGGCGGCCGCTGGCCGGGCTTGAGCCGTTCGGGCTTGAGCCGGCCGGGCTGCGGTCCGGTGTAGGAGGTGGATCCGTCGCCCAGGATCCGGACCCGGCCGTCCCACTCCTCATCGTCGGCGCTCCCGGCGCCGCCGGCCTTCCGCCCCGCCGAGGGGCGTGGCGCCGGGGCGGAGGTGCGGTCGGCCGTGGCCGTGAGGTCGCCGTCGTCGGAGTCGCCGGTCACCAGCGGGACCAGGCTCGCGCCGGAGGCGATCAGGACGGCGGCGATCCCCAGGGCGATGCCGCGGGGGGTGGTGCGTTCCCGCAGGCGCCGTACGGCCGGGTTGTTCCGGATCATCGTGTCTTCCCCCGATCGTCGCGGCCGCGGGATGATGCGTCGCGCACCGCGTCCGTGTACTGGTTCCAGATGTCCGCCGGACGGCCGGCCCCGGCGGTGGAGTCGCCGCCGAGCCCCTTGAGGGGCAGCGGCGCGAGGCTGGTGGCGAGGTCCATGCGGTAGACGACGACGGCCGTCGCCTCCGTCGGCGAGTAGCCGGCGTACCAGCGGGCCGTGTCGTCGCGGGTGCCGCCCGTCTTGCCGGCCGTGCCGTCCGCCGCGTCCCTGCCCTCCGCGGTGTCCGTGCCGTCCGGGGCCTGTGTGCCGTCCCCGGTGCCGGCGTCCTCCTCGTCCCGGGCGAGGGCGTCGGTGACCTGGTCGGCGACCTCGGGGCTCACGGCCCGCTGCTTGCGCGGGGCGGTGAGGGGGACGGGCTCCCCCTTGTGCGTGACACGGAGCACCGAGTACGGCTCGGTGTGGGTGCCGCGCGCCGGGAACATGCTGTACGCGCTGGCCATCCGTATGGCGCTCGGGGTGGAGTTGCCGAGGGCGAAGTCGGGAACCGGCGGGCCGAGGCTGGAGGCGAGCAGCCCGGCCGACTGGGCGGTGCGGCGCACCTGTTCCAGACCGACGTCCATGCCGAGCTGGAGGAAGGGGGCGTCGGCCGACTCGGCCATGGCGCGGCGGAGGCTGATGCGGCCGTGGGAGCGGCCGTCGAGGTTGGTGGCCTTCACCATCTTCCCGGCGCGGTCCCAGTACGGGCCCTCCGGGGTCCGCAGGGGGGTGCCGTCGTCGCCGTCGTAGACGGTCGAGGGGGTGACCGGGACGCGGGGGCCGCCGCGCTCGCGCTGCACGCCGTGTTCGAGGGCGGCGGCGTACACGAAGGGGGTGAACACGGTCCCGGCCGGGACGGTGGCGGCGTTGGACTCGTTGAAGGCCTGCTTCTGGTAGTCGGGTCCGCCGTGGACGGCGAGGATGCGGCCGTCGGGGGCGACCGAGGCGGCTCCGAAGCGGGTGTGCCGGTCCGCCGGGCGCTTCTCGGGGTCGAGGCCGGCGCGTGCCGCGGCGACGGCCTTGGTCAGTGCGGTCGTCCGCGGCTTCTGGAAGGTCGTGTAGACCTGGTAGCCCCCGAGGTCGAACCGCGCGTCGCTGATCCGTCCCGCGCGCTTGGCGTACGTCCCGGCGAGGTCGACGAGGTAGCCGTTCTGGCCGCCGACCGTGCTGGGCGTGGTGGCCGCCCTGGGCTCGGGGAACCGGGTGTAGCGGGCCCGCTCCTCGCGGGAGAGCCTGCCGATCTCGACCATGCGGTCCAGCGTCCACGACCACCGCTCCACGGCGCGCTCGCGGTTGGCGGGCGAGATGGCGGGGTCGTAGAGCGAGGCACCCTTGAGCATGGCGGCGAGGAACGCGCCCTCGCTGGCGTTGAGCTGGGTGACGTCCTTGCCGTAGTACGCCTGGGCGGCGCGCTGCAGGCCGTACGTGCCGCGGCCGAACCAACTGGTGTTGAGGTAGTCCTCCAGTATCCGGTCCTTGCTGTGGTGCCGGTCCACCTTGATGGCGAGGAGCACCTCGGTGAACTTCCGCGACAGCGACTGGTCCTGGGTGAGGTAGACGTTCTTCACGTACTGCTGGGTGATGGTCGAGCCGCCCTGGGTGTCGCCGTCACCGAGGGTGCGCCACAGGGCCCTGGTCACGCCGCTCGCGGAGACGCCGGGGTCGGAGTAGAAGCCGGCGTTCTCCGCGGCGAGGACGGCCCAGCGGACGTGCTCCGGGATCTTCTCCAGGGGCATCTCCTGGCGCCTGACCCAGCCGGTGCGGGCCATGGGCGTGCCGTCCGCCCAGTAGTACACGTTGTCCTGCTGGGTGGCGAAGCCGTTCAGGCCCTCCGGTATCTCGGTGCGTACGTACGCGATGGTCACGACTCCGACCAGGGCCGCCACGGCCATCAGGAAGGAGGCCAGCGACTGGCGCCAGGAGGGGACCCACCGGCGCCAGCCGCTGCGGCCCGACCGCGGGTAGTCGGGCCGGCCGAGGACACGCTTGGCGTGCGTCCTCCGGCGCCTCCCGCGAGCCCGGGTCAGGGGCCTCACCACCGCGGTGCGCAGGGCGTCCGCGGCCTTTCTGTGTCTGACGTGCTTGGTCATCCCCGTCCAGCCATGACTCGTGGCCCGCACCCCCACGGACTGTCGCGGGCGTCGGTCCGACATCCGATTACCGGCGCGATGAAACAACACAAAAGCGCCCCCCTGAGATTGACGGAGGGTGACGCCCGCGATGTCACGTAAAGATAACAGGCCGGTGGGACAGTCCTGTGAGGCAGCGAGTCCTTTGGCCGAAGCCGGCCGGTCGGGGGCGGAGCACTCGTCCGCCCCCGACGGGGGGCCGTACGCACCGGCCTCCCGGAGCTGCGGCTCAGGGCGCGGCGGGGGAGGGGGCGGGCGCCTCGGCGTCGCCGAGGGCGAGGCCGCTCCCGGTGAGGCCCACGCGGATGCCCGATCCGTCCACGCCGACGTGGCGGAGGCGTACGTCACCGGCGGACTCGGGCAGCCGGAAGGAGAGGGAGAAGCGGTCGGCGAGCTGCGGCGGCCTGAGCTTCAGCAGGGCACCGACCAGGTCGGGGTCGATTCCCGCCTTCCGGAGGATCCAGGGGTGTTCGACCACCAGGTCGATCAGGTTGACCTCGGTCAAGGCCCGCAGGAAGTGCGGTGATCCGGCCAGCCGGCCCCGTTCCTCCTCGCTGCGCAGGGCGGCGTCGATGCGCGCGCGGGACAGCCCCAGCCGCTCGGCGACGGCGGGCACGTCGAACAGCGCCTTGAACCCGGCCGCCTCGGCGCTGATCCGCCGGGCGGCCTCCGGGTGCAGCCGCAGGCCGGACGACCCCGGATCGGTGCCGGGGCGGTACGTGAACAGGCCGGGGACGTCCAGGCGCATGTGCTCCACGGTGGTCGACACGGCGCGGTCGCCGTCGCGCCCGACCCGCGCCTCCGCGCGCAGTGTCACCGTCCGGCCCGCGACGGGCAGGCTGCCGAGGACGTGGACGCCGCCGCGTCCGTCACTGCTGAATCTGACGTGGGACGCTCCCAGTTCGCGGTTCAGGTCGTCGAAGGACAGCAGCACGTCGCCGTCCATCCGGTCGACGACGGCGCCCTGGATCGAGGAGGGAAGGTCGCCGACGATGCGTATGTCCGTGGCCCTGGCGTGCACTTCGGCCAGGGACACCCTGTCCGCGGCGACGTCCGGCAGGGTGACGTCGACCGTCCGGATCCGCTTGCCCAGCACCTGGGTGAGGAAGGGGAATCCGGCGATGTCGACCTGGGGCCTGGCGGCGAGGCGCAGGGACTGCTGGATCTTCTCCTCGGCCCGCTCCTCGGCGTAGGCCACCGCCAGACGGTCGCCGGCGGCGAGGAGCACCGCGCCGGCGGCGACGGTGACGGCCAGCTTCACCACCACGGGAACGGCCGCGAACCGGCTCCTGCCGCGGTGGTTCGGCGGTGACCAGGCCTCCTCCGCCCCGTCGTCGTCGGAGGGGATGCCGAGGCCCGTCGACGGCGGGGCGGGCGGGTCGTGCGGGGAGGGTGTCCGCTGCTCGGAGTCCGGTTCGGGGTCGGCGAGCCGGGCCAACTCCTCGTAGGGATTGCGGGGATGCGTCGCTATGCGTGTGGGGGGTCGCATCACCTCATCCCATCACGGCCCCCACCCGCACACGCAAGCCCGACCGGCCGCGGCAGGACGAGACATGTGCCACGTCGGAGCCGGGCGCCGCCCGGTACGACCCGGACACACCGCCGGCGCGGACCCTTCAGGAGCCGGGGCCGTCCGGCTCGGTGGTGCGGGGGGCCCTGAGCCGGGACGTGAGTTCCTCCACGAACGCCTCCACGTGCGGCGGGTGCGTTCCGGTCCGGGTGGCGCAGAACCAGGTGCGGGTCAGCGGTCGTGCCCCGATGCGGACGAGGGCGAGGTCGTGCGAGGTCGTGTACGGGGCGGCCACCCAGTTGGGCAGCACCGTCACGCCCTGCCCGCCCGCGACCATCTCGACGACCAGGTCGGTCACCACCGGCATGGTGGTGATGCGGGCGGGCCGGGCACCGGCGGGGATCGGCAGCGGCATCGACGGGATGCGCTTCTGGTCGTAGAAGTCGTAGAGGACCAGGTCGGCGCCGTCGAAGTCGCGGGCGGTCAGGTGCGCGCGCCGGGCCCACGGGTGTCCGGCCGGCACCACGGCCACCATCTCGTCCTCGAACAGCCGGGTCAGCGACACCCGGTCCATCTGCAGGTCGGGTTTGGTGACCAGGGCGACGTCGACCAGGTCGGCGAGGAGTGCGGGGACGGGCGCGTCGTCGGGGACGGTCTCGATGCGTACGTCGATGTCCGGCTCGCGCTCGCGGAAGGCGCGGAGCACGGGCGGCAGCCAGGGGAAGGTCGTGCTGCACTGCGCGGCGAAGCGGACCCGCCGGTCCCGTCCGTCGCGGAGCTCCCCCAAGTCCCGTGACGCCGAACGCAGTTCGCCGAGGACGTGGCGGGCCGCGACCAGCAGGCGGCGGCCGGCGGCGTTGGGGACCAGGCGGCGGCCCTTGCGGTCGAAGAGGGGCATGCCCAGGCGGGCTTCCAGCCGGGTGAGCCGCTGGCTCAGCGCCGGCTGGCTCACATAGAGCCGCTCGGCCGCCGCCGTCAGCGAGCCGGCTTCGGCGGTGGCGTCCAGGAGCTCCAGGTCACGCAGGTCCACATCCATAAGCCGGGATTATCACATGCTTCATTTTTCGTCGTGGTGTTATGAGTTGAGGGTTCGTAGGTTCTCGGTGTCAGCAGGACAGGCCACGCCGCCACGAAAGGCACACGCTCATGACCGCCACCGCCACCGCCACCGCCACCCCCATCACCGCTCTCGTCACCGGTTCCTCCAGCGGCATCGGCCTGGACATCGCCCGCGCCCTGCTGGAGAGCGGTGCCAACGTCGTGCTCAACGGCCGGGACGCCGACCGCCTCGCCAAGGCCGCGGCGGGCCTCGGCCACCCGCAGCGGACCGCCCGGGTCGCGGGCGCCATCGCCGAGCCGGCGACCGGCGAAGCCCTCGTCCGCACCGCGCTCGACCGGTTCGGCGGCATCGACCTCCTGGTCAACAACGCGGGAACCTTCGCCCCCAAGCCCTTCACCGAGGTCACCGAGGAGGAGCTGGACGGTTTCCTCACCGGCAACCTCAAGGGCACCTACCTCACCACCCAGGCGGTGGTGCGGGCGCTGCGCGCCCAGGGCCGCGGCGGCAGCATCGTCAACATCGGCACCGTCCTGGTGGACCACGCGCTGGCGGGCTTCCCGTCCTCCGCGCCCGTGGTCAGCAAGGCCGGCGTGCACGCGCTGACGACCAGCCTGGCCGCGGAGCTCGCCGCCGACGGCATCCGCGTCAACCTCGTCTCACCCGGCATCATCCGCACCCCCCTGCACGACGGCTCCGATGTGGACTCCTTCGGAGGGCTGGCCCTGCTGAACCGGGTCGGCGAGGTCTCCGAGGTCGCCGAAGCGGTGCTCTACCTCGCGGGCGCCACGTTCGTCACGGGGCACGCCCTGCGCGTGGACGGCGGGCACGTCACCGGCCGCGCCTGAGTCCCACCACTCCCGTCGCCGACCGGGGCGTCGCCGGCGTCCCGGCGGGGAGTACCGCCGCCGCGAGCGAGCACGCGGGCAGGGACGCCAGCCCGGTCATGCGCCGGTCCCCGCACCCTCAGGCGTCCCGGTGACGGCGACCGCCTCGCCGAGGAGTGCCGTCCGGTCGATGGCGTCGCATCCGGTGGCCGGTACGGTACAGGCGTGGGCCCCGGCGATGGCGCCGTACAGCGCGCATCGTCGGGGGTCCTCGCCGGTGAGGCGGCCGAAGAGGAAACCGGCGGCGAAGGCGTCGCCCGCGCCGTTGGAGTCCACGACCGGCCCCCGCGGGGCCACCGGCGGCACGTGCACGGGCCCGCCGTCGGCCGTGAGCAGGTAGGAGCCCTCGGCTCCGGCGGTGGCGACGACGACCTGGGCCCGGCCCCGCTCCAGGACGCCACGCATCGTCCGCTCCGGGTCCGCGAGGGCGGTGGTGGAGACGAAGACGACGTCCGCGCCGTAGGCGAACGGCTCGTGGTAGGGGTTCCGACCATCCCAGTCGTGCAGGTCGGTGGAGACGGTCAGACCTGCCTCGTGCAGCAGCGGGAGGGCGTAGGCGCACGGGTGGGTGATCGAGACGTGCGCGTGGCGGCTGACCACGGCCAGTTCACGGACCAGGTCCTCGGGGAGCCGGTCGGACTCGCGAGAGCGGCTGTCGTCGTAGAGGGAGAGCCTGCGGCCGTCCGGCCCGACGAGGTTCACAGCGCGCTTCGTCCCGCCGGGCAGTGGGACCTCGGTGAAATCGATGCCGTGGTCCCGGTGGAAGGCGCGGACCAGGTCCCCCTGCGGGTCGTCGCCGATCATGTCGAGGTGGTGGGTGCTCAGCCCCAGGGAGGTCAGTCCCAGCGCCACGAAGTCCCCGGTCTGTCCGGCCCGGGTCTCGATGCCGGGCCGGATCATGTAGCTGTCCGCGTAGGGGAGCGGGAGTTCGGGGACGTGGACGATCGTGTCGACGCCCGAACCGCCGAGGACGAGGACGTCGTACGTGCTGCTCATGGTGGTTCCTCTCGCGCGGGGCTGACATCTGCCGGGGACCGGCGGGCCGGGCGGCCGGCGATCGGGTCGGCCCGGGGGCTCGGGACGATCACCGCCGCTCCGGGTGGAAGACGGGGAGGCGAGTCGCGGAAACCGCGACCGGCGCACGTAAGAGTTTGCCGCAACGTGCCGCAAGCCCATGCATGTTGAGGTGTGCGCCCCATGCCGGCGCAGTCACGCCGACGCGGCCAGCAACTCCCGTTCCCGCCCGGCGCTCAGACCCGCACGCCGCGCCCGTCCCAGCCCTTCCGCGCGCTCCCAGCGCAGCGTGTCGGCCAGCATCTCCGCCCGCGGCCGGTGCCGCAGCCCCGCCGCGAGCGCCGCGGAGCCACTGCGCGCCGACCACCCCTCCCAGCCGGGCTCCACCAGCCACATCGGCAGCGACTCCTCACCCATGTACTGCGCCACACCCCGCTCCAGCAACCACGCCGGATCGGCGGTGACCACCGGACCGGTGTGCCCCCCGACGGCGCGCGACAGCCCCACCCACTCCCCGAACGGCACGACCGGGCCCACGGCGTCGTACGTACCGACGCGCCCCGCCGCCGCGCTGTCGAGCAACCAGGCGGCGAGGTCCCGCACGTCGACCACCTGCGTCGGCAGACCGGGCGTACCGGGAACCAGCATCGGGCCCCGGGGATCGCGGGCCGCACGGGCCACCCAGTAGCCGGACCGCCCGCTGTGGTCCCCCGGACCCCCGATCAGACCCGGGCGGACGAGCAGGAGGCGACCGCCCACGGCACGGCCCGACGCCGCCTCGCAGGCGACCTTCGCCTCCCCGTACACCGAGCGGCCGGCCTCGTCGCCGCCGGCCGGGGCGAGGAGGGCCGCCGACTCGTCGGCGCCGGGCGCGGCGTGGGAGGCGTACGCGCTGACGGACGAGACGTACGTCCAGTGCGCGGCCCTGCCGGCGAGCGCGCGGAGCGCCCCGCGGACCCACCCCGGCTGCCAGGACACCTCGACGACCGCGTCCCAGTCGCGGTCGAGGAGCGGTGCGTACGCCGACGGTTCGCGCCGGTCGGCCGCCACCAGCCGCGCCCCCTCGGCGACCCGTCCGCTCTCGCCGCGGGCCAGGCACGTCACCCGGTGGCCCCGCCCCACCGCCTGCCGCGACAACTCCCGGCCCAGCCACGCCGTGCCGCCCAGAATTAGAATCTCCATGCCGTCACCCAACCACCGGGCGCGCACCGGGCTCCAGCACACTTCGCCGACAGCAGAGGGGGCCGCCCGCCCCGCCCGTGCCTGGTGGTCGCCCGTGCCTGGTGGTGCTGACACCAGGCTCACCACACTCTCCCGAACGGCCTCACCCGCCCACCAGGGTGGTCACCATGAACCGACGTACCGTACTGATCACCGGAGCGACCCAGGGGCTGGGCCGCGGCCTGGCGCTCGACCTCGCCGAGCGGGGCCACACCCTCCTGCTGCACGGCCGCGACCGGGGCCGCCTCGAAACGGTGGCGGCGGAGGTGGCGCGACGGGCACCCGGCGCCACCGTCCGCACCTACCTCGCCGACCTGGCCGACCTCGACCAGGTGCACGCCATGGCCGCCCGTGTCCGCGCGGCCGAACCCCGGCTCGACGGCCTGGTCAACAACGCCGTCGCGGGCGGCGGGTCCGAGCCGCTGCGACGGGAGTTCAGCCGGCAGGGGCACGAGCTGCGCTTCGCGGTCAACCACCTCGCCCCCTACGCCCTCGTCCGCGACCTGCTGCCCCTGCTCACCGCCTCCGCGCCCGCCCGCGTCGTCAACGTCGCCTCCATCGGCCAGGAGACCGTCGACTTCGACGACGTCATGCTGGAGCACGGCTACGAGGGACTGCGCGCCTACTGCCGCAGCAAGCTCGCCATGATCATGGCCACCTTCGAGCTGGCCGCCGAACTCGACGGCACCGGCGTCACGGTCAACACCCTCCACCCCGCCCACCTGATGGACACCGAGGGCGTGCGCGCCTACGGCCTCACCCCGGTCGTCGCGGTCGACGAAGGGGTGCGCCCCACCGTACGGCTGCTCCTCGACCCGGACCTCGCCTCCGTCACCGGACGCTACTTCGACCGGTTCACCGACGCCCGCGCCCACGACCAGGCGTACGACCCGGAGGCCCGCGCACGGCTCATGCGGCTGACCGACGAGCTGCTGGCCCGGGACGCGGTCACGGGCTCGTGAGGACGACGAGCCGCCGGGTCGCCCGTGTCATGGCGACATAGCGGTCGACCCCGCCCTCGACACCGGTGCCGAACCTCTCCGGGTCGACGAGGACGACCAGGTCGAACTCCAGCCCCTTCGCCAGCTGCGGGGTGAGCGACCGGACGCGGGGCGGCGGCCGGAACGTTGGGTCACCGATGACGCAGGCGGTCCCGTCGGCGTTCGCCGCCAGCCACTCGTCCAGGAGCGGACGCAGAGCGGCGACCGGGCCGTGCTCGACGGGAAACCCGCCGGCGCGCACCGAGACCGGCACGTTGGCGTCCGGGAGCACGGCCCGGATGACCCGCTCGGCCTCCGCCATGACCTCCTCGGGCGTCCGGTAGTTGATGCTCAGCGAGGCGACGTCGATCCTGTCGAACCCGACCCGTTCGAGCCGCTCCCGCCACGACTCGGTGAACCCGTGCCGGGCCTGGGCCCGGTCCCCGACGATGGTGAAGCTCCGGGAGGGGCACCGCAGCAGCAGCATCCGCCACTCCGCGTCGGTCAGTTCCTGGGCCTCGTCCACGACGACGTGGGCGAACGGGCCGGCGAGGGCGTCCGGTTCCGTGCCGGGCAGTGCCGTCCCGTCGACCAGGCTGTCCTGGAGGTCGCGCCCGCGCAGCATCGTCACCGCCCCCTCGCCGTCCGCGTCGGCCGCGACCAGGTCGTCGATGACCCTGGCCATACGGGCGCGCTCGGCGGCGGCGGACACGCGCCGCCGCCGCTCCCGCAGCGCCGCCCGCGGGTCGCCGAGGCGCTGCCGTGCCGCGTCGAGGATCGGCAGGTCGGACACCGTCCAGGCGCGGGCGTCGTCCCGCTGGAGCCTGCGGACCTCGTCGCGGCCCAGCCACGGCGCGCACAGCCGCAGGTACGCCGGGACCGACCACAGGTCCCCGACGAGGTCGGCCGCCTCGATCAGCGGCCACGCCCGGTCCAGGGCACCGACCAGCTCGCCGTCCCGCCGCAGCGCCGCGCGGAACTCGTCGCGCGGGACGTCGGCGTCCAGCCTGTCCCGCAGGATCGCGACCAGCGCCTCCCAGATCCGGTCGCGTGCCTCGTTGTGCGGCGTACCGGGCTCCGGCGCCTCGAACGCCTCGGCCCAGTCACCGGCCTCCAGCTCCACGTCGCCCCAGTCGGTGGTGACCGTCATGCCCTCGGCGGGCGGCTCCTCGTAGAACCTGACGGCCCTCTCGACGGCCCTCACCACCATGTCGGCGGACGCCTTGAGCCGGGCCGCTTCCGGGTCGGTCTCGACCGCGGCCCCCGCCCCCTCCGCCACCAGGTCCCGCAGGGTGCAGGTCCGCACACCCTCCTCGCCGAGGCTGGGCAGGACGTCGGCGACGTAGGCGAGGTACGGCTCGTGCGGGCCGACGAACAGCACGCCGCCGCGGCGGTGGCCGAGCCGGGGGTCGGAGTACAGCAGGTGCGCGGTGCGGTGCAGCGCGACGACGGTCTTGCCCGTACCCGGACCGCCGTCGACGACGAGAGCGCCGCGGGACCCCGCCCGGATGACGGCGTCCTGGTCGGCCTGGATGGTGGCGAGCACGTCACGCATCCGCGGCGACCGGCTGCTCCCAAGGCCGGCGATGAAGGCGGACTGGTCGTCGAGCGCCGCGTGCCCCTCCAGCCCCTCCGCCGTGAACACCTCGTCCCAGTAGTCACTGACGCGGCCGCCGGACCAGTGGTACCTGCGGCGGCTCGCCAGACCCATCGGGTCGGCGTGGGTCGCCGCGAAGAACGGTTCCGCGGCGGGGGAGCGCCAGTCGACCAGCAGACGGCGCCCGGCCCCGTCGGTGAGACCGAGCCGTCCGATGTACACGGGCCGGGGGTCGTCCGTGCCGACGATGTGCCCGAGGCACAGGTCGAGGCCGAAACGACGCAGCGTACGCAGCCGGCCGGTGAGCCGGTGGATCTCCACGTCCCGGTCCATCGCCTCCCTGCCGGCGCCGCCGGGTGCCCTGCGCAGGGCGTCGAGCCGGCCGGACAGTTCGCCGATCGTCCGCTCCAGGGTCTCCGCGACGGCCGCGAAGTGCCGCTCGTCGCCGGCGATCAGCGCCGGATCGGCCTTGGCGGAGAGGCGCTCGGGAACGTCGAACGCGCTGGTGGTCGAGGTGCTCATCGGACCACCTCCGATCCGGCCGTACCGGGGAGGCCCGGTGACACGCGCCTCCCCGTCCCGCCGCCCGACGCCCGCGCCCCCGGCACAGGCCCCGCCTCGGGTCCGGCGCCACCGCACGGGCCCGGAACCGGCTGAACCGCCCGGACGGCTCGGACCGCCCCCATCGCCTGGACCCCTTGGACCCCTTGGACCTCTTGGACCGACAACAACACACGCACCCCTGGGTCTCCCGTTTCCGCAGCCACCGACGTGGCTTGGGCCAGCGATTCTGCGGTATGACCGGGGCCTTGCCGCAAGGCCCCCCGTGCGCTATAAGTTGAGAGTGGCGAGAGGTGCAATCACCTTTCGCCTTCTTGTTTTCGTGCGGCCGGCCGGGCGTTCTCCCGCGGTCGAACCGGTGGGTCCGCGAGCGGCGGACCCCGGGGAGGCGATCAGGGCAGGAGGCGCCTCTCACCCGGGCGCCGCGTAACACCGGACGGCCACCTTCTGCTGCGGCCCCCACCGCTGTTCGACCGTGTCCAGCAGTTCCCAGCCGAGCCGTTCGTACAGCGCAGCCGCCGCGGTGTCCGACGCCACCACGTCGAGCACCGGATGCAGACCTCGGCCCCGGGCCTCCGCGACCGCCCGCGCCATCAGCAGCGCACCGGTCCCGTGGCCGCGTGCCGACGGAGCGACGAACAGCCGGCTGACCACGACGGTCGCGCCGGGCGCCACCCCCGTGCGCGCGCTCCACAGCCCGGGTGCCGCGTCCCCCGCCCCGCTTCGGGACAGGCCCACATGGCCGACGACGCGCCCGTCCCGCTCCGCCACCCACGAACCGAGAAGCGCCGGCGGCGACAGCCACCCGCCCGGAAGGCGGGGCCAGTTCACCGGATAGCCGTCGCGCTCGTGGACCTCCGCCAGCACGCGCACACAGTCACCGAGGTCGCGCCCGGTACGCGGGCGGACGACCGACGGTGCGGCAGGTTCTGACCCGCTCTCGCTCTCCATCGCAGCATGGGAACACACTTTCGGTACCCAGGGCGAGCGACCTTGTCAACGCGCCTTGGCGCAAAGTTCGTTGGGCGCCGCGAACCCCCGGTCCGGTGCACTGCGCCGGACGCAATCCCGCGCTCCTGGAGGCCGCAGGAGTCAGTCCGCACTACGGCCGGCCGCCGGCCGTCCCCCGCGGCTCGCGGGCGTCGATCATCGCGTGCATCACCGGGACGGGGAGCGCCGGGTTGCGCGCCGCGTCCTCGGCCGTGGCCCCGTCCCGCAGCAGACGGATCAGTGTCCGTGCCGGCAGCGCCGGGTGCAGCATCGCCTGCTGCCTGACCAGCGCCCGCGGATCGTCGAGCAGCCGTACGGCCGACGCCGCCGACAGCCGCGGGTCGGCGGCGGCGCGCGCACGCACCCAGAGATCGGGGTCGCGGCCGAACCGTTCCACGAGACCGGCCGTGGACTCCGGATCGTCCAGCGCCAGCAGCCGCATACGGGGATGCGGGTCGTCCGCGTACCGGAGCAGGCCCGAGCGGGGGAAGTTGGGGTGGCCGCGCGGCCGGTCGGGACGGCTCAAGCTGCCCGGCCACCAGCGCCACACCTCCAGCAGCATCCAGCCCGGCGCGTCGTCGCACGACTCGGCGAGGAAGAGGCGGACGACCGGGTCCCCATCACCCGCGAGCCGATCCACCACGTCCGGCGGCAGCCGCCGGGCCCGGGCGACGGCGCCGCGCACCCACGGATGGGAGGACGCGGCCAGCCGGCGCATGGCCTCCGGGTCGTCGTGCAGGTCCGCCACCCACGGCAGGTGCCGCCGGAAGGCGTCCGGGTGGACGTGGACCCGGACGGCCGCCCGGCAGGCCTCCGAAAGGCCTGGGCGGATCGACACCTCCAACCGCACCTCGTCGTCCGGGTCCTCCGCCAGCCGCGCCACCAGGTCCGGGTCAAGGCCCGGACCGGCGGCCAGCGCCCGGCGCCACGCCGGATCGGGGTGGGCGGCCAGTTCCTCGGCGTGGGCGCGTTCGAGGGCGTACTTCTCGACGGCGTCCTGCCCGAGCCCCAGCTCGTCGAAGAGCGCCCGCGGCAGTCGCCCGCCCTCGTGGTGCCGCAGCAGGGCGGCCCTGCGCACGGTGCCGTCGGGATCGGCGATCAGCGCCTCCCGCGCCGGGTGGTCCAGGTGCGGCCAGGCGGGCGGGCACGCGACCGCCCGGACCCGCGCCTCGGGGTCACCGGCCAGGGCGGTGAGCAGGTGCGCGGGCAGTCCGGGCAGGCGGGCGGCCGCCGCGCGGGCGAGGGGGTGCGGGTCGGTCGCCAGCCGCTCGTAACCGGCGTCCGTGAGGCCCGCCCCCCGGTCGGCGGCGACCCCGGCGAGCAGGAGGCGGCGGGCCTGCCCCGGCTCGCCGAACACCAGCCGGGTCCACTGCTCGGCCGTCATGTCCGGCTGGAAGTCCGCCAGGTCGGCCCTGACCGCCCAGTCGGGGTGCGCGACCGCGGCGTCGACCACCGGGGCCGGCAGCCTCCGCCGCAGCAGGGGCCTCGTCCTGCCCAGGAGCCGCAGCAGCACCTCGTCGGGCGCGCCCTGGTTGTGCGCCAGGCCCGCCAGCCACGCGGTGTGCAGCCGCTCCGTGGGACGTGGCCCGCGCGACCACGACGCCCAGGCGGCGTCCCGCTCCCGCGGGGTCTCCCGCGCCGCCGCCCGCGCGGTCTCCTCCTGCCACCGCTTGACCCGCGCCTTGGCCACGAGCCAGATGTCGTACTCCTCGCTCGTCACACCGAGCAACGCGTCGCCGTCCGTCGAGGCGGTGAGGAACTCGGGCCGCCCCGGCCGCTCGCCCAGCACCCCCGCGAGGTCCCAGGCGCCGGCCAGCCGGACCCGCGTCCATCCGTCCGGATGCCCCGGCCCCGGCGGCAGCGCCCCGCCCGGGCTCCCGGCCGACGCGTCGGGGGCGCAGACCAGGAAGGTGCCGTCCGGGCCGATGACTCCGTACTCCGCCGCCAGCCGGTGCCACTGCGCGTTCACCTCGGCCACCACGTCCGGCCGGTCCCCGCGCACGGCCACGGTCGGCTCCGCGTCGAACGCCACGACCGGACGCCGGGCCACCCACGGCGGCAGGACGTCGTCGGCGGGGCCACCGGCCACGACCTCCAGCCCCGCCGCCGTGAGAACCCGTGCGTACGCGTCTTCCCCACCCGTCATGGCGACCATCCTGCACGAACGCCCGCCCCTGCCCGGACCCCGGACCGGACCGGCGGCCCCGGGCCCCGGTGCCGCTCAGCGGAACTCGTGCACCACCTGGATCCTGCCGACGATGTGGGCGTTGAACTCGTCCAGCTCCTCGGCGGGCACCCACAGCTCCAGGATGGTCCGGCCCCCGGCCTGCTGGACCGGGTAGCGGCGCAGGAAGTCCGACCGGACCTCGAAGCGGGTGACGAAGCCGGCGCCGGAGTGCCCGACGTTCCAGTCCCGCGCGATCCGCACCGCGTAGTCCTCGTTCAGGACCGGGTAGAAGATCGGCTGCTCGGGCAGCCGGGGCGGCCACGCCCGCCAGTCCAGCGCGCGCACCAGCTCCAACTCCTCGGGGCCGGTGGGGCGCCACAAAGTCGTCGTCTGCTGCTGCCTGGTCATGGGAACCGCTCTCCGGACGTGGCCCACCGCCGTTGCGGCCGGCCGGGAGAGCAGACGGTACGTCAGCGGGAACGCACCGGACCAGTGGATTACGGCACCGCCGCCGGCGGCCCGGTCAGCCGTACGCCCGGTGGCAGAGGCTGACGATGGACGGGTCCGCCACACCGTGGGAGGCACGGCACAGGTCGCGCATGCCGACGGACCGGCGGGGCAGCGGCCGCTTCGCCGCGGGCTTCGGACGGGCGGTGCGCGGCGCCTTCGCCCGCGGTGCCTCGGCCCGCCGCTCGCCCCCGGCCGAGGAGCGGCGCTGCCGCGGCGCGGCGGGGTGCTGGTACCCGGCTCCGCCCGGCGGCCGGTGCTCGGCGCGCGGGTGCGGCCGGCGCCCCTGTCCGGCCGGCGTGTCCGGCGCCTTGCGCCCGGCCTCCTTCCCCGGCGGCGGCGCGGGTGCGCGGCCGGTGCCGGCGAGCTCCTCACGGGCGGGCGCCGGGCGGGGGACGGGATGCTCCCGGACGGCGGGCCGCTCGGCCGGCAACTCCCGTACGGGGGAGGGGAGACGGTCGCCCGCGGGCGCGAGGCCCGGAGGCGGGGCGGACGGCACGCCCCCGACGGTCGTGCATCCGGACAGGACCAGGAGGGCGGCGAGGACGGGCGGGGTGATCCGGCGAAGGCGCATCCCCCCACCGTGCCCGAGCCCGGTGTGGCGCACCCCGGAACGCGCGGGGCAACCACCGTGACGGGTGACGGCCCGGAACCTCCCCCGCGCAGGCGGGGCGGGCGCTGACCTCATGCCGCTCGTCCTGGATCAGGTATCCGTACGGGGACCGGTGCGGGCCGGGCCGCCGGCGGTGCACGGGACGGCGGCGACACGGCCCGGGACGACGGACGACGGGACGTGGCAGGCCAGGGGGCAGGCTCGCGGACGGCCCGGACAAAGCCGCGGAGGGGCTGCGGGACGTCCACGTCCGCGACCACGACCGCCGCGCGGCGGGTCTGCTCGTGCAGTTCACCGACGACGACTGACTGCGTCGACTTCGAGCTCTTGGCCGTCCCGCCGGCCGTGCCGGCCCTGCGGGCCGGGCTCACCTGGTCGGCAGAGCACGGTGGTTGTCGCACCGTCGCCCGGGCACGTGGGGCGGGCAGGTGGGGGAGCGGGGCCGCGGACCGGTGCCGGTCATCTCCCGGCGGCGCATGCCTCCGCCTCCGCCAGGTACCGTGCGACCGGCCCCAGCGTCAGCATCCCGCTCGCCCCGCCCGCGTCTTCGGTGCCGGCGGCGCGCAGAACCGTGGTCGCGCGGGCGGCGGCCTGGCGCTCGCCGAGGCGGGCGGCGGCGTGGGCGGTCAGGCACCAGAGTGCCTCCTGCATGTGATCGAGGGGTGGTTCGGGTGCCATGGCCAGGGCGGTACGGGCCTCCTCGGCCCGGTTCAGGGCGAGCAGCACCAAGGGGTCCGTCCAGGGCCGGTACGGGCCCCAGTCGAGAGCGGGATCAGTGGGCGCGGGACGGCCGTGCAGCAGACGCAGGCCCAGGAGCGCGAGGGCGAACAGGCCCCGGTGCAGCCCCGGCATGCCCCCTGTCCGGGCGAGGGCGTCCTCGGCGGCGCGGTAGTGCGCCGCGGCCGTGGCGGCGGCCGGTCCGCCCCGCGCGGTGCTGCGGGCGGCCGTGACCCGGGCCCGGAACCATCCGGTGAGTACGGGGACGAGAGAGGCCTCGGTGCTGAGGGCGAGCCGCTCGGCGGCCTCGGCGTGGGCGGCCGCGGCGTCGAGGTCGCCGAGGGCGGAGGCGGATTGCAGACGGATGAGCCGGCCGAGCACGGCGAAACCCGGCAGCTTGTGCCGGGTGGCGAGGTCGACGACCTCGCCGCCGATCACGTCCCGTGCCGCCGCGAGCCCGGGCCGGGCGAAGGTCTGGAGGAACACACCGTTGAGGGCGAACACCAGCAGGGCGGGATCGCCCAGCTCCCGGGCCAGCGCCTCGGCCTCGCGCGCGGCCTGCCCGGCGCGCCCCCGTTCGCTCGCGGACAGGCCGGCGCTGCGGCTCTCGACCGCGACGGTGGCCAGCAGACGGGCGCGAAGCTCCGGGGGGCCGTCGGTGCCGAGCGCGGCGAGCGTGCGCTCGGCCGCCGCGACGACGGCACGGGACTGATCGGGATCGTCGGCCCGGCTCCAGAGGGCGGGCACGTCGTAGGCGCCGATGACGCGCGCGGTCAGGACGGTGTCCCCGGTGCGCTCCGCCGTCCGGACGGCGGCGAGGCGGTCGCGCCGCGAGTGGACGAGGGCGTCACCACCCGCCAGGGCCAGGGTGCGCGCCACTTCCACGGTGGTGCGCGGTCCGAGTCGTACGCCTGCGGTCCACACCGTACGCGGGGGCTGGAGCGTGGTGGCTCCGCGCAGAATGTCCGTCTCCAGGCGCCGCAGGTCGGCGCCGGGTTCGAGTCCGAGCTGCTCCACGAGCATCGTGCGGGCGCGGCGGAGGGTGGCCAGGGCGTCCGCCTGACGGCCTGCCCGGTGCAGTGCGCGGGCCAGCAGCCCCCAGGCCGGCTCGCGCCACGGGTGTTCGGTGACGTGGGCGCCCAGTTCGGCGACCAGCTCGGCTCCTGAGCCGGAGTCGAGGACGATGCGGGCGCGCAGTTCCAGCCCCTCCAGCCTCAGCTCCTCCAGCCGGGTCCGTTCCCGCTGGGCCCATACGGAGCCGGTCACATCGGCGTAGGCGGGGCCGCGCCAGGCCGCGAGGGCGGCGTCGAGGCCGGTCAGCGCATCGGGTGCGCGCCGGGCGCGGGCCAGGGCGTCCTCGAACCGGTGGACGTCCACGGTGTCGCGCGGCAGGCGCAGGGCGTAGCCGGGTCCTTCCGTGACGAGGACGCGCGGCGGGGTGCGGGGAGGCCGGCCGGGTTCGATGGCGCGGCGCAGCGCGGCGACGAACGTACGCAACGCGCCCACGGCGCGTACCGGCGGCTCGGCCCACAGGTCGTCCACGAGGGTGCCGGTGGGGACCATCCGTCCCCCGGCGGCGACGAGGCGGGCGAGCACCTCACGGTGGCGGGGTCCCCCCAGGTCGACCGGGGTGCCGTCGTCGCGGAGGGCCCGCACGGCACCGAGTACGTCGATTCGCATGCCCTCCATCTTCCGTGCCCCGGGTCCGCGGCGTCGAAGCGCACTGATCGGCTGCTGATCGCCGCCGCCCACGCTGACCCCGTCAGTCCTGGGGCCGAGGCTTTCGTCGTCCCCCCGTCCCCCGGCCCCCCGACCCCCGACCCCCGAGAAGGGCCTTCCATGACTCCCACCATCCCCGGCTTCGACCTGCTCCGTCTGCCCGGCGCCGACGGAGCGGAGCTGGCCGCCGCCGTCGGCGGCAGCGGCAGCCCGGTCGTGCTGCTGCACGGCTTCCCCCAGACCCACCTGATGTGGCGGCACGTGGCCGAGCGGCTCGCCGGCGAGCACACGGTGATCTGTCCCGACCTGCGCGGCTACGGCGCCAGCGACAAGCCGGTGGCCACCGGCCCCGATGTGTACTCCAAGCGCACCATGGCCGCCGATGTCGTCGCCCTGGCGGCGGCGCTCGGCCACGAGCGCTTCGCCCTGGTCGGCCACGACCGGGGCGCCCTGGTCGCCTTCCGTGCGGGACTGGACCACCCCGAGACCCTCACGCATCTGGGCATCCTCGATGTCGTGCCGACCCTGGACATGTGGAACGTCCTTCACGGTGTCCCGGCGGCGGTCGGCTACCACCTGTTTCTGATGGCGCAGCCGCCGGGGCTGCCGGAGACGATGATCGCCAACAGCGCCGACGCCTACTTCGGCTCGTTCCTCGATGCCTGGGCCGGGGACCCGGCCGCCGTGCCGGAACCGGTCCGGGCCGCGTACCTGCGGGCGAGCGCCGCGGCCGTGCCGTCGATCGTCGCGGACTACCGGGCCTCGGCGGGCATCGACGTCACACACGACCAGGCGGACCGGGACGCCGGTTCCCAGCTGGCCATGCCCGTGACGGTCGTGCAGCAGGACTGGGGCGCGCGACTGGGCTACGACGCCGCCGCGGTCTGGCGCGCGTGGGCGCCGGACCTGGACCACCGGCTGACCGGCGCGGGGCACTTCATGGCCGAGGAGGCGCCCGACGAGATCACGGAGGCGATTCGCGACCTGCTGCTCCGCTGAGCCCTCCACCGGTCCACGGGACGCGGCGGGCGAGCTCCGTGTTCCCGCGCCGGACCGGCTCGACCCCGGACGGGCGTACCCCCGGACCGGCTCGATCCCGGACCGGCGAACCCCCGGACCGGCGAACCCCCAAACGGGCCCCCGGACCGGCTCACCCCTCGGACGGGCCTACCCCTGGAGCGTGGCGAGCCAGTCGGTCAGCAGGCGGTTGACCTCGTCGGGGCGCTCCTGCTGGATCCAGTGGCCGCAGCCGTCCAGGATGTGGGAGGCCGACAGGCCGGGGAGGGTGGTGGGGTGGGCGTCGATGGCGTCGGCCATCCAGGTGGTGGAGGCGTCCAGTGCGCCGCCGACGAACAGGGCGGGCTGCCCGATGGGGGCGCCGCGGTGGGGGGCGAGGTCCTCCCAGTCGCGGTCCATGGAGCGATAGCGGTTGAGGGCGCCGGTCAGGCCGGTGCGCTCGAACTCCCCGGCGTAGACGTCGAGGTCCTCCTCGGTCAGCCAGGCCGGGAGCGGGCCGGCGGGGAAGCGGTCGCGCAGCCGGCCTCCGTGGGCGACGAAGTGCGGGTCGGGTTCGTCGGGGGCGGGCATGGTGTCGCCGGACAGGGCCGCGTAGAACCCCGCGAGCCAGCCGCGGACGTCGGGCTCGATCTCCGCCTCGGCGCGGCCGGGCTCCTGGAAGTAGGAGACGTAGAACTCCTGCTCGGGCCCGCCGATCCGGCGGAAGACCTCACTGGGGCGGGGGCCGCCGGGCGGCGCGTAGGGGACGCTCAGCAGCCTGACGGCCCGGAAGATCTCGGCGCGGAGCAGGGCGGAGGCGGCGGCGATGCCGGCGCCCCAGTCGTGTCCGACGACCACCGCGCCGTCCTCGCCGAGGGCACGCACGACGGCGGCGTTGTCCTCCACCAGGTCGAGCATGCGGTAGGCGTCGGTCGCCTCCGGCTTGGAGGAGCGGCCGTACCCGCGCACGTCGATCGCCACCGCCCGGTACCCGGCCGCGGCGAGGGCCGGGAGCTGGCGGCGCCAGGAGTACCAGGACTCGGGGAAGCCGTGCACGAGCAGGACCAGCGGACCGGTGCCCTGCTCGACCAGGTGCAGGCGCCCGGCCGGGGCCTCGACGATGCGGTGGCGGAGCTCGGCGGTCGGCTCGGGCTGCATGGGCTTCTCCTCGGTTCTTCGGTGACGCGGCTGCCCCTCGATCATGCGGCGCGGCACCCGTCTCAGGCGATCGGCCTTGCCAGTGCGGCAACCTTGCAGGGCGAGCGGTGGAGCGGATGGCGAGAAGGGGCGTGGAAGGTGGCAGTCGAGGACGTGGACGGCACGCCGGCGGCGATGGGGCCCCGGTTGCGCGCCGCGCGCGAACACCACGGCGCGACGCTCGCCGGTGTCGGCCGCGCCACCGGCATTTCGCCCAGCACGCTGTCCCGGATCGAGACCGGCCGGCGGCAGCCCACCCTTGAGGTGCTGTTGCGGCTGTCGAAGGAGTACGGCGTCTCCCTGGACGAGCTGGCCGGCACGGCACCCGCCCCCGCGGCCGAGCCGCGCGCGACGGCGCCGCTGAGTCTCGGCGACGACAAGGTGGTGCTGCCGCTGACCCGGTACGTCGGCGGGCTGCACTTCCACAAGCACGTCCTGCCCGCCCGCCAGGACCCGCCCGCGCGGCCCCGGCAGTTCTCCCACGACGGCTACGAGTGGCTGTGCGTGCTGTACGGACGGCTGTGGCTCGCGCTCGGCGACCAGGACCTCGTCCTGACGCCCGGGGACGTCGCCGAGTTCGACACCCGCACCCCGCACGGGATGGCGAACGTGAGCCTGGGCGGTCCGGTCGAGTACCTGGTCATGTTCGGACCGCAGGGCGAGCGCCAACGGCCGCGCACCCCTCCCGCCACGGCTCGCGGGACCGGTGACGGGAGGCTGCTGAATGAGCGTCCGTGACAACCGGACCGCTCCGTCCTGGTCCGTTCACCGGCTCAGCCGGTCCGCCGGTGACCGCTCCCGAGCCCCGGCTGACGGGGAGTCGGGCTCACCTGGGCCGGAGCCCCGACGCCTTCGGGTCCGGTCGCCGTGCCGGCCGGATCGAACGAGTGGCGGAAGGTGAAGGCGTACGGCGCGGGGCCGTGGTCGTGGAGGTGTTCCAGCCTGATGACCCCCTCCTGCCAGGTGGGTGTCGTGCCGTCGGGGACCCACCAGAACACGTGACCCGGGTGCGCCGTCCTCTCGAACCAGTCGTAACGCCTTCCGAGCGCCGCGCGGTGCGGACCGGTGTAGACGGCGTCGAAAGCGGATCGCAGGTCGGTCCAGAGGGAGAGGGTCGCGGCCAGGGCGATGGTCTCCGCGGTGCGGCCCTTGCCGTACCAGGACGGAACGGCGAACTCGCCCCACGCACCCCAGTCCGCGTCGAAATCCGTCCGCGCGCCCAGGCTGCGATCCGCCGCTTCGGCACGGGCGATGTACCCGGGATGCCGGCCGATCTCCCGGTAGGCGGCCTCACCGCTGTCATGGAACTCCCGCGTCAGCCGCCCGGCATCGGTGAGGGCGGACTTCAGGACGCCGAACGTGTACAGAGCAAGATGGGGCATACGTCTCTCCCTGGCCGAGGGGCATGGTGGGGAAGCCCTGACGGTCTCGTCGTCCGGGCGTGGGCTCGACGCGACGGCCTGCCCGCCGGGCGGGAGCGGTGGGCAGGATCGACCAGCCCGAGGAACTCCCGTGCGACTGCGGGGGCGTGCCGCCGAACGACAGGTGACGATAGCCACCTCGGCGGACCCTGTCGAAGTTGCGTTTTCCCTCGTCAAGTGGCCTTCCGAAGAAGGCCTCGTGGGAGCCGGGGGCGGTGGGGCGCGCGGCCCGGACGGCGGGCGGAGCGGAAGAGCCGGCGAGACGTGGAGCGGCGATCCGGACGGTGCGTCACGACCCCTGCGCCGCTCCTCGCGACCCCTGCGCGGCACTCACGACCCCTGCGCGACCCCTGCGCGGCACCTCGCGGCCACCCGGCGACGCCGGTCGCGGACCGGCCCCCCGGGGCACGGCACGGCGGGGCGTCTACGCGCCGGAGGCGGTCTCCAGGAACCGGTGGAGGGAGGCCGTCATGCCGCTGACGAAGGCGTCGCGTGTCCGGTCCTCCACCAGGTCGAGGGAGAGGTAGGGGTTGAGGTCCTCCAGTTCGACCAGGAGCAGGTCGCCCTCGCGCGTGCGGCAGGCGTCCACGCGCTGGATGCCGTGGGCGAGGGTGTTCCAGTCGACGAAGCGGCGGGCGAAGGCGAGGTCGGCCTCCGTCGGGGCGTAGGGCGCCAGTTCCCAGCGCCGTGCGGGGTCGGGGGCGTGGAGCGCGTAGTGGAAGGTGTCGTCGACGAAGTAGAAGGACACCTCGTAACGGAAGTCGACCCGCGGCTGGACCAGAAGGCCGCCGAGGGGGAGGCCGTCGAGTTCGTCCCGGGTCACGAAGCGCAGGCCGATGGAGTCCGCCCCGGCCTTCGGCTTGACCGCGTACTGGTCGGAGGCGGGCAGGAGCGACAGGTCCTCGGGCCGGTCGACGGTGGGGATGACCGGGTGGCCGCCGCGCGTCAGGTCCAGCAGGTACTGCTTGCCGGCCATGTCGCCCCGCCCCGTCAGCGGGTTGTAGACCCGGGTGCCGTGCGCCGTCGCGCGGTCGCGGAAGACGTCGCACTGCTCCTGGTAGTGCAGCACGGGCCCGCTGTTGCGGACGACGACCGCGTCGAAGCGGTCCATCAGGGCCGTCGCGTCGAGCGGGTGGCACAGGGCGATGTCGAAGTCCGCGCGCAGCCGGGAGGAGAGGAAGATGTCCTCGTCGCAGTAGCGCCGTCCCCGGGCCGGGTAGGCCAGATCGGTCACGTACAGAAGGCCGGGGCGGGCGGGCATGGTGCGTCTCCTCGTTCGGGAGCCACCCATGGTGCCAGTCGGCGGAGCGCGGACCGCGGGGGTGGTCGGTCGGCGACGGGCGGCAGGTGGAGGACCCTCCGCGTACACGAGTGCCGACGGCACCCGTACGGCGACCACGGCGGCCGGCGCGTGTGGAGCCCCTGGACGTCGCGCACCACGTCAGGTGCCCGTGAACCGGTTCCCGTGCGACCGGGAACGGTCGGGGAGGAGCGGTCAGGCCACGGCGTAGTCCGCCAGGGCAGGTTCCAGCAGGGCGAACGCCGTGTCCGCCTCCTCGGCGACGACGCGGGCGATCTCGTCGTTCGTCCGGCCCGCGAGGGTGAGCTGCTGGATGCGCTGGAACAGCACCCGGTGCGCCGCCGTGAGCAGGGCCGCCGCCGTGCGCGGGGCGATGTCCTCGGGGGAGGAGTCGGTCGCCTCGGCGAGGGCCCGCGCCAACTCCTCCTCCCGCCGGTCGTGCAGGCCCCGCAGACAGGCGGAGAGAGTGGGGCTGGCGTCCACCATGCGGGAGAAGTCGGCACCCGCGAAACCCGCCACGGGATTGTGCGCCGCCACGTCCGCGTCGAAGGCGCGGCGCAGTGCTGTCAGGGCGGACTCGCCGCCGCGGCGCGCGGCGACGGTGTCCGCCAGGCTCGCCGCGAACGCGTCCTGGTGGTCGAGCGCCATGTCCTCCTTCCGCGGGAAGTAGTTCGTGACGGTCTTCTTCGCCACGCGGGCGGCGTCGGCGATCTCCGCGATGGTCGTCGCCTCGAAGCCCTGGGCCATGAAGAGGCGGGTCGCGTGGTCGGAGATCAGTTGCCGTGTCTCGCGCTTCTTGGACTCGCGCAGCCCTGTCGGCTCGTTGCTCATGGGGCAATCTTACCCTCGTGGCAAAAATATGTTGACTTCCCCGGGGTGCCTCGGCTAACTTTACGTCCGTCGTAAAAATCGCCGAAGGGAAACTGTATGCCCCTGGACCCGCAGCACTCCGACCGTCCCGGCCCGGCCTTCGTCGACCGGGCTCGTGCGCTCTCAGGGGACCGTGAGGGACCCGGGCGGCGGCGCTCCGGCCGGCCGGAGGAGAAGGGCCGCCGTGCGTACGCCGAGGCCGGCCGGCGCGCGTACAACATCCCCCGCCGCCGCTCGTACTGACGCCCCGCCCGGAACCGACCCGGCCCCGGCCGCCTAGGTCCCCGACGGCCCGCCGACCGCGCACACCGGCCCGCGCCCACCGTCGCGCAGCGCCTATCCGACGTGCCCTCCCGCGGCGCACCCGCCGCCGATCACCGCTCCCACCCGGAGGAAACCGTGCAGGTCACCGCTACCACCGTCTCGCTCACCGTCGACGACGTCGCCCGCTCCCGCGACTTCTTCGTCGACCACCTCGGCTACCAGGAGCGGATGGCCGCCGACGGCTTCGCCTCGCTGCACCGGCCCGACGCCGCCGCCGACGTCGTCCTGCTCCGGCGCGGCATCGAGGTGCTGCCGGCCGACCAGCGCCACCAGCGCGCCGGCGGGCTGATACTCGCGCTCACGCTCGCCGACGGCATCGCCGAGGAGGAGCGGCGGCTCCGCGCCGAGGGCGTGGAGATCACCATGCCCCTGCGCCAGGAGCCGTGGGGCGAACGCCTCTTCCAGGTCACCGATCCCAACGGGGTGGTCATCCAGTTCGTGGAGTGGGCCGAGCCCGCGGCCGGGTCCGCGGCCGCCGAGAACGACGCCTGACGGTCGCCACCCCGCCCCCCTGCCGCACCGCGTGCCGCGGACGTGTACGTACCATCCGGTCCGGAAGCGTTCGCGGCGCGAGGGGAGGCGGTTGCGGGATGGACCGATCGGTGAAGGCGGGGGTGCTGGTGGTCGGGGGCGGACCGGTCGGCATGCTGGTCGCCGCCGAACTGGCGGCGTACGGAACCGACGTCGCCCTGCTGGAACACCGCACGACGACGTCCGAACGGCCGAAGGCGACGACCCTCCACGCCCGGACCGTCCAATGCCTGGCCCGCCGGGGCCACTTGCCCGAACCGTTCGCGCGCCCGGGTGGCGACGGCAACACCATGCCCTTCCACTTCGCCGGCATGTCCGGCCTGACGATCAGCGCCCCGCCCACGGAACCGCCGCCCATCCTCAAGATGCCCCAGGTGGAACTGGAGCGCTTCTTCGAGGCCCGTGCACGCGCCGCCGGTGCCCGCGTCCTGCGCGGCCACCGGGTGATGGGCCTGGCGCGTACGTCCGAGGGGGTGCGCCTGGAGGCCGAGGGGCCCCGGGGAACCGTGGTCCTGCACGGCCGGTACGCGGTCGGGGCCGACGGCGCCCGGAGCACCGTCCGGCGCCTCGCGGGCATCGAGTCCGACACCTGGCCGGCGACCGCGACCGCGCTCATGGGGCAGGTCCGCCTGCGGGACACCGGCGTGCTCCCGCCCGGCTGGCACCGCACCCCACGCGGCTGGCTCGTCGTCAAGGACGCACCCGACGGCACGGTCCACCTGCGGACGCTCGACTGCGACCGCCCCCCGGCCGACCGGCAGACCCCGCTCACCGTGGCGGAACTCAGCCGGGAGACCTCCCGCATCGCCGGCCGGGACGTCGTCATGACGGAGGGCCGGTGGCTCAGCAGGTTCAGCGACTTCGCCCGGCTGGCCCGCACCTACCGGGCCGGCCCGGTCCTCCTCGCCGGCGACGCGGCCCATGTGCACTTCCCGGTGGGCGGGCAGGGGCTCAGCACCGGGTTGCTCGATGCGGTCGACCTCGGCTGGAAGCTCGCCCTCGTGGCAGCGGGCGACGCCCCGCAGGCCCTCCTCGACACCTACGGCGCCGAGCGCCGCCCCGCCGCCCGGCGCGTCGTCGACAACACCCGGGCCCAAGTGGCCCTGATGCGCCCCGACTCCGCCCTCGACCCCGTGAGGGACCTGCTCGCCGGCATGTTCGCCCCCGGCGGGGAGGACGACCCGTTCGCGCCGATGATCAGCGCCCAGGACACCGTGCTGCCCGCGCTCACACCGTCGTCCTGGGAAGGGACCTTCCTGCGGAACGTCGCCCTCGATGCGGCCGACGGGCCGACGGACGTGATTCACCTGCTGCGCGGGGGCGGGCCGCTGCTGCTGCTCCTCGGCGAGGACGGTGAACGCCACCTCGACGCGGCGCGCCCCTGGCAGGACCGTCTGCGGGTGGTGCGCTGCGCACCGGTGCCCGAACTGCCGTGCGCGGCGCTGCTCGTGCGGCCGGACGGGTACGTCGCCTGGGCGCCGGACGGTGGTGGGCTCGGTGCCGTGCTCGCCCGCTGGTTCGGCGGGGGCGGGGGCCGGCCCGCCCCCGAGGGCTCGGTGGCGGCCGGGGCCGGTCAGCCGACGGGCTGACTCTCCAGCAGTCCGGAAGGGTCCGCCGCGCCGGCGGAGGCGTCCAGCTCGGCCAGGACGACGGCGCCCCGGGTGTGCGACAGGTCGATGGAGGCGAGCACCGACGACAGCACCACGGTGGGCAGCATGTGGCGGAGCAGGGCGCACACCCGGTCGGGCAGGTCCTGGTAGTCGCTGACGGCCTGGGACATCGCCTGGACACCGGCGAAGCTGCCCACCAGTACCTCGGCGGTCTCGGTCGGGACGACGTGGGGGAGCAGTTCGCCCTGGGTCCGCGCGCCGTGCAGCAGTTGGTCCAGGACCCCCACCCACCGCAGGAACGGCCCCGAGCGGTCCAGCTCGTGCGCCTGCTGGTCCAGCGACAGCCTGACCCCGGCGCGCACCATGGGGTCGGTCTGGAGACGGTGCGCGTGCAGCATCACGACGTCCACCAGTTCCTGCGTCCGGCAGGCCCGGCGGGGGACCACGAGACGCTGGTCCTGCTCCGCCAGTACACCCTGCGCCAGGTCGTCCTTGGACTCGAAGTGGAAGTACAGGGCACCCTTGGTGACGCCGGCCGTGGTGAGGATCTCGGAGATCGTGGCCGCCTGGTACCCCCGCTGCTCGAACACCTTGGCCGCCGCGGACAGAATCGTCTGGCGCGTACGGATGGCTCGGTCCTGCTTCGCCACTCTCGCCTCCTCCACGAGCTCTCGGTGATGGGGTGTCCACCAATAACAAACCGCTGGGTCTGTATCTTACCGCTCTCTCCGATAATTGAACGTGATAGCACTACGCCCTTGCGAGAGGAATGGCCGGAAACCGCTGCCGGGTACACGGGGTCCCGGCGGCCGCCATGGGCGTGCGCGAGGGTCACTGCTCACCGTGGAGGCGCTGCGGCCGGGACCGGCCCGGCTCGGGGTGCCGGGCGCCCGCTGGGTGTCCCTGGCTCAGGGCCGGCGGGAGGAGGCGGTCACCGTCGAGGAGAAGACCGGCTCGCCCCCCTGGTGGCCGGTCACCAGGACCGCCATCCGGTCGGCTCCCGCTCCGGGCAGCGGCGAAGCCTCGACCGAGCACGGCTCGTCCAGCTCCGCGTACCGGGTGAATTGGCTGGTGATCGCGATCGGGAGCATGTCGCCGTCGCCCAGGACCGCCGCCGTCGCCTGGCGCGCCGCCTCCAGCAGGACCATGCCCGGGACGTGGTCGACGGGGTGGTCGAACATCACGTGATGGCGGCTGTCGGCGCGCAGCTGCCAGCGGTTCGCCTCACCGACGGGGGAGAGCACCACGTCCATGGGTGAGGTGCGCCCGACGCTCTGCGGCGAGGCGGGGGCGGTGAGGGGGATCGGCGGCCGGCCGGCCTCCGGTCCGCGGCCCGCGCGGAGCCTGCGGTAGACGGCCGGCGAGGTGCAGGTGTACGACGCGCTCCCGGTCACGGCGACATGGCCGTCGCGCCGTATCACGGCCGTGTAGCGCAGCCCGGTGAGGCTGCCGCCGCGCTGCTTGACCTCGGTGCAGGCGACGTCGATGTCGAGCGCGGCCGGGGTGTCGCCGACCAGGAGGTGCTGCTCCTCGACCGCGTACTCCAGGTCCCACATGAGGAAGTGATGGCCGAAGGGGACGCCGAACTCCGCGTGGGCGAGGAGCGACCCCACCTGACGGATCGTTTCCGCGGCGAGCAGTGGATCGTGGTATCCGCGTATCGGACTGAAGAAGCTGTGGCCGCGCGGCCATTGGGCCGTCACGTCGAAGCGTGTGTCGCCCCTGCGGCGCCAGTCGGTGAGCATCACCTCGGCGACGGCGGCCCGGTGCACGAACTCCTTGGGCACCGTGGTGGTCAGGGAGGGGAAGCGGAAGGCGGGCGGGCAGCGCATCGGATCTTCACAGTCCCCGACGGGCCCGGTGCTCAGAGGATCCTCCGTCCGAAACGCGCTGGTAGCCATGTACTCCCCCACAACGCACGGTAATTGGTGGGCGTGTCGCCCGGTGCCCCCGCCCCGAAGATACATACCAACCGGTTTAGTTTCTACCCGACCCTTGCATTGGGCATGTGCTGTGAGCATGCGGCATACCCGGCGAAGACGCTGAAGCCGACCCTGTTCTATCAGGGGCTTTCCGGCCGTGCCGGACCGGGGGTACCGCCACGCCCCGCGAAGGCCGCCGTGCCACGCGCCGCGGGCCGCCCCCCAAGGCCCGCTCGCAGGCCCGGAGTTGGGTACCGGGCCCCGCCGAAGTGAGTACGGGTGCTCAGGAACGCCGTCCGCCACCCCCCGACGATGAAGATCACATCATTGGATCGGGGGAGAGGACCACATGCTCAGCCGCCTCAGCCAGACCCTGGTGCCCACCATCGGACGCCTCACCGTGACCGTCGACGCCGTCCACACCGGCGCCACAGCCCCCGGTGGGACCGGCGCGCAGGGTGCCGTCGTTCCGCCGGGCAGCATCCTCGCCGCCAACCACACGTCGCTCGCCGACCCGGCCATCGTCCTCGCCGCACTGCGCCGGCTCGGCGTCCGGCCGGTCGTCATGGCGGCCGCGGGCCTGTGGCGGATCCCCCTCCTCGGCCGCGCGCTCGCCCGCGAGGGCCACATCCCCGTGCACCGTCACGACCGGCGCGCCGCGCAGGCCCTCGACCTCGCCGCCGCCGCCCTGGAGGAGGGGCGCCCTGTCCTCATCTACGCCGAGGGCGGCCTGCCGCTCCGCAAGGACGCCGCCGAGGCCGCCCCGGTCACCTTCCGCAGCGGGCTGGCCCGGCTCGCCGAGCGCACCGGCGCCCCCGTCGTCCCGGTCGGCCAGGCCGGGGCGCGCCGGGTCACCTCGGGCAACGCGGCCAAGCAGCTCGCCGGCCTCGTCACGGCACCGGTCCGCCGCCCCGACCTCCACGTCCACGTGGGCGCACCGCTCACCCTCACCGGCGACCGGGCCGTGCGCACCGCGCAAGCGTACGGCGCCGTGACGGACGCCTGGCGCACGGCGGCCGCCCACCTCGGCGAACCCGCCGCACTCGCCGCCTGACCACCGGCGCCCGCGCCCGCGCCCACCGGGCGCGCCGGTCAGGAAGCGGGCAGCAGGCCCTCCTGCCGGGCCACGTACGAGCAGGCCATGGCGGCGGACGTCATGCCGAGCCGGTCGAGCACCTCGATCGACTCCAGCAGGATCCGGGCGTCCGCCTCCGCCATCGCGGCACCGCACCGGTCGCGCTCGGCCAGCTCCTCGGCGGACGTGGCGGTCCGCAGCGCCGTCACCCGCGCGGCCAGCACCTCGCGGGACGCCTCCATCGCGACGATGCCCCGCACCGCGCCGGCGATCGCCCGGTCGTCCATGCCCCCTGTACCGCCCGTACGGTCCGTGCCGTCCATGCCGTCCGTACGGTCCGTGCCGTCCATCGGGGCCGTACCGTCCGTGCCGTGCCTGTCATCACTGCCGTTCATGACTCCACAGACGGCCTCCACACGCTCCCCGTCACCTCCGGCCGCCCGGCTGTGACGAGGAACACGACCACCCGGCACGGGCCGGGCCCCTCACCGCCGGCGCGAGCAGCCTCGGTGGGGGCGCGGGGCGGGGCGTGCGGGTGAGGGAGGGGGTGGGGGACGGGCGGGGCGGGCGCGGGCGTGCGGTGGGCGCGCCGGCGGGCGCGGGGCATCCCATCCGATTAGTGGCGTGAGCCCGTCAGCGGCGCGTCACCTCGCGCCGGCGCGGAGAGGTTTGTGGTGAGGACGTTGCTCCTGCATCAACGGCTGGCTCCCGTTCCGTACGGGATCTCTGGTCCGGCCGCCCGGGACGGGCGCATGGTTCCTCGCGGCACGGCGGGTCTCGTCGATGGCCGAGCCGATCCTCTTCGAGCGGAACCACGCGTGCGGCCCGTCCATGAGGTACCGGGCGGGCGCGGGCCGCAGCCGTCCGTCGTCCACCCGTGCCTCCCGGCACGCCTGCCTGCAAAGGGTGAGAAAGCGCATGCGAGACCGCTACGCGCGGAAGCCATGTACCGGCGAACGCCGCGCCGCACCCCCATCGGCCGGTGCCGGCGCCGAAGAGGGAGGCGGCAGGTGAGAGCACAGGTACAGGCGATGCCGGACGAGAACGGCACCAGGATCATCCTCTGCGCGGGCGAGTTCGACGTCGCCACCTCCTGTCTGCTCGACTCGGCGCTCGCCACGGCGGCCGCGGACACCACGGTGAAGCGCACGGTCGTCGACCTCAGCCAAGTGTCCTTCGCCGATTCGACCCTGCTCAACGCCCTCGTGAAGGGGCACCGCACGCAGCGCCTGGTCGTCGCGGGTCCGCTGTCCCCGAGGCTCTGGCGCATCCTGAGGCTCAGCGGCCTGGACACCGCGCTGCGCATCGCCCCCGACCTGAGGTCCACGGCCGACACCGAGTGACCCGGACGGCCGCCGGTGCGTCAGGAGGACGGCCGCCGGGGTGCGTCAGGCGGAGGGGCGCGGCGCCCGTGTGTCCGCGAGTCCGCCGGGGCCGAGGAGACCGGTGGGTTCGAACGGCCGGACCGCGGCCAGCCGGGGGAGCTCCCTGCGCGACACCATCGTGACCACGGGCGGCATGGCGACCCGTACGAGCTGGGTCGCCCGCATCCAGGACGGCACGTAGACGGTGGGACGGCGCCGTTCGATCGCGCGCACCAGCCGCCCGGCCACGTGCGCGACCGGGTACACCTTGCGGGCCGGCGGCGGCATGTGGCCGCGCAGCTCCCGCAGCACCGCGTGCGCGTCGACGTCGCGGACCATGTCGGTGTCCGTCCAGTTGATGTACGCGATGCCCACGCCCACGCGGCGGTGGGCGAGCTCCGCGCGCAGGGCGTGGGCGAACGACTCGACACCGGCCTTGGAGGCGCAGTACGCGCTCATCATCGGCGCCGCCCCGATGGACGCGAGCGAGGCGACCTGGAGGAAGAAGCCGCGGGTCTCGAACAGCGACGGGAGGTGGGCGCGGGCGGTGACCGCGCTGCCCACGAGGTTCACCTCGATGACGCGCCGCCACACGGCCGGGTCCGACTCGGGGAACGGCCCGCCCTCCGCCACGCCCGCGTTGGCCACGACCACCGACGGCGGCCCCAGTCGGTCGCGTACCTCGGCGGCGACCTCCGCCATGCGCGCGTCATCGGTGACGTCGACCTCCCAGCAGGACGAGTCCGTGGGCAGCCGTTCCCGGACCCGGGCGAGGGACGACTCCTCCCGCCCGAGCAGGGCCACCTTGGCGCCCCGCTCGGCAAGCCGCACGGCCAGACCCTCGCCGAGGCCACGCGCCGCTCCCGTCACGACTGCCGTACGGCCCTGCAGCGGCCCCGCTTCCCTTGCCATGCGCCGACTCCCTCAGCCTCCGGACACCACTGCCCTGCCCGTCACGCTAGGCGCAACAATCCGCGTCGGCCCGTCGGCCGCCGCCCCGCGGGCCCCTGCGCACCGACCGTCACCCACGGGGCGGACCGCCCGCCGCCGCCGCCCGCCGCCGGACGGCCCACCTCGCGTACAGCAGGTGACCGATCGCCTCGGCGGTGAGCAGCGCCACCACGAGCCACGGCGGCAGGTGGTCCGCCACGGCGAGCACCACGAGCGGTACGCCGATCCCCGGCAGCGCCCACACCACGACGCCGCCCACGGACCGCCCGAAGCGCAGCGCGATCGCGGCGTGCGCCGCGTGGTAGAGGGCGAGCCCGCCCGCGAGGGCTCCCACCGCGCCCCGGTGCAGGTGCGCGTGACCGGCCTCCTCGACGGCCGTTGCGAGGCCGGCCGCCAGGCACAGGATCGCCGCGGTGACGAAGAAGTGCAGGAACGCGGCCACGTCGCGGGCGAGGAGGTACGCGCGTTGCGGCTCCGCCGAACCGAGCACCAGCTCGGCCGTGGACGAACCGAAGTCGAAATACGACCACCACAGTGCGGCCAGCAGGGTGAAACCGAGCACCGCGACGACGCCGGCCGCCGCCGTCCACACATGGTCGGTGGACGTCACGAGCGCGAGCACCGACTCGCCGAGCACGATGATGACGAACAGCCCGACCCGCTCCACCAGGAGCCCGGTGTGCAGCCGTCTCGGCAGGCCTCTGCCGCGCGCCGTCAGCAGCAGCACCAGCTCCGCCACGACCAGCAGCGCCCACATGACGTAGCGCCACGACCCCGGCACAAAGGCCGAGGCCGCCCACAGCACCCCCGACACCAGGCAGTACGTCAGCGGACGCCACCGCGGCAGGCGGTGCGGCGCCGGGTAGCGGGTCGCGGGCCACCACAGGCCGAGCAGCACCAGCCGGGTCCCGGCGTACCCGAGCGCGTACACCGCCGCCCGCCCGGCGTCGTCGTCGGCCTTCGGCACGGCGGCGGCCATGGCGGCCAGGCACAACATGGCGAACAGCATCAGCAGCCTGCGCCGGGCGCTGTCCAGCTCGAACAGGTTGGCGGAGACCATCAGGTTGGTCCACATCCACCACGGCGGGAAGTACAGCGCCAGGAACACCCCGAACTCACGCCACCCGGGGTCGCCGTGGAGGGTGTGCGACAACTGGGCGGCGAACGCGACGAAGACGAGGTCGAAGAACAGCTCCAGCCATGCCGCGTGGCGGGTCCGTTCTTCGTGCGGGGAGGACTTCGGGACCGCGGTACTCATGGAGCCGTCCTGGATGATCCTGGGTGAATCCTGACATCCCGGACATCACATCACGGGGTGTCATGCCGCAGGGCTCCGTGCGTCGGGGCGCCGGACATCCACGCATCGTGCCGCGTCGGCGCCACACGCCCGGGCGGAGGGCCGGCCCGCGCGGCGGCGGGGGATCGCGGCAGCGCCGGTGCTGCGGTCAGCCGTCCGCGCCCGGGGGACCGCCCGGGGCACCGGGCCGCGGGCCGGGCCCCAGGCGCCGGCGGGTGGCCGGCCCCTGCCGGGGCGCCCGCTCGTCGGGGGCGGTGGCAAGCTCGGCCGCCAGCTCGGCGACGGTGCGGCCGCGCCGGTCGGGGTCGTCGTTCGGCGCGGGGTCGGGGCGGGGGCCGGGGCCCAGCGGGCGGCGCGTCGTCGTCACCCGGGTCAGTCTGTCAGGGCGTGGGCGTCGAGCACGCCCCGGTCGCGCAGCTCGTCCAGGTCGGGCAGGTGCAGACGCTGCAAGGGGCCGGTGTCGAGGTCGGCCTGAGCGGCCACGACCCGGCGCTGAACGGTGTCGCTCGGACCGGTGCCCCGTACGAACGTGGTGGGACCGGTCCCGAGGAGACGGCGTATGTCGGTAGTCACGAACGATCATCGTATGGCGCCGGGCTCCGCCGCTCGAAACATTTTCCCGCTCCGGCGTTTCCCCGCCCGGGCCGACTGTCCGGGCGGCGCCGGCCGGCCTGCGGAACGGCCCGCGGAACGGCCCGCCCGGACTCCCGCGGACTTCCAGCCGGACTCCCGCGGACTCCTTCCCCCATCGGCGTGCCGTGCCGGGCGGCGACCGGGACGCCACCCTCTTGATCACGCGGGCCGCGCCCGGTGGCATGCTGGTGCCGGTCCCCGGCTCCGTCACGCCGGGGTCCGTACCGGGGTGCGAAAGGGGAGTCGTGGTGGGGCGTGTACGCAACGTGGCGTGGTCGGCCGGGGCACTCGTCCTGCTGCTGGGCGGCTGCGACATCCTGGCCACCGACAGGACGCCCGAGCGCGTCAAGGACGGCAGGGCCGAACTCGGGCTGGCCGTCACGGGACACCCCACCCCCGGCAGCCTCGCCGCCACGGAGCACGTACTGGCCCGCCTCCGGGCCCGCGACGCCGAGGGTCTGGCGCGGCAGGCGGAGCAGGGCGGACGTACGCAGCGCGCAGCGGAGGACTGGGTGGAGCGCTGGGGCGACGCCGCCCAGCACACCGCCACGGCCGAGTTCGGCCCGGACGGCAAGGCGGCGGCCTCCGTCGCCGTCCGCTTCAGCGGCGCCCCCGCGCCCATGACGCTGCTCCTGGCGCCCGAGGACGAGGACGATCCCTACAACGACCGGTTCGTGGTCGTCCTCGGCGACGACGGGGCGCGGTGACCCGAGGTCCACGGACCTCAGGCTCGGGCCCCGACCTGGCCTTCGACGGAGCGTTCCTCGGAGAAGTCGCCTTGGGAAGCGTGGCGTTCGAAGGCGCGGAACGCCGCCTCCTGACGCCACTGCGCCGCCGCCTTGGCGCTGGAGCCGAGCAGTGCGCGGCACGCCGGACCGGGCGTGCCCGCGCCGGGGCGCACGCCGTCGCACCGGGGCGTCGGGCGGTACCCGTAGCGGGTCGGATTGCCCCGCCACAGTCCGGCGCCCGGGAGGAAGGCGTACTCCAGGCTCGCGCGGGCCAGGTCCTTCAGCTCGCGGTACGACAGGCCGTAGGTCCGGGCGGCGTACTGGTACTCGTGGCTGATGTCGGTGCGGGAGACCCCGGGGTCGTCGGTCGCCAGGACCACCGGCACGCCGAAGCGGCGGTACGTGTCGAAGGGGTGGTCGTGCCCCGTGACGCCGAGGATCTGGGCGTTGCTGGTGAAGGGCACCTCGACGGCGATCTCCCGGGCCGCCATGGTGCGGGCCGTCGCGGGCCAGTGATCCTCGTGCACGAGCGCCACCCCGTGGCCGATCCGTTCCGCCCCGGCGACGCCGACCGCCTCGCGGATGTGGAACCGCAAATCCTCCGGTTCGACCAGGCCAGGCCACAACTCGCCCGCGTGCAGGGTGAGACGAGCGCGCGGGTACACCGAGCGCAGGTGGGCCAGCATCCGCATGTGCGACCGGTAGCCGGCCGTCGCCTGGCGGGCGTCCTCGGGCTGGACGAGGTTGACCGCCACGAACCGCGGGTCCCGCTCGGCCAGTCGCATCCCCAACGCCATCTGCGTGAACACCCGCTGCGCGGGGCCGTGGCGGTACACCTGCGAGATGAAGCGCACCGGCAGGTCACAGGCGGGGCGGGCCGACGGGGTGCCGCAGTGCGCGGCGGCGCGGAACGCCCGCTCGGTGTCGTCCGCCTCCTTCCTGGCGAGGGCCACCAGCCGGTCGAGCCGTCCACCGGAGGTGAGTCCGGCGTGCAGCCGGGCCGGATCGTCGTCCCGGCCGATGGCGGAGGCGGCGTCCGTCGCGGCCTCCGCGACCGGTGTGATCATGGTCTCCAGGTAGAACTGGTTCTGCCGGCCCACCTCGTCGGCGACTCGGGCGAGCAGTTCGCCGCGGTGCCGCTCGGCCACCCTCTCGAACTTGCCGAAGGTGGCGAAGAAGTGGGCGTGGCCGTCGCCGTCTGCGGGGAAGTCCTGCATGGACCACGCCCTGACGATCGCGTCGTGGAACGCCCGGTCCCGCCGGGCGTCCGACGCGGGGCGGGTGCCCGGGCGGCACGGCGGCGCGACCGCCGTCATGGTGGATGTGTCGACGCACGAGCCGTCCCCGGCCGCCAGCTCGATCAGGTACTCGGTCGCCACCGCGCCCGACAGGTGGTTGTGCAGGTCCCCGCCCTTGGGCAGCCGCTCGAAGAAGCGCCGGAGCAGCCGCGGGTCATGGCGTACCGCCCGCAGGTGGGCGTCCGCGCCCCGTTCCCCGGCCGTGAGCGCCGCTGCTGCCGTGCCGGCCCCCGCCGGGACGGCCGACACCGCCCTGTCGGCAGGGAACGACCGCCCTCCTTCCGCGGCCGGCCGGGCGGCTGCGGGCGGCCCGCCCCACAGGGGTGCCGACACGAGGGAGCACAGGCAGGCCAGCACCACGAAACCGTGCGGGCGCGGCAGCCGGAAGCGGGAAGACGCCATGACGCATGATCACCACCGGACCGCGGTCCCGTCCGGCACCCATGACGAGTGGGGCGCGGCCGTCACCCGGTCGGCGGCCGGAAGCTTCCCCGGCTCCGCGCTCGCCCGCCCCTCCCCACAGCGGCCGGGGCAGCCCGTGCCCGCACCACGGCTCCGTCGTGCCGGGCGGGCGGGTCAGCGGGCGTGGGGGCGGGCGATGTTGTCCGGGTGGAGGATCTCGCGGAGCCGGGCCTCGGTCAGCAGCCCGCGCTCCAGCACCAGTTCCCGGACGCTGCGGCCCGAACTCAGCGCCTCCTGCGCGACGGCGGTCGCCTGCTCGTAGCCGATGTGCGGGTTGAGCGCCGTCACCAGGCCGATGGAGTGGGCGACGAGGTGCGCCAGGTGCTCGCGGTTGGCCGTGATGCCGGAGACACAGCGCCCTGCGAGGGTCAGACAGCCCGCGCGCAGGTGCGTGATGCTCTTGAGCAGGCTGTGGGCGATGAGCGGTTCGAAGGCGTTGAGCTGGAGCTGGCCGGCCTCGGCGGCCATGGTGACCGCCATGTCGTTGCCGATGACCTCGAAGGCGATCTGGTTGACGACCTCGGGCACCACCGGGTTGACCTTGCCGGGCATGATGCTCGAACCGGCCTGCACGGGCGGCAGGTTGATCTCCGCGAACCCGGCGCGCGGCCCGCAGGACAACAGGCGCAGGTCGTTGCAGGTCTTGGACAGCTTGACCGCGATCCGCTTCAGCACGCCCGACAACTGGACGAACGCGCCGGCGTCCTGGGTGGCCTCGACGAGGTCGTCCGCGACGGTCAGCGGCAGCCCGGTGATCTCGCGGAGGTGGCGCGAGGCGAGCGCGGCGTACTCGGGGTGGGCGTTGAGTCCGGTGCCGATGGCGGTGCCGCCGAGGTTGATCTCGTGCATCAGCGCGCATGCCTCGGCGAGCCGTCCGCGGTCCTCCTCCAGCATGATGGCGTACGTCGCGAACTCCTGGCCGAGCGTCATCGGCACGGCGTCCTGGAGCTGGGTGCGGCCCATCTTGAGGACGTCGGCGAACTCCTCCGCCTTGGCGGCGAACGCGTCCCGCAGGACCTCCATGGCGTCCAGCAGCCGCCGGGCGGTGAGGTCCAGCGCGATCCTGACGGCCGTGGGGTAGACGTCGTTGGTGCTCTGACCGGCGTTGACGTCCTCCAGCGGGTGCAGCCGCGCGTAGTCCCCCCGGGCGTGGCCGAGCAGTTCCAGGGCCCGGTTGGCGACGACCTCGTTGGCGTTCATGTTGGTCGAGGTGCCGGCCCCGCCCTGGATCACGTCCACGACGAACGCCTCGTGCAGTTTCCCCGCACGGATCTCCTCGCAGGCCGCCACGACGGCGTCCGCCTTCGCCGGTTCCAGCAGGCCGAGGTCCCGATTGGCGAGGGCGGCGGCCTGCTTGACGCAGGCGAGGGCGGTGACGAGTTCGGGATGGGCGCCGATGGGGGTGCCGGTGATGGGGAAGTTCTCCACGGCCCGCAGCGTGTGGATGCCGTAGTACGCGCCGGCGGGAACGTCACGCTCGCCCAGCAGGTCGTGCTCGACACGGAAGGAGGGAACCGGGGAGGGGGCGGGCGTGGTGACCATGGCGGCGGTACGGCTTCCTGTGGGCGTGCGGGCGGGCGTGCGGGCGTGCGGGCGTGCGGGCGTGCGGGCGTGCGTGCGCGTACGGATGAGGTGGGTCGGCGGGGCGGACGGGCGGGGAGAGCCGGACGGGCAGGACGTGCCGTGGCACCCGTGGGGTGGGAGGGGGCGTTCAGATCCGGGCGGGCTCGGCCGGTACGGGCTCGCCCAGGACCCGGCGCAGGATCCGTACGCGCTCCTCGGCGTCGGTGGTCGCGAGCACGGCGGCCAGGACGGCGACCCGGGCCTGGCCCGCCCGAAGGAGCCCGGTGGGCACGGCACCCGCGGCGACGAGGTCGACGCCGCCGCCGTGGGTGTAGATCTGCGAGACCGGCCCGGAGGGGACACGGGTGGTCAGCGCGACGAGAACGCCCCGGGCGGTCGCGGCGGCCACGGCCGACACGACCTCGGGCGTGGCGTTCCCGGCGCCGGTGGCGACCAGGACCACACCCTCGGCGCCGGCCTCGACGGCGGCGTTCAGCAGCAGCGGGTCGCCGTCGGCGTGGTGCATCACCATGTCGACGCGGGGCCGGCCCTCCGGCACGGCGGGTAGGGGCAGCGCGGCCGGCCGCGGCGGATCACGTCGTACGGACACCTTGCCGAAGCCGATGTCGCCGAGGCGGGAGCGGGACGGATCGGCGAAGGCGTCGGCGTCGACGGTGTGCGTCTTGACCGTGCCGCGTGCCGCGTGCAGCTTGCCGTCGAAGGCGACCAGCACCCCGAGGTCGCGTACGCGGGAGGCGGTGAGCAGGGCGTCGTGGAGGTTGCGGGGCCCGTCGCCGTCCTCGGCGTCCAGCGGCAGCTGGGCGCCGGTGAACACGACGGGGCGCGGGTCGTCGTGGTGGAGGTCCACGAAGAACGCCGACTCCTCCAGGGTGTCGGTGCCGTGCGTCACGACGACACCGTCCACGCCGGGGTCGGCCAGCACCTCGTGGACCGTGCGCAACAGGGTGAGCTGGTGCGCGGTGGTGAGGCCCGGGCTGTTCACGCGGAACAGGTCGACGACCTCGATGGTGATCCCGTCCGGGACGGCGGCGGTGGCCATGACCTCCCGGCCGTGCGCGTCGGCGGCGAAGCCGGACCCCTGCCAGCGGCTGGCTATCGTTCCGCCGGTGCTGATGACGACGATCCGCTTCACGGTCCCCTGACCTCTTCCCATTGCCGTCCACCGAGGGCCACCGGCGCCGCCGGGGCCCACTCAATTGTTCGAGCGCAATGATAGAAGAGAGAGCGCGCAATTGGATCTCCCATTCGCGCGCCTTGCGGGTGGTACGTGGTTGATAATTGCGCCATGGACGAGATCGATCGCGCAATCTTGCGTGAGCTCCAGGACGACGGTCGGCTGAGCAACCAGGAGCTGGCGGCCCGTGTCGGGCTGACCCCTTCTCCCTGCATGCGCCGCGTGCGGCAGCTGGAGCAGGACGGGGTCATCCAGGGCTACCGCGCGGTGATCGACCCCGAGGCCGTCGACCGGGGCTTCGAGGTCCTGGTCTCCATCGAGGTCAAGCGGGACCGGGCGGTGGTCGAGGAGTTCGAGGCGGCGCTGCAGGACATCCCGGACGTCATCGAGGCGTACCGGCTGTTCGGCAGCCCCGGTTGTCTGCTGCGCATCGCGGTGGCGGATCTGCGCGCCTACGAGCGGCTGTGGATCGAGAAACTGACCGCCCTGACCGGCGTCACGGAGGTCAACTCCCAGATCATCATGAAGCGCGTGAAGGAGCCGCGCGGCCTGCCCGTCGACGGGTGACGGCACCCGACCGGGAGACGGGGACCGGGACGACACGTGAACGGAAACGGGGTGACGGCGGTGCCGGACGGGCCGGCGCCGCCGTCACGGGCGATTACCGCGCCTCCGCCCCGCCGAGCCGGTACAGCCGGGGCACGGACACCTTGATCGGCTCCTGAGTGGTCCTGGCGATCACGACGACCACCGGCTCGTGCGGGTCGGGATTCTCCTCGCGGTGCGGTACGTACGGGGGTACGAGGAAGAAGTCGCCCGGCCCGCCCTGGAGGCGGACCTCCCGCGTGCCGTCGTGGTACACGAACACCGGATGGCCGCTCACCACGTAGATCCCCGCCTCCGAAGCGCCGTGGTGGTGGTCGTCCGTCGCGCTGAGCGGCGGATTCTCCACCAGGCCCATCCAGAGCCCCCGCGACCCCGTCGTGCCGCCGCTGATCGCGGCACGGCCCTCCGCGTCGCCGGCGGGGACGTGGTGGACGCGGTGCGCCGTGCTTGTGGTGCCGTCATGATCCGTCATCGTGCAGCCTCCCGGCTCTCGGTGGTCCTGGGCGGGCACCAGACTGCGCCTGCCGTACCGGGCACGGCCATTTCCGTTGCCGTTGTGGCAACGGCGGGACAACGGCAGAGGACTACGGGCAAGGACAACGGCCATGGGAGCGGCCCGCAGCAGCGGCAGGAGGGGGCGGCGGGTGAGGACCCGTACCGGCGGCCCGGGAGACGGGGGACGCGGGGGTCAGCGGAGTTCGACGGTGATGCCGACCCGCGCGAGCAACCGCAGCACGTCGTCGAAGTAGGGCGTCTCGCCCGCCGTGTCCACGCTCACCGGGGCGAGGGCGCGCCGGGCCACCTCGGCGTCGTGCCAGACCAGCGTGAACGGCTCGGGCGGCTGCTCGCCGCCGCAGGGACAGCCCCGCAGGGTGACCCAGCACTGGTGGTAGTGACCGCCGGGGCCCGAGACCGCCTCGCCCAGCGCGCACATCAGCGCGGCAACGTCCGTGACGTACCGGCCGTCGAGGTGCCGTACCGGGCCGGACGGCGGACCGCCGGTGTCCCGGCGGGCCTGGGCGAAGGCGGCCCACTCGGCCCGGCCCTCGGGCGGGAACGCGGCCCACGACCCGGGCTCGGCCGGCGGCCCCTCGAACCAGGCGTCCCACACCGGTCGGACCGCCGGCGCGGGCCGCTCCCGGGGGCCCTCGCGGAGCCACAGGTCCAGCAGGGTCCCCCCGAGCACGGACGGGCGGGAGGCGACGACCTCCAGCGGGACGTGCTCCGCGGAGCGCATGACGCGACCGGTCCGGTCCACGGCGAGCAGCGTGACCCGGTCGCCGTCGGCGCGCGGCCGCACCAGTCGGCGCAGCAGGCGCTCACCGGGTTCGCAGCCGATCAGCCTCAGCGGCGGTACGGCGGGGGAGGGCCGCCGCGCGTACAGGCCCTCGACACGCCTGCACTCACCCACCCCGCCACCACCGGCGCCGTTGAACAACAGCCACCGCGCGTCGGCCGGTTCGGCGCGCCGCCACAGCGGCCCGTCGACCTCCGCCTCGACCGTCACGTCCCACAGTGCCGGGTCGAGGGCGGAGGGGCGGCAGCCGAGCAGGACCGGGGCCGCCAGGTCCCAGTGGTGCGCGTCGAAGGCGTCGAACGGGTCCGCCCCGGGATCGGCCCCGGGCACGGGGAAGTCCACGATCACGGCGAGTTGCCCGAGGTCCACGGGCTCGGCGGGCCCTCCGCTCGCGGCCCTCCCGCCAGGTCCGCCGGCCCCGCCACCGCAGCGCTCGACCGCCTTGAGCAACCGTCCGGTGGGGGCGCAGCCCAGCAGGGTCAGCCGTTCCCGTCGGGGAGCCGGCTCGACGAACAGGCCGTCGGCGTCCCCGCAGCGGGCGAAGACGATCAGCTCACCGTCCCATTCCTCGCTGTACAGCACGTACTTGAGGGGGAGCGCACGCTCCCAGGTCCACACGGCATCCTCGAACAGCACCGCGTCCCGCGCCCCTTCGCTCGTCGTCACCCGCCGGCTCACGCCCTCCCGAGACTCCCACGCCGGGCCGGCGGCCGGGGCGGCGGGCGGCCCGTACCGGCACCCCGCCCGTCTCGTAGACTGCCGCGGTGGACACCATGAAGTGCGGTCAGTGCGGAAACGTCGGCCTGGAGCCGGGGTTCATCGAGGACGCCGGTGAACACTCCCGCGGGTACGCCCGCTGGGTCGAAGGCGCCCTCCAGCGCGGCCCGCTCGGCGGCGCCCGGCGCATGGGCCGCGCCAAGTGGCAGGTCGACGCCCACCGTTGCCCCGCCTGCGGCCACCTGGAGCTCTTCGCACGGCAGCAGGTCTGACCGTACGGGCGTCATCGCCCCCGCGCGCGTACGGGCGGACATCGCCCGCGGGAACACACCGCGCGGACGGCCGGCACCGCGTACGGCCGGCGGAGCGCAACCGGCGGGCACCGGCGGCCGGCCGTCCGCCGTTCTCCCTTCCTCCCTCACCGCCGGCATCACGGCGATAACCTGGGGCTCATGGACGACATGGACGGGGTGGAGATCATCGCCTGCGCCGACGGCGAGGCGTTCGAGAGCTGGCTGGCCGAGCACCACACCCGGCACGAAGGCGTGTGGATCAAGGTGGCCAAGAAGGACTCCGGCATCCCGTCGGTCACCTCCGACGAACTGGTCGACATCGGCCTCTGCTACGGCTGGATCTCGGGTCAGCGACGGTCCCTCGACGCGCGGCACTACCTCCAGAAGTACGTGCCCCGCCGCCCCCGCAGCCAGTGGTCGGAGGTGAACGTCGAGAAGGTCGAGGCGCTCACCGCCGCCGGCCGGATGCGCGAGCCCGGCCTCGCCGAGGTGCGCAAGGCACAGGCGGACGGCAGGTGGGCGGCCGCCTACGCGTCGCAGCGGACGGCAACCGTGCCGCCCGACCTTGCGGCCGCACTCGACGCGGACCCCGACGCCAGGCGCGCCTTCGACGCGCTCGACCGGACCGCCCGGTACCAGGTGATCCTCCCGCTGCTGCGCGCCGTCACCCCGGACGGCCGCCGGGCCCGGCTCGGCAAGGCGCTGGACGCACTGCGCGCGGCGGGTGCTCCACCGGCGTGACGGCACGCCGCCGTCAGGGGCCGACGTGGACGTACGGGGCCCAGCTCAGCACCGCCCGGGGGTGCCGTTCCCGGAGGGTGCGCAGCGCCGCGTGGAGGGCGGTCGCGGGGTCCGGGGCGTCCTGCCGGGCCAGGTGTTCGTGGACCAGGCCCGCGGCGACCGCGGCGAAGGTGTCGTCGATGGACCACAGGGTGCCGATGACGTCGCGGAAGCCCGCCAGTTGCAGCGCGCCGGTGAGCGTGATCGCCTCGTCGGCGAGGACGATGCCGCCGCGGTGGGTCTCGCACGCGGACAGGAACGCGAACCGGGCGTGCGCCGGCCTGAGCGCCGAGACGGCCCGCAGGGTCAGCGCTCCGTCGTGCAGGAGGAGCGCCCCGCGGGACGGCCGGGCGAGATCCTGCGCCCCGTGACAGGCGAAGTGGACCCACGAGCAGCGCGTCAGGGCGTCCAGCACGGCCGCGGCGGTGGCGGCCCCGCCGGTGAGGAACTCGGCGTCGGGGTACCGCCGGTGCAGCGCCGCGGCCTCCTCCCCGGCCGCCGGCAGGTCCGGCATGCCGGGGGTCGACGGCATGGACACGATGAGGCCGCGCGCCCGCGCGTGCCCGCCGGCCGCCGCAGCGTGCCGCTCACGGGCGTGCAGCAGGGCGCGGAGGGTCGGGGTGTACGAGGAGACGACCCGGTCCGGCACGGTGTCGCCGGCGCCGTCCGGCAGGGCCCGTCCCGCGGCGTGCAGCGGGAGCAGGGTGAACAGGCCGGCGGGACACCACCACAGGCGGGGGCCCGCCGCGCCGGGCGCGAGCGGCTCGGTGCGGCCGAGCGCGCTCAGCACCGGCCCCGTCACGGTGTCCCACAGCCACGACAGGGTGTCGACGACCGTCCGCCGCGCCCTCACCGGTGACTGCCCCGGGCCCAGGGCGCCGGTGAGCGCCAGCGTCCGCTCCTCGAGCTCACGGTCGTCGAGCGCCAGGGGCAGCACACGAAGGCCGCCGCCGGTCAGGAGCAGCGCGAAGCAGCCGTACCGGCTCGGAACGAGGAGGACCACGGGGCCCCGTGCGGCCGCGGCGCGCAGGTCGTCGAAGGCAGGGGCGCGCAGGAAGCGGGCCAGCCCGGGCAGGGCGCGGATCTCGGCCAGGATCTCCTCCCGGGTCCGCGCGAGGGCCACCCGGCGCTCGCCCGCACGCAGGCGCCGCTCCGTGGCCGAGGCTCCCGGCGTGCCCGAGCCGCCCGGGCGGCCGGCGGCACCCGGCGCGCCCACGGGACCCGCGGCGCCCGCCGCCCCGGCGCCGTGGGGCCCGTCGGACAGATCGTCGAGTTCGTCGAGGACCCGGCCGAGCCGGTCGGCGAGCTCCGGCGCCCTCGCCCGCAGGTCGCTGTGGGCCGTGCGCCCCTCCAGGGACTGGGCGAGGAGGATGCCCCGGCCCTGTTCGAGGAGCTCCACGGCGCGCTCCGGCCGCCCGGCCAGCAGGGCGACCGCCGCGGCGTCGGTGACCAGGCTCGGGTACTGGGCGATCAGCCGCTCGCGGTCGTCGCGCTCCAGGCCGCGCCACGCCGTCAGCTCCAACTGTCCCAGCGCCAGGGCGAAGTGGTCCAGCGCGCCGGTGAAGTCGCGCGTCCCGACCGCGAGGTGCCCGGCGGCAGCGGCGGTCCGGACGCGGGCATTGGCCGGGGCGGAGACCACCTGGGACGCGTCGCCCAGGGCGCGCAGCGCCGCCTCGCGGTCGTCCGCGGATCCCGTGGCCTGCGCGCGGTCCACCAGGGTGAACCCCAGGTCGGCCAGGGTGACGGTGCGCTCCGGGTGCTCCTCGGGCAGCAGGGCCTCGGCCGCCCTCAGCGCGTCGACGGCCTCGGTGAGCGCCCCGGGCGCCGCGCAGTGGGAGGCGTACAGCCGCAGGGAACGGGCGAGCCCGCGCAGGAGGCCGGGGCGCTGGTAGTCGCCGTCCCCGGCCGCCTCGACCGCGGAGCGTGCCGCTTCGACCGCGTCGCGCAGGTCCTCGGTGTCTCCGCGCCGGCTGAACCGGTCCTGGAGCGTGGCGGCGAGGAGGCGCAGGCAGCCGGGCCGGTCGGGGTGGCCGTCGCCGACGAGCGAGAGCGCCTTCCGCAGCAGGGCGACGACCACGTCCTGGCGCTCCGCCTCGGCGTCCGCACCGGCCTCCGTCTCCGCACCGGCGTCGGTGCCGCCGCCGGTCGGGAGGGGCCCGCGGTGGCTCGACCACGCTGCGGCGAGGTTCACCAGCCGGCTGGGCAGGTCGGGGTGGCCGGGCGGGGTGATCCGTACCGCCTCGAACTGGGCCGTCAACGCCTCGTCGGCGGCCTCCGCCCGATGGGTGTGGCGGTGGTGTTGGCTCAGCGCCGAGCTGAGGTTGGTGAGGAAGGCGGCCCGGTGAGGGTGATCGTCGGGCGCCGTGTACGCCGCCTCCCGCAGCGCACGGATCGCCAGGTCGAGGGTGTCGAGGTCCCCGGTCCGCTGGAACCGGCGGATGGCCGTGTGCCCCAGGCCCGAGCAGAACGTCAGGCGGTACGGGTGGCCTTCGGGGACCAGCTGCCCGCCCTTGACGGTCACCACGAAGGCCCGGTCGAGACTGTCCACCGCTCCCGTGTACTCGTACCGGCGGGTGAGGACGTTCCCCAGCGTGACGAGGGCCTCCGCGCACACCACGTCCTGCCGGGGGTTGGCCCGCGCCGACAGGAGGCAGAGTTCCACGGCGTCGTCGAGCAGCCGGACATCCCCGCTCACCTCCGCCTCCTTCAGCAGACTGACGGCGAGAGCGGTCTGCGCGGCCAGTTCCGTCGCGTCGAGCCCACCGCCCTCCGCGGCCCCGTGCCGCACGTACCCTTGCCGCGCGTACGCCTCCAGAAGGACCCCCGGCACACAGTGCGGAGCCACCTGGTGCACCAGCCGGAAGAGCACGGCGGCGCGCTCGGCGTCCGCCCGCGTGCCGTCGTGCTCGAACCGGTACCAGTGGAACGTCCCCAGCAGCACGGCGACGTTGAACGCCCGGGCGCCCTCGGCCGGTCCGCCGGCCGGCGACAGCCAGTCGACCGCGTAGTACAGCCGCTCGGCCAACCGCTGGGCCTCCGGCTCCCGCAGTAACGCCGGGTCGCCGCCGGAGGAGTAGGCGTCGAGCCGGTCCTCCATGGCGAAGCTCAGGTCCTCCGTGTTCACGACGCCCCCCGTACGGCTGCGCACAATGCAGTCGCCTGCATGTCTGCCGAATGCATGACTGGCCCGGACGACGAATGAGACTATTCCGTGTGACGCCTGGGGGAGGGGGAACGGGTGGAAAGCTCCGTCGGGATCGCGGACGCCCTCAAGTCGTTCTGCGGTGAGCTGCCGGAACTGCGCGAGCAGGCGCGCCAGGACGGCTGGTCCGCCGAACTGGTACGTACCCTCGCCGAGATGCGCGCCGGGACGCTGCCCGTGACGACCGCCATGGCGCGGACCTACGACCGCGCCGGCCTGCCACTGCGTACCCGGAGGTACGCTCCTGTGCCCGGCCAGGATCCCGCGGCGCCGCCGGCCGGTGCCTACACATGTCCGGGAGGCCGCTGCTCGCGTGTCGAGCCCCGCGAACCGGGCGGCCCGCTGCCGGAATGCGCCCTGTTCGACGAACCGCTGGCCTTCGGATGAACGCCTTCCTGGCCGAACTGGGCAAGAAGCTCGCCGAACGCTGGGTGAGCCTGCTCGTGGTGCCCGGCGCCCTGTTCGTCGCCCTCGCCGCGGCGGGCTCCGCGCTCGGGCACCGGCACGCCCTCGACCGGCGGCTGCTGGGCCTCGCGGTCGAGGAGCTCGCCACCCACTACGACCGCCGTCCCGTGTCCGCCGTCCTGCTGTTCGTGGCCGTCCTGGCGGCCGCCGCGGTCGCCGGCCTCCTCGCCCGCGCCCTCGGCACGGTGGTCGAGCGGGCCTGGCTGATCTCCGGTCCGGCCTGGCTGACCGGCCGGCTCGTCCGCCGGCGCAAAGACCGCTGGACAACCGCCGCCGAACGGGCCGCCGCCGGTCGGGCCCCCGCTGGTCGGCCCGCAGCCGAACAGGCTCCCGCCGGTCGGTCGGCCGCAGCCGAACAGCTTGCCGCCGACCGGGCCGCCCTCGCCGAGGAGCGCAACGCCATCGCGCTCACCCGGCCCGCCAGGGCGACGTGGATCGGCGACCGGCTCAGAGGTGTCGGTGTCCGCGTCCACGCCCAGTACGGGCTCGACTTCCCGTTCGCCTGGCCCCGCCTGTGGACACTGCTGCCCGAAGCCTGCCGCAACGATCTGATCGCGGCACGCGAGGCGCTCGCCGGCGCGGCGACGCAGAGCGGTTGGGGCCTGCTCTACCTCTGCCTGGGCCTCGTCTGGTGGCCCGCCGCCGGCGCGGGTGCCGCGCTCATGCTGCTGGGGTGGCGGCGCGGGCGGGAGGCGGCGGCCAACCTCGCCGACCTGACCGAGGCGACCGTCGACCTGTACGCCGCGGACCTCGCCCTCCTGCTCGGGGTCGACCTGCCCTCGGGCCACGTCACTCCCGCGGTCGGCAGACAGCTGAGCGAACGCTTCCGCAAGGGGGCGTGAACCCGCGGGGCCAGCACTCCGGCGGGGGCGCGCGTCCCCCGGCACGCCGCCGGCCTGACCGCCCTCCACCACCGGCATCACGGGCATCACCGGCGTCACCGAAAGTCGCCGCTACGGAAGCATGCGGAAGTCGGGGTGGCGCAGCCACGCGGCCAGGAACGTGCGGTCGCCGACGTGGCTGTACCAGCAGCCACCGCCGTACGTCGCGTAGGGCATCTCCCACACCCGGCCCGGCAACGACGACACCAGACGCCGGGCCTCGGCCAGGCGCACGGCCTCCTCCTCGACGGGAAGGTCGTCGTCGAGGGAGGCCGGCTGGCCGAGCAGGCCGTCGAAGTCGACAAGGGCGTCGAAGCGTTCGGCGAGGAACAGGGCGAGGTGTCCGAGGAGCAGGTGGTTCTCCCGTCCCGAGCGGGGCGAAAGCAGGGCCAGTTGGGCCACCGGCGGGCGGTCGAGGCCGGGGAAGCCCAGCTCCCGGTAGTCCTCCAGGGACTCCGGTCCCAGGTGGAAAGCCCCTGGCGCGGGGTGGGGCAGCGCGTGCAGGCCGAGCGCGGAGGGCCGGCGGACGTGGATCTCCAGCCATTCGCCGTCTCCCGCCCCCGCCCGTACGTCGCAGAAACCCTCCAGCCATGGTAGGGCGTCGAGGACACCGCGCTCCTCCGCGAGCCACAGCCCCGCCACAGGTCCGCCGCCCACCATGTCCTCCTTGTGACGGTTCCGGGGGCGGGGCGCCCGTGAGTACGGCGGACGCACGCTGAGTACGCCGACGGATGCGGCCCCGTGCCGGTGTCGCTGGAATGGCCACATGATCTCTGACGCATCGCGCCGTGTGAACATGCAGCACGTCGCCACCACCGGCGCGGCCCTCGCCGCGGCGCTGCTGCCGCTGGCCGCCGCCGTCCTGCTGGCCAGGGCGACGGCCGGTGACCCTCTGGCGCCGGTGAACACGCTGATCACCAGCGCGGGGCAGCGGCCCCGGATCCCGCCGTCCCAGTGGCGCCGGTGCGGCAGGGGAGCGCTGTCAGACTGGAGGGCCCAGGCGCGGCACGACGGCACCCGGATCACGGGCCGGTCGTGGCGCCGTGACGGGTGGCCCCGGCTCGGGAACCCGCGCGCCACCGAGGCGGGGGAGCGGCGGTGAGCACGGGCCCGTGCGGCGTGCGGACCGACGGGCGGCCGGAGCGACCGGAACCACCGGGGCGGTCGTGGAGGCCGGGGCGGTCGTCCGCGGGCGCGCGGGCCGCCGGTAGGGTCGTCCGCCATGACCGTCGTGCGTTCCGTCGCCCTGTTCGCCGTCGCCGCCCTCTTCGAGATCGGCGGCGCCTGGCTGGTCTGGCAGGGCGTCCGCGAACACAAGGGCTGGACCTGGATCGGGGCCGGCGTCATCGCCCTGGGCCTCTACGGCCTGGTGGCGACCTTCCAGTCCGACGACGACTTCGGGCGGGTCCTCGCCGCGTACGGCGGGATCTTCGTGGCCGGTTCGATCGCCTGGGGCATGGTCGCCGACGGCTACCGGCCCGACCGCTACGACGTCGTCGGCGCGCTGGTCTGCCTCGCCGGCATGGCCGTCATCATGTACGCGCCCCGCGGCCACTGACCGGCGTGCCCGGGCGGACGCCGGTCACACGGGCGCGATCCGGGCGCGCAGGAGGCAGAACTCGTTGCCCTCGGGGTCGGCCAGTACGTGCCAGCTCTCGGTGCCGGTCTGCCCGACGTCGGCGGGCCGTGCGCCCAGACCGAGCAGTCGTTCCAGCTCGGCGTCCTGGTCGCGGTCGGTGGCGCTGACGTCGATGTGCAGCCGGAGTTTCCCCGCCCGGGGCGCGCTGGTGGGACCGAAGACGATGACGGGCTGCGGCCCGCCGAAGCCGGCGTCCGCCGGGCCGATCGCGATGCTTCCGTCGTTCTCCCGTTCGAGTTCGACGTAGCCGAGGACGTCGCTCCAGAACGCGGCCAGGCGCTCGGGGTCTGCGGCGTCGATGACCAGTTCACTGATTCGGCATGCCATGGAATCACCATACGAGACGATCACCTTCTGAGTACGGGTACTCATGTGCGCCCCGCGCGGCGCCACTTACGGTCCTCGGGTACCGAGGGACCCACCAGGAACGGGGAACAGTTCGTGCGACACCATGGCCCGACGAAGCCGCCCGCGCGCCTGCCGCGCCCTCTGTTGTGCGTGACCGCCGCCGTGGCCACCGCCCTGGTCGGCTGCGGAACCGTGAACGGGACCGGTACCGGGACGGGGACCGGGAGCGGGACCGTCAGCGCCGGAAGGACGGGAGGCGGAGCCGACCGGTCCGAGCTGGAGGCGCGCGCCCGGGCCGCCCAGGTGGCGATCGAGAACGTCTACGTCACCGACGTACCGGGCTTCGACGCCGCCGAACAGTCGGCGGGGGTCATCGGCGACGACGGGTTCTCGGTGACGTACGTGCGGCAGGGCACGGGCGCTCACATACGCCTCGGGGTGGAACGGGGCTCCATGGACGCGGCCGGCTGTCCGCAGGTTCCGCTCGGCGACGGCGGCACGGGCGGCGCGGTGAAGTGCACGGCGGACGGCGGGCGCTGGTACCGCACGGGCGGCGCGCGGCACGAGTACGCGACCGTGACGGACGGGCGCCTGGTGCGGCTCGACGCCGACCTCGGGACCGTCGACCGCGCCACCCTGCTCAAGGCGGCCGAGGCGGCGCACCCGGCGAGCGACGCCGAACTGGACGCCGTACTGCCCGAGGCGCGGCCCGGCGGCGAGGCACCGGTCGAGCGCGGGGACCTTCCTCCGGTCGGTGACGGCGCCCCGGACAACGACGTCGACGCGGGCGGCTGAGGAACACGGCCCGCGCCCCCACCGCGCCGGCGGACGTCGCCGGCGACCGCCGTGCGGCAAAGGCGCCGCGCACGTCACCGGGATGCGCGAGGAGCCGGTCGCCATGGTGCGCCGCCCGCCCTGCCGGCGCCGGGCCTCCTCGTGACCCTCACCGGAGCCCCCGAACCGGCCGGTGCGGCGGGCGCGTTGTGGTCGTCCGACCGCCCGGGCGCCGCCCGCCGAAGGCCCTCGCGGGGGCGCCCGGCGTGCCTCGGACGTGACGGGGGGCGCCGCCGTGCCGGCCCTGCGGCGACGCGGCGGGTGGCCGGGCGGGGCGCGCTCAGCCGACCTCGACGTATGCGACGAGGATCACCGTGCCGAGCACGGTCGGGATGTACACCACCCGCACGCGGTCGGTGCGGTACTCCCACTCCACCCGTCCCTCGGTGTGCGTGCCGATGGTGTGGTCGGCGGCCAGCTCGGCTATGACCGGGTGCAGCAGCGCCCGCTCGTCGTCGGTCATCGTGTCGATCTGTCGCCCGGCCACGTCGTGGAGGACGACCCGCCCACGCCAGGGCTCCCGTTTCGTGGCCATCACGCGGCGCCGGCGGTCCGCGCCGCGTCGTCGTCGCCCAGGCCGTGTCGGGCGCGGACGTCGTCGTACGACGCGCAGGCCGACAGGTCGACGCCCTCGGTGGCGATGTGTTCGAGCACGTAGGCCAGCAAGCCGTCGCCCGCGGTGGCGTGTTCACGGGCGGAGTCGCGCAGCTTGGCCGCCTCGTCGCGGTCGAAGGTCAGGCGCGCCATGGTTCCTCCAGAAGGTCCCCTGCGGCGAGGCTAGCGCAGCCGGCGGGGGCGGCGACGGGTGTTGCCCGGGTTCCGCGGGCACGCCCGCCGACACGGGCGTCCGCGCGCCGGGGTACGCGTGTCCGTACGCCGGGGTACGGGCGTCCGTACGCCGGATACGGGCGTCCGCACGCCGGTACGGGTGCCGGCACACCGGATACGGGCGTCCGCACACCGGGCGGCCGCCGCGGTCCCCCCGCCCGTCACCGTCCGGGGCGGCGGCGCGAGGAGCCCGTGCCCGGCGCGTGCTCGGGGCCGGCCACCCCGGGCCGTTCCGACCAGTACGCGGCGGAGGACCGGCGGCGCACCAGCATGACGGCCACGCCGGTGAGCACGATGCCGAGGCCGATGACCAGCGGCGGGCCCAGGCCGAACCAGGAGACGCCGCTGTAGCTGTTCCCCGGGTCCGCCATGTCGATGACGGCCTCGGCGAGCAGCCACGTCAGCAGCAGGGCGCCGACGACCGGACCGGCACCGATGAACAGGAAGCCGCGGACGCTCCGCGTCAGGTGGTGGCGGTAGTACACGGCGCAGGCCACGCCCGTGAGCGCGTAGTAGAACGCGATGAGCAGCGACAGTGCCGTCAGCGAATCGAACAGCGCGTTGGCGCTGATCCGGTTCACGACCAGGTACCAGGCGATGGCCACGCCCGCGACCCACCAGGTGCTGGTGTGCGGCGTGCGGTGGCGGGGGTGGATGCGGGCGAGGTGTGCGGGCAGCGCCCCGCGGCGGGCCATGGACAGCACGGTGCGGGAGGCCGGAATGATCGTGGTCTGCGTCGAGGCCACCGCCGAGGTCGAGACCGCCAGCAGCAGGACCCAGTCCCAGCCGCCCAGGACGCTCTCGGCGAGCAGCGAGAAGACGTACTCCTCCTCGCCGGCGTTGTCGGACAGGAAGGCGGGACCGGCGTAGGCCACCACCGCGAAGGCGACCGACACGTACGTCACCAGCAGCACGACCGTCGACCAGACGCCCGCCCTGCCGGGCGCGCTGCTGGGGTCCTTCACCTCCTCGGTGAGGTTGACCGCCGACTCCCAGCCCCAGTAGGTGAACACGCCCAGCAGCAGTCCCCCGGTCAGGGCCGCGCCGCCCGCTCCGAACGGGTCCAGCCAGCCCACCGCGGGGAGGAGCGCACCGGCCGCCGCGGTCCCGGCGTACACCCGCTGGAGCGCCACGACCGCGAAGGCCAGGAGGCACGCGACCTGGGCGAGGATGAGGACGTTCTGCACCCTGGCCGACGCCTCGGTGCCGATGACGCACACCGCCGTCATCACCAGGATGAGGAGCACGGCCAGTGCCTGCCGCACCACGTCGTTCCCCGCCAGGCCGTCGAGGCCCACGGTGAGCAGCCCGAAGGTGACCGCGACGTCGGCGAGCGACCCGATGACCAGGACGCCCGTCATGGCCACGGCCCAGCCGCCCAGCCATCCGGCCCACGGCCCCATCGCCCGTGTCACCCAGGAGAAGGTGGTCCCGCAGTCCTGGTCGGCCCTGTTGAGGTAGTAGAACGCCGACGCGATCAAGAGCATCGGCACGAACGACGCGACCAGGACGCCCGGGGCGTACACCCCGGCGAGGGCGACGAGCGGTCCGATCACCGCCGCCAGCGAGTACGCCGGGGAGGTGGAGTTCAGCCCGATGACGAGCGCGTCGGTGAAGCCGATCGCATCCGCCTTCAGCCCGGAGGGCGGGTCCGCGCCCGCGATCTCGTCCTGCATCTTCCCTCGCATCCCTCGTCGGCGCCTGCTGGTCGAATGATCCTCAGCGGCGGTGCGCGGGGCACGCGACGGCCCCCGCCCGGCGCGCCGCCCCGCGCCGCCCTGCCGGGCCGGGGCGGCGCCCGGCGGCGCGGCGGCTACTCGCGGATCCCCCACGGGGAGCCGTAGGCGGTGAGCAGGTCCAGGTACGGGCGGGGGTCGAAGGCCTCGGCGCCCAGAACCCCGGAGCCGCTCCAGACACCGCCGGCCACCAGCTCCAGTGCCACCACGGGGTTGATGGCGGTCTGCCACACGACGGCCTGCGAGCCGTACTCCGCCATCGACCACTGGTTGTCCACCACGTGGTAGAGGTAGACCTCCCGGGGCCGTCCGTCCTTGACGCCCTTCACCCAGGTGCCGGCGCAGGTCTTGCCGTGCATGCGGTCGCCGAGCGTGGCCGGGTCGGGCAGGCAGGCGGCGACCACGTCACGCGGGGAGACCTCGGTGCCGTCGGGCAGCTTCACCTTGCGGGTGCGGTCCAGACCGAGCTTGTGCAGGGTCTTCAGCGTCTCGATGAACTCGTTGCCCAGGCCGTACTTGAAGGTGACCCGCCGGGCCTCCACCCAGCGCGGGATGAGCAGCACCTCCTCGTGCTCGACGTTGACGCACTCCACCGGGCCGATGCCCTCGGGGAAGTCGAACACCTCCGGCTCGCTGAACGGCGCCGTGGTGTACCAGCCGCGCTCCTTCTCCCAGATCACCGGCGGGTTGAGGCACTCCTCGACGGTGGTCCAGATGGAGAACGACGGGGCGAAGTCGTAACCGTCCACCGTCAGGTTCGCTCCGTCCCGCACGCCGACCTCGTCGATCTCGTCGAAGAGTTCCTCCGCCGCGTAGCGGGCGAACACGTCGGACAGGCCCGGCTCCACCCCCACACCGACGAGCGCCAGGCGGCCGCTCGCCTCCCATGCGGCGGCCCGCTCGAACTGCGCGTCGCCCAGCTTCGTCCCGCACTCCTCGTAGGGGCGTGCCGGATGGGGCGACGACAGCGACATCGCCATGTCGAGGTAGTGCGTGCCGGCCGCCAGCGCGGCCTCGAACAGGGGCATCACGAACCGGGGATCGGTGGCGTTCAGCAGCACGTCGCAGCGCTCCTCGGTGAGGTACGCGGTGACGGCGGCCCGGTCGGACGCGTCGAGGCGGGCCGCGCTGAACCGGGTCTCCGCCCCGCCCAGCGCGGCGACCGCCGCCTCGGCGCGGGCGAGGTCGTAGTCGGCGACGATCATGTGGTGGAAGAAGGAGCGGCGGGCGGCGATCCGGGTGATCGCCGAGCCCACGCCACCGGCGCCCACGAGCAGAATGCGCATGGTGAAGGAGCCTTTCGTCGGAGGAGGCCGAGGCCGGAGGTGCCAGGAAACGGGCCCGCTCCGAATAACGTCAAGCGCGTTGGCATAAGCTTCGAGGGACGACGGAGAAAGGGGGCGCCGGTGGCGAAGAAGGTGGTACCGGAGGCGGACCGGCGGCGCAGGAAGCCGACGAAGCAGGGCGTGGTCCTCTCGGACCGGCTGATCGTCGAGACGGCCCTGCGGCTGCTGCACGAACACGGCAGGGAAGGGCTGACGGTACGCCGCCTGGGCGCCGCGCTCGGTGCCGACCCGAGCACGCTGTACCGCTACTTCCGCGGCACGGACGACCTCACGCTGGCGATCGCCGACGAACTGATCGGGCGCGCGATGCGCGGGTGGCGGGCCACCGGCGACTGGCGGGCCGACCTCAGGGAACTCGGCCTGCGCATCTACACCGCCTACCTCGCCCACCCCGAAGCGGCGGTCCTCACCGCCAGCCGGGTCAGCGGCCGGGCCCACGAGATCGCCGCCGACGAGGCCATCCTGCACGTACTGCGCTCCACGGGGCTGCCCGACCCGGAGGCGGTCCGCGTCTACCACGTCTTCATCGACCAGACCCTGGCCTTCGCCGCCCTCGACGCGGCGAGCCTGGCGCTGCCCGAGAAGGCCCGCGCGGCGGACCGGGCGGTCTGGCGCGCGACGTACGCCCGGCTGTCCCCCGACACCCACCCGAACATCGCGGCGACGGCGCCCCTGCTGGTGGCCCGGATGAACGACAGCGCGTACCCCACGGCCCTCGACATGCTCCTCGACAGCACGGAGGCGATGCTCGGCGCCGCGTGAGGCGTACGCCCCTGGCCCCTCTCCGCCCGCTTCCGGTGGCACGGGTCACACCGGCCCGCCGGCCGGGGGCGGTGCCCCGGACGCGAAGTGCCGCCCGCGCGGGCCCGGTTCGGCCCGCATCCACACTGTTCCCGTATGGGTGAAGTGTGGAGATTCGTACGGGCAGGTTGATGCACCGGTCCGTGTGCGAGAGGGTGGGCTGACCGAATCCATCAGCGGAAGGTGAGCAGGCTCGCCGGAATGCAGGTCCAGCTGTCATGACCAATGCCGAAGGCTCGACGCGCTCGACACGCGGCCTGACCTCGTCCGTGGGCGCCTCGTGGATGCGGGCGCCCTGTCCCGCGCTGGTCGTGGACGCGGCCGACGTCGTCGTGGAGGTCAACACCCGTGCCGCCGAACTGTTCCCGCGGGCGGAGCGCGGGGCCTGGCTGAAGGACGTCGTGCCCGGCTGGCTCGTCGAGGGGCACCGGCGTGCCGCCGCGGGCGGCGAGGACCCGGCGGCGACCGGTCCGGTGCGCGGCCGGCACGGGCAGTGGTCCCTGGAGGCGCACCCCACCCTCGTGCCCGGCGGGGACGTCGTGTGGTGGCTGGTCGACGACACCGACCGGCTGCTCGCCGAGGCGGCGCTGCGCGGCGAACGGCAGCGCACCGCCTTCCTGGCGGACGCGTCCACCCGGCTGCTGGCCTCGCTCAACACCGAGCGCTGCATGGAGGTGACGGTCGACCTGGCGGTCGAGCACCTGGCCGACGCCGCCGTCCTCGTCGGCCACGCGTCCGGCCGGCGCCACCCGCTGGCCCTCGGCGCCGGCGGTGAGGTCACGCACCGGTCGGCGCGGATCGAACCGGCGATGATCCCCGGGCTGGCCGAGGCCCTCCAGGGCTTCCCGCCCGTGCCCTCCCGCTGGATCGACCCGGCCGCACTGCCCGACTGGGCGGTGCCGGACGGGTTCGCCGGCCCCGCGGGCTCGGTCGTCGTCACCCCGCTGCCCGGCCCCGGCTTCCCGGCGGGCGCGCTGATCCTGCTCCGGCGCAGCGACCGGGCGGCCTTCGACGCCTCCGAGGAGGTGTTCGCCCGGGTGTTCGCCGCCCGCGCGGGCGCAGCGCTGTCCGCGGCCCGCCTGTACCAGGAGCAGTCCGGCATCACCGCCACGCTCATGGCCGAACTGCTCCCGCCCGTACTGCGGCAGGTGCACGGGGTGGAGTTCGCCGGCGGATACCGCGCCTCCAAGGACACCGAGCGCGTCGGCGGGGACTTCTACGACGTCCACCCCGGCGCCGACGCCGACCAGGAGACCCTGGCGGTCCTCGGGGACGTCTGCGGCAAGGGCCTCGACGCGGCCGTCCTCACCGGCAAGATCCGCAACTCGCTGCACGCGCTGCTGCCGCTCGCCGACGACCACCAGAACCTCCTGCGGCTGCTCAACGGTGCCCTCCTCAACAGCCGGCACACCCGCTTCGCCACCCTCGTCCTGGCCTCGGTACGGCGCCGGGGCAGCACCACACACCTGCGGCTGACCAGCGCGGGCCACCCCGCCCCGCTCATCGTGCGCCACGACGGCACCGTCCGGGAGGCACCGACCACCGGCACGCTGATCGGCGCCCTGCCCGACGTCAGGTCCACCACCGCCGAGGTCACCCTCAAGCCGGGGGAGACGTGCCTGCTGTTCACCGACGGCGTCACCGAGGCCAGGGGCGGCCCCCTCGGCGACGCGATGTTCGGTGAACAGCGGCTGCGCAGCGCCCTGGGGGAGTGCGCCGGCATGCCCGCCGAGGCCGTCGTCGAGCGGATCCAGATGCTCGTCGCCGAGTGGATCGACGACAATCCGCACGACGACATAGCGGTCGTGGCGATCACCGCTCCTCGCACCAGGCACCTGACAGCCGTGGACGGCCATTCTCCGGGCAGGTACACCCCATGACACAACCCACCACCGCCGTCGCCGGCAGCGACGGCGCACTGCTGGAGCGGGCCCGCCGGCACCTGTGGCAGGCCGTCGGCGAACGGGACGAGTACGCCGCCGGCCGGGCCGTGTTCACCGCCCTGGACGACGGCGCCGACCTGGAGGACGTCCTGCTGGACGTCATCGCCCCCGTACAGCGCAAGGTCGGCGCCGAGTGGGCCGCCAACCGCTTCACCGTCGCCCAGGAACACGCGGCCACCGCCATCCACGACCGGATCATCGCCGCCCTCGCCCACCGCACCCCCGAACCGCCGCCGGCCGGAGCCGCCGGCACGTCCGATGCGCCGGGTGCGCCGGGTCCGTCCGGCACGGTGACCGTCGCCTGCGTGGACGGCGAATGGCACGCACTCCCGGCCCGCATCCTCGCCGAGGTCCTGCGCCGGCGCGGCTTCCGGGTGGACTTCCTCGGCGCCCAGGTCCCCACCCCGCACCTGATCGCCCACCTCCACCAGACCGCCCCCGCCGCGCTCGCCCTCTCCTCCTCCCTCCCCACCCGGCTGCCGAACGCCCACACCGCCATCACCGCGGCTCAGGCCATCGGCGTCCCCGTCCTCGCCGGCGGCGCGGCCTTCGGCACCGACGGCCGCTACGCCCGCCAACTGGGCGCCGACGCCTGGGCGCCCGACGCCCGCGCGGCCGCCGCAGTCCTCGCCCGCGGCCTGCCCCAGCCGAGGACCGGCGCCGTCCGGCAGACCCTCGAGGACCTGCCCCACCTGGACGACCAGGAATACACGATGGTGTCGCGCAGCAAACGCCAGCTGGTGAAGAACACCCTGGCGGGGATGGAGGGGCGACTGCCCGCCATGGGCGCCTACACCGACCGCCAGCGGGAGCGCACCGCCGAGGACATCGCGCACATCGTCGACTTCCTCGCCACCGCCCTCTACACCGACGACCCCGGCCTGTTCACCGGCTTCCTCCGCTGGACCGGTGACATCCTGCAGGCCCGCGGCGTCCCGGCACAGGTACTCGACCCCGGTCTCGCCCTCCTCCAGGAAGAGCTCAAGGACTTCCCCCGCGCCGTCGGTTTCCTCACCCAGGGCCGCACCGCCATCGGCGGCGACACCCCGGCCCCCGAACCCCGACCTGACGCATGATCACGCATCCCGAAGACGGCTTCCAGCTGACCACGACCCTGAACGACGCCGGCGAGGCCCGCATCCGCATCGCCGGCGACCTCGACTGGGACACCGCCGACCAGCTCACCCGCGCGGCGGCGGCCTGCCTCGGCACGGCCCCCGCCCCCCGGGGACTCCTCCTGGACTGCGCCCGGCTCACCCTGTGCGACTCCCTGGGCCTGTCCTCCCTGTTGATGATCCACCGTCAGGCCGGCGAAGCGGGCGTCCGGCTGCACCTGGTCAACCGGCCCGCCGCGCTCCAGCGCCTGCTCCAGATCACCGGTACCGACCACATCTTCATGGACGCGGCCGAGGACGGAACCGCCACGGACGCGGAGGCGACCGACGACGACGCCACCGGCTGACGCACCCCGGGGTGCATCAGCCGGCGGCGCCGTCCCGAGCACCGCTCAGCCCTCCGCCACCACGATCACGCAGTCCCCGGCACCGAACCGCACGGCCCCGCGCTTGTCCGGATTGACCCGCACGCCGTACGCCGGTCCGGTCGAGGCCCCGGCCCGCAGGCGGTAGCCGATGGCGCATTCGCCACGGCGGCGGGCGGCCTCGACGACGGTGGCGAACGTGACGTCACGGCCGGACAGGACGTAGTCGCAGGCGGGCTTCAGATGGATCTCGCTGCCCTCCGCGGTGAAGAGTTCGTCGAAGAGCCCCGCCAGGTGCCGGTTCTCCGAGATCTGCGTCATCAGCAGGCTGATCAGCCGGCCGCTGACGATGAAGTCGGCGCCCTTGCGCACCGGCGCCAGCAACCGGTTGCGGTCGTCGGTCAGCTCCGTGACGACGGACAGCTCCCGCCCGCCGGCCTCCTCGATGGCACGCAGGTGGAGCAGCGTCACCAAAGTCCGGTCGTCCGTCTCCGTGCCCTCGTCGACGGGCGGGCTCTCGTCCCCGATGACCATCACACTGTCGTACGACGGCACGTCCAGTCGCGCCAGCGTCCGCTGCTCGGTGATGTCGCCGCTGTGGAAGCCGACCCGCAGACGGCCGGGTGCCGCGGCCGTGGCGCGCACCGCGTGGGCCGTCGCGGTGCCGCCCAGGGCCACGACGTCCAGGGTGGATCCGGGCCGCACGTACTGCTCGAGCTGTTCGATGATCAGCGGGGCCCGGCGGTTCCAGCCGAGGAGCAGCAGGCGCTCGGTGGCCGGGGTGCGCGGCCGCGCCCTGACGATCGCCTCCTCGTCCACGGGCAGCGCGGTGCCGGCCGGCACCGCGGTGTCGTCGTCCTCGGTGATGACGACCAGCCGGTCGCCCTCCCCGATCCGGGTGCCGGGAGGCGGGTTCAGGGCCTGGCCTCCGTCCGCGCGGACGAGACCCACGACCGAGGAGGTGGCGAACGCCCCCAGCGCCTCACCGAACGTGCGGCCCGTGAGCGACGCGGCGGGGACGACGTAGAACTCGTCACCCGCGAAGTCGAGCAGTTCCTGGTAGACGAGGGAGAGGCCCGGCTGGCGGGAGGTCTGGACGAGCAGCCGCGCGACGACGTCGTCGATGCCGAGGACGTGACCGCTCCGGCCCGCCGCCAGCGTGGCGGCCAGGTGGTGCCGGGGGTCCCGTACCGCCGCGACGACGACCCGGTCGCCCGACGGCCGGCCGGCCGCGTCGAGGGCGAGGAGCGTCTTCACGACCTGGGCGTCGCCTCCCGGCCCGCCGGCGGGAAGGACCAGCACGGCCCGCGCCTCCTCCGGGTTCACCCGGGCGAGGATCGCCGGATCGGTGGTCGGGCCGCTCCGGCAGATCACGCGGGTGTTCCCGGTGTCGCCGACATGGCCGGAGATCTCCGTCTCCATCTCGACCTTGTCCCTGTCGGCGAGGACCGCCACGGCGGCACCGCGCTGGTTGGCGTTGGCCGCCACCAACTCGGTCAGGACCGGGAAGACCTGGTCGGACCAGCCGAGCAGCACCGTGTGCCGCTTCTCCAGGACCACCGACCGGCCCAGCCGCAGCGCCATGAGCCGCTCGTTCAGGCCCGTGGTGATCAGACTGACCAGCGCCGACACGAAGAGCAGCGCGACGAGCGCCAGCAGGACCGACATCAGCACGTACAGCGGGGGCCCGACCTCGCCGCCCAGCCTGAGCGTCCGGCCGACGCTCACCCAGACCGCCGCCACCCGCCCGGACGCGGTGCGCGGTGCCTCGCGGTCCGCCCAGACGAGCGCCACGCTCGCCGGCAGCACGATCGCGAGGCACACCAGGGAGAGCCAGCCGATCAGCACCGGGGTGCCATGGGCCATCAGGTTGTCGAATCCGTACCGGATACGCGACCGGGAAGGAAACGCGCGCCGAGCCATACGAAGCCCCCTGAACACCGGGCGGGCGGGCCCGGCTCGTCGTACCGTCCCCGGCGGGCGGTCGCGTCGCACGACGCGTGCCGTCGCGGCCGGCGCCCTCGCCGGTACGCCCCCGCCCGCCGTCGCCGCCGCGCCCACCGGTCCTTCGCCCCAGTCTTGTGGCTGCGGCGCGGAAGTTCCGATCTTCGGCCCACCGTTCACCCGCAGGTGGCACATCCCGACCCGGCACCGCGCGGGGGCGGGGCGCCCCGTCAGCGGGAGACGACCAGGAGCACCGACAGCAGGGTGGTCACCACGAACCAGGTGATCATGACCATTCGCACGGCGGGTGCGGTGTCGCCGGTGAACGGCCCGGCCATCCGCTGCCGCGCGGCGGACACGCCCTCGTCCGCCTCGTCGCCCGCATCGCTCGCGTCGCCGTCGGAGAGCAGGCTGGCGCAGTACGCGCATGTGCCCGCGTCGGCTTCGAGCCAGTAGGCGCCGTCCAGTACCGCGTAGTGAGGAGTCCACATGCCGTGCTCAACCCGGAGGCGGGCCCCCGGGCAATGCGGCGATGCCACGTCGACACCCAATCGCTATCTTGCCCATACCCCGGGCATACCCCGGTCGGTTGATCACCGAAGGGTCGCGGGCCGGTCCGCGTGGACGGGCGGCGGCCGTCACCCCTCCCCGTAGCGCCGGCTCCGTGCGCCCTCCTGGGGTCCCTCGGGTGCGGCGAGCGCACCCGAGGGGCCGGTGGCGGCCGCCCCCGGCCTGCGGGCCACCGCCGCATGCGGCACGGCCCGATGCTCGTACGCGGCGCGGGTGTTGGCCGCGAGGATCTCGAAGAGCCGTCGGCGGCGCCGCAGTTCGACGATGTCGACCGTCCGCATCCTGCTGGTCGGTGACGGCAGGAAGACCGAAAGTGCCGTACAGGTCGACCCGCAGACAAGCAGAAGCCACAGAGTCACGTGCACAGTGAAACCCTTCCGACGCTGGAGATGTGACAACCGGGCAGGTCACGGCCCGATTGGAGGGGCGCCAGGACGGCAGCCGACTACATAACGTCGTGGCATATGCCTGGTTATGGTGGCGCCGGAAGGCTTGGGCTGGACGGGTGGTGCCGTCACCCCTGCGGAAGCCGGGGGCGGGGTCCGGGCGGTACGCGGCTGTGCGCGCGTCCGGCAGCGACAGCACCCCCGCGCGGCACTGCTCGAATACCCCGTGCACGGGCGGCCCGTGCACGTCGGCCCGAGCCTGTGCGGACGGGCTTCGCAGTCGCCTCGAACGGCACGTTCCCAGGCCTCGCGGGCGAGAGGAGCGTGTGGCCGAAGCGGCGCGCCGGATGACCCTTTCGTGTCACCCGAGCCAGGTTTTCACTCTGTGTCACCGGATAGGTTCATAGCGTCACCAGTGTTGATCTCTCGGGATAGGAGACCCATGCGAAGCTTCCGCAGGCTGGCTCTCGCTGCCGCCATGCTTCCCTTCGCCGCCTCCCTCGCCGTGGGAACGGGCGCACACGCCGCTCCGCGAGCCGGGACCGTCACCTTCACCACACCGGGCACAGCCCAGTGGACCGTGCCCGAGGGGGTCTTCAGGCTCACCGTCGACCTGTGGGGCGCCGGGGGCGGCGGCTCCGGGGGGACGGGTGGCGGAGGCGGCGGTGGGGGCGGCGGTGCCGGCGGGCAGGACGCCACCGGCCTGGGCCACGGCGGGACCGGAGGAGGCGGGGGCGGAGGCAACGGCGGTGGCGGAGGCGGCGCCGGTGTCCACATCAGGTGCACGTTCTCGGTCCTTCCCCACACACCGATGACCATCACGGTCGGCAAGGGCGGCCACGGCTCCGCCGGAACGCCCGGCGCGTCCGGCGGCAAGGGCGGTGAATACGGACTGCTCGCCGGAACCGGCGGCACCAGTGGGGCATCCGCCAGGACCAGCACCGCCGACGCCGGCCGTGGCGGGGACACCGCCCTCATGCTGCCCCCGGGGCCCCCGCTTCCCGGTTCGCCCCCTGTCCTGTCGCCGATGTCGGTCGCGCAGGGAGGGGACCCGGGCCGCGCCGCGGCGGGCACCGCGACCGGCGGTGAGTGGGGCGGTGGGGGCAAGGCCCTGGGGATCGGCGGAGGCAACGGCTCCGGCGGCAGTGCGGGCGGCTCCGGCGGCTCGGCCGGCTACTCCGGCATGGACAACACGTGCGGCGGCGGGCTGCCCATGCCGGGAAACCTTCACCTGGCCAAGGGCGCGAGCGGCAGCGTGGGTTCGGCGGGCCGGACCGGCAACGCCCAGGCCGGCGACGGCGACCTCGGCGGCAAGGGCGGGACCGGCGGAGCCGGCGGCCGCACCCCCGATGACCACGGCGGCTACGGCCGTGGCGGCGACGGCGGCCGTGGCGGCGACGGCGGCGACGGCGGCCGCGGAGCCGACGTTTCCGGTGCCGAAGGCGCCTTCGGAGAGAACGGCGGCAGCGGCACCGCCGGCACCGACGGCGGCAACGGAGCCGTCACCATCACCTACTGACGGCCCGCCCCGGCCGGGCCCTTCCGGGGCCGGCGGCAACTCCGGGGATTTTGTGCGGGGAACGGTCACCGCGCCCGTTCCCCGTACGGCTCTCGCCGGGCGCAAGGACGGGCCGACGCGCACAGGCCGCTGAGCGTGTCGGCCTCGACGTCTTCGGACTGCCGGGCCGGCCACCCGGGAGAGGCCACGGACACGGAAACCGGCGCGGTTCCTCAGCGTGCTTCGGGCCGCGTCTCCGGCTGCCGCTTCACCTCCGTCACGTCCACGTCCTCCGTCCCGGGCGCGCCGAAGGCTTCGGCGTGCACCCCGGTGCCGGCACCGGTGACCTCCAGGACCACGTGGCTGCCCAGCTGCCGGAGGTCGAGCCGGACGCGGGGCGCGCCCGCGCGGTCCGGCATCGGCAGGATCCGCGCCGCCGGGTAGTCCAGGCCGGTCAGCTTCTCGCGCATGGCCTCGAGGGTGCTCGGCCGGGCGTTGTGGAACGCTGCCCGGACGCGCTGCGCGTGCTCGTTGCCGTAGCACGTCTCGATGCCGGTCAGCGGTACCTCCTCGGCCGGCTCCGGACCGGAGGCCCCGGGGGCGCCGGGGGCGCCGGGGGCCGACGCCGGCCGGGCCGGATCGTCCAGGGGGACCGGGATGCTCCCGTCGGCGGCCGGAACACCGGGCGGGGTCTCGCCCGGCCCGTATCTCGGTGTGTGGACGCCCTCCCAGCCCGGCAGGTCCTCCGGCCTCGGCACACCGCCGTCGGGGCCGTCCGGAGCCTCGGGGGCGCAGGCCCGCAGGACCCGGTCGTTCAGCGCGAGGAACCGCATCTCCGCGTCGCCGTCGCCGTCACCCGGAGAAGGGCTCGCCGGCGCCGCCGCCCGGACGGCGCTGCCCGCGGAGGTGCGGGCGGTCGTGGCGTCGTGCGTGCCGCAGGCGGAAAGGATCATGCAGCCGAGGGCGGCAACCAGTACGGGACGGGAAAGTGATGTCGATCGCATGCCCACATCCTTCAGGGCGTGGATCACCGCCCACATGAGTACAGGTACTCACCGTCGCCCGGCACAACAGGCAACTTCCTGAGGGAAGCTGACCGCCCATGGGCCCGGCGCTCACGGCGACGTCCAGCGGGCCACCGGCCCCGGGAACATCACGCCCGGCTGCGACGTTCACGTCGAGTTCCCCCGCTTCAGACAGCGAACCGAGGAGTACGTTGCCCGAGACGTCGTCCCCCACCGCCGTGACCCCTCTCCCGCCCCTCGCCGCACAGGCCGAGCACCTGATCGAGCTCGGGGTGCACGAGCTCGCCGGCATACCGGCCGACGAGCTGCGTGCCTTCGCTGCCGGGAACGCCAATGGTGGGGCGGACGGCGCCCTGCTGGCCGTCCACCCCGACCGCGCTCCCGCCTCCGCCCTGGCGCCCCTGCTCCGCCATGCCGGGAAGCCCGGGTTCGTCGTCACCGACATGCCGGACGTGGACGCCTTCGCCCCGTACGGCGTCACGCTGCCCGACGCCCCGCTCTACCTGGTCGCCGGCCTCGACCGCGGCGATCACATGGCCAACTGGAGTCCGGGGGAGGCCCTGCCCGCCCTCACCGGGCAGGGCCGCACCCCGCTGCTGCTCACCGAGGGCATCCACTGGGTGATCCAGCAGCCCGCGGTGCTCGAACGCAACCGCTGCTTCATGACGATCGGCTCGCGGCTGCGCAAGGCGAACGGCGCACTGGACGCCCGCACGCCGGCGATCTGGATCAGCAACGGCACCGGCCGGGACGGCCGTGAACGGCGCAACGCCCCCAAGGTCGGCTGGTGCTGGTGGGGCAACCGCCACACCTGGCTGGGCTTCGGCTCCGCCTCGGACCGCCGTCACCAGGGAGCGTCCCGGCCACCGGCATGACCCGCCCGCCCCGCCGGCTCGCACCTTCGGCCGGCGAGGTCCCCGGGGCGTGCTGCGCCCGCCCACTTCCCGGCGCGCAGCGCGTGACCCGGGTGTCCGCGTGCGAGCGCACGGGGACACCCGGGTCCGGGCAGTCACGAGCCGCCGTGGTTCCGGCCGAGTGCCGGGGCCGGCCACAGGTGCCGGGCCGGGCGCCGGGCCCGCCCGGCTGCGGCGTCAGCCGGAGAGCACCCTGATGTCGTCGATGGCCATGTGCGCGGGTGCCCCGACGCCCCAGAAGCCGGCGAAGGCGGTGACGGTGGTGTGGTCACCGGAGTTGAAGGGCACGCTGACCTGTCCGAAGCAGGTGGGTGTGGACGGCGGGCACCAGCCGGGTGCGGGGCCGAAGTGCCGTTCGGCGGGCGCCGGCACCCCGGGGATGCGTACGCCGAAGAAGGCGGTGTTGACGTTGCCCGATGTGCGGAAGAACCCGGTGATGACGTAGTCGGTGTGGGGGCGTACCGGGATCGGCTGGGACAGGGCGTTCCACACGCGTGCTCCGGGCGAGCTCAGGACGGCCGATTTGCTGCCGGAGTTGGCCCCGGTGGGGGAGGCGGAGACGACCTTGGCGTCAGGTCCTTCCACGTTCCACGGCGGGGAGACGGCGGAGGTGCGCTGCTCCTCGAATCCGCCGTCCTGCAGAGGTTCGCGGTAGAGCTGGACGTCGACGTTCCAGGCGCCGAAGTTGTCCCAGTCCTGCGGGTCGTTGATCCGCAGGTCGAGCTTCCCGGAGCTGCCGATCCGACGGCAGCCGGGCCGGTCGAGGACCTCGAAGGGCTGGACGCCGGTGAGGCGGCCGATGAGGCTGTAGGCGTTCAGTCCGGGCGCGGGGTAGCCGGAGGGGGCGGGCCGGCGGGGGTCGGCTCCGGCAGGCGTGACCCAGTTGGAGCCGTCGGCGGGCTGCCACCAGAAGCCGCTCGTGGAGACCTCGTCGTTCATGCGCGGGACGATGCGGACGACGTCACCGGGCCGCAGTCCCCGGGCATCGGAGGGGTAGGTGGTGCCCCGGCCGCCGGACAGGTGCAGGACGGTGGAGTGGTCCGGATCGAAGCCGTTGACGCAGCGGGTCTGCGCGGTGGTGGGGAACGGGCTGGGCCCGGCGTGGGCCGGAACGCCCGACAGGAGGGTGGCCAGGACGGCCAGGAACAAGGCCATGGCCGGACCGCGGAGGCCGATGCCGGCCCGTGCCGTGCGTCGGACGGTGCGGCGGTGGGGCCGACGGGGCAGGGCCTGGGGCTCCGGCCGGCCGGATACGGCTGCGGCGGGACGGGCGGCTGCGCGGCAGCGCCGTTGGAACGTAGTCATGGTGTTGTTCTCCTGTCTCCTCTTCCAGAGGGAGCGAGCGGCGGGTGACGGATTCGTGGGGCACGGACGGCGCTCGGCCGCGGTGCTTCTGCGGACGAGCGGCGAGGTCCGGGCCGGTGCCGGGCAGGACGGGACCGCGGCGCGGCGCGGCACGCGCGCACCGGGGGCGAACAGGGTGGTCGTGAAGGGTGGGCAGGCCCGGGGACGGGTCGTGCGCGGGTCTGCCCTCGACGAGGCGTCAGGCGCAGGTCAGGCGCAGGTCAGGTGGAACTGGTCGCCGACCTTCTGGCGGTCGACCTCGGGCGAGCCGACCTGTACGGCCATCTCACCCTGCACCACCTGACCGGACTGTGTTCCCTGGAGCCGGACCTCGAAGGTCTCGTACTGGGTGTTGGGCGTGGTGAAGGTCATGCTGCCCGCACGGGGCTGGTAACCCCGGTCGGTCAGGCGTTCGTCGGGATACCAGGTGTAGCCGATCGTCCCGGTGCGCCGGGCGGTCGCGGAGAAGGTGAACACGATGGGCCGGGTGCAGTCCACGGTGTCGGAGCGGGGCTGAACGTGGACGGAGGTGCCCATCAGGATCGGCTCCGGCGGGTTCGTGACCTTCCCTGTGCCCGGGTCCTGTGAAGTGCCTTGGGAGGTACCGCTGGAGGTGCCGGCGGAGGTGCCTGCGTTGGCGCCCTGCGAGGTGCCGACGGAGGTGCCCGCGCTGGTGCCCTGCGACGTGCCGCTGGAGGTGCCTGCGTTGGTGCCCTGAGACGTGCCGGCGGAGGTGCCCCGCGAGGTGCCGGGCGAGGGTCCGTCCCCGGCTCCTTGCGTGGAACCGGAACCGGTTGTCGCCCCTGCGGTCGACCCGGCGGACGTGCCCTGCGTGGGCTCGCCCGCCGTGCCGCCGGTCTGCCCGCCGGTTCCTCCGGCGGCGCCGCCGGTCGGCCCGCCGGTGACCGTGCCGGTGGTACCACCGGTCGGACCGGTGGTGGTGCCCGCCGTCGGGCCGCTCGTGGTTCCACCGGTCGGGCCGGTGGTGGTGCCCCCGGTCGGACCCGACGTCGCACCGGCGGTCGCACCACTGGTCGCACCACCGGTCGGGTGACTGCCGACGGGCGGACCGGCCCTGTCGCCCCACGACGGCGGGTTGAGGTTCATCAGCGCTCCCACCAGCGCGATCACCGCCAGCACCGCGGCCGTCGCGAGCGCCACCCGAACCGTCCGGGGACGGGAGCGGACCGGCGCGGGTTCCGGATCGGGCGCACGGACGTCGGCGGCCTCCCGTGCGCGCCGGCGGATCATCCCGGTCAGCGGAGCGGGCAGCCAGCCGGGGCCCGGCTGGCCGGCGCGCTCGCAGCACCAGTCGAGCACCTGACCGGGACTCGGCCGCGCCTCCGGATCCTTGGCCAGGCACCACGCGACCAGTTCCCGCAGCTGCTCGGGCACCGGTTCCAGATCGGGCTCGCCGTGGACGATCCGGAAGCCGATCTCCGACGGTTCGCTGCCGAACGGCAGCCGGCCCGTCGAGGCGAAGGCCAGCAGCGCCCCCAGGGAGAACACATCGCACTCCGGCCCCGCCTTGCCCTTCGCCAGCCGCTCGGGCGCCACGTATCCGGGCGTTCCCATCAGCATCTGCGTACGGGTCAGCGTCGTGGCGTCCCGGGTGCGGGCGATCCCGAAGTCGATGACCTTCGGCCCGTCCCCGGCCACCAGCACGTTGCCCGGCTTCAGGTCGCGGTGGACCACGCCGGCGCCGTGGATGGCCGCCAGCGCCTCGGCGACACCGGCAGCGAGCCGGATCACGGTGTCGACGGGCATCGGTCCCTGTTCGCCGACCACTTCCTGCAGCGAGGGCCCGGCCACGTACTCGGTGGCCAGCCACGGGTCATCGGCATCCGGATCGGACGCCACCACCGCCGCGGTGAACATCCCGTGCACCCGGCGGGCCGCGGCGATCTCCTGCCGGAACCGGGCCCGGAACTCCTCGTCGCCGGCCCGCGCTCCGTTGATCACCTTGATGGCGACCTTGCGGCCCCCCAGGCTCTCTCCCAGGTAGACGCGCCCCATGGCGCCGGCCCCCAGGAACCGCAGGATCGTGAACCCGCCGATCCGACGCGGGTCGTCCGGGGCCAGCGGACGCAGTGCTTCCCGCCGCGTTCCCGCGGCGCCGGTCCCGGGCCCGCTGCCGGGTCCGGCAGCACCGCCGGCGGCGAAGGGCTCCTCGGCGCCCGGACCGGCCCCGTCCTGCTCGTCGTGCTCGCCCTGGCGATCCATGTCCCGTTCGAGCCGCGCCTTGGTGCTCTCCCAGCGCCGTGCCCACTCCCGTACGGCCCGCTCGTCGCCGCCGCAGGCTCGCACGAAGGCCAGCGCCACGTCCTTCGACGGGAGGTTGTGGCCGCGGGCCGCCGCGTGCAGGGTCGCCCTGCCGTACGTGACCCGTTTCGCCATCGCCTCGTACGAGGGGTTCCCCGCCTCCTGCCGTAGCCGCCGCAGCTCCGCGGCGAACTCGACGATCGCCCCTCCGCCCGGATCCAACGGCTGTTCTCGACGCCCCGCCATCACTGCCTCCCCTGTCCCGCGTACGGACGAAGCCCGCGCCGCGGTCGGTGCCACCGCGCCGGCCGCAGCTGCGGCACGGGCTCGCTGTCTCCATGAGTAGCGGCAAAGTCGCCGTCACGGACAGCGATTCGGCGTCCCGGGACATCCATGGATAATCAGGCCGCTCCACCGCAGGTCAGCGGCGTCCGGTGGATGCGCTCCGGACAATTGACGGCGCGCGTTCACCCGCCGCGCGCCCTGCCCTGCCCGGTAGCCGGCGCTTCAGGCCGTGTGCCAGGGCGAGTCCGGCCTCGTGGGCACGGCGTTCGGGGCGAGCCGGAGGGCGTGGACGGGTGGACTGCCGGAGACCTGGCCGAGGTAGTGGTGTCCGGTCATGTGGCACCAGGCGGGCAGGTCGAGCGGTGCGGCCGGATCGGTCGCGACGACGTGGACGACCGTGCCGGCCCCGGCGCCCTGGACGGCCGCGCGGAGGCGGAGCAGGAGAGTGACGCACAACAGGCCGGTGCCGTCCACCGTCATGTCCGCCGCGGGCGCCGGTTCGGCGCTCACCGCGGCAGGGTCTGGGTGACGCGCCACAGCCGTCGGGGCAGCTCACCCTCCTCGAAGGAGTGGACCTCGTCGAGGATCCAGCCGTCGGCGAGCCGGTCGACCAGGTGGCGGGGGAAGAAGTGCACGGCGAAGCCGCCGTGCTCGTAGATGTCGTCGCCGTGCGGGACGCCGGTGCCGTAATGCGCGTCACCGGTGTGCCGGACGGTGTGGACGAACGTTCCTCCCGGCCGCAGCACGCGGCGCACCTCGTCGACGGCCGCCTGGATCTCCTCCGTGGACAGGGCCATGCAGAGCAGCATGTGGGCGAAGACGCCGTCGACCGAGTCGTCCGCGAGGGGCAGCGGCTCACGGATGTCGTGCACCAGGGTGGTGACCCGCTCGGCGACACCCTGGTCGGCGGCGGTCCGTTGGAGCTGGTCCAGCCCGGTGGCCGAGAAGTCCGTGGCCCGGACGTCGAATCCCTCCCGGGCGAAGTACAGGGCGTCGCGGCCGTGGCCGGCGCCCAGCTCCAGCACCTCCCGGCCCCCGGCCGCCCGGAAGAGGGTGGCGGCGTGACGTGCGGGAGCGCTGGGCTCCTGACCGTACATGCCGGGGTGGGAGCCGTAGGTGCGCTGCCAGTGCTCGCGCTGGGCCTCGGCCAAGTCCCGCTCGTGGCCGCTCATGGCGCTGCTCCTCTCGCTCCCGGCCCGGTGCCGGATCAGCCGGTGACCAGCCTAGAGCCGCTGCGCGACGGCTCTCGTCCGGCCCCCGGGCTCCGGGGCGACGGGGTACGGCCGGCTTCCGGGCCGGACGGAGTGCCCCCCGCCGCATGGCTTCGGGCGACTCGTACGCGCCCCAAAACGATCCACACATAGCTGAATTCAGCAACTCGTGTACTGTGCTGGCCATGCTCTCCGTTGCTTCCGACATCGAGGTGCTGGCCCGGTTCGGCCGCGCGCTCGCCGACCCGATCCGCTGCCGCGTCCTGCTCGCCCTGCGCGACGCCCCCGCCTACCCGGCCGACCTCGCCGACCGTCTCGGGATCTCCCGCACCCGGCTGTCCAACCACCTCGCATGCCTGCGCGACTGCGGGCTGGTCGTCACCGTCCCCGACGGGCGGCGCACCCGTTACGAGCTCGCCGACGAACGCCTCGGCCACGCGCTCGACGACCTGCGCACCGCCGTGGTCGCCGTCGAGACCGACCGCACCTGCGCGGACGCCGGGACGAAGGGCTGCTGCTGACCATGTCCGCGGAAACGTCCATAGCCGTCGGTCCCGGTCCCGGCCCCGCCCGGCGCGAGGCGCTCGCCCGCCGGATACGCCTGCTGGTCGCCGCGACCATCACCTACAACGTCATCGAGGCGATCGTCGCCGTCACCGCCGGGACGATCGCCTCCTCCACGGCCCTGATCGGCTTCGGCCTCGACTCGGTCATCGAGGTGTCCTCCGCCGCCGCGGTCGCCTGGCAGTTCTCCGCACGGGATCACGCGGTGCGCCAGGCGCGGGAGAAGACGACGCTGCGGATCATCGCCGTCTCGTTCTTCACACTCGCCGCGTACGTCACCGTCGACGCCGTCCGCGCCCTGGCCGGGACCGGCGAGGCCGAACGCTCCGTCCCCGGCATCGTCCTCGCGGCCCTCTCGCTGGCGGTGATGCCGTTCCTGTCGGCCGCCCAGCGCAGGGCCGGGCGCGAACTCGGCTCCGCCAGCGCGGTCGCCGACTCCCGGCAGACACTGCTGTGCACCTACCTGTCCGCCGTACTGCTGGCGGGCCTCGTCCTCAACGCCACCCTCGGCTGGTCCTGGGCCGACCCGGTCGCCGCCCTCGTCATCGCGGCCGTCGCGGCGAAGGAGGGCCGTGACGCCTGGCAGGGCAAGGGCTGCTGCGCCCCCGCGGCCGTGGCGCCGCCGCCCGCCGGGACCCGTGCGGACCCCTGCGGCTGCCGCCCCGGATGCGACTGCTGCGGCTGAGCCGCCCCGCCCGGAGAGCCCGGACGCCGCGCCTCTGTCGAGCGGCGCGGCTCCGCGGGCCGCGCCGGAGCGGGGTGCGACGACCGGTCCGGCCGCCCAACCGGGGTCTGTTCCGTCACGCCCGCGGCGAAGCGTGAAAGAAAGGAGGTATGAGTGTGCGGGGCCTGGGTAGGCGCGTGCCATCGGCTTGTCGGGGGACAGCAGAGGTCGACCATTGTGGGAGGGAAGCATGACGATGATGGCGATGACACAGCAGGTGGCCACCCAGGAGAGCCGTACTGCGGCCCTGCCCGAGGTTCCCCACCCCCGGCGGGTGGCTCCCAAGGACGCCCGGGCACTGTCGAAGGCGTTCTTCGACCGGCTCGCCGTGCTGGAGGAGGGGACGGCCGAGTACCAGGACGTCCGCAACACGCTGATCGAGATGAACATGTCGCTCGTCCGGTACGCGGCCGGCCGGTTCCGGAGCCGGGGCGCGGACGAGATGGAGGACATCGTCCAGGTCGGCATGATCGGCCTCATCAAGGCCATCGACCGGTTCGAGCTCACGCGTGAGGTGGAGTTCACCACCTTCGCCGTGCCGTACATCATCGGCGAGATCAAGCGGTTCTTCCGCGACACCTCCTGGGCCGTGCACGTGCCCCGCCGCCTGCAGGAGGCGCGCGTCGAGCTGGCCCGCGCCACCGAGGAGCTGCGCACCCGCCTGGGCCGCACGCCCACGGTCAAGGAACTGGCGACGCTGATGAACCTCAGCGAGGACGAGGTCATCGAGGCCCGCCTGGCCTCCAACGGCTACAACTCCAGCTCGCTGGACGCCACCATCAACAGCGACAGCGACGACGGGGAAGCCGCACTCGCGCACTTCATCGGCGCCGAGGACCCGGCCATGGAACTCGTGGAGGACTTCCACGCACTGGCCCCCCTGCTCGCCGAGCTGGACGACCGCGACCGGCAGATCATCCACATGCGGTTCGTCGAGGAGCTCACCCAGTCCCAGATCGGCGAGCGCCTCGGCTGCTCGCAGATGCACGTCTCCCGCCTCCTGTCGCGCACACTGAAGCGGCTGCGCGAAGGCATGCTCACCACCCGCTGAACAACCCGCTCCTGACGAGGGCCGGCGCCGTGCATCGGCGCCGGCCCTCGTCAGGATCAGCGGCGGGGCGGGAGCCCGGTGTTCCGACCCGTGCGGCCCGGACGCTTGACCTCAAGTGCGGTCGAGCATTCAAGCTTGCCCCATGACCACATCGGACGACACGCTTCTCCTCTTCCGCAACACCATGCGGATCACCGACGGCCATCTGGACGACTTCCGCGGCGCCATCGCCAGGGCCGTGGAGTTCGCACGGCACCACGGACCCCAGCTGATGGTGCAGACCTTCGTGGACGAAGAGCGCATGCTCGCGCACAGCTTCCAGCTGTTCCGGGACTCCGACGCCGTCCGGACGCACTGGAGGCTCGCCGACCCGCACATCCAGGAAGTGATGGCGCACTGCCGCGTCGAGCACTTCGACGTCTTCGGCGAGCCGGACGACGACGTGGCCGACGCCATCCGCTCGGCGGTCGGCGAGCAGGGATCGCTCACGATCTCCCCCCGGATCGCCGGTTTCACCCGCCTTGTCATCTCTTCTCCGGCGTGACGGACTTCGGCGGCTCCGGCGCGGTCACGCCATGCCTTGCCGGCCTGCCTTCCGGCGGCCGGCGGTCGGCGGTCCGGCGGATGTACGCGACGGACCGGAACGGCGCCGTGTCCGCCCTCACTCGGGTGGAAGCGGCTCCTCCGTGCGCCCGCCGTACGCGCGCCCGGGCCCGTACGTCCGCCCCGGCTCGTACGCGTGCCCGTGTCCGTGCGCCTGCCCGTGTCCGTGCGGCGGGCGCGCGGTCCCGTCCGGCGCGTAACCGGTCCCGTACGGCACCTCGTCCGGCGCGTACCCGGAGCCGTACGGCATACCGGACATATCCGCCGACGGGACCCGCGTGCGGCGGCGTCCCCTCATGCTGCCCAGCAGGCCGAGCAGGAACGCCACGGGCAGCGAGACCAGAACGACCGTCTGGAGCGGGAACCAGTCGAAGTGCCGGTCGGGGAAGAGCGCCGCGGGCGACCCGGAGAACACCGGACTCGACAGCTGGAGCCCCACGGCGCAGACCAGCCCGCCGTACAGCGTCCACAACAGCCCCGTGCGGTTGAAGCCGCGCCAGAACAGCGAGTACACCAGCGCCGGCAGCAGGCTGGACGCCGCCACCGCCAGCGAGATGACGGACAGGAACTGTACGTTCCACCCCTGCACGCCGACCGCCAGGGCGATGCTCAGCACCCCCGCCCCGGCGGACGCCCAGCGGGCGGCCGCCACCTCACGGCCCTCGGTGGTGCGCCCGTGGCGCAGCACCCGCGTGTACAGGTCGTGCGCGACGGCCGCGGCCGCCGCGAGGGTGACGCTCGCGACCACGGCCAGGGTGGTGAGGAAGACCGCCGACGAGACCAGGGCGACGAGCAGTGCGCCGCCCGTGCCGGCGGTCGGCCCTCCCGCGAGCACGGCCGTGAGCAGCAACAGGGCGCTGTTGCCGCCCGGGTCGGCCCCCACCACGGCCGGTGCGCCGACCAGCGCGGCCGCCCCCAGGCCCAGCGCGGCGGTGGCGAGGCAGAAGGCGCCGACGATGCCGATGGTGTGGCGGACGGTGCGGCGGGCGGCCGCCGCGTCCGGGGCCGCCCCGAGCTGCATGGTGACGTGCGGCAGACACGCCACCCCCAGCACGATGGTGACCATCAGTCCGATCAGGTCCAGCGTGCTCTGCGCCCCGGTGCCCGCGAACCGCAGGCCGGGGCGCAGGTAGGCGTCGGGGCGCCCGCTGCCCTGCGCGGCGGCGCGGATGAGCGAGTCGGTGTCCCACCCGAAACGGTGCAGGAGCACGGCCGTCACCGCCGCGGCGGCGCCCAGCAGCACCAGCGTCTTGATCACCTGGATGACGACCGTGCCGCGCATGCCGCCGAACACCGTGGCGCACACGACGAGCGCGCCGATCATGACGATGGCCGTCTGCTCGACACCCGGACCGGACAGGCCCAGCAGGGCGGCGGTGGTCACCCCGGCACCCGAGAGCTGGACCACCAGGTAGGGGACGCAGGCGCTGAGGGTCACCACCGCGACCGCAATCCGCACCGCCGGCCCGGGGGCGCGCAACGCGAACGTGTCGCCCAGGGTGTACCCGGCGTGCCGGCGCAGCGGGCCGGCCAGCAGGAGGAGCACCCCGAGGGAGAGCACCGTGCACAGGGCGATGAGCAGGCCGTCGTAGCCGTAGATCGCGACGCTGCCGGTGGTGCCGAGGACCGTGGCGGCCGACAGGTAGACGCCGGACAGGACGAGCGCCCCGCGCAGCGGCCGCAGGGTGCGGCCCGCCATGTAGAAGTCCTCGACACGGTCCCGTTCGGGTCCGCTGAGCACACAGATGAACAGGATGGGCACGACGAAGGCCAGGAAGCCGATGAGGACCAGATCGCGGGCGTCCTGGTCGAGGGCGCCGGACGCGGCGAGGAGGATCTCCGTGCTCGGATGCGTGAGGGTGCTCATCGGTCGTACCGCACCGCCGTCCACAACAGCAGGAGGACCTGGAGGAGCAGCACGGGCAGACCGAGGGTCGTCTCGCCCGCGACGCGGGTGGCCAGGAGACCGGGTGCCGAACAGGCGAGGAGCAGGTGGAGGGCGAACGCGGCTCCGTTGACGGCGGCGAACGACGTGCCCGGGCGGTGCCGGTGCCCCGGGACGGGCGGAGGTGCGGGAGTGTACGGGTCGGCCATCGAGTCTCCTGGCGCGGGCGGGCTGCGGGTCTGCGGTGCGGTGGTCCGCTCCGGGCGCGGCTCCGGTGCGGAGCGGACCTCGGTGCGGCACCCCAGAGCAGCCGACGCGGCGGCGCCCGTCCAGGCGTCCGGCCCACGGCGTTGCACGGTCACAACGCCGGGCGGCTCCGGCTGTGCTGACTCCCAAGCAGGGCGGCGGCCGGCCCGAGGAGCCGGTGGGCGTCGAGCGCGAGCGTCAGGCGCAGCAGGTCGCGCGGCCGGGTCAGCGACAGGCCGGTGATCTGCTCGACCCGGCGCAGCCGGTTGAGCACGGTGTTGCGGTGGCAGAACATGCGCCGGGCGGCCTGGGCGGCGGAGCCCCCCTGCTCGATCCACACGCCCACGGTGGCCAGCAGCGTCTCGCGGTCGGCGGGTTCCAGGTCGTACAGCGGACGCAGTACCTGGTGGGCCAGTTCGGCGGCGAGGTCGGGACGCGACACCAGCAGGCCGTCCGGCAGGCGTGCGTCGAGCCGTACGACCTCACCGCCCGCCCGGCAGGTGCGCAGGGCCAGCGCGGCCATGTCCCGGGCCCGCGCCAGCCCGTCCAGCCCCTGGACCACGGGGCTGATCCCGATGCGCACCCCGGCGCCGGCCCGCAGACCGGCGGCCAGGGCGTCCAGCGGCAGGTCGCCCAGGTGGGCGACGAGCACGTCGAGTTCCGCGGCGGCGTGCCGCAGGATCCGGATGCCCGGCACCTCCGGGGCGCTGCGCGGCTCCCTGCCGTACGGCGGTGTCGCCACCACGGCCACGGCGTACCGCCCGTCGAGCGGCAGGTCGAGGACCGCCGCCGCGTCCCGCGCGAACGCGGCGTCGTCGCGGGTCTCCAGGAGGGCTGCGAGGATTAGCCGGACGCGCTCGGTGTGCCGGCTGGCGACCCCCTCGGCGGCCTGCCGGTAGGCGTCGGCGACCAGGACGGCGTCGCGGTCGTTGCTCTTCCACACCAGTTCGGCGACGTGCACGAGCTGGCTCACGTCGCCGAGCCCCTCGCGCTCCACCACACCGACGAGCCCGCTCCACACCCCGGAACCGGCCACCCGGAAGGCGTGCAGCACCTCGTCGAGCGGCCGCCCCTGCTCCGCCCGCCGCACGCCCAGCTCCCTGGTGTACCGCTCGACGTCCACGATCCTCTCCGGCTCCATGCCGGCCTCAAGACCGTGGCGTACCCCGGTACCCACGGACCTGCGCACGTCGGGCGGTGCGAGCACGGGATCGGCGTAGTACGGCACGTCGGCGCGGATCCTGTCCACGACCGTGTCCGTGAAGTCGGTGCCCCGCTCCAGCAGACGCCGACAGGCGCGGTGGAAGAGCTCCAGCGGGGCGGAACTGTGCTGCATGGCGCCTCCATACCGTCCGGAGGCCCATCATGCTAAGCGGTCGCTTACGCAAGGGCGAGATCTCGGCCGATCCATGCCGAACCGTGACCTGCCGGGTGACCTGCCCGGCGGCCCGCCCGGTGCCCTGCTCCACCTGGGGCAGGACACCGCCGGGTGCACCGGGGCGTACGGGCCCGGTCCCGGCCACCGCGGACACCGGGAACGGAACGGCCGCGGCCGCACCGGTGAGGGTGCTGACCGCGGCCGTCCGGCGAGTGGGGTCACGGGGTGCCCCGCGCGTGCCCCGCGTGGGGACACCCGCTGGTGCGGGTGCTCCGCGCGGGACACCCCGTCCGGCCGTCCGGCCGTCAGCCGGGGGCGCCTCCGCCGGCCGCCATGGCCGGGAGGCGTCCGGTCCGGGCGGCCGGCCGGCCCCGTGGGTCATGTCCGCGACGCACCGCTCCGCCCGCGGCGCCCCGCACGCACGCTCGCCGGGTTGTCGTCGGAAACCATGGCTCCGCCATGGCCTCCTCCGCCGCCTCGCGATCGCACGCACCGGACCTCCGGTTCCCGCCCTGCGGGCGGACGCCGGTACGTCGCACCCACTGCCTAGCGGTAGTAGTACGCCTTGGCCTCGACGGTGTGCGGCTTGCCCTTCAGGTAGATGCGCACGTAGTACGCCGTGCCGGACGCGGCGGAGGTCTTGACCGTCATCCAGTTCCCGGAGCAGTACCCCCATCCCCCCTTCTTGACGACCTTCTTGTCCCGGGTGCGCACCACGTCGATCTTGTACTTGGTGCCGTCGCCGCCGTTCCAGCAGCGAGCGTTCACACCGAGCGTCCCGCTGCGCGGCACGAAGTCGGGCGTGGCCCAGTACTTCGTCGGCTTGTGACTCTTCGGCCCCCAGATGAGGTGCCAGCCCGCCTTGGCGGCGGAGGCGTCGGTCCCGCCGGCCGCTGCCTGCGCGGTGGGAGCCGGCGTGTGCGCCGTCTCCGCCTGCGCGGCGGGCGCCGACATCGCGAGGCCGGTGCCCAGAGCCACCGTGGCCGTCGCGAGAGCGAGGCTCTTGCGTGCGTGCATCGTGTCGTGTTCCCTCCTGGACCACGGGCCGGGCCCCCCGTTGGGTCCCCGTTGACGACCGGTGGTCCGTCCGGCGCCGCGGTGGTCGGCCGGGCGCCGTGGTGCGCTACAGAACTTACGAGCGGCGCGACCGGCCGGCATCCGGCACCGGGTTGAAGCCGGGGGAGACCCGCGGCGGTAGGCGCGCGGTTCCTGCAACCCTCGTGGTACCGCGCGCGGACGAGGCCGGAGGGCGCCCTCTGGTGCCGCCGCCGCGGTGCGTGGGCCGACTGTGGGCTTCACCCCCGCCTTCGGGACGCTCCCCGGGCCGGTGAGCCCGGAGGCCCGAACAAAATGCGTGTGGCCGGCGCGGCCGCGTCCCTAAGCTGCACGCATGACCGCCTCTCTCCGTCTGGAAAAGATCACCCCCGACAACGTCGAGGCGGCGATCGCCCTGCGCGTACACCCCGACCAGGACCACTTGGTCGCCCCGGTCGTCACGTCCCTCGCGGAGGCGTACGCGCAGCCGGACGTCGCCTGGCCGCGGCTCATCTTCGACGGCGACCGGCTCGTCGGCTTCCTCATGGCCTTCTTCGACATCGACTTCGTCGGCGACGGCACCGGCACCGACATCCGCTCGGGACTGTGGCGCCTGAACATCGCGGCCGGCGAGCAGGGCCGGGGGTACGGCCGCTTCGCGGTCCAAGCGGTGGCCGCCGAGATCCGCCGCCGTGGCGGCACCCGCCTGGTGGTCTCCTGGCACCCCGGGCCGGACGGTCCCGAGGCCTTCTACCTGGGGCTCGGGTTCCGGCCGACCGGGGAGACGAGCGGCGACCAGCGCGTCGGAGAACTGGCGCTCACCTGAACCGGTCCTCGGAGGGCCACCCGTGCGCCGACGCTCCGACCCGGCCCGCCGTTTCGAGGAGCAGTTTCGCGGCCACCTCCACCCCGTCGGTGCGGATCGTGCCGGCCACGGTGGCCGCCCGCTCCCGGATCCCGGGGGCGAGGGCCGTCCGCAGAGCGGCCGACAGGGACTCCACCGTCGGCGCCGGACCGTCGTGCGCCGCACCGATCCCCAGCGCGGCCACCCGCCCCGCCCAGTACGGCTGGTCCACCATCTGCGGCACCACCACCTGCGGCGCACCGGCCCGTGCGGCCGCCGTCGTGGTGCCCGCGCCCCCGTGGTGCACCACGGCGGCCACCCGGCCGAACAGCGCCTGGTGGTTGACCTCGCCGACGACGAAGCAGTCGTCCTTGTCGTCGACCGGCGACAGGTCCGCCCAGCCCCGGGCGATGACGACACGGCGGCCCTGTGCGCGGACCGCTTCGACGGCCACCGCCGCGATGTCCCCGGCGCCCCGCAGGGCCATGCTGCCGAAGCCCACGTACACGGGCGGCTCCCCGGCGGCCAGGAACGCCTCCAGCCCGGCCGGCAACGGGCGCCCGTCGGGCAGGAACCACGCACCGGTCTGCACGACGTCCAGGTCGGCCGCCTGCCACGGGTCCAGGACCGGGTCCGTCGCCAGCCACGGCCGGTCGGTGAGGACGTGGTCGCGTACGTTGTCGACGGGCGGAAGTCCGACCGACGCCCGGTGCGCGTTGACCTGCCCGCCGAACAGCGTGTTCATGGTGCCGATGTTGAGGTCCCACAGCTCCCGGTTGTCGGTCACCTCCGGCGGGTACGGGTGGGCCGGGTACGCGAACGGCGGGCGGTGCGGAGACGGCAGGACGGTCGGCTGGAGGCCCAAGTACACGTACCCGAGCCCCAGTTTCTCGGCGGCCGACCGTACACCGGCCGTACTCGGGAACAGGCCGGTCGCCACCACCACGGTGTCGGCGTCCGCCTCGGCCACGATCGCGTCGTAGTACGCGGAGACCAGCGAGGCCACGCGCCGGCCGAAGTCCGACGCCGTCGGCGGCGCCCCGGTCACCAGCTCACGCACCGCATCGCTGACCGGAACCATCGGCACGCCGGCGGCGGCCAGCCGCTCGGCGAACTCCTCGTCGGGCGACGTGCACACCCGCGCGTCCGCACCGAGTTCCCGCAGCCGCACCGCCAGCCCGGCCAAAGGCTGGACGTCTCCGCGCGACCCGTACGTGGACAACAGCACACGCATGTCGTGGCCCCCAATGTTCGTCAACTACCGGCTTGAGCTGCGAATTGTGCAGGACGACCGGGGCCTTGCCGCAACTCCCCCCGTACGCTATAAGTTGAAACTGGCAACGAGTGACCGTCGCCGCCCGGGCCCGTGTCCGGGCTGTCAGGGCGACCCCGGGTGCCGGTTTCCGGACGGTTCTGCTGGCTGCTTCCCGCCGCCGACGGTTCGCGCGCGGTTCGATCGCCGGATCACTGAGGTGATCGGCGGCGGTCCGGCCCGCTGTGCGCCAGACGTCCCGCCTCGGCGGTGACCTCCGCATCGAGCTGGGCCGGCGTTCTGTCCCCGTACTCGACGACGTCGTACTCGTCGTCGAGCTCGGCAAGCCGCTCCGCCAGGGGCAGTTGGTGACCGAACCGCTGGTGGACACGGGAGGCGAGCTCTCGCGGCGTCAGCCTGCCGACCAGGAGCCCGCGGGCGAGCACCCGCACGACGGCTTCCCGGCCGTCTGCGTCGTCGCGGTGGTGGAGCACCAGGCCCAACTCGTCGAAGGCGGCGGGCAGCAGGCCGGGCACCTCGTACTCCGCCTCCGTGCGGGTGCATCCGGCCAGAATGCGTAGTGTGGGGCTGTCGAGTCCGGCGACGAGTGCCGCGCAGGCGGCTTCCACGACATCGTGCGCACGGACCTCGCCGACACTCCAGAGAGCAGCGAGGTCGTGCAGGTCGTCTGCTGCGGTTTCCATCGGCGACACCCGGGCATGATGCCCCACCCGGGAAGGCCCCGTCGAGCGGTTGGAACCACGCGCCGACCGCGGCTGCCCCGTCAACCGGCATATGCGGACCGGCGATCGGGCGATCCGGGCGGGGCGCGGTGGGCTAGTCGCCCGAGAAGGAGATGCGCAGGTCGCTGTCCGCGCGGCAGCGCAGGCCCCAGGCCAGCAGCGTCCCGGCGACCTCGCTCGCGGCGCCCCTCAACCGGCTGCGATCCGCAGCTTCCAGCTCCCGCACCATGCGGTCCACCGACTGACCATGGAGCACGGTGTCCCCGTACGGGTCGACGTCGGCCAGGGTGGGCAGCCGGTGACGGCCGACCGTTTCGAGGACCGCCCACAACTCGCCGTCCACAACGACCCGTTCCACAGTCCCCGTCGCCGGACGCGGTCCCGGCCGCCGTCCGGTCCGGACGGTCGAGACCCCGCGCCTCAGCTCGATGACGAGCGTCATCACACCCCCTCGTCCGCCCCCGCTCCGGTGATCCTGACGACCGGCGGCTCTCGTGCACGGTACGCGAGGAACGCCTCGGTCCTCCGGATGGGACATGGTCCGGGTCCACGGCTGTTGGTCGACACGGCTGTTGGTCGATAGGAGGATCACCCCACCGACTTCTTCGTGTCATCTGCCAGTACGGCGGAGCCGGCGTCACGCACAAGACTCTGCAACGACCACCCACACGTACAGGAGGGAGCGGCACGTGAGCGTGCAGCAGTACGACAGGATCGGCGAGGCGTTCGAGGGGTTCAAGTCCCTGCCGCTGATTCGCTACGGGGAGGTGCCGAGCTTTCTCGGCATGGTCGGGGACGTGAGCGGCAGGTCGGTTCTGGACCTCGCGTGCGGAACCGGCTTCTACAGCCGGGAGTTCAAGCGGCGCGGCGCCACGGAGGTCTACGGGGTCGACATCTCGGTCGAGATGATCGCCGCCGCACGGAAGATCGAGGAGCGCGATCCGCTGGGTGTGCGGTACGAGGTGGCCGACGTCGCCGAACTGCCGCCCCTGGAGCGGCGCTTCGACCTCGCGCTGGCGGTGCAGTGTCTCAACTACGCGGAAGACATCGCGGCACTGGAGCGCATGTGCCGCAACATCCACCGCAGCCTGGTGCCGGGCGGTGAGTTCTTCGTCCTGGCCCAGAGGCCCGACTACGGCTTCGACTGCCTGTCGCTCGACAAGTACGGGTTCCGCTGCGAGCCGACCGGGGAGGAGGCGGAGCCCGGCCCGAGGGCACGGGTCACCGCGCTCCTGGATCCGGACCCGATCAGCATCGTCAGCACCGTTCCGCGCCGGGAGGTCTACGAGGAGAGCCTGCGGGCCGGCGGCTTCAGCGCGGTGGAGTGGGTGCCGCTGCAGGTGTCGGAAGCGGGCGTCAGCGAGTACGGCGAGGACTTCTGGGCGGACTTCTACGCGAAGCCGCCGCTGGAGATGCTGCGCTGCCGTGCCTGACCGCCCGGCCCTCTCCGTGTCACCGGTACGGATAGGCCCGCCGCAGGCCGCCCTGTGCCGTGCCTGCCGAGAAGCCGGTGGGGTCCGGGCGTCCCGTAGTGGGCCGTCCTTCGGGCGCCGGGGGCGGTCCGCAGTACGGCACCCGGCACCGGTCCGACCCTTCGACGACCCGCCCGCCCCGCCGGCCCGGCGCCGCGCGGAACCGGGGGCCGCCGCCCGGACCGCACCGCGATCACGACGGTGAGCCGGCCGCCGTCCGGTCGTCGACGGGAATGCCGAGCCGCTCGGCCACCGCCGACAGAGTCGGTCCCAGCGGCAGCGCGACGCGGGTGCGGGCGTGCAGGTCGCCCCGGGTCGGGTCCCGGTTCACGATCAGTACCGGCTTCCCCTCCTCGGCCGCCAGGCGGACGAACCGCAGGCCGGACATCACCGTCAGGGAAGACCCCAGGACCAGCAGCGAGGCCGCCCCGCGGACCAGCTCGCGGCAGTGCTCGATCCGGCCCGGGGGCACCGCTTCACCGAAGAACACCACGTCCGGCTTGAGGATGCCGCCGCACCGCGCACAGTCGACGACACGGAAGTCCCCGACCTGCTCGTCCGTGAGGTCGGCGTCCCCGTCCGGGTTGATCCCCGCGGCCACCGGCTCGAAGCCCGCGTTGGCCTCCTCCAGCCGCCGGGCAAGGTCACCGCGCGTGCTCGGGGCGCCGCAGGAGAGGCACACGACCCGGGCCAGGCTCCCGTGCAGCTCCACGACGCCCTCGCTGCCGGCGGCCTGGTGCAGGCCGTCGACGTTCTGGGTGATCACGCCGGACAGCAGGCCGTGCCGCTCGAACGCGGCCACCGCCCGGTGCCCGGCGTTGGGCCGCGCGCGGCCGAAGGTGCGCCACCCGAGGTGGCTGCGCGCCCAGTACCGGCGCCGGGCCCGGGCGCCGGCGGTGAAGTCCTGGTACGTCATCGGGGTGTGCCGGCTCAGGCTCCCGCCCTCTCCCCGGTAGTCGGGGATGCCGGACTCCGTGGAGATGCCCGCCCCACTGAGCACCAGCACACCCCCGGCGCTCAGCGCGTCGACGACCGGCGCCGGATCGGTGGTGCCGGGCGGCCAGTCCTCGGTGGGGGTCCAGCTCAGAGTGGGGCGCATGCGCATGCCGCCAGGGTACGGAACCGCCCCGGCGTCCCGCCTCCGCTCACCGGGCGGACGGTGGACGGCGAAACGGCGATACTGGGGGAGTGGCGGACAGCGAAGGCCGGACGGTCCGGCGCCTGGAGCGGGCCATCCTGGACCTCCTGGAGCGTCGGGGCCCGACCTCGACGATCTGCCCCTCCGACGCCGCCCGGGCGGTGTACGAGGGGGACGACGACGGCTGGCGTGCGCTGATGGAACCGGCCCGCCGAGCGGCCCGTCGGCTGGTCGCGGCCGGCGAGGTGGACATCACCCAGGGCGGCCGCCCCGTCGAGCCGTCGCAGGCCCGCGGCCCGATCCGCATCCGCCGCGCCCGCCCACCCGGTGCCCCGCCCCCGCCGGACCACGAGTAGCGCCTCGTGCGGGTTCCGTGCCCGGGCGGCACAGTGTCCGGAGCGGCCCATCAGCCCGGCAGGACGCCCTCTGCGTCCGGTAGCTTGCCCGCCATGACCGGACTCGGACCCGTCGCCTGGCCGCCCGCCCCGTTGCGGACGGAACGGCTCGTGCTCCGCGCCTCGGAGGCGCGGGACCGTGGGGCGTTCGTCGAGCTGTACGGTTCCCCCGAGGTGGGCACGTACATCGGGGGATCCCCGCCCCGCGACGAGCTCGAGCGCACGCTGCCCGACGTACCCGGCCGGCGGCCCGGCGTCTTCGTGGCCGACCTCGACGGAGCGATGATCGGTCTGGTCACGCTCGATCGGCGCGATGCGCGGCGTCCCGGCCGTGCGGGTGGGGACGCCCCGGACGCCGAGCTGGGCTACCTGTTCCTGCCGGAGGCATGGGGACGCGGATACGCCGCCGAGGCGTGCGCCGCGGCACTCGACTGGTTCACCGGCGTACTCCCCGGGGAACCGGTGGTGCTCCTCACCCGGACCGCCAACGCCCGCTCGATGCGCCTCGCGGCGAAGCTGGGCTTCACCGAGCTGGAGCGGTTCGAGGAGTACGGAGCCGAGCAGTGGTCGGGCGTGTGGACCCCGGGGGCGCCGGCCTCCTGAGCCCGGGGGAGGTGGGCGCGCGGGCCACGTCCCCGCCGCGCGTGCCGGGCCCTCGGCTCAGTCGTCGTCGAGTGCGGCCAGTCCCTCCGTCCAGCGTGCGCGCCGCTCGGCCTCGTCCTGCTCCCACCACGGCACACCCCGTTCGCCCAGCGCCACCTTCGCCGTGTGCACCCGGGACCGGGCGGCGCCCTCCGCCTGCTCGTCGTGCGCGCGTCGCGCGGCGCCCACCGCCCGGCGCGCCGCCATGAGGTGGCTGCGCAGGCGGGCGGCGACGTCCTCCGGGACCAACGGGTCGGTGGCGCGCCAGCGGCGCCCGTCGATGATGACGTGGTGGCCGTCCGGAGTGAGGGGCTGCTGTCCTTCGCGTGTCACCCGCCCCACTGTGCCAGCCGGGACCACGGCCCCCGGAAGCCCCGCCCCCGGCGGGACCGCGTGCCGGAGCGCTCGCCGCCCGTGCCGGGGGCCGCACCGGCACGGGCGGGCGGGATTACCGGCAAGTAAGGTGTGGGGGCCGCCGGCTGTACCGGGCAGCCGCGGACGAGGAGGCGCAGCCATGCCCCGCACCATGTCCGTGTCGGACCACATCGTCGTCCGCACCGACCCCGCCACCCTGTACGCGCGGGTCAGCGACCCCACCGCCATGGGCCGCTGGAGCCCGGAGAACCGGGGAGCGACCGTGCTCGGTGAACGCCGCGACGCGTATGTCGGCATGGTGTTCGAGGGCCGGAACACGCGGGGGCCCGTCACCTGGGTGACGCGGTGCACGGTCACCGCCGCCGACCCCGGCGAGCGCTTCGCGTTCCGTGTGCACGCGATCGGGGCGCGGCGCCCCCGGCTGCAGGGCCCGATCGCCACGTGGGAGTACCGCTTCGAGGCGGTCGACGGCGGTGTCACCCGGGTCACCGAGACCTGGACCGACGACCGGCGGGCCTGGCCCGATGCCGTGGCCGGCGTGTTCGACCGGATCGTCACGCGGGGGCAGACGTTCGCCGACTTCCAGCGGCGCAACATCCGCACCACGCTGGAGCGCCTGAAGAAGGCGGTGGAGGCGGAGGAGGAGCCCGCGGTGGGCTGACCCGCGACGGCGCACGACGCGTCCGCCCGGCCGCCTGCCGGACTCGTGGTGACGGCCGGTCACCGCGGTGGACGTCGCCGGGCGACCGGGGGCCGGGGCATCAGGCCGGGGCCGGCATCAGACCGGGGCGCCGCCGAAACCGATCTCGTTCCCGTCCGGGTCCCGGTACACGATTTTGCGCACGCCGTTCGCGTACGTCTCCCGCTGCCAGGGCCGCAGGCCCCGCTCGGCGATCCCGGCGACGCGGGCGTCGAGGTCGTCGACGAAGAGGGTGTGCATCGCGTGGCCCGCGTGCCCCGGCCGGTGCTCGACGTACACGTACCGATGCTCCGCCAGCTCCCACACGGCTTCCGTGTCGTTCGGGAGGAACGCGGGCGGCGAGCCGAACAGCCGCTCGTACCAGGCCAGCGCCGCCGCGTAGTCGTCGACGGAAATGCCCGCGAAGAGGTCGATGGCCATGACGCCATGGTAGGTCCGCGGGCGCGGCGGGACACCGAGCGTGCGCTCCTCTGCGACGGGCGGCACACCGGCGGTCGCGGGTGAATCCTTTCCGGCGGCCCGTGCCTCTTGTTCATGTGCCGGCAGGGTGCCGGGACGGAAAGGAAGAGTGCCATGATCGTCGCAATCGCGGTCGCCGCCGGGGCCGTGCTGCTCTGCACCTGCACCGTGGTCGTGCTGCGCGGACGGGGCCGGGCGCGTGGCTGACCCGACGTGGCCCGGCGAGCAGCTCGTCCTCGCCGCGCAGCGCGGTGACGTCGACGCGCTCACCGCGCTGGTGTCCGGTGCGCACCCGAACGTGCAGCGCTTCGCCCGTTCCCTCTGCGCCACCCCGCAGGACGCCGAGGACGCCGCACAGGAAGCGCTGATCATCCTGTACCGCAAGATCGGGATGCTGCGGGCGTCCGGTGCACTGGCGTCATGGATGTTCCGCATCGTGCGCAACGAGTGTCTCCGGCGCGTACGGACGATGCGCCACGACCCCCTGCCGGCACCGGCCGACGACGCAGCCCGGACGGCGGGGGAGTCCGTGCGTTCGGCCGAGGAGGAGGTGTTCCGGCGCCTGGAGGCCGGCCGGGTCGCCGCCGCGGTCGCCGCGCTGCCCGGCGACCAGCGACGCGTGCTCGTCATGCGGGACGTCCAGGGGTACAGCGGGCGGATGACCGCCGACGCGCTGGGCCTCAGCACGGCCGCGATGAAGTCGCGTCTGCACCGCGCCCGCGCGGCGGTCCGCAGCGCACTGAACGGTACCCACCACCTGGACTCGGGGGAGGACGCCGATGACGAGCAAGGCTGAGGGACCCGATTTCGCGAGTGCGTCCGTGCCCCGCCATCTCGCGCGCGGCGCGGTGGGGTTCGGGGGGCTCGCCGGTTCGGTGGCGCTCCTTCCGGTCGTCGGCCCGGTGGCCCTGCTGCTGTTGCCGCTCGGCGTGCTGGCGCTCCGGGGATGCCCCATGTGCTGGACGATCGGCCTGGTGCAGACCGTTTCCAGGGGCCGGCTGCGACGCTCCTGCAAGGACGGGACCTGCGAACTGACCGTCGCGGACCGGCGCGAGGGCGCCCGCGAACCGGATGCCGCCCCGGCGCGGTGACCGCGTGCCCGCACACAACGGGCGAGCCGCCCGGCCCGGGGGAGCGGCTCGCCCGCAGCGGTGCGGTGCGGCGACCGGGGAGACGGTGCGGTCGCGGTGCTGCGCGAGCAGCGGGGAAGCCCGTGCCCACGCGGGGCGGCATCCGCAGGGCGGCCCGCGTGGGCACGCCCGGACCGGCCACGGCCGGCCGCGGCGTGCGCCCCGCTCCCGGTCCGTAACGGTGCAGGCCCCGTGCCCGTCGGCAGGCCGAGGTGCTCGCGCATGTGCGCCGCCTGCGGGGGGGCGGGGCCGACGGACCGCTCGTGCGGATCGACACGTTGTGCCGACGCCCGGTGGAAGAGACCACCTTACGGCGACGCGGCGGGCGACGGATCCGCCGGACGGACCCTAGTCCTCCCAGTCCCAGGCGCCGATGTACGCGGCCCTGCCGGTCCGGCGGGCCTCCGTCACCCTCCGCAGGCGGTCGAAGTCCCTGGCCGGCATGAGCGGCCGCCACTGCGGCAGCGGCAGCACCCGGTACTCGTCGTGCTCCTCCGGCGCGAGCCGGATCTCCTTGATCTGTTGATCCGTGAGCCGCCCGCCGTCGAACACGTAGCCGGCCGTGGCGTACGGCCACGGCGCGCCGGGCAGTCCGAACACCGCGGCCAGGAGCCGGGGCGGGCCGGACACCACGATCCCCGTCTCCTCCTCGCACTCCCGGACCGCGGTCCGCCAGGGGCGCTCACCCGCCTCGGTGGTGCCGCCGGGCCACTGCCAGGGGTGGGTGGAGGAGTAGACCGCCCGCAGGTGCAGCGGGTGATCGCGCTCGTCGGTGAAGAACACCGATCCGAAGACCGTTGCCTTGGGCAGGGTCTCGGCGAACTGCTCGGGCGGCAGCCAGGCGGAACCGGGGCTGGGGCTGGGACCGGGGCTGGTGGTCATCGGCTGCTCCTGGTGGGCGGGGCGGGACGGCGGGGGTCCGGGGACGCGGGCGCGACGAGGGGCCGCGCCGTTCCCGCGTACCGCCGGGGCCGCGGCGGTGGGCGCCGCGCCCTCGCCGCCGGCACGGTGCCGGGCGTCGTCGTGCACCTGCCCTCCCCGGGACGACACGGACCTCGACCGGCTCAACGGCACCGGCCGGGAGGGCGTCACGGGCGGGCCGCCCACGAGGGCGCGGCAGCAGGACCCGTACCCGCCGCGCACCCGTGCGGCGGCGGCCGGCCCGTGACCGGGTCCGGCCGCCGCCGCCCTCGCGACCGCGCTCCCCTCGCCCGCGCTCGGCGCCGTGGGCTCAGGCGATGCCCACCTTCTGGTACGCCTCGTCGATCGCCGCCTGGGCGGCGGTCCGCAGTGAGGTGTTCCCGGACAGGTAGGTGCTGGTGACGTCCCGCAGCGCCTGGTGCATGTCCTCGAAGTCCGACTCCCGCAGCAGCCGCACCAGGGCGAGGTAGATCATCAGCGCCCACTCCTCGACCCTGAGGACCGGTTCGCCCGCCGGGGTCACCGAGGTGAGCAGGTGGAACATCGCCTTGTTGTGGATGTTGCTGTTGGTGTGCACGCCGCCGTTGTCCTGCGACGTGCGGAGGTAGTCGCGCATGTGGTCGGGATCCCCGGTCCGGGTGGGGTCGCTCATGTCCCGCAGCGGCAGCCCCCTGGGCCCGAGTCCCTTCCCGATCTCCCAGTTCCAGGTGCGCACGTCGTCGCGGTCCGGTGCCTCGTACCAGTTGGCGATGCAGACGCCCATGGTGTCCGCCAGCGACTCGTTGAGCGCACCGGACTGGTCCTGGTAGACCAGGTCGCTGGAGGTCTCGATCACCCCGTGGGTGATCTCGTGGGCGTCGATGTCGAAGTGAATGGCCAGGCTGACCAGCCGGTCCCCGTCGGCGACCTGGCCGAACCACATCCGCCGCTGCCACCAGACGGCGTTGACCCACTCGGGCCCCGGCCCGTCCTCGTGATACGTGCAGTTGACCACCGACACGAGGTCCATGTCGGCGTCGTCGATGCCGTTCCGGTGCAGTTGGTCGCGGTAGAACTTCTCCACCCGCTCGGCGTTGACATGCGCCGAGACCCCGGCCCGGTGGCCGGCACCGAAGTCCGCCTGCGCCGAGTCGATCGCGGCCGCCGGGGGCCGCGCGGTGTCGATGTCGGCGAAGTCCATGTCGTAGGTGGCGATCTGCCGCCACTGGTCGTGCAGGAGGAAGGAGCCGTTCTGCCGGCTCCCCTGGAACCGGTGCCGCACACTCAGCTCGTCCTCGCCCTCCAGCCGCGTGGGCACGGTGATCGTGGGCGCCATCCCGTACGACTTGAGGATCTCGCCCGAGAAGGCGTCGACGAAGTAGCCGGTGAGCGGGAAGTCCTCGCGCGGCGAGGCGCCGAGACCGTGGCCGTGCCGACCGCCCTCGGGCCGGTTCTCCGGGAGTTGGGCCGGCACCTCGCGCAGGTGCCAGGTCAGGTGCCAGTCGTCGTCGCGGCTGATGTACGCCAGCGTCGGCGGCGGCAGCTCCTCGGCGTCGACGGTGCTCCCCGTCGCCGCCTTGACCCGCTCCAGGGCGTCCGTGCCCGACAGCTCCGGCACGGTGCCGACGCCGGTCACCTCGCCGAGCCTGCCGTCCATCGAGACCAGGCGCTGGTCGTCGTCTATCTCGACCAGCACCTCGGCACCGAAGACGGGGATCTCGTGCCGGGTCTGTTCGAACCGCACGAGCGTGGTGCCCGTGCCGGCCTGGTGGCGCTCCGTGCTCAGGGCCAGGTCCGGTACGCGCTCGGGCCGGTCCTCCCGGACGGCGCCGCGCAGTGCCGGCGTCTCCTCCCGGGCGAGCTTCTCGGCGAGGTAGAACCGTGCCGCCGACTCCGCCGAGTTGAAGTCCCTCCGGCCCTCGGTTCCCTCCAGCGTCTCCGCACCGCGGAGCGACTCGGGCCCCGGGGGCGCGCCGCCCGCTTGTGGGTCGTCGGTGAAGTGATAACGGATTCTCTCGAGATGTGACATGACTGCGACCCCTCATCGCGCCCCGCGTTGCTGTTGTCCCACCCCTCCTGCCGTCCCCGCCGTTTCGCACCTGCCCCCTTCAAACGTCACACCGTGGGGTGCGGGCGGCAACCGGGCGGATCGGCGCACCGGACAACCCGTAACCTCTTCAACTGTGCGACGTTGAACGGCATCTCGTACGCCACGGGATGCGGGGGCGCAACCGCGGGCCGACGATGGAAGCAGCGGAAGCCTGTACCCGGAGCAGCGTGCACGGTCGCCGGCCGCGGGGCGGGGCCGCGGGGCCTCCCAGGCTTCCGGGCCGCGGAGGAACCGAGATGCCCGTGCTCTTCTTCGACATCGGGGCGACCCTCGCGGACGCCCGGACCGAGCCCGACGGCTCGCTGAAGCTCCTGCCCCGACCTCGCGTCACCGCCGTCCTCGACCTCCTGCCCGATGTGCCCCGGGGCATCGTCTCCGATCCGGGAACGGGCGAGGACGCCGCCGCCGAGGTCGCGGCCGCCCTCCACCAGGCCTTCCCGGGTCGCTTCCCGGACGATCGTCTCGTCCACTGGGGCCGGAAGGACAGCCGCAGGCTCTTCGACGAGGCGGTCGCGAGCGCGGCCGGCGCCGGAGCGGCATCCGCCGACGAGTGCGTCTTCGTGGGCGAGGACCACGAGGAGCGCGCGTTCGCCGGGCAGGCGGGGATGCGCACCTCGCCCCACCCCGTGTTCGCCCTCGCGGCGCTGGAGGACCGCCCCGTCTTTTGGATCCGGATCGCACTGCCGGAGGGCCGGCAGCCGTCCGCCCTGGAGGCGCTCACCAACGATTCCGAGATCGTCCCCGTGCACGTCGCCTCCGAGCGCCTCGTCCTCGCCATGGCCACCGCGCACGGCATCCACGCACTCGAACAGGCCGGATGCACCGTGGATGTACGCGGCCACGTCGCGGACACGGCGGCCTTCCTCGTACGCGACAACCGTCCGCTCCCGGCCGCCGCCGAGGCGGCAGGCGCCCTCGGGGCCACCCCGCCCGCGCCCCGCCGCGCGGCCGCCGAGGCCCTGCGCGCCAACGCCGTCCTCGGCTTCGTCGCCGGGGAACTGGCGGGGACGTCTCACGCTCCGGTCCTCCCGCTGGGGCCCGCGCCGGGCGGTGTCTACCTCGCCGCGCCCGCCGGCGCCCCCGTCGAGGACGTGCACCTGCCGGACGCGAAACCCGGTCACACCGAACGGCTGCTGCCCGACCCGGCGCTGCTCGCGCCCCGCGGTGAGGCGCCGCCCGGGGACATCGCAGCGGTGGCCGGTGGCATCACGGCGGTGGCCGGCGACGGGCTCCCCTCCGGGCGGACGCTCGACGCGGTCCGCGCGGCCGTCACCCCGGACGTACTGAGCGGGCACGTGGCCCGGATCTCCGGAGCCGAGCCGCTGGTGGCGGGCCGGCCGCTGCGGGTCCGCAGCCGCGACGCCTCCGCCGAGGACAACGAGCGGGTCGTGGAGGCCCTGGAGCGGCGCTTCCAGGACCTCGGGCTGGCGGTTCGCCGGCACTCCTTCCGGTGGCACGGGCACCGGCTGTTCAACGTGGAGGCCGAGCACCGCGTCCCGGACGCCGACTCCACCGTGCTCATCACCGCGCACCTGGATTCCACCGCCGCCGACGGAGAGTTCTTCGACGCGGACGGTGAGCCGCGCCCGTACGACCCGGCCGCCGACCCGGCACCCGGGGCCGACGACGACGGGAGCGGCACCGCGGGTGTCATGGCCGCGGCCGAGTGCCTGAGGAGGCTGCTCGACGACGGCGGCACACCGACCCGGAACATCCGTTTCGTCCTCTTCAACGCCGAGGAACAGGCCCTGACCGGCAGCAAGTTCTACGCACGGGCCGCCGCAGCCGCGGGCGACCGCATCGCCGGTGTCTTCCAGATGGACATGATCGCGGGCCGGCAGCGCGCGAGCGCGCCCACCGTCGAGATCCACAGCGGCTCGTCGGTCGCCGGGCCGGTCGCCACCGCGTCCGACGCCCTGGGCGGCCGGGTGGCGCGTACCGTACCGCTCATCGACCCGGCGGTGACGGTCCAGCAGGTCACCGGCGACGCCGACCCGGCGGTGGGGCGCAGCGACCACGCCGGCTTCCACGAGCGGGGGTGGGCGGCCGTCGCCGTGTCCGAGGACCTGTTCTCCACGCCCGACGGCGAGCCCGGGAACGGCACCCGGCAGTACCACACCCCCGGCGACACCCTCCACGACGAGGACCACAGCCCCGACTTCGCCGCCACCGTCGCACGGTCCGTCACCGCGACCGCCCTCACGCTCGCGGGCCTGTGAGGGCCCGGCGCCCGCCGTAGGGGTGCGGACCGCCGCCCGCGCGGCCAGTAGGCTCCTGCCGACCGGGGCGGGGTCGGCAGGGGTTCCCGCCGGAGACCCTTCCGCACGGTGCGTTCCGCCGGTGCGGCCCTTCCGAGACGGGAACGCGCGATGATCGCTCTGGAGTACGGCTACGAGGTGCTGCCCGGAGTGGCGGTGGACACCCCCGGCGTCGAGGACGTCCTGCGCCGCCGTGAGCGCGGCCTGCGGTGGGGCGTCCTCGCACTCGCGGCCGAGGCGGCACTGATGGCGGTCGTCCTCGTGGCCGCCGGTCCCGGCTCGGCGACGGGCGTGGTCACCGCCGTGTGCCTGGCTCCGCTCGTCCTGGTGACGGCTGCCCTGACGCTGCTCTGGCGCCGGGCGCGGCGCAGGGAGCGGCTGATCATGTCCACCTACGGCTGGCAGGTGTGGCCGGTCCGCACGCAGGACGTCAGGGTGATCGCCGGTGAGGGCGAGCGGGCCCAGGGGCGGCGCTGGGGCACGGACGGCAGAGTGGTGCTGCTCCAGCCGGACGGGCAGAGCCACTGTTCGTTCCCGCTCCCGTCGGACGGCTGGGACGGCCCGCCTCAGCCGCGGGGGCAGCGTCCGGTTGACCAGGTGTGGTTCGCCGGCGACACGCGGTTCGGCGGGATGGTCGCCGAGCCGGGCGGCCTGCCGTTCCGCCACGTCGTCCGTTCGACGCCGGGCAAGCGCCGGGGGACGGGGGCGGAGGACGAGCTGGCCCGCCGCGCCGGCCTGCTGCCCCGGGGCCGAAGCCACCGCTCCTGACCGCCCGCGCCGCGACGACGCCGCGGGCCACGGGCGAGGACGTAGACCTGTGGCGTATGGGGTGTACGAGGAGCGCGCGACGTCCGGGGGCGCACCCTCCGGCTGGTGCTCGGCCCCGGCTGCGGCCGCCCGCGCGTCACCGCGGCGGCGCGGCGGACCGCGCCGGGGACGGGCGCTGTCACCGCCGCGGCGCAGGGGCGGAGGCCGGCCGCGGCTACCGCTCCGGCCGGCGGGCGCGGCGGGGCCGGGCTCTGCGAATCGTCTCCACGGTCGCGGCCGGCGCGGCGGTGGGCGTCAGCGCCGCGGCGGCGAGCGCGTGCAGGTGCGCCGGCGCGTTGCCGCCCAGCAGGGCGGTCACGTACTCGGCCGCCTGCGCGAGCGACAGCGCGGGAACGCCGCGACGCAGGGTCCGCATGGCGTGCGTCCGCCCGCGGGTGAGCGCCATCGCCCGCACCTCGTCGTGCAGTTCGTCCACGGCGGTCCGCAGGACCTCCCCCCGGACGCGGCGGCGGTAGTCGGCCTCCCAGGTGCCGTCCCGCGCGGAGAGGACCCCCGTTTGGTGCAGGCTCCCGTCGACGCGGTCGACCAGGTACGGTCCGTTGCCGGCCAGGGCGAAGGCATGGTTCCCGGTGCGCAGGTACTCCCGGCAGGTCCAGGGGACGATCCACGCCAGTTCGTGCGCCTTCGCGCCCACCACTGCCATGCGCCTGGGGTCACGGCCTTCGAACAGCCGCTCCTGGTAGTCGCGTTCCAGTTCTTCCTCGACGATCCGTACTGCGTCGTCCCGTTCGATCACGCGTGCAGCATCGCGCGTCCACCCCCGTGAGAGCCACGGCTTTTTCGCGCGGAGCCCCGGCGTCCGCCCCGGGTGATCACGTGGTGTCGCCGAGGCCTTAAGCTACTCGTCGGTAATCGGGGGGTCACCGCGTCCACGACGCGTCGCGTCCCCCTGGGGGAACACAGGGCGCCGGGCGCGCCGGACCGACCATCCGGTGGTGCCGCGCCCTCCGGCACGGGACGTACATGTACCACCATTCGAGAATCAGGGCCGTCTCCTTCCTGCTCCTGCTCAGCCTCTTCGTGACGCTCGGCATGGGCAAGGAGAGCGCGGTCGCCGCACAGAGCATCCAGGTCGTCGCCGCCGAGCAGAAGCTCGCCCGCGCGGAGGCGGAACTCGACGGCGACCGGCTGGCCTCCATCATCAAGGGCACCGCCGCCGTCTCCGGCTGCGGCAAGCTGCCGCTCCTGGAGAAGCCCGCCTGCTACCGGGACTTCGCCGGGAAGGCCGTCAAGGTCGGCGCGGGCATCGGCATGTTCGCGTACGGCATCCACTACCTCCACAAGGACACCGTCGACCACTTCGGCACGGTGAAGAAGGAGGTCGCCGGGCTCCAGGAGCTCAAGGACGCCTTCAAGCAGGACCCGACCACCATCGCGGACCCCGAGTACCGCAAGAAGGTCGAGGGCCAGATCCGCGCGGTCGCCGCGGGCGCGCAGGCCGACATCGACAAGCTGATCCGGGACGTGCTGGAGACGATCGAGACCATCCTGGTCATGATCCAGCTGACGATGATGCTGATCCAGCTGGTCCTGATGCTGGCGAAGATCGTCGGCGACCCGATGTTCCAGGCCGCCGTCGACAGCGTCAAGGGCAGCCTCGACGGCATCAACAAGGCCCTCGACGACATCAACGCCGGCTTCGCGCAGATGAACCGCGGCCTGAACACGATGAACGACGCCGTCGACGACATCAACCGCTCGCTCGACGACATGAACAAGTCCATCGCCAAGGCCAACAAGGGCATGGACCAGCTCAACCAGGGCATCGGCGAGGCCAACAAGGCCGTCGACGACATGAACAAGGTCGTCCCCGCCATCAAGAAGGCCGCCGAGGGCCTGCGCGAAGTGCCCGCCTTCGAGTTCGACTTCTCCGACCTGGGCAAGACCTGGAGCGACGGCTCCTCCGGCCTGGACGACGAGGAGCGGCAGCGCCGGATGTCGATCCTGCTCGGCCTGCTGCCCGGCATCGGGGACGGCAAGGGCATCGTGGAGGCCGTCACCGGCAAGGACCTGGTGACCGGCGAGCACGTGAGCGGGTTCGACCGGGGTCTCGGCTCCCTGGCCGTGCTGCGCTGGCTCAAGCTGGGCGGCAAACTCCTCCCGGACGACATCAAGGGCGCACGCAAGGGTGACGCGGTCTTCGAGTGCAACAGCTTCCCGGCCGGTACGCCGGTGCTGATGGCCGACGGCTCGCACACGCCGATCGAGGACGTACGCGCCGGTGACCTCGTCCTGGCCACCGACCCGGGCGGCGACGCCGAGCTGACCCTGCCGCGGCCGGTGCAGTCGGTGCCCTTCACCTCCTCGTACACCGACAAGGTGTTCGTCCGCCTGACCGTGGCCGCAGGGGAGGGGGACGCCCGCCGGCAGGGCACCGTCACCTCCACCGAGAACCACCGGTACTGGCTGCCCGAGCGCGCGAGCTGGGTGCCGGCCGGCGAGCTGCGGCCCGGCGACCGCCTGCGCACCCCCGAGGGCGCGTCCGTCACGGTCACCGCCACCGACCGCTCCGACGAGCGGCGGGACACGTACGACCTCGACGTCAGCGGCATCGACAGCTACTACGTCCGGGTCGGCACCGAGGACGTCCTCGTCCACAACTGCACCGACCTGGCCCGCGCCGAGCGCATGTTCCCGGGCGTCGCGCACACCCTGGACGAGCACGTCAACGTCACCCGGGACCAGATGAAGGACCTGGCCGTCAAGAAGACCCGGAAGGTCGGCCGGCCCACCCCGAACTCCCGCTGGGCCAGTGCCGACCTCGCCCAGAAGGCGGTCAACCAGCTCGTCGCCGACAAGAAGGCCGAAATCAGCAAGTGGGTCGCGGATGCCGGCAAGCCCAACGGGAAGCAGCAGCTCACCCTCACCGGTACGTACGGCACCGGGTCGCTGGGTGACAGCATGGACCACCTGGGCAACTACAGCCCCACCACCAGCAACCGCTTCAAGGTGACCCTGGCCATCAAGAAGGGCCACAAGCCCGGCGGCTTCTACGTCCTGACCGCCTACCCGCTGTAAGGGAGCGACCCATGCACGACCCCGTGGCCGTACGGGACCACCTGGCATCGGACTTCGGAGCGACCGACCTGGGCACGTCCTTCCACCGCGACTGGAGCAACTACGCCGACAGCGCGCTGGACCACATCGCCCAGCGGTACGGCACGCAGGGCGACCCGACGTCCCTCCTCCTGCTCATCGAGGACCTCCTCCGGCTGAGGGACTCCGGCCTCAGCGGCGAGGAGATCGGCCTGCTGTGGTACGCCACGGACATGTCGCTCGGCGCTCCAGGGACCCCGGGCAAGGAGCGGGAGTGGCTCCAGGAGGTGCTGTCCTTCGTCGTCCCCCTCGCGCGGTCCCGCGGCGCCTCAGCGGCTTCCTGCTCGACGTACCCCGCGTGCGTGCCGGACGGAACGAGTGCGGCGGCCATCGAGCACCGGCGGACGACGGCGGACGTCGTCGACCTCGTCGCGGTGCTCGACCAGCGGCAGCCGTGGAGCTTCGCCCCGCTGGTCCCCACACAACGGGCGCTCGTGCGCTGCGCCGAGACGGTGTGCCCGGAACTGGCGTTCCGCTTCCTGCTCTGCGCCACCGGTCCGTTCTGCTCACGCCTGTCTCCGGCGGCGTACGAGCGGCTGGAGCGCCTCAGTGCGGCGTTCGGGCACGGACCGTACGTGGTCGGTGCCGTCCGGCACCTCGTGGACTGACGGGCCGTCGGGCCCGCCGGCAGCCGCCGGTGACCATGCGCGCCGTACCCGGCCGGGTGCCTTTCGGCCGGGTACGGCGCATGCTCTCGGCGCCGCTGGCCGAAACCTGACAACCCGTTTGACCCGGCAACGGAATTCGCACAAGATCGACGCGTATTCGAAGATGATGTGAAGATCATCCCCATGATTTGGTAGGTGCACATGAAGCTGACCCGCGTCCCGGCCATGGTCGCGGCGGTGGCCATCACCCCCGCACTCCTGTTCGCCGTCCCGGCGATCGCCGCCGACGGTGGGACGCCGACCGCTCCGGCGCCGTCCTCCTCGCCCTCGGAGCCGACCCCCGCCGAGAAGGACCGCGCCGCGATCCTCAAGATGCTGGCCAACCCCTACACCGGGCCGGGTGTGCGCGAGGCGGCACAGAAGGCGCTGAACGGCACGCCCGAGCAGATGCGGACGTTCCTGGAGTCCGGACAGTACGAGGAGCGGCTCGTCGACGACGAGGTGAGGGTCTCGCAGATCTTCAGCAGGGGCGGCCCCGCGGTGAAGGAAGCCGCCAAGAAGGCGCTGAAGGGCACCCCGCAGGACATCGTCGACTTCCTGGAGTCCGGCCAGTACCGGGCACAGTACGAGGACGACAGGGTGCTCGTCGCCCAGATCATGCACCGCGGCGGCCGCGGCGTGAAGGAGGCGGGCAGCAAGGCGCTGGACGGCACCGCGGCCGATGTCCGGCGCTTCCTGGACACCGGGCAGTACGCGGCGCGCCTCCAGGACGACCGGGTGCGCGTCGCGCAGATCATCAGCCTGGGCGGCCCGACGGTCAAGGCCAAGGCCCGGCAGGCCCTGGAGGCCAACACCGAACAGGCCATCCAGGCCTTCCTCGACACCGGCCAGCACGCCGCGCGCCTCGAGGACGACCGCGCCCGTGCCACCCGCATCCAGGCGGCGGGCGGTCCCGCGGTCAAGGCCGCGGCGGCCAAGGCGCTGAAGGGCACCCCGGACGAGCTGCGCCACTTCCTGGACATCGGCCAGTACGAGGCGCGTGCCAAGGACGAGGCGGCGAAGAAGAAGCCGGCCCCGGCGAAGAAGCCCGCGCCCGCGAAGCCCGCCAAGTCCGTCAAGCGCTGAGCGGGAGCCGGGAACGGCCCGGCACCCCGTGCGCCCCCGAGGCCCGCACCCGTCCGGTGCGGGCCTCCCGGCGTCGAGGGCTCCCGGCCGGCCGCCGCGTACGGCCGCGGACCGCCCGGGCCGGCGAACCGGCCACGGTGCTCGGCTGCAGTGCACGCGCCACGGTGCTCGGCTGCGGTGCGACAGGCGGCGGCACGCAGGTCCGGTGTGTATGGCTGCCGGAGACCGGTCGCGGTGTACGACCGCGGTGCGCAGCCGCGATGCCCGGCGGTCGCCGTGCCCGGTCACCGCGCACCGGTCGCCGTGGGCCGGTCGCCGTGCACCGGCCCCCGTGCCGCTGCGGCCGTGCCGGAAGGTCCGGAAGCTCAGTTCATGAGCAGCAGCCGGGTGTTCGGGACCAGCTTCCGGTTCACACTGGTGCTCTGCACGAAGATGGTGAAGTCGTCGTTGTGGTCCGGCCGCACGCGCACCTCGGCGTCGGGCAGTCCGAGCAGGGCCCGGGCCTCCGGGCCCGTGTACACCTGGTCCGTCTTCTTCTCCAGCACCGCGATCCGCTTGCGCGCCTGTACCTTCTCGGACTTGCTCAACTGGTAGAACGCGCCGCCCGTGCGGTAGGTGTGGCCGCTCTCGACGACCCAGTCGCGTATCGCGACGTCACGCGTCACCGGGATCAGCCGGTACGCCGACGGATCCACCGGGGTGAGGCCGGCCGCCTTGATGGTGTCCTGGTTGACGGTCTCCGCCCCCGTGGAGAACACCGCGCGTGACCCCCGGATGCCCCGGGTGCGGCCCACCATGAACTTCTCCGTGGCCTCCTGGATGACCTGCCCGGCCTCCTCGAGCCCCTGCGTGCTCGTGGCGTCCCAGATCGCGATGTTGTCCTTCGGGAAACCGCACTGCGTGGCCTCGCGCTTGCCCATCTGGTCCGGCACCAGGACGGCCAGCGTCCAGTTGTCCTCCTGCGTGGCGATCATCCCGGACACGGCCTCGACCAGCGCCCGCGCGTTCCTGGTGGGGGCGTCCGGACAGCGATGGCTGGCGTTCTCCTGTCCGTCGGTGAGGATGAACGTCAGGAAGCTGTGGTCGCCGTACAACTGCGCCGTCTGCGCCAGCTCCCGCTGCGACTTGAGCGTCGCCGCCAGCAGCGCCGTCATGCCCCCGGCCCGGTACATCTGCTTCAGCGACGGCATCCGCAGCACGTCCTTGTCGTAGATGACGCACTCCACCTTGTCGGCGAAGACGTACACCGTGACACGGGTCTCCTGGTCCAACTCCTGGGAGCGGCGGGCCAGATAGGCGATCTGCTGGTCGGCGACCTCGACGACCTTCCGGCTCAGGTGGGACATGGACGAACTGGCGTCCAGCACAAGGGCGACGTGATTGATGTAGTTCTGGGCTCCGGACACGGAAGCTCCCCCTCTTTCCGACTCGATGCATCGACTCTCTCACCCACCACTGACAATCGGTCCGGGAGCGGCAGGGGGCGCGGGACGCCGGTCACGGACGCCGTGGCGGGTGGTCGTCAACGAGGGGGCGGGGCGTCCTAGGGAGTGTCCGCAAA
>NZ_LWBU01000279.1:0-3733 GCF_001646665.1 Streptomyces noursei | reverse complement strand
TGCAGGGCGCCGCGGGCCAGGCGAGGCTTTGCGGACACGACCTAGAGCACGGGGTCGAAGGTGATGCCCGCCGGCTTGGCCTTCTTGAGGAGGGAGAGGAAGTCGGCGTCCTTGAGGCCGAAGTGCGCACTGCCGAAGTCCGCCCGGGTGAGCCTGTCCCGTACGCCGGGCGGGTAGCCCTCCCAGCCGACCAGGTCGGGGAACTGCCAGGTGCCCCGGTGGTTCTCCGGCGGCTCGTCCTTCGCCGAGGCGGCCCTGAAGCAGTGCGTGCCCACGCCGTCCTTGTGATAGACGATCTTGGGGTGGGTGCCGTCCCAGCGGATCCGGTCGCGGCCGTGGACGGTGAACTTCCCGTGGGCGGAGGTGGAGACGTACTGGGCCGTGCCCTCGCGGATCCACACCACGACGTGCTCCCAGTCGTGGCGATGCCCACCGAGCCCGCTGCCCCAGACGGCCTGATCCTTCTCGAAGTACAGGTCGTACATCACCGCGCACCAGCCGTCGCTGCACGCGGCGCGCGAGTACGCGTTGGTGTTGGCGAGGTCCGACGCGTCCCGGCACTGCCCGCTCAGGGTGCCGGAGGGCTTCAGGCCGGGGGAGACGGTGCCGTCCGGTCCGATGGCCGGTGTGGGATAGCAGCCGTCCTTGTCGTAGTCGTACGCGGGCTGGAACGTCCGCTCCAGCGGGCTCGCGTCGCCGGGCAGCGCCCGGGGAGGCGCGGCGTGGGCGCTGCCCGGGAAGCCGACGAGCAGAAGGGTGGTGGCGGCGCCGATGACGGCGGCCCTGCGCGGCGTACGCGATCTCGTATGCAAGGAAGGCCTTTCGGACGGCTGGCGCTGTGGAAGGGGTGCCCCTTGAGTTAGCTGCATGTAGCGGGCATGTCAAGGAGTCCGGCGCCGGCGGCACCTACAGGCGCACGTGTCCGGCAAGGCCGCGCCACCGGAGACACGAGGGTTGCCCTCCGTCCCGGGGCGGTCCGCTCAGTCGTGACCGGCGTCCCGGCCGGGAGGCGGCGCCATGCCGTCGAGCAGGTGACCGAGGGTGCCCACCACCAGGCGGCTCACCTCCCGCGCGTCCGCGTCGGCCAGGGGCTGCTTGCCCACGACCACCCGCATCAGGCCGATGCCGACGAGCCAGGCCAGGGCGAGGTCCGCGCGCACCCCGCTGTCGTCGGCGCCGCTCAGGCCGGCCAGCACCCGGGCGTAGTCGTCCCCCAGGGCGGTCACCGCCGCCGACACCTCGTCACCCGCCCCGACCGACCGCAGCAGTGTCTCCAGGGAGCGGCTGGAACCGGCGCCGCCGCCGTCGGCCGTGGGCGGGGCCAGCATGCTCATCAGCACCGTCTCCACGAGCCGCTCCGGAGGGGTGTTCCGCAGCTGCTCCGCGCCGTCGCGGGCCACCACCTCCCCGAACAGCGCCCGCTTCGAACCGAAGTGCCGGAAGAGAAGCGCCTGGTTGACCCCTGCGCGGGAGGCGATGTCCCGTACGGTGGCCCGCTCGTACCCCCGCTCCGCGAACAGGCCGGACGCGGCGGCGAGCAGCCGCTCCCGCGTCGACCGTGCCGGCGGTGTCCCCTGCGACGGAACCGCCCCGGCGTCCGCCTCCCTGGCCACCACCTGCCACCCCCTGTCCGTCCGGCACACCACGCCGGGCACGAGCCCGTCCGTGAGGCGCCGTTGACCGCTTCCTGGCCCAACTCTAGGTTGGTAAGCAGCTGCTTACACCAGGGAGGTTCCCCATGACCGCCACGCACGAGCAGGAGCCGCTGACCTATCCGTTCAACGAACCCGAGGGCCTGGGGCTGGCCGACGCCTACGCCGAGGCGCTGGAGCACCCCGGACTCTTACGCGTACGCATGGCCTACGGCGAGCCCGCCTGGCTGGCGACGCGCTACGCCGACGCCCGCCTCGTCCTCGGCGACCGTCGCTTCAGCCGGGCCGACGCGCTGGAGCACGACGAACCCCGCCAGTCCGAGGGGCAGCAGGACGCCGGCATCCTCAGCATGGACCCGCCCGGGCACACCCGGCTGCGTACCCTCGTGGCGAAGGCCTTCACCGTGCACCAGGTGGAGAAGCAGCGCCCCCAGGTCCGGGAGCTGGCGAACGGGTTCCTCGACCGGATGGAGGCCATGGGCCCGCCGGCCGACCTCGTGGAGCACTACGCCCTGCCCATCCCGGTGGCCGTGATCTGCCGGATGCTCGGAGTTCCGGAGGAGGACCGCCCGAAGTTCCGGGTCTGGAGCGACGCCGCCCTGTCGACCAGCTCCCTGAGCGCCGAGGAAGCGCTCCGCAACCGCGAGGAACTGCGCGCCTACATGGGCGAGTTGATCAAGGACCATCGCGACCACCCCCGCCCCGACCTGATGACCGGCCTGATCGAGGCCCGGGACACGGGCGACCGTCTGACCGAGCTGGAACTGGTCGACCTGTGCGTGGGCATCCTCGTCGCCGGACACGAGACTACGGCGAGCCAGATCCCCAACTTCCTGTACGCCCTGCTCGAACACCCCGACCAGCTGTCCCTCCTGCGGGAACGGCCGGACCTCGTCACCGGTGCCGTCGAGGAGCTCCTGCGCTTCGTGCCGCTGGGCAGCGGCGCCGCCTTCCCGCGCTACGCCAAGGAGGACGTCGAGGTGGGCGGCACCCTGGTGCGCGCCGGGGAACCGGTGCTGGTGGCGGTGGGAGCCGCCAACCGCGACGCCCTCAAGTTCGGTGCGCCGGGCACCCTCGACATCACCCGCACCGGAGTGCAGCACCTCGGGTTCGGCCACGGCGTCCACCACTGCCTCGGGGCGCCGCTGGCCCGCCTGGAACTCCAGGAGGCGCTGAGCGCCCTGATCACCCGCTTCCCCACGCTCCACCTCGCCGGTGACGTGGTGTGGAAGAACCAGATGCTGGTCCGCGGCCCGCGCGAGATGCCGGTGGGGTGGTGACGCGGATGCCGTGGACGACCCGGATCGACCGGGAACAGTGCCTCGGCTCGGGCATGTGCGCCGCGCTCGCACCCGAGCTGTACCGCCTGGAGGGCGAGCACGCGGAGCCGGTGCGGGCGGAGATCGGTGCGGACGAGCGCGCCCTGGACGCCGCCGACTCCTGCCCCGCCTCGGCGATCACCGTCCTCGACGGGGCGCGGCGCCCCATCGGGCCCCGTCCGTAGGAGGCTGCTCGGCCCCATGGGTCCGGGCCCCCGGCGGATACCGCGCGGTCGGGCCGGCCGTGTGACGGGCGGGCCGAGTGACGGGTCGGCCGAGTCACAGAGTGGCCGCGCGGTCGGGCCGGCCGTGCGGCCGCGGATTCCGGACGGCCGGCGGTCCGTTGCGGGCTTCCCGGTCGGCCGCCGGCCGGGCCCGCCGGTGACGCGACCGCCGCGCCGGCCGGGCCAGGTGCGGAGCACTGCGCGGGGATCGAGGAGTGGCGGTCCGGGGCGCGGGCAGCGGCACGCGGGCGTGCAGGGCGCCGCGGGCCCGGCGGGACCTCGCGAGACACCCCTAGGTCGTGTCCGCAAAGTCTCGCCTGGCCCGCGGCGCCCTGCACGCGCTCCCCCAGAGGGGGGACCCCCAGCGGCGTTGTCGTCGGTCACCATGGCTCCGCCATGTCTCCCTCCTCCGCCTTGCGATCGCACGCACCGGACACCGCGACCCCCGCCCTCCGGGCGGACGCCGATACTTTGCGGACACTCCCTAGGACAAGACCGCCCAGTCCTACAAGGCGGCCGTCACCCTCGCCTCACTCCT
>NZ_LWBU01000278.1 GCF_001646665.1 Streptomyces noursei | reverse complement strand
CCCCCACCCCCCCCCCCCCCGCCTCCCCGCGCCCCCGGGGCTGGCAGCCCGACTTCCACATTTTCGCCATGGCCCTGCCGCTGGCGGGCGGGCAGCACGCGGTCCGGCGGGTGTCCCAGGCGCTCGACGGTGCCTACGCCAGCTGCCCGTGGACCTACTTCGCGGACCCGGAGAAGGAATTCCCCCGCCGCCACCGCCGCGCCTGAGCCCGCCGCCGTGCCCGTCCGTACCGCCGTGCCGCCGCCCGTGAGCGCCTCCGCGCGCGACCGGGCCGCCGCGCCCGCGTGCGTCCCCGGGCCCGGCCGCGCCGCCGCGCGCGTGCCCGT
>NZ_LWBU01000277.1 GCF_001646665.1 Streptomyces noursei | reverse complement strand
GCGACTACAGCCTGGAGCCGCCCCTTGCGCACACCCCGCCCCTCGGCCTGGCCGGCGACCCGGCGGAACGGGCCGCCGGATACCGGGACCACGCCCGCCGCTTCGCCGCCCTGGTCGGCATGGACACCACCGCCCCCACCACCGAGAAGGAGACCCACCGTGCCTGAGCGGACACGGACACCGGACACGGGAACCGACCGGGCCGCCACCGACCGGACCGGCACCGGACGGACCGGCGAGGGCCGGACCGCCCCCGGCCCCGCCGG
>NZ_LWBU01000276.1 GCF_001646665.1 Streptomyces noursei | reverse complement strand
CTCCGGGCGCCCCGGGCCGGGGGCGGCCGCCCGGGCCCGGGGGCGGGTGCGGCCGGGCGAGGAGCGCGGGGGTCCCAGCCGGTACGCGGCGGGGGGTGCCCAGCGACACCGCCCCCAGGGTGAGGAAGCGGAGCGGCACGGCCCAGACGGGGGGCCGCGCCATCAGGGTGTGCGGCCCCCCCCCCGGTGCGAGCCCCGCACGGGTCGCCACCACGGCGGTGAGCGCCCCCCCGCCGCCCGCCACCAGGC
>NZ_LWBU01000275.1 GCF_001646665.1 Streptomyces noursei | reverse complement strand
CCCCCCCCCCCCCACCCCCCACCCCACCCCCCCGACCGCCACCCGGCCCGGCCCCCCCGCCCTCCCCGGCCGCTCCCCGCGCCCCAGCCGCCGCCCCGCCACCCCCGAGACCGCGTTCCCCCTGCGCGCCCGCGGCCGCACCGGCCCGGGCCGGCTCGTCGCACCGCGCCTGCGCCCCCGCCCAGCCCCCCGCCGACCTGGTCGACACCGACCCCTGCCTCGACCTGTACGCCCGCCCCACCCTCAGCACCGTCCTCTTCCGCCCCGCCGGCGCCCCCCACCACACCATCACCGAGAACCCCCGCGACCTCCCCACCCCCGGCCACGCCGTCCTCGGCAGCGCCCGCGCGGGCGGGCGCCTCTGGATCACAACCACCCTCCTCAACCCCCACACCCACCCCGCCCACTCCCGAGAACCCCTCGCCATCACCGCA
>NZ_LWBU01000274.1 GCF_001646665.1 Streptomyces noursei | reverse complement strand
CAGCCCCCCGCCGACGCGGCCCCGGGCGCCCCCGGCGCCCCCGGGGCCGGGGCGGTTGGGCGCCACGCTGCGGCCGGGGCGGGGCGGGCGGGGCGGCGGGCGCCCCCCCCCCGGCGCGGGGCCCGCGGCCCCCGGGCCCCCCCCCCCCCCGAGCCGCCGGGCGAGCGGGGGGCCCACCGCCGCCGGGCCGCCCGGGTGCGGGGCGCCCCGCCGGGGCGGCCCCCCGGCGGCCGCCCGCCGCTCCTCGGGCCGCAGCCGGTCCAGGACCCGGGGAGCGGCCAGCACCCGGTCCGACCGGGCGAGCGCGAGGACGATGCCGGGCGCCGGCCTCCAGAGCCGGACGACCGGGTCGACGGGGCCCGTGGAACCTGCGACGTCACCGGCGGCGACGGAACAGGCCGGGCCCCGGGCGGGGCGG
>NZ_LWBU01000273.1 GCF_001646665.1 Streptomyces noursei | reverse complement strand
CCCCCCCCCCCCCCCCCGCCCCCCCGCCCCCCCGGGGCCCCCCCCCCCCCCCCCCCCCCCCCCGATCCCCCGAACCCCCCCCCCGGAGGGGCGCACCCGCCGTGACCACCCCCCCGCCCGCCCTGAGTGTCTTCGAGCCCCTTGAGTCGGAGGTGCGCAGCTACTCCCGCGGTTGGCCCGCCGTGTTCGACCGTGCCCAGGGCGCCCGCCTCACCGACGAGGACGGGCACACCTACCTCGACTTCTTCGCCGGCGCCGGCTCGCTCAACTACGGGCACAACAACCCCGTGCTGAAACGCG
>NZ_LWBU01000272.1 GCF_001646665.1 Streptomyces noursei | reverse complement strand
GCGGGCCGTGCCCCCCGGCGGGGGCGGCCCCGCGCGGGGGCCCCCCCCCCCCCCCCGCCCCCGCCGCCCCAGCAGCCACGCCCCCCGGGAGGCGCGGCCCTGCCCGCCCCGAGCTCACTGGAGTCCCCATCCGCGTCACCCGCCACGCCCTGCCGCTGATCGCCTGCGCCGTCGGTGCCTCCTTGGCCCTGACCGGTTGCACCAACGACGGCGACACCGCCGAGTCCAAGCAGACCCCCACAGCCAGCACTGCGCC
>NZ_LWBU01000271.1 GCF_001646665.1 Streptomyces noursei | reverse complement strand
GTCGGGGCGGGGCGGCGCCCGGGGGCGGGGGGCGGCGCGGGCGGGGGGGGGGGGGGGCCGCGCGTGGGAGGGCCGGGGGGGGGGGGGGGGGGAGGCGCGCGGGGGGGCGGGCGGGGCGCAGAGGGGGGGGGGGGGGGGTGCGGGGTTCCGGGGTGGGTCGGGTGGGGGGGGGGGGGGGGGTTGGTTCGGCCGGTCCGATTGGTTCGATTGGTTCGATCGGTTCGGCCGCGTCGGCTGCGTACAGGAGTTCCTCAGTCTCCTCAGCGACTGATGAGTAACCGGTCAGGTGAACCGACAGGATTTGCGCCCGCCTGTTGGAGAGTCCGCAACATCCCCCCTCCGATCAGCCGCTTTCCCGGAAGAAG
>NZ_LWBU01000270.1:87409-92698 GCF_001646665.1 Streptomyces noursei | reverse complement strand
TCCGCAAAGTCTCGCCTGGCCCGCGGCGCCCTGCACGCGCTCCCCCAGAGGGGGGACCCCCAGCGGCGTTGTCGTCGGTCACCATGGCTCCGCCATGGCTCCCTCCTCCGCCTTGCGATCGCACGCACCGGACACCGCGACCCCCGCCCTCCGGGCGGACGCCGATACTTTGCGGACACTCCCTAGCAGTTCTCGCTGATCACGTCCTCCAGCGTGGAGAGTGACGCCCGCTCCTCCTCGATCTTCTTCTCGACGACTTCCCGCGCTTGCACGAGCGCACGGATCTCCAGCTCGTTCTCCGGATCGGGCTGCGACTCCAGCTCGGCGATCCTGCTCGAGAGCTCCCGCACATGCGCCTCGGCGGCCTCGATGCTCCCCCTGAGCTCCTGGGCGATGCGCCGCATCATCTCGCAGCCGGACTCCCGGGTCTCCGGTGGTGGGTTCACGTGGGCACTCCTCCGTCATGGCGACCGCTTCTCGGCGCGCCGCGCGGCCAGTATCGACGTGCCTACCCGACCCGCACCCGAGGAAGTACCCCATCCGGCCCAGGCCCGTGGCGGCCCGCCGCGGCAGGTCCCGCGACGGCGTCGCCACGCGCTACGGCAGCGGGGAGGTCACCACCATTCGGAGCAGCGGACCACGTGATTGGAGTTGAGTGAGCCGCACACCCGGAACTGGTAGGCCGGGTCGGTGCTGGTGCGTTTGAACGGGGTCGTCAGGCTCTGCCCGATGCGCTGCACGGTGAACGGACCGCACTGCAGCCACGGGCGGATCGCGGTGCCGGGAGGGCCTCCCTGGTCCCAGCCGTCCGCCTTCCAGTCCATCCAGACCTTGTCACCGGGGAACGTGGGGCCGCTGATCTTGCCGAAGGCTATCTGCTGTCCCACGTACACCCCCTTCTCCAGGGTGATGACGATGCCGCCGCCCATCTCGATGCGGCGGGGCTTGTGCGTGTCGCCGGAGGCGTCGTCGGGGTGGTCGCGGAACCCGCGGGCACCGCCCGTGCAGTCGGACGCGGCGGCCTGGGCCGGCCCGGCGGTACCGGCCACCGTGACGCCGGCCGCCAGGGCGCAGACCGCCGTGAGGGACGCGAGCAAGGAACGGAGTGGACGCATGCCGATCATGACCTTTCCGATGGTCGACGGAAATGAAGGAAATGACGGAAATCGCGGAAACGGATGACGGTGATGTCGATGTCGCTGGCGCTAGTGAGGGCGCTGGTGATGAGCGAGGTGATGACGGCAGCGACGGCGGGCCGCCGGGGACGGAAGGACCCGTCCGGCATCCGGAGCGACGCAGCTGGCTCGACCACCGCGTACGCGGTCGACGGCGCGAGCGGTCTACGCCGCGGAGGCAGCTCTGACCGCAGTGGTGACGGGGGCCGTGGACGCGGTCGTACGCACCCGCGAACGCACCCCGCCGGTCGCGGCGGACGTTGCCGCCCGCTCCGCACGGTCGCCCGCGGCCTGCCCCGTGAGGCAGGCGCGCGAGCGGGCCGCCGACTCCTGCGCGCCGTGATCGACCCCGTTCGGCACGGTGACGCAGTGCGCCGCGCCCCCGTGCCGCTCCGTGGCCGTCGCGACGGGCGCGACGACTCCGGGACGACCGGTGGCGGCGAGTGCACCGGCGGGCACCGCACCGCCACGACGGCGATGCGACGATGTGGCGCCGCCGGGCACAGCTCTTCCGGACGCTGTTCCCCAGTACATATGTGGTTTTCCCCCTTGACCGGCGGACCTCAGGTCATCGGCCCACCGGTGACCGATCATGGCGCGCGACCGGTGGGGGCACCATGGGGAGAAGTACGTATCGACAGCGCCACGCACCTGGTGTCCGGCCGGTGCGCCACGGGGCCGGGCGGTCGTCGCGGCCGGCGCCCCGTCACCCCTGGCGGTCTCCCGTGCGGCGCCCGCCGAGCCGGACGGTCACCGTCCTGGGCCGCTGGTACTCCTGCAGCGCGAGGACGCTGAGGTCCGTGCCGTGGCCCGAGGAACCGCGGCCCCCGTGCGGGAGTTCCGCCGTCTGGACCAGATGGCAGTTGACCCACGCCTCGCCGGCGTCGACGCGGGCGGCCAGGTCGAGCCCCGTACCGAGGTCGGTGGTCCAGACACTGGCCGCCAGGGCCTGGGGCACGCTGTTGGCCAGGGCCACGGCGGCGTCCACGCTGTCCGCCCGCTGGACGGTCAGCAGCGGGCCGAAGACCTCCTCCGTGATCGTCGGGTCGTCGTCCGGCAGGTCCGCCAGGAGCCGGGCCGGCCGCCAGTGGCCCGCCTCCTCGCCGGGGCCGGGGGCCAGCGCGCCCACCGCGTCGACCCCGGCGGCCGACGAGGCGACGAGGCGGTCGTAACGGGCCGCCTGGTCCGCGTTGTTCAGGGGGCCGAAGTCCCGCCCCGCGGTCCGGGCGGTCATCGCGGCCGTCAGCCGGCCGACCGTGTCCGCGTAGTTCTCCGTGAGGGTGATGACCCGGGCCGGCGCCGCACAGCTCTGCCCGGCGTTGTACGTCGCCGCTTCCGCCAGCGCCCTGTACGTGTCCGGCGGCGCGTCCGGCAGGACCAGCGCGGGGGCGTTGCCGCCCAGCTCCAGGCTGGTGCGGCGCGTACCCGCCCGCGCCGCCACGTCCCGGCCGGCCGCGCCGCTGCCGGTGAAGGCGACCATGTCCACGGGGGCCTCGACCAGCAGGCGCCCGGTGAGCCGGTCGCCCGGCAGCGACTGCAGGACCCCCGCCCCCAGCGCCTGCGCCGCGTGCCCGGCCAGCAGCGCCAGCGTGTCGGGGGTCGTCTCGGCGGGTTTCGCCACCACCGTGTTGCCGGCCGCCAGCGCGGGCGCGCAGCGCCACGCCGCCATCAGGAGCGGGTAGTTCCACGGCACGATCACCCCGACCACGCCGACCGGCTCCCACCGCACCCAGCTCTCGTGCCCCTCCACCAGACGTCCCGCCGCAGGGGCCGTCCGCGCCCGGGCCGCCGCCGCGTAGAACCGGAACAGATCGGCCACCTGCTCGACCTCGCCCGCGGTCTCCGCCGGCGGCTTGCCGGTTCCCGCCCGTTCGCACGCCCCGTACCGCGCCGCGTTCTCCTCGATCAGCGTCGCCAGCCGGTCCAGTCGGCGCGCCCGGTCCCTGGGGGTCGCTCCGCTCCAGCCAGGCAGGGCCGCCCGCGCGGCTGCCACCGCGGCTTCCACCTCGGGTTCCCGGGAGAGGGGCGAGGTGCCGCGTGCGCGGCCGGTGCGGGGGTCGGTGAGCCGGGTGCGCACGGCACCTCCGGTGGCTCCGCCGAGTGCGGTGCTTCCTGTATCCATGATCGCTTCCTGCCGTCGCTTCCGCTCGTCCTGCCGCGCGCCCCGGGTGGCCGTCCGCCGGCGCGCGTGCCTCACACGTCGTACGACCTCAGCCACAGCTCCAGCGTCAGCACCAGCCACAACTTGCCTCCCTGGCGCGGCAGCAGCGTGCCCTCGCCCCTCATCCAGGTGCGGACGGTGTCCGTGCGGAACAGGCCGCGCTGCCGGGACCGCCGACCGAGCAGCAGGTCGCCCGCGAGCTCGCGCAGCGGCCCCGCCAGCCACTGCTGGACCGGCACCCGCATGCCGCTCTTGGGGCGGTCGACGACCGTGTCCGGCAGGAGGTCGCGCACCGCCTCCTTGAGCACCCACTTCTCCGCCGTGCCGCGGAGTTTGTCCGTGGGCGGGGTCGCGAAGGCATGGTCGACGACCCTCCGGTCGAAGAGCGGGGCCCGGCCCTCGATGCCCTGGGAGGCCGTCAGGCGCTCCACCTTGGTGAGGATGTGGTGGGCACCCTTCGTACGGAGGTTGCAGTGCAGCAGCTGGTTGAGGAGGTGCCCCATGCGGTGCGGGGACCCGGCACCGGGCGTCAGGTACGGCTCCACGAAACGCTCGGGCCGCGGGGCGTCGCGCAGCGCGTCCAGGGTGTCCCGCGTCAGCAGTACGGGAAGGTCCGTCCAGCACTTGCGGTACGAGCGGAGGTACGCCGTCGCACGGTCCTCGTCCCAGGGCGCACCCGGCCGGCGGTGCATCTCCTGCACCAGCATCGGCAGGTTCTTCGGACCGCCGAAGACCGGGTCGCCGCCCTCGCCGTTGAGGACCACCGAGGCGCCGTCCGCGGCCACGGCCTCCGCCATGATCAGGTTCGGCACCGTCAGGGGATCGCCCACCGGGCTGTCCAGGAGCGCCGCCGCCTCGGCGAGACGCGAGGCGACCGTCCGGCCGGAGACGGTGAGGACCCGGTGGCGGGTGTGGCAGTGGGTGGCCACGAGGCCCGAGTACCCCAGCTCGTTGGGGAGGTCGTCGCCGAAGCTGATCGAGTACGTGTGCACCGGGTGTGAGTGCAGCTTCGCCGCGAGCGCGGTGACGAGGGAGCTGTCGACGCCTCCGGAGAGCAGCACCGCCGCGGGCTCCCCCTCCGGGAGCCTGCGTGCCGTCGCGTCCTCCAGCAGCGCCCGCAGCGCCGGCGCGTGGCCCCCCGGGCCCGCCGGCGGGGCGTCGTCGAGCCGCTCCCGGGGCTCCCAGTGCACCGACTCGGCGACCGTACCGTCGCCGGACAGCCGCAGCACCCGCCCGGGGAGCACCTCCCGTACCCCCGTGAGCAGCGTCTCCTCGCCCGGGAGGTACGCGAAGGTGAGGAAGGAGCGGACCGCCGCGAGGTTCATGGACGTGCCCAGAGCCGGCCAGCGGCGCAGCGCCCGCAGCGAGGTCGAGGCGGCCCACGCGCCGTCCGCGCGTGCGTAGAAGAGCGTGCGGGCCCCCACGTGGTCCCGGATGAGGACCAGGTCCCGTCCGTCCGCCACGGCCAGCGCGAACATGCCTTCGGCGAGCGCTACGCCCGCCTCGCCGAGCCGTGCGAAGCAGCGCAGCAGCAGTTCGCCGTCCGGGCAGCCGGCGGGGGCCGGGGCGGCGTCGGCCGACAGCGCGGCGCGGAGTTCCGCCCGGTTGTGGAGGGTGACCTCGCCGACCGCGGTCATGCCGTGGGCCGCGAAGGGGCCCTGGGCGCGGCCCGGTTCGCCGTCGACCAGCCCGAGCGACGCCCCGGGCACGTCGACGGGCGCCCGGTCCGTCGCGACGGTGGCGCCCATCGCCGCGACATGGGCATGGGCCAGCCCGGTGGTCGGGGCGAGGCAGGCGCAGAAGCGTGCCACGGACGGCTCCTTTCCTCGGTGTTACGCGCGTATGTGTGCAGACGGCCGGTGGGGCCCGTCGGGGGAGGTCGGGGCGGGTGGTCACCCCGGCGTGGGGCGGTGCGCCGGCGGGGGGTGCGGTCCCGCCGGTGGAGTGCGGGGC
>NZ_LWBU01000270.1:86010-87374 GCF_001646665.1 Streptomyces noursei | reverse complement strand
GGTGGGGCGCGGGCCCGCCGGTGCGGGGCCGGGCCGGCTCAGCCGAAGTCGTCGTCGCTCCAGGCGTCCTGCTGGTCGTGCCAGCCCGCGTCCCAGTCGTCCCCGGAACCGCCCTCACCGCCCGTGCCGGTGCCGTCCGCGCCGCCACCGCCCGCGTCACCCCCGGAGGAGGACGACGTCTGGCTCTGCGCCTGCTGGCGCAGGGCCTCCTCCTCTTCCGGGCTCAGGCTCGCCGGAGGCAGCTGCGACGCGGTGATCGCCAGGCCCGCCACGCCCAGGCCCGTCAGCATCGCGCCCATCCGCCCGCCGAACGAGGTCCGGTTGACCATGACCCGCTCGCCGCCGGCCCACAGCGTGCGGCCGTAGCCGATGTCCCGCGCGTAGGTGACCGAGCCGTCGGCGAGGGTGCGCTTGACGATGCGGTCACCGAGGAGTTCGTCGGTGCCGGAGACGTTCCGGTTGTCGTGCCACCGCACCAGGCGGGGCTGCGACGGATCGCGGCGGCGCCACTCCTCGCGGCCGTCCTCGTAGCGCCGGTGGACACTGCCGTCGGCGAGCAGCTCGTCGCTGTAGCCGATCTCTTCGGGCCGGATCATCGTGGGGCTTCCTCGGGTCTGCGGTCGGTGGTCGGTCGCGACGGCGGTCACGGCCGCGGTGGTCGGTGACGGGTGAGGACGCGGGGGGTGTCGGGCGGAGGACGCGGGGGGTGTCAGGCGGAGGGCCACGTCAGGAACCCGGTGTCACGCAGTCCCCGCAGATCGCTCCGGAGGGAGGCGCGGGGCGGCCGGGAGCCGCGCGTCACGCGCAGCACCGTACGCACCAGCCGGGCCGGCGGCACCGCGGCCACCTCCGCGAACCGGCCCCGCGCCAGCCACCGGGCCTCCGCGGGCAGCAACCCGGGCGGCAGCCCGGTGCCGAGGACGGGACCGGGTACCGGGCCGCGCCCGGACGGCAGGCGCAGGGCGGCGACGTGACGCGGCACGAGCCCCATCGACGAGACACGTACGCCGGGGACGGGCCCCAGCGCGGCCCGGATCCGCGCGGGGAGCACCAGACCCGAGGGACTCGCGTCGTGCAGGACGTGCACCGTCGCGCCCCCGGCCCGCTCCAGAGCGGCCGTCAGCCGGGGGGCGAGCGGCAGTGCGTCCACCGCGGTGAGGACCGGGCACGCCGCCTCCAGGTGGACGTGGTTGGCGAGCAGCATGCGGGCGATCGAGGGGTCCTGGCAGACCAGCAGGCGGGGCAGACCATAGGCGTACACGTCCGGCTCGCTCGTGCCGTGCCCATCCCCGTCCCCCTTCCCGTCCCCGTCGTGCACCGGGTACACGCCGCCGGTACCGGGCGGCACCGGCGGGAGCAGGCCC
>NZ_LWBU01000270.1:85520-85927 GCF_001646665.1 Streptomyces noursei | reverse complement strand
GCGCGGGAGGCGGCGCAGCAGCGCCGAGCCGGGGCTGAGGACGCGGCAGGTCGCGTAGTACAGCTGGCGTTCCGTGAAGCGCAGTCCGCCGGGGGCGGCGGCGCGTGCGGCCGCCCGGGCGATCGCCGGGCCGAGCAGCCGCGCCCCCGGGGAGGGGCGCCCGTCGGGTCGCGTGGCGCCGGGGGAGTGGTGGAGTTGCGACGTCATGCGGTGGCCGTGCCTTCCGTACGGGAGGTGTCGGGGCCGGGTGCGGGGGCCTGCCCCGGCCAGGTGAGGAACCCCTGGTTCCGTGCGTCGCCGGACCGGTGGGTGGCGGCCGGATCCGGAGCGGTCAGCGCGTGCTCCAACGCCCGTACCGCCACGGTCTCCAGGAGCCGGGGCGGCACCGCCGCCAGCGGGCTCCAGAA
>NZ_LWBU01000270.1:84360-85509 GCF_001646665.1 Streptomyces noursei | reverse complement strand
CCCTCGGCGAGCCAGGCGGCGTCCTCCTCGGACAGCCCCGCCACGGTACGGAGCTCCTTGGCACCGGCACCGGCGGACGGTGCGGCGTTGAGCAGGCGTACGGCCCGGTTGTGCCTCACCGCGGCCACCGGCAGCCCGGCGTCCACCACGACCCGGTCCGGCCGGGCGGCACGGAGCAACGGGACCAGCAGGGCGCCCTGGACGCCGGCGTCGTGCAGGACGACCACCGGCAGCCCCGCCCGGAACCCGTCGATCCCGCGCAGCGCCTCCTTGACTACCTCCCTGTGCGGCCGCGCCCCGTACCGCGAGTACCCGGTCCGCTCCGGCACATGGACGAGGACGGCCCGGAAGCGCCCCGGGATGTCGTTCTCCTGGAGGAAGACCGACACCGCGCGGTCGGTGCACAGGACGACGGCGCGCGGTCGGGACACCGTCGCGGATCCGCCGCGTGCGGTCGGGTTCCGACCGGCGGTGCCCTGTGCCGGCCGGTCGTCCACCACCCCCTCCGGCAGCCCCCCGTACGTCGTCGTCCAGTGCCCGGTCATCAGGCGCCGGAAGGTGTCCTCGGAGGGCTGGACCTCGGAGACGGCGGCCCGCGCGGGGCGGTGGCGCATGACCGCCGCCGCCACCAGGACGCCGAGGGCGGCCGCCAGGGGTATGTACGCCGGTACTGCTCGGACGAGGACCGCGCAGGCGACGAGGGCGGCGGCGGTCGGCAGGGCCACCAGCCACCGGAGCCCCGGTGGTACGCCGCGCCGTGCGACCGCGGGCCGGGCGGAGTTGCCGGTCCGCGACAGGTACCACAACTGGGTGAGGGCGACCGTCAGGCGGCCGCCGTCGGTGGCACGCTCGACGCAGCGCCGGAGGCGCAGGTCGTGCATGCCCCTGCCGTCCTCCCGCGGATCGAGCGCGAAGCGCTGCCGGCAGTGCGCGCACACGCGGCCCGTCCGCTGGTTGCGCCGGAGAGCGGCGGCGCAGTGCGGGCAGTTCACCGCTCACCCGCCGGGGCCGGGCCCGGTGCGGGTGGCCAGGTCATGAAGCCCACGGAGGCGGCGCGGCGCCGCTCCGGGTCGACGGCCGCGGTGGTGCGCTCGACGATGCGGGTGACGACGGCGAGCAGCCGGGCCGGCGGCACGCCGACGAGCGGGA
>NZ_LWBU01000270.1:80517-84240 GCF_001646665.1 Streptomyces noursei | reverse complement strand
CCGGAGCCGAGCCGGGCCATGGTCGCGCTGTCGGGCTTGTCCCGCCGGTCGCGGTACGGCACCGCCCACGCCATGCCGTCGACCGAGCGCAGGGCGACCCCGGCGTCGATCACCGGCCGCCCGGGCAGCGTCTCGCGTGCCTCGCGCACCAGGAGGTGTCCGCGCGCGTCCGCGTCGTGCAGCACGACGACGGGCCCCTCGGGGCACAGCGCGGGTATTTTTCGCACCTCCTCGGCCAGCACGACCCCGTAGCGGACGGGCAGTCCGCCGGCGGCGAGGAAGGCGGCCACGGACGGGTCGGGACACAGGAGTACGGCCCTGCTCCCCGCCGCGGCCGGCTGCCCGCTCCGCGGGAACCGGCGGTCGTCCGCCATGCCCGCCGGCAACGTCCCGTACCGCTTCTCCCACTCCGCCAGCGGGCCGGTGCGAAAGGCCTCCCGGCTCTGGGGCAGGGCCCCCTTGCCCACCCCTGCCAGGCGCATCAGGACGAGCCCGGTGGTCAGGAGCACCAGGGCGCCGCTGACGACGCGGAGGAAGACGAGGTCCCCGCCCATGCCGATGACCCCCGTCACCAGGCCGGCGAAGAGTGCCGGCATGACGCATCCGGAGGTGACCGCGCTCTTGGCGAGTTGTCGCCGCGACAGGGCGTACCAGAGCTGGCCCGGTGTGATCGTGATCCGCCCCTCCTGCGTGAGCTTGCCGACGACGCGGCGCACCCGCAGGTCGTGCAGGCACAGGGGGTTGGTCTTCGGGTCGAGCGCGTACGCGCGGCCGCAGTAGGAGCAGACGTTGCCCGTGCGTTCCTTCTGGCGCAGCTCGCGTGCGCAGTGCGGGCAGGTCACCGGCCGGCCTCCCACGCGGCCGCCAGCCGGCGCATCCGGGCGGCCAGGCGCTCGCGCACGGTGGTGGCCGCGATGCCCCGGGTGCGCTGGTGGTGCTCGATGTCGCGCAGGGCGGCGGCGAGGGCCCGGTAGTCGGTGGCGGTTCCGGCAGCGGCCGTGGCCGCGGTGGTCCCGGCGGTCACGGTCGCCGCGGCCAGGGTCGCGGTCGGGCCGGTGCCGTGGCCGGTGTGCGGGGCGCCGTCCCGCCGGTGGGTTCCGGAGGAGGCCCGTGTCTCCGCGTCGGCCGCCGTGATCGCGTAGTCCTCGTGGTCGATCCCGTACCCCGTGTTGGCCGCGAGGATCGTCAGCGGGTCGGCGCCCCGGTTGGCGAAGGAGTGGGGCATCATCTCCGGAATCCGTATCAGCATCCCCGGCGTGAGCGGGACTTCGGCGACCCGGCCGAGGTCCGCGTCGTACAGCCCGCAGGCCGCGTGACCGAGGCTGAGGACGAAGTGCTCCCCGCCGTGCGCGTGCGGGGTGAAGGCGCTGCGCGGGCCCACCACCCCGAGCTTCACGGTGGCGTTGGAGGGGCGCTCGGGCGAGGTGGCCGCGTCGCCCACCAGGTAGTGGGCGAACTGGCCGTCGTCGATGAAGCGCAGGAACTCCCGCTCGGGCCCCAGTTCGCGGGCACCGTCCCGGTCGGCCAGCACGATCCCGCCGTCCGGCAGCAGGTGGTACACCTCCACCCCGCCGGGAAGGCCCTTCCGCACACTGTCCGGTATGCCCCCGGACATGCGGCGGCGCGGTTTTCTGGACATCGAGCCTCCCCCTGGCCATGGTGCGCGGCATACGCCCCGCACACGCGCATCGTAGGGCGTTGACCATGGACGACGGGAGTCCCGGAGGCAACACCCCGGCCGCTTCCCGGCAGCCCCCGGGTGACACCGGTACGCGAATGACGGGTGACGGGTGACGGATGACGGGTTACGCGGACTGCACCGGTACGCTGCGGCCCCCACCCCGGTCCGGTGGCCCCCCTTTCCCGCGTCCCGCAACCGGGGAGGCCACCTCCGGCCGGTCGTCCGCTTCTACCGGCTGTCCGGGGCGCCGCCACCCGCTCGCCCGTCACGGTCCCCGCGCGCGAAGTCTCTGTGCCTGCTGATCACCAGATACGTCTCTCCCTCTCTCGGCGGCCGTTTCCAGGAGCGGGTGATGAACGTGTGCAGCCGCCCGCGCACGATCGCGTGGCGGGGAAGGCGCGTACCGAACTCCCCGGAGACCGCTTCCAGCAGCGCCCCTTCCGCATCGGCGGCGTCCGCCTCCCGGCCGCTGAGGAACCGGTCCGGCTCCAGTGCCCGTGGAATGTCCCCGCTCCGCCGGACCTCTCCGGCCTGGTACGTGAACGCGTACTGCTCGGTGCCGTCCCGTGCCACCGACAGGTGGAAGAACGGCTGACCGCCCCCTGCCCGCAGGCCGCACCACACCACCACCGCCCGCGTACCGGCACGGGCCGCCGCTGCCGCCGCCGGGGAGACGAACCGATGCCGGTCGAACGGAGCGGGCGCGCCGTCGAAGGCGAAGCTCCAGCCGGGCCCGGCCCGGCCGACCGCCATGAGGGCCCGGTCGTCGCGGGACGAGAACGCGACGCGGCCGTGCGCCGACCGGTGGCTTGCCTCCCAGCGGGTCATGGGCGCACTGAGGACGGCGTCGTCCCCGTCCGCCAGGAGTCCGGGCAACTCCTCCGGCCGCACCCCCTCCACCAGCACGAACCGGTAGGACGTGCGGGTGCCGCCCGGGTCCGGCTCCGCGAGCCACCGGAGGGTGTCCGGGTCGAGCCGGGGCGCCTGCTCCGCGGGCCCACCCGTCCACCCGCCCCTCGGTGTGGACAGCAGTTCACGCCCCGCTCCGGGGTCAGCAGCGGCCCGAGCACGGGGTCGGCCACCCACCCGAACGGAGCCACATGGTCCGGCTCCAGCGGCTCCCACGAGGGCAGCGCGTCCATCAGCGTCCGCCACGCCTCGTCGGTGTCACCCCACCGCGCCAGTTCTCTCGCCCTCTCCACCGCCTCCCCGAACGGCCCGGCCACCGTGCAGCGGTACGTCCCGTTCCTCATCCGGTCCAGCATGGCGTGGGCCAGGGACACGAGTTCGTCGTCGGCGGCCCGCAGGGTGCCCGCCAGTGAGTCGTCCCCGTACGCGTGCGCCGCGTGGTCGGCGACCAGCACCGGCAGCTGCTCGACTGCGTACAACGGGCCACGCCCCGCAGGCCCGAAGCTCACCCGGGAGGTCCGTCCGAGCAGGAGGCGTATCTGGTCCCCGAGCCCGGCCGCCCGCGGCCTGCCGTACGACGCGGCCTCGTCCAGCATCGCCAGGGCGCGTTCCCAGTCGCCGCGCAGTGCCGCGGTCCGGGCCCGTGCCACCAGGGCGTCCTTCTCCCGCGTCGTCCCGTTGACGAACACCGGCCCCTCGTCGCCGTGCCCCGCCCGCAGGCGGTGGAACTCCCGGTGCATCGCCCGCATGAACGCCCGGAAGTCCGCGTGGCGCTCCGGCGGCGCGGCCCGCCAGCTCGCCCACGTGTACACGGCCCACTCACCGTCCTCGCCCACGTCCTCCGGGTCCAGGAGGACGTACGTGGCGTCGGACTCGACGTCGAGCTGCAGCCCGCGCCGCCAGATGTCCGCCTCCCGGCGCCCCTCCGGCCGGGCCTCCTCGTCCAAGTACCTCTCGAAGTTCTCGGCGAGACCTGAGGCGTTGTCGTGCCAGGACGCCTCCGTGGTGCCCGCCAACCGCGCGACGAACCCGCCCGCGTGCCGCCACCCGTCGCTGACCGCGAGGAACTCCCGGTACGACGGGGGCATCCGCTGCCCGAGGCGCCGCTCCATGGCCGCGATCCGCTCCTCGGA
>NZ_LWBU01000270.1:79270-80139 GCF_001646665.1 Streptomyces noursei | reverse complement strand
CCGGTGCCGGGCCGTCGCGGAAGAAGGCGGGCCGGCGCCGGCCGTCACGGCGCGGGCGCGCGGCCCCGGCACCCGTGGCGGAGCACCGCGGGTGCGCGGGTGATCAGAGGAACTCGATGGACACGTACTCCACGTTGCCCCAGCTGCAGTACGCGTTGGTCCGCGTCGGTCCCGTCACGACGCTGCTCGACCCCGAACCCCCGAGCGTGCAGTCGACGTTGACGCGCCACTTGTAGTTTCCGCGGGTGGTGCACTTTCCCCACCCGTTGGTGAGGTTCTTGCCCTTGGTGCACGAGGGCCCGAACGCCGAGGACGCTCCGTCCTGGCCGGCGGCCTGCGCGGGCGCCGACAGGCCGCCCAGCGCGAGTGCCGCTCCGATTCCCAGTCCTGCGACAGCGGTACGGAAACGCATGAGTACTCCTTCGGTTCGTAGGGAGGAGACGGGCAGGAGTTGCACCGTGGCCGGTCGCACGTCGGCGACGTGCGACCGGCACACGTGCCACGTCCCCGGTCCGGACGTGCGCGGTCCGGACAAGGACTTCCGGGCCGCCGCTTTCGACCGGATGGCGTGATCTTGGCTTCACGGCCCGTCGTGCGCACCACCAGACTGAAGCCACGGCCGGGACCGCGGCTTGTACGAACGCGCACCTCGCCGGTCCCCGCCCTCCCCAGTCGCACGGGTCGAGAGGGGCGGCAGCTGTGGCCCGCGAGTCGGCACCGAACGATCCGGCCCCCGAGCGCTGCCGGGTACGCCACCGGCCCCCGCCCCGGTTGCGCGACCACGTGGTCAGTTACACCGGCTACCGCATGAGCGCGGCGCCCGTCGTGCGGCGGATCAACCTTCCCTCGACCACCGTGACGCTGTGCCT
>NZ_LWBU01000270.1:78055-79254 GCF_001646665.1 Streptomyces noursei | reverse complement strand
GGAGCCCCGCTGGAACTCGCCTCCGAACGGGAGCGGTGCGGCACGGGCAACGGATGGGACGCGGTGCTGCTGGGACTCCAGACCGGCCCGGTGATCAGCCGCGTCGGCGGGACGGGCCACGGCGTACAGGTGGAGCTGACACCACTGGGTGCCTACGCACTCCTCGGCCTGCCGCTCCGTCACCTCACCGACAGCATGGTCCACCCGGTGGACGTGCTGGGACGTCACTGGGGCGCCGCCCTGACCGAGCGACTCGCGCGCGCCTCCGGCTGGCGGGCCCGCTGGGCCGTACTCGACGAAGCCCTGTCCACCCGGCTCGCAGGCAGCCGCTGCTGGCCCTCACCCGTGGTGACCCGGGCGTGGGCCCTGTTGCGGGCCAGCCACGGCACGCTGCCGGTCGGACGGCTGGCCGAGGCGACCGGACGGAGCCGGCGCCGCCTGGAAGTCCTGTTCGCGGAGCAGGTCGGCCTCGCTCCCAAGAGCGCCGCCCGTGTCCTCCGCTTCCAGAGGGCTCTGACGAAGCTGCTGGAACCCGGCGCGACCGGGGCCGGGACCGCCGCCGCCTGCGGCTACCACGACCAGGCCCATCTCGCCCGCGACTTCCGCGTCCTGGCGGGCACGACCGCGACCGGCCTCCGGACCCTTGCCACCCACGACACCCGCCACCCCCACGGCGCCGACCACGTGCCCGGCGCCGATGACACCGGTCTTCTCGCTCACCCGCTCACCTCGGTCCTGGCCCCACCGTGATGCTCAGGACCGGTTGTCACGACGTCCGCCCGCGGCCCGCCCGGCGGCTCGCGCGCACCGGCAACCGGGCGTAGGCGGGGATCAGAACCCCCCGTGCCGGACGCCGACCGGATATCACCAGACCGGGGAAGCCTCGCAGGGCGCCGACGACCGCGCGGATCTCCGCCATGGCCAGCGGCCCCAGACAGAAATGCGGACCCGCCCCGAACCACAGCCGGCGCAGACCGGCGGTCTCGGCCGGATCGCGGTCCGGCGCGAACGGGCCGTACGCTCCGGTGCACAGCAGCGTGGCGATCACCACCCGCTCCCCGGCCTCCACCCGTACGCCTCCGATCCGCCCGGCGCGGGCCGCGCTGCGCAGCATGACCGGGGTCGGCGACGTCACCCGCAGCGCCTCCTCCACCACCGCGTCGGTGATCCCACCGGGCCCCCGGCCCGTGTCATGGGCC
>NZ_LWBU01000270.1:77721-78002 GCF_001646665.1 Streptomyces noursei | reverse complement strand
CGGTCAGCAGGAACAGCCCGACCGCGCCCCGCGCCTCCGCCTCGTCCAGGCCGAGCGCGCGCAACCGACCCGGTACGGTCGACTCGTCGCCCGCCCGGTAGGCCGCCACCGCCGCCTCGCTCAACCGGGCCAGCACCGCCCTGGCACGCTTGACCTGACGGCCGGTGAGCGTCGTCCGCCACAGCCGCAGGGACGACACCACGGCGGCGGCCTCGGTGAAGTCGGTCCCGCCGCCCGGCAGCCCGACCAACTCGCGGATCACCTCGGCGGCTCCGTCCCGT
>NZ_LWBU01000270.1:77383-77521 GCF_001646665.1 Streptomyces noursei | reverse complement strand
CCGGCCGCCGCGCCCGGCCCGGTCTTGGTGTACGCCTCGGCGTCCGTCAGCACCTCCCGGGCGAGGCGGGCATCGCTGACCACCACCCCGACGCGCGGCACCCGCACCACCGGCCCGCGGGCGGCGACCGCGCGCACC
>NZ_LWBU01000270.1:0-77330 GCF_001646665.1 Streptomyces noursei | reverse complement strand
CCCGCCGCTCCCAGCGCTCCCACTCCTCCATCCGGGCAACGTAGCGCCACTGCCGCCGGACGCGACCCCTCGCCCGGGAATCTTGACCTCATCGCCGCTCGGCCGTGTCCCGGCCGGTCCGGCCCCGCCGACCGAGGAGGCGCGCCCCGCCGGCTGCCGGCCGGACGCGCCCACCGTCGCCGTACATCCTGCCGGAGGCACGATCGATGGTACGAACGACGGCACGGGCTCAAGGCGTCGGCGGTGTATGGGGACCGAGCAGTGCGGACAGCAGACGTTCGGTCGTGTCCCGTGCCTCGGCGCTCCCGCCCTCCGCGCCCCCGCCCTGCGGACGCGTCATCAGCAGGTGGTGGACGGTTCCGACGAGCGCGAGGGCGATCGTCGCCGCGTCGGCGCCCGGCGCGAGGCGCCCGAGGTGCTGCTCCGCCCGCAGATAGGCGGTGAACGAGTGCTGGATCGCGTCGAAGGCCGGCGCGCCGGACCGGAAGCCCTCCCGGGTACGGAGGGCGGCGACGGGGCGGGTCATGGCCAGGCCGACGACCCCGGGCGGCAGGGAATCCAGCAGGGTGAGCACGACGTCCCGGAGGTTGTCCGCCACGCCGCCCTGCCCCACCCGGCCGTCCAGCTGTTCCGCCTCGCGGGCGCTGCGGGCGAAGCGGTCGAGGACGAGTTCGGCGACGAACTCGTCCAGCCCGGCGAAGTGCGTGTGCAGGACGCCTTTCCCGCAGTCGGCTTCCTCCGTGACGGCGCGGCTGGTCAGAGCCGCGGCCCCGTCGCGGGCCACCACGCGCTCCGCGGCTGCGAACAGCCGCTCCCGCAGATCCGGAATGGCCACTCCACGAGGTGACACAACAGCCCCTTCCCTCAAGCCCGTTGCAAGTATGGGCAAGTGCCCATACTGTTTGGGCACTTGCCCATACTAGAGGCCGGGGCGCTGTCCGACGCCCCGGCGGGACGGATGTGCCGCATGGATAAGGTCGCCAACACAGCCCAGGCGCGGGCCTGGAACGGCTACGAGGGCACGCAGTGGGCCGCCGGCCAGGACCGCTGGGACGCCATCAACGACGGCTTCAACTCCCCGCTGCTCGACGCCGCCGCGATCGGCGGTGGTGACCGCGTCCTCGACATAGGCTGCGGGGCCGGCCGCACCACGCGGCTGGCCGCCCGGCGCGCCGGTGAGGGCCGCGCCATGGGGCTGGACCTCTCGGGGCCCATGCTCGAACGCGCCCGGGCGAGCGCCGAGCGCGAGGGGCTGGGCAACGTCTCCTTCGTCCAGGGCGACGCCCAGGTCCACCCGTTCGAGCCCGCGTCCTTCGACGCCGCCGTCAGCCGATACGGCATGACCTTCTTCGGCGACCCCGTCGCCGCCCTGGCCAACATCCGTGACGCGCTGCGCCCCGGTGGCAGGCTGGCGTTCATCTGCGCGGCCGAAGCCGAGGCCAACGAGTGGCTGCAGGCCCTGGCCGCGCTGGACGGCATCCTGCCGCTCGGTGGCTTCGGCGCACCCGGTGGGCCCGGCATGTTCTCCCTCACCGACCCCGACCGCATCCACTCCTTGCTGACCGCTGCCGGGTTCGCCGGCACCGGCGTCGAGCGCGTGGAAGCCGCAGGCGACTGGGGGACGGGCGCCGAGGACGCGGCGGCGTTCCTGCTCGACTCCGGCCCCGGCCGCCATCTGCTGAGCCAGGTGACGCCCGACGCGCGGCGCCTGGCCCGCCGGGCCCTGACGGAGCACCTGCGTCCCCGTGAAGGCGGCGGCGCGGTGTGGCTGCGCAGCACTTCCTGGCTGGTCACGGCCGTACGGCCGGAGACCGGGCACGGCTGAGGGCTCCCGTACGGCGGCAAGTTCGAGCACGGCCGACGCGCATGCCGAAGCCAAGCCGAAGCCAAAGCCGAAGCCGAAGCCGACCGGATCGACCAGGGCTCGGGCCGGCCGGCGGGGCAGCCGGCCGGCGACTCCCCACAGGGGAACGGGCGAGCGAAGAGAACAGGTCACTGGCACATGCCAGGCAGATCAAACACTATCCGCCCGTGCTCCATCAAAAGGGATGAACCTCGCAGTTCAGCAGGGTAAAAAAGGGCATTTTCCCCCAGGATGACGTCGTCTCACCCACCCCCCTCGACACAAGGAGCCCGACCATGTCGGAGACGACCGAGCCCAATGTCGGTTCGTTCACTCTCGGCGGTCCCCTGACCGCTGAGCCGGCCGCGACGATCGACGTACCGGAGCACGCGGAATGGCCCCTTCCGAACGGCTTCGCCTGGGTGTTCCCCGGTGAGGGCAACCAAGGCGGTCTCGTCCGGCCCGTGATCATGGCCGACGGCTTCAACCTCGGGCGGAGCAAGCTCGACGTGCTGTACCACGGGCTGGAGAGCGGCTACCCGTTCATCAGCGAGCTGCGCCGTCGAGGCAGGGACGTGATCCTGCTCGGCTTCGAGGAGCGCAGCGCGTCGATCCTCGACAACGCGCGGGCCGCGGAGGCCGCCATCCATCGGGCCGCCGCCGAACAACAGGGCGACCGCCCCATGGTGGTCGGCGGATTCAGCATGGGTGGCATCGTCACCCGCTACGCACTCGCCCGCATGGAGGCGCAGCGCGTGGACCACCGCACCGCGCTGTACTTCTCCTACGACAGCCCGCACCGCGGCGCGTCCATCCCGGTCGGCGTGCAGGCGTTCTCCCACTTCATCCCGTTCCCGAACAACTTCGCCAGGCAGATGAGCAGCCCGGCCGCGTGCCAGATGCTGTGGCAGCACTACGACGCCGAGACCGGCAAGATCGGTGTCTCACCGCTGCGGACCGAGTTCCTGGACGCCTTGCGCCAGGTCGGCGGGTGGCCCAGCAGGCCGAGGAAGATCGCCGTGGCCAACGGCCGCGGCGACGGGGTCGGTCTGCCCGAGGTGAAGCCCGGCGAGGTCGCGCTGCGGATCGACCGGATCTACCCGGGCACCACCTTCTACACCCAGGCCCAGGGCGACGACGTCACGGCCGCCTTCCTCAACCGTCGTTTCCCGAAGGCCGAGAAGACCGTTCCGACCAGTGGCTTCCCGGAGCTGGACGGCGCGCCGGGCGGCAGCCTGCACACCTACGAGATCCTCGCCGGGGCGATGGAGAAGCTCGGCGGCGAGGCGGACCTGCGGCACAAGGACGTGTGCTTCGTTCCCTCGGTCAGCGCGGTCGCCATCCGTGACGTCGACCACCAGAACGACCTGTACGCACCCGTCGACGACCTCGACCCGTACGAGAGCGAGCTGGACGACTTCCTCTGCTCGTCCACCACCACCGCCCACACGGCGATCACCGCGGAGCTCTGCACCTGGATCATGGACCGGCTGCCCGACTGATGCGTCGAGCGCCTGCCCCTGGGCGCGCCCGGCCGCTCGTGGGAGGGGGCGGAAGCACCGCCGTGACCCCGCCACCGCGCGCCCGCGACGCCCCGACCGGTGACGGGTGCGGCACGTCCTCGTGATGTCACGGTCGCGGACACGAGCGGCTGCCCACCCGCCACTTCCGGCCGTACGNNCCCCCCCGTGCCCCCCCCCCCGCGCGCCCGCGACGCCCCGACCGGTGACGGGTGCGGCACGTCCTCGTGATGTCACGGTCGCGGACACGAGCGGCTGCCCACCCGCCACTTCCGGCCGTACGGTGCCGCCCCGTCGCACAGCGGCAGGGCAGTACCGCACGACCGCGACCGGGACCGCGGTGGCCCCCCGCTCGGGTCACCGGGGCCCGTTGCCGCGCGTCACCATGCGCCGACGGCCGGTGCGGCCGGCTCGCGCCGCCGCCAGGCCTCGTCGAGCCGTGCCAGCCGGCCGGCGGCGGCGATGCCGTGCAGGGACGAGATCCGGCCGCCGTCGACCGCGAACACCACGGCGCCCACGACCCGGTTCCCGACCACGGCGATGACGGCCGGCGAGCCGTTCACCGGCGCGATGTGGAAGACCGGCGAGCCGCCGGCCAGCCGCCGCTTCGCCGGAGTGGGCCGGAAGCCCGCGCGTACGAGGGAGGCGACCCGCTCGCCGGTTCCGTACCGCAGCAGCCGCCTGGCCAGCCCGGCACCGTCCGAGACAGCGGTCGCGTCCTCCGTGAGCAGCGCGACCAGCCGCTCGGTGCGCCCCGACGTCGCGGCGGCGAGGAACTCCTCGACGATCCGGCGCGCGGAGGCGTGATCCACCTCGCCGGCCCCGCGGGGCCGGGCGGCGACCCGGCGGCGGGCCCGGTGCACATGCTGCTGGCTCGCGGACTCGCTGATGTCGAGGATCCCGGCGATCTCGGCGTGCGAGCAGGCGAAGGCCTCGCGCAGGACGTAGGCGGCCCGCTCGACCGGCGACAGGCGCTCCATGAGGATCAGTACGGCCAAGGACACCGATTCGCGCTGCTCGAACGTATCGGCGGGACCGAGCATCGGATCGCCGTCGAGCAGCAGCTCGGGCAGCCAGTCCCCGGCAGCACGCTCATGGCGCGCCTGCGCCGAGCGGAGCCGGTCGAGGCAGAGGTTGGTGACGACCTTCGTCAACCACGCCTCCGGTACGTCGATGCCCTCCCGGTCCGCCGCCTGCCAGCGCAGGAACGCGTCCTGCACGGCGTCCTCGGCGTCCGCCGCCGAGCCGAGCAGACGGTACGCCAGCGAGGCCAGCCGTACCCGGCCGGCCTCGAACCGATCGATCGCTGCGTTCTCCATCGCGGATCGGCCTAGGCGGCGACCCCGACACCGGCCCGGTCGGCCGGGGCGGGCAGACGGTGCTTGCGCTTCGGCAGGCCGAAGGTCGGGTGGGCAATGCCCCACGCGGCCGCCCCGAGCACACCCGCCTTGAGCCGCGCGGCGGTCCGCCCGCCCAGGAACCAGGACTTCGACCGGGCCTCCCCGTCCACCATCTGGAAGATCGCGTCCCGCCGCCCCAGGCTGATGTGGTTCCCGTGGTACGCCAGCGCGGTGGTCGGGATCGCGGCGCCCGTCAGACGCGCGACGATCGCCGCCGTCGCCTGCATGTTGGTGACGCCCGCCGAGGCGCAGGACATCGGCAGCGGCCGGCCGTTGTCGCCGATCGCGTAGGCGCAGTCACCGGCGGCGTAGACATCGGGGTGGGACACCGAGCGCATGGTGCGGTCGACGACGATCTGACCGGTTGCCGCGACCTCCAAGCCGCTGGCGGCCGCGATGGGGTGCACGGCGAACCCCGCCGACCACACGGTCACGTCGGCCGGGAGGGAACCGCCGCCGGCGGTGAACGCCCGCTCCGGCTCGACGGCCTCCACGACGGTGTGCTCGTGGACGGTGATGCCGAGCCGGTCGAACGCCTGACGCAGGTGGCGGCGGGCCTTCGGGGAGAGCCACGCGCCCAGCTGTCCCCGGGCGGCGAGCGCGACCGAGAGGTCGGGCCGGGTTTCGGCGAACTCCGTGGCGGCCTCGATGCCCGTCAGTCCCTCACCGACGACCAGGACGCTGCCGCCCGCGCCCAGCCCGGCCAGGCGCTCGCGCAGACGCAACGCCGACGCCAGGCCGGTCACATCGAAGGCGTGCTCGGCCACGCCGGGGACGCCGTGGTCGGCGACGGAGCTGCCGAGCGCGTACAGAAGCGTGTCGTACGCGAGTTCGCCGGCCCCGCCGCCCCTGCCGTTCTCTCCGCCCGTCCCGTCCTCGCCGGCCAGGGTCACCGTCCTGCGCTCCGGGTCGACGCCCGTGACGCGTGCCAGGCGCAGCCGCACCTCGGTGCCCGCGAACACATCGGTGAGCCTGCGGAACGCGATGTCCCGGCCGGCCGCGAGCTGGTGCAGCCGCATCCGCTCGACGAAGTCGGGTACGGCGTTGACGACGGTGATCTCGGTGTCGGCGGGCGAGAGCCGGCGGGCCAGGTTCCCGGCGGCGAAGGCCCCGGCGTACCCGGCGCCGAGTACGACGATGCGGTGCTTCATGACGTGGCTCCTGTCTCGTTCGCGTACCTCTTCGACGAGACGGCGCCCGGATTGCTGACAGGCACGCCGTGTGGCGTGAGTCACAGGGGCAGCGGGGTCGGTGAGCCCGCGGAGCTGCCGGGCGACGGCAAGGGGGGCCTTCGGGGTCGGCACGGGCTCGCTGCGACCGCGGCACGCGGTGACCCGGCCGCGACCGGCCACCGCAGGCCCGCCCGCGCCGCCACCGCCCCGGCCGCCACCACCCGCCATCGCCCGCCTCCCGCCCTGTCGTCCGGCGGCCCCGCGCGTCGCCCTCCGCCCGCGGTCGCCCGGCCGGTTGCCGCGCGACGCGCGCTCGTCCGGCCGGCGGGCGATCGTCCGGACCGGCGGTCGACGGGGCTCAGTCGCCGACCGGGCGCCAACCGGACGCGGCCCGCCGCGCCGTCGCCGCCCCCCACGCCGTCAGCGCGAGGGCGCAGACCAGCGCGCCCGAGGTGAGGGACACCAGGCCCAGGGGGTCGCTGGGGGCGACACTCCTGACCGGCGCGGCCAGCCACCAGGCGAGGCCCACTCCGACGAGCGACGCAAGGGCCGTCGGGAGCAGCAGGGACCAGCCCGCGACCGCACCGTAGAGCCGGCCGCCGGACGTGAGCACGGACAAGGGAGCCAGTTCGCGTCCGAAGCGCAGGAAGTCCGTCAGCGCCCCGATGCCCGCGCTCAGGCAGACCACGGCGATGCCGACCGTGGACAGCAGCCGCAGCCAGCCCGCCGCGGTGGCCAGCTTGCCCAGGCCGCCGCCGTTGAGCACGTAGTCGACCGAGGCCGACATGGCGAGGTGGCGATGGGCGATCCCGTTCAGCGTGGCCGCCGGGAGCCGGCCGCCACCGGCGCCGAACAGGACCAGTTCGCGTCCGGCACCGGCCGCGTCCGGAAGCTGCGCCACGTCGCCCGAACGGACCACGACCTCCATGCCGGCAGCCGCTCCGACACCGCCGAGGTACTCCCGCAGCCGTGGATCGGCGGCCGCGAACGACACCGACCGCGGACGCGTGTCGCAGCCGATGCGCAGCTCGCGCAGCGCGGGACACCCGCCGACGAGTTCGACCCGGCCCCGGCCCTCACCGGGCACCTGCACCTGCACCCGCACCGCGAGGGCGTGCACCCCGGCCGGCAGCGCGCGGTGGAACGCCCGCACCCTGGCGGGCCCTGCGTACGGAGCGGCCCGCAGCACGCTGGTGCCCAGCCGCTCGCGCGAGTCGACCGCTCCCTGGCCCGCCGCCGTCAGGGACGCCGTCCACACCTGGACCTGCACGGCGATGCCGATGGCGACGACCAGGGCGGCGACCAGGCGTGTCACCGTGCGGGGCGCCGCGGCCATCCGCCGCCCCGCGAGCAGCAGTCCCGCGTCGCCCCGGCGGCGGCCGAGGGCCGCGAACCGCGGTCCGAGCAGGCCGACGCACGCGCCGATGACGCCCGGGAGGGTGACCAGGACGAGCAGGTAGCCGGTGGCGTAGAGGACCACGACCGAGTCGGGATGCGCCAGGTCGACCACCCGGACGGTGAAGAGCAGCGCGACCGGAAAGAGCCACAGGCTCCAAGTGGCCGCGTGGGTGCGGACGGCCGTCGGACGGGTGGCACGCGCGCGGCGGCGCGCCGGCTGCGCGAGCACGGTCACGAGGAGGACGGCGGCAGGGACCGCGACCAGGACGCCCGCCAGCAGCGGGACCGCCGCGCGTACGTCCCCGGCGGCCAGCACGAAGGCGGTCGAAGGGAACGGGAGGTCCACCACGAGCGCGGGCAGCATGGCCACCGCCCCCGCGACGGCGCCCAGCGCGACCGGCCGGGCCGCCTCGCCGGCCGTGCAGCAGGCACGCGCGGACCAGCCGCCGCCGAGTGCCGCCAGCAGCACGGTCCTGCGGTCCCGGGCGGCCGCTCCCGTACGGACGGCGATGGCGACGAGCAGCGCCACCGGCAGCAGCACGAACCCGGCGTACGCGGCGAGGAACTCGCCCTTCCCGAAATGGTGCAGGTGCTCGCCCAGGACACCGGTGCCGGTCGTCTCGCCGAAGCCGCTGATCCCCTGCATCAGCGAGCGGTCCAGCATGGCCGCGGTGGGCCGGACGTAGACCAGGAACTCGCCGGGCGCCTCGAGGCCGGCCGGGTCGATCACACCGGCGAGCCTGCCGTACTGCGCGACCACCGCGTCCTCGCCGGAGGCGTCGAGCAGCGCTCGGGACGCGAAGACCTCACCGGGCACCGGCCAGCGCGGCAGGCCGGGTGGGGGTGCCTGCCGCTCCGTGAGCGGTTCGAGGTGGATCACGTCGTACGCCAGCCCCCCGGCCTCCGCGGCGTCCCATCGCCACAGGGCGCGCACCGGCTCGTCGGGATAGGCGGCTGCCAGGCGGGGGGAGCGCTCCAGGGTGCGCTGCGTACGGCCGTCGAAGGAGGCGTCGGCCATCACCAGTCCACCGACGGCGAGGGTGAGCAGGGCGGTGGCCAGGGCCAGGGCCCAGGAGCGGATGCGGCCGGCCTCCGCACGCCGCGCGGCCGACGCGCCGATCCGCCACAGCCGCGGGGCGAGCGCGCCCGCGGTCATGAGCGGGCCCCGGTACGGGAGCCGGAGCGGTCTCCGGGCATCGGCGCGCCCGGTGGCGCGGTGTACGGCTCCCCGGCGGAGGAGGCGTGCGGTCCCGGCGCGGCCGTGGCGTCCTGCGGCACCAGGCCCCCGGCGCCGAGGGTGACGCACCGGTCGGCGCGCCGGGCCACCGCCTCGTCGTGGGTGACGAGCAGCAGGGCGCACCCGCGGGTGGCGGGAAGCGTGTGGAGCAGCTCCGTGACGGCGTCGCGGTGGAGGGGGTCCAGCGAGCCGGTGGGTTCGTCGGCCAGCAGCAGCGCCGGCTCGTTCATGAGGGCGCGGGCGACCGCGGTGCGCTGGCGCTCGCCGCCCGACAAGGTGTCCACGCGCCCGTCCACCGGGTGGACGCCGAGTTCGTCCAGCAGCCGCGCCGCGCGGCGGTCGGCCGCCCCGGGGCCCATGCCGCCGAGCAGACCGGCCAGGGCCACGTTCTCCAGGGGGGAGAGTTCGGGGAGGAGTTCACCGAACTGGAAGACCATGCCCATGTGCCGGCGCCGGTGCCGGGCGAGCATACGCGAGGACATCCCGCCGAGGTCGGCGCCCGCCACCCGCACGGTGCCCGCGGCCGGGCGGACCAGGCCGAGGACGCTCATCAGGAGCGTGCTCTTGCCGCTTCCGCTCGGTCCGGTGACGGCCACGGACTCACCCGCCCGGACGCTCAGGGTGACGTCCTCGAAGAGCGTCCGCCCCGGCACGTGGCAGGTCAGCCGCTCGATGTCGAGTACCGGTGGGTCGTCTTGGGCTTGCACTGCGCGGTCTCCCCGTACTTCTCGATGGCGGCTGCGTACACTGCGCGTCAGCGCCGGGAGGCGGCCTGTGCGAGAGGTCGCCTCCCAGCGCCCGACGAGCGCTCGTCACGTCCTGCGGTGCGACGGCCCCGGCCGGCGGGGGTGGTCACGGTCCGCAGGGCGGCCGGCTCAGAAGGACTCCATACCGCCACAGTGGTCGGGCAGGTTGTTGCGGACCTCGCAGGCCTGGGCGCGGAAGATGGTGGAGTGCTTGCCGCTCTCCACCGTGCCCGGGTTGCCGTCGTTGTCGGCCGGGCCCTCGGCACCGCCCTTGTTCCACAGCGTCAGCTTGTCGGCCGGGTGGGCGTTGCGGTAGTACTCGGCCTTCACGGAGTTGCCGTCCGCCTCCAGGTCGCGGATGTTCATGACCGTGTCGGACTGCTCCGTCCACGCCCTGGCCCCGTAGTGCGTCTGCGACCAGGCGAAGGCCGGGGACGAACCGGCGATGGCCGCCACGGCGAAGAGTCCGACGGCGGCACGACGCATGCCCATCTTCATGGGTGCTCCATTTCCTTGACTGACACAGGGATTCACACCGGACCCGGCGGGACCGGCTCGAACGTGAATCATTCTGTGGAGCGCGGACCGCCCGAGTCGTTGGCGGTGAGTCGACAGCGCCTTGACGATCCGTCCACTCCGCTACCCGACGCCGGTGGAGGCCGTGGTGGCCGTCGCCGTACGGCGGTACGCCGTGGGAGTCGTGTCGTACGCGTCGCGGAACGCCCGGCTGAAGGCGGCCGCGTGGCTGAAGCCGCGGCGGGCGGCGATCACGTGTACCGGCACTCCCCGCAGCGCCGGGTCGAGCAGGTCACGACGTGCGTGCTCCAGACGCTGCCGCAGCAGGACCCTCCCCACGGTGGTCCCGTCACCCTCCTGCTGGAACAGCCGGTGCAGGTAGCTGACCGAGATGTGGTGCGCGGCGGCGATCGACGGGACGTCCAGCCGGGGGTCGTCGGCGTTCTCCCGGATGAAAGACCTGATGCGCAGCGTCAGCGTCCGGCGGTGCGTCTCGTACGGCAGGCTGCGCTCCGTGTCGAGGGCGCCGGCGAAGAGCGCGGCGACCAGGTCGGTCAGCACGGTCCCCAACCGGGGCGCCTCGGACGGCCGGTACGTCCTGCTGTCCGCCACCATCCGGGTCAGGAACTGCGCCAGCAGCGCACCCGTCCCCCCACGTGCCGACAGGTTCCTGCCGATCACGCGGTCGGCCTCCCGCGTGGGCAGCGGGAGCAGCGCCTTGGGTATCTCCACGCCGATGAAGCGGAGCGGTTCGCGGCCGGCGTGGATCTCCCACACCCTCGACGTGTCGCTGGTGTGCAGGCCGTACGCGCCGTGCGTGCGGGTCTCCCTGCCGAGGGTGACGTGCCCCTCCCCGCGCTGGATGAAGGAGAGGTGGTACGCCTCGGGGTCGGCCTTCCGGATGAGCTTCGCGGTGCGGCGGAAGACGAGGGGCTGGCATTCCAGCGGGTAGACCGCCGTCTCACCCAGGGAAATGACTCGTTGGTTCACCTGGAATTCAGTGGCGTATTCGCTTTCCATTTCCATCGGTGCGTGCGTCTCGGCCATGAGGGCCGCGAAACAGTCGAATCGGTCACCGGGTGGCAATTCCTCGCTGCGGAAGCATCTCTCGGGCAACATGGCCACGGGTTTACAGGGGCGTGAACAGCAGGCGCAAGCGACCTTTGTTGCGTGGGCCGGGCTTCGGACAGCACCCGAACGGCCGGGTCCGTGCCCCCGGATTGCCCGGCTGTCTTCCGCATGCCGCATGCCCGGACGGAGAGCGGGGCCGGACCTCGGAATTGCGTATTCCAGATGTGAGGCGAACGCCCTTCGAGACGTGCGCATAAGAAGGGATTCGTCGGCCGGTCCTCGGCGTCACAGCTCCGGGCGAACGCCGTCCGGCCCCCGGCCACGACCGCACGGCCGGCCCGGCGCCGCACCGGCACGGCCATTCCGCTTACCGGCAGTGGCGCGGCGCCGCATCGGAGAGCGAGGGAGAGAGACGAAGTTCGGGCGACCTGCGCCGGGCGCGCCCACCGGCCCCGCCCCACTCTCCACGTGCCGTCCGCCCTCTCGCCGACGCAGGTCCGCCGCCGCCGCTGCCTCTCCGGTCCGGCGAGCCCGTGGACCGCCACGGCCGGTATCTCAGGAGCGGCCGATCTCGCACAGGCCATGACACTCCGCCCGTGGCCGAGCAATCATCCACCCGCCATGAGCCGTTCGGGCCGCCGAGGGCCCGGCGCCGTCACGCACTCCGGACGGCCGGGCGGCCCGCTTCCGTGAACACGCCTGCCGCGACCCGGCGGACCTGGGGGAAGCCGGTACGGAACACCGTGGCCTCCCGCGACCCGTTGGCCGTACGGGGGAGGCGTACGGGCCAGGGACGCCGGCCGGCGGCGCCGTTCGGGGGACCGTTCGCGCGGTTGCCGCTGCTGCCGTCCACGCCGGCCGGCAGGTCGCGGTGCAGGGCCGCCGGACAACGGTCCGAACACCCGCACCGCCCGGCACGCGTCACCCGTCAACGGCGCCGCCCGGCGTTGAGCCGGGCTGCCCGGCGCGTCAGGTGGTCGCGCTCGGGGAGGTTCGGGGCCTGCCGGGCCGCCTCGGCGTACAGCCGTGCCGCCGTCACCAGGTCGCCGTCCCGTTCGTGGAGGTACGCCGCCACCGCGGTGTGGCGGGGCAGCGAGGGGTCCAGCGCCGCGAGCGCCGCCAGTCCGGCGCGCGGTCCGTCGGCCTCGCCGACCGCGACCGCGCGGTTGAGCCGGACGACGGGGCTGTCGGTCAGGCGGACCAGCTCGTCGTACCACTCGACGATCTGCACCCAGTCGGTCTCCTCGGCCGCGGGCGCGTCGGCGTGGAGGGCGGCGATCGCCGCCTGCGCCTGGTACTCGCCCAGCCGGTCGCGCGCCAGAGCGGCCTGGAGGATCCCGACACCCTCGGCGATCAAGGCCGTGTCCCACCGGCCCCGGTCCTGCTCGGCGAGCGGGACGAGGCTCCCGTCCGGAGCGGTCCGGGCCGCCCGCCGGGCGTGGTGCAGCAGCATCAGGGCGAGCAGCCCGGCGGCCTCCGGGTGGTCGATCGATGCCCTGAGCTGCCGGGTGAGACGGATGGCCTCGGCGGCGAGGTCGACGTCACCGGAGTACCCCTCGTTGAAGACGAGGTACAGGACCCGCAGCACGGTGGCCACGTCGCCGGGCCGGTCGAACCGGACGCCCGCGAGGGTGCGCTTGGCCCGGCTGATGCGCTGCGCCATCGTCGCCTCCGGCACCAGATAGGCCTCGGCGATCTGGCGGGTGGTCAGCCCGCCCACGGCACGAAGGGTGAGCGCGACCGCCGAAGCGGTGGTCAGCGACGGGTGCGCGCACAGGAAGTAGAGCTGCAGCGTGTCGTCCACCGCGGGCGCCGGCCCCGGCGCCGGTTCCTCCCCGACGCGGTCCTCGCGCCGGTGGCGGGCGGCGTCGGCGCGCGTCGCGTCGAGGAACTTGCGCCACGCCACGGTGACCAGCCAGCCCTTGGCGTCGCGTGGAGGGTCCTCGGCCCACACGCGCAGCGCCTCGACCAGGGCGTCCTGCACGGCGTCCTCGGCCGCCGCGAAATCGGCTCCGCGGCGGACGAGGATCGCGAGCACACCCGGCGTGAGGCTGCGGAGCAGGACCTCGTCCATCGGTGGCGTCACTCCGTGATGGTGGGCGGCGCGGTCAGGAACGGGCGTACCTCCAGCCACTCGTGGATCGGCCTGCCGCCCGCTCCCGGCGCGGCGGACAGCTCGCCGGCCAGCTCCACGGCGCGGTCGTAGGAGTCGACGTCGATCACCATCCACCCGGCGATCAGGTCCTTCGTCTCGGCGAAGGGCCCGTCGGTGACCGGCGGGCGCCCCTCACCGTCGTACCGGACCCACGTGCCCTGGGGGGCGAGCGCCTGGCCGTCGACGAACTCGCCGGTCTTCTCCAGCCGCGCCGCGAAGTCGTTCATGTACTGCACGTGGGCCGAGATCTCCTCCGGCGTCCACTGGTCCATCGGCACGTCGTTGACCGCGGCCGGAGCGCCGCGGTAGTGCTTCAGCAGCAAGTACTTGGCCATCGTCGTTCTCCTCGGTGTTCGCGCGACCCGTTCTGGCCGCCTTCACCCCGGGGACGGAGCCGGTCGCGGGTTCTCGACATCACCGTACGAACTATTTCCGGGACTCGTCGAAGATGCCGGGCACCGACACGGAGCGGGACGCTTCGAAGATCATGCGGCAGCCGCGGCCACCGTCCACGAGGGCGCGTACCCGCGCTGCTGCGGCGGCCAGGCACCGCCGGTCAACGGGCTGTCGCGATGAGGCGTCGAAGAGCGGCCCGGGCAGGTGCCCCCCAGGTGGGCCTGCCGCCGGGGCGGCCGCGATCGCCGGCCGCCCCGATGAGGATGCCGTTCAGGCCCCGCAGCGCCGCCCAGCCCCGGGCACGGCGCAAGGTCGCGGCGTCCGGCGCGGGCCGGTAGGCGCTGTGGCAGCGTTCGGCGGCGCCGTCCGGCAGCAGGATCGGGGCGAGGCCGGGCATCCAGGCGTGCTCCTTGCGCAGCAGCCCGTCCGCGGACCGTGTCGCCCAGGGCAGCCGGACGGCGAGGTCGTCGCCGAGCCGCCACAGCTGGTTGTCCCAACCGAGTGCCCCGAGCGCCAACGGGTGGTCCGCCAGGTCGGGGTGCTGGTCGCGGAGCAGCCCTTGGACCAGTTCCGCCGTGATCTCGATCTCGGTATGGGTCATGCCCCACAACCGTAGCGGCGGCGACCGTCCGTCCGTCCGGGCCGGTCCACCTGACCGGAGCGCCCCGGGCAGTTGCGCGGGCGGGCCCGTCCCGCGCCTCGGGAACCATGCCGCGGCGGCGCCACTGCAGGCTCGTACGGTGGCGCGGACCGGCGCGGTACTCCTGAGCAGTCCTCACTGATGACGGCGCCACCGTGTCCGGAGAGACGGTGGCAGCCCCGGCCACGAGGGCGGCTGCGCTCCGCGTCTTTCACCTGATGACTCGTCGTGCATGCCCGGCTGCCAAGGCTCTGCGGCCGTCTTTCGCCGGCGGCCGGCTCACCGGCGGACCGGCCGACATCGGCCCCGCACGGTCCGCTGCGCCCGGCCCGGACCCAGGGCTGATCGGCCACGGCCTGGCGAGAACACGGCGACGCACTTCGAGCTGCGGGAAGTTGCTCTCTGGTGATGGGCCTTTTCACGGTGTAGCGTCGACCTCAGATGTCGTGGTTCGCAGTTCCTGCCCACGCTGCAGCGTGGGCTTCTTGCTGTGCAGTGCAGGACCAGGGCGATCACCTCCGGGCCCGCACGGTGCGAGCCCGTCATCGACTGAGAGGCACCAGCATGGCCAGCGGAACTGTCAAGTGGTTCAACTCCGAAAAGGGCTTCGGCTTCATCGCCCAGGACGGCGGCGGCCCCGACGTCTTCGCGCACTACTCGAACATCAACGGCAATGGCTACCGTGAGCTCACCGAGGGTCAGGCCGTGACCTTCGACATCACCCAGGGCCAGAAGGGCCCGCAGGCGGAGAACATCACCCCCGCCTGACAGCCACAGTCGCGCCACCACCAGGGCCCCAGGAGCGTCGCTCCGGGGCCCTGGCCCGTTCCGGCGGCGCCGGGCGAGGCACCGTCGCCCTGGCCCTCCCCGCATTCCGCTGAACCGCTCAGGAGCGATCCGCTGCCCCACCCCGCGACCGGCCGGGGCAGGCTGCGCCTCGGCCGCCGTCCGGGTCACGGCGGCAACGCGAGGGGGACACCGGCCCCCGACACATGGGGGAACTCGGCCGGCCGCTGCCAGTTGAACCGGGCAGGACCTCCTCCGGTGTGCCCTCGCGCCGGGACGCAGCCCCCACTGCCGTACCCGCGCCGTGGCTCAGACAGACGACTGAACGAAGGTGGCACGACAGCGGACTGCCCCCGCCGTCCGGACCTCCTGCCCGGCCCAGGATGCGGACCCCCCCTCGCGTCCGTCGACGACGCGGCGATGATTCCGGCCCGCCCGGGAAGTCTCACCACTGTTGTCGGACACCCACTGGAGGAACACATGGCTCAGCTCTTGCGAGTGCAGAACTTCAACGTCTCGAGTGACGGCATCGGTGCCGGTGAGCATCAGACCTTCGAGAACCCGTTCGGTCACGGTGTCGATCCCGCGAAGCTGTTCGCGTGGGCGGGCGCCACGGCCAGCTGGCCCATGCGTACGGAGCCCGGCGGGAGCCGGGGCCTCGACGACTACTTCACCCGCGACTACGCGCGGAACATCGGTGCCGAGATCATGGGCCGCAACAAGTTCGGACCCCAGCGCGGGCCCTGGAGCGACCACGAGTGGCGCGGCTGGTGGGGCGACGAGCCGCCGTTCCACACCCCGGTGTTCGTCATGACCCATCACGAGCGCCCGTCGTTCACCCTGTCCGACACCACGTTCCACTTCGTTGACGGCGACCCCGCCTCGGTCCTCGCGCAGGCGCGCGAGGCGGCGCAGGGCAAAGACATCAGACTCGGCGGCGGGGTCACCACGGTCCGGCAGTTCCTCGACGCCGACCTCGTCGACACCATGCACGTGGTGGTGTCACCGGTGAAGCTCGGGAGCGGCCTGCGGCTGTGGGAGTCACCCGACGAGCTGCGCGACCGGTTCCACCTGGAGGTGGTGCCCAGCCCGAGCGGCGTGACGCACCACCTGCTCTGGCGCAAGTGACCGAACCTCGGGCCGGACCGGCCGCTTCCCGGCGGCATCCGCCGCGATGATCGGTCAGCGGTGGGAGCGGCCGTGGGTGATGGGATCGCCGAGGTTGGTGCGTGCTTGCACGGTGAACTGGCGGGAGGCGAGGTCGCGTGCCACGGCTTGCAGGTGACCGGCGGTCTTGTCGGTGAGGGAGAGGAAGTCCAGCAGGTGCTGGGCGAGCTGTTCGGGTGAGGTCTCCGCGCGGAGCAGGTCGCGCATGACACCGTCGAGAGTGTGGCTGAGGCTTGTGGTGAGTTTCAGTTTGGGATAAATGCAGCGGACGGAACCTTCGATATTGGCGAGCGATTTGCCGATGATGGAGACGATGGGCGCGACCTGGATGCCGCGGCGACTGGAGTACTGCAGAACGGACATGAGCGCCACGCCGTAATTGAGTTCCGCGAGGGTGGCGTTGGACCACAGGGGGACTTTGCGGGACAGGTCCTGGACGAAGCCGGTGTTATTGCTCCATGGTGTGCTGGACCCCATTCTCGTCCATTGGCGGGCGACGGCCTCGGCGTCGTTGCGGGCCAGCCCCAGAAGGATGCCGAGCATGGTCAGGCGCGCACTGCGGTCGAGCCGGCCGACCATGCCCCAGTCGATGATGTGAGCGGTGCCGTCGGGGCTGACCAGGATGTTGCCGGGATGGGGATCGGCGTGGAAGCGGCCGGTGACGAAGTAGGAGCGGAACTGGAAGTCGATGAGCTGCCGGGCGATCTCCTTGCGCTTCTTCGGTGTCAGTGCGTCGTCCTTGACGCGGTTGATGGCGACGCCGTCCGCCAGGGACTGTACGAGTACGCGGGGCGTGGCATGCACGACTTTGGGGACGCTGATGCGCTTGTAGTCGCGGGCGAGTTTGCGGGCGGCTTTCATGTTGGAGGCCTCCCGCGTGAAGTCGAGTTCATCACGCATGGCGTCGAACAGGACTTCCGTCATCGCCTCGACGCCGATGACCTCGTTGAAGTGCGGCATGAAGCGCGTGACGAGCCGGGCGGCTCTGCGCAGTACGCGCATGTCACCGAGAACGGCCCGATCGGCACCCGGTCGCTGCACCTTCACGACGCACGGCGTTCCGTCCGCGAGGTCGGCCCGGTAGACCTGAGCCAAGGAGGCCGACCCCAGCGGGCGTTCCGTGCGGATGAAGGCGAAGCGCTTGTGCCAGTCCGCTCCGAGGTCCTGATCCAGCACGGCGGAGAAGGCGGAGAACGGCTCGGCCGTGGCCTCGTCGTTGAGCCGGCCGAGTTCCTCACGCACATGGTCGGGAACGAAGTCCGGCCGTGTGGCCAGTATCTGGCCGACCTTGATGTAGAAGGGGCCGAGTTCCTCAAGAGTGGTGCGCAGATGACGGGCCCGGTCCGGTACGTGGTCGTCGGCGTCGGTCCGCCGGCGGCCCCCGGACCGGCGCGACAGGGTGCTCACGGTCTCCCGCGCGGCGGCCCGCATCAGAATGGCGGCCGCCCGACGTCCGCGCCTGTCCGTCTGCGACGTCGGGGAAGCCGCTCCGGACGCGGAGACGGACGCGGAGACGGACGCGGAGACGGACGCGGAGACGGTCGCGGAGACGGACGCGTCGACGGACGCGTCGACGGACGTGTCGACAGACACGGACACTTACGCGGTGCCCTTGTTCTGCGGGGTGTTCGCGCCGACATGGGCGGTGAGCGCTGCGACGGCCTGGGTCAGCGCCGTCACCTGGGTGTGCAGTTCGGTGATCTGCCGCTCGTTGCGGCGCCGGCGCTTGCCGGACTTCTTCCTCTTCTTTCCTCGCAGTCCTCTGGTCAAGCCCTTGTCGAAGCCCTCGATGACATCGGCAAGGCGGTCACCGGGCCTGTGTCGACGTTTGCTCATCAGTCCTCCTCGGGTTCGCGGTGGTACGCCGGCACACCAGCGGCCGTCGCGGAGAGGTGGGCTTCACTTGCCGCGGCCGTACGGGCCTGCCCTGGGCGCGCGAGAACACGGCCCCCACGAAGACGACGGCCCGCGACGAAGCCGTCATGCCATTAGGACGCGTGCTCCAGGGCCCGTCAACGGACCTTCCGACGCCCGTGCCGCGGCAACCGGACACCGCGCACCACGGCGAAGTCCCCCCGTCGGCACGTCACCGCAGGTCGAACGCGTGAAGGGTGGCGTAACGCCGTGGCAGATGCCCCGTGTACGCCCCTGGGGGCGCAGGACACCGCAACGGAAGCCTCCCTCGTGCACGCCGCGTGCAGGCGTCGCGTACGCCGCGCAGACCGTGCCCGGCTGCCAATGCGAGTGCCTCCTGTACCGCCTTGTGCGCGGCAGACGTGCCGTGGTGCCGTGCAATCCAGTGCCGGATCGGCCTGAGCTGTCGGGCCGGGCAGGCCGCACCGGCCACGGACGAGCTGGGGAGACGCCATGACGCCTGTGCGGGGACGGAGGCCACGTTCGCGGCCAGTGGTCCGTGGGCCCGGCGACAGCCCATCCCCCCGGCACGCGAACGGCCGGAACCCCGGGCCGACGGCATTGTCGTGAAGAGGGCCGCCCCGAGCGGATGCCGTCACCCACCGTCCACGGCGAGGAGCACAGATGACCAGGAGCATCGCCATCCCCCCGCTCTGGTGCCCGATCGACCTCGAGGTGAGGCCGGGGGCCGCTCGTGTCCAGGCCGGTTCGCATGCCTGGCTGGAGCGGCACGGCCTCGACGACCGATCACTGCGCAGGGCGGCCGCCACCGACACCGGCTTCCTCGCCTGCAGTTGGGCGCCCACCGCCACCGACGAGGGAGTGCAGCTGCTGTCCGACTGGCTGGTGTGGGCCCTGCTCTTCGACGACTACTACTGCGACAGCGGGCCGCACGCGGACCGGCCCGGCACGTTCAACCCGCTCGCGGCGCGCATGATGGCGCGTGCTCTGCACCCCGAGACACCACCCACCGGGGATGCCGCCTTCGACGCGTTCGGCTCCGCCCTGGCCGACCTCACCGTCCGCATCCACGACCGGGCAGCGCCCGAACTCGCCCACCTGTGCTCCCTGGCCCACTACCACTGGGCTGTCGGGGCGATGTGCGGCGTCAGCGACCGCGCCGCGGGCAGCCTGCGCTCCGTCGACGACCACCTTCTCATCCGGCCCCCGGACGGCGGGTCCCTGCTCAGTGTGCACATCATCGAGGTCGCGGAAGGCACGGTGCTGCCGGCCCGCGAGCGTGTCCGCCCGGAGGTACGGGCGCTGACCCAGGCAGCCGGCATTCTGCTGACCGTCCCCACCGACCTGGCCTCCTACGCCCATGAACAGGCCCAGGGGAGCCTGGAGTCGAACCTGGTGCACATTCTCGGTGCCGAGCGGTCCCTGTCCGCGCAGGCCGCCACCGACCAGGCGTGCGACCTGCTGGAAACCGTCATGTCCTTCTTCCTCGCCATGTACAGGCAATTGCGCCAAGACGCCGACAGCGACCTCCACCGCTACACCGACCACCTGGCCCACATGGTGCGGGGCACCTACGAGTGGCAACGCTTCCTGCCCCGCTACAGCACCGTCCTGGACACCCCCGAACACCCCGACGGCACCCACGTGGCGCGGCCGGACACCCCGCTGCACACCATCACCCGCGCCCCCCGCCCCGCGCCCGTGCACGTTCCTGCACCGATCGCCTGGTGGTGGGACCTCCTGGCCTGAACAGCCGACCTGCCGGCCCGGCCACCCGCCACCGCCGCCATCCCTCCCCGCCGTTCCACCCACCCCAGCAGCCGGATGAGGCCCTCATGAAAAGCCGTCCGCAGACGCACCCCTCCGCACGCTCCCGGCACAAGATCCTGGTGATCGGGGCGGGGATCGCCGGTCTCTCCGCCGCTTTCCGGCTCCAGCAGGCCGGGTACGACGTCTCGGTGCTCGAAAGCACCTCGCACGTGGGCGGCCGCATGTGGACCGACGAGATCGACGGCTTCCGCATCGACACCGGCGCGGCCATGCTTCCCGACAGCTACCACCAGATGCGGCGCCTCATCCGCGACGCCGGCCTGACACAGGACGTCGTGCCCTCCGGAGACGTCTACGGCTTCCTCCGCGACGGGCGGATACACCGCTTCGGCAAGCACATCCCTATCGACCTGCTCACCACCAAGCTCCTGTCCGCGCGCAGCAAGCTGCGCCTGCTCCGGCTCGCCGCCGACACCCGGCGCCTGGGCGACCGCATCGACTTCCGGGACCTGACCCGTGCGCCCGAGGCGGACGAGTCCTGTATCGCGTACACCGACCGGCGGCTGAACGAAGAGCTGTTCGACTACCTGATCGAACCGCTGAGCACCAACTACTACTTCGCACCCCCCGAAGAACTGTCGATGACCCACGTGTACCTGGCCGCCGGATCCGCACTGGGCACCGGCTACTTCAACTCCCCCCGAGGAGTCGCCTTCCTCCCTCGCGGCCTGGCCCGGCAACTGGACGTCCGCCACCGCACCAGGGTGCTCTCGGTCGAGGAGAGCGAGGACTCCGTCACCGTCACCTGCACGGACCACCGTGGCGAACACCGGGAGACCGTCGCAGCCTGCGTCATCGCCGTCCCCGGACCGTCCGTCGCCGGCATCTGGCCCGGCCTGCCCGCCCCGATGCGCACCTACCTGTCCAGATTGCGCTACTCCACCTGTCTGCACGTGTCGTTCGGACTGTCCGCCCGGCCCCGGGAGCCGTCCATGTGGATCTTCGTTCCCCGACGCGAGTACCCCGGTGGCCTCGGCCTGTGTCTCGACCACAACCGCGCGCCCGGCAGAGCACCCGACGGCAAAGGTCTGATCACCCTGTACTGGCCGACGCACGCGAGCGAGGACCTCTACGATCTCCCCGACGCCGACGTCACCGCACAGGCCCTCCGGGACCTCGAACGACTGAACCTCTTCCCCGGGCTGGCGCAACGGATCGAGATGACCAGCGTCTCCCGCTGCCGCCCGTGCGTCCCGCTGACCCACCCCGGCAGCATCGCCGAACTCCACGACGGCCTGCGCAGCCTCGACCGCGCCTCCCGCGTCATGCTGGCCGGTGACTACTTCTCCTTCGGCAGTACCAACGCCGCCCTCACCTCGGGAGAAGTCGCCGCCTCCCGCCTCACCATCACACTGGAAGCACGCCGGCCACATCGGGATTGACCCCGTCGACATGTCGGTTCAGCACGAGGCGTGAGGCCGGGTGCAATGGGCTGGTCCCCGGCGGTCCATGCACTTTGGAACTGCGCATGCTGCTTCCCCTCCAAAAGGGCGACCGCCTTCGCGGTCGCCGGAATCGGTCCACGGCCTGGGTCGGTTTCGACCGGCCGGCCACTGAGATCGAGCTAGACGAGACGTATCGTCTCGTCAATGGGTGTCGGGACGTCACGCCGACGGCGCGGCTGCCAGGCCCCGCCCCGCCCGACTCGGCCAACGGATTCCCCGGGGCGTCGATGTGCGGCAAGCTCATCCCCGTGGCCTGCGTCGAGTTCGGCGCATTTCTTGGGCGGAGCGCAGCATCGGGCGGATGTCGCCCACACGTCCGATCGGTTTCCCCATGAGGGAGCCCGTTCGGCGGACAATTCGACGCACCGCAGCTCGAAAGTTCAGCGAACCCACCTGAATCGGTGACTGAAGGGGGCAGCAGTGAAGGGGACATGGTGGCTCACACAGGGCGACACGCGGATCGCCGAGTTACGGCAATACGCTGTTGACCAGCCGATGTTCCTCTGCCACTTCATCCCGGGACCCGGCTGGGAAGGGGTCCGTGCGCTGTTCGAGAGCTGGACGGCTCTGCACGGCCCGGACCCCGATGGCTCTCGCACAGCACAGGCCATCAAGCCCATCATGGACCTCGGACTGACGCTGGTTGTCGAGGACGAAGGCCGGCCCATGGCGCTCTTCAAAGAGTGCATCGTCCGTATCGACGGCGACACCGCTCGCGTACGCCACTGACGTCAGCGCAGCCCCAGACCACAAACACAGTTCTGTCTCTTTGTCGCGGGAGACGGTCCGCTCATGCCCGGCCACGGCGGCCGGGCATGCGACGGGCGCGGGTTCCTGTCGGGTTGCCGCTGTCAGCCCTGCGCGCCGCCGGGCCGGGCGGATACGTCCGGGGCGGTGCGGCTGCGGCGGAAGCCGCCGGGAGCGGTGCCGAACTCGCGCTTGAAGGCGTGGGCGAAGGCGAACTCGGAGCCGTACCCCACCTGCCGGGCGATGCCGGCGAGCGGCGCCGAGGAGTCCCGGAGCATCCGTGCGGCGGTGCAGAGCCGCCACCACGTGAGGTAGGCCATCGGCGGCCGGCCGACGTACGCGGTGAAGCGGGCCGCGAAGGTGGTGCGCGAGAGTCCCACGGCGTCGGCGAGCTCCCGCACCGTCCAGGGATGGGCGGGGTCGCGGTGCATGCGGTCCAGCGCGGCCGCGACGGCCGGGTCCTTGAGTGCCGCGCACCATCCGCCCGCCTCCTGCGGACACTGATCCTCCAGCCATGCCCGCAGGGCGTAGACGAGGAGCAGGTCGAGCAGGGCGGGGAGCGCTACGTCGGCGCCCGGGCGGCCCTCGGTGAGGTCAGTGGCGATCAGGTCGATGGTGGAGCGCAGCGAGGCGTGGCGCCCGAGACGGGCAGGAAGGTGGAGGACGTCCGGCAGGCCGCGCAGGAAGGGATGCACCACCCCGCGGTCGAGGCGGTAGGCGCCGCACAGCAGCAGGGTGTGGTCACCTTCGTCGTCCGCCCCCGCCGGTTCGACGCCGACGCCGACGCCGACGCCGATGCCGATGTCGACGCCGGTGACCGTGGACGACGTCCCGGCCGCCGTGGTGTCCAGGGGCAGTTGGTCGACGCGGTGGTCGGCGCTGTCGCTCATCCCGTGCACCGCCCCGTGAGGCAGCAGCACGATGTCTCCGGCCGTCAGCCGGACCGGCGCACCCCGGGGCGGCAGGAGCCAGCACGCGCCGCGGAGTACGAGGTGGAAACCCGCCCCGGGGTAGGGGCCGAATCGGCTGCCCCAGCGGCCGGTGCGCCGTGAGCGGGTGATCTTGGGCCGTCCGGCCTTCATGGTGGTGACGACATCGCTCAGGACATCCATGGCAAGAACGTACCGTCCTCCGGTACCCCGGACGATCACGCATGTTTCACGGCGCCCAGGGCATGGAGACGCCGGCGGGACCCTCCGTACGGTCGTACCAGTGAACGACCGAGCTCACCGCACGGAGGAGTTGCCCATGAGTGCCTACGTGGTGATCGACCTCGATGTCGATGACCCCGCCGGCTTCCAGCAGTACGTGGACGCCGTGAATCCCCTGCTCGAGGAGGCGGGTGCCCGCAACCACCTCGTCGACGACGACTGCCTGGTGCTGGAGGGCGACTGGCGGCCGGCCACGCTCGTCATCCACGAGTTCGACAGCCTTCAAGCCGCGCGGGCCTTCTGGGACGCCCCCGCGTACCAGCCGCTGAAGGCGCTGCGGCGCCGGCACGCCACGGTCCAGGTCGTCGTGGCGCAGCCCCGCTGACGCCCCCGCCCCTCTGTCACCACCCACCCCCGCGTCACCCTTCATTCACCGAAAACGGAGGATCACCGCATGTCCATCAAGACCACGCTCGTACGGACGCTCGCGCCCCTGGCCGCCATGGCCGCCTTACCGGCGACCCTCGCCGCGCCCGCATACGCCGCAGCAGAGAGCGCCACCACGGCGCGCCCCCAGGTCCGTGCCGCCGCCGCGGAGGGCAGTTACAACATCCTGATCTCACACCGTGCCCTGTTCGTCGCCGACTTCTGCCTCCTGTCGACCACCAGCGGCAACGGGCGCGCCGCGTGCAGCGGAAACAAGGCACTGGGCACGGACTTCCGGCTGGGCGTCGTGTACAAGCCCGGCGACCGGGTCTGGATCGACGTCAACGTCGTCTCGGGACGTGACACCAAAGGCATCGACCTGCGCGGCAACCGCATGTGCCGGGTCGACAGCACCGCGGTCAACCTCAACGTGCACTGCTGGAAGAACCTCGCCCAGTACGAGTCCGGGGTGCCGGGCGAGCGGGTGTACGGCTGATCGGTACGGGCGGCGGGCGCGCCCGACGCCGTCCTGACCGCCATCGGCGCGACCCCTCCAGGCGGCCGTAGCGGCCCTCCCGCTGCTCTGCTGCCCCTGTACTCGCGGGGCTGGTGCATCGCCGGCGCCCCGTCGGCGGAGCGGGCGCGGGTGCCTCGGCCTGCACGGCTTCGGTTTGCTCGTCGCTGTGCGGGCCGGGGGTGGCGGGCCGGCCCAGGCTGACCGGGAAGCTCCCGGCCGTACCGCGTCCGTCACGTCCTCCAGCCGAAGGACCGCTCCTCAAGGGCGCCGCGCAGCGCGAACCACGTGGTGAGCGAACCGAAGTCGCCGTCCACGAGCAGCACCTCGGTCGCGGACGGAGGGAGTACGTCACCAGCCCCGCGTCGTCCACGGCGACCGAACCGCGGGGTCGGCGAGGGCGCGGACTCGGCACCAGCAAGAGATCTCCAGGCTCCTACCGTGAGTGACGGGCGGCGCTGCTCGATCACGCGAACGGCCTTGCGGTTGCCGGGGTTCGAGGCGCGCGTGATGCTGGATGTGGAGCTCCGCGCAGCCGTACGCACACCATCAGGCGGGAGTCCAGGCCATGATCGATCCCGTGCAGGTTCTGTGGTCACCGGCAGGTGTGACCTTGGCGTCCCTGGGGTCGCAGCCCTGGGTCGATCCGCTCACGAGCGACGGCGACACCCCGAAGATCAGGATGCCGGTCCGGATGCTCTCCGTCGACACCCCGGAGGTGACCGCCGAGAACGACGAGGGCGCCGCGAAGGTCGATGAGGACTTCGCACAGCTCGCCGAGTGGATACGCAAGGGTCTCGCGCCCATCTCCCACGGCCTCGCCGACTTCGTGCTGCCCAAGCTGGAGACCGGCAGCGCGGGCACCCTCCAGTACCGGCAGGGCAAGGCCGCGTCCGAGTTCAGCCGCGCCAATATGAAGGCCCGGCTCGACAGGCCCGGCAAGAAGCCGGACCGGAACCTTTTCATCCGTGTCGCCGACACCCCGTTCGCCCCCGACAACCGTCTGCTGGCGTACCTCGCGCCCTCCTACTCCAAGGCGGAACTCGCCAACCTCACACGCGAGGAGCGGGCGACGTTCAACCTGGACCTGGTCGCGGCCGGCTGGTCACCGACCTTCATCCTCTACCCCACCATCCCGGGCGAGCTCGACCTGCCGATCCTGCTGGCCGCCGCCGAGAAGGCGATGACGGAGCAGCGCGGCATCTGGGAGGAGCCGGCCGCACTGCTGGCGTACGAGTACCGGGCGATGGAGAAGCTGCACGGCGTCACGGCGAGGAAGGCCGCCGAGGACCCGGCTCTGACATCGGCGGACCTCTACTCCTGGCGGGAGCGGTACTGCGCGGACATGCGCACCCGGGTGCTGCACGGGCAGGAGGACTGGTTCCGGGTCGACCCCGTCTACCGGCTGTGGATCTGGCCGCAGGACGTTCCCGAGGCCGTGGCACGGCTCAACCTGACGCCGTCCGCGAGGCTCGTGGGCGCCGACTAGCGACGGCCCCCTCGGGGACGCCGACCAGGGCTAGTCGACCAGCAACACGGTGCAGGTGACTCCCCACACGCACCCGCCTCGGCAGCGCGTGCTGCGGGAGGAGGTGAGCCGGGGGCATGGACATCGAGCTGACGTATCGGAGAGGGCTGCTGCGCGACATCGGGGGCGTGCCCGTCACCTACGGGAAGCGGGAGTGGCTGGACACCACACCGCGAGCCCTGGGGCCGTGGCCGCTCGAGTACCAGCGGTTCAGCTCGACCCTGAGCGCCGTGGGCAGCGTCGGGATCATCTACCGCCGGTGGTCCGCTCTGCCGCTCAGCGTCGGGCGGTGGAGCTGCGAGCACAGCAGGTTCGGCGGGACGCTGCGGCGCATCGGACCCTACGCGCTGCGGTACGACCACCTCGGCAACCGGGTGCGCGCCGTCGGCCCGCTCGAGATCTTCTACGACCGGGGCGGGAGCCGCCCCATCCGCCTGCACCTGGACGGCGAGGGCGAGTCGCTCCCCGACGACCTCCTCCTCGCACTGTTCCTCGTGCTGTTCTGGCAGAAGCAGAGCTGGGAGGCGTCCGCCCGAGCCAGGAGCTGACCCGCCGGAGCCGGCCCCGGGCGCGCCCGGGGCCGGCTTGAGCGACCTCGTCCGGTGTCCACCGGTCGTGTGTGCTCATCGGAGAAGGCCACCCGCGGGGAGGCCGAGGCGGCCATGGGGTCCGGCGCGTTCGCATAGCGCATGGCGCCCCGTCAGGTGGTGATCAGGGAGATGCTGCCGATGCGGGGGTGCGAGTCGGGCGGAACTGTCGGCATCCGGTGCGCCTCCCTTCTTTCCCGCGCCCCCAGAGCCTCCCGGGCCTCCGTCCCGGGCGCGGCGGGAGGAGGGCCGAGCGGGGCCGGGGTGACCACGACGGGCGGAATGCCCTCGCCGTCCCATGTGCCCAGGCGGCGCAGCTCGGTCAGGTGGTCGGTGATGTCGAACCTGAAGGTGAGCCCGGCACCGGCGTGGGCGTGGTGATGGTGGTGGGCGCTGTCGCCGACCGCGCCGAAGAAGTGGAGGTGGCCGATGAAATACGGGCCTTCCGGGTCGAGGTCCTCCGCGGAGTCCGGGCGGGCGCCGACGAAGACACGGTAGTTGGTTCCGGGCGGCGCATCGGCGCGTACGCCGTCGATGGTGAGGATCGCGCGGGAGGGCGTTTCTGGCGAGGCGGCCTCAGGGAGGGCCGACGGGCGGGCGCCGGGCTCAGGGGTCAGGGGGACGGTGAGGGCCTCAGCCCCCAGGTCGGTCGTGCCCGTGGCGGCAACCACCTGCTCCGACGGAGGGTTGGCGCCGACCGGCAGCATGGCGACCAGCCGCTCGGGCGGCTTCAGGCCGACGCCGTCGGTCAGCGACTCGTAGCTGTACCCGAGCTGCTGCTCGGAAAGTAGATCCTGGGTCGTGAAACCCACCCGGGCACCCTGGGCGTTCCTGAAGTGGTGGGTGAAACCGAGCCAGTCCGCGTCGGTCGGGTTGCGGTGGGCGGAATTCGTGAGCCACGCGGCCCAGAGCCGGTCGATGTTGGAATGGTGCAGCCAGAAGACGGGGTCCTGGGGCGAGAAGAACTGGGACATCACGCCTCCCACGAAGCCGTGGATGAGGTTGTGGGGCTGCATCTCCAGCAGGCCGGACCCACCCGGGTTGAAGTGGACCGCCTGGCTGTCGGTGTCCGCGCTGCCGAACTGCATCGCGCCGGTGAAGTCGGGTGCCTGCATGGCCTGGTGCGGGTTGACCTCGGGCCATTCGATGGACGATCCCTCGGCGGCATCCGGGTCGCGGCCCTGGGGCCCCGGTGCCAGGAACAGCGGGTTGTCCCCGGTTCCGTCCGGCCAGTCGGGGCTGAGGAACGGGCTCGGCAGCCGCCGGCACGCCTGGGACTCCGGACTGTTCGGGTCGCCGTTCGTCACGCGGGTGTAGTTCCAGTACGGCAGTGCCCAGTCGTCGGGCCCGCCCAGCTCTTCCTCGACGACGCGGCGGACGATCTCCTCGAAGCAGAGGATGTAGGCGCGGTGCCAGGGCAGGAAGAACCAGCCCCCGTGCGGGCAGTTGTTCCACTCCGGATCCTCCCTGCCGTCACTCGTACCGTGGATGTTGGCCTGGAAGAGCCAGCTGGTCGGATCGGTCTCCGGCTTGCCCTGCATCACCCGTACCGCCCGGGCGTACCAGAGGAGCTGATCGTCCCAGATCTCCGTCATTCTCGTCGTGTCGCGACGCATGCGAACCGCTGCGGCCATGGCTCTGCCTTCTTCGCAGGAGGGGAGGGGGAAGGTGCGGCGGCGGAAGAGCGGTCTGCCGCGCACCATGCTGGGGGAGGGGCACCCCTACTTCCAGCATTGCACCGGGTCATGGGCGGGCAACTCGACGGAAGGGTCCGAAGAACCGCAGTCAGCGCAGGACCAGCGAGGCGACCGTGGTGACGGCCACCGCCGACCCGAGCGCGAGCAGCACGGGCGGCCCCGGGGACGTGCCGTCGAGCCGTCGGCGCCGCGCCACCTCCAGGGCTGTCAGCGCACCTCGCAGCAGCACGCCCGCGACCAGGGCGAGCAGCAGCACGTGCACCCATTCCGGCACGGGCGCCGCATGGGTGATCCAGCCGCCCACGAGCGGGCTCAGGCAGAGGGCGACCAGCCACGGGGCGACGCGCCGCCTCCCCCGCGCGTCGAGGACGGCGGTCAGCGCGAGCCCCTCGCTGACGGAGTGCACGAACAGAGCGGCCACCACCGCGACCGAGGGCAGCAGGACCACGGTCACACCCTCCACGAAACGGTGCAGTACGAGACCGACCGCCACCCCCGCGCACGCGATGCGCCCCGGCTCACCCCGCCGGGCCCGCAGGCGCCCCACCGAGGCGAGGGTGAAGGCGACCACCACGGCGGCCGGCACAACCCAGCCGGAGAGCCCCGCGTGTGCGGCCTCGTGCATCGCGTGCGGCACGATGTCGGCACCGGCCACTGCCAGCAGCACACCCGACGCGGCCCCGAGCAGCACGGTCGAGCGATGCGGCCAGCGCAGCCCCAGCCAGGCGCCGACCAGTGTGCCCGCCACGATCAGTATCAGCCCCATGTACTGATCGAGGTCGAACTCCCCCGAGCAGAGCAAGGAGATGGCCCCCGCTTCGACCACCGCACCCATGACCGTTCACCCTTCGTGACGTGAGTGCATCGGAAACGTCGCGTACCGCCACCGGCCACACGCCACCGGCGGGAACCGAAGCTCCGCCAGGTGCAAGGCGCAGCACCAAGGGCGGCGGTGGAAGGGCGCCTTCGCGGAGCGGGTAACCATCATCGGCCCCGGCATGCGGCACGAGGTGAGAAGCGCGGTGGCCCGGCGGCCGGCGCACTGCGGTGGCGAGCCGACGGGGATCACCGGCCGGCTGACGGCACGACCCCGCGTTGCCGCCGCCCCGGGCCGGGCGGACACTGGACGCGGGACCCGCGGGCTCGCCCGTGAGCGGGACCGGCCGGCGGAAGCACCGCATCCCCGCCGGACGGGCGAGGCCGTCGTCCCGGCCCGGCGCATCACCCGCTTCCCGCAGCCCTCCGCCGTCGCCTGGCACGCTTCCCGGCCGGACGCCTGCCGCCCGCGCCGGAGCGCTGCACGCAGCCGGCGCTTCCCTCGATTCAGCGCAGCAGTTTCCGTGCCGCTGTGGCCAGTCGGCGGGCGGTGCGTCGTGGCTCGCCGCCGGGCAGGACGAGATGGCTGATGGTCATGCGGACGATGACGTCCGCTGCCACCTCGACAGCCTCCATGTCCTGATCCGGGTACCGCGTGGCCAGCCAGTTCCGCACCAGGTTCTGGCCCGCATCGAATATCGGGTCCGTCCGGGCAGTGAGGTAGGGGAGCAGGCTGTCGGAGCCCTCACGGGCGGCTGTGACCACGGCCCGGATCAGCGGCTGGTCATCGGCCTCCCTCAGCACGTACAGGATGGCGGCCTCGAGGCAGGCGTCGGTGTCCGGGAGGCCGGGGTAGAGGGTGTCGGCGACGCCGGCGAGGAACTGCTGCGTCTCGCGGACCACCAGGGCGCGGCCCAGGCCGGCCCGGCTGCCGAACTCCTTGTAGACCGAGGGCCGTGACACTTCGGCTCGGGCCGCGACGGCTGAGAGGCTGACCTGGTCCCAGCCGGCTTCGCAGGTCAGGTCACGAGCCGCGTTCAGCACGCGCAGTCTCGTCTGTTTCCGCCAGGCGACGCGCGGCGGGTCGGGTGCCGGGTCACCGGTGGGTGACTCCGTTCTGCTCTGGTGCTCGTCAGCCATGGCGTCAAGTCTGTCGGTGCGGTCGTTCCCCTGGTTCGGGGACCGCCGTGTGCGGTGGGGCCGGCCCCTCTGAGCACGGGGGAGGTGGGGCCGGCACCACGTCGTGGCGGTCCGAGGTGTCTAGTGCCGGGCGCGCTTGCGGCGGGCGACGAAGAGGAGGCCGCCGCCGAGGCCGAGGACGGCCGCCGCTATGCCGAGGGGGAGTACCGGGTTGGAACCGCCGGTCTCCGCGAGCGGCCCGCTTCCGCCGTTCTGCGTCGAGGGCCCGGAGTCGTCGCCGGTGCCGGCGGGGCCTTCCGCGGCGGGCGACGCGCCGGCGCCGGATCCGCCGGAAGGCTCTGCCGGGGTGGTGCTCAGTGGGCCGGGTGAGGCGGACTCGTCGGTAGGAGCCCCGGACGCCCCTTGCGTGGCGTCGTTGCCTCCGGTCGTGAAGCCGTAGGCGCCGCGGTCGGACGCGACGCCGCCGGACCGGCGTGCACCGGTGAGGTCGGTCGTCACGGCGGCGAACGGGGTCCCCGAGCCGATCGCGGGAGAGCCCTTGCTCAGCCGGAAATCGGCCCCGGCCCCGGTACCCGGGTCGGTGAGCTTCGGGTCGGCGACGATGTCGTGGGGGCCCTTGACCTCGGGGGCCTTGCCGCCGAAGTAGATGTTGTAGTCGTAGGTGACGTCGACGTTGCGGGACTTGCTGTTCGTCGCCTGGCCGGGCCGGCCGTAGGCGATGTTGTTGAGCAGCCGTACGTCCGTGCTGTCATGCGCGAAGATGTTGGCGTAGCTCTCCATGCGGGTGCTGCGACCGTTCTTGTACGCCGTGTTGTGGACGATGTCGACATGCTGGCTCTTGAAGGAGTGGATGCCTGAGCCGCCGTTGTCGTAGGAGAGGTTGTTGGCGACCAGGACCCTGCCCTGGTAGTCGGGGCCGCTTTCTCCGGCCTTCGACTTGTCCTTGAGGGTGTCGATGATGATGCCGTTACCGTCCGAGTAGCACTGGCAGCGCTCCCACTTCACCTTGGTCTCGTTGTCGTGGACCGTGTTGTTGGTGACGCGGATCTTGTACGTACGAGGGTCGCCGCGGCCGACGTCGTGCGCCGCCAGGATCGAGATGCCGCTCGTGGCGTAGACGGTGTACCACGAGGTCGCGTAGACGTGGTTGCGGTCGATCGTCATGTGGTCCGCGCCGCGCGAGCCTATGCCGAGCCCGGGGCAGTGGTGGACGGTGTTGCCGACGATGTCGATGTGGTGCGGTTTGGCACCCGTCGCCTTGTTCGGCTCCGCCCAGATGCAGTTGGTGTTGTAGGTGGGGTCGTTCTTCTTCGCATGGCGCTCCGCCCCGGCCAGGGTCAGAGCGTCGCTGTTGCCCTTGACTTCGAGATTCTTGACGGCGATGTGGGACGCGCCGTGGATGCTGATGCCGTTCCATGCGTTCACCGGGTGGATCACCGGGCGATGGCCCGGATGAGCCATGAAGGTGATGGGCGCGCCGGGGCGGCCGGAGCGCCTGACGGTCAGCACGTTCGAACCCTTTGCCTGCTCGGAGTACGTGCCGTTCATGATCGAGACGGTGTCGCCCGGGCCGGCGCTGTCCGCCGCCTTCTGGATGGTGCGGAAGGGGGCCGCGGCCGAGGTTCCCGGGTTGCCGTCGCTGCCGCTCGGGCTGACGAAGTACGTGCGGCCCGAAGCATGGGCGGTGCCCGCTCCCACGGTGAGCAGGCCGAGCGGGGCGGACGGGGCGAGCAGTGCTGCGGTCACGACGAGGGTGCTCGTGCGTTTCATTCGGTGCTGGTCTCCGGGATAGTCCTGGCGGCAGCGGCAGGTGTCCTGCGTCGGTGGAAAACCGCGGGCAGGAGTGAGGGCGCAGAGGGACGAGTCGTCCGGGCATGGCGCCGGGTCAGGGCGCTGGGCGTTGCGCCCCAAGTCCGCTGTGAGGGGCTTGAGTTGCGTAAGTGACAGTCCCAGAGCCAAAAACCGAACGCAACCCCGACCCCGTTGTAAACGTTTTGACACTTCGTCAGCTGCATGCCCCGGCAACCAGTGATCACTGCCCAGCACGACGTTCAAACCCAGGGCCGTGCCCGCGCTTCCGTTCGCTCCAGGGCGTGCGCAGGACTGCGGATCCGAGCCCTCGGCCCTGACAGTGCGGAGACGCGCGGCTACGGAGTCGAGTCGACCACCCGGGCAAGGTGTCCTTCGACGTCGGTTCGGAATCGTCGGCCAGGTCCAGTCCAGCGTCGAGGACCAGACTCTCGAGTACTACGTGATCGCGCGGCCCACCCCCAAGCCTTCCCCGACCCCGGGGGATGCCGGCCCGGCTCAAGGAGCGGGACTTGAGGATCAGCGTCTGGATCAACCCGTACATCGCGCGGAAATCGGCTCTGTTCGCCGAGGGTGCGGCCCGCGGCTACCTGGTCCGGCGGACGAACGGCGACAGCCTTCAGGCCGGTGCCGGGCCGCTGCTCGCACGTGTGACGAGTTCCGGCTCGAGCAGGACGACCTCGTCGTCGGCCCGGCCCTCGATCTTGGCGATCAGGTGGTCGACGGCCTGCCGAGCCATCTCACGCGGGGATGGTGACCGAGGTCAGCCGCACCGAGCCCTGGAGGGCCACCTGCTCGGGGCAGACGGCGACCACCGAGACGTCCTCGGGGACGGCCCGCCTGTCCTGGCGCAACAGACCGAGCAGCGGTTCCACCGCCTGTTCGTTCTGCACGACGAACCCCGTGATGCCGGGACGCTCGGTGAAGATCTGGCCGAGGGCGCTCGCCATCGCCGCGTAGGTCCCCTCGCACGGGCGGTGGAGCACACGAAGACCGAGCTGCCGCGCACGGGAGCGCAACCCGTCCACGGTCCGCTCCGCGAACCCGGTCTTCCGCTCGTACACGGCCGGCGCCTCGCCGATCACGGCGATCTCCCGGTGTCCCAGCCCGGCCAGATGCTCCACGCACAGGGCGCCGGCACCGGCGAAGTCGAGGTCGACACAGGTGAACCCGGTGGTCCGGGACGGCAGGCCGATGAGCACCGCCGGCCGTCCGCTCTCCCGCAGCAGCGGCAGCCGCCCGTCGTCCAGCTCCACGTCCATCAGGATGACGGCGTCGGCCAACCCGCTCCCGATCACCCGCCGTACGGCCGAAGGCCCCTCCTCGCCGGTGAGCATCAGGACGTCGAACCCGTGCTCCCGGGCGTTGGTGGCGACCGCGATGGCGATCTCCATCATCACGGGCACGTACATGTCCGTGCGCAGCGGCATCATCAGCGCGATGATGTTGGACCTGCTGCTCGCCAGCGCCCTCGCCCCGGCATTGGGAAGGTAGCCGAGTTCCCTGATGCTGCGCTCGACCCGTTGCTTGGTGCCCTCGGAGATGGGCCTCTTGCCGCTGAGGACGTAGCTCACCGTGCTGGCGGAGACTCCGGCATACTGGGCCCCGTCGGCAAGGGTGACCATCGGGATCTCCACGTTGTCAAGCGCTTCGAAGCGTCCAGTGGTTGCCCCGCCACGTCCCGGGCCCCGGACGGGGACCCGCCGACGGACAACGCCGTTGCTGAGACCGACCCCTTGCGAGCGCTCGGACACGTGGTCCCTGTGGAGGTGTGCGGCCGCGTCCCTCGGGGCCACCGTTCCCCCCCACTGTCCCGGGTCGTCGCCGGCCCGAGCGGTGGCCGACATCACCCCGGGCGATCTCCTGGACCGTTGCCCGACCTCAGCCTGCTGTCCGAAGACTTGCCGCGTCTCCACTCCAGGGGTGCGCCGGGGGGCCGGACGAGCTGCGCGGCCCCCGGACCTGCAGGCGAAGCCCACCGCCGTTTCACGGGCGACGGCGACGGAACCACCTGCTTCCCGCCCGTTCTCCGGGGGCCGGGGTGACATCGTGACCAACTGGTGGCTCGGGGCGCTGCTGAACGGCAGCCGGCCTCTCCTCGCGCTGCGGAGCGAAGGCCACCGGCAGGCTCGTTATACGGCGTGCCATCCAGGTGCCCACGACCTGCACCTGATCGTCGTCAACGGCGAGGTGAAGGTCCGGGATGCGCTCCAGGAGCAGATCGACTCCGGCTTCGGCGATCGCGCGGCCGAGGTCCTGGCCCGGGCACTCGTGTACACCCGCGCCGAAGGCCAGGTGTGAACGGTTTCCCTGCATCGGGACCGTCAGGTCGGGCCGGATGGACGGGTCGACGTTGCCGGCCGCCAGACCCAGCATCACCATGTCGCCGGCCATGATCCGTGTGCCGCCCAGCTGGGTGTCGCCGGTCGCCCAGCGAGTCGGCACCACGGCCAGCGGCGGGTGATCCCAGAGGACCTGCTCCAACGCGTCCGGCAAGGTCATCTGGCCGCCCGACAGGTGCCCGCGGAAGCGCCCGTCGGTCAGGACCATGCGCAGCGCGCTGGCTATCAGGTTGGCGGTGGGCTCAAGTGCGGCAACCAGCACGAGGCGAAGGTGCTCGCGGACTTCCTCGTCGGTGAGTCCGGCGGGGTGCTCCAGCAGGTGGCTGGCGAGGTCGTCGCCCGGGTGGGTCTTCTTGCGCTCCACCAGGTCGTGCAGCAGCTTGACCACGAGCTGGTTGCTGGCCAGCGCGGTCTCGCCGCCACTGATCATGTCGGTCACGGCCGCGCCCACGGTGAGGGCGTCGTTCTCGGGTATGCCGAGCTGCTGGCAGACGACCAGCGCCGGCAGCTTCCTCGCGAAGTCGGCCACGAGATCAGCTCGCCCGGACATGGCGAACTCGCCGATGAGACGGGTGGTGTAGCGGGTGATGTACCGGCGCAGCCGATGGCGGTTCACTCGTCCCAGGCTCTCGGTGACCGCCGTGCGCAAGCGGGCGTGCTCGGCCCCGTCGGTCAGCGCCACCAGTGGCTGCCATGCGGTGATGGGCAGCAGAGGTGAGTCCGCGGCGACAGACCCCTCCCGGATGGCCCGCCAGTGACGGGAGTCCGAGGAGAACCGGCTGGAGCGCATCACCTCCAGGTTCTCCCGGTGACCCAGCACCAGCCAGGCCGGCACGTCCCCGTACAGCAGGACGGGCGCCACAGCCCCGTGTTCGGCGCGAAGCCGCTCATACAGGGCGTACGGCTGCGCCTCCGCTTCGGGGCCGTACAGCGGACGCAGGCCACGGGGGGCCTGGGCGTGCGCGGGACAGCCGGCGGGGGCCAGGGCCGCGGTGTGTGCAGTCGGGGCAGGGGGGTGGCGTGGTCACGTGGCCTCCGGGCGACGGCAGGGCTCAAACGGAGACAGCCCGTACCGAGAGTGACGATGGGTCAGCACCGTGCAGCCTAGCGGCGCCGTGTACCTGCCAGGCGAGCACCCCCCGTCTCGACTGCGGTGACGCGGGACCACACTTGGGTAACGCTGATCTTGCCCGACGTCTCTTTCTACGCGAGACCGCCCACCCGTTCACTGGACAGTGGCCGAAACCCTGCCAGGTGTGCACGTCAGAGAGGACTTCCATGTCGTCAGTCGCCGAGCTGCGGTCGATCACATCCGTCCCGCGCGCGCCGGGAGCCATACCGCTCCTGGGCCATGCCCTCGCCCTGTGGCGCGATCCCCTTGGGTTCCTGTCGTCCCTGCATCAACGCGGCGAGGACCTGGTACGGGTCGACCTGGGCACGCTGCCGATGTACGTGGTGACCACTCCTGACCTCGTCCACGAGGTCACCGTCCGGCAGGCCGGGAGCTTCGAGAAGGGCCGCTTCTTCGACCGGCTGCGGCCCTTGGCCGGCAACGGCCTTGCCAACTCGGACGGCGAGCTGCACATGAAGCACCGCCGGATGATCCAGCCGATGTTCTCCCGGGAGCGCATCACCGGCTACTCCCAGATCATGAGCAGCAATGCTCAGGCGCTCGCGAACTCATGGGGTGCGGGTGACGTCATCGACCTCGAGCCGGCCATGGCCGGATACGCGGTCGAAACCCTGGCGCGCACCCTGTTCTCCACCGACATCGGTCTGCCCGCCGTCGACGCCGTCCGCAAGAACCTGCCGGTACTGCTGACGAACCTGCTCGTACGCGCGGCGTCCCCGAAAGCGCTGGACCGGCTACCGATCCCCGCCAACCGCCGCTTCGACAAGGCCGCCGCCAACCTCCGCGCCGTCATCGACGAGGTGATCGCCACTTCACGCGCTGCCGGCCCCACGGACCATGACGACCTGCTCTCCCTGCTCCTGGCCGCGCAGGATCCCGAGAGCGGCACCCGGCTCTCGGACGCGAATGTCCGTGACGAGCTCTCCACGATCCTGTTCGCCGGCGCGGAGACCACGGCCGCGACCCTCGCCTGGACCTTCCACGAGCTGGCGGCCCGTCCGGATGTGGAAGAAGGGCTGATCGACGAGATCCGCCGGGTCGTCGGCGACGGACCGGTCACCGCTCAGCACGTTCCCGAGCTGAAGGGCATACGCAGGGTGATCGACGAGGTCATCCGGCTGCACGGCGTCACGCTCCTGATGAGGCGGACCACGGTGCCCGTGACCCTGGGCGGGGTCGAGATGCCGACCGGCACCGAGGTCGCCTTCAGCCTCTACGCCCTGCACAGGGACGCCCGTCTTTACGAGAACGCCGACGCGTTCGACCCGGATCGGTGGCTGCCCGAACGGCAGGCTCAAGGACCGGGCCGACGAGCCTACATTCCCTTCGGGGCGGGCAACCGCCGGTGCATCGGCGACCTGTTCGTCTGGACCGAGGCGACCATGGCCATAGCCACTGTCCTCCGCCAGTGGAAGCTCGTCCCAGCGCCCGGGCACACCCCGCGAGAGGTCGCCTCGGCGGTCGCCCACGCCGATCGCATCCCGATGACCGTCGTACCCCGCCGGTAGCCTCCTCGGCCCGCCCCGGCCCCGGCGTGCCCCGACCAGAACAGCGATGTGGGGCCGCCGGGCCCTCGTGTGTCAGCGGGCGCCGACCAGCCGCTCCCGCCGGAGCCGGGGCCCCGCCGGGGTCCCCAGGGGAGTCGGCCCGGCCGGCACCACCTCCCACCACCACGAGACCACGTCGATCCCCAGCGGCTCGGCGCTGTCGTCGGTGGGCGTGTCCGTGAAGTCGGTGGGGAGCCCGGCCGGGTCCGCGGGCGTGGTGTAGCGGACGGAGCTGACGCCCCAGTCCTGCGAGCCGCGGATGAAGTGGCGCAGGCCCGCCATGTACTGCCGCATCTGCGGGCTGCCCACGGCCGAGAGATGGTCGGCCAGGCGGACGAAGGCCACCAGTACGCGGTCCCGCTGGGCGATGGCCGTGGCCATCGCCTCCTGGGAAGTGAGACCGCCTGCTTCCAGGACCCTGAGAACGTTCAGGTGGTAGCCGTGGCCGGCCCGCTCCTTGTGGTCGCTGAGGATGTCGTTGTCCCACGTGATGACGAAGGACGCCATCTCCTCGGCCGCGCGCACGGCTCGATGGTCACGCTCGTGGGGCTGGAGCTCGTACCCATGGGCCATCTCCAGCAGGGGGAAGACCACCGTCGTCGCCCCGTCGTACAGCCGCATCAGGGAGTAGTCCGTGAGGCTGGGCACCGTGCCGGCACTACGGTGAGATGCCTCCCACACCACCGAGAAGAAGTACTCACGCAGATGACCGACCCACCGCGCGACCTGGCTGGCCGTGCCGTACTTGTCGGCCCGGGCGCGCAGGTCGCGCAGCCCGTCGGCCAGCGGGTCGTCCGGCAGCAGGGGCGTCTCCGGGTTCTGTGCGACGCGCAGCAAACGGTGCAGCGCTCCAGCGAGTTCCCCCGGCTTCTGGCCCAGCTCGCCTTCCTCGCAGCAGCCGTCGTCCACGCCGAACAGCCATAGCACGAAGTCGGCCATCAGCTGCACCACTTCCTCGCGGCCCTGCGGCATGACGCGGGCAGCGAAGGTGCCGATCTCGTGCTGGACCAGTCGTCGACGCAACTCGTCGGAGCCGATCCGATGGGCCTGGGCCCATACCGCCGTCCGCGCGTCGAGCTCCGCGTACTGCGGGTGGATCGCCGGTGGTATGGGGGAGAAGAGCGGCGGGACTATCACGGGTGGGAGTCTCCATCTGTTGCGGGCGGCGAAGTTGCGCCGAATCGGCTTGTCTCGCACACCCGTTCCTGAACCTCAACCGAGATCATCCGGCACGCACGATGGCTTGATCCAGTATGACTAACCGACGCATATGCCCTATGACGCCCCGGAGTCTGCCGACGCCCCTGCGCCTACGAGCGAGGCGGCGGGGCCGGCCACGCTCCAGCCTCCGGAACGTGGAAGGCCGCCATGGCCAGAATTGCCGCCCTTGTCGCACTGAGGGCGCGCCCGGAGCCCGGGCACGAGGCGCTGCCGTTCCGCAGGTTCGTTCCGGCGGTGGCAGTCGGGTCCCCGCCGAGGGCGTGGACGACCGTCATGTCCTCGCCCGCGGGCAACTCCGCTCCCCGCTGCGGATCTCCAGCGCATCCCGATCGTTGCCGTGCAGTGTCGCTTCGCCGCCGCTCTCGCGAAGGAATCCGGGCCTGCCGACGGAGCGTGCTCCACCACATCTCTTGATGACCGATCAGACGGCGAGGACACGCAGAGATGGCCGGTTGCCGGCGGCATTCACTCGGCCGGTTCCTGGTCCGGCGTCGACCGGTGCTTGTCGCGCCGGTGGACGCCCGATCAACAGCCGACGACAGTCCCTTGCACGTCGCCCACCTTCTCGCGGAGCGCGATCCGGGACGCGGTTTCGGGGAGTGGAAGACGGTGCACGACAGACACCGAAGATGATCGGCGGACGGCACCTGGGAGAGGAGCCTTCGGGGCGTCCAGACCGACGCCGGCGCGGAAGGCCGGATCGAGTGGAGCATGGTCGGTGTGGACCCGACCTCCTGGCGTGCCCATCAGCATGCTGCGGGCGCCCGCACCGGCGCGGCACGTATCCCCGGACGGCGGAGCCGGCCTGTTCAAGAACCATCCGGCCGGTGAAGGCGGCAGGCGTTCGCTCGGGTTCGTCCTCATACCCGGCCAGTGTCCCTGTCCTCGAACGCATCCGTATCCCGCGTCCGGCCGGTGGTCACCCGCGCACGGCCCTGATCACCCGGGTGGCGACAAGGCGTACTCGTCCCGCCGGAAGCGCCGGCACCTGCGGCGTCGGCACATCAAGCACACCATTCCCGAGCGCAAGGATCAGCGGGCCAACCGCTTGTGGCTTCGCTCGTGCACCACCGGACAGCCCTTAGGGGGTGCCCGGTGGGGGAGGCCGCTACGCGAACACCGCCTTGACCAGCGTCTGCTTCACCTTCTCGAACGTCCCGGCCATGGTGGGCAGGTCCATTTCGACGTCCCCGGAGGTCAGCGAGCCGGTCAGGGTCTTGGTGCCGTCGGGCGTGCTGTACATCAGCGCACCCCAGCCCCAGAACCCTCCGTTGTGGTGGAGGACCGTGCCGCCGCCCTCCAGTTCCTCCACGAACACCCCGAGGCCGTAACCCATCGTGGGATCCGGGACGCGCATCTCGGCCAGCAGCTCGGACGGGATGAGCCTGCCGCCGTTCAGTGCGGAGAAGAACGTGTGGAGGTCCCGGGTGGTCGAGATCATGTCGCCGGCGGCGGACGCCCAGGAAGGGTTGAAGCGGGTGGTGTCGACCACCTTCCACTGGCCGGCGTCGTCGTAGCCGAAGTAGCCGTGGGCGTGCGGCTCGGGGATCTCCTCCCGGGTCTCCGGCAGCACGGTGCCGGTCAGCCCGAGCGGGCCCAGGATCAGCCGGTGCGTCTCCTCGGGCAGCGGGCGGCCGGTGACCTTCTCGATCAGCAGCCTGGCCAGTACGTAGTTGGTGTTGGAGTAGCTCCAGGCCGTCCCCGGCTCGAACCGCGCCGGCTTCGCCAGCGCTCCCCGCACCAACTCCTCCGGCCGGTACGTCACGAACTGCTGGTCCGCCCACTCCTTGCCGAAGCCGGCGACCACACCGGGCTCGACCGTCCCGTCGGCGGAGAACTCGCCGGTGAAGTTGAACAGCCCGCTGGTGTGCTGCAGCATCATCCGTACCGTGATCCGCCGGTCGAGCCCGAGCTCGGGCAGGTGGTCGGCCACCAGGTCCTCAAGGCCGAGCCTGCCCTCGGCCACCAGCCGCAGGACGACGGTCGCGACGAAGGTCTTGGTGACACTGCCGACCCGGAAGTGCCCGTCGGTCGGCGGCTTCGCGGTCATGCCCAGCTCGCTCACGCCGGCGCTTCCGATCCACTCGCCGAGCTCGTCGTTCACGCGCAGCTGCACCCCGGCGAAACCGGCGTCGACGACCTCCTGCATGGCCTGCCGCAGCTCGGAGCGGTCCTGCGCGGCGGCGGCGTTCTGCTCACTCATGGTGATTCCTCATCTCGTGTCAGCGGGTGCGAGACGAGGTTGGACCCTGACCCAAGGTCAAGGTCAAGGCGGAGGAGGAGCGTTACTCTCGCCCCATGACAGAGGGGCTCACGATCGGTCAGGCGGCGGCTTTCGTCGGGATCACCGTCAAGACGGTTCGGCACTACCACCGGCTCGGCCTGGTCGCCGAACCGGAACGGGACCATTCCGGCTACCGGCGCTACGGGTCGGCCGACCTGCTGCGGCTTGTCCAGGTCAGGGCCCTGGCCGGGGCGGGCGTGCCGCTGGCGGAGATCGGCGAGCTGCTCGACGCCGACCCCGAGCGGTTCGCCACCGCTCTGGACGACGTCCACCGCCGGCTCACCGAACAGATCGAGGAGCTGACCGCCCGCCGCGACACCCTGCACCGGCTCGCCCACGGCGACCGCGCCCTGCTGCCCGACCGGGCCTGCGCGGTCCTGGAGCGACTCGCCGAGCTCGACTTCAACCCCGACTACGTCACCACCCAGCGGGAGGCCATGGTGCTGTCGCGGGCGCTGGCTCCCGAGCTCTTCGACCTCTTCCTGGCCAACCTCGAACACCGACTCGGCGACCCCGAGTTCATCGAGCTGACCAAGTGCGGCTGGGAGGCGAGGTCCTGGCATCCCGACGACCCGCGGATCGAGGAGCTGGCCTCCGCGGTGGCCGCCAACCTGCTGGCCGACCGCGCGCTGCTGACCATGCCGGCCGCGCAACGGCACCGGCCCGACGCGGTCTCCCGGTACGGAGTGGTCAACCACCACCGGGAGGACGAGGCGCCGTCCATCGCCCGGTTGAACACCCTGGTCGAGGGGCACCTGCGCGCGGCGGGCATCGAGGTCCCGCGTCAGTGACGGCCTGCCCTCTGGTGGTTGGCGGGTGTCCGGCGGATCAGGGCCGGACAGGCCGCGGCGCCTGGTCCGGTGCCTCGAAAGGCGCCGGAGCGCCCTCACAGCTCCGCCACGAGGGCGCTCCGGCAACGCGGCGTGGGGGCCACCTCCCGTGCCCGAAGGGCTACGGGGGAGTGCCGCACCAGGCGTCGCGGCCCCGGCCGTGATCCGTCGGACATCCCTTAGCACGGCGACCGAATACGCTCGCCGGGATTGAACGTGTTCTGGCACGATCTATTCGTGGATCTTTCCGAGGGCCTGGCTGACTGGGACGGTGCTGCTTTCGTGGTGGGCCGGTCGCTGGGAATTTTCCACGAGAGCGAGACGTTCACGCAGGTCAACACATGGACCGAGTGGCGACTGCTCTGAGTCGTATATTCGTCCCCATGTGACAGTGTGGCCGGAGTGATCACGATGTCCGGTCAGGGCTGCTTCCGCGTACCGGGGCGCCGCTCTCCGACGAACAGGTACGCCCGAAAGGGGTGATCATGAATAGCAAGCGGGGAATCAGGTGGTCATACGTCCTGCTCTGCATCGTGGTGGGTGCTGTCCTGGGCGCGCTTTTCGGTGTCTTGTTCGGCTTCATCGGTACTCCGTGGCAAGCGGCGCTGACGCTGGCATTGATCGGACTGGCTGTCGGTCTGGTCCAGCCGGCGCTCAACAGCAGTGCAAGGCGGTCCACGGGGCACAAGGACTGACCATGCGTGGTCCTCGGCGATCCCGTCCCCGGAGGCGGGGGTCGCTCTGATCGTCCGGGTACCTCCGTGGAGCCGAACCGGACCGTGTGGTGCGGTGCTCACCACTGCCGGCCGTTCTCGCACCGCCGCAGCAGGGCTTGAGCGTGGGCGGACACCGATCAACAACACCCAAGCCGGCACTTGATGATGTGGTACTGGACGCGACGCCTCCCGCCGGGCGGTCGAGACGTCCCCCGACCTCACCGGCGACCCCCATAACGTCATGGACATCCTGCAACTGCTCAGCCTCGTCTGGCTGATCAGCGGCGTCGCCCTGATCGTCGTCGGTCTGCTCGTCGCCATCGCCCGGACGGGTGGGCTGGTCGTCATCGTGAGCGGGGTGGTGTGGTGGGCGCCGCTGGGGTTCCTGGCGCTGAGACTGCCGGCCGCGCCCGGACTGCATGCGCTGGCGGGAGTCTTCCTCGCGCTCGTCGTCCCGGCCACCGTACTGTGCCCCGCCCAGGGGTTCGCCGCCGGCCGCCGGGCACGGTCCGCCGCAAGGCCGTCGCCCCATGCCGCGTGAAACCGCGGCCGTACGGGGCCGTCGGGGACCGTTCGGACGACGGTCCCGCGCCGCCGGAAGCGCCCGTCGACCGCGTGTCGTCACCGCCCTGTGCGTGGCCGACGCGCGCAGGCACCTGAACCTCCTGACGGGCCCCGCCGAGCAGGGCCGCGCCCGTCGTCGCCTCGCCGTCCTCGTGGTGGGCGCGGGCACGGCCGCCGGACTCGGCGCCCTGCTCCTGCTCGGCCGTACCCTCGGGGCGCTCGCACCGGCCACCGGGGTCTCCCCGCCGCGGAGCTCGCGGCGTGGACCTGGGCGCCCGCCGTGCTGTGCGTGCTCCAACAACTGCTGACGGCCCAGCCGTCGGCTGGCCGGTCTCTGGTGCGGCCCTCCGACGAGGTGGTTGTGGGCACCCTGCCGGTCGGCCGGGGGCATCTGGTCGCCGCGCGTTTCGTCCTGCCCACGGCCGGTGTCGCGCTCGCCCTCGTCGTCGCGGTCGCCGCCGTCGTGGTGCCGTGGCTCGCCGCTTCACCGGACTGGCGGGGTCCGCTGCCGGCCGCTGGTGCACCTGTGCGGTGCGGTCGCCTGCGCGGCGAGCCTGCGGAGCCTGCCGGTCAGCGCCTACATGGTCCGCGTGCTCAGGGTCGCGCACCTGCCCCGCGCGGCCGTCGCCGCGGCGGCCGGCTGGCCGGCATGCTCGCCGCGCCCTTCGTGGAGGCGCTCGCCGGCGCGGCGAGCCCGACGGAGGCGGACCTCGCGCGACGTCTGGGCCAGGCCGTCGCCACCGGTCGCCCCGGCTGTGGACGCACCTGCACGAACCGGAATACCTCCCGTGGGCCGCCCTCGGCTACGCGGCCGTGGTCGTCGCCGCCGCGCTGCTGACGTGGGCGCGGCTACGAGCGACCGAGCGGCGCGACTCCCGCGCCACCCACCGGCCCGCCCGTGTCACCTGTACGCACGACAGGGCGGTCCGCTCCTTCGAGGGGGGTCCGGCCGTTCCGCCCGCCGTCACGCCCTGGCCGTCGTTCTGCACCTGACCTGGCTGCGGCGACGGCGCGTCGATCCCACCGTCGCCGGTGGCACGGCCCGGCTGCAGCGGCTCAGCATGCTCGCGGGTGCCGCGTGCGCAGGGGCCGCCGTCCAACTGGACGCTTCACTCCGGCAATTGAGCAGCACCGTGCTGGCCGGGCTGTTCACCGCGGTCGCCCTCGTCACCACCGGCGAGGCGATGCAGGTGGCCGGCATCGAGGCGGACCGCGGTTGCCGCGACGCGCTGCGCCGGTCCCCCGGCCCGACCGGCGCCTGGCCGGCGGCCAAGGCGGTGGCCTCGGCTCTCACCGTGCTCGCGTCGACCGCGCCGTTCTTCCTCGGGGCGGCCGCGCTGTGCGGGGTGCCGCGGCGCGCAGTGGCCGGTCGCCGTCCTGCTGCTGGTGACCGTCGCCGTCGCGGCGGGCTGCTCCGTCGTCGCCACCTGGTACCTAGTCCCCGACACCGAGGCGTTCACCGGCGGGCGCGTCGAACGGCCCCCGACGGCGATGTCGTCGAGGGCGTCGTGACCGCGGTGCTCATGCTCCCCCCCACGGCGCTCCTGCGCCTGAGCGGCACGGTGTTCGGCGACGCGCTCACCCCGGCCGTCGACGCGGTGCTGCTCACCGCCGTGCTGTCGGTCGCCGCGGTCGCTGCCCGCCGTCTGGCCGGCCGTGACCCGGCGGCGGTGCCGAATCAAGCAGGGCGCCGCCATCCGTCTGTCCGGGCCGAACGGTCCGGCAAGAGCACCCTGGTCGAGCAGTCCGACCGGCCTCGACTAGGCTCGACCGCGTGTCCGAGCCAGTTGCTGACCCACGCCTGCGGTCCTTGGTCGATCAGCTCCGGCCGGGAGCCGTGAGAACGGTGAAGGTCACCGGTTTCGACGGGGCGGACGTTCTGGTGGAGCTCATGGATGCCGAAGGGGAGAAGGCCGAGATCGGTCGGATCCCTGGGCATGAGGTGTCGATGCGCCGGGTGGACCATCCATCCGAGCTGTTCGAGGTCGGCCAGGAGATCGACGCCGAAGAGATCGGCCATTGGCGCGAAGGCGAGCTCCACCTCTCCGCCAGGGCGTGCGAGATTCCGGCCCTGAGATCCTTCCTTCTCGCGGTGGAACGAGGGCAGGTCGTGACCGGGACGGTCGCCGGGGCCACGACTTCGGGGTCTTCGTTCACCTCGATGGTGAGCCGAACGGCTTCTGCACCGGATTCATCCGGGTGCCGGATCTGACGTGGGGCTGGATCGACCACCCCTCCGAGGCGGTCGAAGCCGGCCAGCGGATCACCGCTGAGGTGATCATCACAGAGACGCGCTCCGGACAGGTCACGCTCTCGTTGAAGGCTCTGCAGGAGGACCCACTCATCCGGTTCGTGGATCAGGTGGGTTGCTTTCTCACTGGGCCGATCATCAAGATCCTTCCATTTGGTGTGCTCGTGCAGCTTGCTCGCGACGTCGTGGGGTTCCTCCACCTCTCGGAGCTGGCTGACGAATCGACCGAGACCCCGGATCAGCTTGTCGATGAAGGCGGGCTGATCACGGTGAAGGTCATCGCGGTCGACCTTCAGCGCCGCCGGGTGCAGCTGGTCGCCGCTGGTGGAGCAGACGAACTCCAGGCGCCGCCTCGGCCGGCCTGCCCACCCTCGGCACGCCCTTCTTGAACCAGCCGCGTGGCCGGCCCGGTCACGCGGCTGATGGAAACGGCGGGAGACAGGGGCCGGCGTAGGCGGCGAGAACCGGTCACCACCGAGCGACAGCTGCGCATCATCGCAGCTGAGGAGCTACAGGGAACGGGCTGCAAGGACCGTGGCCGACGAGCCCAGGATCTGCTGGTGGAGTTCACCGACATCGACTGCATCGAATGCGACCTGTAGTACGGCTGGCACCGATCATGGGGGGATGCGGCTCAAACGGCTGAGCCGAAGCACTGGGGTTTGGTTTGTTGTCCCGACTGGGCGGCATGCGCAGGGGGTGCGACGTTTCCGTGAGGGGATACAGCCGGCCTTGGCGGTCGAGACCCACATCCGTGCCATACGACGGCAACGATTGCCGTGCCCCCCTCCCCACTCGCCCACGTCGAGCCCTACGCCCGAGGCGGCCCGCACGTGGCTGCACGCCGAAGCCGAGGTTGTCGACACCACGCACCTCACCCCCTCATGCCGCTCATGCCTCCTCCCAGCTGCTCTGGGGAAGGAACCTCGCGGCTTTCTGGGCGAGCACGGCGGCCAGGAATGCGGGTGCCTCGTCACCGAGCATGCGGTGCAGTGTGACTAGGCTGGTGATCGCGGTGTCGGCCACTTCTTCCTGAACGTCACACCACGTGTGGCTCTGTCCCTTTCTGGGGTTGGTGCCCCAGGCCCCGACCACGGCCTGGGCGGACTCGCCGACCTCCTCGGAGAGCTTGAGGACCTGCAGCGTCCACTGCTGCTCCGGCGTCATTCCGCGCTCCGAGTCCAGGCTGGTGAACAGGTCTGCGAGCCGGCCGATCACGTCCCACAGCGGCAGGTTCGTCGGATGTGCTTTCAATGGGCGCTCCTTGAGAGGTCAGCGAAGTTCCGGCCGTTGCCGGCCGTCCGAGGGGGATCAGGGCGTCAGGTGCCTCAGCGGGTCGGGCACGGGTTTGGTGTCCAGGCGCGTGAACCACTCGGTGGCGAGGATCCGGTGTCGGGCGTCGGCGGTGAGGCCTGCCACGGGTGCCGGCGTGCGGGTAGAGATGAGGGAGCCCGGCGGCGTGGACGGCGAGCAAGGTCACGCGGTGGGTGTGGATGGGGCCGGGGTGCCCGGTCGGCTGCTCGTACGGTGCCTTCCTGTCGAACGCGGTGGGGCGTGGAATGTCGCACTACGGGCGGCCGGGAACTCGGTAGGCCTGGAAGTCGGCAGGCGGGTGATCGAGCGGCAGATCCGGGTTCCACGCAGTCAGGCACTGTGCGCTCGCACGAACAGCGGGCCAGGCAGTGCGTCCAGGGGCCAAAATCGCCAGGAGTCGATGGCTGGCTCGCGCTGCTGCGGGACGGTTCTGCAGAGGGACGTAGCGCACTCCGTCGGCGATGTCCCGGGCCAGCCTCGTACGAGCGCGGGGCACGGTGGCGGCCTCGGGAACGCGCATGCGCCGGACGAGCACCGCGGAGACGACGAAGGACAGGGCATCGGCAAGGACGGAGGGGGCGGGGCCGACGGCGCCGACCAGGGCGGCCCCGGCGTTGGTGCCGGCGCTGTCGGCCACCGAGGAGACCGCGCCGATCTTCGAGTTCGCGTCGCGGAGCTGACCCGGGTCGACGAGAGCCGGCAGAAGGCTGATCGCCGCTGCGTCGCGCATCACCTTGGCCGCCCCGAGGACGATGCCGACCGCGCACAGCTGCCCGACGGTGAGCGCCCCGGCGAGGGCGGCGGCCGGGATGGTCACCAGCGCACCGGCTGCCGCCAGGTCCGAGGCGATCATCTGGAGCCGCTTGGGATGCCGGTCGGACAGCGCCCCGGCCCACAGCGCGACCGCGTTCGGAAGCTGTCCGAAGAACGCGAGCACGGCGACCTCGGTGGTGGACGCGTGCAGTTCCACCACGGCCAGTGCGGGCAGGGCGACGGTGCTCACCGCCGACCCGGACAGGGTCACGGCGTCGCTGCCGAGCAGGTACCGGAAGGCGGGCTTCGACCACGCGGTGGCCTTCGCGGCCTGGGCGGCGACCGTCACGGCGACTCACCTCCGCCGGTCGGTTCCGGGGCGACGACGTTGGCGTACCGCACTCCGGCGGCGAAGTGGCGCAGCACCTCATGGGTAAAGGGGTGGCAGTCTTCGGGCGGGCCGGCGGGGTCGGCCCACACCAGCTCGCTGTGGGTGCCCGGCTCCCGGTTGTACGGCTCGCCCTCCCACCCCCGGGCCAAGAACACCACGCCGGTCACCCGTTCCCCGTCCGCGGCGTGCAGGTGGACCAGCTGGCAGAACTCCAGCCGGGCCGGGGCGATCAGGATGCCGGTCTCCTCGGCGAGCTCGCGTGCGGCGCCCTCGTCGAAGAACTCGTCGGCTTCGAGCCGGCCGCCCACGACGGTGAGCAGCCCGGGGGAGTGCCACGAACGCGGCTGGTGCCGGACGGTGAGAACCCGACCGTCCGCTGGGTGCTGGAGCAGGACCATGACGTGCGTGATGCTCCGGTGGACGTCGCTCACGGCCGGTCCTCCTTCATGAGCCGGTCCAAGGTCCGCCGGCCTCGAGCGGTGACCTCCGGATGGCCGTTGTCCGGGCCCCAGGCCAGGCAGTTGACCGCGTCCAGCGCGGTCAGGCAGCGCAGCGCCTGTCGCTCGGGCGTGGTGAGTGTCGGCCCATACGACTCGAGGAATGCCTGCTCGCGGTCGGGGTGGTCGAGCCACTCGGTGACGGCGAGGATGACGAGGTCCTGTACGCGAGCAGCCGGCCGGGTTCGCTCGAAGTCGACGAGCGCGAACCCCGCCGCAGACCACAGCCAGTTCCGCGGCTGGTTGTCACCGTGGATGTAGCCGAGCGGCACCGGCCCGACGCGGCGGAGCCGGGCCGCGTAGTCGCGGACCAGCTGCTGCTCGCCCTCAGTGAGCCGGTCCCCGGCGCGGCCCAGGTACTTCTCCGCGCCGTCGGCCGCAGCCGCCAACGACGCCTCGGCCTCCGCCCGGTCGCGAGGGTCAAGTGCACCGACTTCGTGGAGCCGGGCGCACAGCATGCCGGCCTGCGCGTGCACGGCCCGCCACTGGGCGGAGGTCAGACCCAGCCCCGGCACCGGAGCACCAGGTGCCACTGTGAGCAGCAGGGCCAAGTCGTCCGCGCAACTGTCGAGAAGTCGGGGAGCCCGGCCGTACCCGAGCGCGGGAACGACGCCTCGGTAGGCCCTGGTCTCACGGGTGAAGAACTTCACCGACGGCGAGACCTTCACATACCAGCAGGCCCCGCCCTCCCCGGTCAGCTCCCACACCCGGGAACGGTGCCAGTCGTGAGAGGCGTCGCACACGGCCACGACCGGCCCGATTCGCTGCTCCGCCCAGCGTCGTACAGCGGTGGGCAGGGGTTCGGTCTGCCTCACGCCGTGCACCTCGGGCTCGGATGCGATGCGTACGAGGAGCGGAAGGCGAGGGATGGTGGCACGGAGTCCTCCTTGACGGGGCCCGTCCCGCCGGGGCGGGCCGGGACGAGGGGGCGAGGCGGTTCAGCGGTCCTGCGACAGTTCCAGGAGTTCGGCGAAGGTCCCGCCGCCGTGGACAAGGTCGTCGTACCGGCCCTGTTCGGTGATCCGGCCGTGCTCCATCACGATGATGTGGTCGGCGATCCTGGTGTTCTCCAGGCGGTGCGTGACCACGATCGTGATGCGGTCGGCGGCGATGGCCTTGATCTGCTCGAAGATCTGGTGTTCACCGCGCGGGTCCATCTGAGAGGTGGGCTCGTCCAGGATCAGCAACCCCGGCCGCCTGTACAGAGCCCTCGAACAGGCGATGCGCTGCCACTGGCCGCCGGAGAGCTCCGAGCCTCCGAAGACGTCACGGGCCAGAAGGGTGTCCAGGCCCGCGGGGAGGTCCTCGACGGCCTCGCGCAGGCCGACCGCGTCGACGGCCTCCCACACGGGGGCGTCGTCGTGGGTACGGGGCTGGCCGAGGGTGACGTTCTCGCGGACCCGCAGCGGCCACTGGGCGAAGATCTGCGGCACCAGTCCGGTGTTCGCCCACACCGTGGCGGGGTCCACCTCGGCGAGGTCGGTGCCGTTCCACGTGACCCTGCCCTTGTCGGGCAGGTAGATCCCGGTCAGCAGCCGGGTGAGGGTGGACTTCCCTGATCCGTTGGCGCCGACGACCGCGAGCTCGACCCGGCCCGAGACCGCCAGCCACGCCAGCGCACCCCAGGTCGCGACGAGGAAGACACCGCCGGCCAGCGCGGAGAGCAGGGCGATCCGCAGGGTCCGTGGCGCGGCGGCCAGGGTGCGCCGGTCGCACCGGTCGGACAGGGCCCGGTACCAGTAGATGAGGTAGTCGGTCATCGAGTTGGCGCGGACCTCGTCGCCGTACTTCGACTCGGTCGCCCACCAGCGCATCATGCCGCGTACGTTGCGGTCGGCGATGTTGGCGTAGTGGATCTCGTAGTCGACCCGTGCGGTCAGGATGGCGCCGACGCCGGCCGGCAGCACCGCGAGCAGGAGCTGTGGCAGCATCCACGGGTTCAGCACCGACAGCACGCCGCCGGCGGTGACCATGCGGATCAGCGCGGACAGGAACCGCTGGGCGTCGGTGACCATGACGTGCGTACGGATCACACCCATCTCGGCCGCCTCGTGCCGGTCCGAGAAGCCGTCCTCCGCGTAGGCCGAGGCCTCCACCCGGCACACCGCCTCGACCAGCGCGGTGTCCGTCTCCGTGGTCAGCCGCGGAGTGATCCGCCGCTCGGCGTACGCTGCGACCGCCCCCGCCGCGCGTGCCAGCGCGGCGGCGAGCGCCACCACCAGCAGCGCCGGAAGGGCGCCGCGCAGCCGCTCGCCGGCGGTGCCGTCCCCGAGGACCGGTGCCATGGCGCGGGCCGTGGCGGCCAGCAGTACGGCGGCAGAGACGCCCGTGACCACCTGGCAGCCGAGCAGGAGCTGCACGGCCCGCCGGTCTGTCCGCCACGACAGCCGCGCGATCCGGCCCAGGACGGCCGGGATCTGCGCGCACATCCGCCGGAAGGAGACCTCGGCGAGCGGATTGACCGAGTACTGCCCGCGGTACGTGATCTCCGCGGGCGGCGGGTGAGGAGGCTCGGTGGGCTGTTGCGCGTTCCTGGCAGCCGTTGTCAACGCGGTCCCCCTGACAGTTGTCCGGCGTGGTCGTGATGCTCAACGACTGCGCCGGGATATCGAACTGGTGTATTTCGGTCGCCCCGGATTCCCGAGATGGAGCGCGCGTCGGCGTGTGGTGAGTGCACGGACCCTTCTGCCGTAACGGGGCGGTGGGATAGGGCGATTGGCCGAATCGCCGAGGCTCACTGCGGCGGGCTCGTGGACAGGGCGCATCAAGGCCGGGACGTGTCCCGCGCCATTGCGCGAGGTCGATACCGTGGTGCCGGTGCGGATGATGGATGCAGAGTTCGGCTCCCAGCCTTCCCAGTCGTCGATGTAGAGCCGCGCCGCCAGCCCGGCGGCCCCGTCCCGGCGGCTGTAGCCGCTCTCGCCCTCAACGGCGCGGTCCGCGTCGGGAGCGGATGGGCGGGATCCCGCGCCCGAGCGGTGCCAGGCCGAGGCTGCCGTGCCTGTTGGCACCGGACATGCCCAGCGACAGGGGCCGTCCGTTCCGGTGGGTGATCAGGTGGATCTTCGATCCCGGCTTGGTGCGGTCGGTCGGATTCGGTCCCGTCAGTGGCCCCCCGTCCGCCAACCGTTTCGGCCGGGTCCGCCCGAGCACCGCCGACGACAGCCGCTCGTGCCGGTTCGACCGGCACGAGCGGCAGAGACGGCGAGGTCGCATCACGCGACGGCGGAACCCTCGATCTCGACCCTCTGGCCGGGGATCGCCGGCTGTGTCACCCCGAGCATCGTGGTGGCCGGTGCCACCCCGGCGGCGCGCAACCGCGATGTCAACACGCCGTACTGCGGGAACAGCAGATCGGCGTCGTGTAGACGTTGAACCGGACGAGGTGCACGAACGCCATGCCGGCCTCGCCGAGCACGGCCTCCAGATAGTCACGGCTCAGCGCCAACTGTGCGGACATGTCACCGTCATACTGAGGCTTGCCGTCGCCGCTCATCGCGGTCTGCCCGGAGCAGTACAGGGCACGGGTGTGCCCGGAGACGAGCTCACCGTGGATGAATCCCCTCTCCGCCGCCACGTCACCGGGTTGACTGCCCTTCGTTCCACTGCCACATAACCCCTTCGTCGAGGTCGGTGCTCACGAGCTGGAGTTGACCGGCTTGCAGACCGAGCTCACCGGTCAAGCGGTGTGCTTCCCTCCCGCACGGGTTCACTGGTCGGCATGCTGGGCCGCGGCCTTCGGGAGCGCGAGCATCACGAGGCCGGTCACGAGGTAGAGCACCGCGGTGGCGACGAGGACGATGCTGAACGCGTGACCGTAGTCGGCCGGTCCTGGTGCATCAGTCGTCGGTCCGGTGACGGCGGCGAAGAAGATCGTTCCGAGAACGGCGATGCCGATGGATCCGCCGATCTGGTTGACGGTGGAAAGGACGCCGCCCGCCGCGCCCGCATGGCGTCCGGGGATACCGGCGAGCACGACGTTGACGAGGATGGGTGCGGCGAGACCGAGTCCGAGGCCGCCGATGAACAGGCCGAGCGCGAGGAGCCAGTATCCGGGGTCGCTGCCGCCCCCGATGACGGTCAAGAGCACGAGCTGAGATGCCGCGATGGTGAGTGAGCCGGTGATGAGCAGGACTCGGCCCGCCTTGGCGGCGAGAGCGACGCCGAGTCCCGAAGTGATGATCGAGCCAAGGGCGTAGGGCAGGATCACCAAGCCGGTCTCCCACGCGGTCCGGCCGGTGCCGAGCTGAAGGTAGACCGACAGGGTGAGGAAGAACGATCCGATACCGCCGAAGAAGAGCACGGATGCGCTCAGGCCGATGATGAAGGCGCGATTCCTGAGCAGGGCCGGGTCGAAGACGGGTTCGCCCCCGCGGATGGAGAGGCTGCGCTCGTATACGAGGAAGATCGTGAGCAGGGCGATTCCGGCCGCCAGGAGGGCGTAGCTGCCCGCGGTCCATCCCCATGTCTCGACTTGGATGATCGGCAGCAGGAGGAGCAGGATGCCCGAGGCCGCCAATAGGGCACCCACGGGGTCGAGTCGCGCGGTGGAGGCGGAACGGGACTCCGGCAAGACCCTCCCCCCGACGACGAGGGCGAGGATCGAGACGGGGACGTTGATCCAGAAGATGGTGCGCCACCCCAGACCGAACAGGTCGGCCTCGACGAGGAGTCCGCCCAGTAGTGGGCCTGCCACCGAGGCGAGCCCTTGGACCGCCCCGTAGGCGCCGAATGCCTTGGCACGCTCTGCCGGCGCGAACGATGCTCGGATCACCCCGAACACCTGCGGGACCATGATCCCCGCGGTCAGTCCTTGTGCGGCGCGCATGCCGATGAGCGTTCCAGGAGTGACGGCGAGCGCGCAGAGCGCGGAGGTGACCATGAACCCGGCCAGCCCGGTCATGAACAGGCGCTTGCGGCCGAACTGGTCACCGAGCCGTCCGCCGGTGATCAGTCCCGCGCCCAGGGCGAGGGTGTACGCAGCGATCGTCCATTGGATCTGAGCGTCCCCGGCTCCCATGTCACGGGCAATCGCCGGGGCCGCGACGGTGACGATCGTCGCGTCGACGAGGTCCATGAAGGAGCCGAACAGCACGACCAGGAGCGCCACGTTCGCACCTGCGCCTGACAGGGGTGCGGGAGAAGCGTCGGGGGCACGTGTGCCCTCTCGGGATGTTTGCGGAGTGGTCATGCCGGCCAGGGTCACAGCTATAGTTGCCATCGAATGACCGGTTTCCGGGGGGATCATGGCTGTGACCTCCGCGCGGACCCTCAGGCTGTTGTCGATCCTCGGTATCGGCGCCACCCTGACCGCCGAGGAGCTCGCCGAAAGGCTCGGCGTCTCCCTTCGGACCGTGCGACGCGACATCGACACACTCAGAGAGCTCGGGTACGAGATCGAGGCCGTGCGCGGGGTGGGCGGAGGCTATCGGCTCGGCCGCGCCACCCGCTTGCCGCCGGTCGTCTTCGACGAGGACCAAGCAGTCGCCGCGGCCGTGGCGCTCCAGACCGTCCCCACGATCCTCTCCGGTATCCGCGAGAACTCGGCACGCGCCCTCGCCACGCTGCAGCAAGCGATGCCCGCCCGCAGCCGTATCCGCACCGAGTCGTTCAGCGTCTCCGCGGCGCGCAACTACTGGGAATTCCCTGCAGCACCCATTGATGCCGAGATCATCCGCGTCATCGGCGGCGCGATCAACCGACAGCACGTCGTTCGTGTGCACTGCACCGGCGAAGACGAACGGGCGACGCTCACGCTGGAACCGCACGGCCTCGTCGTGTGGGCGGCACGGTGGTACCTGGTCGCGTTCGAACCGGACGCGGGCCGATGGCGCGCGATGCGCGTCGACCGCCTCGAACCGCGCATGCCCACGGGGAGAACCTTCGACCGCCGCGACGTCCCGTACGGCGATCCGGTCGCATTCGTCATGAGCACGCACGACCGCGGCGACACTCTGGCGGAATGGCCATGTTGCGGGTCGGCTCTCGTCGCGTTGCCTGCACCCATCGTCGCCCGTTTCGCCCCCGGCGGGTCGATGGTCGAGCACGAAACCGACTCCAGCTGCCGACTCACGCTCGGTGCGTGGTCATGGGCAGGTCTGGCAGGACTGCTCCTGACTTTCGACGCCGACATCACAGACATCGAACCGGCAGAGCTCAGGCAGGCGTTGCGCTCCCTGCGGATCCGTATCGACGCAGGACTCGGGTGTGCCAGGTGAGGTCACCGGGAGGTGTCGAGGCTGGGACCGTTGTGCGCGCCTCGACCGGAGGCTACAAAAGTGCCTCGTCAAAGCCGTGCTGGGTGGCCATCGGCCCCGTCGATTGCTCAGTCGGGTGGGACGGCTGGTTCGATGATCCGATACCCCACGCCGGGTGTGGTGGAGATGACCGGGGGGTTGCCGAGTTTGCGGCGCAGGCGGCTGATGGTCACCGTGACGGTGTTGGTGAACGGGTCGGCGTGTTCGTCCCAGACCTGTTCGAGGAGGTCCTCCGTGCTGAGGAAGGCGGGGCTCGCGTTCAGGAGTGCTTCCAGTACCGCGAACTCCTTGACCGACAGGTCGAGTTGGTGGCCGTCGCGGCCGGCGGTGCGGCGCATCGGGTCGAGTTCGATGCCCGCCGCGCGCAGGGTGCGGGACCGGGCGGCGGGTCGGCGGCGGGCCAGGGCACGGATGCGAAGGACGAGTTCGGGAAAGTGGAAGGGCTTGGCGAGGTAGTCGTCGGCGCCCAGGATCAGGCCGCTCACGCGGTCGCCGGGTGAGTCGGCGGCGGTCAGCATCAGGACCATCACGCGGCCGTCCCGCTCGGTGATCATTTGGCAGAGGGTGTCGCCGTGGATGCCTGGCAGGTCGCGGTCGAGCACGACGACGTCGTACCTATTGACGTCCAGCTTGGCCGCGGCGCCGAGCCCGTCGTGGGCCACGTCCACGGCCATGCCCTGGTCGCGCAGTCCCTCGGCGATGACTTCGGCGAGGGGGCGGGCGTCCTCCACCACCAGGACTCTCAACGCGCCGCGCCCATCTCTGTGTCGGGGGACTCCGCCATCCCCCTGCCGTCCGTACGGGGGAGGGTGATGGTGACGCGCAAGCCGCCGTCGGGGCGGGCCCGCAGGTCCAGGGTGCCGTGGTGGGCCTGGGTGATGGCCGCGACGATGGAGAGGCCGAGGCCGCTGCCCCGGCCGGTGCCGGTCCGGTCGGCGCCAAGGCGGCGGAAAGGCTGCGTGAGCTCCGCCACCGGCTGCTGGTCGAGGACCGGCCCGCTGGACTCGACGACGAGGGACACCGCGCCCGCGTCGTCTCCTTCGGCCCGTACCGCGACACTGATCCAGCCCCCGGGGTCGTTGTGCGCGATCGCGTTGTCGACCACGTTGTCGGCCGCGCGGCGCAGCAGCGTCCGGCTGCCCCACACCCACGCGGAGTCGTCGATCCGGTTTTCACGCACGGTCAGGCCCTTGGCCGCGATGTCCTTTGCCCGTCCGGTCAGGGCGGTCACCGCGAGTTGGCCGAGGGCGAGGCGCGCCGAGTCGGTGAACTCGCCGTGCTGGGTGCGAGCCAGGACGAGGAAACTCTCCAGCAGCCGGTCCACCTGGTCGAGTTCGGCGCGCATCCGGGCGGCCAGCGTGGCCGTGGTCTCGGGTACCGGGCCCGGCTTGGCGAGGGCCACGTCCAGGGAGGCCCGCATCGTGGTGAGTGGGGTGCGCAGCTCGTGGGAGGCGTTGGCGACGAAGAGACGCTGGGCGTCGAAGGAGCCCTCCAGGCGGCCGAGGAGGTCGTCGATGGTGTCGGCGAGGTCCTTCACCTCGTCGCCGGGGCCGCTGATGGCCAGGCGTTCGTGCAGGCTGTCGGCGGTGATCCGGCGGGTCGTCGCTGTCATCACGCGCAGTGGGCGCAGCACCCGGCCGGCGATGAACCAGCCGAGGCCGACCGAGATCACCGCCATCACGCCGAGAGCGATGGCGGAGCCGATCAGGATCTGCCGGGACTGGGTGTCGTGCGCCTGGGCCAGCTGCTGCTCCAGCGCGTCGATGCGGCCCTGCGCCTGTGCCGCCGTGGCGGGCTGATCGGTGCCGCCATCGGGGGCGGTCTGGCTGGAGCGCGATCCGCCGGATGCCACTGCGGCCGCGATGGCCAGCAGCGCCGTTCCCGACAGCAGGAACAGAGCCACGTACAAGGCGGTGAAGCGGGTGCGGGCAGTGCCACGGCGCAGGCCGAGCCGGGCGGTCAGGCCCGCGGGCCGTCGGGGCGGACCCCATGTCATCCGCATGCTCCCCTCTCGCCATCGCACCAGGACACGTACCAGGCCAGGCTAAGCCGAGGCGCCTAACAGCGAGATGACAATGGCCGTTCGGCCCCTGTAACTCGCTCCGTCACAGGGTGGGGCCATGAGCGATGAGAGTACGAAGGCGACGATCGAGGTCATCGGTCTGCGTAAATGCTTCGGGCCCCAGCTGGCTCTGGACGGGATGACGTTCACCGTGCGGCCCGGACGGGTGACCGGCTTCGTCGGCCCGAACGGCGCGGGCAAGTCCACCACCATGCGCGTGATCCTGGGCCTCGACGCGGCGGAGGAGGGAAAGGCCCTGGTCGACGGGGTGCCGTACCGCACCCTGCGTCGCCCGCTGCGGCATCTGGGGGCACTGCTCGACGCCTCCGCGCTGCAGCCGAGCCGCACCGCCCGTAACCACCTGCTGTGGCTGGCCCACTCACAGGGCCTGCCTGCTCGGCGGGTGGACGAGGTCATCGAACAGGCCGGCCTGGGCACGGCGGCCCGGCGCAAGGCCGGCGGCTTCTCGCTGGGCATGCGCCAGCGACTGGGGATCGCGGCGGCGCTGCTCGGTGACCCTCCGGTCGTCATGCTGGACGAGCCGTTCAACGGCCTCGACCCCGACGGCATCGTGTGGATGCGCGGCTTCCTGTCGACGCTGGCCCGGCAGGGCCGCGCCGTTCTGGTCTCCAGTCACCTGATGAGCGAACTCGAAGACACCGCGGACCATCTCGTGGTGATCGGCCGCGGCCGGGTCGTCGCGGACACCAGCGTGTCCGAACTGCTTGCCGAGGCGTCCGGCGGCCGGGTCACCCTGCGTACCTCCACGCCTCCGCGCGCCGCCCGGGTCCTGCACGGCGCGGGTGCCACCGTGCTCGCCACCGGCCCCGACACCCTCGGCGTCACAGGCCTGCCCGACGAGGAGATCGTGGCCCTGCTCGCCCGGAACGGGGTGCCGTTCGCCCAGGTGTCCGCGCACCGGGCGACGCTCGAAGAGGCGTACATGGAGCTCACCCGGGACGCGGTGGAGTACCGGGGCATCCCGGCGGGGGAGGTCACGCCATGACCGACACCCTCACGCCTCGCCCCCCGGCCACGACGCGCGCCGAGCGGGGCGGGTTCCTCAGGACGCTGCACGCCGAGTGGACGAAGTTCCGTACGGTACGCGGCTGGGTCCTCGCCATGGCGGGGGCGCTCCTGGTGACGATCGTGGTCGGCCTGCTCGGCACGGCCGCCCCCGCCCCCGGCGGTCGCGGCGCCGAGTCCTCCTCGTACCCGAAGGGCCCCGGCGGCGAGGCCGTCAACGACAGCTTCTACTTCGTCCGCAAGACGCTCACCGGCGACGGCACCCTCACCGTTCCGCTGCGGTCGCTGACCGGTGTGGCCGACACCGGGACCGGCAAGACGGCCCACGGCGCCCAGCCCTGGGCGAAGGCCGGGATCATCGTGAAGGAGAGCCTCACCCAGGGATCCCCGTACGCGGCGGTCATGGCCACCGGCGGCCACGGTGTGCGCATGCAGTACGAGTACACGCACGACACGGCGGGCCCTTCCGGCAAGGTCACCCGGCAGTCCCCGCGCTGGCTGCGCCTGGTCCGCTCCGGCGACATCCTCACCGGTTCCACCTCCACCGACGGCTCCCACTGGACCGAGGTCGGCCATGCGAAGCTTCCAGGGCTTGCGCGCACCGTGCAGGCCGGGCTCTTCGCCACGTCACCGCAAGCGAAGCAGGACACCGCGGCGGGCACGGGCTTCAGCCCCGCCGTGGCCACCGGCGCCTTCGGCCGCCCCGCCCTCACCGGCGACTGGTCCCAGAGCGCGTGGAGCGGCACACAGGTGGGCGGCGACGCGGGCACCTCCGGCAGCTACTCCCACACCACCAAGGGCGGCTTCACCCCGACCAACGACGGCGGGTTCATCGTGACCGGGGCCGGTGACATCGCGCCGGTCGTCGGCGGGCCCGTCATGGGCGTCGGCTTTTCCGTCGAGAACTTTCTCGTCGGCACCTTCGCCGGGCTGATCGTGGTGATCGCCGTGGGCACGGTCTTCATCACCGGCGAGTACCGGCGCGGTCTGCTGCGTACGACCATGGCGGCAACTCCCGTGCGGGGCAGGGTGCTTGGCGCCAAGGCACTGGTGGCCGGGGGCGTCGCGTTCGCCATCGGCCTGGTGGCCGCCGCGATCACTCTTCCCATCGGGGAACGCAGCGCGCGCGGCAGGGGCTTCCATGTCTTCCCCGTCACGTCGGCGACCGAAGTGCGCGTCATGGCCGGCACCGGCCTGCTCTGCGCAGCCGCCGCCGTGCTCGCTCTCGGCGTCGGTGCCCTGCTGCGGCGCAGCGGCACGGCGGTCGCCCTGGTCATCGCGTCGATCGTGCTGCCCTTCCTGCTTGCCACCTCCGGCGTACTGCCCCCGGGCGCCTCGGAGTGGCTGCTGCGGGTGACCCCGGCTGCGGGCTTCGCGATCCAGCAGACCCTGCCGCGGTACGCGCAGGTGCTCAGCGTGTACGAGCCGTCGACCGGCTACTACCCGCTGGAGCCATGGGCCGGCCTCGCCGTGCTGTGCGGATACGCCGCGCTCGCCTTCGGTCCGGCTGTGGTGCGGCTGCGCAGGAGGGACGTATGAGTCTCCTGAGCGGTGCACGACTCACGACGGCGGACGGCGCGTGGCGAGGGGACTTCGGGCGCGCCCTGCGCGCGGAGTGGACGAAGCTGCGCACCGCAGGGGACATCGGCAGGTTGCTCCTGCTCGCCGTCGCGCTGACCGTGGCCGTCGGCTGCGGCGCCGCCAAGGCCGTGAAGTGCCCGGATGCGGGGTGCGGCCAGGACGCCGTCAAGCTCGCCCTGACCGGCGTCACCGTCGGGCAGGCGGTCATCGCCGTCTTGGCGGTGTTGGCCGTCAGCGGCGAGTACGGCACCGGGATGATCCGCACCACGCTCACGGCGGTGCCGAACCGGCTCACCGTCCTCACCGCCAAGGCGACGGTCCTCGCCACGGTCGTCCTGACCTCCGGGACGGCTGCCGTCCTCGCCTCGCTCCTTGCCGGCCGCTACATCCTGCCAGGCAACGGATTCACCGAGGCCCGCGGCTATGCCCCGCTGTCCCTGGCCGACGGCCCGACCCTGCGCGCGGCCGTGGGTTCGGTCCTCTACCTCGTCCTGATCGCCCTGATCGGCCTCGGCGTGGCGACGGCGGTACGGGAGGCGGCGAGCGCCATCGGGATCGTGCTCGGGCTGCTCTACCTTTTCCCGGTCGTCACCCAGGTGATCAACGACCCGGAGTGGCAGCGCCACCTCCAGCAGATCTCGCCCATGACCGCCGGGCTCGCGATCCAAGCCACCGTCCATCTGCACGAGCTGCCCATCGGCCCATGGGCCGGCCTGAGCGTACTCGCCGCGTGGGCCGCGGCCGCGCTGCTGGTCGGCAGCCTGCTGCTGCACAGGCGCGACGCGTAGTCGAACCGAGCGGTCCGCGAGCACGGTGGCTTCGGGCCCCTCCCCGGCCCGGCCCCCCACCCGGTCAACGATCCAGCTGACGGGAGCGACGCCGGGCGGGCGGGTCTTCGGGCGGCCGACCCGGACCCACTGTCCGCCGCAGATCGGGCGGCTTCCGCCTCGGGCGCGGTGCGAGGGCCGGGCATCGTGGCCGCCGCAGCGGCGAGGTCCAGGTGGGAGTTCATGCCCAGCTCGAACCGGCCGTAGGGGTTCACATGGGTCCAGGACAGCGGGGACAGGGGCCCGCCGGTCGGCGCCGGTGAGCCGCTTCTGCCACTACTCCTCGCTCAGGATGTTCTGCAGCAGCAGGGAGTTGACGTGCACGGCGTGCCGGGTCGTGCCGCCGGCGACCCCCACCTCCAGCTCGGCGGTGGCGCTCGTGCAGCGGTCGCCGGCGGTGGTGTGGCCGCGCGGGCCGGGCCCAGCGGCGATGAGGGCCGGTGCGGCCGAGGCCCGCGACGCTCCAGCGGCCCCCGACGCCCCACCCTCGGCGATTTCCGCCTGCCCGGCCGCATCGGCTACGTCCTCACCGGCCGCGGCGGCCCCGACGACACCGACATGCTGCAACTCCTGGCCCCCCCAAGGCCGGGCAGCGCCACCGGGCTGCCCGCCTCATCCTGCTCACCGGCCGGATCCAGCCCCGCCGCGAACCCCGCGCACCACTTGGGCGCACCTCCCGCCTATGACCCGCCGGGTCCGTCCGCCGTCGGCGGACGGGGCAGGGGGGCGGACGGCAGGTGGCCGCCCACACGGTGATGGTGGCCGCCCACCGGGCGTATCCGCAGCCGCGGACCGGTCAGCCGTCCTTGCGGGTCTTGCGGGCGGGGTCTTCTTCTCGGCGGTCTTCGTGGCCGCCGTCTTCTTCGGTCGGGGCATCTCGTGGACGGTGGCGTGCTCACCGCTCTCTCCGCGGGTGGCCCGGGCCTGCTCCACGGAGGCGTTGAGCGCGGCCATCAGGTCGACGACCTGCCCCCCCGGGCCGCCTCGGGGCGGCGCCGACCGGCTGCGGCTCGCGGTGCTCGGTCTCGGCATGGCCGGCCTGCTGGTCTGGGGCCACCCCGACGAGACGGCCGGGCCCCACGACCGCGTCCTGTTCACCGTAGGGGACGGCCGTCGGCTCCGCTACCGCGACCAGCGCAAACTCCGGGGGCTGTGGCTCGCCGACGACCCCTGCGTCGAACGGCTCCTGCACCACCGTGGCCGCGTCAGACCGACCTCACCGACGAGTCCGTCCTGGCCGGACTCGGCAATCCGCTCGCCGACGAGATCCTGTGGCGTGCGGGACTGCACCCCACCCGCCGGGCGAGCGACCTCACCGAAGCCGAACGCACGCCGTCGCCTCTGCACACATTTGCGGCGCACCCTGCGCTCCGCGGTCACCGCCGGCCGGATCCCGCCGCGCGACTCCTGGCCCACCGGCCACCGCGACGACCCCGCCCCGGCCCGCCCCCGCTGCGGCTCCCCCCGTACCGCTCCCGCATGGCCGGCCGCGGCACGGTGTGGTGTCCACGCTGCCAGCCGGACGACTGAACGGCACGCCGTGTTCAGCCCTCACGGGCCGCACCGGTCCGCACCGACGGCGAACCAGTGTCCGGCGCCACCACGGAGCGGCGCAGGCCCGGAACCGATGTCGGTCCGGGCCTTCGGCCACGCGCGGAACGGGGTGGCTCGCGGAACGACGCGGGATGTGTCCCCCGTGCGCGTGCGGGAAATTCCGAGCTGGGTAAGCTGGAGGAAGGACACGTCGTCTCGGCGGCAAGGAGCAAGAAAGCCGCGATTTCAGCGAGCGAGCGAGTATACCTTTACTGGGTATACCGGACGCGTTCCCAGTTGACCAGGGCTGAGACCGGCCGGAGAATTCTCCCCGTTCAGCCGTCAGCCCGACTCCTCGGGATGACAGCTGACGTCCGGTGCCGTTCACCCAGCCCGGTCCACCCGACAACTGGCCCTGCCAGGAGGTGGGTTTGGGGTGAACCAGCGACCGCGAAGCCAGGCCGCGACGGTCGCCGTGAGCGTATGCGTCGTCGTGCTGATCGCGCTCTACTACATATTTCCGGAACAGCGGCTGATCTTCGTAGTGATCGGAGCGATCGGCGTCATCGGTATTGGCCTGGGCGTCTATTTCAACCGCCCGGCACATCGACTTCCCTGGCTGCTGCTCGCCGCTGGGAATCTCGCCTTTGCCGCGGGCCAAGCCACCCAGATCGTCCTCATCGAGACGCACGCCGGACAGTTGCCGTTTCCGTCGATCCATGACGGCTTCTATCTCGCGGCATATCCGCTCTATGCGGCCGGGCTGCTGGGCTTCGTCCATTGGCGCACGGGGTGGCGCGACCGGGCGAGCCTCGTCGACGCGCTGACGCTGACGGTCGGTCTGGCACTGCTGGTGTGGCTCTATCTCATCGAGCCCTACTCCCAGGTCCCGGGTCTCACCTGGGTACAGAAGGCGTTCTCCATCGCCTATCCGCTCGGCGACATCCTCGTCCTGGCGATGCTGCTGCGCCTGCTCGCCGGCCGGGGCGGCAAGAGCCTCTCGCTCCTCCTGCTCACCACGGGCACCCTCGCCCTGCTCGTGGCGGACGTGGCATACGGCCTCATACAACTGCATGGGACCTGGCGCACCGGCACCGCGGTCGATCTCGGCTGGGCCGTCCTGTACGGCGCCTGGGCGGCCGCCGCGCTCCATCCGTCGATGCGGTCGCTGACCCAGCCGGTGACATGGCACGGCGAGACCGGCATGAGCCGGCTGAGCCTGCTCACCGTCGCGTCGCTGATCGCGCCGGCCATCCTCCTGACGGAGGCGGTACGCGGGGCGAACGCCGACGTCGGTGTCATCGGGGTGTTCTCCGCGGTGCTCTTCGTCCTCGTGCTGTACCGCCTGTCGGGCGTGGCGGCGACCCACCGGCGGGCAGTGGGGCGGGAGAAGGTGCTGCGCAAGGCGGTGTCGTCGCTGGGCGGGGCGGGCGATCTGCGGGATGTGGCCACTGCCGTCCTCTCCGCGGTGGCGGAGCTGATGCCGCACGGCCCGCCGCGTTCCGCGCTGCTCACCGTGCCGGACAACACGCTCTGGGTGGACCGGACGCACGGCGGCGTACGAGGCCCCCTGACCGCGCCGGTGACCGCAACGGTCCGGGAACTGATGGCGTCGGACGGGACCCGCCTGGTGACGATCGACGGTGTGGGGCCCGAGCTCACCTCTTACCTCACGGGCCGGGCCGGGGAGCCGACCCGCACCGGCCATGCGCTGGTCTGCCCGCTCACCTCGCAGGATCACCCGTCGGGCGATCCGCTGATCGGGGCACTGATCGTGGCCGGGGACGAGCGGAAGCTGCTTGTGCTCCGCGAAACGCTGGCGACCCTCGCCGCGCAGGGGGCACTCGCCGTGACGCGGGTCGCCCTCGCCCAGGAGGTCAACCGGCGCAACAGCGAGATGTACTTCCGCACACTGGTGCAGAACGCCTCCGACGTCATTCTGATCCTCGACGACGACCGGGTCCGTTACGCCAGCCCGTCCGCCGACCAGATGCTCGGCGTCGACCACCTCGAGGGGGCCCACATCGTCGATCTGGTGCCCCCGCAGGACAGCCGCGCGGTGGCCGAGACGCTTGCGCGGATACGGAGCCACGAGTACCAGACCAGGAGCGAGCACTGGCGCATGGTCCGCGCCGACCGGGCGACCATCGAGGTCGAGGTGAGGTGGAGCGACCTGCGCAAGGAGGCCACCGTCGGCGGGGTGGTGCTCACCCTGCGGGACGTGACCGAACAGCGCAAGCTCGAACGCGAACTCACCCACCAGGCGTTCCATGACTCGCTCACCGGCCTGGCCAACCGCGTGCTCTTCGAGGAGCGGGTCAACCACGCCCTCGTGCAGGCCCAGCGCGACGGCACGGTGGTGGGCGTGCTCTTCCTCGACGTGGACGACTTCAAAGTCGTCAACGACATACACGGCCACGGTGTGGGCGACGAACTCCTCGTCGCGCTGTCGCTCCGGCTGCAGACCGCTGTCCGTGCCTCCGACACCGCCGCGCGCATCGGCGGCGACGAGTTCGCCCTGCTGGTGGAGGGCTCCGCCACGCCGACGGGCGTGGAGCGGTTCACCGAACACGTGATGTCCGTGTTCGCGGAACCGTTCCGGCTCAGTGTGGGGCCGTTGAGCACGTACGCCAGCATCGGCGTCGCGACGACGGAGGACAGCGTCGACTCGGTCGAACTGCTGACGCATGCCGATCTCGCGCTGTACGCGGCGAAGACGGCGGGCAAGCGCCAGTGGCGCCGCTACCACCCGGATCTGCAGCGCGGCATGGCTGAACGTGCCAGGTTGCAGGAAGGGCTGGACAGTTCGCCGATCGAGAGTTCCTTCATGGTGCTTTACCAGCCCATCGTGGAGTTGGCCAGCGGGCGGATCGCCGGCTTCGAGGCACTCGTTCGCTGGCCCCACTCCACGCAGGGCATGGTGCTACCGGAACAGTTCATCACGCTCGCCGAGGAGAGCGGGCAGATCGTTCCGCTCGGAGCGTGGGTGCTCGACCAGGCCGCGGCCGAGGCGGTCCGGTGGGAGAACTCCGTGCTGCGCGAGAGAACGGCCGACCACAGCGCTCCCTACGTCAGCGTGAACGTGTCTCCGCGTCAGTTCCGGGACGAGGGTTTCTACCACGTGATCCGGCGCGCTCTGGAGCTTTCCGGTGTCGAACCGTCGTCCGTCGTACTGGAGCTGACCGAAAATGTGCTGATGTACAACGATGAACGGATTCTGGCCGAGATGAGTTCGCTCACCGACCTCGGTATCCGTATCGCGATCGACGACTTCGGAACGGGCTACTCGTCGCTGAGCTATCTGCGGGAGTTTCCGATCTCGATACTCAAGATCGACAAGTCGTTCGTCGACGAACTCGGGCGCTCGCCCGAGCAGTACGCCCTGGTCGAGGGCATCACGCATCTCGCAGACACGCTCGGCCTCACTGTGATCGCCGAAGGAGTGGAGGACGTGAGGCAGCAGGAGTCGCTGATCTCCATGGGCTGCCCGTTCGGCCAGGGGTACCTCTTCGCCGAGCCGGTCAGTGCCGAGGAGGCGGAGCACCTCGTCCTCGCCCCACCGCTCGGCCAACTGGCCGGACTGCGCGGAATATCCGCGCATAGGAAGCCGTGATCGTGGCGGCCCTCTCCCGCGAGTGGCGCAGGTCGTGGTCCGCAACACTCTGCGCGAGGCAGGAGACCCAAGGTGACGGAACGTGACCGACCTCCGACAGAGCCGGCTGCGCTGTGTGTCGTAGTGCGCAACGCCGAGGAACAGTACGCGATCTGGCCCGCCGGTCGCCGGCCTCCGGCCGGGTGGCGTCAGGTCGGCGGGCCGGAGTCCGCCGGGTGGTGCGCGGGTCTGGTCGACCGCTTGTGGACCGACATGCGGCCCGCGAGCGCCCACGCCGGGCGGCGGCCCCCGGAGCCCTGGCCGAGCAGTGTGCCCGAGCTGATCCGGGAGCGGGCGCGACGTGAGCCGTCCGCTCTCGCGGTTCTCTCGGACGAGGGCCGGCTCAGCTACGCCGAGCTGACCGGCCGTGCCGACCGGTTTGCCCGCCGACTGCGGGAGTCGGGCGTCGACGCGGAGTCCGTCGTCACCGTGTGCCTCGACCGTGTGCCCGAGCTGGCCGTCGCGCTGCTGGCGGTGCTGAGCTCCGGCGGCGCGTTCCTGCCCCTCGACCCCGCGACACCGCGGCAACGGATGGCCGGACTGGTCGGGGAGACCGGTTCACGTCTCATCGTCTCCAACCGCGAGCACGCCCTGAAGTTCGCCGGGTGCGAGGCGCGCATCCTCCACGCCGGGGAACCGGCCCCGCCGGCCCCGGAACCGGCCCCGGAACCGGGCCCCCGGCCGGACGACCTGGCCTACGTGATCTACACCTCCGGATCCACCGGACCTCCCAAGGGAGTGATGATCAGCCACCGGTCGCTGGCCCACTCCCTCACCGCGGTGGCCAGGGCCTACGAACTCGCGCCCGGCGACCGGGTGCTGCACGCCGCGGCACTCGGCTTCGACACCTCGGTGGAGCAGATCTTCGCCACGCTGATCAGCGGCGCGACACTCGTCCTCGCGGGAACACATACGTGGGCGCCCACCGATTTGCTGCACCGTCTCCCGGAGCACGGGATCACCGTCGCCGATCTGACGCCCGCCTACTGGCATCGGATCGTCTCCGCCCCGGACCACGACGACGCCCTCGCATCGCTGAGGCTCGCCATCGTCGGCGGCGAGATCGTCCATGCGAAGGCCTGTCGCGCCATCCTGCACCGGATCCCCGGCGCCCGGCTCGTCAACGCCTACGGGCTCTCCGAAACCACCATCACCTCCACGCTCTGCGACCTGAACGAGGAGTTGCTCGCGGCGCCGGACACCGCCTTCGCACCGGTCGGCAGACCTCTGGAGGGGACTCGCGTCCACGTACTCGACGCCGAACTGAACCGGGTGCCGCCGGGCGAGCGCGGCGAGATCTACATCGGCGGTCCGGGGTTGGCGCGCGGTGTCTGGCGCCAGCCTTCCCTGACCGCACAGCAGTTCCTCCCCGACCCGCATGGCTCGGCGCCCGGCGACCGGATGTACCGCACCGGGGATCTGGGCCGTCGGCGCTCGGACGGCAACCTGGAAGTGCTCGGCCGGGTCGACGACCAGATGAAGATCCGCGGCTTCCGGGTCGACCCGGCCGAGGTCGAGGCCGCGCTCGGCTCCCACCCGGAGATCGGCCAGGCGATGGTGGTGGCCCGGACACGCAGCAGCGGCGACCGGGACCTCGTCGCCTACGTCATGCCGACCTCGCCGTCGGCCGGCGGCGAGGCGGTGCTGTACGCACGGCTGCGGTCGGCACTCGCCGAGGTCCTGCCGGGCTACATGATCCCGGCGGCCTTCCACGCGGTGGAGCGACTGCCCCTCACGCCAGGAGGAAAGCTCGACCGCAAGGCCGTGCCGGAACTCGTGACCGCGGCGCGGACGGCCAGGGCCGACGACCGTCCGGTGCCGCAGGGGATGGCCCAGTTGTGGAGCCAGATCCTGGATGTCGACCACGTCCGTCCGCACGACGACTTCTTCGAGCTGGGCGGCAACTCCCTGCTGGCCATGGAGATGCTCGCCCGGACCCGCGTCGTATTCGGCATCGGCATCACACAGATCCGCGACCTGACCCGCTCACTGCTGCGGTATCCGACGCTCGCCGCGTTCGCCGAGTCCGTGCGGAAGGCACGTGCCGGGACGCTGGCCCACCCGGACGGCGGGAGCGTCGACTTCACCGCCGAGACCGACCGGAGCTTTCCGGAAGTAGGTCGTGGCGCACCGGCTCCGGACCCCCGGCGCCCCGGCGACGTCCTCCTCACCGGGGCGACGGGGTTCTGCGGGGCGTACATGATCGACGAACTACTGCGCAGGACGACGGGACGGGTCCTGTGCCTGGTCCGGGCCTCCGACGAACAGCACGGCCTGGAACGGATCCGCGCGAGTCACCAGCGGCACGTCCTCGGCGACCTGTCCAGCGATCGTGTCCAGCCGGTCGTCGGCGACCTGGGCAAGCCCGGGCTGGGGCTGTCACCCAGCCGGTTCGAGGAGCTCGGATCGACCATCGACGCCGTGTACCACTTCGGTGGACACGTCAACTTCATCTACCCGTACCACGAGTTGCGCGCGGCCAATGTCGACGGAACATTCGAGATCATCCGCCTCGCCGCCGGCCGTGCCGTACCCGTCCACTTCACCTCCAGCATGGCGGTGCTCGCCGGATTCGGCCCCGCAGGGGTGCGCGAGGTGACGGAGAGCACCCCGTTGCGCTTCCCCGAATACCTGTCGGTGGGATACGTGGAGACCAAGTGGGTGGGCGAGGCGCTGCTGCGGCAGGCGTCCGACGCGGGCCTGCCGGTCACCGTCTACCGCCTGATGGACGTCACGGGCAGCAGTGGAACCGGCGTGATGAACACCAGCAGCGAGATGGCCGCCCTCATCGACTTCATCGCGCGGACCGGGCTGTGCCCGGCCATCCGGCTGCCGCTGGACTTCCTGCCGGCCGACCAGCTCGCCCGCGCCGTCGGACACATCTCCACCCGCTGCCCCGCCCGCGGCAAGGTCTACCACCTCACCAACCCCCGGCCCACCTTGTTGAGTTCGCTCGCCGAGCGTCTTCGCCGACGGGGTTACCCGGTCCAGGAGATCCCGTACGCCGAGTGGATCGCCGCTCTGGTGAAGTACGCGGCCGGGCACCCCACCGACCCGATCACCCCGTTCGTCCCGCTCTTCGTCGACCGGTGCGCGCACGCCGACATCACCGTGAGCGAAATGTACTTCCAGGGCGTTTTCACAGAGTTCACCCGCGACAACGCCGAGCGGGCCCTGGCGGACAGCGCGATCGACATTCCGCCGGTGGACGCGCAGATGATGGACCGCCACATCGACTTTCTTCAACGGTCCGGCGCCGTCCGTCCGGTGAGGAGCCAAGGACGGGAAGCGGCACGGTGGTGAGCCGATGCCCGAGCTGGGAGGCGCTCGACGTGCTGGACGCGGCCCCCGACGGTCCGGTGGCCTTCTGTGCCGACCTCAGTCCCGCCGGCCTCCTGGCTGCGTACCGCGCCGGGGTCTATCCGTTCCCGGCATCCGACGACTACGCCCGCGCCCTCAACGAGGTGGTCTACGCCGACCAGGTCGACGAGGGCCGCATTCCGCTCGTGGGGGAGGAATCAGCGGATCACTACGCCGCCTCCTGGTGGTCGCCCGATCCCAGGCCGGTGCTGCCCGTCCCGGCCGCGCACATCAGCCGCAGCCTCGCCCGGCGGCTGCGCGGTCGGCCGGCGTGGTCGACCAGCCTGAACCAGAGGTTCGAGCAGGTCGTCCGCGAATGCCGTGCCGACCGCGTCCCGTTGTGGCTCACCGACGAGCTGATCGCAAGCTTGGTACGCCTGCACGAGCTGGGCCATGCTCACAGCGTCGAGGTGTGGGAGGACGGCGATCTGGTCGGCGGCGTCTTCGGTCTTCAGGTCGGATCGGTCTTCAGCATGGACTCGATGTTCTTTCACCGTCCCGGTGCCTCGAAGGCCGCGGTCGCCGACCTCGCGGCGCGCTTCGGACAGGCTGGCGGCCTGCTGCTCGACGCCCAGCGGGACAGCCCGCACGTCCGCGGCCTGGGCGCCCTTCTCATACCTCGAGAGCAGTACGTGCGACACCTCCGCCGCACCGCGTGCGACAGCCTCCCGATGATGCCTGCCGCCACATTGCCCGCCTGCCGTCTCACCGGGCCGGCGGGATCGCGATGAGCGCGGTCGCCGTACTGCTCGCCCGGCCGATCAACGGACTCGAGATCCACCGTGCCACCGCGGCCACCCGCACCGAACGACGAAGCACCCGACCGCGCTGCGGGTCGGCGTCGAAAATCACGCAGTAGTCGCCGTGCCGGTCCATGACCATCTCCCGCAGGACCGGGGGCGAGCGCAGTGTCCAGGACCTCCACGGCGTCGACGGTGAACCGGGCGGGCTCACCGGGCGCCAGAGGCTGAACCAGGCTGCCGGTGACGCGCAGCAGGTCGCCGACTGGATGCCGTTCAGCAGCTCGTGCGTGATGCGGGGGTCTCCGCTCGTTGCAAGTAACGACCCCAGTCGGGGGCGTCCCCGTCGAGCGTGCCGATGTCGGCGGGCCGGACGACGAGGTCGAAGGGTGCCGCGCGAGCCGGGGGCGGGGATCGCGTCGCCCCGGCCGTCGATGGCGCAGTGCTTGGTCCATCAACTAGCCTCCGCCCCGGTTCCCGGTGAGGCAAGGGGAGCGGGGTCGGGGGGTGTACTGCGCGAGCACGAGGAGCTCGCGGTTGCGCTGGCGCTGTGCATCGGTGAACGGCCGGGGCTTCACGCCGTGGCGATGCCACAGCGGGGAGGCGGGCGGCTCGGGGCAGGGGAGGCGTGGTCGACGTCGCGGTTGCTACTCATGAGGGGCCTTCTGCTGGAGGGGTCAGGCATGGTCGTCGTGCGCCGGCGCCCGCGCCGGGCGTCGGAGGCGAACCGGCCGAGGCGCGCCTCGGTGGGATTCGCGGCGATCCAGCTTTCGGCGCACGTGCTGGCTCCCCGTAGTGGGAGCGCAGAGGCGTGGGCTTGTCGCACACGGCGAGAGGTGAGACTGCCAGCCGTCGAAGAGCCGGCTGTCACGCCATTCGAGGAGATCGCCGGGAGCCGGGACCAAGCCCGGCTCGAACAGCGGCTTGCCTCGTTTGCGGGTCACGGCCGCAGGCGGGGCAACTGCTGGAGCACCTGCGTGACCAAGTCCGGCGACGGCCGCCACGGGCCGAGCTGCCCCCGCTCGATCGGGATGGGCAGCGCGAGCTCCTGAACGTCGTCGAGGAGCAGGTGCCAGACGCCGGTCTGCGCCCAAGGGGAACAGGGCGGCGAGCCGTCGGGGCCCTGGTGGGAGCCGGTGATACGGGCCACGCCGAGCACGGCGCCGGTCACCAGGTCGCGGCCCCGGATCGTACGCGACCAGCGGCTCGCGCAGGGCAGCCCGGTCGATCTGCTTGGCCGCGTGCAGCAGTACCCAGCCCGGTCGCCATGACGGCTGGGGCCGGTTCTCCACGGTCTTCTCCCCGGTCAGCATCAGGCGGCCCAGGGCTGCCTGATGCTGATGTACCGGATCCAGCCGCTTTCGGGCACGGTGGGCTGGCTCATGCTGCTCGCCCTCAGCTCGCCGTGCCGGGGCGCCCGGCACGGCGGCCGTTGACAGACGGCACCGTGGTGTGCACGGCGGTGGCGAGGACGGCGTGGCCGGAGTGCTTGCCGTCGTACAGGGCGGCGTCGGCGGCCCTCTGCAGCGCGGCGTGGGGCGGGCAGGTCCAGGGCGACGGCGAACTCATCGCCGCCGAGCCTGCCGACCGCAGCGCGCGGACCCGCCCAGGCCGTGAGCCGGGCCGCGATCGACGCGAGGACGGAGTCCACTGGCGATCGTCTCGTAGGGATGGGTAAGGCCCTGGGGCGGGCGGTCGGTTTGGACGCCTGGACGCCTGGACGCCTGTCCCGGGGCGTGGCTACAGCTCGAAGTCGCCGTCGTCGGCGCGGGTCCGGCTGGACGGGTCGTTCCAACGGCCGGCGGTCGCCGCTTTCCAGTCGAGCTCCCAGCCGGGACGGTAACCGCGCGCCGTCCAGCCGCCCGCCCGCCTGCCGGGGACCTCGAGGCCGGCCTGCCGTGCGGCGGCGGCCTGGTCGTAGACCTCGTGGGCTATCCGTACGGCGGCGCTGCGGCTTTCGGCGTGGCCGGTGAAGACGTGCACACGGCGCAGGCCGGCGGTGTTCCTTGTCGGGACGTCGACCTCGTAGAGGGGGAGCAGGGTCATGGCGTCCATCTCCTTTCGTTCTTCGAAGCGGTGAGGGACCACGGCGACCGCCCCGGCCTCCGTCGAACGGGGGCCGGGGCGGCACGGAGGCCCGTCACCGGCTACGGCACGGACGGCTCCGCGGTGGGGACCTCGTAGACGTCGATGACGTCCTCGCCGCTGGACCAGGTGCCAGGGGCGTGCCGGATGTGGACGATGCGCAGCGGGAAGCCGTCGCGGGCGGCGACGTCGTACTCGTGGACCAGGTCTTCTTGATTGCCGAGTGGACGGCCGGTGCCACGGACCGGGCGGGCATCAGGGATGGGAACGGCAGCAGGCGGGCGCCGTTGACGGTGGTGTATTGCAGGGCCTGGCGTGGCTCGAGGCGGGCGGCGTTCATCGCGCCGTGCTCGCGCAGGGCCTGGAAGTGGGAGTCGTAGTACGCCTTCGCGGCGGCGGACATGGCCATGAGCGGGTCTCCTTCGGCGTGCCGGTTCGGATCAGAAGTCGAGCTGGATCGCGATGGGGTGGCGGCGGTCGCCGTAGTCGCGGCGTTGTGGACGGTGCGGCGGTGCGCGGCGAACGCGGCATCGCAGACCTGGTGGGCGCGGGTCAGGCCCTCGGTCACCGAGGCGGCCATGCCGGTGAAGACGTGCACGTGTGACTGAGCGCCACAGTTGGTTCTGGCCGCGCTTCCGTGACGAGTACGCCGGAAGGGTGACCGCGTCCAGGCCGACGAGCCACCATTCAAACCACTTGAGCAGCGGGAAGCGCCATGTCGAAAGCAGACGGGGCGAACACCACGACGGGCCTTCGCTGAAGCGCGGTCAGAGCGCTTGAGTTCGGCCCGGGAACGCTCGATCTGACCGCAGTTGGATCGACCGTGGTGGAAGGCTGGGGCGTCTCGATGCCTGGGCCGACTCGCCGAAGGGCTGATTCTGGGTGAAGCCCTTTCGCTTTCAGCACGGCCAAGGCGCATGGGAGGGATGGCACTCACTGCTCCACGCGTACGTCACCGTGGACCTCTCCCGGAACCCGGAGCTCGCCGACCTCGTCCAGGGCATACGCGCCGCCACCGTCGGCGACGGGGCGCCTTCGGCACCACGGTGGTCTGGCTTGCAGGAACCGTCCGTTCCGCGTCACAGTCCCGTGATGGGCCCGGTTACGGGACGAGGCCCTGCGGCGGAGGCAGCCCTCGGGTACGTGTAGATCAAGACATTTCGGGATGTTCAACCCTATGGTGGCGTGGTGAACGGTTACCAGCGAGCGCGCGACGACGAGGGGAGCGCGGCCCGGGTCCTCGCGCTGTCGGACGGCGTCTTCGCCATCGCGATGACGCTGCTGGCACTGGACATCAGACTGCCCGCCGGGCTGGACTCGGCCGGTTTCGAAGGGGCGCTGGGGGAGGTCGTGCCCAACCTGTGGGCGTACGTCCTCAGCTTTGTGGTCATCGCAGCCTTCTGGCAGGGCCACCATCAGGTCTTCCGGTACGTGCGGGAGGTGGACGGGACCGTCATCAAGCTCGGGCTGATCAGCCTGGGGCTCATCGCCCTGATGCCTTTCCCCACCACCCTGCTGGCCGAGTACGGGGACGAGTCGCAGTCGGTGGCCGTCTATTCCGGCGCCGTCGCGGCCATCGGGGCCGTACAGCTCTCTCTGACGGTCGTGGTGTGGAAGCGCCCGTGGCTGAGCAGCACGGCGATGTCCGATCCGGTGGCGCGCAATGACGTGCTCGACCTGGGGTCGATGGTGCTGGTCTTCGCCGTTGCCGTTCCGCTCGCCTTCGTCTCTCCGACGGGCGCGGAGCTGTGGTGGGCGTTGCTGGTCCCGGTGAAGGTGGTGCTGGGCCGGCGGGGCAAGCGCCTGCGCGCGGCCACCCAGGGGTACCGCACCTCGGGCGGTTGAGGCATCCGGGCAGGCCCCCAAGGTCTTGAGCGGGAGGCAGTGGAAACAGCGCCGGCGGCAGGGGCGGGACATGTCTGGCGAGCAGCCATCGCCTTGTCGGGCGCGGCCTCTTTCGCGAGCGTGATCGCGAACTTCGGCTTCGCCAAGTCGATCCGGTACAGCCATGCGAAGCGCTTGCCGCAGCGGCATTCGATCCGGGCGACGGGCCCCTGGCCGCCGGGGCGCAGCCCCATTTCAGGCAGCTGGCGACGGGTCGCGAGCCCGGCGCCGGCCTGCCGCCACCGGTAGGCCGGGAGGGAACCGTCGCCGGGGTCGTGTGGGTCGACGTCGACCAGGTCCTGGTCCTGATCGTCCATCACCTGCTCCAGGCGCCGGGGCGCCGGGCGGGGCGCTGCGGGTAGCGGGGGCCGGGACGCTGCGGGCGGGGCCGGCCGATCCGGCGGCGCGGGCGGGGAAGGAGCACGAGCGGTCTCCTCCAGTCGTCGGGCGACTGTTCTTGAGTTAGCTCAGGAATGGTGACGAGATCCCGACCGATCGCAAGATCGGGCGGGATCTTCGTCGTTTCGGGGATCGTGCGATGCCTGTTCGGGGTGGTGGATGGCGGCGTATCGGGTCCGGCAGGTTGCTCGGCAGGTGCCTGGCCGTTGCCGAGGCATGCGAGCCGGCCCCGGTCACCCGGGCTGGCGATCGTGATGTGTGGCTGTGACGCTGCTCGATCAGAGGTTGGCCGGCGGATGCCGCCCCATGTTGACCGGTGCGGGGACGTAGGGCCGGTCGCGACCTGCCACTCAGCCTGTGTCCATCGACCTCCAAGCAGCGGTGACGCGCCCCTCCGCCCAGTGCCACCAGCCCTCCGCCGCGCCGTGTTCCAGGAGCTTGAGGATCCGCGACAAATCTGCCTCCGGGGGACATCCAGCGCCACCATCCCGGTACCGCTCGATGCCCTCGCCCGTCGTGCCGAGTTTGGGGAAGATCTCCGGAACGCTCTGCCGGGCAGCAGCCGAGCTGCGAGCCAGGTCTCGAGGCTCCCTCATGGGGGCGGAAACGACGCGGGCTCAGCCGCGCATGTACCAGAAGGCCAGGCCGAGGAAGACGGGGAGGGTGAACGCCACCTGGAGGGCCCACGGGGTCGCCGTTCCGTCCTCGGGCAGGCTCGGGTTCTCCGCCCGGTCGGCCATGTAGGAGCGAAGCGCCCTCCTGTGGCCCAACATGCCCGTGATGATGCCCAGGTTGATCGCGCAGTAACAGGGAAGCATCCGGGTGAGGGGCCATCCGGTGACCGCGCTGAAAGCCGTCAACGCGAGAAATGTCGCCACCGGACCACAGGAAACGAAGATCTTCTGTCCTCGGGTGACCATGCCCGGGAACAGCACCGCGAGCTGGAGCGCCGCGGTGCCTGCTGCGAAGACCCACCACAGCGGGGAGGCTCTGTCTATCACCGATGCTCTTTCCGTCTGAGGGCGGATGAGGCGTGCTGTCCCGGACGGGCGGCGAGGGACTCCCTCGCCGCCCGTCCGGTCGAGCGTCCTATCACCTCGTGAACCAGCCTACGAGGGTCGACGCCGCGTTGTTGATGCCGCTGACCGCGGCCTTACCGGTGTTGGTGACCGCCATGGAAGCCGCGAGACTTCCCACACCACCGAGACCGATGCTCAGGGCCATGCCGCCGACACCGGTGATGAACTCCTTGCTCTTCCAGCCGTAGGCCTTGCCGTTGTAGAGGGTACTGATGCCGGCGAACACCAGCGACGCCCCGGCCAGACCCGCCGCAAGCGGCTGCAGGCCCGGAACGAAGGCCACGGCGATCGCCGCCCCGCCCAGGCCCGCACTGATCGTCGCCATCTGCGTGGCCGTCCTGGCGGCGGAGGCCTTCTCCTCCGCCTCGGTCGGGCCCATGACGATGCTGTCGTTGGCCGGCGTGTCGGCCGGGTCGACGTTGTTCGCCTCGTTCTGACGAGCCGACTCGGCCGCCTTCGCGGCCTCGACGGTGATCTCGTCCCTGCGCTTCTGCTCGGCGACCTGCTGGGCCTCGTTCCGCGCGGCCCTGGCCTCGTCGGCGCTCTTGCCGGCGGCGAGCTGGGCGGCGTGCGCGAGATCGGCGGAGGCCCGGGCACTGGCGGCCGAGGCCACCGCGTCGCGGGCCGACTGGGCTGCCTGGTTGGCCGAGTAGTTGGCCTGACGGCTCGCGCTACGCGCGGACGCCGCCGCCGACGCCGCGGTGTTCGCCGATATCTGCGCCTCCGCGGCGGACTTGTCGGCGGCCCTGGACGAGGCGGCCGCCTGGTCCGCGAACGAGCGCGCGTCCTGTGCCGACTTGGACGCCTTCGTCGCCCACATCACGGCTTCCTCGCCCGCCTTGCGGGCCAGGGCGGCCGCCTGGGAAGCCTCCGCGGCGTCCTGGTAGGCGGTCGCGGCGATGCGCGCCGCCGCGCTGATCTGCGCGCTGATGGACTCCACGTGGGTCGCGGTGTCCCGGTCCGCCTCCTGAGCCTTGTAGTAGGCGTAGTCGACGAACTGCTGCACCATCCACTGCGGGCCCTCGAGGGCGGCCTGAGCCGCGGCCTCCACATTGGGCCCGGCATCCTTCAGCGCGGCCAGGGTCGCCGCGCGGTCGTCCTCGGTCTTCGCGATGGAGTGGTCGACGAGCAGGAACTTGTGCAGAGCCTGGATGCTGCCGTTGTCCAGCGCGGCGTTGGCGGCCGCGGTCACCGCCTTGCCGGCGCCGTTCAGGGACTTCAGCACGGCCGCGCGGTAGTCGTCCGCCTGCACGTCCCTGGCGCCGTTGACCAGGAAGTTGGTCACGGCTTGCGGGTCGTCGCTCTCCAGGGTCCGCTGCGCGGCCTCCGAGAGGACGACCCTGTTGAGCTTGGCCAGCGTGAGGACCTTCTCCCGGTCGTCGAGCTGCGCCGCGTGGGTGTACCCCTCCTTCGCCCAGCCGACCACGCCCTCGTCGTCGGTGGTCAGTGCCTCCTGCGCCGCCTGGCGCGTCCAGACTCCCGAGGAGTCCATCAGGTTGAGCGCGGCCTTGCGGCCGAGGGAGGCGGCCTTGGCCGCGTCGGGCTCGGTGCTCGCCCGGTTCAGCAGGTCCTTGGTCTCCAGGGTGGTCGACTGCTCCTGGGCCTGGTTCTTCTGGGTCAGGGCGAGGTACCGGCTCTCCTCGGCCTTGAACTTCTTGGCCACCTCGATGGCCAGCGCGCGCTCCTCGGCGAGCTGGGCGGCCTCGGTGTCGCGGGCGAGCTGGGCGATCCTCTTGGCCTGCTCCACCGCTCGGCCGGCGTCCTCGGCGGCCGCGATGGCCGCGTTGGCGTTCGCCGTGGCCTTGTTGGCCCAGTCCACCGCCTGTCCGGCGTGGGCGGCCGCGTCCTCGGCGGCCGCCGCGGCGGCGTCGGCGTGCACGGCGGCACTGCTGGCGGCGGCTCCCGCCGCCCGTGCCTCGGTCGCGGCGCGGGCGGCGAGCTTCCCCGCCCGGTCGGCCGCGAGCGTCGCGGTGTTGGCGGCGGACCGGGCGAGGTTCGCGGCCTGCCTGGCGCGATCGGCCTGCGCCTGGGAGACGCCGGAGGCCGCGGCGGCGTCGGCCGCCGCCTCGGCGGAGGCGGCCGCGTTCTGCCCGGCGCGCGCCGCGGCCTCGCTCGACTGCTGGGCCGAGACACCCGCGTCGGCGGCCGCCTGGGCGGCGTCCGCCGCCCTGCGGGCCATCTTCGCCGTGTCACGGGCCGTCTTGGCGGCCTCGCTGGCGGCGCCGGCCTGGGAGGCGTCCTGGGACGCCGCGGAGGCGGCGTCGCGGGCGCGGACCGAGGCCTTCGACGCGGCAGCCGCAGCGCCGGCCGCGGCCTGGGCGGCGGAGGCCGCCGTCTTTGCGGCGGAGATCGCCGTCCGGGAGGCCGAGATCGCCGTCCGGGCCGCGTCGGCGGCGCCCTGCGCCGCGTCGGCCGCGCGTCCGGCGGCGCGTGACGCCTTGACGGAGTCGGACTGTGCCTGGGCGCTCTCCGCGGCCGCCTTCAGGGCTGCCTTCTTGGCCTCGGCGGATGCTGCCTCGGCTCGCTCGGAGGCGTCCTTGGCCGCCTGCGTGGCCTCACGGGCCCGGCGCCCCGCGCTCTCGGCCTGCTCCACCAGCTGGCCGATCGTCAGCGATTCCTGATCGCGCGCCCGGGCCAGGTACTGGTCCTTCTCCAGCAGCCGGCTGATGTCGGCCGCGGTTCCGTCGAGGGCCCGGTTGACGGCCTGGGTCAGGTTCGGCCCGGCGTCGTTGAGCATGGTGAAGGCCGCGGCGCGTTCGTCCTCCTCGCGGGCCTTGTGCTGGCCCGTCTTGAGGAAGGCTTCGAGGACCGTGGGGGAGCCGTCGTCGAGCGCCTTGTTGGCCTCGCGGGTGATCGCCTTCCCGCCGGTCCCCAGGATGTTGAGCACCGCGGCCCTGCGGTCGTCGTTCAGGGGCTTCTTGTAGCCCTCCGTCACGAAGGCGTGCAGTTCGACGTCCGAACCGGAGAGCGCGCGCTGGACCGCCGCCCGTACGCCCGGGCCGGCGTAGTTGAGCATCGCCAGGACGGCGACGCGTTCGTCCTCGGTGCGGGCGCGGACCAGGCCCGTGTCGAGAAAGGCCTTGAGGTTCTCGTCGCCGCCGACGAGCGCGGCCTCCGCTTCCGCGCGTACCGCGCGGCCGCCGAGGTGCCAGGCGTCGAGGACCTGTGCGCGCGCGTCCGCGGGCAGGCCCACTTCGGCCGCGGCGGCGGATTCGGCCCATGCCGAGCCGAGAAGGCTCAGCGTCAGGCCCAGGGCGAGCCCTGACATGCCGGTACCGCGTCGCCGTCTCGAGCGACTTCTGTCAGTCATGCGGAACAACTCCACGTGGTCTCAATTGGGTGCCGTGAATGAGTGGTTCGGGGGTGTGCCGGGGTTACTTGGCTGCGACGA
>NZ_LWBU01000269.1 GCF_001646665.1 Streptomyces noursei | reverse complement strand
CGGGTGCCGGGTCCTGCGGCGGGGGGGGGTCGGGGGCTCCCCTTTCCCCTCTTTCCTCCCCGCACCCCCCCCCCCCCGCCCCCCCCCCCCCCCCCCCGCCGCAACCACCCCCCGCCCCCCCCCCGAGCGGGGGGGGCCGCGGGGGGGGGTGCGGGCGGGAGACGACCGAGGCTGCGGGGGGGGGGCCGGGGCCGGGGGGGGGGGGGTTGGTGGGGGTGGGCCAACGGGGTGCCTGGGGGCGGGGCCGGTGGGGGGCGGGGGCGGGCGGGGGGGGGGGGGGGGTGGGGGGCCGGGGCGGG
>NZ_LWBU01000268.1 GCF_001646665.1 Streptomyces noursei | reverse complement strand
GGACGGCGGCGGGGGGGGGGGCGGGGAGGGCGCGGAGCGGGGGGTTGCCGAGGGGGCCGGTGAGGGGACGGTGGGACCAGGATACGCCGGTGAGGGACGGGGCGGGGCCTCCGAAGGAGATCGCTTGGGCCGCCAGCAGGGGGGCGGGCGCCCGCCGGCCGGGGGCCCGGGTGATGCGGCCGGGGCGGTGCGGGGCGGGGGGG
>NZ_LWBU01000267.1 GCF_001646665.1 Streptomyces noursei | reverse complement strand
CCCCCCCCCCCCGCCCGCGCTCCGCGACCCCTACCCCGCGCCCTACCCGGACACCATGCCCCGGACCTTCCTCTCCCTCGTCCCCGTCCTCCGCCTCCCCCTCCTCCTCCCCCTCCTCCTCCCGCCCCCCCCGCCGCTGCCCCCTCCCCCCCCCGCCGCCCCCCCCCCCCGCCGCCCCCCGCCGCAACCCGGCCCCCGCCCCCCGGCCCCC
>NZ_LWBU01000266.1 GCF_001646665.1 Streptomyces noursei | reverse complement strand
GCCGGAAGAGGCGGGGGTGGGGGGGGCCCCGGCGGGGGGCGGGTGCGCTGCCGGGGGCGGGGGGCGGGCCGGGCCCGGGGGGGGGGCCCCGGCGGGCGGGGGGGAGGGCCCTCTGATGGCCGGCGCGGCGGGCCCCCCCCCTCGCCGGCGCCCCGGGCCCCCCCGCTCCGGCGGCCGGTGCGGACGGGGCCCGGGGGGGGGGAGGGCCGGCGCGCGGGGGGGGGGGGGGCGAGCACCCCCGGGTTGTGGCCGGGTGGGGGGGGGAGGCCGCCGCCCCCCGGGTCCCCCCGGGGGCCCGGGGGGGGGGGGCCGCCCCGGGGGTCACCGGGCCCGCCCCGCCCGCCACCCCCCGCCCCTGGCGCCGCGCGGCCCCTCCCCCCGACCTCCGCGCCCTCCCCCAGCCGGAACCGCCCCCGGCCCGCC
>NZ_LWBU01000265.1 GCF_001646665.1 Streptomyces noursei | reverse complement strand
GCCCCCCCCCGCCCGGCGGGCGCCCAGCCCCCGGCCGCGCGCGGCCCCGTACGACAGCGGGCCCCCGCCGATGCCCCGGCCCCGGAACGCCGTTATCAGCCCGAAGTAGACGATCTCGACCCCCCCGTCCTCCTGCGGGTCCAGCCCCACGTCCCCCGCGGGCGTCCCGCGGTCGTACGCCCCCCAGATCCCCGCCCCCGGCCGCTCGACGA
>NZ_LWBU01000264.1 GCF_001646665.1 Streptomyces noursei | reverse complement strand
GCCGCCCACCCGCCGCCCCCCCGCGGTGCCCCGCCCGCGCGGCGGCCCCCGGCCCCGCGCCGCCCCCGCGCCCTTTCCTCCCGGGGCGGCCCCCTCCCCCTGCCTGTCCCCCCCTGTCTCTCCCCCTGCCGGTGACCGAAGGAGTCGTCCACCCCAGCGAATAGCGCGAGGTTGCACCCGACTCTCCCCCGGTGGCCGGCGTCTCCCCCCCCGCCTGGCGCCCCCCCCCCCCCCCCCCCCGGGGGCGGTCCCCCCCCCGGGGGCCGCCGCCCGCCCCGGTGGCTCTGCCCGCGGCCCCGCGAGCCAGCGGCGAGGGGCGCGGGGGGTGGGACCCGACGGGCGGGGGGGGCTGTGGGCGCCGCGTGGGCGTCGTTTCGTCCGCGGGCGGGGGGGGGGGGTCGGCGGGGGGGGGGGGCGGGGCCGCCGCCCGCGGCCCCGGGCGGGGG
>NZ_LWBU01000263.1 GCF_001646665.1 Streptomyces noursei | reverse complement strand
GGGGGGGGCGGGCGGGGCGGGTCCCGGGGGGGGGGCCCGGGGGTGGGGGCGGGCTTGCCGGTGTGATTGAGGGGGAGGTCGGGGAGGCGCGGCAGGGGGCGCGGCCCCCTGTAGGGGGGGAGCCGCTCGTGGGGGGCGTCCCGCAGCGGCGCCCGGGGCCGGGCCCCCCCCGCGTAGGCCGCCTCCCCGGCCGGGGCCGCCCCGGCGGGGGGGG
>NZ_LWBU01000262.1 GCF_001646665.1 Streptomyces noursei | reverse complement strand
GGGCGCCCGGGGGGGGGGCCGGCTCGGAGACGCAAAGGGGGCGGCCCCCCCCCCCCCGCCGCTGACGACGGTCTCCTCCGACCGCCCCGCCATGGCCCGCGCGGCGGTGGACCTGGTGCTCGACGACGGCCTGCGGGTGGCGGGGTCGCGCCGGGAGCGGGTCAAGCAGTTCCCGTCGGCGCTGATAGTGCGCCGGTCCTGCGGCTGCGACGGCCAGTAGCGCCGCACGCGGCGGCACCTCCGGCGGGCCGCGGCCCGCACGGCGGGAGGCCGCCCGGGCCCGCCCGCTCGGGCGGACCGGCCCGCCTCCCAGGCCCGGCCGGCCCACCCCCCTCACCCGGACCGGCCCAGCTCCTCGGCCCCACAGCCCCACGACCTTACATCGGGCATACGAGACTGT
>NZ_LWBU01000261.1 GCF_001646665.1 Streptomyces noursei | reverse complement strand
CCGGGGGGTGGCGCTTGCCCGCCCGCATCCTCGCCCGGAGGGCGGGGTCGGCGGTCCGGGCGGCGGCCCCCTCGACGGGACGGGCGTAATCGGGGTTGACGTAGACCGACGCGCGCGCGAGGGGGTTGTCGGCGTGGAGGGGCGGGGGGTGGCGGGGGGGCGGGGGGGCGGCGGGGCGGGGCGGCGTGGCGGGGAGGGTGGCCGCGGGGGGGGGGGGCGGCCGGGCCCCGCCTGCGTTTTCCTCGGTACGTCATGGGAGTGCGGCTCCTTCGCGGGTCAGGCTCCGGCCGGGGGCGTGCCCCAGGCGAGGGCGGTGCCGGTGTAGGCGGGGATCGCCGGGGCGTCGGCATAGGCGGTGGCGGGCGAGCGGGTGTGGGCGGCCGTCTCGTCGGACGGGGGCCCGGCGGGCTTGCTCCTCCGGCGCTGGGTGTGGCCGGGGGCCCTCCCGGCGGGGGGGGGGCCGCGCGGGGAACGTCACCTCCCGGTCGGCGTCCGCGGCCGGCGACCGGTGCCGGCAGCGGGAGGACGCGCAGCCGCAACTGCGCGCAGCCCACGGCGGCGTAGTCGCACCAGG
>NZ_LWBU01000260.1:41873-42157 GCF_001646665.1 Streptomyces noursei | reverse complement strand
TCCGCAAAGTCTCGCCTGGCCCGCGGCGCCCTGCACGCGCTCCCCCAGAGGGGGGACCCCCAGCGGCGTTGTCGTCGGTCACCATGGCTCCGCCATGTCTCCCTCCTCCGCCTTGCGATCTCACGCACCGGACACCGCGAGCCCCGCCCTCCGGGCGGACGCCGATACTTTGCGGACACTCCCTAGGACAAGACCGCCCAGTCCTACAAGGCGGCCGTCACCCTCGCCTCACTCCTGATGTGGGCCTGACACTTTGACGACAACTCCTAGGTCGTGTCCGCAAA
>NZ_LWBU01000260.1:0-41765 GCF_001646665.1 Streptomyces noursei | reverse complement strand
GGACACCGCGACCCCCGCCCTCCGGGCGGACGTCGATACTTTGCGGACACTCCCTAGGACAGCATCCGGACCGGTCCCCAGCCCCGGGACACGGGGGGACGGCGATCCGCGGGCGGGCCGATCGGCGCTGGAAGGGCCGCCCCCCGGTGGCAGCCGCCGGACGCTGCCGATGAGGCGACGATGGGGAACGGGGGCTCGGGGGAACGGGATTCGGGAGCGTGGATCTACGCGTCGGAGCCGCAGTGCTCCACCGGGCGGGCGCCGGTGACCTGTTTCCGTAGCGCCGCATGCCACTGATTGCCGTGCGACCGCCGCGCCTCTTCGGGACTGATCCAGCCGCCTTCGAGTTCACCGGTGGATTCACGACGCCATCGACGGCCCTGAGCATCGCGGAACCAGAGTGTCCGTGCCTCGAGCGCGGTGTCGGGCGTCCAGTCCGGGCCGAGTTCAGCGCGTATCACACTGGCGGGAAGGAACACGGTGGAGCAGGGGGCGAGAGCCCGAATGCTCAGGGCAGGTCCGAGGTGTACGGATTCGGCGTTCCTGTCGGACGCACCGGGGATGGCGCTGACCCTCAGGTAGACGTCGGAGACGGGAGCCGGCGAGCGGTTGGTGAGGACCAGACCGGCTCCCCCGTTCTTCTCCCGCCGGGGCCAGACCGTCACCTGCTCGGCCTGCCGACTGTCCGACACGTATGCGTCCTGCACCGACTGTTCCAGTTGATCACGTGCGGTTCGGGAGCCGTAGTAGGTGCTGATGCCCGTGAAGAGTAAACCGGCGACGGCGGCGATGCCCGTCAGCATCGTCGCCGTCGCGTTCCAGTCGACCGCACGCCGACCACTCCCCGGGGCCGGGGGCGCCTCAACCGCCGGGCGTTCGGCCCTCTCCTCCGGGCCGGCCCGCCCACGTCCCGGGCGGCGGATCCGGATGGACCTGAGGCGCAGTCGCTCCCGTGGCATGTCTCTCTCCCCCCGCATGCTCATGGCTCCAGCCCCGAGCTTGTGCTCATACTGGCTCGCTGACGAGCCGGCCGTGCGGACAATCCCTGCTTTGCCCGGCGAGCATCCCTGCGGAGGGCCGGTACGCCGGCTGTACGGGCTGCGCGGCCTGGGTGCCGGACACACTCCTGCGGGCGCGCGGCCGGCCTCCTCTCCGCAGGACGAATGAACGGGCTGAGAAAAGACCTTGGCCGACTGCTCCCCGTATCGGTCGAGTGGCGGCACACAGGCTCATCGAGGGACGAGGGGCGTTTCTTTTCGCGCCACGGCCTCCGTACCCGTGTTTTCCGCCACCTTCTTATGCGCGTGCCCCCGCCGTCATGCCGTTGTTCCCACAGTTGAAGACGCCTTTTACGAGATTTTCCGCATGGTCCCGGCCGTGGCGCTAAATCCCCTCCTCCACAAGGCCTTCACACGGCATACTCAGGTCCGGCAGCCGGACGGCTGCCGGGCGCGTCGTCCCTCGTCGGCACAGGTGACGGCCACACCGCATGACCGGTCGTTCACGGGTGGAATTCCATCGCCCGCACAGTAAACGCTCATTGGTTGACCACGGGAATACCTCGGGCTTCGCGCGGCACGAACACGACCCGGTACGGGGAACAAAGAATTACAAGGGTCAACCACATGCGGATGCCGCCGAATCGAGCTGCTCGATGTCCTCGCACGCTTCTTCACTGGAGGCAGATCATGGCCAAGGCGTTATTCCGTACGGGGCTCCGCACCGCCGGTCTCATGACCGTGGTGCTCGGCTGCACGCTCGGCCTCACCCTCCCGGCGAGCGCCGCCCCCGGGGCCCGGACGCCGGGTCCGTCCGCCGCCGGCACACTGGTGAGCAGGACCGGGACGTCGGTCACCGTCACCGCCGCCGTGGGCCTGGGCAACTCCGTCTCGGTGTGGCAGGTCGGCGACACCATCCGGGTGCGAGACACCGGCGACACCGTCGTGGCCCTCGGCGCGTGCGTTCAGGCCGGCGCCTCGGAGGCCGTCTGCCCGGGGGCGGGGAGCCTCACGGAACTCGTCGTCAACGCCGGCGACCAGGCGGACAACGTCACGTCGCACCTCGCGAGTCCGGGCGTGACCCTGATCGGCGGCGCGGGTGACGACAGCCTCTACGGCGGCAGCGCCAACGACACCCTCGAAGGCGACGAGGGGGCCGACTTCCTCTCCGGCGGAGGGGGCAACGACACGCTCACCGGTGCCGCCGACCCGGACCGGATCTTCGGCGGGGCGGGCAACGACTCGATCGAGGGCCGCAACGGCGCCGACACCATCGACGCGGGCGCCGGCAACGACGTGGTGAACGGCGGTGACGGCCCCGACCGGGTGGTCGCGGGCACCGGCACCGACTTCGTGGAGGGCGGTGCGGGGCGGGACAACCTCAACGCCGTCGACGACACCGGCGGCAACGACTACGTCCAGGGCGGCACCCACACCGACACCTGCACGGCCGACCTGGGCGACAGCGTCACCGAGTGTCCGTGACCGGCGCCCGGCAGCGGGGCGGGGACGTCCCCGTCACTCACGTACCACGACCACGAAGGAGACGCGGAGACATGGCTGTGCGACGAACCCAACTGATCCTGTCGGCAGGAGCGCTTCTCTGCGCCGCGCTGACCGCCACCTCCGCCTCGGCGGCGCCTCTCGCCACCGTGTCGCCCAGGGTCCTCCCGGGCGACACGGTGGTCGAGATGTCCGGTCGCACACTGCTCGTCACCGCCGACCAGGGCGTCGCCAACGACATCACCGTCCGGCGGCAGGGCGGTGTCGTCCTGGTGTCGGACACCGCGGCCGTGATACGCGCCGCGGCGCCCTGCGTCGCGCGGTCGCCGCACACCGCGGAATGCCCGCTGCCCGCCGCCGTCCAGGTCAACGGCCAGGACGGCGACGACGCCATCACGGTCTCCCCGAACGTCGACGCCCCTGCGACGCTGTACGGGGGCGGCGGCAAGGACCTGCTCAACGGCGGCCCCCACGCCGACCACCTGGTCGGCGACGACCCGGCCGGCCCGCCCGGCGTCGCCGCGGCGACGCCGGGCAACGACACCATCAACGGCGGACCCGGCAACGACACCATCTCCGGCCTCGGCGGCAACGACACCATCAACGGCGCGGCGGGCAACGACACCCTCAACGGGAACGAGGGCAACGACACCCTCAACGGCAACACCGGGAACGACACCCTGACGGGTGCGACCGGCAACGACTCACTGAACGGCGAGGAGGGCAACGACACCCTCAACGCCACCGACGGCGTCAGCGCCAACGACACCCTCGACGGCGGTCTCGCCTTCGACTCCTGCACCCGCGACACGGGGGACCCCATGGTCAACTGCCCCTGACCCGGACCACCGCCGACGCCCCGGCCGACCCCACCGCGGTCGGCCGGGCCGGCCGGAGGAGGCGCGTGACCCCGTCCGGGCGGATCGCCGCTGACGTGGACCGCAACTGCTGCGCATGCCGGCCGCGCCGGGGCCCGGCCCGCCGCCGCGTACCGACTTGAGCGATCAGTCGCTCTGCTCCCGCCGCCCGCGGCCGGGCGGGAAGCCGATCTCAGCGGGCCGGGCGCCGGGGAGCACTCGCCACCCCCGACGTCCGGCCGCTCAGCGCGGCATCCAGCGTCTCCTGGGCCATGCGCATCGCCTCGGCGTACTTCGGCTCGGACATGCGCTCCCACGCGCGGTCCGGTGCGACGTCCTCGACCCGGCTCAACACCCACCAGATGTTGCCGAACGGATCCCGCACCCGGCCGCCGCGGTCCCCCCACGCGTTGTCGGCGGCCTCGGTGATCACCCGCGCTCCGTGCGTGACCGCTGCCGCCATGGCGGCGTCCGCGTCCGGGACGTAGACGCGCAGCAGCGAGGGCATCACCGGCCAGTCGGGCCGTCGGTCGAAGGCCAGCACGACCGTGTCGCCGACACGGATCTCGCCGTGGCCGATGGTGCCGTCCTCGACCGGCACCCGGGCAAGCTCCTCGCCGCCGAAAGCGGCGGTGATGAAGTCGAGCAGTGCACCGGTGTCATCGGTGACCACCCACGGCGCGACGCTGGTGTATCCCTCGGGTGCGGTGTGACTCATCGGTCTCGTCCCTTCGTCCGGTCCTTCGCGACATGACGACCCTAGGGGCCCAATAGGACAGGTTCGGACCTGGATCGACCGCGCCCGCGCAGACCACCGCCCGGGGCCCAGCCGTAGCCTTCGGGGCACCTGCTGTCGGGATGACGCCTCAGGGCGACCCGGGCCGTACGAACACCCCGATCCCGTTCGGCACGGCCCGCTGGGCGCCGCCGCTGGGGTGGTTGAGCACGCTCACCCTCGACGCCCCCTCCTTCCGGGCGACCAGCGTGGACGAACCGCCGCCGTCCAGGTTGACGGCGTCCGTGGCGCCCAGGTCCCGCATCGTGTCCGCCACCTCGACGACCGTCAGCCCCGTGCGGAAGCCCGCCGAACCGTCCAGGGCGAGCAGCAGCAGCCGCCGGCCGCCGTCCCGGACGCCCGCCGCCGTGCGGACCGCCGGCGTCACCCGGTCCATACCGTCCAGGGGCTGCCCGCCGCGCAGCACCGGATAGCCGCCCACCGCGAAGCGGAAGGCCCCGCCCTGCATGCCCTGTTCGGCCGCGACCAGCGCGTACGTCACGTGCACCCGGTCACCGACCGCCATGTGCCGCAGCTCCCGCGCGCCCGCCTCCCGGCCGAGCAGTACCTCCGTGCCCGGCTCGATCGTCCCCCGGCCGGGGGTTTCGGCCACCGCCACGACCTGGCCGCCGCGCAGCGTCACCTCGTAGGTCTCGTCGCTGCACGGCGCGTCCCGCCGGGTGTCCGTCCCGCACGTCGCGCGCGCCCGTGACGCGGCGCCCCAGTCCTTGGTGAACAGCCCCACCGAGTCGACCGGCAGCGCGTACTGGTTGAGCCCGCCCAGCGACAGCTCGCCCCGGGCCGACGACACCCGCCCCTCCAGCGCCAGTTCACCGATCCGCGCCAGCCCGTCCTCGCCGACGCCCAGCACCTGGCGGGTGTTCGTCCCGGGCGGCAGGGCGGGCCCGAACCGCTGCCCCGCGGGAACCGCGGCCTTCAGCGCCCGGCCCTCCGCCACCGCCGGGCCCACCGGGGCACCGGTCGCCTCCACACCCGGGTGCTGGGTCTCCGACAAGTGGAAGAAGTCACCGTTGACACCGCCCACCGCCCCCGCGCCGTCCGCGAGCGCCGACAACGAGGAACGCGCCGCCACCGCCCCCGGGTACAGCAGGCCCGCCGACACGCGCGCGTCACCGAGGTCCACCGACAGCAGGTGCGCGCGGGCAGTACCGCGCGAGGAGGTGATGTCGAACCACCGGTACTCCACGCCCGCGGCCACCCGCTGCCACACGGGCGCCGGGGCCGCGGAGGGGGCGCCCGCCAGCGAGGCCCCCAGCAACGACACCAGCAACAGCATCAGAAACGCACGGCCGCGCAGCACGGTCGCAGTCCCCCCACGGTCCAGGGCAACTCCCACAGGTCTCGGAAGAGTTGCCCCACCCGGACCGGCTACGAACCGGTCAGTCGCGAACGAATGAGGAAACGTACGCCATTCGGGGCCTCCAGGGAGAAGCCGCTGCCCCGCCCCTCGACCACGTCCACGATCAGCCGGGTGTGCCGCCATGTCCCGTACTGCGCCCGGGACATCCAGAACGGGACGAGTTCGGCCACCCCCTCCACGGCGAGCGATTCGAGCAGCACGTCCGCGTCACCCGTACGGAACTCGCCCGCCGGGAAGCACATGGGCGCGCTGCCGTCGCAGCAGCCACCCGACTGGTGGAACATCAGCGGACCGTGCGCCGCCCGCAGCCGCCGCACCAGCTCCGCGGCCGCCGGGGTCAGTTCGACGCGCGGCATGTGAGGACTCGTCATCCCCCACATCAACCACACCGCACGTTGCGACGGGGTTGCGCGCCGCCGTCACCGGTTCCGGGCGAACCAGAGCCGCGCGAAGTCCACCGCCTCGGCGAGCCCCACCAGCCGGCACCGCGCCGACCCCACCGCCCCGGACCGTACGGCCCCGCCGCCGTCCCGCTCCAGATCTGCACCCAGCGCGGCGAAGTCGCTGTCGTCGAGGGCGACGTCCTCGTACCGCCACCACCGGCGCACCCCACCGTCCCGCACCACGCAGCGGTACGTGCGCAGCGGCGGCCGCGCCACCCGGTACTCGCCGAGGTGGAAGGCCGTGCACGTGCCGAAGCCCGTCCCCAGCAGCAGGATCCGCGCCCGCAGGTCGTACAGCCGGGCGAGCGGGGAGTCCTCGCCCAGGTGGCAGTCGGGGCGGTGCGCCGAGACCACCTTCTCGGCGTACGGCCCCAGGGCGGCGAACGACGTCTGCGGGTGCGCGCTGCGCACCGCCCCGGGGCTCGTCCGGACGAGCTCCGGCAGCACCCCGAGCCCCGCGTCGCACGCCATGTGCTCCGCGTCGTACGGCGGCATCGCCGCCCGTACGGCCGCCCGCTGCGCCCCGCCGAGCCCGCGCACCCGCTCCCGGTAGGCGGGCGAGGTGTCCGAATTGCGCGCCGTGAACGCCGGTACCACCACCGTGCCGTCCGGCCCGAGCGCCCGGCGCACCGCCCGCAGCACCGCCTCACCGCCGCCCGCGACCGGGCCCACCGCCCGTAACGACGCGTGCACCAGCAGGAACCCGCCCGGCTCCACGCCCAGTCCGGCGAGCTGCGCCGCCAGCTGACGCTCCGTGTGAACCCCGGTCCCGGTCAAAGCCACTCATCTCCGTCCGACGATGGCCGTGGGCGCCCATCGTAGGGCCTGCGGCACCCCTCGTCGGCCCCCATAAGCAGCCAACCCGAGCCCCCGTCAGTACCGCGTCAAAAACCGGCGTCCGCCCGTCAGCACGGCGTGAACGGCGCTCCACCGGCAGGACCGGCCGGGCATACCGTCGAGGCTACGCCCCGGCGGCCTCCCCGCGCCGGGGCCCCGCTCGCTCCGCGGACCCCCTCCAGGAGGAACCCATGGCAGAGCTCCCCTCGGGCGACGATCCCGACCCCTTCCGGCCCGCCCCGGCCGGACCCCTGTACGTCCCCGTCCGGCCGGGGCACCGGGGCTGCGTCGTACGCCTGTTCCGCACCCCGCCCGGCGGCCGCACCGCCGTCGGCTTCACCACCGAGCACCGGCTCACCGCCGCCCTCGGACCGCACCAGCCGTGGATCCGGCTCGCCGCCCCCGCCCTGCGGGCGCTCACCGCGCCCCTGGGCGTCACCGCCGTCACCGTGGACCCCCGCTTCACCGCACCGGCGGCGACCCGCGTGCTGCCCGGCGCGGGGACGGCCCGCCCCACCCGCCCGACCCCCGCGCTGCCGCTGCGGACCGGCTGAAAGGACCGTCCATGACCACCCTCCACACGCCCCCGGAGACCACGGCGACACCCGACGGGAGCGACCTCTCCCTGTGGCCCGCCTCGACGCGGTGCCTGCCCGGCGGCGACCTGTCCGTGGGCGGCGTCCCGCTCACCGGGATCGCCGACCGGTTCGGCACCCCCGTCTACCTCCTGGACGAGGGCGAGGTACGCGCGCGCTGCCGCGCCTACCGGCGGGCCTTCCCGGACGCCGGCGTGTTCTACGCGGCCAAGGCGTTCCTGTCCCGTGCCATGGTGCGCTGGGCCGACGAGGAGGGCCTCGGGCTCGACGTGTGCTCCGCCGGTGAACTCCGGCTCGCCGTCACCGCAGGCTTCCCGCCCGGCGACATGGTGCTGCACGGCAACGCCAAGTCCCCGCACGACCTGGAGACCGCGCTGCGGCTCGGCGTGGGGCGCGTCGTCATCGACAGCCCCTCCGAGATCGCCCGGCTCGCCGCCGCCCTGGGACCGGACGGGCGCCAGAAGGTGATGGTCCGGGTGGCGCCCGGCATCAGCGCCGGCGGCCACGACAAGATCCGCACCGGCACCGAGGACCAGAAGTTCGGACTGGCGATCAGCGACGGCTCGGCGCAGCACGCCGTCGCCCGCGTCCTGGACCGGCCGGAACTCGAACTGACCGGCCTGCACTGCCACCTCGGCTCGCAGATCGCCTCGGTCAAGCCGTACGCCACGGCGGTGCGGCGGATGGTCGGGCTGATGGCGCGCATCCGCGACGCACACGGCGTCGTCCTGCCCGAACTGGACCTGGGCGGCGGCCACGCCGTCGCCTACCGGCCCGGCGAGCGGGCCCTCGACGTCGACCGGCTCGCCCGTACGGTCCGCGCGGCGCTGGCCGACAGCTGCGCCGCCGCCCGGCTGCCGGTGCCCCGGCTGCTCGTCGAACCGGGCCGTGCCGTCGTGGGCCCCGCCGGTGTCGCGCTCTACCGGGTGCTGGCCGTCAAGCACACCGGCGAGCGGCTCTTCGTCGCCGTGGACGGCGGCATGGGCGACAACCCCAGGCCCGCCCTGTACGGCGTGCGCTACACGCCGCGCCTCGTCGGACGGCTCCCGGCGGCCGCCCCGCGGGCGGTCACCGTCGTCGGACGGCACTGCGAGGCGGGCGACGTCCTGGCGGCGGACGCCGGCCTGCCGGGCGACGTCCGCCCCGGCGACCTGCTGGCCGTCCCGGTCTCCGGGGCCTACCACCTGTCCATGGCGTCCGGCTACAACCTCGTCGGCCGCCCACCGGTCGTCGCCGTCACGGAGGGCAGGGCACGGCTGCTGGTCCGCCGCGAGACGGCGGCCGACTTCCGCAGCAGGGACGTCGGACTGTGAACCCGGGCCGGTGCCGGACCCGGCCGCCGCACCGGCCCCGGTCGTGGTCCGGCCCCGGCCCGCCGGGCGCCCGGCCGCCTCAGACGGGCGCGGCCGTGCGGGCCTGGGAGATCACCGTGTCCAGGAGCGCGAGCAGCGCCGCCCGGACGTCGGCGCGGGCCCGCGCGTCGAGCATCAGGACCGGCGTGCCCGGGTCGCGCAGATGCAGCGCCGCCCTGATCTCCGCCTCCGTGTACGGCTGTTCGCCGTGGAAGCAGTTCGCGCCGACCACGAACGGCAGACCGCGGCTCTCGAAGAAGTCGACCGCCGCGAAGCTGCGGTCGAGGCGCCGCGTGTCGACCAGCACGATCGCCCCGAGCGCCCCGTTGAGCAGCTCGTCCCACATGAACCAGAAGCGTTCCTGCCCCGGCGTACCGAACAGGTAGAGCACGACCCCGGCGTCGTCGAGGGTGATCCGGCCGAAGTCCATGGCCACGGTGGTGGCCGCCTTCGACTCGATCCCGTCGAGGTCGTCGATCCCCACCCCGGCCGCCGTCAGCCGCTCCTCCGTGCGCAGGGGTTCGATCTCGGAGACGGTTTCCACCAGGGTCGTCTTGCCGACGCCGAACCCCCCGGCGATGAGGATCTTGACGGGGGCCGCTTCCTGGGCAGGGGTGTCATATCCGGGCAAGGTTGTCCCTGATTCTCATGAGCAGGTGGACGTTGGTCGTCGCGGCCCCCTCCAGGGGCGGCCGGTGGTGGATCAGTCCGCGGTCCGCGAGCTCACCGAGGACGAGCGTCATGGGGGTCAGGCGCATCCCCATCCGCGCCGCGATCTCGGCGACCGCCCGTCCTTCCGGCGGCGGACACAGGGAGAGGACGGCCCGCCACTCGGTCGGCAGGCTCTCGTGGGCGTCCCCGGCGACGGCGGCGGTGACGGTGGTGTCCATGGTGAGGACGGTGCGAGCCGCGGCTGTACGGCCATCGGTCATGGCGTACAGCCGCGTCCTGCGACGGCTTCCGCGCTGCGGCTCGTCGGTCATTACGACGTGGCGGTCCGCGTGCGCCCCGGTGTGCCCAGCCACTCGCCCAGTGCCTGGGCGGTCCGCACGGCCTCGCCGCCCAGCTCACCGAGCCGTGCCTTGCGGGACGTCACGACGATCAGCGTGCTGCCCTCGCCGCAGCCGACGATGCACAGGTAGCGGTCGTCCATCTCGACCAGCTGGCGGATCACCCGCCCGCCGTCGATCTCCCGGGAGATCGCCTTCATGGTCGACGCGATGCCGGAGGAGGCCGCGGCGATGCGCTCCGCCTGCGGACGGTCCAGCATGTACGCGCTCAGCTTGATCCCGTCGTTGGAGAGGAGAACGGCCCCCTGGATACCGGCGATCCGGCTGAGGTTGTTGTCCAGCACGCTGAAGATCATGTCGTTCGGTGTCGTCGTCATGGCTGATCCTGTCGGAGTTCGTTTTCCACTGTCCGGGTGCCCTGCTCGTAGTCGTCCCAGGCGTCGGCCACCTCCTGCGGCGTCGCCTCGTCCGGGGTGACCGCTTCCTCCGCGGCGCGCGGCTCACGGAGTTGCTCGGCCATGTGGGTCTGGGGCACACGCTCGGGGAGGGCCGGCCGGGCGGCCCCCGCCTCCGTCCGCTCCAGGGCGAGCCGGCCCCCGGCGGGCAGCTGCGGCGCCTCGCGGTCCGGCGCCTGGCGGGTCGGCGCCTGGCGGTCCGGCGCCTGACGGGCCGGCAGCTGTCGGGTCGGAATCCGGCGTACCGCCGTCTGCCGGACCGGCAGCGGATCCGCCACCCGCAGGGCCGGTACCTGCCGGTCGGCCGCGTCCGCGAGCCCGGCGGGCGTGAGCGGAGCCACGGAGGCGGACGCGGGGGTGGCCCCGCGCTCCGGCCCGGAGTCGTGGTCCGTCGGCACGAGGAGCTCCCGCGGGAGGATCACCACGGCCGACGTGCCGCCGTACACCGAGCGGCGCAGCGTCACGGTGGCGCCGAGCTGGTCGGCGAGGTGGCCGACCACGAAGAGGCCCAGCCGGTGCGCGTTCTCGGCCAGCACGGAGTACGGCGGGGCCGAGTGCAGGCGCCCGTTCATCTCCGCGTACCTGGCGGCCGTCACGCGCGGCCCCCGGTCCTCGATCTCCACCGACAGCCCGTCGGCCACCAGCTCGGCCCGGATGACGACCTTCGAGCGCGGCGGGGAGAACCGGGTGGCGTTGTCCAGCAGTTCCGCGAGCAGGTGGCTGATCTGGCTGATCACCCGCGGTTCCACGCTGATCTCGTCGAGGGCCTGCCGGTCGATCCGCCGGAAGTCCTCGACCTCGGCCGCGGCCTCGCGCAGCAGGTCGGCGACGCGCATGGGCTCGGTGTGCGGGTCGGGGATCTCGCCGCCCGCCAGGATGAGCAGGTTCTCGATCTGCCGCCGCATGCCGACCGTCAGCTGGTCGGACCGCATCAGCCGGGCCAGCAGCTCCTCGTCGCCGCCGAAGGTGTCCTGCAACTCCTCGGTCAGGGCCAGCTGGCGGCTGACCAGGTTGCCGGTACGGGAGGCGATGCCGGCCGCGAACATGCCGAACCCCTGCCGCTCGGCGGCGAGCCGGCGGTGCCCGTCCACGGACACGGCCACCACCCGGGCGAACGCGTCGCCGACCCTGCCCACTTCGTCCTGCTCGCCCCGGACCGGCGGGAGGGCCCCTTCGTCGACGGGCCGCCCCTGCTGGAGCCGGGCCACCACGCCGGGCAGCGTCTCCTCGGCGACGGTCACCGTCCGGTCGTGCAGGACGCGCAGGCGGCGCAGGACCGAGCGGGTGGTGAACACCACGACGAGCATGACGAGCAGCAGTGCTCCGCCGCTGACGCCGATCAGCCGGGTCACCTGTGCCTCGAGCTCGGCCGCCCGGGCGTTGCCGTGCGCGTGCAGCGCCCGGACCCGCTCGGTGTTCAGCGCGTCGAGCCGGGACGACCAGGTGTCGTGCGCCGCGGCCCAGCCGGTGATGCCGCGGGGCAGCTTCACGCCGGACTCGGAGTCCTTGTGGTCGGACAGGACCTGGTTCTCGATACGGGTCTTCGTCTGCCAGGCGTCCGACCCGCTGATCGTGGTGAACAGGCTGCTCTGCTCCGCCGGCAGGAACGGCACGATCCACCGGTCGTACAGATGGCGGTGCGCGCCCACCGCGTTGACGAAGTCGGCGAACCGCCGGGTGGTCAGCTCCCGGGAGGGACCGGCCAGCGCCAGGATCGCGTCCTCCAGGGCCACCATCTCCGCGGCCGAGAACATGGTGACGACGACACGGCTCTCCTGGGTGAGGCCGGCGTCGTCGGTGTGGCTGAACCCGTCCTCGAAGTAGCGGATCATCTGGCCGATGAGGTCGCCGTAGGAGACGAGCATGCTGTCGGCGCTGCCGATCCGGGCGTCCGCGCGTTCCCGGAGGGCGTCGAGGTCGTCGAGGCCCTTCATGATCTCCTGGAGCCGGCGGTCGGTCTCCTCGGTCCCCGGCCCCGCGGCGTCCGACGACCGGCGGAAGGCGTCCGCGGCCGCGTCGGTGGCCGCGCGCCGGGCGAGCACCGTGTCCTCGGGGACGGGAGTGCCCGCCCACCTGGCGGCGGTCGTCGTCCGCTCGGCCTGCATCTCGACCATGAGCGTGTGCAGGGGCAGACCGATCCGCTCGCCCGCCGCCACGTCGGCGCGCAGGTGCTCCGACTGCGCCAGCAACCGGTCCGCGGTGACGGCCACCTGGGTGCCCATCGCCGTGGTGGGGACCAGCGCCAGCAGGACGAGCAGCGTGCGCAGGCGCACGGTGCGCCGCCGCCGGCGGCGTACCGGTGGGACGGGTGGACCTTCGGGTTCTATGGGAGACATCGGCCCTCGGGAGCGGAATGCGGGGGAGCGGGTGGGCGGGAGACGGCTGGCGGGGACGGTTTGCGGGCGACGGGGACAGGGCGGCGGCCGGGACGGCACAACCCTGTTGAGGGCGTGGGGGGACGGCCGGTCCGGCTGCGGTGACGCATGCGGGTGCCGATCATAACCAGCCACGTCGGATTACGGAGAGGTTGCGTCCGTATTCGTAACGTGGTATTTCAGGCGGCCTTCGGGTGAACAAGAGCCGTGCCGGGCACCAACCCGCCGTTGATCCCGTGATGTTGTGAAAGGGGCGGAGGGGAGCGATTCGGCCACATACGGACCCGGGGGACGCCTCCGGCCGGTGGCTCACGAGGAACCACCGGCCGGAGAAGGGCGCTTGGCGGACGGTCCGGGCCGCCCGGCGCGGACGGGCCCGGGTGGGCCCGGGTGGGCCCGGGCGCCGGGCGCGGACGGGGCGCGGGCGTGCGGCGCGGACCGTCCGGGCGCTGGGCGCGCGGGGAGGGTCTCAGGCGCCGAGCGCCGCCGACACGACCGACGTGGCCTCCTCCTGCACACGGGCCAGGTGCTCCGGGCCCAGGAACGACTCCGCGTACACCTTGTACACGTCCTCGGTGCCCGAGGGCCGCGCCGCGAACCAGGCGTTCTCGGTGGACACCTTGATGCCCCCGATCGCCGCCCCGTTCCCCGGCGCCTCGGTGAGCACACCCGTGACCGGCTCCCCGGCGAGGGTGTCGGCCGTCACCTGCGAGGGCGACAGACGGCCCAGCACGGCCTTCTCCTCCCGGCTCGCGGGCGCGTCGATCCGCGCGTACGACGGCTCGCCGAACCGCGCGGTGAGCGCGGCGTAGTGCTCGCTGGGCGTCCGGCCCGTCACGGCCAGCATCTCGGACGCCAGCAGCGCCAGGATGATGCCGTCCTTGTCGGTGGTCCACACCGAGCCGTCCCGGCGCAGGAAGGACGCGCCGGCGGACTCCTCGCCGCCGAAGCCGAGCGACCCGTCGACCAGCCCGTCCACGAACCACTTGAACCCGACGGGCACTTCGACCAGCCGCCGCCCCAGGTCGGCGGCGACCCGGTCGATCATGCCGGACGACACGAGGGTCTTGCCGACGCCCGCAGCGGCCGGCCACCGCTCACGGTGCCGGAACAGGTAGGCGATGGCGGCGGCGAGGTAGTGGTTCGGGTTCATCAGCCCCCCGTCCGGGGTGACGATGCCGTGCCGGTCGGCGTCCGCATCGTTGCCCGTGGCGATCTGGAACCGGTCCCGCCGCTCGATCAACGACGCCATGGCGTACGGCGACGAGCAGTCCATCCGGATCTTCCCGTCCCAGTCCAGCGTCATGAACCGCCAGGTGGGGTCCGTCTCCGGGTTCACCACGGTCAGGTCCAGCCGGTGCTCCTCCGCGATCCGGCCCCAGTACGCGACCGACGCGCCGCCCAACGGGTCCGCCCCGATCCGCACCCCCGCCGCGCGCACGGCGTCCAGGTCCAGCACCGACGGCAGGTCCCGCACGTACGAGCCGAGGAAGTCGTACCGCCCCGTGGTCGGCGCCGCCAGCGCCCGGGCGTGGGTGAGCCGCCGCACGTCCTTCAGGCCGCCCGTGATGATCTCGTTGGCCCGCTCCTGGATCCAGCCCGTCGCCTCCGAGCCGGCCGGACCGCCGTTCGGCGGGTTGTACTTGAAGCCGCCGTCCGCCGGCGGGTTGTGCGACGGGGTCACCACCACGCCGTCGGCGAGCCCCGAGGCGCGGCCGCGGTTGTGGGTCAGGATGGCGTGCGACACCGCCGGGGTCGGGGTGTAGCCGTCGGCGGCGTCGATGAGGACGGTCACGCCGTTGGCCGCGAAGACCTCGACGGCGGTCACCCGGGCGGGCTCGGACAGCGCGTGCGTGTCCGCGCCCAGGAACAGCGGCCCGTCGATGCCCTGCCCCGCGCGGTACTCGCAGATGGCCTGGCTCGTCGCCGCGATGTGGTCCTCGTTGAAGGCCCCGGCGAGCGAGGACCCGCGGTGCCCGGACGTCCCGAAGGCAACGCGCTGGGCAGGCTCCGCCGGGTCGGGGTGCAGGGCGTAGTACGCGGTCACCAGCCGGGCCACATCGACGAGGTCCTCCGGCCGCGCCGGCCGCCCCGCGCGCTCGTTCGGCATCCGTCCACTCCTCCATGTCGGTCAGAAACACACTCGAAGAACACTCAAGGTGCGATCAGGTACGAGGGTGATGATCGCCCGCCGATCGCGTTTCACACGACTGCCCCTCCGGAGCAACCCGCCGGGGCGTTCGACGAGGGGCATGCCCAGCACGGTGCCGGGCACCCGCATCGCATGGCGATTTTCCGAAAGTTGGCCCGTCCCCTGCTGGCCTCCGCGTTCCTCACCGGAGGTCTGCGCACCCTGCGCGACCCCAAGTCCGTGGCGCCGGTGGCCGAACCGGTCACCGGGCCCCTCTCCGCGCGGATTCCGGCACTGCCCGACGACCCCGCGAAGCTGGTACGGCTCAACGCCGCCGTCCAGGTGGGCGCGGGCGTGCTGTTCGCCACCGGCCGCTTCCCGCGGCTCTCCGCCCTCGCCCTGGCCGCCGGCCTGGTGCCGACCACCCTGGCCGCCCACGCCTACTGGACGGCGGAGGACCCGGAGGAACGCGAGCGCCTGCGGATCGACTTCTACAAGAACCTCTCCCTGCTGGGCGGCCTGCTGATCGCGGCCGCCGACACGCACGGCAAGCCGTCCCTCGCCCATCGCGTGAAGAACGCCGGCTAGCCGCCCGCACGGCCCGCCCCGGCCCCATCGCCCGCCCCGCCCGCCGGTGGCGGGGGAGGGCTCATCGCCCACCGGATCGTCCGGGTCAGCGCGTGCCCCGACGCCCGCACGACGGTCTCCTCGACGCCCGGGAGCCGGGGCACGCCGAGCGGCCGCCGCGCCCACGGCGGCAGCGTGGCGACCGCGTTGGCGGCCAGGACGGCGTACGGGGCCCGGGCGACCCACGGCAGCGGCGGGTGCAGCAGGATGAACCGGGCCGCCTCCCGCGCCTCGCGCGTCGCCCGCAGCTCCGGACGGTACGCGGCCAGCCGCCCGGCCAGCGCGGCCATGTCCCGCGGCGGGTCCACGACCCCCAGGGCGGCCGCCACCCGCGCGGTGTCGGCGACGTACGCGTCGCAGCCGGCCGCGTCCAGCGGGTGGGCGCCGTAGCGCTGGTGGGCGGCGAGGAAACTGTCGACCTCCGCCACGTGCACCCAGCCCAGCAGGTGCGGGTCGGCCGCGTGGTACGGCTCCCCGGCGGAGGTCCTCCCGCGGACCCGCTCGTGCACCTCCCGCACATGGTCCACCGCCCGCTGCGCGTCCTCGGCGGTGCCGTACGTCGTCACCGCCAGGAAGGTACTGGTGCGCTGGAGGCGCCCCCACGGATCGCCCCGGTACCCGGAATGGGCCGCCACCGCCGCCATCGCCAGCGGGTGCAGGGACTGCAGCAGCAGCGCCCGCAGCCCGCCGATGAACATCGACGCGTCCCCGTGGACGGTCCTGATCGGCCGCTCGGGGCCGAACCAGCGCGGCCCCGGCGTGCCATGGATCCGGGCACGGTTGACCGCGCCGCCGGGCCCCGCGACACGGGTGAACAGATCACGGCCCAGACGCTCCCGCACGGTGTCCATGCGGCCAGTATCCGCCCGCCGCACGGGACACCGGGAGGGTCCTGCCGGTCATTCACGGGGCGCGTTACGGCCCGAGGACGGCCCGCCGGTCAGCGCAGGGCGTGCACGGCGGCACCGAACAGCGACGGCAGCCGCGCCGCCGCCGGGACCACCAGCCGGGCCGTGCCCCGCCGGCAGCCGACCCGCACCAGCGCCTCGGTCAGCAGCCGGTGCCGGCGCGACAGCCGCCGCCACTCCCGCTCGTACGCCCCGGGCCGCCCCGCCCGCAGGCACCGCACCGCCGCCTCCGCCGACGCCAGTGCCAGCGACACGCCCTCGCCGGTCAGCGCGTCCACATACCCGGCCGCGTCACCGACGAGCAGCACCCGGCCGGCAACCCTGGCCCGGACCCGCTGCCGCAGCGGCCCGGCGCCCCGCACGGCGCTCGTCGCCGCACCCGCCGCCAGACGGGCCGCCAGCTCCGGGAAACGGCCCAGGTGGACGTCGTACGGGCACCTGACCGTGCTCAGCAGGGCCACGCCGACCAGGTCGTCCGCGACCGGCGTCACGTACGCCTCGCCGCTGCCGGTCCCCGACCAGTGCACCTCGACGTGGTCCGACCACGGCGCCGTCCGGTAGTGCCGCCGCAGCCCGTACCGCCGGGGCCGCCGGTCGGGCAGCTCCAGCCCGAGGTCCCGGCGGACGGGGGAGTGCAGGCCGTCCGCCGCGACCAGCCACCGGGCCCGCAGCCCCGCCGCGGTCACCGCGTCCGCTCCCTGGCGCACCCCGCCGACCCTGCCCTCCACGACCCGTACGCCCAGCTCGGCGGCCCGCCGGGCCAGCGCGGCGCTCAGCTCCGTGCGCCGCACGCCCAGCCCCGCCCCGTCCCGGAACGGCGCCTCCGCCCGGTGGGGACCGTCCACGTACCGGATGCCGCGCAGGGGGTGACCGGCCGGGGCGGCGCCGAGCGCGGCCAGGGACAGCACCCCGCCCGGCATGATCCCCTCGCCGCACGCCTTGTCCACCGGCCCCGGCCGCGGCTCGATCACCACCGCCTCCATCCCGTTCAGCGCCGCCCGGATCGCCGTGGCCAGACCGGCCGGCCCGCCGCCCGCCACCAGCAGGTCGATCACCGCGCCCCGCCCCCGCCCCCGGCACCGGCGGGCACGGGCCGCGCCCCGGTGCCCCCGGCCGCGCCCAGCGCCGCGTCCTCGCAGCGGATCCGCACCACGAGCAGCGCCGCGTCGGCCACCGTGAACAGCACGGCCGTCAGCCAGGCGCCGTGCACCAGCGGCAGGGCGACCCCCTCGACCACCACCGCCACGTAGTTCGGGTGCCGCAGCCACCGGTAGGGGCCGCCGGACACCAGGGGCAGCCCCGGCACCACCAGCACCCGGGTGTTCCAGCGCGGCCCCAGCGTCGCCACGCACCACCAGCGCAGCGCCTGGGCGGCGACCGCCAGGGCCAGCATGCTCCAGCCGAGCGCGGGGACGAACGGCCGCTCCAGCGCCGGCACTTCGAGCAGGCACCCGGCGAGGAGGCCGGTGTGGAGCACCACCATCACCGGATAGTGACCCCGCCCGTACTCCACCCCGCCCCGGGCCAGACTCCAGCGCGTATGGCGGCGCGCGACGACGAGCTCGGCGAGCCGCTCCGCACCGACGAGCAGCACCAGCAGGGCGTACCAGACCACGTGACTCTCCCGTATCTACCAGCGCAGCAGGACCAGTTCGGTGCAGAAGCCCGGCCCCATCGCGAGCAGCACCCCCGGGGTGCCCGGCGGTGGCGGCGCCACGGCCAGGGTGTCGCGCAGGACGTGGAGCACGGAGGCCGACGACAGGTTGCCGACCTCCGCCAGCGAGCGCCTGCTCACGTCGAGGGCGCCGTCCGGCAGGTCGAGCGCCTCCGCCACCGCCTCCAGGACCTTCGGGCCGCCGGCGTGGCTCACCCACGCGGTCACGTCGCGGCGGTCGAGGCCGTGGTCGGCCAGGAAGGCGTCGACGTCGGCGGCGAGGTTCTTGCGCACCAGGTCCGGCACGGCGGGGTCGAGGACGACGCGGAAGCCCGAACCGGTGACGTCCCAGCCCAGCATCCGCTCGGTGCCCGGATAGAGCCGGCTGCGGCCGTCCACCACGGTGGGGCCGCCCCCGGCCCCCGCCGCCGGACGGCGCCGCGCACCGCACGCGACGACGGCCGCGGCGCCGTCGCCGAACAGCGCGGTCGCGACCAGCTGGGCCGGTGGCACGTCACCCCGCTGGAGGGTCAGCGAGCACAGCTCCACGGAGAGCAGCACGGCGACGTCGTCCGGCCGGCCGAGCAGGTAGTCGTGCAGGCGCGAGAGCCCCGCCGCGCCGGCCACGCACCCGAGCCCGAACAGCGGCAGCCGCCTGACGTCCGGCCGCAGCCCGAGGCGCCCGGCGAGCAGGGCGTCCACGGACGGCGCCGCGATGCCGGTCACCGAGGTGAACACCAGCAGGTCCACGTCGCGCGGCGACAGGCCCGCCGCGCGCAGCGCCCCGTCGAGCGCTTCGGCACCCAGCTCCACCGCGCCGGCGATGAACGCGTCGTTGGCCGCGCCGAAGCCGTCCAGGTCCCCGTACCGGTCCAGCGGAAGCGCGGTGTGGCGGGTGCGCACCCCCGTGCCGTCGTGCAGGCGGTCCAGGGCGCGCCGGTCGGCCCCGGCGGGGAGGCAGTGCCGGGCCGCCATGTCGGCGAGGTCCCGCTGGGTGTGCCGGTGCGGCGGCAGGACTCCGTGGACGGCTGCGATCCGGGTCATCGGCGCTCCAGGACGGGGGCATCGGTCACCCATGTGTGCCCTGGTGCCGTGTCGTCGTACCGCACGTTCGCCCGTTGGGCGCCCTCGCGGCCTACGCTCGGCCCGTGAACGCCACCGAACAGCCCGTTCCGGTACGCGGCGGTGCCGTCACCGGCCTGCTGACGGCCTGTCACCCGGGTCCCGCCGCGGCCGTCACCGTGCTGGTGACGGTGCTGGCGGCGGCCGCCGGGCACGACGGGCGGGGCTGTCTCGCGGTCGCCGCCGCGGTGCTGGCGGGTCAGCTGTCGGTCGGCTGGTGCAACGACGCCGTGGACGCCGGACGGGACCGGGCCGCGGGACGGCACGGGAAGCCGGTGGTGTCCGGAGCCGTCGGGGCGGGCACCGTGCGCTGCGCGGCCGTGGTGGCGCTGGTGCTCGCCGTACCGCTCTCCCTCGCCTGCGGCGCGCTCGCGGGCGGCGTCCACCTCGCCGGTGTGGCCGCCGCGTGGGCCTACGACCTGGGCCTGAAGGCGACGGCGTGGTCATGGCTGCCGTACGCGGCCGGGTTCGCCGCCCTGCCCGCCTTGGTCACGCTGAGCCTTCCGGGCGGCCCGTGGCCGGCCTGGTGGGTCGTCGCCGCCGGGATGCTGCTGGGGGTCGGCGCGCACCTGGGCAACGTGCTGCCGGACATCGGCCACGACCTCGTCACGGGCGTGCGCGGGTGGCCGCAGCGGCTCGGCCCGGCGCGGGTGCGCCGGCTGCTGCCGGTACCCCTGGTGCTCGCCTCCCTGCTGCTGGCCTTCGCCGGGCCGCGGCCGGGCGGCCCCGGTGCGGCCGGCGCGGCAGGAGCGGCGGTGGCGGTGGCCGTGGCGGGTGCCCTCGTCGGGCGCGGCCGGCCCCGGGTGCCGTTCGTGGCGGCCGTGGTGGTGGCGGGCATCGACGTGGCGCTGCTGGTGGCGCGGGGCGCGGCGATCACCTGACACCGGTGCGGGCGGTGCGGGCGGTGCGGGTGGTCCGCGCGGTGTGAGCGGTGCGGGTGGTCCGCGTGGTGCCGGCGCGGGTGCGCGGGCGTGCCGGTGGGACGCTCACCCCTCCGTGGTGCCCGGCTGCCCGAGCCGTACCAGGAAGTACCGGACCAGCCGGGCGGCGGTCACCGTGCCCAGGAGCTGGACCCGGCCGCCGCCGTCGCGCTCGACCACCGCGACCAGCGGACTGTGGGTGCGGGCCATCAGCGCCGCCACCTCCATGGGCGTGGCGTCCGGCCCGGCGTACGGGGGTGGGAAGAGCCGCCGCGGCACCCATTCGGCGACCGTGAGGCTGGCCAGCCGCTCGCCGATCTCCGTGTCGATCCGGTCGCCGACGGAGGACGCCAGCAGCGGGTCGTCGATCGCGTACGAGGGGAGCAGCTGCCGCAGGAGCTGGGAGCCGGGCACGATGGCGTGCGGCAGGCCGTCCGCGTCGAGCACCAGCAGGGCCGGCAGGGAGTTCTCGGCCAGCAGCCGCGCCGCGTCGAGGGCGTTGTCGTCGGTCGTGACGTACGGATAGGGCTCAGCCAGATCGTAGGCACGCATGTCGGCCCACCTCACCGCCGGGACGGGACGCCTGCACGTCTCCAACGTAGGCCCGGCGGCCGGGACGCGCGCGCCGGGCGGCCGTCCGGGCGCCCCGCCCGGCGGGGGTCAGTCGCGGGGCGACTGCGTCTGCGCGGCGCGCTCCGCCTGCTTCTCCTTGATCCGCACCGCTTCCTTGCGGACCTCGGCCTGGACCGTGCGCTCGTGCACCAGCCACTCGGGGCTCTCGGCCTTCAGCGCCTCGATCTGCTCGGTGGTGAGGGGGTCGGTGACGCCGCCGCGCGCGAGACCGGAGATGGAGACGCCGAGCTTGGCCGCGACGACGGGCCGGGGGTGCGGGCCGTCGCGGCGCAGCTCCCGCAGCCACTCGGGCGGGTCGGCCTGGAGCGCGGCGAGCTCGGCGCGGGAGACGACGCCCTCCTGGAACTCGGCGGGGGTGGCCTCGAGGTACACACCCAGCTTCTTCGCCGCCGTGGCGGGCTTCATGGTCTGGGTGGTCTGGTGCGACTTCATGCGTCAAGGGTATCGAGCGTGTGCGCGACCTCCGACCACCGCGTGTGCACGGCCTCCGATCACGACCGGTAACCTGGCGGGGTGACAGGCTCGGATGTATCCCCCGCGTTCCGGCTCGCCTACGTCCCGGGTGTGACGCCGACCAAGTGGGTGCGGATCTGGAACGAGCGGCTGCCCGACGTCCCGCTGACCCTCGTGCAGGTGTCCGCCGCGGAAGCGGCCGGCACGCTGCGGGCGGGCGGGGCCGACGCGGGGTTCGTGCGGTTGCCGATCGACCGGACCGACCTCAGCGCCATCCCCTTGTATACCGAGACGACGGTGGTCGTGGTCCCCAAGGACCACCTGGTGGCCGCGGCGGAGGAGGTGTCCGCCGAGGACCTGGCCGACGACGTGGTCCTGCATCCGCTCGACGACACCCTGGGCTGGGAGCGCCCGCCGGGTGTGCCCGCGAAGGAGCGTCCCGCCACGACCGCGGACGCCGTCGAGCTGGTGGCGGCGGGCATCGGGCTGCTGGTCGTCCCCCAGTCGCTGGCCCGCCTGCACCATCGCAAGGACCTCACCTACCGGACGGTGACGGACGCCCCGCAGTCGCGCGTGGCCCTGTCGTGGCCGGAGGACGCGACCACCGACCTGGTGGAGCACTTCATCGGGATCGTCCGGGGGCGGACGGTGAACAGCACGCGCGGCCCGCAGGCCCCGGCCCGGACCGCGGGCGGGAGCCAGGACAGGAGCGGTGCCGCCCGGCGGAAGCCCGCGGCGGGCAAGCCGGCCGGCAAGGGCTCGCGCGGCGGCGGCTCGGGCGCCGCCAAGGGCGCTCCCAAGAGCGGTGGCAAGGGCGCCGGCAAGGGCGGGAAGCGGGGCGGGCCGCGCGGCCGGTCGTAGGTGCGGACGGCGCTGATCCCCGTTGCCGCCCGGCTGTTCGCCGTCCCGGTGACTCCCCGCCGCCGGCCCGGCCGGGCCCGCGCCCTCCCGGGCCGATTCCCGTTCCCTGCCCGGCCGCGCGGTCTGGACCAAACCCTTGACAGGGTCTTCGCTCACTCCTTGAATCACGTAGTGAACCAACCCCTGCCCCGCTCGGTTCCGCTCGGGCCCCCAACTGTCATGCGCATGTCATGACAGCCCGTCGTGTCCAGGAAGGGAGAGTCATGGACTCCCCACGGTTCCTCCGGCGCCTGCTGCTGCCGCTCGCCCCGCTGCTCACCCTCGCGGCGCTCTCCACCGCACTCGCCCCGGCGCCCGGCCCGGCCCCCGCACCGGTGCCCGCCCGCACGTCCGTCCCGGCGGGCGCGGCGGCGCCCGCCTCGACCGCGCCCGCCGCCGTGACGTTCTCCGACGACTTCGACGGGCCCGCGGGCGCCGCCGTCGACGCCGCGAAGTGGCAGACCGAGACGGGCGACAACGTCAACAACCACGAGCGCCAGTACTACACCGCCGGCAACCGCAACGCGGCCCTGGACGGCCGGGGCAACCTGGTCATCACCGCCCGCCGGGAGAACCCGGGCAACTACCAGTGCTGGTACGGGCGGTGCGAGTACACCTCCGCCCGGCTCAACACGGCCGGGCGGTTCACCACCACCTACGGTCGCGTCGAGGCCCGGATGAAGATCCCGCGCGGGCAGGGCATGTGGCCCGCTTTCTGGATGCTGGGCAACGACATCGGCCAGGTCGGCTGGCCCGCCTCGGGCGAGATCGACATCATGGAGAACGTCGGCTTCGAACCGTCCACCGTCCACGGCACCCTCCACGGCCCCGGCTACTCCGGCTCCGGCGGCATCGGCGCCGGCCACACCCTCCCCAACGGCCAGGCGTTCGCCGACGCGTTCCACACCTTCGCCGTCGACTGGAGCCCCGGCCTCATCACCTGGTCCGTCGACGGCACCGTCTACCAGCGGCGCACCCCGGCCGACCTCGGCGGCAGGCAGTGGGTCTTCGACAAGCCGTTCTTCCTCATCCTCAACCTCGCGGTCGGCGGCTACTGGCCCGGCGACCCCGACGGCAGCACCGTCCTCCCCCAGCAACTCCTCGTCGATCACGTACGGGTGACCACCGGTGGCGGCCAGACCGGCGGCCCCATCACCGGCATCGGCGGCAAGTGCGTGGACGTGGCCGGCGCCGGCACCGCCAACGGCACGCCCGTGCAGCTCTACGACTGCAACGGCACCGCGGCGCAGAACTGGACCGTCGGCTCCGACGGCACCATCCGCGCCCTCGGCAAGTGCCTGGACGTGGCATCGGGCGGCACGGCCGACGGAACCCGCGTCCAGCTGTGGGACTGCAACGGCACCCCCGCGCAGCAGTGGGCCGTCCCCGGCGCCCGGGACATCGTCAACCCGCAGGCGAACAAGTGCCTCGACGCCGCCGGCGGCGGTTCCGCCAACGGCACCGGGTTGCAGATCTGGACCTGCACCGGCGCCGCCAACCAGAAATGGACCGTCACGCGCTGAGCACGGACGAAAACAACTGTCGTCCCCGCCCTCCCGGCAGCGAGAATGCGGCATCTCGAACGGGAGGAAACCATGAGCCAGGCATCCCTGACTCTCCACGAGCTGCTGCCGCCGCGGGAACTGGCGGCAGCGCTCGACGCGGGGCACGTCACCCGCAAGACGCACCCCGAACTGCCGCTGTCCCTCTACACGTACACCAGGACGTGCCAGTACGAGGGCGTCTGGAACCGGGTCACCACGCGCTGCCGCGGGCTCGTCGCCGACGACACCACCGGTGAGGTCGTCGCGCTGCCCCTGCCCAAGTTCTTCAACGTCGGGGAACACCGGGCCGGCCGGCCGTACGCCCCCGCGCTGCCGGACGAACCGTTCGAGGTGTACGACAAGGTCGACGGCAGCCTCGCCGTGGTCTTCCACTACGCGGACCGGTGGCGGGTCGCGTCCAAGGGCTCGTTCACCAGCACACAGGCCACCTGGGCGCAGCGGCGCCTCGACGGCAGGGACACCACCGCCCTCACCCCGGGCGTCACGTACCTGGCGGAGATCCTCTACCCCGAGAACCGCATCGTCGTCGACTACGGCGACCGCCGTGACCTGGTGCTGCTCGCCGCCTTCGGCAAGGACGGCACGGAGATACCCCTGGCCGAGGCCGCTCCCGCGTGGCAGCCCGTCGGGTCCGTGGTCACGGTCCGCCCGCCGATGCCGCTCGCCGAGCTGCTGGCCCTCATGGAGGCCGGCACGCTGCCCGGCGGCGGGGTCGCCACCGGCACCGACGCGGAGGGCTTCGTCCTGCGCTTCGCGTCCGGGGTGCGGGCGAAGGCCAAACTCCCGGAGTACGTACGCCTCCACAAGGTGCTGACCGGCGTCACCGAACGGGACGTCTGGCGAGGCCACGGCGTCCAGCGCTTCGCGCACCTGCCCGCCGCGCAGCTGGTGCAGGCGCTGGGCTGCTCGCCGGAGGAACTCGCCGCGTCCGGCGGCCGTCCGCTGGACGCCCTGCTGGAGCAGGTGCCGGACGAGTTCGACGCCTGGGTGCGCGAGGTGACCGCGCGGATCGAGAAGGAGGTGGCGGACCGGGAGCGCGCCATCGACGACGCGTACCGGGCCCTCGCTCCGCTCGCCGGCGACCGTGCCGCCTTCGCGCGCGCCGTGCGGGAGCTGCCCGACGCGGCCGTCCGGCCCGCCATGTTCCTGCGCCTGGACGGGCGCCCCACGGAGCTCGTGACGTACCGTTCGGTGCGCCCGCGGGCGTCCGACCCCTTCAGAGACGACGAGGAGAACCGACAGTGCCCGTAGTGCACGTGATGACGGGCCTGCCCGCTTCCGGGAAGACGACCGAGGCCCGCCGTCTCCAGACCGAGTCGGGGGGCCGGCTGCGCCGGGTCAACCTCGACGACCTGCGCACGATGATGGACCTGCCCACCGGGGAGCGGAACTCCCGGGCCCACGAGCAGACCGTGCTCGCCGTCCAGGATGCGGCGGTCCGCGCGGCCGTCGACGGCGGGTTCGACGTGGTGGTCGACAACACCCATCTGACGCCCCACATACCCAGGCGCCTCAAAGCCGCCGTCGCGGGACGGGCCACGTTCGTCGTGCACGACTTCACCGGCGTACCGGTGGAGGAGTGCGTACGGCGCGACGGCGAGCGGGCCCGGCCGGTGGGGGAGGAGATCATCCGGCTGCTCGCGGAGAAGCACGCGACGGCCCGCCGGGGCGGCTGGCGGCTCACCGGTGCCTGGCTCAACGACCAGGTGCCCGTGGAGCCCTACGTCCCCGACCCGTCGCTGCCGTCGGCGGTCCTCTGCGACATCGACGGCACCCTCGCGCTGCGGGGGGACCGCGGTCCGTACGACTTCACCCGCTGCGGCGAGGACCTGCTCAACGTCCCGGTGCGGCAGGCCCTGCGCTCCTTCCGGCGCGCCGACGACGACGTCGTCGTGCTGCTCTCCGGACGGGGCGAGGAGCACCGGGAGACGACCGAGGAGTGGCTGCGGCGCCACGAGGTGCCGTACGACGAGCTGTGGATGCGGGCCGCGGGGGACCACCGGCGCGACGACGTGGTGAAGGCCGAGCTGTTCGACCGGCACGTCCGCCACCGCTTCGCGGTACGGGTCTCCCTCGACGACCGCGACCGCGTGGTGGCCGTCTGGCGCCGGATGGGCCTGCCGACGTGGCAGGTCGCCTACGGCGACTTCTGAGCCGTACGCCGCCGTCGGATGCGCTCCGGTGCCGTGCCTCTCAGCGCCGGGCGCACGCCCAGGCACCCATGCCCTGCATCGCCGCGAGCCTGCGGGCGGTGGCGATCTGTTCCCTCCTGGTGGCCAGGTCCGCCCGGGGGGCGTACCGCAGCCCGCCCGCCGCCACCCAGCTGGACTGCTTGAACTGCAGGCCCCCGTAGTGCCCGTTGCCGGTGTTGGCGTGCCAGCGGCCGTTGGACTCGCACCTCGCGATGGCGTCCCAGTCCACCCGCCCGCCCGGGCGTGGCCCGGCGGCCTGGGCGGCGGTGGGGGCGAGGAGCGCCAGTACGGCCGACGCGCACAGCGCTGCCGCGGTGAGCCCGCCGAGGGCGCGTCCGCTGCCGGTCCTGCTGGTGTGACGGTGCATCAGGTCCCTCTGGATGGGTCGCGCCCGCCCCCGGCAAGGGACCGGCTGGGTGACTACGACCGTAGGGGCGGGTGCGGCACCCGGCACGCGGTGTTGGGCCCATCGGGTCTGCGGGCGCGCGGAACCGGACCTCGGCCCCGCGGCTGACGCCCGGTCAGCGGCCCGTCCCGGTGAGGTGGTCCGCGACGATCCGCCCCCAGTCCCGCACCTCGGCCCGGCTGCGGGCGACCCGGAGGTCCGCCCCCAGCGCCCGCGCCACCGTCCCGGCGGTCGACAGCGGGTGACCGGGGTCGTCCGCCCAGGCCAGCACCAGGGCCGGCAGGCGCAGCCGGGCGAGCTCCTCCGGGGTCGGCAGGTCGGACTGGGCCAGACCGCGCAGCACGGACGGCAGGACCCGCTCGCCGGGGGTCGGCGGGACGTCGGGGACGCCGGACGCCGCAGGGGGCCGCGGCCCGCGCGCCCGGGCGGCGAGCCACGCCGCGGCGCCCTCCCGCTCGACGGTGTCCGCCGCCCGCCGGTTGGCCCGGGCGTACGCCTCCCGGGTCGTCCAGGCGGTGGGCGGGAGGAGCAGCACCAGGCGGGAGAACCGGTCCGGCGCCCGGACGGCGGCGTGCAGCACCGTGCCGCACCCCATCGAGGAGCCCATCGCGTCGGCCGGCCCGTCCGCGTCCAGGTGGTCGAGGAGGGCGAGCAGGTCGTCGGCGAGGGCGGGGTAGGTGTAGTCGGCGTCCACCGGCGCGCCGGTGGAGCGGCCGTGGGCCCGGGCGTCGTACCGGATCAGGCGCCGGCCCGCGCGTACCACCGGATCCCAGTCGAACAGGCCCATCCGGTCCTCCGCCGCCCGGCCGGCGAATCCGCCGTGCGCGTACACCGCGAGGGGACCGCGGCCCCGGTCCTCGTAGACCAGCTCGGCCCCGCGGTGCCGGAAGACGCGCTCCGCGGCCCTGTGCTCCTCCACTGCCCGCCCTCCGAGTAGCGTGCGGCGATTCCCGCGTCCCGTTCTCCCGGAATGATCACCCTTCGTCCTTAGTGTGATCGTCATGACGCGCACTTCTCCCCGGCCCCGCGGCGACCGCCCCCGCCGCGACCGCCGTCCGGGGTACCTGGCGGCGGCCACCGTCTTCGCCATCGGCATGGCGGGGACGACGCTCCCCACCCCGCTGTACGGCCTGTACCGCCAGGAGCTGGGCTTCTCCGAGCTGATGGTGACGGTCGTCTTCGCCTCGTACGCCGTGGGGGTGATCCTCACCCTGCTGCTGGCGGGCAACCACTCCGACGTGGCCGGCCGCCGCCCGGTCCTGCTGTGCGCGCTGGGATTCGCCGCGGCGAGCGCGGTGTGCTTCCTGCTCGAGGGAGGCCTGCCCGCCCTCTTCGCCGGCCGCGTCCTGTCCGGCTTCTCCGCCGGGCTGCTGAGCGGGGCGGGCACGGTCACGGTGCTGGAGCTGGCACCGCCCGGGCGCAGGTCCCGCGCGGGTCTCGCCGCCACGGCCGCGAACATGGGCGGCCTCGGCTGCGGCCCCCTGCTGTCCGGGTTCCTCGCCGAGTACGCCCCGCTGCCCCTGACCCTGCCGTTCCTGGTGCACCTCGGGCTCGTGGCGGTGGCCTGCGTGATCGTCCTGCTCCTGCCGGAGACCGTTCCCGACCCCCGGCCGAAGGCCCGCCCCAGGCCCCAGGGGCTGTACGTGCCCGCACAGGTCCGGGGCGTCTTCGCGCCCGCGTCCCTCGCCGCGTTCGCCGGGTTCTCGCTCCTCGGCCTGTTCACCGCCGTCGCGCCGAGCTTCGTCTCCCACGCCCTCGGCATCGGCAACCTGGCCGTCTCCGGGCTGGTGGTCTTCTCGGTGTTCCTCTCCTCCACCGTGGGCCAGGCGCTCACCGGCCGGGTGCCGGTGCGCACCGCCCTGCCCCTGGGGTGCCTGGTGCTGGTGGGCGGCCTCCTGCTCGTCGGCGCGTCGCTGTGGGCCGAGTCCCTGGCGCTGATGGTGGCCGGGGCGGTCTGCGGCGGGCTCGGCCAGGGCCTCGCCTTCCGCGCCGCCCTGACCGCCGTCGGGAACGCGGCGCCCCCCGCGCACCGTGCGGCCACCATCTCGTCGTTCTTCGTCGTCGCCTACACCGGCATCTCGCTGCCGGTCGTCGGCGTCGGCGCGCTGACGATGTGGGTGGGCCTGGAGCGCGCCGGGCTGACGTTCACGGCCTGCGTGACCGTGCTCGTCGCGGCCACCGCGCTGCACCTCGTCCGGCACCCCGCGACGAGTCGCCAGGAGTGACGCCTCGTATAAGATGATTTCTCAGTATGTGAGCCCGTGAGACATGAACCCATGAACCGGCGTCGCACCCCGGTGGTGAGGTCATCGCGTTGGACACGCACGAGTCGACCAGTGGCGCACCGGATCAGCCCCTGACCGCGGTGGGCCGCGCGGGCGTGCTCCGCGACCTGCTCCCGATCGCCCTGTGGCGGACCGACGCGGACGGAAACGTCGTCGAGTGGTCCCTGGCCGCGCAGGACGTCCTCGGCCACCGGCCCGCCGACATCCTGGGCCGGCACGCGAAGCACGCCCTCGTCCCCGAGTCCAACTGGGAACTGGCCGAACAACTGGCCCGGAGGGTCGGGGCGGGCGACGCCGTGGTGGCCACCCTCCCCGTCCTGCACCGCGACGGGCATCCCGTGACGATGGAGATGTGGATCTGCCCCGCCGCCGACCGCCGGGGCCGCACGGGCATCCTCGCCATCGCCGTGGAGACCTCCGAGGTCCTCCACATGCGCGACTCGCTGGCGGCCCTGCAAGGGCTGTTCAGCCAGTCGCCCATCGGCCTCGCCCTGCTCGGCCCCGACCTGCGCTTCCTGCGGGTCAACGAGGCACTCGCCCGTATGAACGGCGTCTCCGCCCGTGACCACCTGGGCAAACGCCTCACCGAGGTCGCCCCCGGCATCAACGCCGCCGCGCTGGAGGCCGTGATGCGGGAGGTCCTGGAACGGGGCGAGGCGGTGGTCGACGTCCGCCGCACCGGCCGCACCCCGGCCGACCCGGACCACGAACGGACCTGGTCCTGCTCCTACGCGCCCCTCCTCGACGGCACCGGGCGGCGCCTCGGCGTGGTCGCCTCCCTCATCGACATCACCGACGGCCAGCGGGCGCAGGTCGAGGCCGAGCGGGCACGCCGCCGCTTCGCCCTCCTGGCGGAGGCCGGCACCCGGATCGGGACCACGCTGGACCTGCGGCAGACCGCCGAGGAGGTCGTCCACCTGCTCGTGCCCCGGCTGGCCGACTCCGCCGACGTCCACCTGCGCGAGGAGGTCCTCGACCCCGACGAGGCCGGCGCGTCCACCCAGGGCATGACCCGGCGGGTCGCGATGGCCTTCGACGACCCCTCCGCCCCCGCCGACGCGCTGGCGGTCGGCATCACCTACCGCATCCCGCTCGGCTCGGTCTACGAACGGGTCATCGCCGAGGGACGCCCGATGGACCTCCACCAGAGCGACATCCCGGCCCTGGTCAGCGACCCGCGCGCGGAACGGCTGCGCAGCTACCTCAACCGCCTCGGCTCCGCACGGCTGGTCCCGCTGGTCGCCCGCGGCAAGGTCCTCGGCGCCGTGGTGGTCACCCGCACCCGCGCCCGCGAGCCGTTCGACGAGCAGGACCGCGTCCTCATCGACGACCTGGCCGCCCGCGCGGCACTGAACATCGACAACGCGCTGATGTACACCGGCCAGCGGGACGCCGCCCTCACCCTCCGGCGCAGCCTCACCGACAACGCCCTCCCGCACGTGCCCGGCCTGGAACTCGCCGGGCGCTACCTGCCCACCAGCGACCACCAGGTGGGCGGCGACTGGTTCGACGCCATCGCCCTGCCCGGCGGCAGGACCGGCCTCGTCATCGGGGACGTCATGGGACACGGCATCCACGCGGCCGCCGTCATGGGACAGCTCCGTACGGCCGTGCGCACCCTCGCCCGCCACGACGTCCCCCCGGTGGGCATGCTCGCCTCCCTGGACGCCGCCGTGTCCGACCTCGGCGAGAACGAGATGGCCACCTGCGTGTACGCCGTCCACGACCCGGCCGCCGAGGAGTGCGTCATCGCCCGGGCCGGCCACCCGCCGCCCGCCGTGGCCGGCCCCGGCGGCACCATCGCCTTCCTCGACGGCCCGCCCGGCACACCCCTCGGGACCGGCGTGCGGGACTTCCGCACCGAACGCGTCCCCCTGGGCCCCGGCAGCCTGCTCGTGCTCTACACCGACGGCCTGATCGAGGCCCGGGACCGGGACCTCGACCAGGGCATGGAACAGCTCGCCAGGTCGCTGCGCCACCTCGACCGGCCCCTGGAGGAGATCTGCGACCGCGTCCTCGGCCGCATGCTGCCCTCGGTGGCACAGGACGACGTGGCGGTGCTCCTGGCGAGGGCGCGTCACACCACCGATCCGCCGACGGGCCGCGTCGCCCGCGACCACCTGCACATCTCGGAACGTATGGTGCAAGAGTGGTGACGATGGACACACCGGTGACGACGTTCAGCGAAGGTCCCGAAGACCCGTTCGCCGTCCGGCGCTCCGCCTCGGCGGTGCTGGACGACCGCGGCGCCGTCGTCGGCTGGAGCCGGCGGGCCGAGGCCCTGCTCGGCTACCCGGCCGCGGAGGCGCTGGGACGGAGGGCGGCCGGCTTCCTGGTCGACCCGCGCGACCAACGCGTCGTCATGGAGGCCGTGGCCGCCTGCGTACGCGGCGAGGGCTGGTTCGGGGTCGTACCCGTCCGCCACCGCGACGGCCGGCGGGTCGAGGTGGGGTGCCGGGTCCGCGCCATCGCCCGGGACGCCGACCACCGCGAGTGGTTCCTCGTCGGCGCCCCCGCGGACGACGTGATCCAGTGGGAGACGGACCGGTCCGTCCTGGACGGCCTGTTCCGCCGCTCACCCATCGGCCTGGCCGTGCACGGGCCGGACATGACGATCCTCCGGGTCAACCGGGCGATCGCCAAGTTCAGCGGAATGCGGGCCGAGGAGCACCGCGGGCTGCGCACCAGCGACTTCCTGATCCCGCGCGACACCGACACCGTCGAGGACCAGCTGAAGGAGGTCCTGGAGACCGGCCGGTCCTCCGTCTTCGCCGAGCAGCCGTGCGTACTGCGCCGCGACCCCGCCCGCGAGCTGGTCGTCTCGGTGTCCGCCTTCCGGCTGCACGACCCCGCCGGGCGGATCCTCGGCGTGACCCAGACCATCGAGGACGTCACCGACCGGCACCTCGCCCGGCGCCGCCTCGCGTTGCTCAACGAGGCCAGCGCCCGCATCGGGACCACCCTGGACGTCGCGGAGACGGCCCGGGAACTGGCCGGCGTGGCCGTCCCGGGCCTCGCCGACCGGGTCGCCGTGGACCTGCTCGAACCGGTGGCCCGCGGCGAGGAACCCCTCCGGGACATGACCGGACCGCTCGTCCGCGCGGCCGTCCGCACCGTACCGCCGGACGAGGCGGACGACATGCACCCGGTGGGCCGCACGATGGACGTCCCGCCGGGCACGGTCCAGGCCCGCTGCCTCGCCGGGCGGAAACCGGTCCTGGACACCGGCCCGGAGGGCCCGGCCGCCTCCCCCTCCATGGAGCCGGAGCGGACGGGGGGCGCCCCCGGGCCCGGCGCCCACTCCCACCTGGCCGTGCCGCTGGTCGCCCGCGGCCTGGTGCTCGGCCTGCTCAGCCTCTGGCGGTCCCGGCGCCTCGAACCGTTCGAGGAGGACGACGTCACGCTCGCCGAGGAGTTCGCCGCCCGCGCCGCCGTCTGCATCGACAACGCCCGCCGCTACACCCAGCAGCACCAGGCGGCGCTCACCCTCCAGCACAGCCTCCTCCCGCACACGGTGCCCCGGCACCCGGCGGTCGACGTCGCCCACCTCTATCTGCCCGCCGACGCCACGGCCGGCGTCGGCGGGGACTGGTTCGACATCATCCCGCTCTCCGGGCTCCGGGTCGCCCTCGTCGTCGGCGACGTGGTCGGGCACGGCATCCACGCCGCGGCCACCATGGGCCGGCTGCGGGCCGCCGTCCACACCCTCGCCAACCTCGACCTCACCCCCGACGAGGTGCTCTCCCACCTCGACGACCTCGTGGACCGGCTGGCCGCCGAACAGGAGCCGACCGACGACCTCTCCCGTCAGGTCGTCGGTGCCACCTGCCTGTACGCCGTGTACGACCCGGTCTCCCGGAACTGCGCCCTCGCCCGTGCCGGCCACCCGCCGCCCGCGGTCGTCACCCCCGACGGGCGTGCGAGCCTCCTCGACCTGCCCGCCGGCCCGCCCCTGGGCCTCGGCGGGCTGCCGTACGAGTCCGCCGAGCTGAGCCTCGCCGAAGGCAGCCTCCTCGCCCTCTACACCGACGGCCTCGTCCAGGCCGGCGACCGGGGCACCGACGAGCGCGACGTCGACGAGCGCGTGGCCGACCTGTGCGCCGCGCTCACCGGCCCGGCCCGCGCCCTGGAGGACACCTGCACCGCGGTGCGCGAGGCACTGCTGTACGACCACCCCACCGACGACGTCGCCCTGCTCGTCGCCCGCACCCGGGTCCTGGCCGAGGAGAAGGTGGCCACCTGGGAACTGCCGGCGGAGGCGACCGCCGCCGCCCGCGCCAGGACCCTGACGGAGGCCCGGCTCACCGAGTGGGGCCTGGAGGACATGCACTTCACCACCGAACTGATCGTCAGCGAACTGGTCACCAACGCCTACCGGTACGGCGGCGGCCCCATCACCCTGCGGCTCATCCGCGACCGCCACCTCATCTGCGAGGTGTCCGACGGCAGCAGCACCTCCCCGCACCTGCGCCGGGCGCGCAGCACCGACGAGGGCGGCCGGGGACTGTTCCTGGTGGCCCAGCTCACCGAGCGGTGGGGGACCCGGTACACCCGTGAGGGCAAGACCATCTGGACCGAGCAGGCGCTGCCGCCCGTCAGGCCAGAGCCGTCGCCGCCCCTCTGAGGACCAGTCCGCAGCCGAGCACCAGGACGACGGTGGCCGTGCCGAGCGGCGCCATCCGGTTGGCCAGGGCCACGAGCCGGCCGCGCGGCCGGCGCACCAGCCGCCGCCTGGTGGTCTCCCGCAGCCGCACCACGGCGAACCCGGCGCCCGCGAGGGTGAGCGCGACCCCGGCGCCGTACGCCAGGACCAGCAGGAGGCCGAACCACGCCTGGCCGAGGGCGGCCGCCCCGATCAGCACGACGACGGCGGACGGGCTGGGGACCAGGCCGCCGGCCAGACCCATGAGGATCACCCCGCGCAGGCCGGGAGCGGGAGGGGTGTGGCTGTGCCCGTGCGGGTGGGGGTGCGGGTGACCGTGATGGTGGCCGTGGTCGTGTCCGCCGGGACCGTGACCGTGGCCCTGCGCGTGCGCGTGTTCGTGCGCGTGCTCGTGGGAGTGTTCCTGCCCCTGCCCGTCGTGCCCGTGCCCGTGTCCATGCGCGTGGCCGTGCGTGTGCCCGTGGGCGTGGTGGCGCCGGCGCCAGGCCCGTCGCAGCAGCAGACCGCCCGCCACGGCGACCAGCGTGCCGCTGGCGATGCCCAGCCAGGACACCACCGTGGGCGCAGCGGCGGACCCGGCCGTGATCAGCGCACCCAGGGCGAAGACGCCCAGGGTGTGGGTGAGGGTCACGGAAGCCCCGAGCGTCAGCATGTCCCGCAGGGAACGGTGGCCCCCCGCCGCCGCGGCGGCGGCCATCATCGTCTTGCCGTGCCCCGGGGCCAGCGCGTGCATGGCGCCCAGCAGCACCGACGCACCGAGCGCCAGCAGCGCGAACCCGGCGGTCAGTTCGTGCCGGGCCACCAGCCCGGTGAGCGCCTGCGCCCAGCGGTCCGCGCCCCTGGGCAGCACGCCCGACACCGGGGACCCCGCCTCCTCGTCCGGCCCGGCGGCCGCGGCCGGACCGCCGGCCCGCACGGTGAAGGCGGCCGACCGGGAGTCGGGCGGCGAGGAGAGCAGGTCGTCGGGGTAGGCGGTGAGCCGCCGGGACACCGACTCGGCCGGCACGCCCGCACCGGCCGGTGTCATCCGGTCGCCCCGCACGGTGATCTCGCGCCAGCCCGGGCCGGCCGCCACCGCCGCCGGCGCGTAGCCCAGGCGCGTCTCGTCCGCGCGCGGCAGCGGCGCCGTCAGCACGCACGTCACCCGCAGGGTCTCCAGCCCCGCCTGGCCCGGGCGCACTTCGGCCTCCGCGCCGGCGGCCGACAGCGCACGCGCGTCACCGCCGCCGACGACGAGCCGCGCGTCCTGCGCCGCCGTGTCGCAGCGGCCCGCCGCCCACGCCGACAGCTCGGCGGGGGAGAGCCGGTCGTCGCCGTCGGCGTCGATGCGCCCGCGTTCCTGCGAGGCGGGGATCTCGGCGAGGTCCTCCACGTGGTCCACGGTGAGCTTCCCCGGGGCGACGAGGAGGCCGTCGTACTGGCTGACGGTGAAGTTCCCCAGCGGGTGGGCCTGCGCCGCCTGCGCGGGCAGCAGCGCCAGGGCCGTGCCCGCCAGCAGGGTGACCAGGGCCCGGGCGGTCCGGCGGCGGGTCATGACGTCCCCTCCAGCGCGGTCAGGGCCGCCTTCGCCTCGCGGGCGCCGGTCGCCGAGAAGCCCGGGTTCAGCGCGAGCGCGGCAGCGAGGTCGCGGCGCGCTCCGGCGTCGTCGCCCAGGGCGCGCTCGATCATGCCGCGGTGGAAGAGGAAGGAGGCGTTGCGGTAGCGGGGGGAGAGGGAGGCCGCCTTCTTCGCGTACGTCAGCGCCTCGGCGTGCCGGCCGGCGGTGTGCAGCGCCCAGGCGAGCGCGTCGGCCGTGTGGACGCTCTGGCGGCGCGCCCATTCGGCGCGGGCCGCCTTCAGCGCCTCGGCGGCGTCGCCGTGGTCCGCCTCCACGAGGGCGGACTCGAGGTCGGTGGCGACACCGTTGGCCCGGGCCAGCCGGGTCCAGGTGCGCACGAGGGCGTACTGCTCCCCGGCGTGCTCGCGCCGGCCGAGCGCCTCGTACAGCTCGCCCAGCGCGGCGAGCTGGCCGGGCAGGGGGTGGCGCCGCACCACGTCCTCCAGGTCGGCGACCGCGCGCGTGGTGTCCCCCAGCGCGGCGCGGGCGCGTCCCCGCCCCTCCTGCGCCGCCACGTTGCGCGGATCGGCGCGCAGCGCGGTCCCGAAGTGCCCCGCCGCCTCCTCGAACCGCCCGCGGCCGAACTCCAGTTGGCCGAGGGCGGTGGCGACGTACGCCTCGTCGGCCGGGGTGTACGCGGACTCCAGCGCCCGCCGCAGCACCCGGCGGGCGCCGTCCGTGTCGCCGCGCAGTTCGAGGACGTACGCGTACCGGGTGAACACCGGGATGCCGGGCCGCCGCCGGTCCGCGAGCCGTACCGCGGCCAGCGCCGCGTCGTAGCGGCCGAGTTCGACGAGGGCGTCGACCCGGGTGGACAGGGCCCGCTCGCTGTAGGGGTTCACCCGCAGCGCGTGGTCCGCCAGGCCCAGCGCCCCGGCGAAGTCGTGCCGCGCGGCCGCCAGCGCCGCCAGGCCGGCGAGGGCCGCGTCGTTCCCGGCGGCCGGGCGCAGCGCCAGCGAGCGCCCGAACGCCTTCTCGGCCTGCGGGTACCGGGTGGGATCGCCCCCGGTGCGCGCCTGCTCGACGTACGCCGCGCCCAGGGTGGCCCACCCGGTGGCGTCCCGCGGCTGGTCCCGGAGGTGCCGCTGGAGCGCGGCGATGCCCTGCGCCAGGTCCCCGGCCGCCAGCCGCTCCACCGGTACGACCGCCGCGAGCGCCGGTGCGGCCCGCCGCGGGGTGGCGTCGCCGTCGGCGCCCGAAGCCACCGAGCCGGCGGTGAGCCCGAGGGCCACCGCCACGACCGCCGCGATCCGCCACCGCCCGTGCCGCCCGTCCCAGCGGGCGAACTGCGGCTTCCGTACGAGCATCGGTTGTGCCTTCCTGGTGTTGCGCCGGATGTGGTGGCCCGGCAGCGCCGTGGGGGGAAGGAACGCTGCCGGGCCGTCATGGGGGGAGGGAGGGGCCGGGGTGTCAGCCGAGCCAGGAGCGCTGCTCGGGCCGGCGGCGGGAGCGCGACCACATCGCCCGGCCGAAGCCGACGAGCAGGACCAGCAACGCCCCCGAGGCGGCCGACGCGAGCATCACGGTGTTGTCGTCCCACGACGAGGTGAGCGACGACACCCCGCCCGACAGGCCGGTGGCGTCCGCCTTGGTCGACGCCTCGGCCGCCTTGGCGTCGGAGCCGGCGGTGGGCAGGGCGACGTAGGGGAAGGTGCGGCCGAACTCCTTGTCGTTGGCGTCGACGGCGTCACCGAGGTCGTTCTTGGCACCGACGAGTTCGCCCTCGACGGCCTGCAACGCGATGTCCAGCACGTCGTCGGTCAGCCGCCGCCCGTTGGGGAAGCCGGCGTTGTCACCGTCCAGCACACCCAGGCGCTTGGGCTCGGCGACCGGCTTGATGGAGGTGTTGAGGCGCAGCATCTCCGACGGCTTGCCGCCGGGCTGCTGGTTGAGGCCCTCGACACCGGTGAGGAACACCGAGACGAGGTCGTTGCGCGGCTCCGCCGGTGCCTTGATCTTGTAGATGCCCTCGATGAGCTTCGGCAGCTCCGGCTCGGTGACGTTCTTCAGGAAGTCCCCGTCGTTCTCCGGCGACGAGGCGTTGAACTTGTCCTTGTCCTTCACCGGGTTGACGACCTCGTTGACCAGCGGCATGCCGAGCCGGGACACCCGCGTCCACTCGCCCTCGGCGTTCCTGCGCTCGGTCGTCGCGTAGACGCCGACCACCGGCTGCTTCTCCGACTCCCGCAGGTACGAACTCGGCACCTGGAGGGCGATGGTGTTGACGTTGTACCCCTTCAGGGTGTCGTTGCCCACCTCCGACAGGTCGCCGCCGTACAGCAGGTCGAAGACCCGCAGGTCGAGGAAGAACGGGTCGTCGGCCTGGCCGGCGAACGCCTTCAGACCACCGGGGACCTTCCGCACCGCCTGGTCGCGCAGCTTCTGGTAGTCGGGCATCGACGCCTTGCCGACGTTCGACGGCGCGACCGGCAGGTCCTTCGCCAGCTGGTGGTGCGAGGCGACCTTCCCGTGCTTCAGGCGCTGCAGCTCGATGTCGTACGTCTGCGTGAAGTTGAGGTCCGGGTCGTCCAGGCTCTCCACGGCCCCGGTGTTGTAGAGGAAGGTGTTCTCGTTCTTGCGGTGGTCCTTGAACGTGAACCGGTACAGCAGGTCGTCCTGCGCGTCGCCGTCGCTGTCGACGTGGATGTCGTAGCGCGCGTCCTCGGCGAACGGGAAGAAGTTGGGCCCGCCCGCCGGTTCCTGGAACGGCAGCCAGTTGGCCACGAGTGTCGTCGAGTCCGGATGGTCGGGACTGACGAACGCGTACACGTCAGTGGTGTCGAACTGCGGCTGCCCCGATATCAGGGGGGCCTCCCGGTGGCTGGAGGCACGCGCCGTCTCCGGCAGCAGCATGCCCGCTCCGGCGGCCGCCAGGGCTCCGGCGGCCAGCGCACCGCAGGTCAGCAGGGCGACGCCCTTGATCCGCGGCATCCGTCCGCTTCCGGGGGTTGAGCTTGCGGTCATCTCGTCCGTCCTTCATGAGTCATCGCGTCCGTTCCGGCTTGCTTGTCGGACCAGTACGTGCGCAGCGGCCGTTGTGTTCGGTGTGGGGGTCTCATCGCGGCCCGGCGGCCGGCGGATCCTGGAAGCGGGCCGCGACGGTCCGGACCTCGACGGCGTAGTGCCCGTGGGTGCCACCGCCCGGCTGGAGCCGCGGGATGCGGTACGTACGCCGCGGGGTCTCGCGCCCGCCGGTGCGGGCGCCGTCCTCCGTGCCGCGCACGTCCTGGTGGGGCGGCCGGCCGGGCCTGTCGGCGGGCGCGGCATCGCCGCCGCCCAGGGCGCCCAGCGCGCCGTGGCCGAGCATCGAGGACACCACCAGGAGCCCGCCCACCGCGCCGACGCCGCAGGTACCGGCCCAGCGCCGCTTCTGCGCCTCGGCCGGCGGGGCGTACTCGTGCTCGTGCCCGTGTTCCGCGTGTGTCGCTTCGCGCGCCCACAACGGCTCCACCGTCACATGCGGCGGAGCCGTTGTCCCGAGCCCACCGGTCCGGTGGAGTTCGGCGCGGGCGGCGTCCAGGTCGTCCAGCACCCGCTGGAAGGAGTCCATGATCGACTGTGCGGAGCCGGGTTCCGCGCCCGGGGTGCGCGGGGGTTGGTCGTCGTCAACGTACAAGGCGGTGCTCCTCGCGGGGGGTACATGCCTTCCGTCGCGATCCGGAGGTGACGGGGACCGCGTTGTGTTGCTTCGTCGTCAGGCAATACGCAGCGCGAGCGAGCTTGTCTCATCCCGCCGTCGGAGACGGTTCCGCCGTGCGGCTCACCTCCACCGGCAGGTGGGGGAGGTGGTGGCCGAGCCGCTCCCGCTTCGTCACCTGGTAGAAGAGGTTCTCCGTGCGCGGCGGGATGAGCAGCGGCACCTGCTCGCGGACCGCGATGCCGTGCCGCTGCAACGCGTCCCGCTTGCGGGGGTTGTTGGACAGCAGCCGCACCGACCGCACTCCGAGGTCGTGCAGCATGCCCGCGGCCCCGCGGTAGTCGCGGGCGTCGTCGGGGAGCCCGAGAGCGAGGTTCGCCTCGACGGTGTCCAGCCCCTCCGCCTGCAACCGCATCGCGCGCAGCTTCGCCAACAGGCCGATGCCGCGCCCCTCGTGGCCCCGGAGGTAGACGACGACGCCCCGGCCCTCGCTCACCACCGCGCGCAGCGCCGCGGACAGCTGCTCGCCGCACTCGCAGTGCCGGGAGCCGAAGGCGTCCCCGGTCAGGCACTCGGAATGGAGACGGGTGAGGACGTCCTCGCCCGCTATGTCCCCGTGGATGAGGGCTATTTGTTCCTCGCCCCCGTCATGGTCCAGATAACCGGCGGCAAGGAAATCGCCGTACTCGGTGGACAACTGCACATTCACCACGTGTTCGACGCCCGTCCGGCGAGTGGTGTCATGGAGCACATCTTCGGTACCTATCATGGGCCGATCTTATCGGGTAACCTCCGGCAGTGGGTGGGAAACTGACGAGAGGAAAGGGGCGGGGAAGATGAGGGTTCCGCAGCCGCGGATGCCGGCACTGGGTATGCTGCCGCTGGAGACGACGACGGACGACGTGGAAGGATCTCACGCCGAGGTCGCCGTCCTTCCCATAGGGAGTTTCGAGCAGCACGGCCCGTTCCTCCCCCTGATGACCGACACCGTCGTCGCCTGCGCCATCGCGCGCGAGGTCGCGGCCGCGCACCCGGTGCACCTGCTCCCACCAGTGACGATCTCCTGCTCGCACGAGCACGCCGACTGGCCGGGGACCGTCAGCATCTCCGCCGCCACGCTGTACGCCGTCGTGCGGGACGTCGCCGCCTCGCTCCGCCGGTCCGGAATCGAGAACCTCGTCCTGATCAACGGGCACGGCGGGAATTACGTTTTGCGCAATGTGGTGCAGGAGTCCGCGGGCAGCGGAACGCGAATGGCATTGTTCCCCGGATCGGCCGACTGGGACGTCGCGAGGGAAAAGGCGGGAGTACTCACCTCCGCGCACAGCGATATGCACGCGGGCGAGTTGGAGACCTCCATTCTGCTGCACGACCATCCGGAACTGGTCCGGCCCGGATACGAGACCTCCGACTGGACTTCCGGCGACCGCAAGCATCTGCTCTCGCTCGGTATGCGGGCCTATACGGAATCCGGAGTCATAGGCCGCCCCTCCCGGGCGACGGCCACCAAGGGGAAAGAATTGCTGGCCGCTCTCGCCGAATCATTCGGGGAATACCTTTCGCTGCTGTCCGCGGACTCCCGGCGGGACGCCCGGTGACCGGCGACCACCGCGTCGTGGACGCGGACGCGGCATGGGAGCGGCTGCTGGGCATCCGGTCCGTGGCGGACGCCGTGTCCGCCGGTCTGGTCCCCGGCCCCGACGGCCGGATGCGCTGGCGGCACGGTACGCCGGGCGCGGACGACCTGGCCGACCGCTACCTTCCGCTGTGCCTGGCCGGCCCCCGCCTCACCTTCGCCCAGCTCGGCCAGAGCCTCGACGGCTTCATCGCCAGCCGCACCGGGGACGCCGACTACGTCACCGGCGAGGAGGACCGGGCGCACCTGCACCGGATGCGTGCCCTCGCCGACGCGGTGGTCGTCGGCGCCGGCACCGCCGTCGCGGACGACCCGCGGCTGACCGTGCGCGCCTGCCCCGGCACCGACCCCGTGCGCGTCGTGCTCGACCCGCACGGCCGGGTACCGCTGGGGCACCGGCTGTTCACCGACGGCGCGGCGCCGACCCTGTGGGTCGTGGGCGCCGCCTGCGGACGGGGGCCCGAGGTGGCGGGCCGCGACGGGGTGGACGTGCTGACCCTGCCCGACCGCGCGGCGTTCGCGCCCCGCAACCTGGTGCGCGAACTGGCCGCCCGGGGTCTGGGCCGCGTACTCGTGGAGGGCGGCGGCGTCACCGTCTCGCGCTTCCTGCACGAGGGTGCGCTGCACCGGCTGTACGTCACCGTGGCGCCCGTCCTGCTCGGCGACGGCGTGCCCGGACTGGCCTTCCCCGGGCCCGCGTTGATGCGGGACGCGCTGCGTCCCCCCACGCGGCGCGTCCGGCTCGGCGAGGACACCCTCTTCGAGCTCGACCTGGGCACGCCGGACCCGGGTGAACCGGTCGGCCACGAGCACGCCCGCGCCGGGCAGGCTCGCGGCGAGGCTCAGTAGCCCGTACACCACGGACACGGACAGGCCCTGGGCCGCGCCCAGCCCGGCCGCGCCGAAGGCCCAGGCGGTGGCCCCCTCCCGGGGCCCCCAGCCGGCCACGTTCAGCGGCAGCGCCATCGCCAGCAGGGCCAGCACCATCAGCGGCAGCAGCACGCCCGCCGGCGCCGTGACCCCGGCGGCGCGGGCCGCGAGCAGGAACATCGCGAGGAACCCCACCAGCACCGCGGCGGACGACAGCAGCACGCCCGCCCAGACGCCGGGGCCCGGCGGCCGCCCGGACTCCCCGGCGGCGTCCCGTCCCGCGGCGGCCGGGCCGCGACGCCGCCGGACGGCCACCACCGCGGCCAGCCCGCCCCCGAGGAGCGCCACCACGACCGCGCCGGTCACGGCCGGGCGCGCCTGGGCCGGCACCGCCGAGGGCGACGCGAGCAGCAGCACGGCACCCACCGCGACCAGGACCACCTGACCGGCGACCCGCTCCAGGACCACCGCCCGCACCCCCCGGCCCATGTCCCCGGCGCTGCGCCCGTGCCGCACCGCGCGGTGCACGTCACCGAGGACCCCGCCGGGCAGCACCGCGTTGAGGAACAGGGCGCGGTAGTAGTCCGCCACGGCCCGCCCGAACGGCAGCCGTACGCCCACGGCCCGCGCCACCAGGCACCAACGCCACGCGCTCAGCACGGTCGTGCACACGCCGATGCCCACGGCGGCCACGAGGGCCGGACCGTCGACGCCGCGCAACCCGTCCACGAAGGCACCGACGCCCTGCCACCACACCACCACCGCCAGGACGGCCGCCCCCGCGACCACCCCGAGACGCCGCCGCACCGCCGCACCCACGCGCGCCCGCACCGTGGCGCCCCGCACCGCCGGGCCGCCCGGCCGCATGGCGGCCAGCGGCGCCCGTTCCGCCGTGGCCGGACGTCCCGGCCCCTCGGCGGCTCGCACCTCCGCGCCCCCACCCGCCCGCGCCGCGGGGCGCCGTACCGCGGGGTCCGGTCCCGG
>NZ_LWBU01000259.1 GCF_001646665.1 Streptomyces noursei | reverse complement strand
CCCCGTCCCCCCCCGCCCCCCCGCCGGGCGCGGGGCCCGCGGGCGGCGACCCCCAGACCGGCGCGGCCCAGCCCCGCCACGGCACGCCGCCCCGCGGCCCCGCCCCGCCGGGGGCCGCGCCCCCGGGCCGCGGGCCGCCCGCGGTGGGGCGCACGCCGACCGCCCGGGCGGGGGCCCCCGCCCCCCCGGGGCGCGTGCCGAGTGTGGGGGAGCAACGCAACGCCGCCCCGCGAGGGGGGCTCCCCGCCCCCGGGCGAACCGGCCCCTTCCCGCCCGGCCGAACCCCCCCCCACCGCCCCGCCGTTGAACGCTGA
>NZ_LWBU01000258.1 GCF_001646665.1 Streptomyces noursei | reverse complement strand
AGGGTGTGTCCGAGGCCGCGGGGCCGGGCAGGCGATATCCCAACGTGGGGGGGGCGGGCGCGCGCCGTAGCCGCGTGCGAGGCGGGCGGGAGGTGGACAGGGGGGGGTGCTACCAGGGGGTGGGGGGCGGGGGGGCCGGGGGGGGCCGGCCCGGGGGGGGGGGGGGCGGGGGGGGGGGCGGGCGGCGCCGGCGGCCCCCCCCGCGCCCGGGGGGGGGGGGGGGGGGGGGGGGGGGGGGGGGGGGGGGGGGGGGGGGGGGGGGGGGGGGGGGGGGGGGGGGGGGGGGGGGGGGGGGGGGGGGGGGGGGCCGCGGCCGCGCCTCTCCCTCCCCCCCTCTTAGGGTTGGGCTCCCCACCCCGCGGGTTCCCGCCCCCCCCCCCCCCCCCCCCCCCGGAAACGTCGCCCACTCCCCCCCCCCCCCCCCCGCCCCCCCCCCCTCGCCC
>NZ_LWBU01000257.1 GCF_001646665.1 Streptomyces noursei | reverse complement strand
CGAGCACGTACCGACCGAGCGCCGGCGGCCCCGGGAGGCGGACGGCATTCCCGGCCGGCCGGGGCCCGGCGCGCTGGTGCACGCCCAGGACAAGGGCGTGATGCGGGCCAGGCTCGACGAGGTCGGCGCCCCGTCCCCCCGCCACCGCAACGTGGCGGACCCGGCCGACGCGGCGGTCTTCGCCGCCGAGACCGGAGGGTTCCCGATCATCCTCAAGACGGTCCGCGGCGGATGCGACGGCAAGGGCGTG
>NZ_LWBU01000256.1 GCF_001646665.1 Streptomyces noursei | reverse complement strand
GGAAGTGGCGGGTCACCGCGGGGCCCGTCCTGGGGGGGGGGGGGGGGGGGGGGGGGGGCGGGGCGGGAGGGGGGCCCCTGGGCCAGGGGGGAATGCGGGGCGAGGGAACCACCCTTAACGGCCAGAAAGAACACCCGGCGGGCTACGCCAAAGCCGGGGGCGTCACCGCCCCGGGCCCGGTGTCCGCCCCCGCGGGCACGGGCGCCGCCGGCGCCCCCCCCGCCCCCGGGCGGC
>NZ_LWBU01000255.1 GCF_001646665.1 Streptomyces noursei | reverse complement strand
GCCCGCATGTTCAGCGAGGCGAGCACGATGCCGGCGAGCAGCAGCACCGGGTGGGCCGTCAGCGCCCGTCGGGCGGCGGCCGCCCGTGGCGAGGGCCGGACATCGGCCTCCGCGTCGAGGAGCAGCTGGTCGGAATCCGGGCGTGCCACGGTCACAGCACCTTTCACGACGACGACGTACCCGCGCGGAGGCGGTACGGCGGGGGGGGGGTCAACAGGAGGGTCGACGGCGGCGGGTCGGCGGGGGGGGGGGGGGGGGGGCAGGGGGGGGCGGCTGGGGCCGGGGGGGCGCGCCCCGGGGCTCGCGTGGGCGGGGGAGGAGGCCGCCCAGGGGGGCGACGACGGGAGGCGGGGGACCCGGGCGGGGGCGGGGGGCGAGGCGGGCCCCGCCCCCCGGGGGGGGACGCCGCGGAGGGCCCCCCCCGCCCGCCGCACCCCGGG
>NZ_LWBU01000254.1 GCF_001646665.1 Streptomyces noursei | reverse complement strand
GGGGGGGGGGGGGCGCGGCGCCCACTGCCCGCCGGGGGGCGGGGTGGGGGGGGGGCGAGCGGGCCCCCGGGGGGGGGGCCCGGGGGGGGGGGGGGGGGGGGGAGGGCCCCGGGGGGGGGGCGAGGGGGCAGGTGGGGGGGGGCGGGGGGGCCGCCGCGGCAGACGAGGAAGCGGGGGGGGGGGGGGGGGGCGGCGGGGTTGGGGG
>NZ_LWBU01000253.1 GCF_001646665.1 Streptomyces noursei | reverse complement strand
CCGCGGTGGCGGGCGGAGTCGCCCCGCACGGAGGCGGCCCGCAGGGTGTACGTGCCGTAACGGGCGCCGTCCAGGACGGTGTCGGCGACGAGCTCGTCCAGCTCCTGCGGCCGGGCCGGGGGCAGCGCGGTCGGTTCGGCCTCGTAGGTGGGCGGTCCGTCGCCGACGTACTCCGGGCGCGGGCGCGGCAGGCGGGCGGCCGGGCGCGGGGCGGGCGGGGAGGGGGGCGGGGGGGCCGGGGGGCCGGCCGCCCCGGCCCTGGGGCCCCCGGGGGGGGGGGTTGCGGCCCGGGGGCCGGCGGGGGGGGCCGGGGGCCGGGGGGGGGGGGGGGGGGGGGTGCCGGCCG
>NZ_LWBU01000252.1 GCF_001646665.1 Streptomyces noursei | reverse complement strand
CCGTCTCCCCCCCCCCCCCCCCCCCCCCCGGCGCCCTCCCCCCCGCCCTGTCCGCCGCTCCCTGCGACGTCCGCCCCAGTCCCCGCGGGGGCGGCGAGAGGACGCTCTCCCTGTTCCCCCCCGCCCCCGCCGCCGCCGGCCCCCCCCCCGCCGCCCCCCCCCCCCCCCCCACGCCCCTGCGCCCCCCCCGGCCGCGCCCCCCCCCCCCCCCCCCCCCCCGCCCCCCCCCCCGCCCGCCACGACCTCCCCGAGGGCCGCGACCCCGCCTACTACGGCGACATGCCGCAGGACTGGAACCCCTACCGCCCCGACGCGGCCCGCCCGCTCG
>NZ_LWBU01000251.1 GCF_001646665.1 Streptomyces noursei | reverse complement strand
CCCCCCCCCCCCCCGCCGCCCCCCCCCCCCCCCCCCCCCCCAAACACCCCCCCGCGCCCGCCGCCCCCCCCCCGCCCCCCCCCCGCAAGCTGACCGCCCAGACCGCCGCCCCCCCCCGCCCCCCCGCGGCCCGCAAGGTCTGCCCCCCGCCCCCGCCCCGCCCCGCCCGACGACCGGCCCACGGCCGGCGACCCGGGCGGGGCAGCCCGGCGGGGCCTCCGGGCGGGGCCGCCGGGCCGGAGCGCACCCCCCCCCCCCCCCCCCCCCCCCCCGCGACCCCCCCCCCCCCCCCCCCACCCCCCCCGCGCCCCCCGCCACCCCCCCCCTCCCCTTTCTCGTCGGGCTCGCCCCCCGTCCCCCCCCCCCCCCCCCCCCC
>NZ_LWBU01000250.1 GCF_001646665.1 Streptomyces noursei | reverse complement strand
GGGTGCCGACCCACCCGACCCCCCCCCCCCCCCCCCCCCCCACCGCCCCCCCCGGCCCCCCCCCACCCGGGGGGGGGCCCCCCCGGACCGTCCCCCCCCGGGCCCCCCCCCGGCGCGCCCCCCGCTTCGGCCGGCCGGGGGCCGCCCCCGGCCCCCCCCCCGGGGGGCGGCCCCTCCCCCCCCCCGCCCCCCCCACGCCCCC
>NZ_LWBU01000249.1 GCF_001646665.1 Streptomyces noursei | reverse complement strand
CCCGCCCCGCCGGCCCCCGCACCCGCCCCGCCGGCCCCCGCACCCGCCCCGCCGGCCTCGGCCCCCGCTCCGCCCGCCCCCGTCCCGCCCGGGTGCGGGTCCCGCGCCGTGCGCGCCGGCCACGGCACCGTGCAGAGGGCCGCGACGCCGGGGGCGGTGCGGACGGAGGGCGTCCCGGGGCCGGGCCAGGGCGCGACGCAGAGCAGCGCGTGCAGCCCCTCCGCGTCGCGGCCGAGCGCCGTGCGCAGCGCGGCGACGGCCATGTCGTACTGCCATCCGCCCTCGGCGGTGAGGACGGCCCGCAGCTCGCGGGAGAGGTCGGCGTCCGCCCGCTCCTCGTCCGCCAGCAGGGCGCCGATCCGCTCGGCCACCTCCATGGCGGCCGTCAGCCGGCCGGCGGAAGGCCCGGGGTCGGCGTCGAGGAGCCACACGTATCCGAGCACGACGCCCCGGTGCCGTACCGGGAGGCAGATCCGGTCGCGCAGGACGCCCGCGTCCGGGGCGGCGGGGATGCGCACCGGGCCGGTCGCCCGGGTGATGCCGAACCCCTCGAACCAGGCGCGCACCGCGGGGGTGGACTTCCTGGTCAGGATGGAACGGGTGCGCACGGGGTCCATCGCGGTGTCGTCGTCGCTGTCGTGCGCGCCGAAGGCGATCAGCCCGAAGTCGCGGTTCTCCAGCGTGGCGGGGGCGCCGAGGAGCGCCGAGATCTCGTCGACCAGGTCCTGGTAATCGGCCTTCACCCGGACATTCTGCCACTCGCTCAGACATCTGTATGAGACGTGGGGCACGGATGCGTGACAGCTGTCGATGGCCGACCATCGAAGCGATCCTTAGGTTTCACGGTGGTTCTCCGTGCCGATACGGAATCTTCCGTCTCCGGCCCCCTTCGATCCGTGTTCCGTGGAGGTGCCCCGTGCTGGGTCCCGTGATCCTCGCCGCGTCGCGCAGCGACAAGATGCGCCGTTTCGTCTCTGCCGCTCCGGGCACCAAGCAGGTCGTCGGCCGCTTCATCGCCGGTGAGACGGTCGAGCAGGTCGTCCCCATCGTCCGGGAGACGACGGCCAGGGGCCTGGAGGTCACCCTGGACGTGGTGGGGGAGGACATCACCACCCGCGAACAGGCGTTCGCCGCGCGCGACGCCTACCTGGAGCTGATCGACCGCCTCAAGGGGCTGGACCTCGGCACCCGGGCCGAGATGTCGGTCAAGCTCTCGATGTTCGGCCAGGCGCTCGACGGCGGCCACGAGCTGGCCCTCGCCAACGTCCGCCCGGTCGTCGAGGCGGCCGCCGCCATCGGCACCACGGTCACCCTGGACGCGGAGGACCACACCACCCTCGACTCGATGTTCGCCATCCACGAGGAGCTGCGGAAGGACTTCCCGCAGACCGGCTGCGTCATCCAGGCGTACCTCTTCCGTACCGAGGAGGACGCCCGTCGCCTCGCCGCGAACGGCAGCCGCGTCCGGATCGTGAAGGGCGCCTACAAGGAGCCCGCCTCCGTCGCGTACCAGGACAAGACGGAGATCGACAAGGAGTACGTCCGGATCCTCAGGATCCTGATGGAGGGCGACGGCTACCCGATGATCGGGTCGCACGATCCGCGGCTCATCGCCATCGGGCAGGAGCTCGCGCGCCGCGCCGGGCGCAAACTGGACGAGTACGAGTTCCAGATGCTGTACGGGATCCGCAGCGACGAGCACGTGCGGCTCGCCGCCGAGGGGCACCGGATGCGCGTCTACACCGCGTACGGAACCGACTGGTACGGGTACTTCATGCGCCGCCTCGCGGAGAAGCCGGCCAACCTGCTGTTCTTCGTCCGCTCGATGATCACCAAGAACTGAAGGAGTTACGGAACTCATGGACGCTGTGACCCAGGTCCCCGCTCCGGTCAACGAGCCGGTCCACACCTACGCCCCCGGTTCGGCCGAGCGCGCCCGCCTGGAGGCGAAGCTCAAGGAGCTGTCCGAGAACCCCATCGAGCTCCCGATGACCATCGGCGGCGTCAAGCGGATGGGCGGCGGTGAGCGCGTCGACGTCGTGCAGCCGCACAACCACGCCAAGGTCCTCGGCACCTTCGCCGGCGCCACGCAGGCGGACGCCCAGGACGCGATCGACGCGGCCCTGGCCGCCGCTCCGGCCTGGCGCGCGATGTCCTTCGACGACCGCGCCGCGATCATCCTGCGCGCCGCCGAGCTGCTCGCCGGCCCCTGGCGCGAGACGATGGCGGCCTCGACCATGCTCGGCCAGTCCAAGACGGTCCAGCAGGCCGAGATCGACACGCCGTGCGAGCTGGTCGACTTCTGGCGCTTCAACGTCAAGTACGCCCGCGACCTGCTCGCCGAGCAGCCGCCGGCCAACGCCCCGGGTGTGTGGAACCGCCTCGACCACCGCCCGCTGGAGGGCTTCGTCTACGCGATCACGCCCTTCAACTTCACCGCCATCGCGGGCAACCTCCCCACCGCCCCCGCCCTGATGGGCAACGTGGTCGTGTGGAAGCCGTCCCCGACGCAGACCCACGCCGCCGTGCTGCTCATGCAGCTGCTGGAGGAGGCGGGCCTGCCCAAGGGCGTCATCAACCTGGTGACGGGCGACGGCATCGCCGTCTCCGAGGTGGCGCTGAACCACCCGGAGCTCGCGGGCATCCACTTCACCGGCTCGACCAAGACCTTCCAGCACCTGTGGAAGACGGTCGGCAACAACATCGAGAAGTACCGCGGCTACCCGCGCATCGTCGGTGAGACCGGCGGCAAGGACTTCGTCGTCGCCCACCCGAGCGCCGACCGCGCCGTGCTGAAGACCGCGCTGACCCGCGGCTCCTTCGAGTACCAGGGCCAGAAGTGCTCGGCGTCCTCGCGCGCGTACATCCCGGCCTCGATCTGGAACTCCGGCTTCAAGGAGGAGTTCGCGGCCGAGGTCGACGGCATCAGGATGGGTGACGTCACCGACCTGACGAACTTCATCGGCGCCGTCATCGACGAGCGGTCCTTCGCCAAGAACAAGGCCGCCATCGACCGCGCCAAGGCCGACCCGGCGTGCACGATCGTCGCGGGCGGCACCTACGACGACTCGGTCGGCTGGTTCGTCCGCCCGACCGTCATCGAGTGCACGGACCCGGCCAACGAGGTCTTCACGACCGAGTACTTCGGCCCCATCCTCGCGGTGTACGTCTACCAGGACGAGGACTACGACGCGATGCTGGAGCAGATGGAGTCGGTCTCGGCGTACGCGCTGACCGGTTCGGTCATCGCGGGCGACCGGGCCGCGGCCGCGTACACGATGGAGAAGCTCCGGTACGCCGCGGGCAACTTCTACATCAACGACAAGTCGACCGGCGCCGTCGTCGGCCAGCAGCCCTTCGGCGGCGGCCGTGCCTCCGGTACGAACGACAAGGCCGGCGCCCCGCAGAACCTGATGCGCTGGACGCTGACCCGCGCCATCAAGGAGACGCTGGTCCCGCCGACGGACTACACGTACCCGCACATGGGCTGACGCCCGTCCCGCAGACACCGCCCCCGTCCGGCCCCCACGCCGGGCGGGGGCGGTTCGCGTGCGGGCACCCTTGTCTTTATGTGGTGGACATGTCAATTTTCCGGTACCCCACCCGTCGTACGACGAAGGAGACCCGGGATGAGACGCACCACCCGTGCGCGCATCGCCCTGTCCGCCGCACTCGTCTTAGCCACGCTCGGCCTCGGCGCCACCCCCGCCGCCTCCACCCCCACCCCGTACGCCCTCGACACGGCCGTCGAGCGGCAGCTCGGCGCCGAGAGCGCCGGGACGTACCTGGAGGACGGCCGGCTGATCGCCACCGTCACCACCCGGGCCGCCGCCGAGCGGGCCCGTGCCGCCGGAGCGGTGCCGCGGATCGTCACCCGCGGATCCGCCGAACTCTCCGCCGCCATGGCCGCGCTGGAGCGGCGGGCGAAGATCCCGGGCACCTCCTGGGGACTGGACCCGCGCGCCAACCTGATCGCCGTCGAGGCCGACTCCTCCGTCGGCGCCCGCGACATGGCCCGGCTGCGCCGGGTCGCCGCCTCGCTCGACGGGGCGGTGCGGATCAGCCGCGTACCGGGCACCTTCACGCGCGAGGTCGCGGGCGGCGAGGCCGTGTACGGAGGCGGATTCCGCTGCTCGGCCGCCTTCAACGTGCAGAAGGGGACCACCCGGTACTTCCTGACCGCCGGACACTGCACCAACTCCGCGTCGAGCTGGTCGGCGACGTCCGGCGGGGCGCAGATCGGCGTACGGGAGGGCACCAGCTTCCCGACCAACGACTACGGCCTGGTCCGCTACACCAGCACGGCGAACACCCCGGGCGGCGTCAGCCTCCACAACGGCAGTCAGCAGGACATCTCCTCCGCGGCGGACGCCGTCGTCGGGCAGGCCATCCGCAAGAGCGGCTCCACCACCAAGGTCACCAGCGGCACCGTCACCGCCGTGAACGTGACCGTCAACTACAGCGACGGCCCGGTTTACGGCCTGGTCCGTACGACGGCGTGCTCGGCCGGCGGTGACAGCGGCGGCGCCCACTTCGCCGGGTCGGTCGCCCTCGGCATCCACTCCGGCAGCTCCGGCTGCACGGGCACCAGCGGCTCGGCGATCCACCAGCCGGTGCGCGAGGCGCTGAGCGCGTACGGCGTCAGCGTCTACTGACCCGCGGGCGGCCGCGCCCGGGGACGGACGGCGCCGTCCCCGGGCGCGGCGGCGGCGCGGTACGGGCCGAACGGCCCCAGTTTGCGGGGGCGCTGAGCGGTTATCCGCACAGCATGACCGAGACGAACAAGACTTCGACGACCAAGACCGCATCGCGGGCCGGCACGGCGACCAAGGAGCGGGCGCAGGACACCGCCAAGAGCGCGGGCAAGACGGCGCAGGATGCCGGGAAGTCCGCGTCGCAGTCCGCGGGCGGCGGCATGGAGAAGCTCGCCGGCATCGGCGGGGCGACCGCCGAGAAGGCGAAGTCCGCCGCCCGGACGGCCCAGTCGGCCGTCAGCACGGCGGCCGGCCGCACCGTCGGCAAGGCGGGGGTGGCCTGGACGCTGTTCAAGGCCCGGAAGGCCATCGTCACCGGCGCGGGCGCCGGCGTGGCGACCGTCGTGGCGTCCTCGTACGCCCTGGGCCGCCGGGCCGGTCTGCGGCAGCGCGGCCCGCTCTCCCGGCTGACGGGCGGCCGGCTCTGACACTTCCGGACGGCGCGGGGCGGGTGGTGGCCGATTTGTCACCGCCCGCCCCGTCGCCGCTGGGAAACTGGGCCGTATGACCGACTCGTTGCGTACGGCTCACACCTACGAGCTGTCCTCCGCCGCCCTCGCCGGGATACGGGCGATGCTGGACGCCGCGTTCGACGGCGACTTCGGCGACGAGGACTGGGACCACGGCCTCGGCGGCGTCCACGCGTACGTGGAGGACGAGCACGGTGTGGCCGCGCACGGCAGCGTGATCATGCGCCGCGTGGGCCACGCGGGCCGCTCGTACCGGATCGGGTACGTGGAGGCGGTCGCCGTCCGCGCCGACCGCCGCCGCCAGGGCCTGGGCGGCCGGGTGATGGCGGCGCTGGAGGAGGTCGTCGACGGGGCGTACGCGTTCGGCGCGCTGTCGGCCTCCGACGAGGGCGCCGAGCTGTACCGGGCGCGCGGCTGGCAGCTGTGGAACGGCCGCGTCGAGGCGTACGGCCCGGACGGGGTGGCGCACCTGCCGGACGAGGAGGACTCGACGTACCTGCGCCCGTCGCGCGGCCGGCCGCTGCCCGCCGCTGACGCGGGCGCGCTGCTCTTCGACTGGCGCGACGGCGACGTCCTGTAGGAGCGCGGGAGGCGGCGCGGGCCGGACTCCACCGGCACTCGTCTCAGATAGTAGGAAGTCCGAGTAATTGTGGAGACAGACGCTCCACGACGGCTTAGCTTTGTAGAAGCCGAACGTCTCGCTCCATCGAGCGAACGCGGATGCGAGCGCCGCGCCCCCGGCAGGCAACCCCTGCGGCCGCGCTCCCCGCCCCTTCCGGCGCCTCGAATCGTTCTGATCTCAAGGAGTCGATCGTCATGGCCGCTCAGACCTCCGTCCGCCGTGTCCGCCACGCCGCCCCGCGCCCCTCCGACGCCGAGCGCCGCAACGCCGCCGCCGCCCTCCAGCGCGCCCTCGACCGGCGGGACAACGGCGGGGCCACCGGACACGCCAACTGATCCGGGCGTCCACATTCCGGAACGCTCATGTCAGGCTCTGGGACGGGGGAGTAGGGTGCGGACATGTCTCGCAGCATCGATCTCGCAGTGGTTCCCGGTGACGGCATCGGCCAGGAAGTCGTGGCCCAGGGCCTGAAGGTCCTTCGCTCCGTCCTCCCGCAGGATGTGAAGCTGGAGACCAAGGAGTACGACCTCGGCGCCAAGCGCTGGCACCGCACGGGGGAGACCCTCCCCGACGCGGAGCTGGAGTCCCTCAGGGGCCACGACGCCATCCTGCTCGGTGCGATCGGCGACCCCTCCGTGCCCTCCGGGGTCCTGGAGCGCGGGCTGCTGCTCAAACTGCGCTTCGCCTTCGACCACTACGTCAACCTGCGTCCGTCGAAGCTCTTCCCGAACACCGCCACCCCGCTGGCCGGCCGCCCCGACATCGACTTCGTCGTCGTCCGCGAGGGCACCGAGGGCCCCTACACCGGCAACGGCGGCTCGCTGCGCACCGGCACCCCGGCCGAGGTGGCCACCGAGGTCAGCGTCAACACGGCGTACGGCGTCGAGCGCGTCGTGCGGGACGCGTACGAGCGCGCCAATGCCCGCCCGCGCAAGAAGCTGACGCTGGTCCACAAGAACAACGTCCTGGTGTACGCCGGCCACATGTGGAAGAACATCTTCGACAAGGTCGGCGAGGAGTACCCCGAGGTCACCACCGACTACCTGCACGTCGACGCCGCGACGATCTTCTTCGTCACCCAGCCCGAGCGCTTCGACGTCATCGTCACCGACAACCTCTTCGGCGACATCCTGACCGACCTCGCCGCGGCCGTGACCGGCGGCATCGGCCTGGCCGCGTCCGGCAACATCAACCCGACGGGCGAGTTCCCGTCGATGTTCGAGCCCGTCCACGGGTCCGCGCCCGACATCGCGGGCCAGGGCAAGGCCGACCCCACCGCGACGATCCTGTCGGTCGCGCTCCTCCTGCGTCACCTGGGCTACGAGGCCGAGGCCGTCCGCATCGAGGAGACGGTCGCCGCCGACCTGGCGGAGCGCGACCCCTCGGCGCCGCGCACGACGGACCAGATCGGCGACGCGCTCGCGGTACGCGTAGCGAGCTGACCCGCCGACTGAGGATCACCAGACACAGCCGCCGGGTCGCACACGCACCCGGCGGCTTCTCCTGTGCGGCCCCGGGTGCCACCATCAACCCTGGACCGCACTCCAGCCGTTTCATTGCACCGGCCACGCGAGCGATAATCGAACGTGGGGCCGCGGCATGCGGGAAAGCTCGGACGTCCTAGCAGGTGTAGCGGCGTGAGCGCGGTCCGTCACACACAACGGTGAAGGACACAGCACTCATGACGACGACGCCCACGATCGAGCTCAAGCCCTCCTCGAACCCGCTGTCCGACGCGGAGCGCGAGGCGATCCTGGCCAACCCCGGATTCGGCCGCCACTTCACCGACCACATGGTGACGATCAAGTGGACGGAGGGGCGTGGCTGGCACGACGCCGAGCTGACGCCGTACGCGCCGCTCTCGATCGACCCGGCGAACATGACCCTGCACTACGCGCAGGAGATCTTCGAGGGGCTGAAGGCCTACCGCCGCCCCGACGGCTCGATCTCGCTGTTCCGGCCCGAGGCCAACGCCGAGCGGTTCCAGATCTCGGCCAAGCGCCTGGCCATGCCGGAGCTGCCGGTCGAGACGTTCGTCGCCGCGTGCGACGCGCTGGTCCAGCAGGACCAGGCCTGGGTGCCGCCGCACGGCGGCGAGGAGTCGCTCTACCTGCGCCCGTTCATGATCGCCAATGAGGTCGGACTGGGTGTCCGCCCGGCCAACGAGTACCTGTTCATCGTCATCGCCTCGCCGGCCGGCGCGTACTTCCCCGGCGGTGTGAAGCCCGTGTCGATCTGGCTCTCCGAGGACCGCGTCCGCGCCGTTCCCGGCGGCATCGGCTTCGCCAAGACCGGCGGCAACTACGCCGCGTCCCTGCTCGCCCAGGCCGAGGCCGCCGCGAAGGGCTGCGACCAGGTCGCCTACCTCGACGCGGTCGAGCACAAGTGGGTCGAGGAGCTGGGCGGCATGAACCTGTACTTCGTGTACGACAAGAAGATCGTCACGCCCGAGCTCACCGGGTCCCTGCTCGCCGGCATCACCCGTGACTCGCTGCTGCGGCTCGCCGGCGACCTCGGGTTCGAGGCGGAGGAGGGCCGCATCTCCATCGACCAGTGGCGGCGCGACACCGAGAACGGCACCCTCAAGGAGGTCTTCGCCTGCGGTACGGCCGCGGTGATCACCCCCGTCGGCCGGGTCAAGTCGGCGAGCGGCGAGTGGACCCAGTCGGGCGGCGAGCCCGGTGAGGTCACGCTGAAGCTCCGCAAGACCCTGCTGGCCATCCAGACCGGCGCGGCCGAGGACGTCCACGGCTGGACCCACCAGGTCTCCTGACCCCGCCGCACGCACGGGAAGACGCCCGCGCCCCCCGCTCGGGGGCGCGGGCGTCGCCGCGTGCCGCGCCCCCCGGCGGGCCGGGGCACGTCAGAAGGCGCCGGTCCCGGTGGTCGTGGTGGCAGGGGTCCCGGGCGCCGCGAGGGCGTCCGGGACCGCGGCCCCGCGGGCGGGCGTCAGCGCCGCGTACACCCCGCCGCCCACCAGGCCGGACAGGACGAAGCTCAGGTCGACGCCGCCGGTCAGCGACACGAGCGGCCCTTCGTACAGCGGCGTCGCCACGGCCGCCAGGCCCACCGCCGCGCCCACCGCCCAGGCGGCCGTGGCGCGCGGGTGCCAGCCGCCGCGGAACCAGTAGATCCCGCCCTTCGCCCGCCGGTTGAGGACCTGCAGCGCCTCGGGGTCGTAGTGGCCGCCGCAGCGCCGGTGGCCGATCAGGGTGATCGCCGCCCAGGGCGTACCGATCGCCGTCAGCAGCAGCACGAACGACGTCATCGCCGCCTGCGCGTCCCAGGCGAAGTGGCCCGCGAAGACGAACGCCGTCGCGACGGCCGCCACCACCAGCGTGGCCGTGGAGCGGGTGGCGCGCGGCACGATCGCGTCCAGGTCCAGGCCCATCGAGTAGAGCATCAGCCCCGCGTTCCCCACCGACCCCGCGCTCGCCGCGACCAGCAGCGGCAGCAGGTACCAGGGTGCCGACGCGGCGACCAGCGGCCCCGCGTAGTCGGTGCCCGCCCGCGCCGCGAGCGCCGTGAACGTACCGAACAGCTGCGGCACCAGCAGGCCCGTGAACAGGCCCGCGCACGTCGCGCGCCACACCCGGCGCGGGCTGTGCCGCTGCGGCGAGACGTACCGGGTGTAGTCGCCGAGCAGGGTGATGAAGGCGACCGGCCCGCTCAGCCCCGCCGCCACGGCCGACAGCAGCCACGTGGGCCAGAACGACCCCAGCAGGTAGGGGGTGTCCGGCGGCGGCGCGGCACGGAAGTCACCGGCGTAGGCGAGGATGCCCAGCAGGAGCAGCAGCGTCATGCCGACCGCCAGGTACCGGCTGAGGCGCAGCAGCAGCCGGTAGCCGTACACCGCCGCGGCCACCGTGCAGCCGGCGAGCAGGACGTACACGAGGGCGTGGGCCAGCGGGCCGGTCGGCACGCCGAACAGCCGTGACAGCGTGCCGAGCGTCACGTCGCCGCCGATCCACAGCGTCAGCGCCGTGTAGCCCAGCGACAGCAGCAGCCCCACCACCGAGCCGACGAGCCGGCCGCGCACGCCGAAGAAGGCGCCGCTGGACGTGGACAGGTTCGTGCCCGTCCGCAGCGAGACGAGCGCGAGCGGGGCGGTGACGGCGACGCCGACGACCGTGCCGGCCAGGATCGAGGTCACCGCGGGCCACAGGCCGAGCCCGAAGGAGACGGGCAGCCAGCCGAAGACGATCACGCCGAGGCACAGGTTGGAGCCCACCAGGATCGAGACCAGGTCGCGCGGCCCGCTCGTACGTTCCGCCTCCGGGATCGTGTCGACTCCGTGCTGTTCCCTCGGCATGGGCGCTCTCCTCGCTTCGCTCGGCAATGCATGGACAGGTTTTAGAGTGACGCTCAATGTGACCGACGCTCGGTGCTCTCGTCAATGGTTTGTTCCGAGCGCGCTTATGGTTAGAGTGATGCTCAAACAGGAGGTGTGGTGACGTGCGACTGACTCCCACGGAGCGCGACCGGCTGCTGATCTTCGGCGCCGCCGAGCTGGCCCGGGCCCGCCGGGCGCGCGGCCTGAGGCTCAACGTCCCCGAGGCGACCGCCCTCGTCGCGGACACCGTCTGCGAGGCGGCCCGCGACGGGCGGCGGCTCGCCGAGGCGATCGAGCAGGCCCGCGCGGTCCTCGGCCCCGACGACGTCCTGCCGGGCGTCGCCGACGTGGTGACCGAGGTCCATGTGGAGGCCGTCTTCGACGACGGCTCCCGGCTCGCGGTGGTCACCGACCCCATCGGGGGCGGCGGCCGGGGCGGCGACGCCCCCGGCGCCCTGCTGCCGGCGCCGCAGCACCCCGAACCGGAGCCCGTGGAGGTCCTGCGGGTCACCAACACCGCGGCCGTGCCGGTCTCCGTCACCTCGCACTTCCACTTCTTCGAGGCCAACCCGCGGCTCGACTTCGACCGCGCCCGGGCCTACGGCATGCGGCTCTGCGTCCCCGCCGGCTCGTCGGTGCGCTTCGGACCGGGCGAGAGCGAGGAGGTCGGCCTCGTACCGATCGGCGGCGACCGCGTGGCGATCGGCTTCGCCGGTCTCGTCGACGGACCGCTGGACGCCCCGGGCGCCCGCGAGGAAGCACTGCGCCGCGCCGCCGCCTGCGGCTACCTCGGCGTACCGGACACCACCGACCAGGAGACCGAGCGATGAGCCGCCCCGGAGGCCACCCCGCCGCAGCGCGCCGCCTCACCCCCCACGAGTACGCCGCCACGCACGGCCCCCGCGCCGGCGACCGCGTCCGCCTCGGCGACTCCGGCCTCACGGTCCGGGTCGAGTCGGACGCCCAGAAGCCCGGCGACGAGTTCCTCGCCGGCTTCGGCAAGACCGCCCGCGACGGACTGCACCTCAAGGCCGCCGCCGTCCGCGAGACCTGCGACGTGGTCATCAGCAACGTGCTGGTCATCGACGCCGTCCAGGGCATCCGCAAGGTGTCCGTCGGCATCCGCGAGGGCCGCATCCACGCCATCGGCCGCGCCGGGAACCCCGACACCCTCGACGGAGTCGACGTCGTCGTAGGCACGGGCACCAGCATCGTCTCCGGCGAGGGCCTCATCGCCACCGCCGGAGCCGTCGACACTCACGTCCACCTGCTGTCGCCGCGCATCATGGAAGCGTCCCTCGCCTCCGGAGTCACCACGATCATCGGCCAGGAGTTCGGCCCGGTGTGGGGCGTCGGGGTCAACTCGCCGTGGGCACTGCGCCACGCCTTCAGCGCCTTCGACGCCTGGCCCGTCAACATCGGCTTCCTCGGCCGCGGCTCCTCCTCCCACGAGGCCCCGCTGATCGAGGCGCTCGCCGAGGGCGGCGCCTGCGGCTTCAAGGTCCACGAGGACATGGGCGCCCACACCCGCGCCCTCGACACCGCGCTGCGCGTCGCCGAGGACCACGACGTCCAGGTCGCCCTGCACAGCGACGGCCTGAACGAATGCCTGTCGGTCGAGGACACCCTCAGGGTGCTGGAGGGCCGCACCATCCACGCCTTCCACATCGAGGGCTGCGGCGGCGGCCACGTCCCCAACGTGCTGAAGATGGCGGGCGTCCCCAACGTCATCGGCTCCTCGACCAACCCCACCCTGCCCTTCGGCCGGGACGCGGTCGCCGAGCACTACGGGATGATCGTCTCCGTCCACGACCTGAAGACCGACCTGCCCGGCGACGCCGCCATGGCCCGCGACCGCATCAGGGCCGGGACGATGGGCGCGGAGGACGTCCTGCACGACCTCGGCGCGATCGGGATCACGTCGTCGGACGCGCAGGGCATGGGAAGGGCCGGCGAGACCGTACGCCGGACCTTCGCCATGGCCGGGAAGATGAAGGCGGAGCTGGGCCCCCTGGAAGGCGACGGCGACGGCGACGACAACGCCCGCGTCCTGCGCTACATGGCCAAGCTCACCATCAACCCGGCGATCGCCCACGGCCTCGCGCACGAGGTCGGCTCGATCGAGGTCGGCAAGCTCGCCGACATCGTGCTGTGGCGGCCCGAGTACTTCGGCGCCAAGCCGCAGCTCGTCCTCAAGTCGGGCTTCCCCGCGTACGGGGTCGTGGGCGACCCGAACGCCGCCACCGACACCTGCGAACCGCTCGTCCTCGGACCGCAGTTCGGGGCGTTCGGGGCGACGGCCGCCGACATCTCGGTCGCGTTCGTCTCCGGCGCCGCCGCGGAGGCCGGAGACGACCTGATGCCGACCCGCCGCCGCCGGGTCGCCGTACGCGGCACCCGCGGCATCGGCCCCGGCGACCTGCTGCTCAACTCCCGCATCGGCGAGGTCGCGGTCGACGGCCGCACCGGACTGGTCACCCTCGACGGCGATCCGGTCCGCTCCGACCCGGCCGACTCCGTCTCCCTCAACCGCCTCTACTTCCTCTAAGGACCACGCGATGTTCCGCATGCCCGCCGAATGGGCCCCGCACGAGCGCACCTGGATGGCCTGGCCGGGGCAGAACCCGACCTTCACCGACGACGACGAGCTGCGCGAGGCCCGCGAGGCCTGGGCGTCCGTCGCCCGGGCCGTACGCCGTTTCGAGCCCGTCACCGTGGTCCACGCCCCCGGCGACGGGGACAGCGCCCGCGAGCTGCTCGGCCCCGGGATCGATTTGGTCGAGCGGGACCTGGACGACGCGTGGATGCGCGACATCGGCCCCACCTTCGTCACCGACGGCGAGCGACTGGCCGCCGTCGACTGGGTGTTCAACGGCTGGGGCGCCGCCGACTGGGCACGCTGGGAGCACGACGCGAAGATCGCCCGCCATGTCGCCGACCTCGCCGGCGTCCCGGTCCACAGCAGCCCCCTGGTCAACGAGGGCGGTGCCATTCACGTCGACGGCGAGGGCACGGTCCTGCTCACCGACACCGTCCAGCTCGGCCCCGAGCGCAACCCCGGGTGGACCCGCGAGCAGGTCGAGGCGGAGATCCACGCCCGGCTCGGCACCACCAAGGCGATCTGGCTGCCCCGCGGCCTGACCGGCGACTACGGCATGTACGGCACCCGCGGCCACGTCGACATCGTCGCCGCCTTCGCCCGCCCCGGCGTCGTCGTCGCCCACACCCAGCCCGACCCGGCGCACCCGGACCACGAGCTGTGCAAGGCGAACGTCGCCCTGCTGCGCGGGCAGACCGACGCCAAGGGCCGCCCGCTGGAGGTCGTCGAGGTCCCGGCCCCGACCGTCCTCCAGGAGGACGGCGAATGGGTCGACTACTCCTACATCAACCACTACCTCTGCAACGGCGGCGTGGTGCTGTGCGCCTTCGACGACCCGCGCGACGAGATCGCCGCGGGCATCTTCCGCCGCCTCTTCCCCGACCGCACGGTCACCCTCGTCGACGCGCGGACGATCTTCGCGGGCGGGGGCGGCATCCACTGCATCACCCAGCAGCAGCCCAGGGTCCGGCGGGCATCGGGTACAACGTACGAGTGAACGAACCCCGTACGACACCGGCCGCCCGGCGGCGCAACAGCGCCCCGCCGAGGGAGGACCTGCTCGCCGCCGCCATGGCCACCATCGCCGAGCGCGGGCTCGACGGGCTGACCATGGCGGGGCTCGGCCGCGAGGTCGGGATGAGCAGCGGGCACCTCCTGTACTACTTCCGCACCAAGGACGAGCTGCTGCTCCAGACCCTGGAGTGGAGCGAGGGCCGCCTCGGCGCCGAGCGCGGGGCGCTGCTGTCCCGCCCGGCGCCGGTGCGCGAACGGCTGGACGCGTACGTCGACCTGTACGTGCCCGACGGGCCGCGCGACCCGCACTGGACGCTCTGGCTGGAGGTCTGGAACCGCTCGCAGAACGCCGACGCCGACGCCCGCGCCCGCCAGGCCGCCATCGAGGGCGCCTGGCACCGCGACCTGGTCGCCCTCCTCGCCGAGGGCATCTCACGGGGCGAACTGCGCCCCGTCGACCCCGACCGCTTCGCGGCCCGCCTGCGCGCCCTGCTCGACGGCTTCAGCGTCCACGTCGCCGTCGGCATACCGGGCACCGGCCGCGAGACCGTCCTCGGCCACGTCCGCGACTTCCTCGCGGACACGCTCGTCCCCGGGACGCCCGGAATGTGAGACCCGGGTCCACCGGGACCCCCGTCTGTGGCAGACTGCCGGACGTGCTTGCTACCACCATGATTATGGGCAGCAGCGCGCCGGTCCGCAGTGACCACTGAATCGCGGCAGAACCACCGCGGCAGTGGACACCGTGTCTCAGACCCGCGCGCAGACCTCTCGCACCCGCGAGGGGTCTTTTCGTTTTCCGGCCCACCACGGCCGGCGACGGCGGCGCGCGAGAATGGGGGCAGGTGGATCCAGGGAGTCCGGAGCCACATCCGACAGGAGCCAACACAGTCATGACCACGGAGACCGACAGTCTTCCCACCGTCGCCGCCGACGCCGCCGACGACAGCTTCCACGTCTTCGACACCACGCTGCGCGACGGCGCCCAGCGCGAGGGCATCAACCTCACCGTCGCGGACAAGCTGACCATCGCCCGGCACCTGGACGACTTCGGCGTCGGCTTCATCGAGGGCGGCTGGCCCGGGGCCAACCCGCGCGACACCGAGTTCTTCGCCCGCGCCAAGCAGGAGATCCGCTTCCGCAACGCGCAGCTCGTCGCCTTCGGCTCCACCCGCCGCGCCGGCGCCACCGCCGCCGAGGACCCGCAGGTCAAGGCGCTCCTCGATTCCGGCGCCCCCGTCATCACACTGGTCGCCAAGTCGCACGACCGGCACGTCGAGCTGGCGCTGCGCACCACCCTGGACGAGAACGTCGCCATGGTCCGCGACACCGTGACGTACCTGCGCGAGCAGGGCCGTCGCGTGTTCGTCGACTGCGAGCACTTCTTCGACGGCTACCGGGCCAACCCGGAGTACGCCAAGGCCGTCGTCCGCGCCGCCGCCGAGGCCGGTGCGGACGTCGTCATCCTGTGCGACACCAACGGCGGCATGCTCCCCGCCCAGATCCAGGCCGTCGTCGCCACCGTCCTCGCCGACACCGGGGCCCGCCTCGGCATCCACGCCCAGGACGACACCGGCTGCGCCGTCGCCAACACCCTCGCCGCCGTCGACGCGGGCGCCACCCACGTCCAGTGCACCGCCAACGGCTACGGCGAGCGCGTCGGCAACGCCAACCTCTTCCCGGTCGTCGCCGCCCTGGAACTGAAGTACGGCAAGAAGGTGCTCCCCGACGGGGCCCTCAAGGAGATGACGCGCATCTCGCACGCCATCGCCGAGGTGGTCAACCTGACCCCCTCCACCCACCAGCCGTACGTCGGCGTCTCCGCCTTCGCCCACAAGGCCGGCCTGCACGCCTCCGCCATCAAGGTCGACCCCGACCTGTACCAGCACATCGACCCCGAGCGGGTCGGCAACACCATGCGGATGCTCGTCTCCGACATGGCCGGCCGCGCCTCCATCGAGCTGAAGGGCAAGGAACTGGGGGTCGACCTCGGAGACGACCGCGCCCTGGTCTCCCGGGTCGTCGAGCGAGTCAAGGAGCGCGAGCTCAAGGGCTACACCTACGAGGCCGCCGACGCCTCCTTCGAACTGCTGCTGCGCGCCGAGGTCGAGGGGCGCGCCCGCCGCTACTTCCGTACCGAGTCGTGGCGCGCGATCGTCGAGGACCGCCCCGACGGCACCCACGCCAACGAGGCCACCGTCAAGCTGTGGGCCAAGGGCGAGCGGATCGTCGCCACCGCCGAGGGCAACGGCCCGGTCAACGCCCTCGACCTCGCCATGCGCGCGGGCCTCGAACGGATCTACCCGCAGCTCGCGAAGCTGGAGCTGGTGGACTACAAGGTCCGCATCCTGGAGGGCAAGCACGGTACGCAGTCCACGACCCGGGTCCTGATCACCACGACCGACGGCGAGGGCGACTGGGCGACGGTCGGCGTGGGCGAGAACGTCATCGCCGCGTCCTGGCAGGCCCTGGAGGACGCGTACACGTACGGGCTGCTGCGCGCGGGCGTGGACCCGGCCGAGTAGGCGGTGCCGCCGAGCGCGGCCCGCCCCGGCCGCCGGCGGGGCGGCGCCGCCGGCTCAGGCGCTGTCCGCCCCGGCCCGCTCCGCCGGCTCGATCGGGAAGACCTGGTCGAGTCCCACGAGGCGCAGGACGCGGAACGTGGGCTCCGGCACCGCGGTCAGGGCGACCTCCGCGCCGGCCGTCGCGGCCAGGTTGCGGGCGACGAGGAAGGCGGTGATGCCGCTGGAGTCGCAGAACCGCAGACCGGCGAGGTTCAGCACGAGGCGCTGCCCCCGCAGCAGGGACACGCCCTCCAGGGTCTTGCGGAAGTCGGGGACCGTGTGGAAGTCCAGGTCTCCGTGGACGTCCAGCACGGGGCCGTCGGGTGTGTGGCGTGTGGTGGTCTTCAGCATGGTGAGGATGTCGGGTTCTCGTGAGCGCGGGCGGGGACGCCCAGGGCGAGTATGGCGGTGTCGTCGTCGAGGCCGTTGCCGAAGCTCTCCAGCAGATCGGTGAGTGCCTTGACGGTGGGTTCCGCCCCCGAGGGCGCCAGTGCGGAGACATGGGCGAGGAGCTGCTCGTCACCGTACCGCCCCGCGGGGGTGCGGGCCTCCGTCAGGCCGTCGGTGTAGAGCACGAGCGTGTCCCCGGGTTCCAGCCGGGTGCGGACGACCGTGACGGACGACCGGGGCAGGATCCCGATGAGGACGCCGCCGGGCGTGGGGACGTAGCGGGCGGTGCCGTCGTCCCGGAGCAGCAGCGCGGGCGGGTGCCCGCCCCCGGCGAGGGTGATGTCGAACCCGGTGTCCCGCAGGCCCGCCGCCTCCAGCAGCCCGAGGACGACGGTGCAGTAGCGCGGGTCGTCGCCCGTGTACCGCTCGTACAGGACCGAGTTCAGGGTGTGCAGCACGGCCTCGGGATCCGGGTCGTTCATGGCCGCGGCCCGCAGCGTGTGGCGGGCGAGCGAGGTGACGGCCGCGGCCTCGGGCCCCTTGCCGCACACGTCGCCCAGGCAGAAGGCCCAGCGCCCGCCGCCCAGCGAGAACAGGTCGTAGAAGTCGCCGCCCAGGTGGTCGGGGGAGGCCGTGTGGTAGTGGGCGGCGGTCTCCAGGCCGGGCACGAGCGGCAGCGACGGGGGCAGCAGGCTGCGCTGGAGGACGGCGACCACCTCGTGCAGGTGCTCACGGCTGCGCTCCGCCTCCCGGTGCGCCTCCTCGGCGGCGCGGCGGGCGCGCAGCAGCTCCTGCTCGTAGGCGCGGCGGTCGCGGGCGTCGGTGACGGTGGTGCGGATCAGCAGGGGCTCGCCGGCGGCGTCGGTCTTGACGACGGAGGTGACCAGTACGGGCAGCCGGGCGCCGTCCGCCGCCTTGAGCTCCATGGCGATCCCGTGGACCTCGCCCTGCATCTGCAGCAGCGGCGCGAAGTGCGTCTCGTGGTAGAGCTTCCCGCCGATCGTCAGCAGGTCGGCGAAGCGCCTGCGGCCGACCAGCTCCTCCCGGCGGTAACCGAGCCAGGACAGCAGCGTGCCGTTGACCTTGGCGAGGGTGCCGTTCATCAGGGTGGACAGGTAGCCGCAGGGCGCGTTCTCGTACAGGTCCTCGGCGGAGTCCTCCAGCAGCGGCGCCACCGCGGCGGCCTGCTCGGCCAGGGAGCCGGCGTCCTGCGGCGGCGGGGCCGGTTCCCGGGGGCTCACCGTTCGCCGTCCCGGAGGAAGGACCGGATCGCCTCCACGGTCGCCTCGGGTGCGCTGAGCTGCGGGCAGTGCCCCGTGGCGTCCAGGGTGACCAGGCGGCTGCCGGGGATGGCGGCGTGCACGTAGGCGCCCACCTCGCGCGGGGCGATCACGTCCTCGGCGCACTCCACGACCAGCGTCGGCACGGCCACCCCGGCCAGGTCGTCCCTGCTGTCGCTCAGGAACGTGGTGCGGGCGAAGACGCGGGCGATGTCCGGGTCGGTGCGGCAGAAGGCGTTGGTGAGCTCCTCGCCCAGTTCCGGGCGGTCGGGAGCGCCCATGATCACGGGGGCCATCACGCCCGACCAGCCGAGGTAGTTCGCGTCCAGGGACTCCAGCAGTTCGTCGATGTCCTCCTTGCTGAACCCGCCCCGGTAGCCGTCGTCGTCGATGTAGCGGGGGGACGGGGTCAGCAGCACCAGCCTGCCGAACCGGCCGGGTTCCCTGGCCGAGGCCACCACCCCGGCCATCGCGCTCACGGAGTGGCCGACGAACACGGCGTCGCGCAGGCCCAGCTCGCGGCAGACGTCGAGGACGTCCTCGGCGTACCCGTCGAGGGTGGAGTACCGCTCGGGGTCCCAGGCCGACAGGTCCGACCCGCCGGCGCCGACGTAGTCGAACAGCACCACGCGGAACTCCTCGGCCAGCGCGGGCGCCACCAGGCGCCACAGGTTCTGGTCGCAGCCGAACCCGTGGGCGAGCACCAGGGCCGGGCCGTCCTCGCGGCCGATCACCGAGACGTTGTTCCGCCGACGAATGTCCATCCGAGCATCCTCCCACTGGGCCCGGTTCCATTCTCCCGTACTGTTATGTCCCCTTTACCCTCTTTTGGGGTAGCGTCGATGCTATGAGGACCAGGCCGCTCACCCTTCTGTCGGCCCTGGCGGGGCTGACACTGCTGCTGCTCCTGGCCCTGACCCCGACCGCGGGCGCCAGGGCCACGGGTCTCCAGGACGCCGCCGAGGCGCTGAAGCAGGGCCCGGTGTACGTCCACCCCGACGCCGCCGACCAGCTGCCCAAGCCCGCGGCCGACGCCCTGGCGGACCGGATCCGCGAAGCCGACAAACCCGTCTTCGTGGCGGTGCTGCCCGCCACGGCGGAGTTCCCGCAGCAGGGCCTGCTCCAGAACCTCCGCACCCAGACCGGCATCACCGGCCTGTACGGGGTGCGCCTCGGTGACGCCTTCGCCGCCGGGGCCGACCGGGCCGTGATGCCGGACCGGGCCGTGCAGAACGTCGTGGAGTCCGTCCGGCAGCCCGGCGTGGACGCGACCACGGAGCTGAACAACTTCGTCGACCAGGCCCTTCCGCAGGTGCGCGGCGACGCCCCCGACAGCTGGTCCGGGGTGCCGGGCGAGAGCGTCCCCGTCGCCGGACTGATCACGATCGGCGCCCTGGCCGCAGCGGGCGGCGCCACCGCCCTCACCGTCACCCGCCGCAAGCGGCGCCGGCGCTACCAGGAGGAACAGGAAGCACTGGACAAGCTGCGGGTCGTCGTCGACGAGGACATCACCGCCTACGGCGAAGAGCTCGACCGGCTCGACTTCCACCCGGGCGAGAAGGGCGCCGACGACGCGATGCGCGCCGACTACGAGCGGGCCCTCGACTCGTACGACAAGGCCAAGACACTGATGGGCCAGGCCCGGCACCCCCACGACGTACGGGGCGTGACCGAGGCCCTCGAGGACGGCCGCTACGCGCTGGCCGTCCTGTCCGCCCGCCGCGAGGGCCGCCCGCTTCCCGAGCGGCGGGCGCCCTGCTTCTTCGACCCGCGCCACGGCCCGGCCGCCACCGAGGTGGAGTGGTCGCCGTCCGGCGGCGCGGTGCGCGAGGTGCCGGTCTGCGCGGCGGACGCCGCACGGCTGGCGCAGGGCGAGGACCCCATGGCCCGCACCGTGGACACCGAGTACGGCCGCCGTCCCTACTGGGAGGCGGGACCGGCGTACGGGCCGTGGGCGGGCGGGTACTTCGGCGGCGGCCTCCTGCCCGGTCTGCTGATGGGCACCATGCTGGGCTCCATGCTCTCCACCCCGGCGTACGCGGGGGAGTACGGCGGCGGCGGGTACGAGGGCGGCGACTTCTCCGGCGGCGACTTCAACGCCTCGGACTTCGGCGGGGGCGGCGGGTTCGGCGACGGCGGGGGCTTCGGCGGCGGCGACTTCGGCGGCGGCGGGTTCTGAGGCGCCGTCACCGGACGGCGCCGGCGAACGGGCTTTCGGCTCCGTGGTGGCGTCCCCGTCGGGCCGCGGCCGTGAGCCCTCCCCGTCACCTCACGCCGGAGTCATCCGGCCGAGGACCGCACCGCCGGCCACCCTCGCCGGCAGGCACAGCGTCTGGCCGTGCGCCGCGAACAGCTCGTCGCGGGAGGAGAACCGGCCCAGGTCGCGGCGGACCATGGCCGACAGGTCGTACGACGGGCAGCTGTCCGTGCCGCACATCGACCCGTCCCAGTCCACGGCGGTGGACGACAGGGCCTCGAAGAGCGTCTGCGATCCGGTGTTGGTGAAGCCCCGCGGATCCCGGGCGCCGAGGACGTCGAGCGGCGCGTACAGCTCGGAGACGTTCACCCACGCACCGTCGACGCGGAACTCCGGCCAGGCCAGCACCACCGCGTCCGGCACCAGCGGGCGCAGCCGCGGGAAACGCGGGTACCAGAACGAGCCGTCGACCAGCAGCCCGCGCACCCGGGTACGGACACCGGCCGCGCGGGCGACCGCCTCCAGGACCGCCAGGCGCTGGCTGCACGAGCCACGGCCCCTGGCCAGGGTGCGGGAGGCGGGCTGGGCGTCGTTCATGGCGTAGACGGGGCGGACCCGCTCGCTGATGAGGCGGTGCGCCGCCAGCACGAGCGTCCGCTCCCCGCCGCCGTCGGGCGCGGCGCCGCGCGCGTCACCCAGCAGCCGCTGGATCCCGGCGGCGTGCAGGTCGAGGATCCGGGTCGCGGCGGCCGAGCCCTCGGCCTCGGCCCCGGCCCCGGGCGCCGCCACCGGCTGGCGCTTCCACCACGGCGTCAACAGGGTGCTCGTCATGGCCGGATGCTACGGCACCCGCCCGCGCACCCCGGCACCGGCCGGGACCTCCGGCGCAGGCCCCGCGGCCCGGCCGAGACGCCCCGCGTGCCCCGGCCGCCGCCCCCGCGTGCCCCGGCTGTCGCCCCCGCGGCGGCCGGGCGCGGGACCGGCCGGATAATCGCGGGATGCCTCCCACGCCCCGCGCCCCCTCCACCGAGCCGACCGGCAGGGACCGGCTCCCCTCCCTCACCGGACTGCGCTTCTGGGCGGCCCTGCTGGTGGTGCTCTACCACCTGTCCCGGCAGGTGGGCGAAGTGCCCGGCCTCGGCGAGGCGGTCCGGTACGGGCGCAGCGGGGTGACGTTCTTCTTCGTGCTGTCCGGATTCGTACTGGCCTGGACGTACGACGGGAAGAGGGTGCCGGCGCCGGTCTTCCTGTGGCGCAGGTTCGCCCGCATCTGGCCGCTCCTCGCCGCCACCACCGTGCTGTCGGTGGGCGCGTGGCTCGCCCTCGGCAAGGAGGTTCCGGCCCGCGCGGTGGCCGCCTCGCTGCTCCTCGTCCACGCCTGGGTGCCCGACCCGGTGGTGCTGCGGGGCGGCAACCCGGCGGCCTGGTCGCTCAGCGACGAGGCCTGGTTCTACCTCGTCTTCCCGCTGCTGATGGCGCTCCCCGCCGTGCGGTCAGCGCGCGGCCGGCGGTGGATCGCGGGCGGAGTCTGCGCGGCCGTGGTGCTGGTGTGGCTGGGCGGCGCGCTGATCGCCGACGGCGCCACGCGCGCGTGGGCGCAGGACTACCTGCCCCTGACGCGGACGGCGCAGTTCCTGCTGGGCGTGGTGACGGGCCTGGCGGTGGCCCGCGGGTGGCGGCCGCCGGTCGGCCTATGGCCCGCGGTGGCGCTGGTGGCCGGCTGGCACCTGGCGCTGGTGCCCTGGTCCGACGCCGTCCCGGACGCGCTCTGGTACGGCCCGTACGCCGCCTCCCAGCTGCTCGCCACCCCGCTGTTCGCCCTGCTGGTCGCGGCGGCGGCGCGGGCGGACCTCGACGGTCGGCCGACCGGCCTGCGCGGCACCTGGCCGGTACGGCTGGGGCACTGGTCGTACGCCTGGTACCTGATCCACGAGATCGTGATCCGCCTCTGGCTCGGTCACTTCGGCGGACCCGCCGGCCCGGTGGGCACGGCGGCGGTCTGGTGCCTCGTCCTCGCCGTGAGCCTGACGCTGTCGGCGTGCGCCTACCACTGGGTCGAACACCCGCTGGAGCGGCGGCTGCGGGCGCTGGGGCCGCGGGCCGCCGCGGGTCCGAGGACGGCGGGCCGGCGCTAGACCGGGGCGTTCACTCTTTCGGTTGCTTCGCGCCCGTGCCGTGCATCCCCGGGGCGGGGCGGCGTGTCTTGTCGGTAGCGGTCTTATCGGGGCAGCCGCCGCGGCTGCACGTACGGGAGTGTCGATGGTGAACAGCAGGAACATCAGCCGCGCCGGAGCGGTGTGCGCAACCGTCTGCGCCGTGTCGGCGGCCGGAGCCGGCCTCGCCCCGGCCCAGGCGGCCCCGGTGCGGCCACCGGCGATCACCGCCAAGGGCGGCTTCGTGATGAACACCGGCACGGGTGCCGCCCTGTTCGCGAAGGGTGCCGACAGCAGGCTCCCCACCGGCTCCACGGCCAAGATCATGACGGCCCATGTGGTCCTCTCGCAGAAGAACCTGGACCTGAACCGGAAGGTCACCGTCCAGATGGCCTACAGCGACTACATCGTGGCCAAGACCGCCTCCTCGGCGCGGCTGATCGTGGGCGACAAGGTGACGGTCCGGCAGCTGCTGTACGGGCTGATGCTCCCCTCCGGATGCGACGCCGCGTACGCCCTGGCCGACGCCTACGGCACCGGCTCCACGCGCGCCGCGCGCGTGAAGTCGTTCGTCGGCAGGATGAACGCCGCGGCCACCGGCATGGGCCTGAAGAACACCCACTTCGACTCGTTCGACGGCATCGGCAACGGCAAGAACTACTCGACGCCGCGCGACCTGACGAAGCTCGCGGCACAGGCGATGAAGAACCCGACCTTCCGCGCCGTCGTGAAGACCAGGTCGACCAAGCAGCGGGTCACCACGAAGACGGGCGGCTACCGCGACATGGCATGGACCAACACCAACAAGCTGCTGGGCACGTACCAGGGCGCCCTGGGGGTGAAGACCGGCTCCGGCCCGGAGGCCAAGTACTGCCTCGTCTTCGCCGCCACCCGCGGCGGCAGGACGGTCATCGGCACGGTCCTGTCCTCCTCCTCGGAGGCCAACCGCAACACGGACGCGACCAAGCTGATGAACCACGGCTTCAGGAGCTAGAGGGTGTCCCGCCGGGCACGGGCCGGTGAGAGCGGCCGCGGCCGACACGGGAGGTCCGGGCGGGTGGAGGCCCGACGGGGTCGTGCCGCGGGGTTCGTACAGTGACGGCATGTCACGTACTTTTGACGATCTCGTCGCCGAGGCCGACGCCGTCGACGTCTCCGGCTGGGACTTCTCCTGGCTGGAGGGCCGGGCGACCGAGGAGCGTCCGTCGTGGGGCTACCGGCGCCTGATGGGCGAGCGGCTGGCCGCCGCCTCCGCCGGCCTGGACGTCCAGACGGGCGGGGGCGAGGTGCTGGCCGGTGCGGCGACGTACCCGCCGACCATGGTGGCCACCGAGTCCTGGCCCCCCAACATCGCCAGGGCCACCGCGCTGCTGCACCCGCGCGGGGTGGTGGTGGTCGCGGATCCGGACGAGCCTCCGCTGCCGTTCGCGGACGCGGCCTTCGACCTGGTCACGAGCCGCCACCCGGCGACCGTGTGGTGGGGCGAGATCGCCCGGGTGCTCCGCCCGGGCGGCACGTACTTCGCGCAGCACGTGGGGCCGGAGACGGTCTTCGAGCTGATCGAGTTCTTCCTCGGACCGCTCCCGGACGAGCTGCGCCGCAAGCGGCACCCGGACGAGGAGACGGCGGAGGCACGGGCGGCGGGCCTGGAGATCCTCGACGTACGCATGGAACGCCTGCGCATGGAGTTCTTCGACGTCGGCGCGGTCGTCTACTTCCTGCGGAAGGTCATCTGGACCGTGCCGGGCTTCACGGTGGACGCGTACCGGGAACGACTGAGGGACCTGCATGGCCTCATCGAGGCCGAAGGTCCCTTTGTCGCTCACTCGTGCCGGACGCTCATCGAGGCCCGCAAACCGGTCACTGCGCGTTCTTGATCGCGGAGATCTCGAACGTCAGCTTGATCTTGTCGCTGACCAGGACACCGCCGGTCTCCAGCGCGGCGTTCCAGGTCAGGCCCCACTCGGAGCGGAGCAGCTCGGCCTTGCCCTCGAAGCCGACGCGCTCGTTGCCGAACGGGTCCTTCGCGGCGCCGTTGAACTCCAGGTCGATGCTGATCGGCTTGGTGACGCCCTTGATGGTCAGGTCGCCCGTGATGCGGTAGTCCGCGCCGCCGAGCGCCTCGGCGGCCGTGGAGCGGAAGGTCATCAGCGGGAACTGCTCGGCGTCGAAGAAGTCGGCGCTGCGCAGGTGGCCGTCGCGGTCGGTGCTGCCGGTGTCGATGGACGCGATCGTCACGTCGATGGACGCGCCGGAGGCGGCCGGGTCGGTGCCGTCGAGCTCCAGCGTGCCCTCGTACTCGGTGAAGGCGCCGCGCACGTTGGTGACCATGGCGTGGCGGGCGGTGAACCCGATGCCGCTGTGCGACGGGTCGATGGTGTACGTGCCGGTCAGGGCGGCCAGGGCCGGGTCGACGGCGGCGGCCGGGGCGGGGACGGTGGCGGTGGTGGTGCGGCTGAAGAGACCCATGATGACGTACTCCCTCTGGTGGCTTGGTTGAACCTTCAACGACTTCGACTCTAGACCCATTCCGTTCAACTTTCAACCACTGGGTGAACCCTTTTCTCGGCCCGGACACCCCGCGCGGCCGGGCGGCGGCGCGCCGCGGTGGAGGTCCGGTTCCGGCGAGGGCAACCGCCGGGACGTGACCCACGACAACAGCGGCAGCTGTCGACCGCCCCGAAATCGCCCTGACAGGTGATCCGGCGCGTGGTTAAGATGCCCGCGATGAAGAACAACTCCTCGTGCGGATTGGGGGAATCGTTCGCTCAGGGTGAGTGCTGATGGCACATCACTCCGCGAACCGGATTCCCGACCACCTGTCGATGTGGCAGCGCGTACGTGAGTACGCCGTGCCACCGTCCATGATCGAGAACGCGACCGCACGCCGTGCGGCCGGTGACTGGGCGGGGGCCTGCGCCGCCGCCCGGATCGACGTCGACCTCGATCTGCGCGCCGTGCGCCACCGCCACGGCACCGAAATCGCCGGCCGCCTCCGGGCCGACCTGCGCCGGCTGGCTCCGGACCTGCTGCGCTGGCACATGCCCCGGATCGCCCCGGACGGGCTGCTGCGGCCCGGCCTCACCGTGGCCCTGGTCTCCTACCGGAACCCCGGCGCCGTCCCGGTCCACCTGGTGGTGCGCACGCCGCCCGCCCGGGTCGACGCCGGGCAGCGGATGTCCCTGGCCCTGTGGGACGGCTCCGCCCAAGGGCACCACCCGCACCCCCACCCGCATCCCGACCGGCGCTTCCGGCTCGACCTGCACCGGCACCTCTGGGACGCGGGGAGCAGCGGTGAACTGGCCCTGCGCTGCGGCGGCTTCGGCACCCCCGCCGACGGGCCGTGGGCGGTCGGGCGCTGGGCCGCCGAGGCCGAGCTGCTGCTGCGGGCGGAGGGGCTGCCGCGCGGGGCGTTCACCGTACGGCTCGGGGCGCGCAGCCGTGCCGTACTCGAACTCGTCGCCCCCGACGACAGCCACGCCCCGACGTTCCGGCCCCTGCCCGGCGCCCTGCCGCCGCAGGTGGTCGCCGCGCTCCCGGTGCTGCCGGAGGCGGCGGCCCGGGCCCTGCCGGACGTGGAGCTGCTGCGCGCGGGGCTCGTCCCGCCCGGGAGGCTGCACCCGCTCGTCGCCGCGGCGCTGGGGACGCCCGGAGCGGCGCCGGCCACCGGCCCCGTACCCGAGTCCGGCGATCCGCACCGCGTGGAGTGCCGGGGGGAGGTCCACCGGATCGCCCTGCGGGACGGGGTGCTGACGGCGGTCGACCACGACCCGGCGCAGTTGCGGCGCGAGGATCTGCTGGTGGCGCTCGGCGGGCCGCCGCTGCCCTGCCTGCGGGCCATCGACGCGGTCCACCGCAGCCCGGAGGCCCTGCCCGCGGTACGGGAGCGGCTGCGCCACGGCGACGTCACCGGGGCGCTGGCCGTCGTCGAGGGGCTGCTCGGCCCCGGCGCCGTCCTGCGCGACGGGCCGCTCCGGGACGAACTGGAGGCGGCCGTGCACCGGCGGGTCGAGCACGGGCTGTTCCGCTCCGGTCTGATTGACGAACACCCCGCCACCACCGGCCGCCGCCCGCGGCTCGACCGCCGCACCCCGCTCGTCGTCCGCCGCAAGCGCGCCAACCGGTCCCGGCCCCGCAGCGGCCTGCACGCCTGACCGCGCCCGCGGACGCGCGACGGCCGGGGCGGGGCCGTGCAGGGTCGCCCCCGCAGGCGTTGGCGGCCTCGGTGCGGCTCCCCTGCCGGTGACCCAAGGCCGCCGGCGCCGAGGAGGTGAGCCCGGAGGGGCCACGCCCCACCCCCCACCGCGCTCCGCGCCACGCACCCACAACCTTGACTTCTCTCCTACACACACCCAGGTGATCCCATGACCACGACCACGACCACCTCCACCCAACTCGCCCTGGCCCAGGACCTCCTGACCCTCCTCCGCACGACGTCCACCGAGCCCCGCCCCGACGAACAGCTCGAAGCGCTCACCCTGGCCGTCGCCGCCGACTTGCCCGTGCTGCTCTGGGGCGAGCCGGGCATCGGCAAGACGGCTGCCCTCACCCAGCTCGCCGCCTCCCTCGACCTGCCGCTGACCACCGTGATCGCCAGCGTCCACGAGCCCTCCGACTTCTCCGGGCTGCCCATCGTGGGTGACGATCCGGCCACCCAGGGTGTCCCGATGGCGCCGCCGCAGTGGGCGGTGGAACTGGTCCGGGCCGGCCGGGGACTGCTCTTCTTGGACGAGCTGTCCACCGCCACCCCGGCCGTCCAGGCCGCACTGCTCCGGGTCGTCCTGGAACGGAGGGTCGGCGCGCTGCAACTGCCGCCGGGCGTACGGATCGTGGCCGCCGCCAACCCGCGTGCGTCGGCGGCGGACGGGTGGGAGCTGAGCCCACCGCTGGCCAACCGGTTCGTGCACCTGTACTGGGTGCACGACCGGGAGGTGGTGGTACGCGGCCTGGGCGGCGTCTGGCCCCGTGCGGAGCTGCCCCGACTGGACCCGGAACGGCTCCCGGACGCGGTCGCCCTCGCCCGGCGCGCGGTCTGCGGCTTCCTGAAGGCCCGGCCGACGCTCATCCACCGGCTGCCGAGCAGCGAGGCGCGGCGCGGCGGGGCCTGGCCCTCGCCCCGCAGCTGGGAGGCCGCGCTGACGCTGCTGGCCTTCGGTACCGCGGCCGGCGTCTCCCGCGACGTGCTGGCCCTGCTGGTGCGGGGCGCGGTGGGGGACGGGCCCGGGCTGGAGCTCCTGGCCCACCTGGACCGCATGGACCTGCCGGACCCGGAGTCGCTGCTGGCCGACCCGGCGTCCGCCGAGCTGCCGGAGCGGGGCGACCTGCGGCAGGCGGCCCTGGACGCGGTGGTCGCCGCCGTCGGGGCGCGCCCGGAGCGGGACCGGTGGGAGGCGGCCTGGGCGGTGCTCGTCCGGGCGCTGGAGACCGGCGCCCCCGACCTGCTGGTCGCCCCGGCGTCGGCGCTGGCCGGGCTGCGGCGCGACGACTGGGAGGTGCCGGAGGCGGTGGAGCGGCTCGCCGGGGTGATCGGCCTCGCCCGGCGTGCCGACCGGTCGGTGGGGCGGGTCGCGGCGGCGGCCGGCGCCGGGCGGGCGACGGGGGTGGGCCGATGACCGGCACCGTGCGGCGACCCGTGCCGCGCCCGCTGCCGCGCCCGGTGGCCCCGCCGGCGCCCCCGCGCCCGGTGAAGGCCGCCACCCTCCCGGAGCCGCCGGACGGACCCGGCCGCCCCGCCGGTCCGCCCACCGCCGGTCCGCCCACCGACCGACAGCCCACCGACCGGCAGCCGCCCACCGACCGCACCACGCCCACCCGCCCCGCCGGTCCGACCCGTCCTCCCCGCCCCGGACTCCCGCTCGACCGCGAGAAGTTGCTGGCCGCCCGGCTGCACGCGGTGAAGGTACGCCCCTACCTGGCCGACGCCCTCTTCGCGCTGCACGTGGTGGAGGACCGGTCGGTGCCGACGATGGCGGTGGACGCGCACTGGCGCTGCTACGTCTCACCGGCCTTCGTGGCGCGCATGCCGGTGGAGGAGCTGGCCGGCGTGTGGGTGCACGAGGTCTCGCACCTGCTGCGGGACCATCACGGCCGGGGCGAGCGGTACGCACGGGAGCACGAGGCGTACGGGCCGGGGGAGAGGCTCCGGCGCAACATCGCCGCCGACTTCGAGATCAACGACGACATCTACGGCGACGGTCTGCCCCGGCCGGCTGGAGCCGTGCTGCCGTCGCTGCTGCGGCTGCCCGAAGGGCTGCTGATGGAGGAGTACCTGCGCAGGGCGTCGATGTCCGGGCTCGCCGCGGACCTGGCCTGGCTGGACTGCGGCAGCGGTGCCGACGGCCACGAACGGCCCTGGGAGCTGGGGCCCGGCGGGGCGCACGGGCTGAGCCGGCAGCAGCGGGACGCAGTCCGGTTCCGGGTGGCTGAGGGGATCAAGGGCCGGCCGGGCGAGGCACCGGACGGGTGGCGCCGCTGGGCGGACGAGGCGTTCCACCCGCCGCAGCCGTGGCGGCAGTTGCTCGGGGCCGCGGTCCGTGCGGCGGCCGGCGCGCCGGGGGTGGGCGAGAACCACACCTACCGGCGCCCGTCCCGCCGCGCGGCGAGCCTGCCGGGCGTGGTGCTGCCGAGCCTGCGCCGGACGCCGCCCCGGGTGTGCGTCGTGATCGACACCTCCGGGTCGGTGAGCGACGCCGAACTGGGCAGCGCGCTGCTGGAGGTGGCGGCGATCTCGCGGGCGGTCGGCGGGCGGCGCGACCTGGTCTCGGTGATCTCCTGCGACGCGGCGGCCGGGGTCGCGGTCCCGCTCTGCCGCGCGGAGAGCATCGAGCTGCTCGGTGGCGGGGGCACGGACCTGCGCTCGGGTTTCGCCCGGGCGCTCCGTTCCGGGCCGCGCCCGGACGTGATCGTCGCGCTGACGGACGGGCAGACGCCCTGGCCGTCGGCCCAGCCGCCGTGCCGCACCGTCGTGGGTCTCTTCCCCCGCACGGGCGGACCCGTCGACGAGGACGACCCCGATTACGTTCCGGACGCCCCACCGCCCTGGGCGCGTGTCGTCACCATCGGCTGAGGCCACCGGCCCCGGCCGGCCCCGGGCGGGGGGCGACCCCCGGGGGGGCGACCCCCGGGGCGCGACCCCGGGCCCCGGCCGCCCCAGGGACGGGTCCCCCCGGGCCGGGGGCCCGGTCCTACGACCCGACCGACACCGTGAAGCGGCGCGGGTTGCCGTCGTGCGCGGCGCCCGAGACGTCCGGGCGGCCGTCCGGCCGGACGTCGTCGTAAGGGAAGGCGTACCCGATCGGGGTGTTGGCGTGGACCACCCGGGAGAAGTGGTTGGTCGACGGGTCGCGGTAGTAGTCGGAGGGCGCCGGGCCGTTGGGCTGGTCGGGGTGGGTGAGCAGGGTCGTCCGGTTGAATCCGGCGGCGAGGCGGGCGAGCAGGGCCTTGCGGTCGTCGGAGTCGCCGGGGTTGTTGGCGAACGGGCCGTGGTTGCAGGTGAAGACGTCCCGTGAGGTGGGGCGGGTGAAGCTGTGGCCGCCGGTGAAGGTCAGGACGTCTCCGTTCACCCGGCCCACGCGCACACCGCGCCCGCCCTGGAGGTCGATGCGCAGGTCGGTGGTGCGGTACTTCTGCCACACGCGGTCGATGTAGCCGGTGAAGGCGTTGCGGAAGGGCATCTGGTCCGGGCGGTCGAAGTACGGCGCCATGAGGTTCTGCGGGGAGATGACCCGCAGGACGGAGCCGTTGGAGGCGCGGATGACCAGCTTGTCCCACGGCTGGCCGTCCCGTGCGGCCTGGGCGACGAGCCCGTCCGCGATCCGCTGGAGGGCCCCGGCCGGGAGCGGGGCGACGGTGTGGGTGGCGTCCCCGGTGAGCGTGAGGCCGATCGGCAGGGCGGTCACCAGGTCGACGTAGCTGATGTTGGCGTACAGCTGCTGCGGGTTGAAGGTGAACTCGGCGAAGGACCAGACGCGCCCGTAGTTGGGGTCGGCGGACGTGGCGAACGCCGGTTCCACCAGGGCGGGGCCGGGGTTCAGGAAGAAGTCGAGCCTGTTGTCGCGGACGAAGTAGACCCGGGCGCCGTACATCTGGGGGAGGGTCAGGACGACCGGTCCCGCGCCCGCCGGGCGCAGGGGTATCGCACAGTCGACCGGCATCGGGGTCATCGGGGCGGACGGCGACTCGGGCCGGTAGACACCGCCGCCCGGGCGCAGCAGGACCCAGCGGCCGGTGCCCTGCTCGTGGCCGGTGACGTAGGCGCGCACGGTTCCGGGCAGGGACCGGTTCTCCAGGGCGAGTTCGCACGTCGCGGGGGCGGCGGAGGCGGACGTACCGCCGCGCAGGCCGAGCGCGGTGGCCGCGGCGGCGGCGGCCGTGCCGGTGAGCAGGGCGCGGCGGGAGAGGGAGCGGTGGGACGTGTGGGAGGCGTGGGACGCCTGGGACGCGTGGGATTCACGGGACGCCATGAGCGCACTCCTGTGGGGGTGGGGGGGGATGGGTGCCGCTCACTCTCGCGCTGCTCGGATGAGGCGTCAAGAGATGTGACTGAGAGCGCTCTCAGATTTTTTGTTCCTTCACAACGTGGCGCCGCTCCGGCCGACTTGGACGAGACCGGCGCGATTGTTGGACTCGCGTCGCCGTACCGTGCTCCGGGCGTTGACGGTGCCGCGAGGCGGCTGTTACGCCGGTGTCCTCCGTGCCGCCCGGGACCCTCCGTACGGGTGACGGGGGCCGGGTCGGCGCCCGGAGCCGTACGTCGTGCCGGGCACGCTGGGTGGGGTCCACGAGGCGGTGGTCCGGCCGGGGCGGAGTGCTCGTGCGCCATGCCGCTGCGATCCGTTCACCGGGAGGTCCCCGTGCCACCGACAACGCCCGCTTGGTCCCGCCGCCTCTTCCTCGCCGCCACCTCCGCCGCAGCCCTGGGACTCACCGTGCCCGCCCAAGCCTCCGCCGCCCCCGACGACTTCGAGACGCTGCGGCTGCGCTGGCTGGGCCTCCAGCTCGGCACCGGCTACGACCCGGCCGCCGAACCGTACGCCTCCCGCCTGGCCGCGACCGGTGACCTCGCCGCCCGTCACCGCGCCACCATGGCCCCCACCGCCACCTCCCTGTGGCCGGGCCACGCCTTCGACCCGCCCTCCGGCATCACCCAGAGCTACCACCGCCTGTGGACCATGACCCAGGCGTACGTCCAGCGGGGCACCGGCCAGACCGGCGAGCCCGGCCTCCTCGCCGACGTCCTGCGCGGCCTCGACCACCTCGCCGAGCGGATCTACAACCCCTCCACGACCCGCTACGGCAACTGGTGGGAGTGGCAGATCGGCAGCCCACGCCTCCTGATGGACATCGTCGCCACGCTGTACGAAGCCGCCGGCCCCGAGCGGGTCGCGGCCGCCTGCGCCGCCGTCGACCACTTCGTCCCGGACGCGATGCTCGGCGACTACGCCGGCACGTCCACCGGCGCCAACCGGGTCGACCTGTGCCGCTCCGTCGCCCTGCGCGGCGTCGTCGGCAGGGACCCGGCGAAGATCGCCCTCGCCCGGGACGCCCTGTCGCCCGTCTTCCCGTACGTCACCAAGGGCGACGGGCTCTACGCCGACGGGTCGTTCGTCCAGCACACCTGGGTCGCGTACTCCGGTACGTACGGACAGGTCGTGCTCGACGGGCTGGGCCGGCTGTTCGCGCTGCTCGCCGGGTCGCCGTGGGCCGTCACCGACCCGAACCGGCAGATCGTCCTCGACAGCGTCGAGCACGCCTACGCGCCCCTTCTGTACAACGGCCTGATGATGGACAGCGTCAGCGGCCGCGCCGTCAGCCGGGGCATCCTGCGCAACGACCCGTACGGCACCCTGCGCGGTGACCACTACCACGGCCAGGGCATCATCGCGGCCATCGCCCTGCTCGCCGCGGGCGCCCCGGCCGCCGTGCGCGACCGGTGGCACGCACGCGTGAAGGGCTGGATCGAGCGGGACACCGTCAGCCCGGTCCTCACCGCGCCCCAGTTCGGCGTCGCGGACCTCGCCCGGCTCCACGCCGTCGCCGCCTCGCCGGTGCCCGCCGCGCCCGAACCGGTCGGCCACAAGCTGTTCGCCGCCATGGACCGGGCCGTGCACCGCCGCCCCGGGTGGGCGGCCAACATCGCCATGGCGTCGGAGCGGATCGCCTTCTACGAGTGCGGCAACGGGGAGAACCCGCGCGGCTGGCACACCGGCGCCGGGATGCTCTACTGGTGGGGCCCCGCCACCGACGCCCAGTACACCGACTGGTTCTGGCCGACCGTCGACCCCTACCGGCTGCCCGGCACGACGGTGTCCACCAAGCGGCTGCCCGACCGGGCGGGCGGCGAGTGGGGCGCGCCGAAGCCGGCCGTGCGGTGGGTCGGGGGAGTGACGGACGGCGAGTTCGCCGCCGTGGGACAGCACCTCAAGGGTCTGGACTCCACCCTGGAGGCGCGCAAGTCCTGGTTCTGCGCCGCCGACACGGTCGTCTGCCTCGGTGCGGGGATCGGCTGCACGGACGGGGTGCCGGTCGAGACGGTGGTGGACAACCGGAACCTGGGGGAGGCGGGCGGCGGCCGGTTCACGACCGGGCGGGGCAGCCGCTGGGCCCACCTGGAGGGGCACGGCGGATGGGTGTTCCCCGGCGGTACGGAGGACCTGCGCACCCTGCGCGAGGACCGCACCGGCGCCTGGCGCGACATCAACACCACCTCCACCACCGAGCGCCGCACCCGCCGCTACCAGACCCTCTGGCTCGACCACGGCACCGATCCGGCGGACGCCTCGTACGCCTACCTCCTCATGCCGGGGGCGTCGCGCCGGACCGTCGCGGCCCGCGCGTACGACCCCCGCTGGCTGGAGATCCTCGACAACACCGCCGCCCGCCAGGCCGTCACCGTGCCCTCCCTGGGCCTGACCGCCGCCAACTTCTGGCAGCCCGGTACGGTGGGGCCCCTCACCGCCGGCGCGCCGGCGAGCGTCCTCGTCCGCGCGACGGGCCGCAGGGTGACCGTCCACGTCAGCGAGCCGCCGCGCACCGGACTGCCTCTGGAGATCGTCTGGCACCGCCCGGTACGGCGGGTCCTCGCCCACGACCCGTCCGTCGAGGTCCTGGGAGCGGGCCGCACGCTCCGGCTGCGCATCACGCCCGGCACGGCCGGCGCCGGACACGCCTGCACGGTCTCCATCTGAGCCTATTGTGGGATCTGCACAACGCATGGGGGTCCCCGGCTGGCACTTCGCCTGCACTGCGGCCCGGTTCTGTCCAGGGCTCACAGGAGATGGGGCGGGGAACTGTACGGAGTCGACGGCGGGTTTCCCTTGGTCGGCTTCGTAGGGTCGATGCATGACCGTTGTGGACGAAACCCAGGGCGAGCCGACCGATGCCCGTGGGCGTGTGGCAGAGCTGCACGCCCTGCGCGAGGAGGCCCTGCGCGGCCCGAGCGACCGGGCGACCGAAGCCCAGCACGCCAAGGGCAAGCTGACCGCGCGTGAGCGGATCGAGCTGCTGCTCGACCCGGGCTCGTTCCAGGAGGTCGAGCAGCTGCGCCGGCACCGCGCGACCGGGTTCGGCCTGGAGAACAAGCGGCCGTACACCGACGGTGTCATCACCGGCTGGGGCACGGTCGAGGGCCGTACGGTCTTCGTCTACGCGCACGACTTCCGGATCTTCGGCGGCGCGCTGGGCGAGGCCCACGCCACCAAGATCCACAAGATCATGGACATGGCCATCGCGGCCGGTGCCCCGCTGGTCTCCCTGAACGACGGCGCCGGCGCCCGTATCCAGGAGGGCGTCTCCGCGCTCGCCGGCTACGGCGGCATTTTCCAGCGCAACACGCGCGCCTCGGGTGTCATCCCGCAGATCAGCGTGATGCTCGGCCCGTGCGCGGGCGGCGCCGCCTACAGCCCGGCGCTGACCGACTTCGTCTTCATGGTCCGCGACACCTCGCAGATGTTCATCACCGGCCCGGACGTCGTCAAGGCGGTCACCGGTGAGGAGATCACTCAGAACGGCCTGGGCGGCGCCGACGTGCACGCCGAGACCTCCGGCGTCGCGCACTTCGCGTACGACGACGAGGAGACCTGCATCGCGGAGGTCCGCTACCTCCTGTCGATGCTGCCCTCCAACAACCGCGAGAACCCGCCCGTCCACCCGAGCGACGACCCGGCCGACCGCCGCTCCGAGGTCCTGCTGGACCTGGTCCCGGCGGACGGCAACCGCCCCTACGACATGGCCAAGGTCATCGAGGAGCTCGTCGACGACGGCGACTACCTGGAGATCCACGAGCGCTGGGCCCGCAACATCATCTGCGCCCTGGCCCGGCTCGACGGCCAGGTCGTCGGCATCGTCGCCAACCAGCCCCAGACCCTGGCGGGCGTGCTGGACATCGAGGCCTCCGAGAAGGCCGCCCGCTTCGTCCAGATGTGCGATGCTTTCAACATCCCGATCGTCACGCTGCTGGACGTCCCCGGCTTCCTCCCGGGCGTCGACCAGGAGCACGGCGGCATCATCCGCCACGGCGCGAAGCTGCTGTACGCGTACTGCAACGCCACCGTGCCGCGCATCAGCCTCATCCTGCGCAAGGCGTACGGCGGCGCGTACATCGTCATGGACAGCCAGTCCATCGGCGCCGACCTCACCTACGCGTGGCCGACGAACGAGATCGCCGTGATGGGCGCCGAGGGTGCCGCCAACGTCATCTTCCGCCGCCAGATCGCCGACGCCGAGGACCCCGAGGCCATGCGCGCCCGCATGGTCAAGGAGTACAAGGCCGAGCTGATGCACCCGTACTACGCCGCGGAGCGCGGCCTGGTCGACGACGTCATCGACCCGTCCGAGACCCGCTCCGTGCTCATCGCCTCCCTGGCGATGCTCCGCACGAAGCACGCCGACCTGCCGTCCCGCAAGCACGGCAACCCGCCCCAGTAACCAGGAGCCACACGTGACCGACTCCCACCTGCTCCGCGTGGAGAAGGGCCAGGCCGAGCCGGAGGAGCTCGCGGCGATCACCGCCGTCCTCCTCGCCCGCGCCTCCGCCCGCACCTCCGCCACCCCGGCCCGCCGCGTCCGCTCCACCGCCGGCTGGCGCCGCCTCGAACGCCGCCCCGGCTTCAGCGCCCCGCACTCCTGGCAGCGCTGACACCCGCCGGCCGCCGCGCACGCCACGCAGGGCCCCGCACCACCGAGGTGCGGGGCCCTGCGCCGTCCCGGCCGCCCGCGGCCGCCCGGGCCGCCCCTCGCCGCGCCACCCGCCCGCCGGGCCAGGCGACCGCCCGCACACCGTCCGCGACCCGTACGGGCCCCACCACCGCCCCGCGTGCCGCACCGCCTCCGGTGCACCCACGCGCGCCCGCATGCCGCACGGCCCCGCCCCGCGTGCCGCACCGCCTCCGGTGCACCCGCGCGCCCGCATGCCGCACGGCCCCGCCCCACGCCCGCCGCCCATACGGCCCCCGCCCCACGTGCCGTACCGCCACCCGGTCCGCGGGCCCGACGACGAAGGCCCGCACACCGTCGGGTGTGCGGGCCTCGCTGCATGGGGAGAGGCGCCTACCGCAGGCGCGCCATGAGGGCGTGCTCCACGAGCGTGATCAGCGCGCTCTTGGCATCGGCACGGTGGCGGGCGTCGGTGGTGATGATCGGGGTGTCGGGGCCGATCTGCAGCGCCTCGCGCACCTCCTCCGGCGTGTACGGCTGGTGGCCGTCGAAGCCGTTCAGCGCGATCACGAACGGCAGGCCGCTGTTCTCGAAGTAGTCGACCGCCGGGAAGCAGTCGGCGAGACGGCGGGTGTCCACCAGGACGACCGCGCCGATGGCGTCGCGGACCAGGTCGTCCCACATGAACCAGAAGCGGTCCTGACCGGGCGTACCGAAGAGGTACAGGATCAGGTCCTGGTCCAGGGTGATGCGGCCGAAGTCCATGGCGACCGTGGTGGTCGTCTTGTCACCGGTGTGGGTGAGGTCGTCGATGCCCGCGGACGCAGACGTCATGACGGCCTCGGTACGCAGCGGGTTGATCTCCGAGACGGCGCCGACGAACGTGGTCTTGCCCACGCCGAATCCGCCCGCCACCACGATCTTCGCGCTGGTGGTTGAGCGGGCTGCACCGCCGCTAGAGCTTGCGAAGTCCACTGAGCACCCTTTCGAGCAGTGTCACGTCTGGCTGGCCGCCGGCGGACTCGTCGCCGCCGGGCTGGTGGATGGCGACAAGTCCGGCCTCCGCCAGGTCGGCGACGAGGATCCGGGCAACGCCGAGGGGGATGGAGAGGAGTGCCGAGATCTCGGCGACCGACTTGATCTCGAAGCACAGCCGGCAGATCCGCTGGTGCTCGGGCAACTGCCCTTGCAGCCTGGCCGGATCGGCCGTGGTGGACACCAGCGCCTCGATGGCGAGCTGGTACCGCGGCCTCGTCCGGCCGCCGGTCATGGCGTACGGACGGACCAGCGGGTTGTGGTTGCCCGACGTGGGCGCGGGCTCCGGGCGCCGCCGCTGCTGCACCGGCTGGATGCGCGGCGCCTGCGGCTGGACGTACGGGTGACCGGACTGCGGCTGCTGGTACGGCTGCTGCATGCCGCCCTGACCGCTGGGCGCGGAGGGGAAGTTGAAGCGGTTCTGGGCGTTCTCACCCTGCGACTGGTGCGCACCGTCGTATGGGTGGTGTCCGCCTGGGGGTGTTGCCACTTTTCCTCCTCCGACTGCCGTTCACCGGTTCCATGTCCCTGTGGAGCCGCGCCACCGCACCCTATGGTGCGGTGGCGAGAAACGCACGGTCTGTCTGCTAGTTGAGAAGACTTCCCTGGAGTTCGGCGCGGAGGTCCGGGGTGAGGACGGTGCCCGCGCGGTCCACCAGGAGAGCCATCTCGTAACCGACCAGACCGATGTCGGCGTCCGGGTGGGCGAGGACGGCCAGCGAGGAGCCGTCCGAGATCGACATGATGAAGAGGAAGCCGCGCTCCATCTCCACCACCGTCTGGTTGACCGCGCCACCCTCGAAGATCCGGGAGGCCCCGGCCGTCAGCGACGTCAGACCCGACGCCACCGCGGCGAGCTGGTCGGCACGGTCCCGGGGGAAACCCTCGGACATCGCCAGCAGGAGTCCGTCGGCGGAGACCACCACCGTGTGGGACACCCCGGGGGTGTTGTCCACGAAGTTGGTGATCAACCAGTTCAGATTCTGCGCCGCCTGGCTCATCGGGCTCACACTAACGCTCCTGGTTGTAGGTACTACCCGGGCCGAGGCCCGATCCGTTCGTGTCCGTTCCCGCGTTGCGCCCCTGCTGGACACCGCGCCGCAGGTTGCTCAACCTGCCGCGCACGTCCTCCGGGGCGCGGGAGACCTGTGGGCCTCCCTGCGGGGTCTGCTCCGCCGTGCCCTCGACCAGGTTGGCCTTGGGAACGCGCCGCGGGAGTCCGGACGGGGTGACCCCGCCGGCCTTCGGCTCGCGGAGCTTCTCGGCCCGCTGCCAGCGCTCGTCGTTGGTCGAGCGCCAGCCCTCGGAACCGTTGTCCTCGCTGCTGCTCTGCGAGACCCGCTGGACCGGCTGCGTCTGCTCCGCCTGAGGAACCTGCCGCTGCTGCTGCGGGGCCGGAGCCTGCTGCTGGCTGCCGCGGCGCGGCAGACCGGCGTCGGTCAGCTCGTGACCGGTGCTCGGGGTGGGGCCCGAGGAGAAGCCTACGCGCTCGCGGCCGTTCGTGGGAGCGCCCTGGGAAGATTCCGATTCCGTCGCGTACCCGGACTCGTAACCGCCCTCGTAGGAAGCCTGCTCCTGCCACTCGCCCTGGTGGGACTGGGGCTCGAACTGGTTGTCGTACTGCGGCTGCTGGGACTCCTGAGCCGGAAAACCGGATTCCGCATAGGACGGCTCGGGGTACTCGCCGGTCGCGTACTCGCCCGTCGCGTAGTCACCGCCGGCGTACTGCTGCTGGTAGCCGTCCTGGCCGTCGTAGGCGTCCTGCGCGTAGCCGGCCGGCTGCTCGTACTGCTGCTGCTGCTCGTACGGCTGCTCGTAGCCGTAGCCGTCCTGGCCGCCCTGCTCGTCGTACGCGGCGGCCTGCTGGTCCTGGGCGGGGTCGTCGCGGTACATCTGCCGCTCGCCCTCGCCACCCTGGAGCTGCGCGCCCAGCGCCGCACGGCGCTCCTCGCGCAGCCGGGAGCGGCCCACCGGGTCCAGCGAGTTGCCGTCGCCCGACGCCTGCTCGTACCGGGAGTCGTCGAAGCCCAGCTCGGCGGCCGTCCGCAGCGGCGCCGCCTCGAACGCCTGCTGCTCCGGGATGATCTGCGAGACGGTGAAGTCGTCCTGCATGGCCGGGTCGCCACCACCACCGTGGGTGATCGCGTCCGGAAGCATGACCAGCGACGTCGTACCGGCCTGCTCGCCCGAGGGACGCAGCTGGACGCGGATGCCGTGCCGGTCGGCGAGGCGGCCGACCACGAACAGGCCCATGCGCTGCGAGATCGCGGCGTCCACGGTCGGCGGGTTGGCCAGCTTGTGGTTGATGTCGGCGAAGTCCTCGGCGGTCAGGCCGATGCCCTTGTCGTGGATCTCGATCATCACGCGGCCGTCGGGGAGACGGGTCGCGGTGACCCGGACCTTGGTCTGCGGCGAGGAGAACGTCGTGGCGTTCTCCAGCAGCTCGGCCAGCAGGTGCACGAGGTCGGTCACGGCCTGGCCGTGGATCTCCGACTCCGGTACGCCGGTGAGCTCGATGCGCTCGTACTGCTCCACCTCGGAGGAGGCGGCGCGCAGGACGTCCACCAGCGGGACGGGCTGGTTCCAGCGGCGGCCGGGCTCCTCGCCGGCGAGGATGAGGAGGTTCTCGCCGTTGCGGCGCATACGGGTGGCCAGGTGGTCCAGGCGGAAGAGGTTCTCCAGCTGGTCCGGGTCGGCCTCGTTGTTCTCCAGCTCGGTGATCAGGGTCAGCTGGCCCTCGATCAGCGACTGGTTGCGCTGCGACAGGTTGGTGAAGATCGCGTTGACGTTGCCCCGCAGCAGGGCCTGCTCGGCGGCGAGCCGGACGGCCTCGCGGTGCACCTGGTCGAAGGCGCGGGCGACCTCGCCGATCTCGTCCTGGGAGTCGATCGGGATCGGCTGCACCCGGGTGTCGACGCGGCCCGGGTCGGTACGGGAGAGCTGGTCGACCAGCATCGGCAGGCGCTGCTCGGCGATGTCGAACGCGGCGGTGCGCAGGCGGCTCATCGAGGTGCTCATCTGCCGGGCCATCATCGCGGCCAGGATGAAGGCGGTGAGCAGCGCGACGACGACGATGGCGCCGATGACGATGGCGTCGGTCTTGGCGTCGCTGGAGATCTCGGCGGCCTCGTCCACGGCCTTGTTCACCAGCTCGGTGCTGATCTCGCCGTAACCGTCGAACTTGGAGGAGGAGGCCCCCAGCCACGTCTCGGGAGCGATGCCCTTGGCCGCGAGCTCCTTGATCGCGTCCGCGTCCTCGGCGTTGCCGATCTCCGCGGCCATGGGCGCGAGGACCGAGCCGTTCTCGTCCTTCTTCAGGCTGATGCCCTCGGCCTGAAGCTTCTTGTCGCCCTCGGCGGCGCGGCGCAGCATGACCGCCTTGAGCTTGTCGACGTCCTCCTCGGTGCCACCGGAGTTGTACTCGCCGAGGGCGATCTGCTCCAGGTAGTTGTACGAGTTGAACGCCCGGCTCTGCTCGGCGAACGTCACGTCGTCCTTGCTGGGACGGACCAGCAGGTGCGTGCCGATCGAGCGCTGGAGCGACTGGGCGGCCTGGGCGAGCTGGATCGCGTAGACCATGCGGCCGTAGGAGGTGACGTTCCCGGTGCCGAGCCCCAGCTCGTTGGAGAACTCCATGAGGTAGTGCTGGACGTCGGTGTAGTCCTCTTCGGTCGTCACCGGGTCCTGCGCCTTGGAATAGGCGCTCTCCCGCACCTTCTCGAGCCTGGGCTCCTCGTTCCGGAACAGCTCGAGCCGCCGCTCGAGGCCCTGCCCCGAGGGCATGTCCTTGACGGCCTCGTCGAACTTCTCCTTGGCGGCCTCGGTCTCGGCACGCGCCTTGGTGACCTCCGAGTCGCTCTGGCCCTTCGCTGTGAGCAGCGGCACGGCCGTGAGGTCGCGCTCGTTGAGCAGCGCCTGGCCGTACTCCGAGGCGGCGCGCACGATGAGCGCCGTCTTCTCGGCGTCCTGTGCCTCCTGCCAGGTGTCGATGGCCGCCTTCACCTGGAAGCCGCCCATGACGAGCCCGACGAGCACGGGTATGAGGAGGATGGCGTTCAGCCGGGTGCCCACGCGCCAGTTGCGCGGGGACATCTTGCTGGAGCTGCCCTGACCGCCACCGCCGCCGGAGGCGGCCGACGGCGTTCCGGGCGTATCGGCAGGCGGCACCGCTGTGCGTGCGGGCGGGGTGAAATTGCCCCGCGCCTGCTGCTCTGCGGCGCTTTTCGTGCTTCGCCTCACTCGACCAACAACCTCTCGGCGCCGGCACCTACGTCGTGCCGTTTTTCTTTTCAGGGCCGTACTACTCGGGAGTTCGTCGCATTGCAGCACGTAAAGCCGCCGCGTTCCAAACCCCCCATCGGGGTCGTCTTCAGTGGTTCAGACCGCAGATAAATCGGGCATAAAGAGCGAGCCCCGCCAAAAGGCGGGGCTCATGTGAGCGCAGCGGCACCATTCGGATGCGTCTCGTGTCCGGCGCCCCGCAATTCTCTGTCGAAACGTTATGAACGTCGGGGCCGGCCGTGTCTAACGACACACCCGGCCCCTGAACGCCGCTACGACAACTGCCGTATGGGCACGTCTACTTGAGGCGGGCCATAAGAGCGTGCTCCACCAGCGTGATCAGCGCGCTCTTGGCGTCGGCACGGTGGCGGGCGTCGGTGGTGATGATCGGGGTGTCGGGGCCGATCTGCAGCGCCTCGCGCACCTCTTCCGGTGTGTACGGCTGATGGCCCTCGAAACCGTTGAGCGCGACGACGAATGGCAGCCCGCTGTTCTCGAAGTAGTCGACCGCCGGGAAGCAGTCGGCCAGCCTTCTCGTGTCGACGAGCACCACCGCGCCGATGGCGCCGCGGACCAGGTCGTCCCACATGAACCAGAAGCGGTCCTGACCGGGCGTACCGAAGAGGTACAGGATCAGGTCCTGGTCCAGGGTGATGCGGCCGAAGTCCATGGCGACCGTGGTGGTCTTCTTGTCGCCGGTGTGGGTGAGGTCGTCGATGCCCGCGGAAGCGGACGTCATGACGGCCTCGGTACGCAGCGGGTTGATCTCGGAGACGGCGCCGACGAACGTGGTCTTGCCCACGCCGAATCCGCCCGCCACCACGATCTTGGCGGAGGTTGTCGAGCGACCGCCTCCGGAACCGCCGCTAGAGCTTGCGAAGTCCACTGAGCACCCTTTCGAGCAGTGTCACATCCGGCGTTCCGCCGGCCTCTCCGTTGCCCGGCTGGTGGATCGCCACCATGCCCGCCTCCGCCAGGTCGGCGACGAGGATCCGGGCGACGCCCAGGGGCATCGACAACAGCGCCGACACCTCTGCCACCGACTTCACCTCGCGGCACAGATGGCAGATCCGCTGGTGCTCGGGAAGCAGGCTTCCCAGGTGTGCCGGGTCGGCCGTGGTGCTGACCAGCGCTTCTATGGCGAGCTGGTAGCGCGGCCTCGTCCGGCCGCCGGTCATGGCATAGGGCCGGACCAGCGGCTGGTCGCCTTCGACGCCGTACCCGGCGTCCGTGGGGACGCCGTACGGATCGTGAGAGGCGGGGGGCGGGGTCATTGATCCTCCAGTGACAGCAGGTGGTCTGCCTGTCGTCTGACTGGCCGGTGGGGGGCCGGAGGGGGCGGCCGACGGTGAACGAGGCAAGAGGGGGGAGGTACGGATTGGGGCGTACCGCCTCAGTGGAGCAGGCTGCCCTGCAGTTCCGCGCGCAGGTCAGGGGTGAGGACGCTGCCCGCGCGGTCGACGAGCAGGGCCATCTCGTACCCCACGAGGCCGATGTCGGCATCCGGGTGCGCGAGCACGGCGAGGGAGGAGCCGTCCGAGATGGACATCAGGAAGAGGAAGCCGCGCTCCATCTCCACCACGGTCTGGGCGACGGCGCCGCCCTCGAAGATCCGGGACGCACCCGCGGTCAGCGAGGTCAGTCCGGACGCCACGGCCGCGAGCTGGTCGGCGCGGTCGCGGGGGAACCCTTCGGACATCGCCAGCAGGAGCCCGTCGGCGGAGACCACCACCGTGTGGGACACCCCGGGGGTGTTGTCCACGAAGTTGGTGATCAGCCAATTCAGGTTCTGGGCCGCTTGGCTCATCGGTCTCAACTAACGCTCCTGCTGGTGAGTGGGGCCTGTGTGGAAACTGCCCGTGGTGGAGCTGCCTGCCTGACGCCCCTGCTGGATGCCGCGGCGGAGGTTGGTCAGGCGGCCGCGTACGTCATCAGGCGCACGCGAGACCTGCGGACCGGACTGGTGGGCCGACTCCTGCGCGGTGCCCGGTACCAGATTGGCACGCGGGACCCGGCGGGGGAGGCCGGAGGTGGTGACGCCGCCGGCGGCGGGCTTGCGGACCCGCTCGGCCTGGCGCACCAGCTCGTCGTTGGGGGTGGTGCGCCACGCACCGGTCGTGGAGGCCGGGTCGGTGCCCGGGCCGGAGCCCTGACCGGGAGCCTGCGCCGCGCCCTGACCGGAGGCCTGGCCGGCGGCCGGCACGTCGCGGCGCGAGGGCAGCGACGGCGTGGGCCGGGCCTGCGAGGGCCGCGCCGGACGGGGCGCGGGCTGCTGCGGCACGGCCGGGGTCGGCATCGTCCGGTCGTGGGCCGGGTACGCGGCGGCGTCGCCGCGTGCGGGCGCCTCCTGCTGCTGGGGCGGCTGCTGGGCCTGACCGTTCTGGTGGAACCAGTTGGTCTCCAGCGTGTCGTACAGCGGCGTACGGCCGTCCCCGGCGCCGGGCGCGGGCGGCAGCGCCTCGGGCTGCTGCTGCGGGAGCCCGGCGTTGTAGTCCGGGCGCGCGAACTGCGCCGTGGACGCGGGGTCCTGGCGGTCGGCCGACGGGCGGGCGTACTGCCCGGTCGTCTCCGGCTCCTCGTGACCGCGCGGCACGTCGGCGCCCCAGCTGGGGGTCTGCGGGCGCTGGGGGCGCTGCTGCTGGACCGGCTGCTGCGGCTGCTGCTGCTGAACGGGCTGCTGCGGCTGGGCCGCCTGCTGGGGCTGCTGCTGCCGGCGGGGCGGCTGCTGCTGGTGCTGCTGGCCGGCACCGGGCAGTTCGGCGCGCGGACCGCCGGAGGGCGGCAGCTGCTGCTTGCCGGGCCGGGGGGCCTGCTCGGCGGGACCGTTCTGCCAGACGTCCGAACGCGTCGGAATGCCGTTGTCCCGCGTACCGCGGCCGCCGTCGCCACCGCCGAAGGCGCCCGCGACACCGGAACCCTGACGCTGCTGCTGCGGCTGTCCGGCCGGCGCGCCCTGGCCCTGGCCGTGCCGGCCGTGGCGACCCGGCTGACCGCCCTGCGGTCCGCCCTGGGGCCCGCCCTGCCGCGCGGCCGCGTCGTCCCGGCCGGGCAGCGCGGCACGCGGCCCGCCTCCCGCGCCGAGACCGTTGCGGCCCGCCGGGGCACCACCCGGGCCACCGGGACCGCCGGCCAGACCGGGACGGCCGCCACCGGCCGCGCCGGGGCCGCCGGCGAGCCGGCCACCGGGGCCGGACGAGCCCTGCGGCATGCCGCCCTGGCCGCCCTGGCCGGGCTTGCCGGGCAGCTTCTTGCCGCCCTGGGCGACGTCCACCGGGAGCATGACCAGCGCGGTCGTACCGCCCGAGTCGGACGGACGCAGCTGGATGCGGATGCCGTGCCGCAGGGACAGGCGGCCGACCACGAACAGACCCATGCGCCGGGAGACCGACACGTCCACGGTGGGCGGCGACGCGAGCCGCTCGTTGATCGCGGCGAGGTCCTCGGGGGACAGACCGATACCGGTGTCGTGGATCTCGACGAGCACCCGCCCGTCGGGCAGCGCGTGACCGGTGACGCGCACCTTGGTCTGCGGGGAGGAGAACGACGTGGCGTTCTCCAGCAGCTCGGCGAGGAGGTGCACGAGGTCGTTGACGACGCGGCCCGCGACCTCGGTCGCCGGCACGGAGGCGAGTTCGATGCGCTCGTACTGCTCCACCTCGGAGGCGGCGGCACGGAGCACGTCGACGAGCGGGACGGGCCGGGTCCACCGGCGCCCCGGCTCCTCACCGGCGAGGACGAGGAGGTTCTCACCGTTACGGCGCATACGCGTGGCGAGGTGGTCCAGCTTGAACAGGGACGACAGCTGGTCCGGGTCGGCCTCGCGGGACTCGAGCTCGGAGATCAGCGACAGCTGGCGCTGGATGAGGCCCTGGGAGCGGCGCGAGAGGTTGGTGAACATCGCGTTGACGTTGCCCCGCAGCAGGGCCTGCTCGGCGGCGAGGCGGACCGCCTCGCGGTGCACGTCGTCGAAGGCCGCGGCCACCTGGCCGATCTCGTCCCGGGAGTGCACACCCACCGACTCCACGGACGTGTCGACGTCCTGCGGGTCGGCCTCGGACAGCTGCTTGACCAGCTCGGGCAGCCGTTCCTGGGCGACCTTGGTCGCCGTGTCCTGGAGCCGCCGCAGCGACCGGATCATGGAGCGGGCCACCACGAAGGCGCCGACCAGCGAGACGCCGAGCACGAGGAGGATCAGGGCACCGTTGATGATCGCGTCGCGCTGCTCCTCCTGGCGCAGCTCACGGGCGGTGCTGTCCATGTCGCCGAGCAGGGACGCCTCGATGGTGTCCATGACCTGCATCTTGGTGGCGTAGGCGTCGGTCCAGTCGAGGTGGTTGCGCGCCTCCTGCTGCTTCATGCCGTTGTCGTTGCGGAGCACGAGGTCCGCGTAGGTGTCGGCCTGCGCGATGGAGGGGTTGTTGGGACCGAGGGGGGCCAGCAGTTCCGTCGGGTCGCCGCCGAGGGAGCTGTAGATGTTCTGGAACGAGTTCATGGCCTGCTCCTCGTTCTCCCGAGCGGCCGCTCCGTACTCGCGGTCGTTCGTGTCCATCGACCGCTTTTCCTGGCTGGTCGTGGGGAGAGCGGCGGCGATGATCGCACGCTGGATGGAGGCGTACTCCTTGGCGGCCGAGAACGCGGCCAGCGCTCGGGTCCGCTTGATCATCTCCGGGTTGCTGGTCGCCTGGGCCATGTCCTGCGAGAGGCTGAGCAGCGAGTTGATCAGACGGTTGTAGCGCTCGACCGTCTGGAAGTCCTGGGCGCCGTCCTTGTACGCGCCGCTGCGGATGTTGCCGAGCGTCACGACCTGGCGGGCGATCTGCGTGACGTTCGTGTGGATGCTCTGCAGGGCCTCGTCGCCCTGCGTGTCACCGATGTCGTTGGTGGCGTGCAGGAACGCGTCACGCGCCCGGTCCGCCTTCTTCTGCGGCTCGGTGACCTTGAGGTTGGTGGGGGAGGTGCCGTTGGACAGGGGACCGGCCGTCAGGTCGCGCTCCTCCTGGAGCGCCCGGGCGAGGTTGGTCGCCTCCTGGGTCAGCTTGGTCAGCAGCTGCATGTGATCCAGCTGCTCCATGTCGTTCATGGACTCGTTGATACGGATGCCGCCCAGCGTGGTCGCCGCGACCACGGGGAGGGCGAGCAGCGAGACCAGACGCGTGCTGATGCGCCAGTTGCGCAGGGCTATTCGCGAACCGGCGTCCGTGGGGCTCTTCTCGGACGGCGCGCTCTTCGCACCCTTGGCGGTCTTCGTGCCCTTGGCGCCCTTGCCCGTACGGGACCTGCCGGCCGCCGTGGACGTGGCGTCGCCGCCCTGTCCGGCACCCGGGCGTCCCGCACGGTCGCCGCCGTCGCCGGCGTCGGCCGGTCCCGGGGCCTGGGTGTGCTGGGGCGAGGAGCCGCGGTCGGTCCCGCCGAGCGGCTCCTGCTCCGCCGCAGCTTCCCCTCGGCCCTGGCGGGCCTGGGGAGACCCGTTGCCATCCCTCTTGAAACGTCCCTGCACTAGCGTCGCAACCTCTGGACCAGGCGTCCCCCCGCGCGAACGGACAGGACGGTGTCGGCGTCGTGGAGCGCGAGCGCGCTCCAGTGGTGGTCGTGAGTGACCGGCGCAGATCCCCCTTCCTCACCGCCGCCCCGGCGCTGTGTTGCGCCCCAGCGCGCCGGTCTGGAATCCGCGGCGGTGCGTGGAATTCCAGCACAGTGCCGGATCTCCAACAAGGCCGACGACCCCCGCCCGTTATGGAGTCACACCACGTGAGTGACGGGTCACCGGCCGTAGAAAGCGAGTGGGGAGAAATGGGGCGTTCGCGTACGAGTCGCTGGTGGGGAGCTCGGGGGTGGGGGGTGTCCCAGTCGCCATGATCAGCAGCGGAATGCTGCATTCAGGTACGCAATGTCCGATTCTCGGGCCCCATCCGACCGTCCGTTATGTCGCGATCGACCCTAGTAGCGTGAGCAAACTCACATATAGATCGTTGCCTTCTACCGTCAATCACGGGGAATCCCATGTTTAGCCTGACGCTTTACAAAGAAGGAAAAACCGTCAACGAGGCGCCCGGACGGCGCCCCAACCCCGAGGTCGACACCACCGATGAAGACGACGATGACCATGCGCAGCATCGCCAACCCCCGCCGCACCACCCTGATGCACCTGGCCGACGCCGGTGAGCTCGACCAGGGCGTGCGGCCGGAGCACCCGGTCGACCTCCCCGCCAGCACCGCCAACCCGCGCCGCACGACCCTGATGGACGCGCCCGTCCCCGCCGCCGGGTGACGACGGCGGGCGGCGTGCGCCTCCCGCGTTAGCCTGGGACGTCAGACTCCAGCAAGCGGAAGTAAGGGGCGCGGCATCCCGTGCGCATCGCCAGGTTCTCCATCGACGGCAATGTCGCCTTCGGCGCGGTCGAGGGCGACAGCGCCCCCGGCGAGGAGGGCGGTCTCGTCCTCGACATCATCAAGGGTATTCCGTACGGAGACTTCGAACTCAGCGGGACGAAGGTCCCGCTGAGCAAGGTCCGGCTGCTGCCGCCCGTCCTGCCCAACAAGGTCGTGGCCATCGGCCGCAACTACGCGGAGCACGCCGCGGAGCTCGGCAACGAGGTCCCGGACGCCCCCGTCGCCTTCTTCAAGCCCACCACCTCGGTCATCGGCTCCGGCGACGCCATCGAGTACCCCTCCTTCTCGAACGAGCTGCACCACGAGGCGGAGCTCGCCGTGGTGATCGGCCGCATGTGCCGCGAGGTCCCGCGCGAGCGGGTCAAGGACGTCGTCCTCGGCTACACCTGCGCCAACGACGTCACCGCCCGGGACGTCCAGCGGCGCGAGAACCAGTGGGCGCGCGCCAAGGGCTTCGACACCGCCTGCCCCCTGGGCCCCTGGGTGGAGACCTCCCTCGACCCCTCCGACGTCACGATCCAGTGCACCGTCAACGGGGAACAGCGCCAGCTGGGTCGTACGAGCGACATGGTCCGCTCCGTCGAGGACCTCGTCGTCCACATCACCGAGGCCATGACGCTGCTCCCGGGCGACGTCATCCTCACGGGCACCCCGGCCGGAGTCGGACCGCTCAACGTCGGCGACGAGGTCGCCGTCACCATCGAAGGCATCGGCACTCTCACCAACAAGGTGATCAAGCGTGGCTAACGCGATCCGCGTACGTTTCTGTCCCTCGCCGACCGGCAACCCCCACGTGGGCCTGGTCCGCACCGCCCTGTTCAACTGGGCCTTCGCCCGGCACAACCAGGGCACCATGGTCTTCCGCATCGAGGACACCGACGCGGCCCGCGACTCGGAGGAGTCCTACGAGCAGCTCCTCGACTCGCTGCGCTGGCTCGGCCTCGACTGGGACGAGGGCCCCGAGACCGGCGGCCCCCACGCCCCGTACCGCCAGTCGCAGCGCATGGACATCTACAAGGACGTCGCCGACAAGCTGCTCGCCGGCGGCTACGCGTACCGCTGCTACTGCACCGCCACCGAGCTCGACGAGCGCCGCGAGGCCGCCCGCGCCGCCGGCCGGCCGTCCGGGTACGACGGCACGTGCCGCGACCTCACCGACGAGCAGAAGGCGGCGTACGAGGCGGAGGGCCGCGAGGCGATCGTCCGCTTCCGGATGCCCGACGAGCCGATCACCTTCACCGACGTGGTCCGCGGCGAACTCACCTTCACCCCGGACAACGTCCCGGACTACGGCATCGTCCGCGCCAACGGCGCCCCCCTCTACACGCTCGTCAACCCCGTCGACGACGCGCTGATGGAGATCACCCACGTCCTGCGCGGCGAGGACCTGCTCTCCTCCACCCCGCGCCAGATCGCCCTCTACAAGGCACTGATCGAGCTGGGCGTCGCCAAGGACGTCCCCGTCTTCGGCCACCTGCCGTACGTCATGGGCGAGGGCAACAAGAAGCTCTCCAAGCGCGACCCGCAGGCGTCCCTCAACATCTACCGGGAGCGCGGCTTCCTCCCCGAGGGCCTGCTGAACTACCTCTCCCTGCTGGGCTGGTCCTTCTCCGCCGACCAGGACGTCTTCACCATCCCCGAGATGGTGGCGAAGTTCGACATCGCCGACGTCAACGCCAATCCGGCCCGCTTCGACCTCAAGAAGGCCGAGTCGATCAACGGCGACCACATCCGGATGCTGGACGTGAAGGCGTTCACGGAGGCCTGCGAGCCGTGGCTGCGGGCCCCGCACGCCCCCTGGGCGCCGGAGGACTTCGACCGGGCGGCCTGGGAGGCCATCGCCCCGCACGCCCAGACGCGGCTGACCGTCCTCTCCGAGATCACGGCCAACGTCGACTTCCTGTTCCTGAAGGAGCCGGTCCAGGACGAGGCGTCCTGGCAGAAGGCCATGAAGGAGGGCTCCGACGCCCTCCTGCGCACGGCCCGCGCCAAGCTGGAGGCCGCGGACTGGACCAGCCCCGAGTCCCTGAAGAACGCGGTCCTCGCCGCCGGCGAGGAGCACGGCCTCAAGCTCGGCAAGGCCCAGGCCCCCGTCCGCGTCGCCGTCACCGGCCGCACGGTCGGCCTGCCGCTCTTCGAGTCCCTGGAGATCCTCGGCAAGGAGCGCACCCTCGCGCGCATCGACGCCGCGCTGGCGAAGCTCGCGTCGTAACGTCCCGTACGCGAAGGGGGGCGGCCACCGGTGCACCGGTGGCCGCCCCCCTTCGCCGTCCCGGCCCCCCGGCCACCCCGCCGCTTTCCCGGCCGTCCGCGCCCGGCACGGCGCCGTCGCCGCGTAGGCTCGGGCCCATGCCGATCCGCGCGATCCTGTGGGACATCGACGACACGATCTTCGACTACGCGAGCGCCGACCGCGCCGGCATGCTGCGCCACCTGCGCGCCGAGGGCCTGGCCGACGGGTACGACTCCGTCGACCGGGCCCTCACCCGCTGGAAGGAGCTCACGGCCCTCCACTGGCAGCGCTTCGAGGCCGGCGGCGTGGGGTTCGAGGAGCAGCGGCGCGACCGGGTGCGGGACTTCCTCGGCAGGAGCATGACCGACGACGAGGCGGACGCCTGGTTCCGGCGGTACCTGCGCCACTACGAGGCCGCGTGGGAGCTGTTCCCCGACACCCTGCCCGCCCTGGAGCTGCTGGCCGCCGACTACCGGCACGCCGCCCTGTCGAACTCCTCCGTCCACAACCAGGAGCGCAAGCTGCGCGTCCTGGGCGTACGGGACCGTTTCGAGGCCCTGCTGTGCGCGGCCGAGCTGGGGGTGGCCAAGCCCGACCCCGCGGCCTTCCACGCCGCCTGCGACGCCCTCCGGCTGCGCCCGGCGGACGTCGCGTACGTCGGCGACCAGCCGGACATCGACGCCCGTGGCGCCGTCGAGGCGGGGCTCACCGGCATCTGGCTGGACCGTACCGGGAAGGGCGGCAGGCCCGAGCTGACCAGGATCACGGGCCTGGACCAGCTCCCCGGCCTGCTGCGCGGCGATACCCGTTTTGGAGCCCCGGACTCCTTCGGGTAATGTTCTTCCTGCGCCGAGGGGAGCGGGCCGAAAGGCCGGAACCCGGAAGCGTAACCCGAACAAAATCCCCGTCGGGGGTTGCGTTTTGGTGGCCTATGGTGTAATTGGCAGCACGACTGATTCTGGTTCAGTTAGTCTAGGTTCGAGTCCTGGTAGGCCAGCTCGCAGAGCTTATCTGCATCGCGGATGGCATCCGCAAAGCCCCCGTTGTGTAGCGGCCTAGCACGCCGCCCTCTCAAGGCGGTAGCGCCGGTTCGAATCCGGTCGGGGGTACAGATCCTTCCCGCGAGATCGTCTGGGTCGCACCCATGATCTCGATGCAGGATCGCTAGGGCCCCCGTTGTGTAGCGGCCTAGCACGCCGCCCTCTCAAGGCGGTAGCGCCGGTTCGAATCCGGTCGGGGGTACCAACTGGTCTAAGCCACCAGTGGCCTATGGTGTAATTGGCAGCACGACTGATTCTGGTTCAGTTAGTCTAGGTTCGAGTCCTGGTAGGCCAGCGGATCATCACTGATCTTGCCCCCGTTGTGTAGCGGCCTAGCACGCCGCCCTCTCAAGGCGGTAGCGCCGGTTCGAATCCGGTCGGGGGTACGCACAGAAGAAGCCCTCCCCAGCAGGGGAGGGCTTCTTCGCGTCCGACAACAGCAGAGAGCGCCGAACAACTCCGGCCCACCGCTGCGGCGTTGGAGCGGTGGACCGGGAGTCGGCAGCAGGAACGGTGATCAGCCGGAGCGCCGCAGCGCGTCCGAGAGCCGGGCGGCGGCGTCGATGACCGCCTGGGCGTGCATCCGGCCCGGGTGGCGGGTCAGGCGCTCGATCGGGCCCGAGACCGACACGGCGGCCACCACCCGGTTCGAGGGGCCCCGCACGGGCGCGGAGACGGACGCCACCCCCGGCTCGCGCTCACCGATCGACTGGGCCCAGCCACGGCGGCGTACGCCCGACAGGGCCGTCGCCGTGAAGCGGGCCCCCTGCAGACCCCGGTGCAGCCGCTCGGGCTCCTCCCAGGCCATCAGGATCTGGGCCGACGAGCCGGCCTTCATCGTGAGGGTCGAGCCGACCGGCACGGTGTCCCGCAGACCGGACAGCCGCTCCGCCGCGGCGACGCAGATGCGCATGTCGCCCTGGCGGCGGTAGAGCTGCGCGCTCTCGCCGGTCACGTCCCGCAGGTGGGTGAGTACCGGTCCCGCCGTGGCCAGCAGACGGTCCTCGCCGGCCGCGGCGGCGAGCTCCGCCAGCCGCGGGCCGAGGATGAACCGGCCCTGCATGTCCCTCGCCACCATCCGGTGGTGTTCCAGTGCCACGGCAAGACGGTGTGCCGTGGGTCGTGCGAGCCCTGTCGCCGCGACCAGCCCGGCGAGGGTGGCCGGACCGGACTCCAGGGCGCTCAATACCAGAGCTGCCTTGTCGAGAACGCCGACGCCGCTAGAGTTGTCCATGCAACGATATTCACGTCTCACTCTGTGAAACGCAAGTTCAATTTTTCCCGGAACTTGCCACCCTGTACGTACGGCCCGGGGACCAACGGGTCCGATGTCGACGTCCAGCACGTGAAACGTGGGTTTACGGGCGTGGGCCCACAGATCTCTAGAGGAGCCGGCACACCACGCCGGCCGGAGGGAAAGCGATGGGTAGGACTCTCGCGGAGAAGGTCTGGGACGACCATGTCGTCCGGCGCGCCGAAGGCGAGCCCGACCTGCTCTTCATCGATCTGCACCTGCTGCACGAGGTGACCAGCCCCCAGGCCTTCGACGGTCTGCGCAAGAGCGGCCGGCAGGTGCGGCGCCTCGACCTCACCATCGCGACCGAGGACCACAACACCCCCACCCTCGACATCGACAAGCCCATCGCCGACCCGGTCTCCCGGGTCCAGCTGGAGACGCTGCGCAAGAACTGCGCCGACTTCGGTGTCCGCCTGCACCCCCTGGGCGACGTCGAGCAGGGCGTCGTCCACGTCGTGGGACCGCAGCTGGGCCTGACCCAGCCGGGCACCACCGTGGTCTGCGGCGACTCCCACACCTCCACGCACGGCGCCTTCGGCGCGCTCGCCTTCGGTATCGGCACCTCCCAGGTCGAGCACGTCCTCGCCACCCAGACGCTGCCCATGGCCCGCCCCAAGACCATGGCGATCACCGTCGACGGGGAGCTGCCCGAGGACGTCACCGCCAAGGACCTCATCCTGGCGATCATCGCCAGGATCGGCACCGGCGGCGGCCAGGGCTACGTCCTGGAGTACCGCGGCCCCGCCATCGAGAAACTCTCGATGGAGGCCCGCATGACCATCTGCAACATGTCGATCGAGGCCGGTGCCCGCGCGGGCATGATCGCCCCGGACGAGACCACCTTCGCCTACCTCGAGGGCCGTGCGCACGCCCCCGAGGGCGAGGACTGGGACGCGGCGGTCGCCTACTGGAAGACGCTGCGCAGCGACGAGGACGCGGTCTTCGACGCCGAGGTCGTCATCGACGCCTCCGAGCTGGCCCCCTTCGTCACCTGGGGCACCAACCCCGGCCAGGGTGCGCCGCTTTCGGCGTCGGTCCCCGACCCGGCTTCGTACGAAGACGCTTCGGAGCGCCTGGCCGCCGAGAACGCCCTGAAGTACATGGGGTTGACCGCCGGACAGCCGCTGCGCGACATCAAGGTCGACACCGTCTTCGTGGGCTCCTGCACCAACGGCCGCATCGAGGACCTGCGCTCCGCCGCCGGCATCCTGGACGGCCGCAAAGTCGCCGACGGCGTACGGATGCTGGTCGTCCCCGGCTCGGTCCGGGTCGCCCTGCAGGCGGTCGAGGAGGGCCTGGACAAGGTCTTCAAGGAGGCCGGCGCCGAATGGCGGCACGCGGGCTGCTCGATGTGCCTGGGCATGAACCCCGACCAACTCGCCCCCGGCGAGCGTTCCGCCTCCACCTCCAACCGCAACTTCGAGGGCAGGCAGGGCAAGGGCGGCCGCACCCACCTGGTGTCGCCCCAGGTCGCCGCCGCCACCGCGGTGCTGGGCCACCTGGCCTCGCCCGCCGACCTGTCCGAAGCCCCCGCGACCGCCGGAGTCTGAGCAACCATGGAAGCTTTCACCACCCACACCGGCCGGGCCGTCCCGCTGCGCCGCAGCAATGTGGACACCGACCAGATCATCCCGGCCCACTGGCTGAAGAAGGTCACCCGCGACGGCTTCGAGGACGGCCTGTTCGAGGCCTGGCGCAAGGACCCCGAGTTCGTCCTCAACCGCCCCGAGCGGCAGGGCGCCACGGTCCTGGTCGCCGGCCCCGACTTCGGCACCGGCTCCTCGCGCGAGCACGCGGTCTGGGCGCTCCAGAACTACGGCTTCAAGGCCGTCATCTCCTCCCGCTTCGCCGACATCTTCCGCGGCAACTCGCTGAAGAACGGCCTGCTCACCGTGGTCCTCGACCAGCCGACGGTGGACGCGCTGTGGGAGCTGACCGAGACCGACCCGCAGGCGGAGATCACCGTCGACCTGGAGGCCCGTGAGGTCCGCGCCCAGGGCATCACCGCGGCGTTCGAACTCGACGAGAACGCCCGCTGGCGGCTGCTCAACGGCCTGGACGACATCAGCATCACCCTGCAGAACGAGGCGGACATCGCCGCCTACGAGGCGAAGCGCCCGTCGTACAAGCCGCGCACCCTCCAGGTCTGACCCTCGAGGACACCCCCGCGCGACACCCTCCGGTGCCCCCGGCCGATCACGGCCGGGGGCACCGTCGTGCGTGGCGGCGGCCGCCGTTCCGAGGGGGCTCAACTCCGCCGCGCGAACCACGGAGACGATGGCCGAAAGTGACCTTGCCCGTCGGCGGGAAGGGCGCTTGGGGGGCCATCCGGCTGACGTCGGCGACATCCCGCACGGCACCCCCGCGGACCCCCTGAACGGCAGGGCGGTGGGCCCCAACTTCCGTACATCGAACGGAGATTACTGGGTAGATGCCTTCCGGTGAGCGGGTCGCCCGGTCGGCCGTGAAATGCCGCCAGGACAGGCCAGTTACCCCCTACGGAGGCGACAACTCGCCCCAGATGGCACAATCGGTGCATGGAACGCGACAGCCAACTCGAGCTCTATCAGGCCGTCGCAGCCCGACTGAAAGAAGCGCACACCCGAGTGCGCGAACTGCAAGTCCCGGAGGGCGTAAGGATGACGCTGTCCCGGCAGCTGTTGGCCGTCACGGCCGTGGCGAAGCACGATCTCGCAGGCGCGGCAAGGCGGCTCGACCGGTTGATGAAGGCCCTCGACGAGGGCCGAATCCCCGAAGGGGACTGACACTCGAACTCCGCAGCGGCCGACTTCATTGCGGCACTAGGGTGATTAGCCCGTTTCGTGTTTGATTTGCGGTATATATCTGCCTAACGTGCGAAAAGCTTGAACACTTTCGTTCCGGCAATGTCTCCGAAGGGGAAGACGTGAACAAGGCGCAGCTCGTAGAAGCGATTGCCGACAAGATGGGTGGCCGCCAGCAGGCCGCCGATGCTGTCGACGCGGTGCTCGACGCGATCGTCCGTGCCGTGGTCGCCGGTGACCGCGTCTCGGTCACCGGGTTCGGCTCGTTCGAGAAGGTCGACCGCCCGGCCCGCTACGCCCGCAACCCGCAGACGGGTGAGCGCGTGCGGGTCAAGAAGACCTCCGTTCCGCGCTTCCGTGCCGGTCAGGGCTTCAAGGACCTGGTCAGCGGCTCCAAGAAGCTCCCGAAGGGCGGCGAGGTCGCCGTCAAGAAGGCGCCCAAGGGCAGCCTTTCGGGCCCGCCGCCCACCATCTCCAAGGCCGCCGGCAAGAAGGCGGCCGCCAAGAAGACCTCGGCCGCCGCCGCCAAGAAGGCGACGACCGCCAAGAAGGCCACGCCGGCCAAGAAGACCACGGCCACGGCCGCCAAGAAGGCGACGACCGCGAAGAAGGCCACCCCGGCCAAGAAGACCACCACCGCGGCCGCCAAGAAGGCCACGCCGGCCAAGAAGACCACCACCGCGGCGGCGGCGAAGAAGACCACCGCCAAGACCACCGCGCCGGCGAAGAAGGCCACGGCGAAGAAGGCGCCCGCCAAGAAGACCACGGCGCGCAAGACCACCGCCAAGAAGACCGCCTCGCGCAGCAAGTAAGCGGCACGAGGCCCCAGGGCCACTCACACGCCGGGCCGGGCTCCCGAGAGGGAGCCCGGCCCGCGGTGCGTGCGGAGGCCCGGAGGGCGGAGCGGGTCAGAACGTCTGGAGCGTCACCAGGGTGATGCGCAGGGCGTCGCCCTGCCCCTCGGTCTCGATCCGCACCCGCTGCCCCGGCCGCAGCAGCCGCAGCCCGCCCGCGTCGAAGGCCGAGGCGGGGAAGTCCACCGGGGTGCCGTCGTCGAGCAGCACACTCCCGCTGCGGGAATCCGGGTCGTACGTGTACGCGGTCGCCTGCATGAAACGCAGCTTATCCGCCCGCCCCGCCCGCCGCCCGGACGTCCACCGCCCACCGCTCGGCCGTCCGCGGCCCCACCCCCAGTTCCACGGCGGCCCGCAGGTCCTCACCGGTGTCCACGTCCTGCCGCACCGAACGGACCCCCTCCAGCCGTATTTCCACCGCGCCCGACAACAAATGCCGGCGCCTCGACGCACCGCCGAAAGCGGGACGCAATTCCACTCCGGGCGCCGCCGACAGCAATGTCGTACCGATTTCGGCGGCATCCGGGAGAAAAGCCCGGGGGAATTCGGCGGCCACCGCCAGCACCCGCGACAGTTCCGCCGGCCGCAGCGCCGGGAGATCGGCGTTCAAGGTCGCGACGGGCGCTCCGGGACGCCGGGCGCGCACCGCCCGCGCACCGTACGCCAGCGCGGCGTTCAGGCCCCGGGCCGGGCCGTCCGGCACGATCCGGGCTCCCAGCGCGCCGAGCGTGAGCGCCGCCACCGGATCGTCCGTGACGACCGACACATCCCGCACCGCCGGGCAGGCCAGCGCCGCCGCCACCGTGTCCTGCGCGAACGCCAGCGCCAGCCGCGGCCGCACCAGGGGACCGGCGGCCCCCGCGAGCCTGCTCTTGGCCAGGGCGAGGGGCTTGAGGGGGACGACCAGGGACCAGGAGCCGGTCGGGTCGGCGTTCGTGGCGTGCTCTCCTTCCGTACGTCGGCCCCGCCGAGAGGTCGCCGGGGCGGCCCCGGGGCCCCGCGGCGACACGGCCGCGGCGGGACGGCGCACCGCGCCCGCCCGGCCCCATTGTGGCGCGGCACCGGCGCGACCCGGAGCGAAGGTGTCCGGGGCGGGGCGTACGGTGTTCTCGACAGACCAGGGGCCTGGGGCGACACTTGACCCCCCGGTGAGCCCAGTCCCAGAGGAAGGTGTCCGAGTGTCCCGCCGCAGAATCGGCTTCTGGTACCGCCTTGCGGCGGTCATCGCAAAACCACCACTGGTGGTTCTGTTCAAGCGGGACTGGCGGGGAATGGAGCACATTCCGGCCGACGGCGGATTCATCACCGCGGTCAACCACAACTCCTATCTCGACCCACTGTCGTACGCGCACTACCAGTACAACACCGGGCGGGTCCCGCGCTTCCTGGCGAAAGCGGCGCTGTTCAAGAGCTCGTTCGTCGGCATGATGCTGACCAACACCGGCCAGATCCCCGTCTACCGGGAGACGACCAACGCGCTGGACGCCTTCCGCGCCGCCGTCGCCGCCATCGAGCGGGGCGAATGCGTCGCCTTCTACCCCGAGGGCACCCTCACCCGCGACCCGGACATGTGGCCCATGGCGGGCAAGACCGGCGCCGCGCGCGTCGCGCTGCTCACCAAGGTGCCGGTCATCCCGGTCGCCCAGTGGGGCGCCAACCTGGCGATGCCGCCGTACGCCAAGGAGAACAAGCTCCGCCTCCTGCCGCGCAAGACCCTCGTCGTGCAGGCCGGCCCGCCCGTCGACCTCAGCCGGTTCTACGACAAGGAACCCACGCCCGAGGTACTGCGGGAGGCGACCGAGGTCATCATGGCCGCCATCACCTCCCTCCTGGAGGAGGTCCGGGGCGAGAAGGCCCCCGCCACGCCGTACGACCACCGCAGGGCCCGCCTGGAACAGCGGCGCAAGGCCGCAGGGGAGGAAGCGAAGTGACACGCCCCGACACGTCGGGCCCGGCGGCCCGCCCCGTCAAGGCAGCCGTCTTCGGCACCGGGTCCTGGGGGACCGCCTTCGGCATGGTGCTCGCCGACGCGGGCTGCCAGGTGACCCTCTGGGGCCGCCGCCAGGAGGTCGCCGACGCCATCAACACCACGCGCACCAACCCCGACTACTTCCCCGGCACCCGGCTTCCCGAGTCCGTGCGCGCCACCACCGACCCCGCCGAGGCCGCGCGCGACGCCGACTTCACCGTCCTCGCCATTCCCTCCCAGACGCTCCGCGGCAACCTCGCCGCGTGGGTGCCCGACCTCGCCGCGGACACGGTCCTGGTCTCCCTGATGAAGGGGATCGAACTGGGCAGCGCCAAGCGGATGAGCGAGGTCGTCCAGGAGGTCGCCGGCGTGCCCGAGAGCCGCGTCGCCGTGGTCACCGGCCCCAACCTCGCCAAGGAGATCGTCGCCCGCATGCCCGCGGCGGCCGTCGTGGCCTGCCGGGACGAGGCGGTCGCCCAGCGGCTCCAGGCCGCCTGCCACACCCCGTACTTCCGCCCGTACACCAACACCGACGTCGTCGGCTGCGAACTGGGCGGCGCCGTGAAGAACGTGATCGGGCTGGCCGTCGGCATCGCGGACGGCATGGGCCTCGGCGACAACGCCAAGGGGTCGCTCATCACGCGCGGACTCGCCGAAACCACCCGCCTCGGCCTGGCGATGGGCGCCGACCCGCTGACGTTCTCCGGACTGGCCGGCCTCGGCGACCTGGTCGCCACCTGCTCCTCGCCGCTCAGCCGCAACCACACCTTCGGCACCAACCTCGGCAGGGGCATGACCCTCCAGGAGACCATCGCGGTCACCAAGCAGACCGCCGAGGGCGTCAAGTCCTGCGAGTCGGTCCTCGACCTGGCCCGCCGGCACGGCGTCGACATGCCCATCACCGAGACCGTCGTCGACATCGTCCACGAGGGCAAGCCGCCGATGGTGGCCCTCAAGGAGCTGATGTCGCGCGCCGCGAAGCCCGAGCGGCGCTGACGCCCGGACGGGCGGCCACGCGGTCGCTGACGCCACCGGGGGGAGCAGGTACGCTCATCGCGATATGAGCAGCGAGAACCTCCCCACCAGCACCGGGCGCAAGCCGCGCGTGGCCGTCGTCTTCGGCGGCCGCAGCTCCGAGCACGCCATCTCCGTCGTCACGGCCGGCGCCGTCCTGCGCGCCATCGACCGGGACAAGTACGACGTGCTGCCCATCGGCATCACCACCGACGGCCGCTGGGCGCTGACCGCCGACGAGCCGGAGCGGATGGCCATCGCCGACCGCACGCTGCCGACCGTCGCCGACCTCACCGAGTCCGAGGAGGGCAGCGTCGTGCTGTCCGTCGACCCCGGCAACCGCGAGGTCGTCTACAGCGAGCCCGGCGCCGTCCCCAAGGTCCTCGGCGACGTCGACGTGGTCTTCCCGATGCTGCACGGCCCCTACGGCGAGGACGGCACCCTCCAGGGCCTCCTGGAGCTCGCGGGTGTGCCCTACGTGGGCGCCGGGGTGCTCTCCTCGGCGGTCGGGCAGGACAAGGAGTACATGAAGCGCGTCTTCGTCTCCTTCGGCCTGCCGGTCGGACCGTACGAGGTCATCCGCCCCCGCGAGTGGGAGCAGGATCCTTCCGCCGCCCGCGCCAGGGTCGTCGGCTTCGCCGCCGAGCACGGCTGGCCGCTCTTCGTGAAGCCCGCCCGCGGCGGGTCCTCGATGGGCATCACCAAGGTCGACGACCTCTCCGGCCTCGACGCCGCCATCGAGGAGGCCCGGCGCCACGACCCCAAGGTCATCGTCGAGTCGCTGCTCAGCGGCCGCGAGATCGAGTGCGGGGTGCTGGAGTTCGAGGACGGTCCGCGCGCGTCCGTACCGGCGTGGATCCCGCCCGTCACCGACCACGACTTCTACGACTTCGAGGCCAAGTACATCGACTCGGCCTCCGGTGTCGTGCCCGCCCCGATCACCCCGGAGCAGACGGCCGAGATCCAGCGGCTCGCCATCGCCGCGTTCGAGGCCGCGTCCTGCGAGGGCCTCGTCCGCGCCGACTTCTTCCTCACCGACGACGGCGAGTTCGTCATCAACGAGATCAACACGATGCCCGGCTTCACGCCGATCTCCATGTACCCGCGCATGTGGCAGGAGAGCGGCATCGGCTACCCGGAGCTCGTCGACCGGCTCATCCAGGCCGCGCTGCGCCGCCCGACCGGCCTGCGCTGACGCGGACGGACACAGGACCGCCCCCGCACCACCCGAAGGCGGTGCGGGGGCGGTCCGGGGCCTACACGCTCGGGGGGACCGCCTTCTTCACGGCGGCGGCGAGGTCCATCAGCGGAGTGGCGTCGTGCGCGAACCGCTCGTCCATCGACACCTCCACGTAGGTCTTGCGGTACGTGGTGGTGAACCGGGGTCCGTCGCCCTCGCGCGGCTCGGTCAGCCAGCCCACGCCGCCCACCTCGGCGCCCAGCGCCTTCTCGTCGGTCATCGCGGGGGGCCGGGGGACGCCGCAGCGCAGTACGATCGCCCCGTCCCCCCACCCGGCGGTCAGATCGGAACGCGGCTCCGGATCACTCCGGCCGAGTCCCGCGACGGTTGCCGGGAGCTCCTCGTGCAGCGCGCCGCAGTAGGCGGCCTCCTCCGACGGCGGAGTGGGAACCGCGACGGACGCCTGCGCGTCCGTCGGGGAACAGCCGGCCGCCGCCGACAGGACGGCGACGGCCACGACGGCGACGGGCAGGGCGGGCAGGCGGCGAAGCCGGTGCGAAGACGTCACCGGCCCAGGGTAGACGGGGGCTACAGGTGTACGACCGGGCAGGTCAGGGTCCGTGTGATGCCGTCCACTTGCTGGACCTTGGCGACCACCATGCGGCCGAGCTCGTCGACCGTGTCGGCCTGGGCGCGCACGATCACGTCGTACGGACCCGTCACGTCCTCGGCCTGGATCACCCCCGGGATCTTGGCGATGGTCTCGGCGACGGTCGACGCCTTGCCCACCTCGGTCTGAATAAGGATGTACGCCTGTACCACGGAACCTCCAGGGCGGCCACGAGGATCTTGTGGGGAAGAAAGGGACGCCACGGTACCGCGTCGTCGCGGGCGGCGGGGAGACCCGCGCGGCCGGTGGCGCGCGAGGCCGCCGCACGAAGCACCGAGTTGACGGTCTACTTGACGGTACCTACAGCAGTGACGGGTCGCGACCGCAACCGCACTGGGGCAGAAGGGGCACAGCGATGAAGGGCACTGTCGGCGAGTTGGGGGAGTTCGGGCTGATCAGGGAGCTCACCTCCCGGCTCACCTCCACCCCGGCGGTACGGATCGGACCCGGCGACGACGCCGCGGTCGTGGCCGCACCCGACCGGCGCGTGGTGGCCAGCACGGACATCCTGCTGGAGGGCCGGCACTTCCGGCGCGACTGGTCCACCGCGTACGACGTCGGCCGCAAGGCCGCCGCGCAGAACCTCGCGGACATCGCCGCCATGGGCGCCGTCCCCACCGCGCTGCTGCTCGGCCTGGTCGTCCCCGCCGAACTCCCGGTCACCTGGCCCACGGAGCTGATGGACGGCCTGCGCGACGAGTGCCAGGTCGCGGGCGCGGCCGTGGTCGGCGGCGACGTCGTGCGCGGCGACACGATCACCGTGTCCATCACCGCGCTCGGCGACCTGCGCAACCACGAACCGGTCACCCGGGGCGGGGCGCAGCCCGGCGACGTCGTCGCCTACACCGGCTGGCTCGGCTGGTCGGCCGCCGGGTACGCGGTCCTGTCGCGCGGGTTCCGCTCGCCGCGCGCCTTCGTCGAGGCCCACCGGCGGCCCGAACCGCCCTACCACGCGGGCCCGGCCGCCGCCGGGCTCGGCGCGACCGCCATGTGCGACGTCAGCGACGGGCTGATCGCCGACCTCGGGCACATCGCCGAGGCCAGCAAGGTCCGCATCGACCTGCGCTCCGGACTCATCGACATCCCGACCCAGATGAACGACATCGGGCAGGCCGTCGGCGTCGACCCCATGCAGTGGGTCCTCACCGGGGGCGAGGACCACGCCATCGTCGCGACCTTCCCGCCTGACGTGAAGCTCCCCGCCCGCTGGAAGGTCATCGGCGAGGTGCTCAACCCCTCCGCCCTGCCCCAGGTGACCGTCGACGGGGCGCCCTGGCACACCCAGGGCGGCTGGGACCACTTCGGGGAGGGCGAGTGAGCCGGGGCGGGCCGCCGAACGTCCTGACCGTCGCCGGGTCCGACTCCGGCGGCGGCGCCGGCGTCCAGGCGGACCTGAAGACCATGCTGGCGCTCGGCGTCCACGGCATGAGCGTGATCACCGCCGTCACCGCGCAGAACTCGCTGGGCGTCCAGGGCGCCTGGGAACTGCCCGTGGAGGCGGTGCGGGCCCAGTACCGCAGCGTCGTCGACGACATCGGCGTACAGGCCGTGAAGACCGGCATGCTGTCCTCGGCGCCGCTGGTGGAGGCGGTCGCGGAGCTCCTGGCCGGGACGGACGCGCCGGTGGTCGTCGACCCCGTGGGGGTGTCCAAGCACGGCGACCCGCTCCTGGCCGACGCCGCGCTCGACTCGGTACGGAAGCGGCTGCTGCCTGTGGCCACCGTGGCGACACCGAACCTGGACGAGGTGGCCCAGCTCACCGGCGTGAGCGTGGAGGACGAGGCGGACCTGCGGCGGGCCGCCGCCGCGGTGCTGGAGTACGGGCCGCGCTGGGCGCTCGTCAAGGGCGGGCACCTGGCGGGGGACGCGGTGGACCTGCTCACCGACGGCTCCGAGGAGCACTGGCTGCGGGCCCCCCGCCACGACAACCGGCACACCCACGGGACGGGCTGCACGCTCGCCTCCGCCGTCGCCGCGGGCCTCGGCAAGGGCCGCACGGTCCCGGAGGCGGTACGGGAGGCCAAGGAGTACGTCACCGGAGCCATCGCGGCCGGGTTCGCCCTGGGCGGCGGGATCGGCCCGGTGGACCACGGCTGGCGCTTCCGCTAGGGAACGGCGACCGGAAGGGCGCCCGCGCCCGCGAGGGCGTCGGCGCCCGCCCGCCGGGACGGCGAGTGCGGGCACGACGGGAGCGGGGACGGCTCGCGCGGGGACGGCGAAAAGCCGGCCCACCGAGGTGGACCGGCTTTCAAGGCAACCGCAGAGGCTGCGCTACGACGAAACGTCGTCGGCGTTAGCGCGAGACCTTGCCGGCCTTGATGCACGAGGTGCAGGCGTTGAGCCGCTTCGGCGTCCCACTGACCACGGCACGCACGCGCTGGATGTTCGGGTTCCAGCGACGAGACGTACGGCGGTGCGAGTGCGAGATGTTGTTGCCGAAGCCCGGCCCCTTGCCGCAGACGTCGCAGTTGGCAGCCACGGGTCACTCCAAAGACTTCAGGTGCACTTACAGTGAAATCCGGCGAGCCGGAATCAGATCTGGTGACTGAAGTGGCGTTGCCGGGGGAATGGCCCGACTTTCATCGGGCAACCGGAGCAGCATACAACGACTGCTCCGGTGCAACGAAACTACCACGGTTCGCCCGGCCCCCGCCCGGGGCCCCCGACCGGCCCGGGGTCTACGCTGCCGTGCAGCCAGCGCTGCTCGAGGAGGACACCAGGTGCCGCAGACCCTGCCGCAGGCGCTCGATTCCGCAGTGGTCCGTAGCTGGTGCTCACTGGCCCTGGAGGCGCTCGGCCGGGAGCGCGAGGAGATCGACTCGATCAACGTCTACCCGGTCGCGGACGGGGACACCGGCACCAACCTCTACCTGACGGTCGAGTCCGCCTCCCAGGCGGTGGAGGCCGTCTTCGCCGCGATCACCGTCCCCGACTTCGCCGACACCGTACGGGCCATGGCGCACGGCGCCCTCATCGGCGCCCGGGGCAACTCCGGCACCATCCTGTCCCAGCTCCTGCGCGGCATGAGCGAGGTGCTCGCCGAGGGGCGTGACGGAGACCACCTCGCCAGGGCCCTGGGACGCGCCTCGGTCTCCGCGCGGGAGGCGGTGGCCCACCCCGTCGAGGGCACGATCCTGACCGTCGCCGCCGCGGCCGCCTCCGCCGCGGCGGAGGGCTCCCGTGACGTCGCGGCCGTCGCCCGTGCCGCGTACGCGGGGGCCCGCACCGCCCTGGAGGCCACGCCCGCCCAGCTCGCCGTCCTGGAGCGGGCCGGTGTGGTCGACGCGGGCGGGCGCGGGCTCGTCGCGGTGCTGGGCGCGCTGGTGGAGGCCGTGTCGGGACAGGCACCCGTGCGGGACCGGCGGGCGCCCCGCGGCGCCGCGCCCGTCATGGAGCCCTGTTCGGCGGCCGGTCCCGCTTACGAGGTCATCTACCTGCTGGAGGCCGACCGCGCGGCCGTGACCCGGCTCCGCGAACGGCTCGACGCGCTCGGCGACTCACTGGTCGTGGTGGGCGGCGACGGACTGTGGAACGTCCACGTGCACGTGGACGACGCCGGTGCGGCGGTCGAGGCGGGCATCGAGGCCGGGCGCCCCCACCGCATCCGGATCACCCACTTCGGCACGTCCGGCGCGGCCGGCGGGCACGGTGCGGCCGGCGGGGCCGGCGCGTCCGGCACACAGGCGCCCGGGGACCGCGCGGGGCGCGCGGTGGTGGCCGTCCTGCCCGGCGAGGGGCTCGCCCGCCTGTGCGCCGAGGCGGGCGCGACGACGGTGCTGGCCCGCCCCGGCGAGCCGCCGGCCAGCGGGGAGCTGGTCGACGCCATCCGGCGCGCCGGTGCGCGGGAGGTCGTCCTCCTGCCGAACGACGCCGCGCTGCGCCACACCGCGGCGGCCGCGGCCGAGCAGGTCCGGGCGGAGGGCATCCGGGTGGCCCTCGTCCCCACGCGCGCCGCCGTCCAGGGCATCGCCGCCCTCGCCGTGCACGAACCGGAACGCCGCTTCGACGAGGACGTCGTCGCCATGACCGCGGCGGCGGGCGCCACCCGCTACGGCGAACTGGCCGTCGCCGAGCGCCAGTCGTTCACCTCGGCGGGCGTCTGCCAGGCCGGTGACGTCCTCGGCCTGATCGACGGGGACGTCGCCGTGATCGGCCAGGACGTGCGGGCCACGGCGGTGACGGTGCTGAACCGGATGCTCTCGGCGGGCGGCGAACTGGTCACGCTGGTCCTCGCCGAGGACGCCCCCGAGGACCTGGCGGCCCGCCTGGAGGCCCATGTGCGCGGGACCCACCTCGCCGTCGACACGGTCACCTACCCCGGCGGCCCCCAGGCGCCGCTGCTGCTGATCGGCGTCGAGTGACCGCACCCGCCCGGCCGGGCTCCCGGCCGGACACGGGCGCGCTGGGCAGGGGTGGGCGCTCCTGTCAGTGCCGTGGTGTGCAATGGGATGCGTGTCAGCTCTCGACGTACCACTGAAGAAGCAGCTCGGCGCCGCCACCGCCAAGGTGATGGCCGAGCACCTCGACCTGCACACCGTCGGCGACCTGCTGCACCACTACCCCCGGCGGTACGCGGAGCGCGGTGAGCTCACCACCCTCGCCGACCTGCCGCTGGACGAGCACGTCACCGTGGTGGCACGGGTCGCCGACGCGCGCGTGCTGACGTTCAACGGCGCCAAGGGGCGCGGCCAGCGCCTGGAGGTGACCATCACCGACGGCAGCGGCCGGCTGCAACTGGTCTTCTTCGGCAAGGGCGTCCACAAGCCCCACAAGGAGCTCCTGCCCGGCACGCGCGCGATGTTCGCCGGCAAGGTCTCCGTCTTCAACCGCAAGACGCAGCTCGCCCACCCCGCGTACGAGCTGCTGCGCGGAGAGGACGGCGGGACGGCCGTGGACAGCTGGGCCGGGGCGCTCATCCCGATCTACCCCGCCACCACCAAGCTGGAGTCCTGGAAGATCGCCAAGGCGGTCGACGCGGTGCTGCCCGCCGCGGCGGACGCCGCCGACCCGTTGCCGCCGGCGCTGCGCGAGGGCCGCGGCCTGACCGGCCTGCCGGACGCCCTGCGCAAGATCCACCGCCCGCGCACCAAGGCCGACGTCGCCGAGGCCCGGGACCGGCTCAAGTGGGACGAGGCGTTCGTCCTCCAGGTCGCCCTGGCCCGGCGGCGGTTCGCCGACACCCAGCTGCCCGCCACGCCCCGCAGGCCGGTGCCGGGCGGTCTGCTGGACGCCTTCGACGCCAAGCTGCCGTTCACCCTCACCGAGGGGCAGGAGAAGGTGTCCAAGGAGATCTTCGACGACCTGGCCACCGAGCACCCGATGCACCGCCTCCTCCAGGGCGAGGTCGGCAGCGGAAAGACCATGGTGGCGCTGCGGGCGATGCTCGCCGTCGTCGACGCGGGCGGGCAGGCCGCGATGCTCGCCCCCACCGAGGTCCTCGCCCAGCAGCACCACCGCTCCATCACCGAGATGATGGGCGAGCTGGCCGAGGGGGGCATGCTCGGCGGTGCCGACCGGGCCACCAAGGTCGTGCTCCTCACCGGCTCCATGGGCGCGGCGGCGCGGCGGCAGGCGCTGCTGGACCTGGTGACCGGCGAGGCGGGCATCGTCATCGGCACGCACGCGCTGATCGAGGACAAGGTCCGGTTCCACGACCTGGGTCTGGTGGTCGTGGACGAGCAGCACCGGTTCGGGGTCGAGCAGCGCGACGCCCTGCGGGGGAAGGGCAAGCAGCCCCCGCACCTGCTGGTCATGACCGCCACCCCCATCCCGCGCACGGTCGCGATGACGGTCTTCGGCGACCTGGAGACCTCCGTCCTCGACCAGCTGCCCGCCGGCCGCTCGCCGATCGCCACCCACGTCGTCCCGGCCGCCGACAAGCCGCACTTCCTGGCCCGCGCCTGGGAGCGCGTCCGCGAGGAGGTGGAGAACGGCCACCAGGCCTACGTCGTCTGCCCCCGCATCGGCGACGAGGAGGACGACAAGAGGAAGGCCAAGGAGGACGACGCCGAGAAGCGGCCCCCGCTGGCCGTCCTGGAGGTGGCCGACCAGCTCGCCAGGGGCCCGCTCGCGGGCCTGCGCGTCGAGGTCCTGCACGGCAGGATGGCCCCCGACGACAAGGACGCCGTGATGCGCCGCTTCGCCGCGGGCGACGCCGACGTCCTGGTCGCCACCACCGTCATCGAGGTCGGTGTGAACGTCCCCAACGCCACCGCGATGGTGATCATGGACGCGGACCGGTTCGGCGTCTCCCAGCTGCACCAGCTGCGCGGCCGCGTCGGCCGCGGCTCCGCCCCCGGGCTGTGCCTGCTGGTCACCGAGATGCCCGAGGCGAGCCCCGCCCGGCAGCGCCTCGCCGCCGTCGCCTCGACCCTCGACGGCTTCGAGCTCTCCCGCATCGACCTCGAACAGCGCCGCGAGGGCGATGTCCTCGGCCAGGCCCAGTCCGGCGTGCGCTCCAGCCTCCGCATGCTCGCCGTCATCGACGACGAGGAGGTCATCGCCGCCGCCCGCGAGGAGGCGGTGGCCGTCGTCGCCGCCGACCCCGGGCTGGAACACCTCCCCGAGCTGCGCACCGCCCTGGACGCCCTGCTCGACAAGGAGCGCGAGCAGTACCTGGAGAAGGGCTGAGCCGTGCGCATCCGCCGGGAGCCCATATCGTGGAGTCACCAGCATCCACAGGACGGCTAAGGACCTCAGATGACCCGCGTGATCGCCGGTGCGGCCGGCGGACGCCGCCTGGCCGTGCCGCCGGGCAACGGCACCCGCCCCACCTCCGACCGGGCGCGTGAGGGGCTGTTCTCCACCTGGGAGGCGCTCCTCGGCACGCTCGACGGCATCCGGATCGCCGACCTGTACGCCGGTTCCGGCGCCGTCGGCCTGGAGGCGCTCTCCCGGGGCGCGTCCCACGCCCTGCTCGTCGAGGCCGACCAGCGCGCCGCCCGCACGGTCCGCGAGAACGTCCGGGCGCTCGGCCTGCCGGGTGCCGAGGTCCGCGCCGGCAAGGCCGAGCAGATCGTGACCGGGGCGGCGCCCACCGCCCCGTACGACGTCGTCTTCCTCGACCCGCCGTACGCCGTCTCCGACGACGATCTTGGCGAGATACTCCTCACACTCCGCACCAAAGGCTGGCTCGCCGGGGACGCGCTCGTCACCGTGGAGCGCAGCACCAGGGGCGGAGAGTTCCGCTGGCCGGAGGGATTCGCACCACTGCGGGCCCGTCGCTACGGCGAGGGAACGTTTTGGTACGGTCGCGCCGCCTCTACGTGCGAAGACGCACGATGACCGGTCCGGAGAGCGAGGGAATCCAGTTGCGCCGCGCAGTCTGTCCGGGGTCGTTCGACCCCATCACCAACGGGCACCTCGACATCATCGCCCGCGCCTCCAAGCTGTACGACGTGGTCCACGTCGCGGTGATGGTCAACCAGTCCAAGAAGGGCCTGTTCACCGTCGAGGAGCGGATGGAGCTCATCCGCCAGGTCACGGTCGACTACGGCAACGTGAAGGTGGAGTCCCACCACGGCCTGCTCGTCGACTTCTGCAAGGAGCGCGACATCCCCGCCATCGTCAAGGGGCTGCGGGCCGTCAGCGACTTCGACTACGAACTGCAGATGGCCCAGATGAACAACGGGCTGTCGGGCGTGGAGACCCTCTTCGTGCCGACGAACCCCACCTACAGCTTCCTGTCGTCCTCCCTGGTCAAGGAGGTCGCCGCCTGGGGCGGCGACGTCTCCCACCTGCTCCCGCCCGTGGTCCACGAAGCCCTCGTGCAGCGCCTGGGCGAGAAGTGAGGACCTGACGGCCCGTCACCCGCTGTCGGGGCGCCGCCCACTGGCCTTACAGTCGTCCCGTCCGTCTCCAATCCGGCTGTAGAGAGTGGCGAGCACACACGGTGGACGTGCAGAAGAAGCTCGACGAGATCGTCGAGACGGTCGCGAGCGCCCGTTCCATGCCCATGTCGGCCTCCTGCGTGGTCAACCGCGCCGAGCTGCTCGCGATGCTCGACGAGCTGCGCCAGGCCCTGCCGGGCTCGCTGGCCCAGGCCCAGGAGCTGATCGGCGGCCGCGAGCAGCTCGTCGAGCAGGCCCGCCAGGAGGCCGAGCGGATCATCGAGGCCGCCCACGCCGAGCGCGGCTCGCTGATCTCCGACACCCAGGTCGCCCGCCGCTCCCAGGAGGAGGCCGACCGCATCCTCACCGAGGCCCGCCGCGAGGCCGAGGAGATCCGCGCGGAGGCCGACGACTACGTCGACTCCAAGCTCGCCAACTTCGAGGTCGTCCTCACCAAGACCATCGGCTCCGTCGACCGCGGCCGCGAGAAGCTCCTCGGCCGGGGCCCCGGCGTCGACGACCAGGGGTACGCCGACGAGGACGCCCCCGAGTACAGCGCCGACCCCCAGACCCTGATCCGGCGGGCCGACGAGTACGTCGACGCCAAGATCAGCGCCTTCGAGGCGGTGCTCACCAAGACCCTGGAGGCGGTCGGCCGCGGCCGGCAGAAGCTGCACGGACGGATCGCCACCGACGACCTCGGCGCCCACATGGCAGCCCAGGACGCCGCCGCCGACGGCCGCCGGCACACCAGCGACGCCGACTACCTGGCGGGCCTCGCCGAGCTGGCCGACCCCGACCCGGGCCGGCGGGCCGCCCAGGAGCCCGTGCAGCCCGCCGCCGCGCACCTCCCGCCCCAGCAGCCCGACCCGTACGCCTACCAGCAGCCCCAGGACGCGTACGCCTACCAGCCCGACCCGTACGCCTACCAGGGCTACGACCAGGGCCAGGGCTACGCCCAGCAGCCCTACCCCGAGGCGCACGCCGGCGCCGCCCCCGCGGCCTACCCCGCGCCCTACGAGGCGCAGGCGCAGCCGGCGCAGCCCCAGCAGGCGGCCGCGCTCGACGAGACCAGCTTCTTCGACACCAGCATGATCGACCTGGACCAGCTCCGGCAGTACGAGCAGGGCCACGGCCAGAACCACGGCCAGGGCCACTGACCGGCCCGGATTGGGCTGTGAGCGAAGCGTCCAGTATCCTGGCTCTTCGGTCGCGAGTACGTCCGCGATCCCGCGTGCCCGCGTCGGCTCCGACGCCGGGCCGCCCCCCAGACGATCCGAAAGCAGGAAGAACCCTGAGTACGCGCCTCGACCACCGCAACCCCCTCGTGTTCGACACGCACGAGCTGGGCCGGCGTCCCGGTGCCCTCCAGCGGATCTCCCGCACGGTCGAGGCCCCCGCGGACCTCGGCATCGACGGAGTCATCGGCGTACCCCAGGGCTCGCCCGTCGAGCTCACCCTCCGCCTGGAGTCGGTCATGGAAGGGGTGCTTGTCACAGGCACCGCCCGTGCGTCGGCCGAGGGGGAGTGCGTAAGGTGTCTGGAGCCGCTGCGCCAGGATGTCGCGGCGGACTTCCAGGAGATGTTCTCGTACCCCGACACCGACGACCGGGGCCACCGTACGGCGGCCGCGGACGACGATGCCGAGGACGACGAGGACATCACCCCCCTCGAGGACGGCATGTTCGACCTCGAGCCCGTGCTGCGTGATGCGGTGGTGCTCGCACTGCCGATGCAGCCGGTGTGCCGGGAGGACTGTGCCGGGTTGTGCGCCGAGTGCGGCGCCAACCTGAACGAGAACCCGGACCACCACCATGACGCCGTCGACATCCGTTGGGCGGCACTGCAGGGACTCGCCGATTCACTCGGGACCGGCGAGAAGGACAACATGAGCGGCGCCGAAGCGGGCGTCGACGAGAAGCAGGAGAAGTAGCCGTGGCTGTTCCGAAGCGGAAGATGTCGCGCAGCAACACGCGCCACCGCCGGTCGCAGTGGAAGGCTGCGGTCCCCACCCTGGTTTCGTGCGAGCGTTGCCAGGAGCCGAAGCTGCAGCACATCGCGTGCCCCAGCTGCGGCACGTACAACAAGCGCCAGGTCCTCTCGGTCTGAGCGGGCTGGTGAGAGGCACCGTGTCTAGCCACAAAACGGCGGATGACGCCAAGAAGCAGGCGGAGAACACGGCCTCGTCCCACACGCTGTTGGAAGGGCGGCTCGGGTACCACCTCGAGTCCGCCCTTCTGGTGCGTGCGCTGACCCACCGTTCGTACGCGTACGAGAACGGCGGCCTGCCCACCAACGAGCGCCTGGAGTTCCTCGGGGACTCCGTGCTCGGCCTGGTGGTCACGGACACGCTGTACCGCACCCACCCCGACCTGCCGGAAGGCCAACTGGCCAAACTGCGGGCCGCGGTGGTCAACTCGCGTGCGCTGGCGGAGGTCGGCCGCGGCCTCGACCTGGGCTCCTTCATCCGGCTGGGCCGGGGCGAGGAAGGCACCGGGGGCCGGGACAAGGCTTCCATCCTCGCCGACACCCTCGAAGCGGTGATCGGCGCGGTCTATCTCGACCAGGGCCTCGAAGCGGCGTCCGAGCTGGTGCACCGGCTCTTCGACCCGCTGATCGAGAAGTCCTCGAACCTCGGCGCCGGCCTGGACTGGAAGACCAGTCTCCAGGAGCTGACCGCGGCCGAGGGCCTCGGCGTTCCGGAGTACCTGGTCACCGAGACCGGACCGGACCACGAGAAGACCTTCACTGCTGCTGCCCGCGTCGGTGGTGTCTCGTACGGCACCGGCACCGGCCGCAGCAAGAAGGAAGCGGAGCAGCAGGCGGCGGAGTCCGCCTGGCGCGCCATCCGGGCCGCCGCCGACGAGCGGGAGGCGGCGGCGAAGGCCGCGGCCGAAGCCGGCGTGGTCGTCGGCGCCGAGCCCGTCGCGGGCACGCCCGACGGTGACGGAACCGGCACCGGCACCGGCACTGGCACCGGAGAGGCCGCCGACACCTCTTCGGTCTCCGAAGCGCCGCAGGCCACGGCCTGAGCTGTTCGTTCCTGCCCCGCCGCACACACCCGTGCGGCGGGGTTTCCCCATGACCCCGCCCGAACGCGAAGGAGCGCCGTGCCCGAGCTGCCCGAGGTCGAAGTCGTCCGGCGCGGCCTGGAGCGCTGGGTCAGCGGCCGGACCGTCTCCGACGTCCAGGTCCTCCACCCGCGTGCCGTACGGCGCCACCTCGCGGGCGGCGACGACTTCGCCGGCCGGCTGCGGGGCCACCGCTTCGGCGTCGCGCGGCGGCGCGGGAAGTATCTGTGGCTGCCGCTGGAGGACACCGAGGCGTCCGTCCTCGGGCACCTGGGCATGAGCGGGCAGCTGCTCGTACAGCCGCAGGACGCGGCGGACGAACGGCACCTGCGGATCCGCATCCGCTTCGACGACGGGCTCGGCACCGAGCTGCGCTTCGTCGACCAGCGCACCTTCGGCGGGCTCTCCCTGCACGAGAACACCCCCGACGGGCTGCCCCTGCCCATCGCGCACATCGCCCGGGACCCCCTGGACCCCGCTTTCGACGAGGCCGCCTTCCACACGGCGCTGCGCCTGCGCCGCACCACCGTGAAGCGGGCCCTGCTCGACCAGTCGCTCATCAGCGGCGTCGGCAACATCTACGCGGACGAGGCGCTGTGGCGCGCCCGCCTGCACTACGACCGCCCCACCGCGACGCTCACCCGCCCCCGCTCGGCCGAGCTGCTCGGCCACGTACGGGACGTCATGACGGCCGCGCTCGCGGTCGGCGGCACCAGCTTCGACAGCCTGTACGTCAACGTCAACGGCGAGTCCGGGTACTTCGACCGCTCCCTGGACGCGTACGGCCGCGAGGGCGAGCCGTGCCGGCGCTGCGGCACGCCGATGCGCCGCCGCCCCTGGATGAACCGGTCCAGCTACTTCTGCCCGCGCTGCCAGCGCCCGCCGCGCACCGCGCCGGCCACCGCCCCCACGCGCAGGACCCCCACGCGCACCGTCCCGCCCCGCACCGCGCCGTAGCCGGGACCCCGGCGCCCCTGCGGCTGAGCCGTCAACGGTTGTCGGCGTCGGTCGCCGCCGAGCACCCTTTCACGGCCCCGTGAAGGCCCGGGAAGGCGCTCGACGGTCACTGACTTCCCGGTGCTAGGACCTGGTCCGACAGGCCGGACCTCAACGGACGGGCATCGCCGGGCGGTACACCGCGCGGTTTCATCCGGAAGTGGTTGCATGGGATACGTGACGGAGCCAGAGCCGGGAGGGGGGACAGGAGGCAACCGTGATCGTCCTCGCGATCTTCCTTCTCATCATCGGGACGATCTTGATCCTTATCGGGACGGTCCTGATCGTCATCGGGGCATTCTTGATCCTCATGGGGATGACCCTGATCGCCATTGCGACCTGCTTGCTCATCCGGAGAGCGTGGAAGCGCCGGGAGCGCGAGAAAAAAGCCGATTAGGGTTGGGCGCCCGACTGCTCGGCTCCGCCTGGGTCGATGGCAGGCGGGATGGGAGTCCCCCGCGCTCCGGGACTCGACCGGTGGCAGGAGCAGATCCGGCGCACCGGTGGCTGCTCCGACCCGCTTGTCTCAGAAGCCGAAGTTCTGGGTCCAGTAGGGGCCGCCCTCGGCGAAGTGCACTCCGACGCCGAGCCGCGTGTAGTCGCAGTTGAGGATGTTGGCGCGGTGGCCGTCGCTGTTCATCCAGGACTCCATCACGGCCTGGGCGTCCGCCTGGCCGCGGGCGATGTTCTCCGCCGCGAGGCCTTCCACGCCCGCCTTGGCGGCGCGGTCCCACGGCGACGCACCGTCGGGGTCGGTGTGCGAGAAGAAGCCGCGCTCGGCCATGTCCCGGCTGTACGCCCCGGCCAGTGCCGACAGGCCGCGGGAGGCCTGCACCGGGCTGCAGCCGACCTTGGCGCGCTCCGCGTTGACCAGGGTGAGCACCGCGGCCTCGGCCGCCGCCTCCCGGCCGGTGTCGGCGGCGGCAGCGGGCGAGGACGGGACGGCCGACGGTACGGAGGGGACCCGGGGCCGCTCGACGGTCCGCTCGGGCGCGGGCTTCGGTGTCGCCGTGCGCGCGGGGGCCGTGGTCTCGGCGGTCTTCTGGGGAGCCGCGGTCTTCGTCCGCTTCGGCGGGGCCGGGGACGACGGCTTGGACGGCGTCGACGAGGGCGTCGGGGCCGTGGACGGGATCTGGGTCCGCTCGGCGCTCCGGCTCGCGGCGGTGGAGGGCCGTTCGGGCGTGGCACTGGCGCCGCCCTGCGTGGTCAGCTCGGGGGCACCCCCCGCACGCACGCGCTCGCCCGAGCCGCTGCCGCCGATGGTGAAGGTGTCGCCACCGGGCAGCAGACCGGAGGTCACGGCGACGGCGCCCACCGCCATGGCGGCGGAAGCGCCGAGCAGCCCGGTGCGTACGGGCACCACGGCCCGCTTCTTCCGGTGGCGTCCCATCTCCTGTGCCTTCCTGCTCCGACGCCCGGCCGCTGTGGCCGGCCGGTACGTCCGCTTCATTCGGTCACTCGCCCGAACGGGTGAGGCTCATTTCGTCGGGACTGTACGCCATGACGCGTGGGGGAGAAGTGCCGCGAGTGCAATTGGCCGGTTAGCGTGCAGCCATGAACGACGACGCACGGCTCACCGCCTGGGTACGCGGCCGAGTACAGGGAGTGGGCTTCCGCTGGTTCACCAGGGCGAATGCTCTGGAGATCGGAGACCTCACCGGCTTCGCCCTCAATCTGGAGGACGGCAGGGTGCAGGTCGTGGCCGAGGGTCCGAGTGAGAATTGCCACCGGTTGCTGGAGTGGCTCCACTCCGGCGACACACCCGGACGCGTCGACGGAGTCACGGAGATATGGGGTGCCCCGCGCGGCGGTTACGACGGCTTCGCGATCCGCTGATGATCCCGCCCGATCGCCCCGCCCGCGCCGGCCCGCGCCCGCCGCCCGGCCCCCTGCGAAGCTGCCGCGGGCACCTGCGCGGGGCAGGAACGACCTGGTGGTTGCCAAGAATCGCTCGGCGTGCCAGGCTGCGCGCATACGGATGATCCAAAGGCTCCGCGAGGGTCCGGATGGTCGTCCCGAACGCCCCTGGACACCGCTGTGAGAGGCCCCGCCGCCCGGTTCGCGGCCGCGCGCCCCCGGTCGTCCCTTGATGCGGGGCGTGATCGTGTTGACCGTCAAACTTTTTGGTGAGACTCTGGAAGCCCCGCGCACCTTGGCTGTTTGGCGGTGAGAACCGCAGCGGCACCAAGCACCGCCGGACACCGCGGGTGCGAAATCCCTCACGACCCAACCGCTTCGGTCGGTCACTCAGTGTGGAGGACCAAAAGTCATGGCAAAGGCGCTTCTCGGTTATGTCGGCGGTTCCGACCCGCGACTTCTCGCCGAGATGCGACGGCTGCAGCAGCGCGTCCAGGACCTCGAGTCCGAGCTCGTACGGATTCAGTCCGAGAACGACGCGCTGAACGCGGCCGCCGCTCACAGCGAGCTGCTCGACGGCATCGACATCGACGTACCCAAGGCGGAGCCTGCGCTCACCTGATCCCAGCCCCCGTCGGCAAGGCCCGTGCCAGCACCTCCGGTATCGGGCAGGGTGAGAAACACTCTCGCGAGATATGCAAGGGACGCTTCGGCGTCCCTTCTTTCTTTTCCGTCCCCTCACCGTCATCCGGTGTTCGTCCGAACCCCGCTGATCCTTACCGACTGATCTGCCCTGCGCATTCATGGGTCAAACGAGAAGCGGCAGGTAGAGTCCGGGGGCGTGCACCTCAAGGCCCTTACCCTGCGTGGTTTCAAGTCGTTCGCCTCCGCCACCACCCTCCGGTTCGAACCGGGAATCACGTGCGTGGTGGGACCGAACGGGTCGGGCAAGTCCAATGTGGTGGACGCGCTCTCATGGGTCATGGGTGAACAGGGGGCCAAGTCGCTGCGCGGCGGCAAGATGGAGGACGTCATCTTCGCCGGGACGACCGGGCGGCCCCCGCTCGGCCGCGCCGAGGTCTCCCTCACGATCGACAACTCCGACGGCGCCCTCCCGATCGACTACGCCGAAGTCACCATCACGCGGATCATGTTCCGGGGCGGCAGCAGCGAGTACCAGATCAACGGCGACACCTGCCGGCTCCTGGACATCCAGGACCTCCTCAGCGACTCCGGCATCGGCCGCGAGATGCACGTCATCGTCGGACAGGGCCAGCTCGACTCCGTGCTCCACGCCGACCCGATGGGACGCCGGGCGTTCATCGAGGAGGCCGCCGGCGTCCTCAAGCACCGCAAGCGCAAGGAGAAGGCGCTGCGGAAGCTCGACGCGATGCAGGCCAACCTCGCCCGCGTCCAGGACCTCAACCAGGAGCTGCGCCGCCAGCTCAAGCCGCTCGGGCGGCAGGCCGCGGTGGCGCGGCGGGCCGCCGTCATCCAGGCCGACCTGCGCGACGCCCGGCTGCGGCTGCTCGCCGACGACCTCGTACGCCTCCAGGAGGCTCTGAGGACCGAGATCGCCGACGAGGCCGCGCTCAAGGAGCGCAAGGAGCGGGCCGAGGCCGACCTCAAGGCGGCGCTCGGGCGGGAGGCGGAGCTGGAGGACGAGGTGCGGCGCCTCGCGCCCCGGCTCCAGCGCGCCCAGCAGACCTGGTACGAGCTGTCGCAGCTGGCCGAGCGGGTGCGCGGCACCGTCTCGCTGGCCGACGCGCGGGTGAAGAGCGCCACCGCCCCGCCGGTGGAGGAGCGGCGCGGCCGCGACCCGGAGGACCTCGAGCGCGAGGCGGCCCGCATCCGCGAGCAGGAGGCGGAGCTGGAGGCCGCGCTGGAGGCCGCCCAGCGGGCGCTGGAGGACACGGTCGCCCACCGCGCCGAGCTGGAGCGGGACCTGGCGCTGGAGGAGCGCCGTCTGAAGGACGTGGCGCGGGCGATCGCCGACCGGCGCGAGGGGCTGGCCCGGCTGAGCGGACAGGTGGGCGCCGCCCGCTCCCGCGCCGCCGCCGCCCGCGCCGAGATCGACCGGCTCGCCGCCGCCCGCGACGAGGCCCGGGAACGGGCGGTCGCCGCACAGGAGGAGTACGAGGCGCTCAAGGCGGAGGTCGACGGGCTGGACGCCGGCGACGCGGAGCTCGCCGAGCTGCACGAGGAGGCCAAGCGGGAACTGGCCGGTGCCGAGGCCGCCCTGTCCGCCGCCCGCGACGAGGCCACCGCGGCGGAGCGGAGGCGGGCCGCCGTGGCCGCGCGCCACGAGGCGCTGGCCATGGGGCTGCGCCGCAAGGACGGGACCGGCGCGCTGCTCGGCGCCGCCGACCGCCTCGCCGGCCTGCTGGGCCCCGCCGCCGAACTGCTCGCGGTGACGCCCGGGTACGAGGTGCCGGTCGCCGCCGCGCTCGGCGCCGCCGCCGACGCGGTCGCGGTGCGGGACCCGGCGTCGGCCGCCGAGGCGATCCGGCGCCTGCGCAAGCAGGACGCGGGGCGGGCGGCCCTGCTGCTGGGCGGGGCGCCGGACGGGCTCCCGGACCGGCTCCCGGAAGGATCGGAGGGCCCGGCGGACCGGTCGGCGGGCCGGGCGCCGGACGCGCCGGCGGGCGGGTCACCGGTCCCGGCCGGGCAGGGGCACGGCGTACGGGAGGAGGGCCGTACGTACGCGGCCGACCTGGTGCGCGGGCCCGCGGAACTGATGCCCGCCGTACGCCGGCTGCTGCGCGACGTCGTGGTCGTCCCGACCCTGGAGGACGCCGAGGACCTGGTGTACGCCCGGCCCGGGCTGGTCGCCGTCACCGCCGAGGGCGACGTCCTCGGGGCGTACTTCGCCCAGGGCGGGTCCGCCGGGGCGCCCAGCCTCCTGGAGGTGCAGGCGTCGGTCGACGAGGCCGCGGCCGAGCTGGCCGGGCTGGCCGTGCGGTGCGAGGAGCTGGCCGCCGCGCAGACGGAGGCCACCGAGCGGCGCCGTGCCGCGGCCGCGCGCGTCGAGGAGCTGGCCGACCGCCGCCGGGCGGCCGACCGGGAGAAGTCGTCCGTCGCGCAGGCGCTCGGGCGGCTCGCCGGACAGGCGCGCGGCGCCACGGGCGAGGCGGAGCGGACCGCGGCGGCCGCCGCGCGTGCCCAGGAGGCGCTGGAGCGGGCCACCGAGGAGGCCGAGGAGCTGGCCGAGCGGCTCGCCGTCGCCGAGGAGGCGGCCTCCTCCGGGGACGGGGGCGACGAGGAGCCCGACACCTCGGTGCGGGACCGGCTCGCGGCCGACGGCGCCAACGCGCGGCAGACCGAGATGGAGGCCCGCCTCCAGGTCCGTACCCACGAGGAGCGGGTCAAGGGACTCGCCGGCCGCGCCGACGGCCTCGACCGGGCCGCCCGGGCCGAGCGGGAGGCACGCGCGCGTGCCGAGCAGCGCCGCGCCCGGCTGCGCCGGGAGGCGGAGGTCGCCGCTGCCGTGGCCTCCGGCGCCCGGCAGCTCCTGGCGCACGTCGAGGTGTCCCTGGTGCGGGCGGATGCCGAGCGGACCGCCGCCGAGACCGCGAAGGCGGCCCGCGAGCACGACCTGGCGGAGGCCCGCGCCCGGGGCAGGGAGCTGAAGGCCGAACTGGACAAGCTGACCGACTCCGTCCACCGGGGCGAGGTGCTGGGCGCCGAGAAGCGGCTGCGCATCGAGCAGCTGGAGACCCGGGCGCTGGAGGAGCTGGGCGTGGAGCCGGCGGTCCTGGTGGCGGAGTACGGGCCCGAGCAGCCGGTCCCGCCGTCGCTGCCCGCCGAGGGCGAGGAGCTGCCGGAGGACCCGGAGCACCCGCGCAACCAGCCGAGACGTTTCGTCCGCGCCGAACAGGAGAAACGCCTGAAGTCGGCCGAACGGGCGTACCAACAGCTCGGGAAGGTGAATCCGCTGGCGCTGGAGGAGTTCGCGGCGCTGGAGGAGCGCCACCAGTTCCTCTCCGAGCAGCTCGAGGACCTGAAGAAGACGCGGGCCGACCTGCTTCAGGTGGTGAAGGAGGTGGACGAACGCGTCGAGCAGGTCTTCACGGAGGCGTACCGCGACACGGCCCGGGAGTTCGAGGGAGTCTTCTCCCGGCTCTTCCCGGGTGGCGAGGGGCGGCTCGTCCTGACCGACCCCGACAACATGCTCACCACGGGTGTGGACGTCGAGGCCCGTCCGCCGGGCAAGAAGGTCAAGCGGCTCTCGCTGCTGTCCGGCGGGGAGCGGTCGCTGACGGCCGTCGCCATGCTGGTGTCGATCTTCAAGGCACGGCCGAGCCCGTTCTACGTGATGGACGAGGTCGAGGCCGCGCTGGACGACACCAACCTCCAGCGGCTGATCCGGATCATGCAGGAGCTCCAGGAGAGTTCCCAGCTGATCGTGATCACGCACCAGAAGCGGACGATGGAGGTCGCCGACGCGCTCTACGGCGTGTCCATGCAGGGTGACGGCGTCTCCAAGGTCATCAGTCAGCGCCTCCGCTGAGCAGGGCTGCCCTGAAGCCCAATCGCTTCAATACCTGAACGCAAGTCGACACGCCGTGCGCTCAGATTCACAGACGGAAGACTCTTGACTTCGAAACTTGAAGGCATAGTCTCTGCAACGTTGCTTTTACCTTCAAGTGGTGGGCGGCGTGAAGTTGTGCGCCACTGGAAGGGCTCGCCCCCCATGCCCGGCGACGGCGCCGGGTACCAGGAGTTCACGTGACCAGCACAGCGAAGCCGCCGGCGTCGGGGGCCCGAGAGGCCCATCCCGACCACCTCGGCCATGTCATCTTCATCACGGCCGCCGCCGCGATGGGCGGATTCCTCTTCGGCTACGACAGCTCCGTCATCAACGGCGCCGTCGAGGCCATCCGCGACCGGTACGACATCGGCTCCGGCACGCTCGCCCAGGTGATCGCCATCGCGCTGATCGGCTGCGCCATCGGTGCCGCGACCGCCGGCCGCATCGCCGACCGTATCGGCCGCATCCGCTGCATGCAGATCGCCGCCGTCCTCTTCACCGTCAGCGCCGTCGGCTCCGCGCTGCCGTTCGCCCTCTGGGACCTCGCCATGTGGCGCGTCGTCGGCGGCTTCGCCATCGGCATGGCCTCGGTGATCGGCCCCGCCTACATCGCCGAGGTGGCGCCCGCCGCCTACCGCGGCCGGCTCGGCTCCTTCCAGCAGGCCGCCATCGTCGTGGGCATCGCCGTCTCCCAGCTGGTGAACTGGGCCATCCTCAACATGGCCGACGGCGACCAGCGCGGCGAGATCGGTGGCCTCGAGGCCTGGCAGTGGATGCTCGGCGTCATGGTGATCCCGGCCGTCCTCTACGGTCTGCTCTCCTTCGCGATCCCCGAGTCCCCCCGCTTCCTCATCTCCGTCGGCCGCAAGGACAAGGCCAAGGAGGTCCTCTCCGAGGTCGAGGGCAAGGGCGTCGACCTGGACGCGCGCGTCGTGGAGATCGAGAACGCCATGCGCCGCGAGCACAAGTCGACCTTCCGCGACCTGCTCGGCAGCCGCTTCGGCTTCCTGCCGATCGTCTGGGTGGGCATCGGCCTGTCCGTCTTCCAGCAGCTCGTCGGCATCAACGTCGCGTTCTACTACTCCTCGACGCTCTGGCAGTCGGTCGGCATCAACCCGTCGAGCTCGTTCTTCTACTCGTTCACCACGTCGATCATCAACATCATCGGCACCGTGATCGCGATGATCCTGGTGGACCGGGTCGGCCGCCGGCCGCTCGCCCTCGTCGGCTCCGCCGGTATGGCGATCGCCCTCGCCTTCGAGGCCTGGGCCTTCTCCGCCGACCTCGTCGACGGCAAGCTCCCCGAGACCCAGGGTGTCGTCGCCCTGGTCGCCGCCCACCTCTTCGTGCTCTTCTTCGCCCTCTCCTGGGGCGTGGTGGTCTGGGTCTTCCTCGGCGAGATGTTCCCCAACCGGATCCGCGCCGCCGCCCTCGGCGTCGCCGCCTCCGCGCAGTGGATCGCCAACTGGGCCATCACCGCGAGTTTCCCGTCCCTGGCGGACTGGAACCTCTCCGGGACGTACATCATCTACACGGTCTTCGCCGTGCTCTCCATCCCCTTCGTGCTCAGGTACGTCAAGGAGACCAAGGGCAAGGCGTTGGAGGAGATGGGCTAATCCCCGCTGCCCCTCTCCTCTGTACGAGGACTGCCCCGGCTCAGCGCGTGAGCCGGGGCAGCTCCGTGTCCGCCCCCACCGCGCCGCCGCGGGACGACACACGCCGTGGGCGCCGATCCGCGGTGAGCGGCAGCGCACCGATGTTCGCCGCGGTCCAGTTGGGTAACAGCTCCCGGACGTGACCGATGCACTCGGCGCCGGGAACGGGCTCCGGACCGCGGCTCTCCACGGCGCCCCGAAGAGGTCCGAACAGGGGCCTCGGGTCCCGGTGCACGCTCCGAGACCGCTCGCCCGGGCGGTCGTGGCCGATACTGGACGGGTTATGGAAATCCTCATCCTTGCTGTAGTCATCGCTCTGGTCGCGGTCGGCGCGATCAGCGGCCTCGTGGTCAGCAGCCGCAAGAAGAAGCAGCTGCCGCCGCCCCAGGCGCCGCCGAGCACACCGACCATCACTGCTCCGCCCACCGAGCCGCACGTCGGCGAGGAGGCGGAGACACCGCGGGACGAACCGCGCCGCACCATCGAGGAGGTGGACCTCCCGACGGCCGAAGAGGCCCTGGAGGCCCCCGCCGCCGTCGAGGACCCGCTCGTCGCGGCCCCGCCCGCACCCGAGATCGAGATCCCGGAGCCGACCGCCGGCCGGCTGGTCCGGCTGCGCGCCCGGCTCGCCCGGTCGCAGAACAGCCTCGGCAAGGGGCTGCTGACCCTGCTGTCCCGGGAGCACCTCGACGAGGACACCTGGGAGGAGATCGAGGAGACCCTCCTCACCGCGGACGTCGGCGTCATGCCGACCCAGGAGCTGGTGGAGCGGCTGCGCGAGCGGGTGCGCGTCCTCGGCACCCGCACCCCGGAGGAGCTGCGCGGCCTGCTGCGCGAGGAGCTGCTGACCCTGGTCGGCACCGATCTGGACCGCACGGTCCACACCGAGAGCGACCTCGACACCCCGGGCATCGTCATGGTCGTCGGCGTCAACGGCACCGGCAAGACCACCACCACCGGCAAGCTGGCGCGCGTGCTGGTCGCCGACGGCAAGTCGGTCGTGCTCGGCGCGGCGGACACCTTCCGCGCGGCGGCCGCGGACCAGCTCCAGACCTGGGGCGAGCGGGTCGGCGCCCGTACCGTGCGCGGACCGGAGGCGGGCGACCCGGCGTCGGTCGCCTACGACGCGGTGAAGGAAGGTATCGCCGAGGGCGCCGACGTGGTCCTCATCGACACGGCGGGCCGGCTGCACACCAAGACCGGTCTGATGGACGAGCTGGGCAAGGTCAAGCGGGTCGTGGAGAAGCACGGCCCGCTGGACGAGATCCTCCTCGTCCTGGACGCCACGACCGGCCAGAACGGTCTCGTCCAGGCGCGGGTCTTCGCCGAGGTCGTCGACATCACCGGCATCGTGCTCACCAAGCTGGACGGCACCGCCAAGGGCGGCATCGTCGTGGCGGTCCAGCGCGAGCTGGGCGTCCCGGTGAAGCTGATCGGTCTGGGGGAGGGCCCGGACGACCTGGCGCCCTTCGAGCCGGAGGCCTTCGTCGACGCCCTGATCGGGGACTGACCCCGCGGCGTCCGGCACCGGAACACCGACCGGGGCGGCCCCTCCCGCGTGGAGGGGCCGCCCCGGTCGTGTCGTGTCCGGGCCGCCCGGCTCACATCCCCGACCGGTGGCAGATGTACGCCAGCGTGCCCAGCAGCAGCCGGGCCTGGGGCGGGGAGCCCGCGTCCAGGGACGGCGGGCGGAGCCAGCGGCACGGCCCCAGGCCCGCGTGGTCCGACGGGGGAGCGGTGATGTGGGCGCCCGGCCCCAGGCACCGCAGGTCCAGGTCGGCGTCGTCCCAGCCCATCCGGTACAGCAGCTGCGGCAGTTCGGCCGCCGCCCCGGGAGCCACGAAGAACTGCGCCCGGCCCGTCGGGGTGGCGCACACCGGGCCGAGCGGGATGCCCATCCGCTCCAGCCGGACCAGCGCCCGCCGGCCGGCCGTCTCCGCGACCTCCAGCACGTCGAAGGTGCGGCCCACCGGGAGCAGCAGGGCCGCCCCCGGGAACTGCGACCACACGCCGGCGACCGCGTCGAGCGTCGAGCCCGCCGGCACCTCGCCGGCGAAGTCCAGCGGGTGCGCGCCCGGTGCCGGGCACGCCGGGTCGCCGCAGGAGCAGCGGCCGGACGCGGCCCGGGCGCCGGGGACCACGTCCCAGCCCCACAGGCCGGTGTACTCCGCCACCACGGTGCACTCCGTGGCGCGGGCGCCGCGCCGCCGCGAACCGGACAGGATGCGGGTGCCGCCGATCGTGAAGCCCATGTCCCCTCCAACGGTGGAACTCGCCGGTGGTTACGACCCGGAGTGTGCCGGTGACGCTCCGTCGCCACCGCTGCTCCGATGGGTGGCGCGTGGTGGTGCGCCGGGTGGTGCGTCCCGTCGCGCACGCCTGGTCGCGCTCCGGTCCGCCGACTCCCGATCGTCGTAGTGTCAAGTGAATCGCGCCTGGCCGCGGGGGAGTTCATTCGAAGGGGTGGCGAATGGTGGCGTTTACGGCGACGGGCTCGCCGGACGGGTGATCGTAGGATTACTTTCGGTGCACGAACCCCGGGGGTAGTGCCTTCGTAGACGGGTATGCCGGAGGCAACCCGGTTCCTCGTTCGAAGGGGGCAACCTCCGGACGGGCGGCCGTGGACGACGGCATGCTGATACGGGTTCGGGCAAGAGCGATTCGGCGGATGGGGGCCTTCCTGTGGGCGGCAGTGGCGCAGACGGTACGAATGCCGGGAAGCGCCCGAACGAGCAGCTGAGCTCCTGGTTCGTGCGCAGCGGCTGGTCGAAGGGCGAGCTCGCGCGTCAGGTGAACCGACGGGCGCGCCAGATGGGCGCGCACCACGTCAGCACCGACACCTCGCGCGTACGGCGCTGGCTCGACGGCGAGCAGCCGCGCGAGCCCATCCCGAGGATCCTCTCCGAGCTGTTCTCCGAGCGCTTCGGCAGTGTCGTCGCCGTCGAGGACCTCGGCCTGCGCACCGCGCACCAGTCACCCTCGGTGTCCGGGGTGGACCTCCCCTGGGCGGGCCCCCAGACCGTCTCCCTGCTCAGCGACTTCTCCCGCAGCGACCTGATGCTGGCCAGGCGCGGGTTCCTCGGCACGTCGCTCGCCCTGGCCGCCGGACCCGCGCTCATCGAGCCGATGCAGCGCTGGCTCGTCCCCACCCCGGCCGCCGAGCCGGGCCGCGCGGAACCGGCCGCCGTGCGCCGCTCCACCCGCCTCTCCCGCGCGGAGCTGGACCTCCTGGAGTCCACCACCGTGATGTTCCGCCAGTGGGACGCCCAGTGCGGCGGCGGGCTGCGCCGCAAGGCGGTTGTCGGCCAACTTCACGAGGTCACCGACCTGCTCCAGGAGCCCCAGCCGGCCGCGACCGCGAAACGCCTGTTCAAGTGCGCCGCGGAACTGGCCGAGCTGGCCGGCTGGATGAGTTACGACGTGGGCCTCCAGCCCACCGCGCAGAAGTACTTCGTACTGGCCCTGCACGCCGCCAAGGAGGCCGGCGACAAGCCGCTGGGCTCGTACATCCTCTCCTCCATGAGCCGCCAGATGATCCACCTCGGCCGGCCCGACGACGCCCTGGAGCTGATCCACCTCGCCCAGTACGGCAGCCGCGACTGCGCGACCGCGCGCACGCAGGCCATGCTGTATGCGATGGAGGCCCGGGCGTACGCGAACATGGGCCAGCCCAGCAAGTGCAAGCGCGCCGTGCGCATGGCCGAGGACACCTTCGCCGACGTGGGCCTCGACGGCGAGCCCGAGCCCGACTGGATCGGCTTCTTCTCCGAGGCCGAGCTGAACGGGGAGAACGCCCACTCCTATCGCGACCTCGCCTACGTGGCCGGCCGCAGCCCCACCTACGCCTCGCTCGCCGAACCCGTGATGCGGCGGGCCGTGGAGCTGTTCTCCGACGACGCGGACCACCAGCGTTCGTACGCGCTCAACCTGGTCGGCATGGCCACCGTGCACCTGCTCAAGCGGGAGCCCGAGGAGGCCACCAAGCTGGCCGAGTCCGCCCTCGGCGTCGCCCGGAGGATCCGCTCCGAGCGGGTGAACACCCGGCTGCGCAAGACCGTCGACACCGCGGCCCGCGACTTCGGCGACGTCCCCGAGGTCGTCCGGCTCACCGACATCCTCACCGCCCAGCTTCCCGAGACCGCCGAAGCGGTCTGACCGGCCACGACACCAGACTCCGGCCGCGACAGTCACCCCGTACAGCCCGACTCGGCTCCCCCATTGCCAGGTCAACAGGGTGACCGTCGCGGCCGGTCCCTTCTCGTGCGCGACCGACGGCGCCGTTACATTCCCGTGACCCGGCGGTTCATGGTGACGTAACACACGGGCCCTCTTCGTCACTGCGGCGAAACATCGTGCGGCATCGACCGAAACCGCGCTGCGCGAATCTCTGGCTCATAACCGGCCACCCCTCAAGCCGCGCAAGCCCGGCTCAGCCCCGCACAGGCCGTACCGAGACGAGGAGACGCCGATGCCCCCAGGCATCACGACCCTTGCCGCAGACACACCCACGCTGTCTGCCGCCAACACCGGGTTCATGCTCATCTGTTCCGCCCTGGTGATGCTGATGACACCGGCCCTCGCCTTCTTCTACGGAGGCATGGTCCGCGTCAAGTCCACCCTCAACATGCTGATGATGAGCTTCATCAGCCTCGGGATCGTCACGATCCTCTGGGTGCTCTACGGCTTCAGCATCGCCTTCGGCACCGACTCGGGCTCCGTCGTCGGATGGTCGTCCGACTACGTCGGCCTCAGCGGTATCGGGATCACCGAACTGTGGGACGGCTACACCATCCCGGTGTACGTCTTCGCCGTCTTCCAGCTGATGTTCGCGATCATCACGCCCGCCCTGATCAGCGGCGCCCTCGCCGACCGCGTGAAGTTCACCGCCTGGGCGCTGTTCATCGCCCTGTGGGTCACCGTCGTCTACTTCCCCGTCGCCCACTGGGTGTGGGGCTCCGGCGGCTGGCTCTTCGAGATGGGCGTCATCGACTTCGCCGGCGGCACCGCCGTCCACATCAACGCCGGTGCGGCCGCCCTGGGCGTGATCCTGGTCATCGGCAAGCGCGTCGGCTTCAAGAAGGACCCGATGCGCCCGCACAGCCTCCCGCTGGTCATGCTCGGCGCGGGCCTGCTCTGGTTCGGCTGGTTCGGCTTCAACGCCGGCTCGTGGCTCGGCAACGACGACGGCGTCGGCGCGGTGATGTTCGTCAACACCCAGGTCGCCACCGCCGCCGCCATGCTCGCCTGGCTCGCCTACGAGAAGATCCGCCACGGCGCCTTCACCACCCTCGGTGCCGCGTCCGGCGCCGTCGCGGGCCTGGTCGCCATCACCCCGGCCGGCGGCTCCTGCTCCCCGCTCGGCGCGATCGCCATCGGCGCCATCGCCGGTCTGCTGTGCGCCATGGCCGTCGGCCTGAAGTACAAGTTCGGCTACGACGACTCCCTGGACGTCATCGGCGTCCACCTGGTCGGCGGTGTGGTCGGCTCCCTGCTGGTCGGCTTCTTCGCCACCGGCGGTGTCCAGTCCGACGCCAAGGGCCTCTTCTACGGCGGCGGCCTGGAGCAGCTCGGCAAGCAGGCCACCGGTGTCTTCGCGGTCCTCGCCTACTCCCTGGTCGTCTCCGCCCTGCTCGCCTTCGTCATCGACAAGGTGATGGGCATGCGGGTCAGCGAGGACGACGAGGTCCGGGGCATCGACCAGGTCGAGCACGCCGAGACGGCGTACGACTTCAGCGGCGCCGGCGGCGGTGCCGGGTCGCGCAAGGCGGTGCCGGCGGGGACGGAGACTGTGGCAGCAGGCCAGCAGCAGAACAAGAAGGTGGACGCATGAAGCTCATCACCGCGGTCGTCAAGCCGCACCGGCTCGACGAGATCAAGGAGGCCCTCCAGGCCTTCGGGGTCCAGGGCCTGACCGTCACCGAGGCCAGCGGCTACGGACGGCAGCGCGGCCACACCGAGGTCTACCGGGGCGCCGAGTACACCGTCGACCTCGTCCCGAAGATCCGCATCGAGGTGCTGGTCGAGGACGGTGACGCCGAACAGCTCATCGACGTGGTGGTGAAGGCGGCCCGGACCGGCAAGATCGGTGACGGGAAGGTGTGGAGCGTCCCCGTCGAGACCGCCGTACGCGTCCGCACCGGCGAGCGCGGACCCGACGCACTGTAAGGAGCCCACGGGTGACGAGTACCGAAGTGACCGGCGAAGACTCGGGACCCAGCGGCTACGCGGCGGCCCGGCTGCACCTCCTGCACCAGGAGGCGCAGCCCGGGCCGCCGCGCCGTGCCGCCCTCGCGCGGCTCACCGACACGTGGCTGGCGGCCCTGCACGCGTCGGCCGCCCCGCCCCGCGGCACCGCCCTCGTCGCCGTCGGCGGCTACGGGCGCGGCGAGCTGTCCCCGCGCAGCGACCTCGACCTGCTCCTCCTCCACGACGGAACCGTCGACTCCGCCGCCGTCGCGGCGCTCGCCGACCGCGTCTGGTACCCCGTCTGGGACCTGGGCCTCGCCCTGGACCACTCCGTACGCACCCCCGCGGAGGCCCGCAGGACCGCCGCCGACGACCTCAAGGTGCAGCTCGGCCTGCTGGACGCCCGCCACCTCGCCGGCGACCAGGCACTGGTCAGCGGGCTGCGCACGGCCGTCCTGGCCGACTGGCGCAACCAGGCCCCCAAGCGGCTCCCCGAGCTCGACGAGCTGTGCCGGGAGCGCGCCGAACGCCAGGGGGAGCTCCGGTTCCTCCTCGAACCCGACCTCAAGGAGGCACGCGGCGGGCTGCGGGACGCCACCGCGCTGCGGGCGGTCGCCGCCTCGTGGCTCGCCGACGCCCCGCGCGAGGGGCTCGCCGAGGCGCGCCGCACCCTGCTCGACACCCGCGACGCCCTCCACCTCGTCACCGGCCGGGCCACCGACCGCCTCGCCCTCCAGGAACAGGACCAGGTGGCCGAGGCCCTGGGCCTGCTCGACGCCGACGCCCTGCTCCGCCAGGTCTACGAGGCGGCCCGCACCATCTCGTACGCCGGTGACGTCACCTGGCGCGAGGTGAACCGCGTCCTGCGCGCCCGCTCCGTCCGCCCCCGGCTGCGCAAGATGCTGGGCGGCAAACCGCCCGTCGAGCGCACCCCGCTGGCCGAGGGCGTCGTCGAGATGGACGGCGAGGTCGTCCTCGCCCGCACCGCCCGCCCCGAACGCGACCCCGTGCTGCCGCTGCGGGCCGCCGCGGCCGCCGCCGAGTCCGCCCTGCCGCTCTCGCTGCACGCCGTGCGCCACCTGGCCGCCACCACCAGGCCGCTGCCCGAGCCGTGGCCCGCCGACGCCCGCGAGCAGCTCGTCACCCTGCTCGGCGCCGGCGAGCCGACCGTGCCCGTCTGGGAGGCGCTGGAGGCCGAGGGCCTCATCACCCGCCTCCTCCCCGACTGGGAGCGCGTCCGCTGCCGCCCGCAGCGCAACCCCGTCCACACCTGGACCGTCGACCGCCACCTGGTCGAGACCGCCGTACGGGCCTCCGCGCTCACCCGCCGCGTCGGCCGCCCCGACCTGCTGCTGGTCGCCGCCCTCCTGCACGACATCGGCAAGGGCTGGCCCGGCGACCACTCGGTGGCGGGGGAGACCATCGCCCGCGACGTCGCCGGCCGGATCGGCTTCGACAAGGCCGACGCGGGCGTCCTGGCCGCCCTCGTACGCCACCACCTCCTCCTCGTGGAGACCGCGACCCGCCGGGACCTGGACGACCCGGCCACCATCCGGTCCGTCGCGACCGCCGTCGGCTCACCCGCGACCCTGGAGCTCCTGCACGCCCTCACCGAGGCCGACGCCCTGGCCACCGGCCCCGCCGCCTGGTCCTCCTGGCGCGCCTCGCTCGTCGCCGACCTCGTCGATCGGGTCGCCGCCGTCCTCGCCGGCAACGCCCCGCCGGCCCCCGAGCCCGCCGCGCCCGGCGCCGAGGAGGAGCGCCTCGCGGTCGAGGCACTCCGCACCGGCGAACCGGTCCTCACCCTGCACGCCGAGCACCCCACGGAGAGCACCGAACCCGAACCGGTCGGCGTCGAGCTGCTCATCGCGCTGCCCGACCAGCCGGGGGTCCTCCCCGCGGTCGCCGGGGTGCTCGCCCTGCACCGGCTCACCGTCCGCTCGGCGGACCTGCGCGCCATCGACCTGCCGACCGAGCTCGGCCCCGCCGCCGTCCTCGTCCTGAACTGGCGCGTGGCGGCCGAGTACGGGTCCCTCCCGCAGGCCACCCGGCTCCGCGCCGACCTGGTCCGCGCCCTCGACGGCTCCCTGGACATCACCGCCCGGCTCGCCGAGCGCGAGGCCGCCTACCCGCGCCGCCGGCGCGGCACGCCCCCGCCGCCGCGCGTCACGGTCGCGGCGGCCGGCTCCTCCCTGGCCACGGTCATCGAGGTCCGCGCCCACGACGCGCCCGGCCTGCTCCACCGCATCGGCCACGCCCTGGAAACGGCCGCCGTCCGCGTCCGCAGCGCCCACGTCTCCACACTCGGCGCCAACGCGGTGGACGCCTTCTACGTCACCGACGCCAAGGGCGCACCGCTCCCGGCGGGGGAGGCCGCCGGGGTGGCCCGGGCCCTGGAGGACGACCTCCGCAACCGGTAGGTGCAAAGCCGCTTCCGGGCGGGGCTGATGCTCCACCGCGTGAGGCGGATACCCTGGGGACGACCTGTCCGCCTTCCCCCTGGTTCCCGGCACCGTCCGGACGGGGGGGATCCCCACGACACCCGAGGATCCGCGACCACCGTGTTCGATACCCTCTCCGACCGCCTTGCAGCGACATTCAAGAACCTCCGGGGCAAGGGGCGCCTGTCCGAGGCGGACATCGACGCCACCGCCCGCGAGATCCGTATCGCACTGCTGGAAGCCGACGTGGCGCTGCCCGTCGTGCGGGCCTTCATCAAGCAGGTCAAGGAGCGGGCGCTCGGAGCCGAGGTCTCCCAGGCCCTGAACCCCGCCCAGCAGGTCATCAAGATCGTCAACGAGGAGCTGATCGGCATCCTCGGCGGCGAGACCCGCCGTCTGCGGTTCGCCAAGACCGCGCCGACCGTGATCATGCTCGCCGGTCTCCAGGGTGCCGGTAAGACGACCCTCGCCGGAAAGCTCGGCCTGTGGCTGAAGGGGCAGGGCCACTCCCCGCTGCTCGTCGCCTGCGACCTCCAGCGCCCCAACGCCGTCAACCAGCTCTCGGTCGTCGCCGACCGCGCCGGCGTCGGCGTCTACGCGCCCGAGCCGGGCAACGGCGTCGGGGACCCGGTCCAGGTCGCCAAGGACTCCATCGAGTACGCGCGCACCAAGCAGTACGACATCGTCATCGTCGACACCGCCGGCCGCCTGGGCATCGACCAGGAGCTGATGCAGCAGGCCGCGGACATCCGCGACGCCGTCAGCCCCGACGAGGTCCTGTTCGTCGTCGACGCCATGATCGGTCAGGACGCGGTCAACACCGCCGAGGCCTTCCGGGACGGCGTCGGCTTCGACGGCGTCGTGCTGTCCAAGCTCGACGGTGACGCCCGTGGTGGTGCCGCCCTGTCGATCGCGCACGTCACCGGCCGCCAGATCATGTTCGCCTCCAACGGCGAGAAGCTGGACGACTTCGACGCGTTCCACCCGGACCGCATGGCGTCCCGCATCCTCGGCATGGGCGACATGCTCTCGCTGATCGAGAAGGCCGAGCAGACCTTCAGCCAGGAAGAGGCCGCCAAGATGGCCTCCAAGCTGGCGAGCAGCAAGGGCAAGGACTTCACCCTCGACGACTTCCTGGCCCAGATGGAGCAGGTCAGGAAGATGGGCTCCATCTCCAAGCTGCTCGGCATGCTGCCGGGCATGGCGCAGATGAAGGAGCAGATCAACAACATCGACGAGCGTGACGTGGACCGTACGGCCGCGATCATCAAGTCGATGACGCCGGGCGAGCGCCAGGACCCGACGATCATCAACGGCTCCCGCCGGGCGCGTATCGCCCGCGGTTCCGGTGTCGAGGTCAGCGCGGTCAAGTCGCTGGTCGAGCGGTTCTTCGAGGCCCGCAAGATGATGTCCCGCATGGCCCAGGGCGGCGGCATGCCGGGCATGCCGGGGATCCCCGGCATGGGCGGCGGCCCGGGCCGGCAGAAGAAGCAGCAGAAGCAGGCCAAGGGCAAGCGCAAGAGCGGCAACCCGATGAAGCGGAAGGCCGAGGAGCAGGCCGCGGCCGCCCGCCGCGAGCAGGCCCAGCAGGGCGGCGCCTTCGGGCTCCCGGCCGGGCAGCCGGGCCAGGACTTCGAGCTCCCGGACGAGTTCAAGAAGTTCATGGGCTGATCAGCGGTCATGTCGTGAGGGGCGTCCACCGGTCGGTGGGCGCCCTTTCGCGTGTACCGGTTTCACCGCCCGCCACCGGACGTGTCCGTCATGCCGTGTACGTCCGGCTCTCGCATCATGGGCGCGTGGCCAATTCCGTACCTCCGCGCGACCGCACCGACCAACCCTGGCGCTCCGAGGGCGCACCGCCCCCGACCCCGCCGCGCCGCAGGACGCCCGGCTGGGTCTGGCTGCTCCTCGCCGCGCTGGCCGTCTTCGGCATCACCAATCTGGCCCTCTCCTTCTTCGGCGAGGGAGACGAGCGGAACCTCTCGTACACCGAGTTCAGCCGGCAGGTCTCGGACGGGAACGTCGCCAGGATCTATTCCAAGGGCGACGCCATCGAGGGCGAGCTCAAGGACAACAAGGAACGCTTCACCACGCAGCGGCCCGCCTTCGCCGACGACGACCTGTGGGCCCAGCTGACGAAGCAGAAGGTCACCGTGACCGCCGAGCCGGTCGTCGAGAAGCCGAGCGTCCTCGCCAACCTGCTGTACTCGCTGGCGCCGATCCTGCTGCTCGTCGTGCTGTGGGTCGTCGTCGCCCGGCGCATGAGGGGCGGTGGCGGCTTCGGGGCCGGCGGCATGCTCGGCCGCAAGGCCCCGCCCAAACCGGTCGAACTGGAGGTGGGCCGCCGCACCACCTTCGCCGACGTCGCCGGCATCGACGAGGTGGAGGGCGAACTCAACGACGTTGTCGACTTCCTGCGGAACCCGCAGGCGTACCGCAGGATGGGCGCCAAGATGCCGCGCGGCGTGCTGCTGGCCGGGCCCCCCGGCACCGGCAAGACGCTGCTCGCCCGGGCGGTGGCGGGCGAGGCGGGCGTACCGTTCTTCTCCGCCTCGGCCTCCGAGTTCATCGAGATGATCGTGGGCGTGGGTGCCTCCCGGGTACGGGAACTGTTCAACGAGGCGCGCAAGGTCGCCCCGGCGATCATCTTCATCGACGAGATCGACACCATCGGCCGCGCCCGGGGCGGCGGCGCCGCGGTGGGCGGGCACGACGAGCGCGAACAGACGCTGAACCAGATCCTCACCGAGATGGACGGCTTCTCCGGCTCCGAGGGCGTCATCGTCATCGCGGCCACCAACCGCGCGGACGTCCTGGACCCGGCGCTGACCCGGCCCGGCCGCTTCGACCGGATCGTCCACGTCAGCCCGCCCGACCGGGGCGGCCGCGAGGCCATCCTGCGCATCCACACCCGCGACATCCCGCTCGCCGGCGACGTGGACCTCACCCAGGTCGCCCGCACCACACCGGGCATGACCGGCGCCGAGCTGGCCAACCTCGCCAACGAGGCCGCCCTCCTCGCGGTCAAGCGGGCGCAGCACCAGGTCACCCGTTCGGACTTCTCCGACGCGCTGGAGAAGGTCCAGCTCGGCGCCGAACGCGCCCTGGTCATGCCCCTGGAGGAGCGGCGCCGCACCGCCTACCACGAGAGCGGCCACGCGCTGCTCGGCATGCTCCAGCCCGGTGCCGACCCGGTCCGCAAGATCACCATCGTCCCCCGCGGGCGGGCCCTCGGCGTCACCCTCTCCACGCCGGACGCCGACAAGTACGCGTACACGGAGGAGTACCTGCGCGGCCGGATCATCGGGGCGCTCGGCGGCATGGCGGCCGAGCACGTCGTCTTCGGCGTCATCACCACCGGCTCGGAGAGCGACCTGGAGCAGGTCACCAACATCGCGCGCGGCATGGCGGGCCGCTGGGGCATGAGCGAGCGGGTGGGCCGGCTCAGCGCCATCCCCGGCGACGCCCAGCAGGCGTACGGCCTGTCGGCGGCGCCCGCGACGCTGGACGCGGTCGCCCACGAGATGCGCCGCATCGTGGACGAGTGCTACGAGAGCGCCTGCCGGCAACTGGAGGAGCACCGCCCCAGGCTGGACGCCCTGGCGGCGGCGCTCCTGGAGAACGAGACGCTGGAGGAGGAGGCGGCCTACCGGGCCGCCGGGATCACCCGTCTCGCCAAGGAGTGAACGGCCGTGGCCGTCACGGCGTCCTGGCGACCAGGTAGCGGAACACGTTGGGCATCCACACCGTGCCGTCGTGGCGCACGTGCGGGTGCAGGGCCTCGGCGACCTCCTTCTCCACCGTCGCCTGGTCCGAGGCGGCCACCGCCGGGTCGAACAGGCCGGTCGAGAACAGCCCGCGCACGGCGCTGTCCATGTCCGCGTACCCGAACGGGCAGGCCACCCGGCCGGAGCCGTCCGGCCTCAGCCCGGCCCGCGCGGCGACCTCCTCCAGGTCGTCGCGGAGGGCGGGTCGCCAGGTCGCGCCCGTGCGCAGCCGTTCGGTCAGCCTGCCCGCCACGCGGAGCACCGCCGAGGTGGCGCACCGCTCGGGCGGGCCCCAGCCGGCCAGCACCACCGCGCTGCCCCGCTCCGCCAGCCGCACGGCCGCCGCGAGGGCGGGCGCCAGCCCGTCGGAGTCACCCTCGGTGCAGCCGATCGGCTGGAAGGCCGTGATGAGGTTGTACGCCGGACGGGTGGGGTCCGCGGCCTCGGCGGGCCCGCCGTACAGCAGCTTCGTCTCGCCGCACCGGGGGTGGTCCTGCCCGCCCGACTCGGGGAGCAGCCGCTTGCGGGCCAGGTCCACGCGCGCGTGGTCCGTGTCGACGCCCGTGACCTGCGCGCCGCGCGCGGCGGCCATCAGCAGGGCGAGGCCGGAGCCGCATCCGAGACCGAGCAGCCGCGTACCGGTACCTACCTCCAGATGCTCGTAGACCGCTTCGTAGAGCGGAACCAGCATCCGTTCCTGGATCTCCGCCCAGTCGCGGGCACGGCCGGGCGCATCCGATGCCGGAGGGGCCGAGGCCGGGTGGGGGTGGTGCTGGACGAGCATAGGTGTCATCGAAAGCGCCCCAATCCGCCGAGAGTCCTTCTGTGCGTCTGTGCCCTGATTGACAGCCCCCGTGTGCGTGCGCTCGCACTCCCCGTAGCCAGGGAACTCCGCATCCGCCCCCAAGTCCAGGGGTCGGGGCGCAATGCTTGCGTGCCCCGGTCGTGCGCCCCCGAGAGCGGCGCGAACCACCTCCCATAGTGGAGTCGGTCGGTGATTCCCGCCATGCCAGAAGGCGGGCCGGATGGTCGCCACCCCTCCTGGCCTGCGCTTGACCGGCCGAGCCGGTGCGAGCACCGGGGCGGTGCCGCGCTCCGGGCGCCGTCCCGGTACTGTCGGCTGCGGCACCGGCGGGCCCCGCGCTCCGCGCGCCCCCGTGCCCGGGCCGGCGACCGGCGCACAGGCACCGCCGCGCGCCGGGGCGTACGCGCCGCTACGTACCACCTTGTCGGCAGCTGAGCGGCTTCTCCGCAGATCAGCGCACTGGCCCTCGTCACGGCGCATCAGGGGCAACTGACTGGTACGTGCAAATTATTTGGGATGCCCCGGAATGGAACCCGGGGGCACTCCGGCTCGTTGTCACGACGTGAGCACGACACCACCTGTTCTCGCCGCAGAGCTGGCACAGGCGTGGGCCGACATTCAGCGGCACCACCCCGAGCTGCCCGATCTTGCCGCGCCCGAATCCCTGATCGGAGAGTCGTCGTCCGCGTGTGGCGCCGAGCTCTCCTTCGAACGACTGCTCCACGAGGCAGTCCACGGCATCGCCGCCGCGCGGGGCGTCCGGGACACCTCGCGTGCCGGTCGCTACCACAACCGCAGATTCCTGGCGATCGCCGAGGAGATGGGCCTGGACCACTCCGAGGAGCCGCATCCCAGCAGCGGTTTCTCCCTGGTCACGCTCAGCCCCGAGGCCAAGCGCCGCTACCGACCGACCATCGAGCGGCTGCAGCGCGCCCTCAAGGCGCACACGGTCGCCACGGCCGCCGACACCAAGCGCTCCTTCCGCGGGCCGGCCGCCCGGCACGGCTCCTCCGGCGGCGGCGTGCGGGTCAAGGCCGTGTGCGACTGCGGTCGCAACGTCCGCGTCGTGCCCTCGGTCCTCGCGCAGGCGCCCATCGTGTGCGGCGGCTGCGGGAAGCCCTTCCGGATTCCGGAAGCCGTGGGCGCGGCGAGCTGACCCCGCGTGATGTGGCACAATGGTCAGCTGTACTCGACAGTCGAACAGGACCCCTCTCTCCTCCGGCTGACGCGTCCATCGGGCACTCGAGTACCGCAACCCCACGCGGCATCCCGTTGTGCCCAACCACGTCAAGACCAGGAGACACCACACCCGTGGCAGTCAAGATCAAGCTGAAGCGTCTGGGCAAGATCCGTTCGCCTCACTACCGCATCGTCGTCGCCGACTCCCGTACCCGCCGTGACGGCCGGGCCATCGAGGAGATCGGCCTGTACCACCCGGTGCAGAACCCGTCGCGCATCGAGGTCGACTCGGAGCGTGCGCAGTACTGGCTGTCCGTCGGCGCCCAGCCGACCGAGCCGGTCCTCGCGATCCTGAAGCTCACCGGCGACTGGCAGAAGGTGAAGGGCCTCCCGGCCCCCGAGAAGCCGCTGCTCGCCCCGGCGACCAAGGAAGACAAGCGCGCCTCCTTCGACGCCTTCGCCAAGGCGCTCGAGGGCGACGACGCGAAGGGTGAGGCCATCACCCCGAAGGCGAAGAAGGCCGACAAGAAGGCGGACGAGGCCGAGGCCGCGTCCACCGAGTCGACCGAGGCCTGAGCATGCTCGAGGAGGCTCTCGAGCACCTCGTGAAGGGCATCGTCGACAACCCCGACGACGTGCAGGTCGCCTCGCGCAACCTGCGCCGGGGGCGCGTGCTGGAGGTCCGGGTCCACCCCGACGACCTCGGCAAGGTGATCGGTCGCAACGGCCGCACCGCTCGCGCCCTGCGCACCGTCGTGGGCGCCATCGGCGGCCGTGGCATCCGTGTCGACCTCGTCGACGCGGACCAGGTCCGCTGATCAAGTTGGCAGTTTTTGCGTGAAAGCGCCGGCGCGGGCCGGGGAGGGCTTCGGGCCCGCCCCGGCCCGTCGTCGTTCCCCGTGTAAGGAGAGGTAGTGCAGCTAGTAGTCGCACGGATTGGCCGCGCCCACGGCATCAAGGGCGAGGTCACCGTCGAGGTGCGTACCGACGAGCCCGAACTGCGGCTCGCGCCCGGTGCCGTACTGGCCACCGACCCGGCCTCCGCCGGGCCGCTGACCATCGAGACCGGCCGGGTCCACAGCGGCCGGCTGCTGCTGCGCTTCGAGGGCGTACGGGACCGCAACGCCGCCGAGGCGCTGCGCAACACCCTCCTCATCGCCGACGTCGACCCGGACGAGCGTCCGGAGGAGCCCGACGAGTACTACGACCACCAGCTGATGGACCTGGACGTCGTCCTCGCCGACGGCACCGAGGTCGGCCGGATCACCGAGATCTCCCACCTGCCATCCCAGGACCTGTTCGTGGTGGAGCGGCCGGACGGCAGCGAGGTCATGATCCCGTTCGTCGAGGAGATCGTCGCCGACATCGACCTCGACGCCCAGCGGGCCGTCATCACCCCGCCCCCGGGGCTCATCGACGACCGCGCCGAGATCGCCTCCTCCCGGGACGCGGAGGACGAGGGCTGATGCGGCTCGACGTCGTCACGATCTTCCCCGAGTACCTGGAACCGCTGAACGTCTCCCTCGTCGGCAAGGCACGCGCGCGCGGCCGCCTCGACGTCCATGTGCACGACCTGCGCGGGTGGACCCACGACCGGCACAACACGGTCGACGACACCCCCTACGGCGGCGGCCCCGGCATGGTCATGAAGACCGAGCCCTGGGGCGAGGCCCTGGACGACGTCCTCGCCTCCGGCTACGAGACCGGCGCGCACGGACCGGCGCTGGTCGTCCCCACCCCCAGCGGACGGCCCTTCACCCAGGAACTCGCCGTCGAGCTCTCCCTGCGCCCATGGCTGATCTTCACCCCCGCCCGGTACGAGGGCATCGACCGCCGGGTGACGGACGAGTACGCCACCCGGATACCGGTGTACGAGGTGTCCATCGGCGACTACGTCCTCGCTGGCGGGGAAGCGGCCGTCCTGGTCGTCACCGAGGCCGTGGCGCGGCTGCTGCCCGGCGTCCTCGGCAACGCCGAGTCCCACCGGGACGACTCCTTCGCCCCCGGCGCGATGGCCAACCTGCTGGAAGGCCCCGTCTACACCAAGCCGCCCGAGTGGCGCGGCCGGGGCATCCCCGACGTGCTCCTCAGCGGCCACCACGGGAAGATCGCCCGCTGGCGGCGGGACGAGGCGCTCCGGCGCACCGCGACCAACCGGCCCGATCTGATCGAGCGCTGCGAGGCGTCGGCGTTCGACAAGAAGGACCGGGAAACCCTCTCCCTGCTGGGCTGGGCCCCGGAGCCCGGTGGCCGATTTTGGCGCAGGCCGCAGGACGTGGAAGAATAGGCCGCTGCCGTCCGTCCGGCGTGCGCCCCTGCCACAGGGGGACACGACGCCCGTCCGACGCGACCGGCACCCTCATACCCTTTCGATGTTCCGTTGATGACCTGTGGCATCAGCGAGGAAGCAGACACACATGGCTCACGTGCTCGACGCCGTCAACTCCGCGTCCCTGCGGACCGACGTCCCGGCGTTCCGTCCCGGTGACACCGTGAACGTCCACGTTCGCGTCATCGAGGGCAACCGCTCGCGTATCCAGCAGTTCAAGGGCGTCGTCATCCGCCGCCAGGGCGCGGGCGTCAGCGAGACGTTCACCGTCCGCAAGGTCTCCTTCTCCGTCGGCGTCGAGCGCACCTTCCCGGTGCACAGCCCGATCTTCGAGAAGATCGAGCTCGTGACCCGCGGTGACGTCCGTCGCGCCAAGCTCTACTACCTGCGCGAGCTGCGCGGCAAGGCCGCGAAGATCAAGGAGAAGCGCGACAACTGAGCTCAGGCTCACGCCCGTCGCGCCACCGCTTCGCACCGAGCGTCACAGGAGGGCCGGATACCATCTGGCTCCGATGGACACCGAAGCACAGCACACAGAGCGCGACCGTTCCTCCGGCACGGAGGAGCGGTCGCGCTCCGTGCTTTTCCGGCGGCGCTTCGCCCTGACCGGCCTCGCCTGCGCGGTCTTCCTGCTGCTGCTCAGCCATTTCGTACTGCAGCCCTTCCAGATCCCCAGCGGCTCCATGGAGCCCACGCTGCGGATCGGTGACCGGGTGCTGGTGAACAAGTTGGCGTACCGTTTCGGTTCCGGGCCCGGGCGCGGGGACGTGATCGTCTTCGACGGCACCGGCTCCTTCGTCCAGGAGGCGCCGGAGCGCGGTCCGCTCGCCGGACTGCTGCACGGGGCGGCCGCGGCCCTCGGGCTCGCCGAGCCGGCCGAGACCGACTTCGTGAAGCGCGTCGTGGGGGTGGGAGGCGACCGCGTGAAGTGCTGCGACAAGGGGGGCAGGGTCGAAGTGAACGGCGTACCCGTGACCGAGGGCTACCTGTACCCCGGTGACGCCCCCTCCCAGGTGCCCTTCGACATCGTCGTGCCCCGGGGCACCCTGTGGGTGATGGGCGACCACCGCAGCCACTCCCGCGACTCCCGCGACCACCTGGGCTCCCCGGGCGGCGGCATGGTGCCCGTGGACCGCGTGGTCGGGCGGGCGGACTGGATCGGCTGGCCGTTCGGCCGCTGGTCGGAGGTGGGGCCGACGGGCGCCTTCCGCGGCGTACCGGAGGCGGGGGCGACGGGCGGGGGCCATGGGTAACCGCGGCAAGCAGGGCAGCCACCGGGCCGACACCCGGCTGCCCACCGGCACCCGGCCCACCGACGGCGGCCGGCCCCTGCCCGGGCGCGCCGAGCGGCGCAAGCTCGCCCGCAAGGTCAAACGGCGCCGGCGCCGCTCGGCCGTCAAGGAGATCCCCCTCCTCATCACCGTGGCGCTGCTCATCGCGCTCGTCCTGAAGACCTTCCTGGTGCAGGCGTTCGTCATCCCGTCCGGCTCCATGGAGCAGACGATCCGGATCGACGACCGGGTCCTGGTCGACAAGCTCACCCCCTGGTTCGGTTCGCGGCCGCAGCGCGGCGACGTCGTCGTCTTCAAGGACCCGGGCGGCTGGCTCCAGCAGGAGCAGACGCCCAAGAAGGACGACCCGGTCGTCGTCAAGCAGGTCAAGCAGGTGCTGACCTTCATCGGTCTGCTGCCGTCCGAGGACGAGCAGGACCTGATCAAGCGGGTCGTCGCGGTCGGCGGGGACACCGTCAAGTGCTGCGACGCGGACAAGAGGGTCACCGTCAACGGCGTACCTCTCGACGAGCCGTACCTGAACCCGGGCGACGTCCCCTCCACCATCCCGTTCGAGGTGAAGGTGCCCGAGGGCCGGATCTTCGTCCTGGGGGACCACAGGTCGAACTCGGCGGACTCGCGGTTCCACCTGAACGAGGCGTTCCAGGGGACGGTCTCGGAGGAGGAGGTCGTCGGACGGGCGGTCGTCATCGCGTGGCCCTTCGACCACTGGCGCAGTCTGGAGGAACCGGACACCTTCGCGTCCGTGCCGGACTCGCGGACGGGGACCGCGACCGCGCTCGGCGCGTCGCATAGTGTGTCCTCTCGGAATGTGAACGGATTGACCGGGCTCCCGACCCCTGCGGAACTCCCGCTCGTTATGGGAGTGGTGGGCCTGCCCCTGCTGTGGGGCAGGCGGTTGCACGGAGTGAGGAGTGGATGTGGGGGATTTGGCGGTCGGCGCACGATCCGGACACGACGAGCCCGAGGAGCGGCCCGAGCAGGCCGGACGGTCGTCCTCTTCCGGACCCGTCGAGGAGCCCCCCTCCGCGACCGGTCCGACTGAGACCTCGGACGCCGACGGCGACGGTCCCCGGGAGCCCCGGCAGCAGCGTTCCTTCTGGAAGGAGCTGCCGCTGCTGATCGGTATCGCCCTGCTCCTGGCGCTGTTGATCAAGACCTTCCTGGTGCAGGCGTTCTCGATCCCCTCGGACTCGATGATGAACACCCTGCAGCGCGGTGACCGGGTGCTGGTCGACAAGCTCACCCCCTGGTTCGGCTCCGAGCCGGAGCGCGGCGAGGTCGTCGTCTTCCACGACCCGGGCGGCTGGCTGGAGGGCGAGCCGACCCCGGAGCCCAACGTGGTGCAGAAGTTCCTGAGCTTCATCGGGCTCATGCCGTCCGCCGAGGAGAAGGACCTGATCAAGCGGGTCATCGCGGTCGGCGGCGACACGGTCAGCTGCAAGAAGGGCGGCAAGGTCGTCGTCAACGGCAAGCCGCTGGACGAGACCTCGTACATCAACCCCGGCTCCACGCCGTGCGACGACGAGCCGTTCGGGCCGATCAAGGTCCCCGAGGGCCGTATCTGGGTCATGGGCGACAACCGCCAGAACTCGCTGGACTCCCGCTACCACCAGGAGCTGCCCGGCAGCGGCACGGTCGCCAACGACCAGGTCGTCGGCCGCGCGGTGGTGGTGGCCTGGCCGGTGACCCGCTGGTCCACCCTGCCGGTGCCCGACACCTTCGACCAGCCGGGGCTGAACGCGGCGGCCGCGTCGACCGCGGCCGTGTCGACGGCCGTCGCGGAGATGGCCGGTCCCGGGGCGCTGGGCCTCGCCGCCGCGCTCCCCGTGGTGCTGTGGCGGCGCAAGCGGCGGGACGGCTGACCGTACGCACGCGGGCGACCGGCCGGCCGGTGTACCGGCTGACCGGTGTGCCGGGCCGGGCACGGGGCGCGCGGGCGGGGCGTGCGGTTGCTCAGGCGGGCGCCCGCGGGGCATACCGCCGGGTAGGGAACCGCGGGTAGGGTGCCGTCCCAGGTCGTCGATCTCCGAAGGTGGGGAGCGCTGGGATGGGCAAGAACGTCACGACGGACGACGGCCACGGCCGTCTCGGCAGCGCGCTGTCGGGGCTGGCCGTGGCCGTCGGCTGTGTGCTCTTCCTGGGCGGGTTCGTCTGGGGGGCGATCCAGTACCAGCCCTACACCGTGCCCACCGACTCGATGTCCCCCACCGTCGCCGCCGGGGACCGGGTGCTGGCGCAGCGGGTGGACGGCGCCGAGGTGCGGCGCGGAGACGTCGTGGTCTTCGAGGACGCCACCTGGGGCGACCTCCCGATGGTCAAGCGGGTCGTCGGCGTGGGCGGTGACAAGGTCGCCTGCTGCGACAGCGGCGGCCGGCTCACGATCAACGGGACGCCGGTCGAAGAACCGTATCTGCGCTCCACCGGTCCCGCGTCCCTGGCGACGTTCTCGGCGTCGGTGCCCGACGGGCAGCTCTTCCTCCTCGGCGACGAGCGCGGCAGCTCGCAGGACTCCCGCGTCCACCTCCAGGACCCCGGTCACGGCTCCGTGCCGCGCAGCGCGGTGCGGGCCCGCCTGGACGCCGTGGCGTGGCCGCCGGGCGCGATGGTGGAGCGGCCGCGGAGCTTCGCGGCCCTGCCCGGCGGCGTGTCGCAGCCGGGGCCGGTGAAGCTGGTGGTCGGGTCGGTGGTGGCCGGAGCCGTGCTGATCCTGTTCGGGGCGGCGTACGGGCCGGTCGCCAGGGGCCTGTCCCGCGGGCGGCGGGTGCCCTCGGGGGCGGGTGCCGGTGCCTGAGGAGACGCCCCTGCGCCGGGTGGCCCGCGTGGTCCTGCTGGACCCGCAGGACCGGATCCTGCTGCTGCACGGGTACGAGCCGGACAACCCCTCCGACACCTGGTGGTTCACGCCCGGCGGCGGGGTGGAGGGCGACGAGACCCGCGAGCAGGCCGCGCTGCGGGAGCTCGCCGAGGAAACCGGCCTCACGGACGTGGAGCTCGGCCCCGTGATCTGGCGGCGGGTCTGCTCCTTCCCCTTCGCGGGGCGCCGCTGGCACCAGGACGAGTGGTACTACCTGGCCCGCACGACCCGTACCACGGTGGCGCTCGGCGCGCTGACGGAGCTCGAAAGCCGCAGTGTCGCGGGGCTGAGGTGGTGGACCTCCGCCGAACTGTCGGCGGCCCGTGAGACGGTGTACCCGACACGACTCGCCGAGCTGTTCCGCACACTGCTCGACGAGGGACCCCCGAGTACGCCGGTGGTCCTGGCCACCGAGATCGTCTGATCGTCCGGGGGCCGGGGAGACCGGCGCACAATGGGGTGACGCACGGCTGAAGGGGAACATGCCATGAGCGCCGAGGACCTCGAGAAGTACGAGACCGAGATGGAGCTGAAGCTCTACCGGGAGTACCGCGACGTCGTCGGTCTGTTCAAATACGTGATCGAGACCGAGCGCCGCTTCTACCTCACCAACGACTACGAGATGCAGGTCCACTCGGTACAGGGTGAGGTCTTCTTCGAGGTCTCCATGGCGGACGCCTGGGTCTGGGACATGTACCGGCCGGCCCGGTTCGTCAAGCAGGTCCGCGTGCTGACCTTCAAGGACGTGAACATCGAGGAGCTCAACAAGAGCGACCTGGAGCTTCCGGGCAGCTGAGCGGCCATGCCTCTCCATCGGTGTGGGTGATCTTCACCGGGACGGGTGACTGAGTTGTCCACACCGGGCCGGTTGTCCACGGTTCACCACCAAGATCCACACGTTCGGCGCCGGCACGTCACAGTCGGTGCCGGAGGTGGTGCCGATGAACGCGACGGGGGCCCTGGGGCGGTACGGCGAGGAGCTGGCGGTCCGCCGGCTCGGTGACGCCGGGATGACGACGCTCGCCCGGAACTGGCGGTGCGGGCGGGTCGGAGAGATCGACATCGTGGCCCGTGACGGCGACACGGTGGTGGTCTGCGAGGTCAAGACCCGCAGAGAGGGTGGTTTCGAGCACCCCATGGCGGCGGTCACGCCCGCCAAGGCCGACCGGTTGCGGCGCCTGGCCGCCTGCTGGTTGGAGCGGCACGGCGGTCCGCCGCCGGGCGGGCTGCGCATCGACCTGGTCGGGGTGCTGCTGCCCCGGCGGGGCGCGCCCGTCGTCGAGCACGTGCGGGGGGTGGCCTGATGGGGTTCGCCCGCACGTGTTCGGTCGCCCTGGTCGGGGTCGAGGGCGTGGTCGTCGAGGTCCAGGCGGACCTGGAGCCGGGGGTCGCGGCGTTCACGCTGGTGGGTCTGCCGGACAAGAGCCTGACCGAGAGCCGCGACCGGGTGCGGGCGGCGATCGTCAACTCGGACGCCGAATGGCCGCAGAAGAAGCTGACGGTCGGGCTGAGCCCAGCCTCCGTGCCGAAGGGCGGTTCGGGGTTCGACCTGGCCGTCGCGGCGGCGGTGCTCGGAGCGGCCGAGCGCGTCGACCCCCGGACCATCGCCGATCTGGTCCTCATCGGCGAGCTGGGGCTGGACGGGCGGGTCCGGCCCGTGCGGGGCGTCCTTCCGGCGGTGCTCGCCGCGGCGGAGGCCGGGTACGAGCAGGTGGTCGTCCCCGAGCAGACGGCCGGGGAGGCCGCGCTGGTGCCGGGCGTCTCCGTCCTGGGGGTCCGGACCCTGCGGCAACTGATCGCCGTGCTCGCCGACGAGCCGGTCCCGGAGGAGGAGCCGGACCGGTCGGGGCGGCCCGACGCGATGCTCGCCGGGCTGACGGTCCCCGGAGCCGGTGTGGGCACCGGGCTCGCCCCCGACCCGGCCGACGGGCCCGACCTGGCGGACGTCGCCGGGCAGCGGGCGGCGCGCGTCGCCCTGGAGGTCGCGGCGGCCGGCGGGCACCACCTGCTGCTGTCCGGCCCGCCGGGCGCGGGCAAGACCATGCTGGCCGAGCGGCTGCCGGGCGTCCTGCCGCCGCTGACCCGGCAGGAGGCGCTGGAGGTGACCGCGGTGCACTCCGTGGCGGGCCTCCTGCCGCCGGGCCAGCCACTGGTCCACCGGCCGCCGTACTGCGCGCCGCACCACTCGGCGACGATGCAGTCCCTGGTCGGGGGCGGCAACGGGCTGCCGAGACCGGGCGCCGTCTCCCTGGCCCATCGTGGCGTGCTCTTCATGGACGAGGCGCCGGAGTTCTCGGGCAAGGCGCTGGACGCGCTGCGGCAGCCCCTGGAGTCGGGCCATGTGGTGGTGGCGCGCAGCGCCGGCGTGGTGCGGCTGCCGGCACGGTTCCTGATGGTGCTGGCGGCCAACCCCTGCCCCTGCGGGCGGCACACCCTGCACGGAGCGGGCTGCGAGTGCCCCGCATCGGTGATCCGCCGGTACCAGGCGCGGTTGTCGGGGCCGCTGCTGGACCGGGTCGACCTGCGCGTCGAGGTGGAACCGGTCACCCGGGCCGACCTGCTAGCCCAGGGCGGGCGCGGCGAGACGACCGGGACGGTCGCCGCGCGGGTGCGGGAGGCCAGGGCGCGCGCGGCCGCCCGGCTGGACGGCACACCCTGGAACGTCAACTGCGAGGTCCCCGGGCACGAGCTGCGCACCCGCTGGCAGCTCGCCCCCGGCGCCCTCGCCGCCGCCGAGCGGGACATCGAGCGGGGCCTGCTCACCGCGCGCGGGCTGGACCGGGTCCTGAGGGTCGCCTGGACGGTGGCCGACCTCGCGGGCCGCGACCGCCCCGGCCCCGACGAGGTCCACCTGGCGCTGGAGCTGCGCACCGGGATCGCCCGGGGCGCGCCGATGCCGGTGGGGGAGCGGTCGTGACCCGGCGGGGCCGGCCCGGGGCACGGCGCCCGGAAGTGCGGGAGGGCCGGACGGGCGCGGCGGGACGGGTCGCGCGGAGGCGAACGGGGGACCGCGTCGCCGGGGCGCGAGCGGCGGGCACGCGGGTCGCGCACACGCAGGACGGTCGGACGGGGGACGGGGGAGTGGCATGGCCGGCGGGGTGACCGAGGAGGAGCGACGGGCGCGGGCGGCGTTGACGCGGGTCGTCGAACCGGGTGATGAACACGGAGGACGGTGGCTGCGAGAGCTGGGGGCCGTGGGGCTGCTGCGGCGGCTGACGTCCGCGTCGTACGAGCACGACCCGCTCACCGGTGCGGGTGAGCAGCGCGTCCACGGCTTCCGGGCGCGGGCGGCGCGGGCCGATCCGGAGCGGGACCTGGCGGCGGTGGAGGCGTGCGGCGGGCGTTTCGTGGTGCCGGGCGACCCCGAGTGGCCGAGCCAGCTCGACGACCTCGGTGACGCCCGCCCCGTGGGGCTGTGGGTACGCGGTCGGCCGGACCTGCGCCGCTGGGCGCTGCGCTCGGTGGCGGTGGTCGGCGCGCGGGCGTGCACGCCCTACGGGGCGCACATGGCGGCGACCCTCGCCTCGGGGCTCGCCGAGCGCGGCTGGGTCGTCGTCTCCGGCGCGGCCTTCGGCGTCGACGGCGCCGCCCACCGGGGCGCGCTGGCCGCCGGTGGGGCGACCGTGGCCGTACTGGCCTGCGGGGTCGACCGGGCCTACCCCCGGGGCCATGCCGAGCTGATCGGGCGCATCGCCGAACAGGGGCTGGTGGTGGGCGAGTTGCCGCCCGGGTCGCATCCCACCCCCAGCCGGTTCATCCTCCGCAACCGCGTGATCGCCGCCCTCACCCGCGGCACGGTCGTCGTCGAGGCCGAGTACCGCAGCGGGTCCCTGGTGACCGCCCGGGCCGCCCAGCGGCTGGGCCGGTTCACCATGGGCGTCCCCGGCCCGGCGACCAGCGGCCTCTCCGCGGGCGTGCACGAGCTGCTGCGCGGCGAGGCGGAGCTGGTCACCGACGCCGCGGAGGTCGCGGAGCTGGTGGGGGACATCGGCGAGCTCGCGCCGCCCCGGCGCGGGCCGGTCCTGCCCCGTGATCTCCTCGACCCGGCCGGCGCACGGGTGCTGGAGGCGCTGCCCGCGCGCGGGACGGCCGCCACGGCGGGTGACATCGCGCGTGACGCGGCGACCACGGTTGACGAGGCGCTCGGCAGGCTGTACGAACTGCACGCCCTGGGATTCGTCGAACGCCTCGGCGACGGCTGGCAGTTGACCGCCCAGGCGGTACGTCGCCCGAACGCCCGGCGAGGCGGTGCTTGACCCGCAGCATTCGGGTGAAAAGGTGTTGCCGATGACCTCCGCAGCCGCCTCGGTGACGCCCGGAGGGCCGACCTGCCCGCGGTCGGCCCGGTGGGTCCCATTCGAAGATGCGGCCGATGGCGTGCACTCGTGGAGTCACCATCCAGGGACCTTCGCTCACTGCGACACCGCAGTCACGCTACGCTCACCAGAATTACCGCCTCCGCATACCGCCCCCTCCCCCCGTCCCCTCTCGCACCCAGCAGAACGGCTCAAGGCGACGCATGCCCCAGCACACCTCCGGGTCCGACCGCGCAGCGGTGCCCCCCGCTGCCCGGGGTACCGTCCGCCCGTCCGCGCCCTCGTCGCTCGACGAGTTGTGGCAGTCGTACAAGGACACGGGTGACGAGCGGCTGCGGGAGCAGCTGATCCTGCACTACTCGCCGCTGGTGAAGTACGTCGCGGGCCGGGTGAGCGTCGGGCTGCCGTCCAACGTGGAACAGGCGGACTTCGTGTCGTCCGGGGTCTTCGGGCTCATCGACGCGATCGAGAAGTTCGACATCGGGCGGTCGATCAAGTTCGAGACGTACGCCATCACCCGCATCCGCGGCGCGATGATCGACGAACTGCGGGCCCTGGACTGGATCCCGCGGTCCGTGCGGCAGAAGGCGCGGGCCGTGGAGCGCGCGTACGCCACCCTGGAGGCCCAGCTGCGGCGTACTCCCTCGGAGGGCGAGGTCGCCGCGGAGATGGGCATCGCCCTGGAGGAACTGCACGCTGTTTTCAGCCAGTTGTCGCTCGCGAACGTGGTGGCCCTGGAGGAGCTGCTGCACGTGGGCGGCGAGGGCGGCGACCGGCTGAGCCTGATGGACACCCTGGAGGACACGGCCGCCGACGACCCCGTCGAGGTCGCCGAGGACCGTGAGCTGCGACGGCTGCTGGCCCGTGCCATCAACACGCTCCCGGAGCGGGAGAAGACCGTCGTCACCCTCTACTACTACGAGGGGCTGACGCTGGCCGAGATCGGCAACGTGCTGGGCGTCACCGAGAGCCGTGTCAGCCAGATCCACACCAAGTCGGTGCTCCAGCTGAGGGCCAAGCTGGCCGATGTGGGGCGCTGACGGACGGGGTGCGGCCGTAAAGTGGAGCCGTGCCCAGGATTCGAGCGGCCTCCGTGGCCGAGCACCGGACCATGCAGCGCGGCGCCCTGCTGGACGCCGCGCGTTCCCTGCTGTCCGAAGGCGGTACGGAGGCGCTGACCTTCCCCGCCCTCGCCGAGCGCACCGGCCTGGCCCGGTCCTCCGTGTACGAGTACTTCCGCTCGCGCGCCGCCGTCGTCGAAGAGCTGTGCGCGGTCGACTTCCCCGTGTGGGCGGCGGAGGTGGAGGCCGCCATGGCGCGGGCTGACACCCCCGAGGGCAAGGTCGAGGCGTACGTCCGCACCCAGCTCGACCTCGTCGGCGACCGGCGCCACCGGGCGGTCGTCGCGATCTCGGCCAGCGAACTGGACGACGGGGCGAGGGAGAAGATCCGCGCGGCGCACGGCGGACTGGTCGCCATCATCGTCGAGGCCCTGGCGGACCTCGGCCAGCAGCAGCCGCGGCTGGCCGCGATGCTGCTCCAGGGCGTGGTCGACGCGGCGGTGCGCCGTATCGAGCTCGGCGCGGCCGAGGACCCCGCCGCCATCGCCGAGACGGCCGTCTCGATGGCGCTGCGAGGCGTACGGGGCGCGTAGCCGCCGCATCCTTCCCCCTGCACGGCGCCGCCCCGGCGGCGGTCAGCCCGGCTCGTGGAGGGGCAGCAGGCGCGAGGGCGGGCGGCGCAGCAGCGCCGTGGGCAGCAGCGACAGGGGGTCGAGGTACGTGTCGCCCCTGCGCAGGCCCCAGTGGAGGCACGCCGGCGCGCAGTGGGCGCCCGCACCCGGGGCCACGACGGCCACCACCTGCCCCGCCGTGACGTCGGCGCCCGGACGCACCCGGGGCCGGACCGGCTCGTAGGTGGTGCGCAGCGGCGGGGCGCCCGTGGCCGTGAGCGTGATCGACAGGACGCCGCGGCCCGCCACCGGGCCCGCGAACGACACCCGGCCGGCCGCCGCCGCGCGGACCTCGGTGCCCGGCGCGGCGGACAGGTCCACGCCGCGGTGGCCCGGACCGTACGCCGAGGCGGGCGGCTCCCAGCCGCGCACGACCGCCGGACGCGGCGGGCCCACCGGCCACACGCCCACCGGCCGCACGGCCACGGGCCCGGGCCCCGGGACGGCCACCGGGACCGGCGCCCCGACCCCCGCGGCCGGCTTCCCGGCGGACCCCGCCCCCGCGGACCCCGCCCCCACGGACGCCGCCCTCACCGACGCAGCCCCCGCGGATCCCGCCGCGGCGGGTGGCGCCGCGCCGGGGACGGCGGCCAGGACGGACAGGACCAGGGCGATCACGGTGGAGTGCATGCGCCGAATGTGGCGCAGACGCACGCGGGCCCGCTGATCATGGACCGTGCCTGTGGACCACCGGCCGGTTGTGGACAGCGCCGTCACCCGGCGGTGCCGTGGTCCCGTACACTTCTTCTGGCGACCCGGGCCACCGGGTCGACTTCGCACGCCCCGCCACCACCCTCAAAAGTCGTGGCAGCGCCCTTCGGTCCACTCGTGGCACGGCGCGTCGGGGCGTCAGGACATAACCGAGAACCAAGGAGATACGGCCATGGCCGTCGTCACGATGCGGGAGCTGCTGGAGAGCGGCGTCCACTTCGGTCACCAGACCCGTCGCTGGAACCCGAAGATGAAGCGCTTCATCTTCACCGAGCGCAACGGCATCTACATCATCGACCTGCTCCAGTCGCTGTCGTACATCGACCGCGCCTACGAGTTCGTCAAGGAGACCGTCGCCCACGGCGGCTCCATCATGTTCGTCGGCACCAAGAAGCAGGCGCAGGAGGCGATCGCCGAGCAGGCGACCCGCGTCGGCATGCCCTACGTCAACCAGCGCTGGCTGGGCGGCATGCTCACCAACTTCTCGACCGTCTACAAGCGCCTCCAGCGCCTGAAGGAGCTCGAGGCGATCGACTTCGAGGACGTCGCGGCCTCGGGTCTCACCAAGAAGGAGCTCCTGGTCCTCTCGCGCGAGAAGGCCAAGCTGGAGAAGACCCTCGGTGGTATCCGCGAGATGCAGAAGGTGCCGAGCGCCGTCTGGATCGTCGACACCAAGAAGGAGCACATCGCCGTCGGTGAGGCGCGCAAGCTCCACATCCCGGTCGTCGCGATCCTCGACACCAACTGCGACCCCGACGAGGTCGACTACAAGATCCCGGGCAACGACGACGCGATCCGCTCCGTCACCCTGCTCACCCGCGTGATCGCCGACGCCGTCGCCGAGGGCCTCATCGCCCGCTCCGGCGCCGCGACCGGCGACCAGAAGCCGGGCGAGAAGGCCGCCGGCGAGCCGCTGGCCGAGTGGGAGCGCGACCTGCTCGAGGGCGGCGAGAAGAAGGCTGACTCCGACGAGGCCGCCGAGAAGCCGGCCGAGGCCGCCGCCGAGGCTCCGGCCGAGGCCGAGGCCCCCGCCGCCGAGGCCGCTCCGGCCGACGAGGCTCCGGCCGCGGACGCCGAGCAGGCCTGACCCTCAGGGTTCGGATCGACGGCGGGGGCACGCGTGGCCCCCGCCGTCCACCCGTAGATCTTCGTAGATCTTCCAGACTTCGAAAGAGACTTACAGATCATGGCGAACTACACCGCCGCTGACGTCAAGAAGCTCCGCGAGCTCACCGGCGCCGGCATGATGGACTGCAAGAAGGCGCTCGACGAGTCCGAGGGCAACGTCGACAAGGCCGTCGAGGCGCTGCGCATCAAGGGCCAGAAGGGCGTCGCCAAGCGCGAGGGCCGCTCCGCCGAGAACGGCGCCGTCGTCTCCGTGATCGCCGACGACAACACCTCCGGTGTCATCGTCGAGCTGAAGTGCGAGACGGACTTCGTCGCCAAGGGCGAGAAGTTCCAGAGCGTCGCCAAGGCCCTGGCCGAGCACGTCGCCAAGACGTCCCCCGCCGACATCGAGGCGCTGCTCGCGTCCGAGATCGAGGCCGGCAAGACCGTCCAGGCGTACGTCGACGAGGCCAACGCCAACCTCGGCGAGAAGATCGTCCTCGACCGCTTCGCGCAGTTCTCCGGTGGTTACGTCGCGGCCTACATGCACCGCACGATGCCCGACCTTCCCCCGCAGATCGGTGTCCTCGTCGAGCTCGACAAGGAGAACGCCGAGGTCGCCAAGGGCATCGCGCAGCACATCGCCGCCTTCGCCCCGAAGTACCTCTCCAAGGACGACGTCCCGGCCGAGGTCGTCGAGGCCGAGCGCCGCGTCGCCGAGGAGACCACCCGCGCCGAGGGCAAGCCCGAGGCCGCGCTCCCGAAGATCGTCGAGGGTCGCCTCAACGGCTTCTTCAAGGACGCCACCCTCCTGGGTCAGCCGTACGCGCTCGACAACAAGAAGTCCGTCCAGAAGGTCCTGGACGAGGCCGGTGTCACCCTGAAGCGCTTCAGCCGCATCAAGGTCGGCATCTGAGCCGGTACGCGCTCGACACGGGATCCCGCTAGGGTTTTCCCAGTGGACGGTCGGTCGCGTCAGCGCCGGCGGCCACAGATCTGACGAGGAGGCCATTGCCGTAGGGACAACAGCACCCACCGGCAATGGCCTTCTTCGTATGTGCACGAGGAGATCTCCATGAACCAGGGCGCCGCACAGGGCGACGACAACACCGGTAACAAGGCCGGCCGCTTCATGCTGAAGCTGTCCGGCGAGGCGTTCGCCGGCGGTGGTGGCCTCGGCGTCGATCCCGACGTCGTACACGCCATCGCACGCGAGATCGCCGCGGTCGTCCGCGACGGCGCGGAGATCGCGGTCGTGATCGGCGGCGGCAACTTCTTCCGCGGGGCGGAGCTTCAGGTACGCGGCATGGACCGGGCCCGCTCCGACTACATGGGCATGCTCGGTACGGTCATGAACTGCCTCGCCCTCCAGGACTTCCTGGAGAAGGAGGGCATCGACTCCCGGGTCCAGACCGCCATCACCATGGGGCAGGTCGCGGAACCGTACATCCCGCTGCGGGCGGTGCGGCACCTGGAGAAGGGCCGTGTCGTGATCTTCGGCGCGGGCATGGGCATGCCCTACTTCTCCACCGACACCACCGCGGCCCAGCGCGCCCTGGAGATCGACGCGGAAGCCCTCCTCATGGGCAAGAACGGGGTGGACGGGGTCTACGACTCCGACCCCAAGGCCAACCCCGACGCGGTGAAGTTCGACGCGCTGGAGTACGGCGAGGTGCTCTCCCGCGACCTCAAGGTCGCCGACGCCACCGCCATCACCCTCTGCCGCGACAACAACCTCCCGATCCTCGTCTTCGAGCTGCTCGCGGCGGGCAATATCGCGCGTGCGGTGAAGGGTGAGAAGATCGGCACTCTCGTGAGCGACCAGGGCACCAGGACCTGATCCGGGTCCCCGGGGGCCTACCCGGGTGCCCCGCGAGGGGATGGACAAAGCCCTGCCGGTCGGACACCGTGCAGGGAACAGACGCGACGCAGGTTCCGCAGCCCTTTGTACGCCGGGCCTACTCACAGACACGCAGGAGCAAGTGGTGATCGAAGAGACCCTCCTCGAAGCAGAGGAGAAGATGGAGAAGGCCGTCCTGGTCGCCAAGGAGGACTTCGCCGCGATCCGTACCGGGCGTGCGCACCCGGCCATGTTCAACAAGATCGTGGCCGACTACTACGGTGCCACCACGCCGATCAACCAGCTGGCGTCGTTCTCCGTGCCGGAGCCCCGCATGGCCGTGGTGACCCCGTTCGACAAGAGCGCGCTGCGCAACATCGAGCAGGCCATCCGCGACTCGGACCTCGGCGTCAACCCGAGCAACGACGGCAACATCATCCGAGTGGTGTTCCCCGAGCTGACCGAGGAGCGCCGCCGCGAGTACATCAAGGTCGCCAAGGGCAAGGCCGAGGACGCCAAGATCTCGATCCGCTCGGTCCGCCGCAAGTCCAAGGAGACGATCGACAAGTTCGTCAAGGACGGCGAGGTCGGCGAGGACGAGGGCCGCCGCGCGGAGAAGGAGCTCGACGACACCACCGCGAAGTACGTCGCGCAGGTGGACGAGCTGCTCAAGCACAAGGAAGCCGAGCTGCTCGAGGTCTGATGAACGACTCTTCCTGGGGGGCCCCGCCGAGAGGCGGTCAATGGGGTCCGCCCGACCAGGGGTACCACCCGGGGTTCGCTCCGGCAGCCCCGGCGGGTCCCGCCTACGACGGGCATGAGGCGCAGCAGACTCGGCCCATGCCCATCGTGCCCGACGTTCCCGCCGGTGGAGACTCCGGCGGAGACCAGGACGACCGCGACCGGGGGACCGCTCCGCTGAGCGGTCCCCCGTTCCGTGACGAGATGCCGCAGCCGGACCAGGCGCCGTACGGCCCGCAGCAGCCGTACGCGCCGCAGCCGCAGCCGGAGAATCCGCAGGAGCCCATGCCCAGCTCGCAGGCGGGAGCCCCGCAGCCTCCGCACCGGAAGCAGAAGAAGCGGGCCGGCCGCGACCTGCGGGCCGCCATAGGGGTGGGTGTCGGTCTCGGCGCGGTGATCGTCGCGTCGCTCTTCGTCGTCAAGGCCGTGTTCGTCGGCGTGATAGCCGTCGCCGTGGTGGTCGGGCTGTGGGAGCTGACCTCCCGCCTTCAGGAGCGCAAGTCCATCAAGGCCCCGCTCGTGCCGCTCGCCGTCGGCGGCGCGGCCATGGTCGTGGCCGGGTACGTGCGCGGGCCCGAGGGCGCCTGGGTGGCCATGGCGCTCACGGCGCTCGCCGTGCTCGTGTGGCGGATGACCGAGCCCCCCGAGGGCTATCTGAAGGACGTCACGGCCGGGGTGTTCGCCGCGTTCTACGTGCCGTTCCTGGCGACGTTCGTGGCGCTGATGCTCACCGCCGACGACGGTGCGTGGCGGGTGCTGACCTTCCTGCTCCTGACGGTGGTCAGCGACACCGGCGCGTACGCCGTCGGCTGGCGGTTCGGGAAGCACAAGCTGGCGCCGCGCATCAGCCCCGGCAAGACCCGCGAGGGGCTCCTCGGCGCGGTGGCGTTCGCGATGGCCGCCGGTGCGCTGTGCATGGAGTTCGCCATCGACGGCGGCACCTGGTGGCAGGGGCTGCTGCTGGGCCTCGCCGTCGCCGCCAGCGCGACGCTGGGCGACCTCGGCGAGTCGATGATCAAGCGGGACCTCGGCATCAAGGACATGGGCACGCTCCTGCCCGGTCACGGCGGCATCATGGACCGCCTCGACTCGCTCCTGCCGACCGCCCCGGTGGTGTGGCTGCTGCTGGTGATCTTCGTCGGAACAGGCTGAACCGCGAGCCGGTTACCCTGGAAGGGCTCGTCGCACGGTCGCGGCGGGCCCTTTCGGCCCCGCGGCCCGCGCGGGGATCATCCGGTGAGGTCACCCGGCTCACGTACCGCGGCCTCGTCTTTCCTGAGGAGTACCAGGTCATGCCACGCCCCGCACCGGGAGAGCTCACCTTCGTCGCCCCGCGCGGAGCCAAGAAGCCACCGCGGCACCTCGCCGACCTCTCGCCCGCCGAGCGCAAGGAGGCCGTCGCCGCGATCGGCGAGAAGCCGTTCCGCGCCAAGCAGCTGTCCCAGCACTACTTCGCGCGCTACGCGCACGACCCGGCCGAGTGGACGGACATCCCCGCCGCCTCCCGCGAGAAGCTCGCCGCGGAGCTGCTGCCCGACCTGATGTCGGTCGTCCGGCACATCTCGTGCGACGACGACACCACCCGCAAGACGCTGTGGCGGCTGCATGACGGCACCCTCGTGGAGTCCGTCCTGATGCGCTACCCCGACCGCGTCACCATGTGCATCTCCTCCCAGGCCGGCTGCGGCATGAACTGTCCGTTCTGCGCCACCGGCCAGGCCGGCCTCGACCGGAACCTGTCCACCGCCGAGATCGTGCACCAGATCGTCGACGGCATGCGGGCGCTCCGGGACGGCGAGGTGCCCGGAGGACCGGCACGGCTGTCCAACGTCGTCTTCATGGGCATGGGCGAGCCGCTCGCCAACTACAACCGCGTCGTCGGCGCCATCCGCCGCCTCACCGACCCCGAACCGGACGGGCTCGGGCTGTCGCAGCGAGGCATCACCGTCTCCACCGTCGGTCTCGTCCCCGCGATGCTCCGGTTCGCCGACGAGGGCTTCAAGTGCCGCCTCGCGGTGTCGCTGCACGCCCCCGACGACGAGCTGCGCGACACCCTCGTGCCGGTGAACACCCGCTGGAAGGTCCGGGAGGTGCTGGACGCCGCCTGGGAGTACGCGGAGAAGTCCGGCCGCCGTGTCTCCATCGAGTACGCCCTCATCCGCGACATCAACGACCAGGCGTGGCGGGGCGACCTGCTGGGGCGGCTGCTCAAGGGCAAGCGCGTGCACGTCAACCTCATCCCGCTCAACCCGACGCCGGGGTCGAAGTGGACCGCGTCGCGGCCCGAGGACGAGAAGGCGTTCGTCGAGGCGATCGCCGCCCACGGCGTGCCCGTCACCGTCCGTGACACCCGCGGACAGGAGATCGACGGTGCCTGTGGACAGCTCGCGGCCGCCGAGCGGTGAGCTTGTAGTCTGAGCTCGAACACACCTGCATATTCCGACAGGGGAGCGCCACAGCGCTGAGAGTGCGGCACACGCTTTTCATCCGACGCGGCGGCCGCAGACCCTCTGAACCTCGCCCAGGTCATTCTGGGTAGGAAGTTCGGTCGTTACTCGAGCTGTTGCGCCCTGCCCGCCGGACGGTTCCGGCGGGCAGGGCCGCGTCTCTTCCTGGTCACACCCAGGAGGAATCTCAGTGAGCACCACCAAGAAGATCGCGGTCGGCACCCTCGCCGCCGCGCTGGGCGTCACGACGCTCACCGCCTGCGGCGGCGGGTCGGACAAGGCGTCCGACAGCGGTACGGGGTCGAAGACCGTGACGCTCGTCAGCCACGACTCCTTCAACGCCTCCCCGGCGGTCCTGAAGGAGTTCACCAAGCGGACCGGCTACACCGTCAAGGTCCTCAAGAGCGGCGACGCCGGCGAGGCCGTCAACAAGGCGATCCTCACCAAGGGCGCCCCGCAGGGCGACGTCTTCTTCGGCGTCGACAACACCCTGCTGTCCCGCGCCCTCGACAACGGCCTCTTCGAGCCGTACGAGGCCAAGGGCCTGGACCGGGTCCCCGACACCGTCCGGCTCGACAAGGACAAGCACCGCGTGACGCCCGTCGACACCGGCGAGATCTGCGTCAACTACGACAAGAAGTACTTCGCCGACAAGAAGCTGGCGCCGCCGCAGACCTTCGACGACCTCGCGAAGCCCGCGTACAAGGACCTCCTCGTCGTCGAGAACCCCGAGCGCTCCTCGCCGGGCCTGGGCTTCCTGCTCGGTACGGCGGCCAAGTACGGCGACGACGGCTGGCAGGACTACTGGAAGAAGCTGAAGGCCAACGGCGTCAAGGTCGTCGACAGCTGGGAGCTCGCCTACAACCAGGAGTTCTCCGGCTCCGCCGGCGGCAGGAAGGCCAAGGGCGACCGGCCCCTCGTCGTGTCCTACGCCTCCAGCCCGCCCGTCGAGGTGCTGTACTCCGAGCCGCAGCCGGCCGAGGCGCCGACCGGCGTCTCCACCGGGACGTGCTTCCAGCAGACCGAGTTCGCCGGCCTGCTGACGGGGGCGAAGAACGCCGAGGGCGGCAAGGCGCTCATCGACTTCCTGATCGGCAAGACGTTCCAGGAGGACATGCCGCTCCAGATGTTCGTGAACCCGGTGGTGAAGGACGCCAAGCTGCCGGAGCTGTTCACGAAGCACGGCGCCGAGGTCGCCGAGCCGTACACCGTCGCCCCGGAGAAGATCGCCGAGAAGCGTGACGGGTGGATCCAGACGTGGTCCTCGCTCGTCCTGAAGTAGCCACCCGCAGGCGCGCGGCGCTGCGGGCGGGGGCGCTGCGGGCGGGGCTGATGGCCCTGCCCGTGGCGTTCTTCGCCGTCTTCTTCGCCCTCCCCGTCGCCGCGATCGTCGGCCGCGGCCTGCGGACCGAGGACGGCGCCTGGCAGGCCGGGCGGCTCGTCGACGTCCTGGGCCGCCCGGACATCGCCGGCGTGCTCTGGTTCACCACCTGGCAGGCGCTCGCCTCGACCGCGCTCACCCTGCTGGTCGCCCTGCCCGGCGCGTACGTCCTCGCACGCTTCGACTTCCCCGGCAAGGCGCTGCTGCGGGCGGTCGTCACCGTGCCGTTCGTCCTGCCGACCGTCGTCGTCGGCACCGCGTTCCTCGCGCTCCTCGGCCGGGGCGGGCTCCTGGACGAGATGTGGGGCGTACGGCTCGACACCACCGTGTGGGCCGTCCTCCTCGCCCACGTGTTCTTCAACTACGCCGTCGTCGTCCGGACGGTCGGCGGCCTGTGGGCGCAGCTCGACCCGCGCCAGGAGGAGGCGGCGCGGGTGCTGGGGGCGTCCCGCCTCGGCGCGTGGCGGCGGGTGACGCTGCCCGCGCTCGCGCCCGCCGTGGCCGCCGCCGCGCTGATGGTGTTCCTCTTCACGTACACCTCCTTCGGCATCGTGCAGATCCTCGGCGGGCCCGCGTACCGGACGCTGGAGGCAGAGATCTACCGGCAGACCGCGCAGCTGCTCGACCTGCGGGCGGCGGCGGTGCTCACGCTCGTGCAGTTCGCCGCCGTCGGCGCGATCCTCGCCGTGCACGCCCGGACGGTACGCCGGCGGGAGACCGCGCTGAAGCTGGTGGACCCGCGCTCGACCGCCCGGCGGCCGCGCGGACCGGGGCAGTGGGCGCTCCTCGGCGGGGTGCTGCTCACGGTGCTCCTGCTGCTCCTGCTCCCGCTGGGGGTGCTCGTCGAGCGGTCCTTCGACGGGGGCCTCGGCTACTACCGGGCGCTCCAGCACGTCGACGCGGGCGGCGGGACGTTCCTCGTACCGCCGGTCGAGGCCATCGGGAACTCGCTGGAGTACGCCGCGGCGGCGACCGCGATCGCGGTGCTCGTCGGCGGGCTCGCCGCCGCCGCGCTGACCCGCAGGGCGGGCCGGCTCGTGCGCGGCTTCGACGCGCTGCTGATGCTGCCGCTCGGGGTGTCCGCGGTGACCGTGGGGTTCGGGTTCCTGATCACCCTCGACGAGCCGCCGCTGGACCTGCGCTCCTCATGGCTCCTGGTGCCGCTCGCCCAGGCCCTGGTCGGAGTGCCCTTCGTCGTACGCACCATGCTGCCCGTGCTGCGCGCGGTGGACGCGCGGCTGCGGGAGGCCGCGGCCGTGCTGGGCGCGTCGCCGTGGCGGGTGTGGCGCGAGGTGGACCTGCCGCTGGTGGGGCGGGCGCTCGCGGTGGCGGCGGGGTTCGCGTTCGCCGTGTCGCTGGGCGAGTTCGGGGCGACGGTCTTCATCGCCCGCCCCGACAACCCGACCCTGCCGGTCGCCGTCGCCCGCCTCCTGGGCCGGCCCGGCGAACTGAACTACGGCCAGGCCATGGCCCTCTCGACGATCCTGATGGTGGTGTGCGCGGTGGCCCTGCTGCTGCTCGAACGTATCCGTGCCGACCGCTCCGGGGAGCTGTGACCATGCTGGTCCTTGAGGACGTGACCGTACGCTTCGGAGCACGCGCCGCCGTGGACGCGGTGTCGCTGGAGGTCGCCGACCACGAGATCGTGTGCGTGCTCGGGCCGAGCGGCAGCGGCAAGTCGACCCTGCTGCGGGTGGTGGCCGGGCTCAAGCCGGTGGACGCCGGCCGGGTGCTGCTGGACGGCGCCGACCAGGCCGGCGTGCCCGTGCACCGGCGGGGCGTCGGCCTGATGTTCCAGGACCACCAGCTCTTCCCGCAGCGGGACGTCGCCGGGAACGTCGCGTTCGGGCTGCGCGTGCGCGGCGCCTCCCGCAAGGAGCAGGCCGCCCGGGTGGCGGAGCTGCTGGACCTCGTCGGCCTGCCGGGCGCCGGGGGGCGGGCCGTCGCCGCGCTGTCCGGCGGCGAGCAGCAGCGCGTCGCGCTCGCCCGGGCGCTGGCCCCCGGCCCCCGGCTGCTGATGCTCGACGAACCGCTCGGCCAGCTCGACCGGGGGCTGCGCGAGCGCCTGGTGGTGGAGCTGCGGCAGCTGTTCGGGCGGCTCGGCACCACCGTGCTGGCCGTCACGCACGACCAGGGCGAGGCGTTCGCGCTCGCCGACCGGGTGGTCGTCATGCGCGACGGGCGCATCGCCCAGAGCGGTACGCCGCTTCAGGTGTGGCGGCGGCCGGCCTCCGAGTTCGTCGCCCGGTTCCTGGGCTTCGACAACGTGGTGGCGGCGACGGTGACCGGCGCGGTGGCCGACACCGTGTGGGGCAAGGTCCCGGTGCCCGCGGGGACCGCGCAGGGGGCCGCCCGGCTGCTGGTGCGGCCCGCGGGCGTCCGGCTCGGCGACCCGGCCGACGGGCTGCGCTGCACGGTCGAGGGGCGGACGTTCCGGGGCCACCACGTGGCGGTGCGGCTCCGCCCCGAGTCCGGCCCCGTCCTGGAGGCGGCGTGCCCGCTGCGGGACGCGCCCGGGGAAGGGGCGGTGGTGGGGGTGACCTTCGCGGCGGACGAGGTCGTGGTCCTCGGCTAGGGCGCGGCCCGGAACATCGCGCCCCCGGGCCCGGCCCGCCGCGAGGGGGCCGCTCAGCCGATACGGGCGAGTTCCCCGGGCTCGTGCGCCACCGCGGGCGACGGCCCGCCCTCCGGCTCCCCGAACCACGCCACCGCGACGGCGCCCGCCACCGCCAGCACGAACCCCACGACCGCCAGCCAGGCGAACCCCGGGCGGGACGCGTCCCCCAGCCACAGCACACCGATCATGCCCGGCAGCACCGTCTCACCGACCACCAGTGCCGCCGTCGCCCCGTTCACCGAGCCGATCTGGAGCGCGACCGTGTGCAGGTACATCCCGCCCACGCCGGCGACGAGGACCGCGTACAGCGCCGGGTCCGTGAGCAGCGCGCCCGGGTCGAAGGGGTCGACGCCGTTGAGGACGCGCACGCCGACGCCGAGGGCCCCGAAGCCGAGCCCGGACAGCAGACCGGCCAGGATCGCCGCCCGCGCGCCCAGCAGCCGTACGACCACCGTGCCGCCCACCATCAGCAGCAGCGACACCGCGAGCAGCCACCAGTGCGTGGCGATCGGCGTGTGCCCGCTGCCCTCCGCGCCGGCGGCCGTCGCCAGCAGCACCAGCGCCGAGCAGACCACGCCGATCGAGGTCCACTCGGCCCGCGTCAGCCGGATGCCGAGCATCCGCACGCTCAGTACGGCGGTGACGACCAGGTTCGCGCTGATCACCGTCTGGGACAGGAACAGCGGCAGCATGCGGGCGGCCAGCGCGCCGAGCCCGAAGCCGACGAAGTCCAGGACCGTGCCGACGATGAACTCCCACGTCATGGCCGCCTTGGCGGTCGAGGACAGGGACGGCCCGCCGTGCTGCGTGGTGAGCCCCGCCGCGGCCTCCCGGCGCGCGGACTTGCGGGAGCCGACGGCTTGCAGGACCGAGCCCGTGCCGTAGCAGATCGAGGCCACGACGGCCGTCAGCAGTCCTATGAGCACGTCCGGCTCCGTTCATCGGTCGGGTGACTTACGTCTGCCAGACGGGAGAACGGGCCGGGGCGTTGCCTCGGTCAGGAAGGTGTGGCCGAGTCGCGGCCGGGCAGCACCAGGCCCAGCTCGTACGCCAGGATCACCGCCTGCGCCCGGTCCCTGAGGCCCCTCTTCGCGAAGAGCCGGTTGATGTGGGTCTTCACGGTGTGGTCCGTGATGGTGAGCGCGTCCGCTATCTCGGCGTTCGACAGGCCACGGGCGATCAGCACCAGCACCTCCACCTCCCGCGCGGTCAGCCCGTCGACCGGACGCGGCGGCAGCACCCCCGCCCGCTGCCGGGCGAACTCGGCGACCAGCCGCCGCGTCACGGCCGGCGCCAGCAGTGCGTCGCCGCGCGCCACCACCCGCACCGCGTGCAGCAGCTCCGGGAACGTCGCGTCCTTCAGCAGGAACCCGCTCGCGCCCGCCGCCAGCGCGTCGTACACGTACTCGTCCAGGTCGAACGTGGTCAGCATCAGCACCCTGGTCGCCCCTTCGGACGCGGCGAGGATCTCGCGGGCCGCCTGGATGCCGTCCATGTGCGGCATCCGGATGTCCAGGAGCGCCAGGTCCGGCCGCTGCTCGGCCGCCACCCGGACCGCCTGCGCCCCGTCCTCGGCCTCGCCGACCACCCGGATGTCGTCCTGGGTCGCGAGGAGGTTCACGAACCCGGTGCGCACCACCGCCTGGTCGTCGGCCACGATCGCCCTGATCACCACGGGAGTTCCGCCTCCACCAGAAAGCCGCCGTCCGGTCCCGGGCCGGTGGTGACGCTCCCCCCGAGCAGCGCGGCGCGCTCGCGCATGCCGGTCAGGCCGTGACCCGTCCCGGCCGGGGACGGGGACCGGGACGGGCCCGGGCCGTCGTCCGCCACCCGGACCGTCAGCCGGTCCGGCCCGTACACCACGTCCACCACCGCATGGGCTCCCGGCGCGTGCCTCCGCGCGTTGGTCAGCGCCTCCTGGACGATGCGGTACGCGGACAGCTCCCACCCGGCCGGCAGCACGACCCGCTCGCCGCTCACCCGCAGGTCCGCGCGGCCGCCCACGGCCCGGTGCTGCTCCACCAGGTCGTCCAGCCCCGCGAGCGTCGGCTGCGGAGCCGTGGCCGCCCGGTCGTCGGGGCGGGTGCGCAACACCCCCAGCAGACGGCGCAGTTCGGCCATCGAGGAGCGGGCGGTGCCCGCGATCTGCTGGAGCGCGTCACGCGCCTCGGGGGACAGGCCCGGGGTCGTGTAGGTGGCGCTCTCGGCCTGCACGGCGATCATCGACACCGAGTGCGCGACGACGTCGTGCAACTCCCGCGCGATCGCCGCGCGTTCCGCCTCCGCCGCCTGCCGCCGCTCCATCGCGAGCAACCGCTCCTGCGCGGCGGCCCGTTCGTCGCGCGCCTCCTCGCGGGCGCGCACGGCGTCGCCCGCGCTCACCGCGGCCAGGACCACCACCGTCAGCAGCAGCGTCTCGGCGTACAGGCCCGGGTCCAGCCGGTGACCCTCGATGAGGGAGGGACTCGCACCGGGGCCGAGGTCGCCCCACCTCCGGATGTGCACCAGGTTCACCCCCAGCGACGCCAGGGCGCCCGCGCCGACCAGCACCGCCGGGTGCTGCACCCGGTGACGGCCCAGGGTGTAGAGGCCCGTCAGACCGCTGACCACCGTCACGAGGTACAGGCTCGTGTCGGCGCCGAAGCCGATGAACGCGGCGGCGACCGTCACCAGCGCCACTTCCGGCCGGGCGCGGCGCCACATCAGCGACGCCGAGGAGATCAGGACCGCCCCCGCCACCCATGGCGTGCCCGGCACCAGTGCCAGCTCCACCACCGTGCAGCCCGTGAGGGCCGCCCCGGTGACCCAGGGGTATGCGGGACTTCCGACGAGCACGTGCATGACCCGATTGTCGCGGGACGCGGTCGCGGCGCGCGTCGGAGCACGGGTTGATCCGCGGGGCCGCCGTCATGCCACGGGTGGAGCCGGAAGACCGGATCGACGTGTGACGCCGGGGAGTTCGGGCGTTCCTAGCCTCGACCGCATGATCGAGCGGAGTGCGAGCAGCGTGGTCTGGGCGGGGTGCGCCGCCGTCGCCGGTGGTCTCGCCGCGGTGTCGGACCTGACGCCCCACCGGGTGTGGGGCGTGGCGGCGGCGCTCGGCTACGGGGCGGCGGCGCTGCTCGCGGGCCGCCCGCGCGCCGCGGCCGGCGCGGCCCTGCTGGGGGCGGTGGCGGTGCCGCTCGTGCTGCTCGTGGCGACCGGCCTGGGCCAGTCGGAGGTGGCCGTCGTCGAACGGTCCGGCGCGCTGCTGACGGCGACCGGCGTCCCGTACGCGCCGGAGCCGGACGGGCTCGCGGACTACAACCCGTACCTGCCGGGGATGGCGCTCCTCGGGGCGCTGCCGGGGGACCCCCGGTGGTGGACGGGTGCGGTGTTCGCCGTGTCGGTGGCCGCGGTACGGCCCTCGGCCGGGCCGGCCGGCCGGATGGTGGCGTGTCCCCTGGTCGCCCTGCCGCTGGCGGTGGGCGGCGTGGACCTGCCGGTCGCCGGCCTCGTGTGCCTGGGCCTCGCCCTCGCCGGACGGGACCGGGCCGGGTGGGCCGGGCTCGCCCTGGGCGCCGCGGCGACCCTGAAGTGGACGGCCTGGCCCGCGCTGCCGGTGGCAGTCGCTCTGCTGGCGGGGGCGGGGCGCGGTGCCGGCCGGTGGACCGGCAGCCGCAACGGCAGGGGCGTGGGGCGCCGGGTGCGGAGCCGCGGATGGGTCCGGTGCGCGGCCGTGGCGGTCGGGGTCGCGGGGGCGGGAGTCGTGCCGGTCGCGCTGGGGGACCCCGGTGCCTTCCACGAGCACGTCGTCGCCTTCCCCCTCGGCCTGACCGGCACCGAGTCACCCGCCGCCAGTCCCTTCCCGGGGCGGCTGCTGGCCGCGTACGTGCCCGGGGGCGCCGTCGTCGCCGGGGTGCTGCTGGCGGGCAGCGCCCTGTTCATTGCCGCTTCCCTGCTGGTCAGGCCGCCCCGGACCGTGCCCGCGGCGGCCCGGCGGCTGGCTCTCGGGCTGACCCTCGCGATCGCGTTCATGCCCGCGAGCCGGTTCGGCTACCTCGTCGTCCCGTTCGTCCTGCTCACCTGCCTCAGGGAGATCCCGTGCACCGTACGCTCGTCGTCACCAACGACTTCCCGCCCCGGCAGGGCGGCATCGAGACGTTCGTGAAGGCCATGGCGGACCGCTTCCCGCCCGACCGGCTCGTCGTGTACACCTCGGCGGAGCCGGGCGCCGCCGCGCACGACGCCGCCCTGCCCTACCGGGTCGTCCGCGACCGCGCCCGGACGCTGCTGCCCACGCCGAGGGCGACCGCCCGGGCCGTGGCGCTCGCCCGGGAGCACGGTTGCGGCAGCGTCTGGTTCGGGGCCGCCGCCCCGCTCGGGCTGATGGCCGGCCGGCTGCGGCGGGAGGCGGGCGTGCGGCGGCTGGTCGCCACGACGCACGGCCACGAGGTGTGGTGGGCCCGTACGCCCGGTGCCCGGACCCTGCTGCGGCGCATCGGTGCGGAGGCGGACGTCGTCACCTACCTGGGCGCGAGCACCCGCGCCCCCATCGGTGCGGCGCTCGGCCCGGGCGCCCGGCTCGCACGGCTCGTTCCGGGCGTGGACACCGGGGTGTTCCGGCCGGGCGGCGACCCCGGCCCGGTACGCCGCCGCTACGGGCTCGGCGACGCGCCCGTCGTCCTGTGCGCCGCCCGTCTGGTCGCCCGCAAGGGGCAGGACACCCTGATCCGCGCCCTGCCGGCGGTCCGCGCCCGGGTCCCGGGCACCCGCCTGCTGCTCGTCGGTTCCGGCCCGTACGAACGCCGGCTGCGGCGCCTGGCCGACGCGCACGGCGTGACGGGGGCCGTGGTCCTCGCGGGCGGCCACGCGCACGCCGTACTGCCGTCGTTCTACGCGGCCGCCGACGTGTTCGCGATGCCCTGCCGGAGCCGGCGGCGCGGGCTGGAGGTGGAGGGCCTCGGCATCGTGTACCTGGAGGCGGCCGCGGCCGGTCTGCCGGTGGTGGTGGGCGACTCGGGCGGGGCGCCCGACGCCGTACGGGACGGCGGGACCGGCCATGTCGTCGACGGCGAGGACGCCGGGGCCGTCGCCCACCGGCTGGTGGAGCTCCTGATGGACCGCCACGCCTCCCGGCTCATGGGAGAGAAGGGCCGTGACCGGGTCCTGCGCGAGTGGACCTGGGGCCGGACGTACGACACCCTCGCCGGACTGCTGGGAGGCGGCGGACCGTCTCAGTGACGGAGCAGCTCGCAGACGAAGTCCTCCTGGACCTTGCGCATCCGGGCCAGGAGCTCGGGCGTCTGCGCGCTCACCTGACTGGTGAGGGTGAACGTCAGGGAGCGGGTGCCGTCGGGGGTGGTGACGGCGAGCTGGGTGTAGCCCGGGATGGTGCCCGTGTGGCCGTGGACCACACCACAGCGGGTCGTGTACCGGAACAGTGCGAGGCCGGCCTCGTTGCGGCCGGGACCGGGGTTCACGGAGGAGCCCTTGATCCACTTCCGCTGCTGCTCGTACGTCTTCTTCGACAGCAGCCGGCCGCTCCCGTAGGCGCGCATGAAGGCGTTCAGGTCGTTCGGGGTCGAGACGACACCGCCGGAGGCCCAGAAGAGCGACGCGCTGAAGGCGGTACTGACGTCCTCCAGCGGCCCTTCCGGCTCGAAGTCGTAGCCGTGCAGATAGGGGTGGGGGAGCAGGTAGCCCCGGGGCAGGCTGGTGTCGCGCAGGCCCAGCGGCCGGATGACGAGCCCGCGCAGCAGCTCCTCGTACGGACGGCCCGTGGCGGCCTCCGCCATCATGGCCACCACGATGTTGTCGGAGTTGTCGTACCGGTAGCGTGAGCCCGGCGTGAAGAGGAGGGGCCGGTCGGCGACGAAGTCCAGCAGGGTGTGCGGATCCACTTCGCCGCGCGGGTCGGCCGCCACCGCCCGCAGGAAGTCCGGGTCCTGGGTGAAGTCCGGCAGGCCGCTGGTGTGCTGGAGCAGATGACGCAGTTTCACCTTGTGCCACGCCTTCGGCAGACGGGGCAGTCGCTTGCCGATCGTGTCGTCGAGCCGGAGCTTCCCCCGGTCCACGAGCTGCAGCGCGACGGCCCCGCTGTACGCCTTGGCGACGCTGGCCACGCGCATGTGGTCGCCTGGGCGGGGCGGCCGTCCGGTTTCCGCGTCGGCGACACCGGCCCGGTAGACCTTCACGTCCCGCCCCCGCTGCAGCACGGCGATGGCCCCGGGCGGCCCGTCCGGGGGCCCCACCAGTTCCTCCAGGGCCTTGTGCAGCTCGCGGTCGCGGCTGTCACGGGGCTTTCCCTCCGCCTGGGCCGGCCCGGCGATCACGCCTGCGGCACAGGCCCCGGCCGCGACCAGGGCGGCGGTCAGTCGCAGTCGGGTGCGGAGGGGAAGTCCGCGGTGGGTGGGTGCTGCGTGCATACCGGTGTACCTCCTGGGGGAGCTCGCACCCGGTACGTTCCGGGTCGCTCAGGGCCCAGCATCCGGCGACCCCCCGGGGCGGCGCCCGCCCGGTGGGCCATTCGGCTTCAGCCGTTACCGCGCGCCCAGCCGCCGCAGCGCCTCCGGAACTTCGGCCACACTGTCGACGAGGGCGATGCGCGGCTCCATGGAGCGGCCCGCCGCGAGGGACCGGAGCAGCGGCCAGGCGGGCAGGCGCTCGGTCCAGTGGGCGCGGTCGACCAGCACCATGGGGGTCGGTTCGCCGCGCGACTCGTAGTAGTTGGGGGTCGCGTTGTCGAAGATCTCCTGGACGGTGCCGGCCGCGCCCGGGAGGAAGACGACCCCCGCGTTGCAGCGGGCCAGCAGGCCGTCCTCCCGCGTGGCGTTGGCGAAGTACTTCGCGATGTGGGACGCGAACGCGTTCGGCGGCTCGTGGCCGTAGAACCAGGTCGGGATGCCCACCGACGCGCCGCCCTCCGGCCAGCGGGACCGCACCTCGAAGGCCGCCCGCGCCCAGTCGCCCACGGACGGCACGAACGACGGTTCCTTGCCGAGCAGCAGCAGTGCCTCCTCCAGTACGGCGTCGTCCAGCGGAGCGGTGTACGCGCCCAGGTTGGCCGCCTCCATGGCGCCGGGCCCGCCGCCCGTCGCGACGGTCAGCCCGGCCCGGGCGAGGCTCCGGCCGAGACGGGCGGCGCCCTGGTACGCGTCCGTACCGCGCGCCATGGCGTGGCCGCCCATCACGCCGACCACGCGCGCCCCGGCCAGGTGCTCGTCCAGCGCGTCGGAGACGGCGTCGTCGTGCACCGCCCGCAGCATCGACCCGAAGACGTCACCGTCCGCCTTCGTCCGCTGGAACCAGGCGTACGCGAGGGCGTCCGGGGTCCGCTCGTAGCCGTGCTCGGCGAGACCGGCGAACAGCTCGTCGGGGGAGTACAGCAGTCCCCGGTACGGGTCGAACGGCAGGTCGGGCAGGGGCGGGAAGACGAGCGCCCCCTCGGCCCGCACCTTCGCCGCCGCGTCGGGCTCCATGCGGCAGCCGAGGAACACCGCGCCCGTCGAGGGGAGGGCGAGCAGCGCGCCCGAACGGTCCGTCAGGTCGACGGACTGAAGCCGGTACCCGACGAGGCTGCCGCGCGCGGCCACCTCGTCGAACTCCTGGAGCGTCTCGATCTCGCGGTCGTGGCCGTGCCGGGGTGTGTGCGCCATGCCGCCACGATAGCCACCCGCCCGGGGGCCGCCGCGGCCCGGTGCGGCCGCCGGGCCGGGCCCGCCGGCGGACCGGTCCGCCCGGTGCGCGGGCCCGGGCGTAACGGTTCTCCAGGGCACGGGCGATCGCGGCCCGCGGCCCTACCGCAGCGGCAGCGCCGCCAGTTCGGCGACCGCCCACGTCAGCGGCGCGAACACCGCCAGCAGCGCCAGCGCCCGCACGCCCACGGCCATCCGGAGCATGGAGGCCGAGGCGCCCAGCCGCAGCAGCGCGTCCTTCGTGGTGACGCGGGTCTGCCGGGACTCCAGCGCCGCGGTCAGCAGCGTCGCCGTGGTGCACGTCATGACCAGAGCCGCGCCCAGCCCGGTCAGCGGGCCGAACGGCTGGGCGCCGCCCGGACCGTACAGCGTCGTCGCCCCGATGGTCGCCGAGGCCACCGCGCACGCCACGCCCAGCGGGCGGCCGATGCGCCGCGCCTCGTCCATCAGCGCCCGTCCGGCCAGCAGCCGGGTCACGCCGGGCCGGAAGGCCTGGAGCAGCCGCCCGGTCAGGTGGGTGAGGCCGGGTCCCGCGACGGCGAGGCCCACCGCGGTGAGCGCCCAGCCGGCCAGCACGCCCACCGGGCCGCCGCCGAGGCCGCCCGGCAGCGGCAGCGCCGCCGCGCCGCCGGTACCGCCCCGGGAGGCGTACGTCTCGACCGCCACGCCCAGCGCGACCAGGGCCACGCCCCAGGGCAGCCCGCCCGGCGGGGCCGCCGGGGCGGGTTCGGCGGTGCCGGGGTCGTCGTCCAGCACCGCCTTGCGGCGCGGCCGCAGGGTCAGGGCGGCGGTGGTGGACGCGACGACCGGCACGATCGCCAGCAGGGTGAGGGCGGCCGCCAGGGGCAGCGGCCGGCCGGCGCCCAGCAGTTCGGCGGAGGCCCCGTCGAACGGCAGGCCCGTGAGGTCGCCGCGCAGGTGCAGGAAGACGAGCAGGGCGACCATCGAGCCGAGCGTGCAGGACACGGCGGTCGACGCGGCGGCGACGGCGGCGAGCCGGGCCGGGCCCAGGCCGATCGCCGACAGCCCGGGGCGCGGCCGGGTCGCCGGGTCGGTACGCGCGACGGCGACCGCGAAGTGCACGGTGGCGGCGAGCGGCAGGACGCACCAGGCCAGGCGGGTCAGCGCCGCCTGCGACTCGCCGGGGTGCCCGACCGCGTACCCGAGGGTGCACAGCAGCAGGAAGCCGACCCCCGCCGACGCGGCCGCGACGAGCAGCCGGCGCAGGAGCACCAGGGGGTGGGCGCCGCGGGCTAGACGGAGAGCGAGCACGCGTCGCGGCCCTCCGCTCCGTTGAGGTGCACGGAGTTGACCCGCCGCCCGTCGAGCAGGTGCGCCGTGCGGTCGGCGAGGGCGGCGACGTCCGGGTCGTGCGTGGCGAGCAGGACGGTGATCCGGTGGGAGCGGGCCGCGGCCGTCAGGGTGCGCAGCACCTGGGCGCCGTCGGCGCGGTGCAGGGGCGCGGTCGGTTCGTCGGCGAAGAGCAGCGACGGCATGGTCACCAGGGCGCGGGCGATGGCGACGCGCTGGCGCTGGGCCTGGAGGAGGGCGTGCGGCCGCAGGCGCGCGCAGTCGCCGGCGTCGAGCCGCTCCAGCCAGTCGAGGGCGGCGGACTTGGCGGCCCGGCGGGAGGTGCCGCGCAGCATCAGCGGCAGGGCGGTGTTCTCCCAGGCGGTCAGCTCGGGGACCAGGTCCGGCTGCGGTCCGACCCAGCCGAACCGGTCGCGGCGCAGCCGTTCGCGCTGGAGTGAGGTCATGGTGTGCACCGGGGCGCTGTTGAACCAGACCTCGCCCTCGCGGGGGACGAGCCGGCCGGAGAGGCAGCGCAGGAGCGTCGTCTTGCCGCTGCCCCGCGGCCCGCTCACGGCCAGGATCTCGCCCTCGCGCACGCCGAGGGAGACGCCTTGCAGCGCGGGGGAGCCGTTGTGGGAGTGGTGCAGGGCGCGTGCCCAGAGCACGTCGTTGTCCGGCGGGGCCACCATGGCGTACACCTCGGTATCGGTTCTGATGTGTCGTTTCCCCGTACGTTGTTCCCCCGTACGGCGGAACGATGGTAGGGCGGATCGGTCACAGGAACCGTAGGTATTGGCGAGGGGGCTGTCCGGACAGCACACGGCCCGGGCCCGCCCATCTCACTCGGATGGGGCAGGACCCGGGCCGCGTTCAGCCTACGATCGGACGATCACGCCGAGGGTCACAGCTTCGTCCAGGCCTCGGTGAGGGTGGCCCGGAGGATCTGCTCGATCTCGTCGAACGTGGACTGGTCGGAGATCAGCGGCGGCGCCAGCTGGACGACCGGGTCGCCGCGGTCGTCGGCACGGCAGTACAGGCCGTTGTCGAACAGCGCCTTGCTGAGGTAGCCGTACAGGACGCGCTCGGTCTCCTCGTCGTTGAACGACTCCTTGGTGACCTTGTCCTTGACGAGCTCGATGCCGTAGAAGTAGCCGTTGCCGCGGACGTCGCCGACGATCGGCAGGTCGTGCAGCTTCTCCAGCGTGGCCCGGAAAGCGCCCTCGTTGTCCAGGACGTGCTGGTTGAGGTTCTCGCGCTCGAAGATGTCGAGGTTGGCGAGGCCCACCGCGGCGGAGACCGGGTGGCCGCCGAAGGTGTAGCCGTGCAGGAAGGTGTTGTCACCCTTGTAGAACGGCTCGGCCAGGCGGTCGGAGATGATGCACGCGCCGATGGGGGAGTAGCCCGAGGTCATGCCCTTGGCGCAGGTGATCATGTCCGGTACGTAGCCGAACTTGTCGCACGCGAACATCGTGCCGAGGCGGCCGAAGGCGCAGATGACCTCGTCGGAGACGAGCAGCACGTCGTACTGGTCGCAGATCTCGCGCACGCGCTGGAAGTAGCCGGGCGGCGGCGGGAAGCAGCCGCCGGCGTTCTGCACCGGCTCCAGGAAGACGGCGGCGACGGTGTCGGGGCCCTCCATGAGGATCTGCTGCTCGATCTGGTCGGCGCACCAGCGGCCGAAGGCCTCGGGGTCGTCGCCGAAGAGCGGGGCGCGGTAGATGTTGGTGTTCGGGACCTTGTGCGCGCCGGGCACCAGGGGCTCGAAGGGGGCCTTCAGGCCCGGCAGGCCGGTGATGGACAGCGCGCCCTGCGGGGTGCCGTGGTAGGCGACCGCGCGGGAGATGACCTTGTGCTTGGTGGGCTTGCCCACCAGCTTGAAGTACTGCTTGGCCAGCTTCCAGGCGGTCTCGACCGCCTCGCCGCCGCCGGTGGTGAAGAAGACCTTGTTCAGGTCGCCGGGAGCGTGGTGCGCGATGCGCTCGGCCAGCTCCACCGCCTTCGGGTGGGCGTAGGACCACACCGGGAAGAAGGCGAGTTCCTGGGCCTGCTTGTAGGCGGTCTCGGCGAGCTCCGTACGGCCGTGTCCGGCCTGGACCACGAACAGGCCGGCGAGGCCGTCGAGGTAGCGCTTGCCCTTGTCGTCGAAGATGTAGGTGCCCTCGCCGCGGACGATGGTCGGGACGGGGCTGTTCTCGTACGACGACATGCGGGTGAAGTGCATCCACAGGTGGTCGTAGGCGGTCTTGGAGAGGTCCTTGCTCACGGCTATCGGGTTCCCCACATATAGGTCTGCTTCTTGAGCTTGAGGTAGACGAAGCTCTCGGTGGAGCGCACGCCGGGGAGAGTGCGGATGCGCTTGTTGATCACATCCAGGAGGTGGTCGTCGTCCTCGCAGACGATCTCCACCATCAGGTCGAAGGAGCCCGCGGTCATCACCACGTACTCGCATTCGGCCATGGCCGTCACCGCGTCCGCCACCTGCTCCACGTCGCCCTCGACGTTGATGCCGACCATCGCCTGACGGCGGAAGCCGACGGTGAGGGGGTCGGTGACGGCGACGATCTGCATGACGCCCTGATCGAGGAGCTTCTGGACGCGCTGCCGCACGGCCGCCTCGGACAGGCCGACGGCCTTGCCGATGGCGGCGTACGGACGGCGACCGTCCTCCTGGAGCTGTTCGATGATCGCCAGGGACACGGCGTCGATCGTCGGCGACGATCCGTTTCCGCCCCTGGGGTCTGCGCTTCGACTGGCCACGTCTTCACTCTGCACCGAGTCTCGTCACTCGCGCAACCCCAGATCGAGGAAATCCGTTGTTCTCGCGTTCCGATCCCACTGAATCCGAAGTTGTGGGGCGTCGGCCCTGTCGGAATCGTCGCCACAGCGATTAGGGTGGGGCTGTCCACCCATTGGACACCTGAGCACCGAGCACCACGAGACCGACAGGAGGGGTGGCAAGTGACCACCGAGCTGCGTCGTCTGCGCAACTACATCAACGGGGAGTTCCGGGACGCCGCCGACGGACGGACCATCGACGTGGTCAACCCGGCCACCGGCGAGGTGTACGCCACTTCTCCGCTCTCAGGCCAGGCAGACGTCGACGCCGCCATGGAGGCCGCCGCGGCCGCCTTCCCCGCCTGGCGCGACGCGACGCCGGCCGAGCGCCAGAAGGTGCTGCTGAAGATCGCCGACGCCTTCGAGGAGCGGGCCGAGGACCTGATCGCCGCCGAGTCGGAGAACACCGGCAAGCCGATCGAGCTCACCCGCACCGAAGAGGTCCCCCCGATGGTGGACCAGATCCGGTTCTTCGCCGGCGCCGCCCGGATGCTGGAGGGCAAGTCCGCCGGCGAGTACATGGAGGGCCTGACCTCCATCGTCCGCCGTGAGCCGGTCGGCGTCTGCGCCCAGGTGGCGCCGTGGAACTACCCGATGATGATGGCCGTGTGGAAGTTCGCCCCGGCGCTCGCCGCCGGCAACACCGTCGTGCTCAAGCCGTCGGACACCACCCCGGCCTCCACCGTGCTGATCGCCGAGATCATCGGCTCGATCGTCCCCAAGGGCGTCTTCAACGTCATCTGCGGCGACCGCGAGACCGGCCGCGCCATGGTCGAGCACCCCACCCCCGCGATGGCCTCCATCACCGGTTCGGTACGCGCCGGCATGCAGGTCGCCGAGTCCGCCGCCAAGGACGTCAAGCGCGTCCACCTGGAGCTGGGCGGCAAGGCGCCGGTCGTGGTCTTCGAGGACACCGACATCGCCAAGGCCGTCGAGGACATCTCGGTCGCGGGCTTCTTCAACGCCGGCCAGGACTGTACGGCGGCCACCCGCGTCCTGGTCCACGAGTCGATCCACGACGAGTTCGTCTCGGCGCTCGCCAAGGCCGCCTCCGAGACGAAGACCGGCCTGCCGGACGACGAGGACGTGCTGTACGGCCCGCTGAACAACGCCAACCAGCTGGCGCAGGTCAGCGGCTTCATCGACCGCCTGCCCGCCCACGCCAAGGTCGAGGCGGGCGGCCACCGGGTCGGCGACAAGGGCTACTTCTACGCCCCGACCGTCGTCTCCGGCCTCAAGCAGGACGACGAGATCATCCAGAACGAGGTCTTCGGCCCCGTCATCACGGTCCAGCCGTTCCGCGACGAGGAGCAGGCCCTGGAGTACGCCAACGGCGTCGAGTACGCCCTGGCCTCCTCCGTCTGGACCAAGGACCACGCCCGCGCGATGCGGATGTCCAAGGCCCTGGACTTCGGCTGCGTGTGGATCAACACCCACATCCCGCTGGTCGCGGAGATGCCGCACGGCGGCTTCAAGAAGTCCGGCTACGGCAAGGACCTCTCGGCGTACGGCTTCGAGGACTACACGCGCGTCAAGCACGTGATGACCTCGCTGGGCTGACCCCCGCACCGGTGACGGGCGGGCCGGGGTTCCTCCCCCGGCCCGCCCGTCGTCCTTCCCGGGCGCGGTCCGGGCGCCCACTCGGGCGCCGCCCGCCGGGCCGCCCGCCGCACCGTCCCCGGCACGGCGAGCGCCGCCGAGGGCTACCGCCCCGGTGAGGGGACGGGCGCGGGCGAACCGCTCGACGGAGTGGAGGCCGACGAGGACGACGCCCACGGGCAGTGACCACCGGTACCGGCGCGCGCCTCCCGCCGGAGGGTGAGGCGCCGGTACGGGTGCGGCCCGGCACGCAGCGCGGCGCCGCACCGGGCCGCGCACCCGAGCGGGCCGCCGCGCACCCGCAGGGGCCGCCGCGCACCCGGCGCCGCGCACCCGCCGCACCACGCGGCCGGGCGGCCCCATGGCCGCGCCGTCCCGGCGGATCAGGGGGTGCGGCGGTTGAGCTGCTCCCGGCCCGTGCCCACCGGGCGGTCGGCGCGGTCGGCGTAGAGCGTGCCCTCACCCGCCGGGGTGAGCACCATCGAGCCGCGCACCGGGCAGGAGCTCGTGCCCGCGGTGAGCGGCCCCAGGACGAGCCGGTCGGTGTGGGCGCCCGCGAGCAACCCCTTCCACCGGCACTCCTTGAACGCGCCGGCGCCGGTCGCCGTGACGACCTGCTCACCGACCGCCCCCTGCCCGATCGTCAGCCGGAGGCTGTCACCGGCGGGCTCGGTCGGGAGGTCCCAGGTGCCGAGGAGCTTCGGATGGACGGCCGCCTTGCTGGTCTCGGCCGGCCGGAGCGTCGTGGAGGCGCCCGCCGACTCCCACAGCAGGGAACCGTCCGGCTGCGCCTTGAGGGTCTGCCGGGCCGAGGACCGCGCACAGCTCCTCGTGCCCTCCGGCACGCTCTTCGCCCTGGTGCCCCCACCCAGCACGATCTTCGAGGCGTCGGCGGACACCAGCGGGGCGCGGTCCTGGCAGAGCGCGTGCGGAAGGGTGTACGTCACCGTGGCGACCACCTGGTCCTTCTCGCCCTGGACGACGTCGAAGCGCCCCAGCACCTCGTTCTCCGTGCCCGGCTTCATCACGCCCTCCCAGGCGCCGAGGTAGGCGTCCGGCACGGCCCCCTCGATCTCGTGGAGGGCGGGCGTCTCCTCCTTCTTGTCGGTGAGCAGACCGATCAGGAAGAGCAGCACGACGGTCACCACCGGCAGCCCGACCACGACGCCCAGGACGATCAGCGCCACCCGCGCCCCGCCGCCTCCCCCCGACCGGCCGGCGAAGGTGTCCGGCGGGCCCGGGGGCACCGGGTGCGGCACGGCGTACGCGTACGCGTGGGGCTGGGGCGACGGGGGCGGCGTCTGGAACGCCGTTTGTGCGTACAGCGGCCCCGGCCCCGGCAACGGCAGCGGGTCGGGGTGCGCCGGTGCCGGAGTGGGCGCGGGCGCCGGTGGCCGCGCCGACACCGGCAGCTCGGCGTCCAGGAGCCGCGCCGCCCGCTGACCGAGCTGCGCGAGCAGCGCGCCCGGCAGCCAGGCCCCGGCGGGTTCCGCGTCCCGGGTGGCCTCGATCAGCTCCGCGACCGAGGGGCGCCCCGCCGGGTCCTTGACCAGGCAGGCGCGGACGAGTCCGGCGAGCCCCCGCGGCACTCCGTCGAGGTCCGGTTCCTCCTGCACGATCCGGTACAACAGGCTGTGCACGCCGCTGTCGGCGCCGCCGAACGGCGTGCGTCCCGTCGCGGCGTACGCCAGGACCGCGCCGAGGCAGAACACGTCCGACGCCGGGGTGATCCTCTCCCCGCGCACCTGCTCCGGCGACATGAAGCCGGGCGAACCGACGACCGCGCCGGTGCGGGTCCGGACGTCACCCGTAACGCCCTGCGCGTCCATGGCCCGCGCGATCCCGAAGTCGATCACCCGCGGACCGTCCACGGTCACCAGCACGTTGGACGGCTTCAGGTCCCGGTGGACCAGCCCCACGGAGTGGATGGACTCCAGGGCCTGCGACAGCCCGCTCGCCAGCGCGCGCACCGAGGTCTCGGGCAGCGGCCCGTGGCCGTCGCCGACGACCTCCGCCAGGGACGGTCCGGGGATGTAACCGGTCGCCACCCAGGGCACGGTGGCCCCGGTGTCGGCGTCCAGCACCGGTGCCGTCCACCGGCCGCCGACCCGCCGCGCCGCGGAGACCTCCTGGGCGAAGCGCCGCCGGAACTCCTGGTCCTGCGCGAGCTGACCGAGGATCAGCTTCACGGCGACGGTCCGGCCGCCCTCGCTGCGGGCGAGGTAGACGCGGCCCATCCCTCCCTCGCCCAGGCGGCCGAGGAGCCGGTACGGACCTATCCAGGAAGGGTCTTCCACGCTGATCGGTTGCACGTTCGGATCTTCGCACAGCCGGCGGGCCGGCCCGGTGCGGAGGGCGGGCGGACCGTACCGGGACCCCCGGTAAAAACGGTGTAAACCCCGGCGTACGCTGCGGACATGAGCGAGACCGGCGCCCTGCTGCGGCGCATACGCGTGTGGTTGGTGTTCTTCATCGTCTGCCTGGTGCTGAGCGGGGCGACGGCCTTCCCCCTCGTCACCGAACTGCACCTCCTCGAAGACGCCCTGAACGGCTGGGCGTCCCCCGTCGCCGACGCCTTCCCGGAGCTGCGGGAGTGGATCGCGCGCGTCCGGGCCGGCGTCGACACCGCCGACCGGCAGTACCCCTTCCTCCTCTACGGCACCGACTGGCTCGCCTTCGCGCACCTCGTCATCGCCGTCGCCTTCTACGGGCCCTACCGCGACCCGGTGCGCAACATCTGGGTGATCGAGTTCGGCATGATCGCCTGCGCCGGGATCATCCCCCTCGCGCTGATCTGCGGGCCCATCCGGGGCATCCCCTTCTCCTGGTCGCTGATCGACATGTCCTTCGGGGTCTTCGGAGTGATCCCGCTGCTCGTCGTGCACCGCATGATCAAGCGGCTGGAGGCGCTGACCGCGCCGGTGCTCAGCGCGCGAACGCTGCCCGTGTGATCCGCTCGGTCACCGGGTTCCCCTCCTTGCCCTTGGCGTCGGTGGAGTTCACCGAGTACACCAGGGTCCGGGAGAGGTCCCGGGTGGCCGCGATCATCGTGCTGTAGCCCCAGCGGGCACCGGACTTCAGCCACAGCACACGGCCGTCGCCCACCTCGTACCGCTGGAGCCCCGCGCTCATCGTCGCGCCGGGCACACCGGCGGGGACGGTGAACATCTCCTCCAGCAGGGGCCCGCGCACGACCTCGCCCCGGAAGAGCGCCCGCATGAACCGCTCCAGGTCGGCGGTGGTCGAGATCAGGGCGCCGGCCGCCCAGGTGTCCGTGACGCCCCACACCGTGGCGTCACGCAGTTCGGTGGAGCCGTCGGGCATCGGGAACACCTGGTAGCCGTGGTTGTGCGGGCCCCGGATCCTCGGCGATGCCCCCGGGAGGTACGTGCCGCGCAGGCCGAGCGGGTGCAGGACGCGGCGCGTCACCTGGTTCTCGTACGTGTCCCCGGTGACGCGCTCGATCAGCAGACCGGCGACGGTGTAGCCGATGTTGCCGTACCGCTGCACCTCGCCGGGCGGGGCGACGCGCTCCTTGGCGGTCGCCGACGCCACGGCGGCGCGCGGGTCGTGGACGTCGAAGCGGCGGGCGTACCAGTCGTGGACGTCCCCGCCGGGCGCGTCGGCGTTCGGCATGCCGTGCGTGTGGTCGAGCAACTGACGCACGGTGACCCGGCCGTACGCCGCCGGGATCAGGTCCGGCAGGTACTCCCGGACGTACCCGTCGAGGCGCACCCGGCCCTCGCCGGCGAGCTGGAGCACCACCGCCGCCGTGAACACCTTCGTCACCGAGCCGGCGCGGAACCGGGCGTCCGGGTCCGCCGGACGCCCGCCGCGCAGGTCGTGGACCCCCGCGCTGCCGCGCCAGGAGCCGCCGGTGCCGCCCACCCGGACGAGGGCCGCGGTCGCGTGCGTGCCGGGCAGGCCGGTGAGCGCGGCCCGCAGCGCGCCGGCGTCCGGCCCGGCCGGTGCCGGGGGCACCGGGGAAGTGGGGGAGACCGGGGCGGCGGCGGGGAGGGGGCTCCGCGCGGCCGCCGGTGAGGTGAGCGGGCCCGCCGCGGTGCCGAGGACGAGCGCGGCGGCGAGAAGGGTACGGGTGCGTGCGTTCATGGCCAACTCCCTGGCTGGGGACCGTCGTTCGGACGTTTCCATCCTGGTGACCTGGCGCCCCGGCCGGATCGCCGGAGCGAGGGATCATCGGCCCCGGGCCGCTCCCCCGTGCGGGGGAGTGCCCGGGGCGATCAGCCCCGTCTCGTACGCGCAGATCACCGCCTGGACGCGGTCCCGCAGGCCCAGCTTGGACAGCACGTTGCCGACGTGCGTCTTCACCGTGTGCTCGCTCACCGTGAACTCGGCGGCGATCTCCGCGTTCGACAGGCCCCGCCCCAGCAGGAGCAGCGTCTCGCGCTCACGGGCGGTCAGCACCTCCAGCGGCGCCCCGTCGACCCGACCGGCGCCCCGGGCCGTGTACTCCTCGACCAGGCGTCGCGCCACGGACGGGGCCAGCAGCGCGTCGCCCCGGGCCACCACCCGCACCGCGTGCACCAGGTCGTCCCGGCGGACGTCCTTCAGCAGGAACCCGCTCGCGCCCGCGTGCAGCGCCTCGTACACGTACGCGTCCGAGTCGAAGGTCGTCAGCATCACCGTCCGGCAGGAACCGGCGGCGGCGATCGCGCGGCACGCCTCGATGCCGTCCATGACCGGCATCCGCACGTCCAGCAGCGCCACGTCCGGGGCGTGGCGGCGCACCGCGTCCACCGCCCGGGCGCCGTCGCCCACCTCGGCGACCACCTCGATGTCCGGCTGGGCGTCCAGGATCATCGCGAAGCCGCTGCGCACCAGTTCCTGGTCGTCGGCGACCACCACCCGGACCGTCACCGCGCCTCCCCGCCCAGCGGCAGCGTCACCGCGACCCGGAACCCGCGCCCGCCCGGCCCCGGCCCGTACTCCGCGCCGCCGCCGTGCGCCGCCGCCCGCTCCCGCACCCCGATCAGCCCGTGGCCGCCGCCGCCCGCCCCACGGGGGCCGCGCCCGTCGTCCGTCACCGACATCCGCACGTGGTCCTCCCCGTAGGCCAGCTCCACGGTGGCCGCCCGGGCCGCCGCGTGCCTGACCGTGTTCGTCAACGCCTCCTGCACCACCCGGTACACCGTCGCCGCGAGGGCGGGCGGCAGCGGCCGCGCGGTGCCCGTCACCTCGTACGCGACGTCCAGCCCGCTGCTCCGTACGCGCTCCAGCAGCCCCGGCAGGTCAGCCGCGCCCGGCTGCGGCGACCGCGGGGCGTCGTCCGCCTCCCGCAGGACCCCCAGCATCCGCCGCAGCTGCGCCATCGCGTCCCGGCCCGTCTCGGAGATCGCGTCGAACGCGGCCTCCGCCCGCTCCGGCGCCGTACGGACGGCCACCGGGCCGGCCTCCGCCTGCACGACCATCAGGCTCACCGCGTGCGACAGGATGTCGTGCATCTCCCGTGCGATCCGGGCCCGTTCCCGCGCGGCCGCCTGCTCGGCCTCCACGCGGTTCGCCCGCCGGCGGGTGTCGGCGAGCCGCCCGAAGGCGTACGCCGTGCCGAAGACGAACAGGGAGAAGGTCAGCTCCCTCACCGACCGGGTGTTGAGCCACACCGATCCGGCCACCACGACCGGCAGCATCAGCAGCACGCCCAGCCGCCTGCGCGGCGGGGAGAGGTCCGCGATCGTGTAGACGATCACCAGCCCGGTGTACGGGAGCGGCTGCCCCGGCCCGTCCAGCGCCAGCTCGTACAGCGCGCTCGTCCCGAGGATCGCGAGCAGCACCGCCACGGGCGCGCGGCGGCGCCACACCAGCGGCAGCACGGTCAGCGTGGTCAGCCCGTACGCCGCCCAGTCCGCCTCCGGCAGCCGCGGGTCGCGCGGCACGACGAACGGCAGGGTCACCGCCACCTGCACCAGCAGCGCCACCGCGAGGTCCACGACCCGCGGGTGGAGCGCCCGGGCCGCCGCCCACCGGTCGGCGACGGCCGTCGGCCACCGGCCGGGCGCCGCCGTCACGGCTTGCGGGCCACCGCGCCGAACTGGGCCACCTCCGCCGCCCCCTGCGACCGCCAGCTCGCGCACGACACGATGCCCGGCTCCAGCACCTCCAGGCCGTCCAGGAACGAGGCGAACTCGGCCCTGGTGCGGGCCGTGATGGGCGGCGTGGCGTTCTTGTTCCAGAACTCCATCGCCTCCGCGTTGCCCTCCCCGCCCAGCTCCAGCGTCGGGTGGGTCAGCACCAGGTGACTGCCGGACGGCACGGCCGCCATCAGCTTCCGGACGATCGCCCGCGCCTCGTCCGTGTCGAGGACGAAGTTGAGGATGCCGAGCATCATCACGGCGACCGGCCGGCCGAGGTCCAGGACCGGCCGGACGGCCTCCAGGATCAGGTCCGGCCGGTGGGCGTCCGCGTCGACGTACTCCGTCACGCCCTCCGGCGAGCCGGTCAGCAGGGCGCGGGCGTGCGTGAGGACGATCGGGTCGTTGTCGACGTACACCACCCGGGCGTCGGGCGCGATGCGCTGCGCGACCTCGTGGGTGTTGTCGACGGTCGGCAGGCCCGTGCCGATGTCCAGGAACTGCCGCACGCCCGCCTCGCCCGCCAGGTACGCCACGGCCCGGCCGAGGAACGCCCGGTCGGCACGGGCGACTTCGCCGATGCTCGGGTACATGGCGACGACCTGGTCGCCGACCTCCCTGTCGACCGGGTAGTTGTCCTTGCCGCCGAGCCAGTAGTTCCAGACGCGGGCGTTGTGCGCGATGTCGGTGCGGATCCTGCCTGTGCTGTCCGGGGTCACGTACGGCTTCCCTTCAGTACGGCGCTCAGCGCGTCCACGCGGTTGGTGGTGATCGAGTCCACCCCGTCGGCGATCAGCCTACGCATGGTCCTGCGGGTGTCGGCCGTCCATGCGGAGACCAGCATCCCGTCGCGGTGGACGCGGTCCGTCAGGGCCCGACCGACCAGCCCGAAACGGTAGTTGAGCCAGCGCGGCGCCACGGCCGCCAGCAGCACCGGGCGCGGCGGGGCGAGCGTCGTCCACGTCAGGGCGATCTCGGCGCCCGGGTCGGCGGCCCGGACCAGCAGCATGGCGGCGGCGCTGGAGCAGTAGTACACGCGGTCGGCCGCGCCGCACTCGCGGACGGTGCCGACGACGGCGCGCACCGACCGCTCGGTGGCCCCCGGCAGGTCGATCATCACTCGCCGGTCGCCGACCGCGTCCAGCGCCTCGGCCAGCGTCGGGACGCCCTCGGGGCCGGTCAGGGCGCGCAGCCGGTCGAGCGGCACCCGCGCCAGCAGCCGGTCGACGCGCCACAGCCGCTTCAGCGAGTCGTCGTGCAGGAGCACCGGGACGCCGTCCTCGGTGAGCCGTACGTCGATCTCGGCCGCGTCCGCGCCGCGCGCGAAGGCCGAGCGGAGCGACGCGAGCGTGTTCTCGCGGACGCGGTACGGGTCGCCCCGGTGGGCGACGGCGGTGACGGGGCGCGTCGACGGGCCCATCAGCGGCGGAGCCACTCGGTGGTGTAGCTGTCGATCTCGGCGGCGATCCTGGCCTTGCCGGCCGGGTCGAGGAACGACGCCTCGACGGCGTTCTTGGCGAGGGCGGCCACCCCGCGCTCGTCCAGGCCGAGGAGGCGGGCGGCGACCCCGTACTCGTGGTTGAGGTCGGTGCCGAACATCGGCGGGTCGTCGGAGTTGATGGTGACCAGCACTCCGGCGCTCACCATCTCCTTGATGGGGTGCTCGTCGAGGTGCGCGACCGCGCGGGTGGCGATGTTGGAGGTCGGGCACACCTCCAGGGCGATGCGGTGCTCGGCGAGGTGCGCCAGCAGCGCGGGGTCGCGGGTGGAGCTGGTGCCGTGGCCGATGCGCTCGGCGCGCAGTGCGGTCAGGGCGTCCCAGACGGTCTCCGGGCCGGTCGTCTCCCCGGCGTGCGGGACGGAGTGCAGCCCCGCGGCGATGGCCCGGTCGAAGTACGGCTTGAACTGCGGGCGCGGTACGCCGATCTCGGGGCCGCCCAGCCCGAACGACACCAGGCCCTCGGGCCGCAGGTCCACCGCGAGCCGCGCGGTCTCCTCGGCCGCCTCCAGGCCGGCCTCGCCCGGGATGTCGAAGCACCAGCGCAGGATGACGCCCAGCTCGTTCTCGGCCGCGAGGCGGGCGTCCTCGATGGCGGCCATGAACGCCTTCTCGTCGATGCCGCGCCGGGTGGAGCTGAACGGGGTGATGGTGAGCTCGGCGTACCGGATGTTCTGCCGCGCCATGTCGCGGGCGACCTCGAAGGTCAGCAGCCGGACGTCCTCCGGGGTGCGGACGAGGTCGACCACCGACAGGTACACCTCGATGAAGTGGGCGAAGTCGGTGAACGTGAAGTAGTCGACCAGCGCCTCGGGGTCGGTGGGGACCCTGGAGTCGGGGTGCCGGGCGGCGAGTTCGGCGACGATCCGGGGCGAGGCGGAACCGACGTGGTGGACATGGAGTTCGGCCTTGGGCAGCCCCGCGATGAAGGGGTGCAGATCGGTCATCGGGGGCCTCCGTGTGCGGTTCGCTCGCCGGGCTGGTCAGGGATCATCGTAGGGCGGCCGTTAGCATGACCGGACACGACGGGGGAGGGCCCATGCCGGAGACGAGCGACTCGAACGACCCGTGGGCACCGCCCGGGAGCAGGCCGCCCCAGGACCGGGTGGATCCGCCGACGTACCAGCCGCCGGCGCGCCCGCCGGGCGTCCATGACCAGCCGACGGTGACCTCCGTCCCGGGTGCCGGGACCGGTGAGCTGCCGCCGCCCCCGACGGCCCCGGGCGGTCCCGGGCCGTCCGTCCCCGGCCCGTACGGCTACCCGGCCGCCACCCCGCCCGGCGGGACCTACGGCTACCCCGCGGCCACCCCGCCGGCCGGGACGTACGGCTACCCCGGTCACCCCGGCTACGGCGCCTACGGGCAGCCCGGCTGGCAGCCGGCCCCCTCCAACGGCATGGGCATCGCCGCGCTGGTGCTCGGCATCGTCTCGGTGGTGCTCTTCTGCATGTGGGGCTTCGGGATCGTCCCGGGCATCCTGGCGCTGGTCTTCGGTGTCCTCGGCCGCAAGAAGGTGCAGCGCGGCGAGGCGGACAACCACGGTGTGGCGCTCGCCGGGATCATCCTGGGCGCGGTGGGCATCGTCGTCAGCGGCGCCTTCCTGGCGTTCCTGATCTGGGCGGTCACGACCTCCGAGGGCGGCTCCGGCCACCAGGACGGGCCCGGCGGCGACCCCTTCGACACGTCCCTGGTCGTCCCCGCCCGGTCCTGACGCCGCGCGGCGGCGGGGACGGCCCGGCGTCGGGCCCTCCCGCGAGGAGGGCGGTGCACGCCCCGGCTCCGCCGCCGTCAGCCGGCTGTCTGCGCCCGGAGCCTGTCGCGGGCGTCCATCAGGGCGAAGCCCAGCAGGTTCAGGCCCCGCCACTGGGCCGGGGACTGCGCGCGCGGGTCGTCGGCGGCCAGGCCGATGCCCCACACGCGGTCCACCGGGCTCGCCTCGACCAGGACGCGGTCGCCCGTCGACAGCAGGAACGCCCGCAACTGCGGGTCCGAGGCGAACTTGTGTTCGCTGCCCCTGACCACGATCCCGAAGCGCTCCCGCTTCCATGCCGTCTCCTCGAAGCCGCGCACCAGCCGGCCCGCCTTCTTCGCGAGCGCCGGGTTCGGCGCCTCGACGGCCTGCCGCTCGGCGTCGGTGTCGCCGAAGAGCCGGGCCTTGGACGCCATCATCCAGTGCTCGGCCGTCGCGTACTCCACGCCGTCGACCGTGAAGGGCGACGGCCACCACTGGCTCAGGCAGCTCGCCCCCAGCGTCCCGTCCCGCTTCGGGGTGTGCCCCCAGAAGTGCAGGAATTTCACGCGCGCACCCGCGCTGACCTGCCCGATCAGCTCGTGGATCCTTTCCATGCACGCCAGTCTGGCAGTCACCACTGACACAACGTACGGAGATTCCGGCGGCCACCCGACACTTGGTCGACCGATTCCGTCGCGTAACCAAAAGGCAACAACGGAATCCCTTGTTGCCCCGCACCTCCTCTGTCAGGATCGGCACTCAATTCGAGCCGGGACAACGGAGAGCGTCATGGGCAACTCCTTCCAGGGACTCGACCGCTTCGCGGCCGGGGCGCAGTACATCGGCGGGCGGCTGCGGCCCGGCACATCGGGCCGGCGCCACACCGTCGTCGACCCCGCGACCGGGCGGGACGTCCTCGACTACGTCCTCGCCTCCACCGCCGACGTGGACGCCGCCGTCGCCGCCGCCCGGGACGCGCTGCCCGGCTGGGCGGGCGCCACACCGGGCGAGCGCTCGGACGCGATGCACCGGTTCGCCGCGCGGCTCGCCGAGCGCGCCGAGGACCTCGCGCACGCCGAGTCCCTCCAGTGCGGCAAGCCCATCAAGCTGACGCGCGAGTTCGACGTGCCCGGCACGATCGACAACACGGCCTTCTTCGCCGGGGCGGCCCGGCACCTCCAGGGGCAGTCGGCCGGCGAGTACAGCGGCGACCACACCTCGTACGTGCGCCGCGAACCCGTCGGTGTCGTCGGCTCCATCGCGCCCTGGAACTACCCCCTGCAGATGGCCGCCTGGAAGATCCTCCCGGCCATCGCCGCGGGCAACACCATCGTGCTCAAGCCCGCCGAGCTGACGCCCCTCACCTCGCTGATGTTCGCGCAGGCCGCCACCGACGCGGGCATCCCCGACGGCGTCGTCAACATCGTCACCGGCGCAGGCCGGGACGCCGGCGAACACCTCGTCGGGCACCCCGACGTCGCCATGACCTCGTTCACCGGCTCCACCGCCGTCGGCCGGCGCGTCGCCGAGATCGCCACCTCCACCGTCAAGCGCCTCCACCTCGAACTGGGCGGCAAGGCACCGTTCGTCGTCTTCGACGACGCCGACCTGGAGGCGGCGGTGCACGGCGCGGTCGCCGGCGCCCTGATCAACACCGGCCAGGACTGCACCGCCGCCACCCGCGCGTACGTCCAGCGCCCGCTGTACGACGCCTTCGTGGAGCAGGTCGCCGACCTGATGGCGACCGTCCGCACCGGCGACCCGTTCGACGAGGACACCGACCTCGGCCCGCTGATCAGCCACGCCCAGCGGGACCGCGTCGCCGGGTTCGTCGACCGTGCCCGCGGCTACGCCACGGTCGTCACCGGCGGCACGGCACCGCTCGGCGACGGCGCTCACTACCGGCCCACCCTGATCACCGGCGCCGCCCAGGACAGCGAGATCGTCCAGGCGGAGATCTTCGGTCCCGTCCTCGTCGTGCTCCCCTTCGACAGCGACGAGGAGGGCCTGGCCCTGGCCAACGACACGCCCTACGGCCTCGCCGCCTCCGCCTGGACCCGTGACGTCTACCGCGCCGGCCGTGCCACCCGAGAGATCAAGGCCGGCTGCGTGTGGATCAACGACCACATCCCGATCATCAGCGAGATGCCGCACGGCGGCTACAAGGCCTCCGGCTTCGGAAAGGACATGTCAACCTACTCCTTCGAGGAGTACACGCAGGTCAAGCACGTGATGTACGACAACACGGCGGTCGCCCGGAAGGACTGGCACCGCACGATCTTCGGGGACCGATAGCCCACGAGCGGGCCGCCCGACCAGCGGCCGCCGCCCCATCCGAAAGGCACAGCGCATGGAGCAGTACGAGCCCGACAGTCTGTCCGCGGCCCAGGTCGCCGCGATGCGGCGCAGTCTGACGAACGGCAGGGCAGCCCTCACCCGCCGTTCCCTGCTGCGCGCCACGGGCGTCGGCGCGCTCACGATCGGCGGTGTCGCCGGTCTGGGCGCCTGTGGGATCCCGCCGGCCGCGCGGGAGGGCGACGGCCCGGCCTCCACCGACTTCTCGGCCCAGGAGAAACGGCTCAGCTTCTCCAACTGGACCCAGTACATCGACATCAGCGACGACGAGAAGTCCCGCCCCTCCCTGGAGGCGTTCACCGCACGCACCGGGATCACGGTCAAGTACACCGAGGACATCAACGACAACGTCGAGTTCTTCGGCAAGGTCAAGCCGCAGCTCGCCGCCGGCCAGGACACCGGCCGCGACCTGATCTGCGTCACCGACTGGCTCGCCGCCCGCATCATCCGCCTCGGCTGGGCGCAGAAGCTCGACCCGGCGAACCTCCCCAACGCCTACGCCAACCTGTCCTCCCAGTTCCGCCGCCCCGACTGGGACCCCGGCCGCTCCTACTCGTACCCCTGGACCGGCATCTCCACGGTCATCGCGTACAACAAGAAGGCCACCGGCGGCCGCAAGGTCGACTCCGTCACCCAGCTCCTCGACGACCCCCGCCTCAAGGGACGGGTCGCGTTCCTCTCCGAGATGCGCGACTCGGTCGGCATGACCCTCATCGACATGGGCAAGGACCCGGGCAAGTTCACCGACGCCGACTTCGACGCGGCCGTCGGCCGCCTCCAGAAGGGCGTCGACACCCAGCAGATCCGCCGCTTCACCGGCAACGACTACACCGGCGACCTCGCCAAGGGCGACCTCGCCGCCTGCCTCGCGTGGGCCGGCGACGTCATCCAGCTCCAGGCCGACAACCCCGACATCCAGTTCGCGATCCCGGCCGCCGGCTACATCACCTCCAGCGACAACCTCCTGGTCCCCGCCAAGGCACGGCACAAGACCAACGCGGAGAAGCTCATCGACTACTACTACGAGCTCCCCAACGCCGCCCGGCTCGCCGCGTACATCAACTACGTCTGCCCGGTCGACGGCGTACGCGACGAACTCGCCGCGATCGACCCCGCGCTCGCGTCGAACACCCTGATCCTCCCGGACAAGGCGATGGCCGCGAAGTCCCGCGCCTTCCGCTCCCTCACCAGCGCGGAGGAGACGGCGTACGAGGAGAAGTTCGCCAAGCTCATCGGTGCCTGAACCCATCGGTGCCCGAGCCGCCGCCGTCCACCCCACCACACCCCTGGGATCGCGAACCCATGACTGACAGCACGAACACCGGCGGCGACGTCCGCCTCTCCGGGATCAGCAAGACCTACGGCTCCTTCACCGCCGTCCACCCGCTCGACCTCACCATCCCGCAGGGCTCCTTCTTCGCCCTGCTCGGCGCCTCCGGATGCGGCAAGACCACCACGCTCCGCATGATCGCCGGCCTGGAGGACCCCACCACGGGCACCGTCCACCTCGGCGACAAGGACGTCACCGACCTGCCCCCCTACAAGCGGCCCGTCAACACCGTCTTCCAGTCCTACGCCCTCTTCCCGCACCTGGACATCTTCGAGAACATTGCCTTCGGCCTGCGCCGGCGCGGCATCAAGTCGGTGAAGAAGCAGGTCGGCGACATGCTCGACCTCGTACAGCTCGGCGACAAGGCCGGCCACAAACCGCACCAGCTCTCCGGCGGCCAGCAGCAGCGCGTCGCCGTCGCCCGCGCCCTCATCAACCACCCCCAGGTGCTCCTCCTCGACGAGCCCCTCGGCGCCCTCGACCTCAAGCTGCGCCGCCAGATGCAGCTGGAGCTCAAGCGCATCCAGACGGAGGTCGGCATCACCTTCGTCCACGTCACCCACGACCAGGAGGAGGCCATGACCATGGCCGACACGGTCGCGGTGATGAACGGCGGCCGGGTCGAACAGCTCGGCGCGCCCGCCGACCTCTACGAGAACCCGCGCACCACCTTCGTCGCCAACTTCCTCGGCACCTCCAACCTCATCGAGGCCGAAGTGGTGGAGACGGGCACGGACGTCACCGTCACGGCCGGCGGCGGCAAGCTGCGGCTGCCCGCCGACCGGTGCGGCGCGGACACCCGCCCCGGCGGCAAGCTGCTCGTCGGCATCCGCCCGGAGAAGATCACGCTCGCCCACGCCGACGACGCGGGCGCGATCGCCGACGGGCGCAACAGGGTCACCGGCCGGATCGTCGACACCTCCTTCATCGGCGTCTCCACCCAGTACGTCGTCGACAGCCCCGCCGGCACCGCCCTCCAGGTGTACGAGCAGAACATCGAGCGCGACTCCCGCCTCGCCCCCGGCGCCGAGGTCGTCCTGCACTGGAACCCGGCCCACACGTTCGGGCTGGACGCCGCCCAGTCGATGCTGGCGGGCACCGTGAGCGACGCGGGCGTGGAAACGGTGGAGGACGCCGCGTGACGATCACCGACATCCCCCGGGCGCCCGAGGCGCCCGAGGCACCACCCGCCGCCGTACGCAAGAGCCCCGCGCGCAAGCGGCTCGTCCCCTACTGGCTGCTCCTGCCCGGCATCCTCTGGCTGCTCGTCTTCTTCGCGCTGCCGATGGTGTACCAGGCCTCCACCTCCGTGCAGACCGGCACCCTGGAGCAGGGCTTCCGGGTCACCTGGCACTTCGCGACCTACTGGGACGCCTTCGCCGAGTACTGGCCCCAGTTCGTCCGCTCCCTGGTGTACGCGGGCACCGCCACCGCCCTGTGCCTGCTGCTCGGCTACCCGCTCGCGTACCTCATCGCCTTCAAGGCGGGCCGCTGGCGCAACCTCCTCCTGGTCCTCGTCATCGCCCCGTTCTTCACCAGCTTCCTGATCCGCACCCTGGCCTGGAAGACGATCCTCGCGGACGGCGGCGCCGTCGTCGGCGCCCTGGACGCCCTGCACGTCCTGGACGTCACCAACTGGCTGGGCTGGACCCAGGGCGACCGCGTCCTGGCCACCCCCATGGCGGTGGTGTGCGGCCTCACGTACAACTTCCTGCCCTTCATGATCCTGCCGCTCTACACCTCCCTGGAGCGGATCGACGGCCGGCTGCACGAGGCGGCGAAGGACCTCTACGCCTCCCCCGCCACCACCTTCCGCAAGGTGACCTTCCCGCTGTCCATGCCGGGCGTCGTGTCGGGCACGCTCCTGACGTTCATCCCGGCGAGCGGCGACTACGTCAACGCCGAACTGCTCGGCTCGACCGACACCAAGATGGTCGGCAACGTCATCCAGTCGCAGTTCCTCCGGGTGCTGGACTACCCGACCGCGGCCGCGCTGTCCTTCATCCTGATGGCCATCGTGCTGATCATGGTCACCGTCTACATCCGCCGGGCCGGAACGGAGGACCTGGTCTGATGCGCCTGCTCCGCAAGAACCTCGTCGTCATCGCGGGTCTGCTGACCCTCGCGTACATGATCCTGCCGAACGTCGTCGTGATGGTGTTCTCCTTCAACGACCCGGCGGGACGCTTCAACTACGCCTGGCGGGAGTTCTCCACCGACGCCTGGCGCGACCCCTGCGGCGTCGCCGACCTGTGCGGCTCGCTCGCGCTGTCGCTCCAGATCGCCGCCTGGGCGACGCTCGGCGCCACCGCGCTCGGCACGATGATCGCCTTCGCGCTCGTCCGCTACCGCTTCCGGGCCCGCGGCGCGATCAACTCGCTGATCTTCCTGCCCATGGCGATGCCCGAGGTCGTCATGGCCGCCTCGCTGCTCACCCTGTTCCTCAACATGGGTGTGGAGCTGGGCTTCTGGACGGTCCTCATCGCCCACATCATGTTCTGCCTGAGCTTCGTCGTGACCGCGGTCAAGGCGCGCGTGATGTCCATGGACCCGCGCCTGGAGGAGGCCGCCAGGGACCTGTACGCCGGTCCCGTGCAGACCTTCCTGCGGGTCACCCTGCCCATCGCCGCACCCGGCATCGCGGCCGGCGCCCTGCTCGCCTTCGCGCTGTCCTTCGACGACTTCATCATCACCAACTTCAACGCGGGCTCGACCGTGACCTTCCCCATGTTCGTGTGGGGCTCGGCGCAGCGCGGCACGCCCGTACAGATCAACGTCATCGGAACGGCGATGTTCGTCATCGCGGTCCTGGTGGTGGTCGCCGGCCAGGTCGCGGCCGGCCGGCGCAAGCGCACAGACGTCTCATGAGTTCCTGAGGGAGTTGGAAACCATGGCCCCAGCCGCCATGCGTACTGCTGCACGATCACTCTCCGACGCCCAGCCCGTCCCCTTCTGGCTGGAAGACCCCGGCAAGCCCGCCCCGCTGCCCGCCCTCACCGGCACCGAGCACTGCGACCTGCTGGTCGTGGGCGGCGGCTACAGCGGCCTGTGGACCGCGCTGCTCGCCAAGGAGCGCGACCCCGCACGGGACGTCGTCCTCATCGAGGGCCGGGAGGCGGGCTGGGCCGCCTCCGGCCGCAACGGCGGCTTCTGCGCCGCCTCCCTCACCCACGGCTTCGGCAACGGCCTCGCCCGCTGGCCCGGTGAACTCGCCACCCTGGAGGAGCTGGGGCTCGCGAACCTCGACGCCATCGAGGCGGCGGTCTCCGCCCACGGCATCGACTGCGACTTCGAGCGCACCGGCGAGATCGACGTCGCCACCGAGCCCCACCAGATGGACGAGCTGACCGGCATGTACGAGGCGGCCGACCGCCTCGGCCTCGCGGACGACCTGGAGCTCCTCGACCGGGACGCCGTGCGCGCCGAGGTCGACTCGCCCACCTTCCTGGGCGGCCTGTGGGACCGGCGCGGCGTCGCCATGCTGAACCCGGCCAGGCTGGCCTGGGGCCTCAAGCGGGCCTGCACCGACCTCGGTGTGCGCGTGTACGAGAACACCCGCGGCCTGGAACTCGCCCGCGCGGGATCGGGAATGGCCGTACGCACGCCCTACGGGCGGGTCTTCGCCCGGCGGGTCGCCCTCGGCACCAACGTCTTCCCGTCCCTGGTCAAGCGGGTGCGGGCCTACACGGTCCCCGTCTACGACTACGCCCTGATGACCGAACCGCTCACGGACGCGCAGCTGGAGTCCATCGGCTGGAAGAACCGCCAGGGCCTCGGCGACAGCGCCAACCAGTTCCACTACTTCCGGCTCTCCGCCGACAACCGCATCCTGTGGGGCGGTTACGACGCCGTCTACCCCTTCGGCGGACGGCTGAGCGCCGAACGGGACCACCGCCCCGAGACCTACCTCAAGCTCGCCGAACACTTCTTCGACTGCTTCCCGCAGCTGGAGGGCCTGCGGTTCAGCCACGCCTGGGGCGGCGCGATCGACACCTGCTCCCGCTTCTCGGCGTTCTTCGGCACGGCCCACGCGGGACGGGTCGCCTACGCGGCCGGATTCACCGGCCTCGGGGTGGGCGCCACGCGCTTCGGCGCGGACGTCATGCTCGACCTGCTGTCGGGGGAGCGCACTGAGCGGACGGAACTGGAGATGGTGCGCTCCAAGCCGCTGCCGTTCCCCCCGGAACCGATCGCCTGGGCGGGGATCGGGCTGACCAAGTGGTCGCTCGCCCGGGCCGACGCCAACGGCGGACGCCGGAACGTGTGGCTCAAGGCCATGGACCGGCTCGGTCTCGGCTTCGACAGCTGACGGTCGTCCTCGTCAGGCCGGCGTCCGCCTGGGGCCGATGCCCTCGCCCTGGGTGGCCGTCGTCGTCCTCGGGCCGGCGTCCTGACCGGCCGACGTCCTGATCCGGTCCTCGTCCTGATCCGATTGCGCCGGGTGCGCGCCCCCGTCGCGCGGATTCACCACCACGTCGGTCCCCTCTCCGCGTAATGATCCCCGCGGACCCCCCTCTCTCCGTGTGAACGCACTGCCCACCGGGGCAGTGACAGACCCGGAGCTGGAGGCAGCGGGCGATGACTGACACGGGGGCCAGGGCCGCGGTGGAGTGGCTGGCGGCGGTGGCGCCGGATCCCGACGCCTGCCGGTGGGAGTGGGAGCGCAACCCCCTCGGGGTCGCGCTCCTGCCCGCCGGCCGGCGCTGGGACGTGCTCATCACCCCCACCGAACTCGGCCACTCCACCCTGGACGTCCTGTGCCGGCTCGTCCGCCGGCCCGGCCCGGTGCTCGCCGACTTCGGCGACGCGCGGCTGGGCTTCTTCGTCCCGCCCGGCACCGCCGCGCGCTGGGTCGGCACCGGGATCCGGGCCGCCGGCCGCGGCACCTGGGTCGTCGTCCCGTACCCGGGCCGGGTGACGGGAGGGGCGCGCTGGCTGGTGCTGCCCGACGGCCGGGGCACCCTCAACGACCCGGCGCTGCTGGAGATGGCCATGCACGAGGCGGCGGCGCAGCTCGCACGGCGTCAGGACCCGTGACGGCGCCTCCCGCGCGGGCGCGGGCGGCGGTCGCCGGGCCGCCGGCCCGAAGGAGGGCGGGCGGTGGCGGCGCCGTGCCAGAGGTCTTGACAACAGGATTGGTCTGGACCAAGTTGTGCGGCGCTCCACCTCGATTCCCCCACACCCGGAGGCAGTTGTGGACCGCACCTCCCTCAGACCCCTCGCGGCCGCCGTCGCGGCCCTGCTCACCCTCGGCGGCCTCACCTCCGCCGCGCACGCCGCCGAGGACGCCGAACTCGCGCGCAACGGCGGCTTCGAGGCCGGGCTGGACGGCTGGAACTGCTCCGCCGGCAGCGGGACGATCGTCACCTCACCCGTGCACGGCGGCACCGGCGCCCTGCGGGCCACCCCGGCGGGCAACGACAACGCCAGGTGCGTCCAGACCGTCGCCGTCCGGCCCGACTCCACGTACACGCTGAGCGGCTGGGTGCGCGGCAGCTACGTCCACCTCGGCGCCACCGGCACCGGCACGACGGACGTCTCCACCTGGGCCCAGTCGGCCCCCGACTGGCAGCGCCTGACCACCACCTTCCGCACCGGCCCCGCCACCCGGACCGTCACCCTCCACACCCACGGCTGGTACGGCACCGGCGCCTATTACGCGGACGACATCTCCCTGCTGGGCCCGGGCGGCGACCCCGTGCAGATCCCGGCCGTGCCGACCGGGCTGACCGCCGGCGCGGCCACCTCGACCACCGTGCCGCTCACCTGGTCCCCGGTGGCCGGCGCCACCTCGTACCACGTCCATCGCGGCGGCACCCGGGTCCTGACGGTGACCGGCACCTCGGCGACCGTCACCGGGCTCACGCCGGCCACCTCGTACGGCTTCCAGGTGTCCGCCGCCAACGCCGCCGGCGAGTCCGCCCGATCGGCGACCGTGACCGCCACCACGCTTCCCGGCGGCGGGGAACCGGGCGGCACACTGCCCGCCCACGCCCTCGTGGGCTACCTCCATGCCAGCTTCGCCAACGGCTCGGGGTACACCCGGATGGCCGACGTCCCCGACTCGTGGGACGTCATCAACCTCGCGTTCGGCGAACCCACCTCCGTGACCTCGGGGGACATCCGCTTCCGCCTGTGCCCCGCCACGGAGTGCCCGAACGTCGAGTCGGCCGCCGACTTCAAGGCCGCCGTCAAGGCCAAGCAGGCCGCCGGCAAGAAGGTCCTGATCTCCATAGGCGGCCAGAACGGCCAGGTCCAGCTCTCCACCACGGCCGCCCGCGACACCTTCGTCTCGTCGGTCTCCAGGATCATCGACGAGTACGGCCTCGACGGCCTCGACATCGACTTCGAGGGCCACTCGCTGTCCCTGAACACCGGCGACACCGACTTCCGCAACCCGACCAGCCCGGTCGTCGTCCATCTGATCTCGGCACTGAAGACCCTGAAGGCCAAGTACGGCCCCGGGTTCGTGCTCACCATGGCCCCCGAGACCTTCTTCGTGCAGCTCGGGTACCAGTACTACGGATCCGGCCCCTGGGGCGGCCAGGACCCGCGCGCCGGCGCCTATCTGCCGGTCATCCACGCCCTGCGCGACGACATCACCCTGCTGCACGTCCAGGACTACAACTCGGGACCGATCATGGGCCTGGACAACCAGTACCACTCCATGGGCACCGCCGACTTCCACGTGGCCATGACGGACATGCTCCTCACCGGCTTCCCGGTCGCGGGCAACGCCGAGCGGTTCTTCCCGCCCCTGCGCCCCGAGCAGGTCGCCATCGGCCTGCCGGCCTCCCCGCAGGCCGGCAACGGCCACACGCCCCCGGCGGAGGTCACCAAGGCGCTGGACTGCCTCACGCGGACGGTGAACTGCGGCTCGTACCGCCCCCACGGCGCCCGGCCGGGACTGCGCGGCCTGATGACGTGGTCGGTCAACTGGGACCGGTTCGGCGGCTGGGAGTTCTCCAGGAACTTCGACGCATACCGATGGGGCTGAACAGGCACGCGCTGGCCACCACGTCCAGCGGCCAGTGGTAGCCCCGCAGCACCAGGCCGAAGCCCGTCGCCACCGTGAGCAGCACGGCGACGGGCAGCAGGCGCCGGTGCACCAGCAGCGCGGCGCCGCCGTAGGCCACCAGGGCGGTCGCCGTGTGCCCGGAGGGGTACCAGCCCGTCTCCGTGGTGAACGGGCCTGCCCGGCCCACGAGCAGCTTCAGCGGGACGACGACGGCGGGCACGAGGGCCATCGCGAGCCCCGCGTACAGGGCCTGGACGCGGCGGCCGCGCCACGCGGCGTACGCCATCGCGACGGCCAGGACGGGGAGGGCGACCTGCAGGTTCCCCAGGTCGGCACAGAACTCGGCGACTGCCTGCGGCCCCCGGCCGGCCAGGGCGCGGCCGGCGCGCTCGTCCAGCCGGGCGACGGGGCCGTGGGCCACGACCTGCCAGGTGACGGCGCCGAACAGGAGCAGCGCGAGGAGGGGAAGAAGAGCCGGCCGCCCCGGAACAGGGGGGGTGGTTCCGGGGCGGCCGCCTGGACCGGTGTGCCGCGCGCCCCGGGGGGTGTGGGGCGGGCGACTGTCCGATCGGTGAGGAGTTCCGGAGCCGGAGGCTCCGGGGCTGTGCGCGAAGGCACGACCAGGACGAGGCTGGGGAGGCTCCGTCCCGGAGCCGTCCGCAGTCCCCTGCGGACGGGGTGTTCCTCTCATCTGCAGAAACCGTACGGCAGAGAACCGGGGGCCGACAGCCGGATCTCCATCCCGCCATCGGCCCCCCACGGCTTCTTCACAACCGGTCGCTGAGCGTCACACGCCCGCGAACGCGTTCTCGATGATGTCGAGGCCCTCGTTGAGCAGGTCCTCGCCGATCACCAGCGGCGGCAGGAAGCGCAGGACGTTGCCGTAGGTGCCGCAGGTCAGCACCAGGACGCCCTCGGCGTGGCAGGCCTTCGCGAGCGCGCCGGCGGCCTCCGGGTTCGGCTCCTTGGTTGCCGGGTCCTTCACCAGCTCGATCGCGATCATGGCGCCGCGGCCGCGGATGTCGCCGATGATCTCGTACTTCTCCTGCATGGCGGCGAGGCGGCCCTTCATGACCTCCTCGATGCGCTTGGCCTTCGCGTTGAGGTCCAGCTCCTTCATCGTCTCGATGGCGCCGAGCGCACCCGCGCAGGCCACCGGGTTGCCGCCGTACGTACCGCCCAGGCCACCGCCGTGCACGGAGTCCATGATCTCGGCGCGGCCGGTGACGGCGGCGAGCGGCAGACCGCCCGCGATGCCCTTGGCGGTGGTGATCAGGTCCGGGACGACGCCCTCGTCCTCGCACGCGAACCACTGGCCGGTGCGGCAGAAGCCGGACTGGATCTCGTCGGCGACGAAGACGATGCCGTTGTCGTTGGCGAACTTCACGATCTCGGGCAGGAAGCCCTTGGCGGGCTCGATGAAGCCGCCCTCGCCCAGCACCGGCTCGATGATGATGGCGGCGACGTTCTCGGCGCCGATCTGCTTGCTGATCTGGTCGATGGCCTGCGCGGCGGCCTCGGGGCCGCAGTTGTCGGGGCCGGTCGGCCAGCGGTAGCCGTAGGCCACCGGCACACGGTAGACCTCGGGCGCGAACGGACCGAAGCCGTGCTTGTACGGCATGTTCTTGGCGGTCAGCGCCATCGTCAGGTTCGTCCGGCCGTGGTAGCCGTGGTCGAAGACGACGACGGCCTGGCGCTTGGTGTACGAACGGGCGATCTTGACCGCGTTCTCGACGGCCTCGGCGCCGCTGTTGAACAGCGCGGACTTCTTGGCGTGGTCACCCGGGGTGAGCTCGGCGAGCGCCTCGCAGACCTCGACGTAACCCTCGTACGGCGTGACCATGAAACACGTGTGCGTGAACTGCTCCAGCTGGGCGCTCGCCCGGCGCACGACGGCCTCGGCGGAGGCGCCCACGGAGGTCACGGCGATACCGGAACCGAAGTCGATCAGGCGGTTGCCGTCGACGTCCTCGATCACACCGCCGCCGGCGCGGGTCGTGAAGACCGGCAGCACCGAGCCCACGCCGCCCGCGACCGCGGACAGACGGCGGGCCTGAAGCTCCTGCGACTTCGGGCCGGGGATGGCGGTGACGACGCGGCGCTCCTGCGGGATTTCGGTCATGCGGGGCTCCTGGGGTGGGGTCTTTCGGACGCTGCTTCTCTTTCTTCCGCAGGCTAGGCGGGGTGGGCGGCGGGAGGCATGCTCCGTTCGGGAGTGGTCGGCGCCGTGTCCTTGTCCGGGACGGACATACCGACCCCGGTCGGCGGGGCGCGCCCCGCCGCCGCACAGTTGTCCACAGGTCGGTGAACCGCCCGCCCCGGACGGCTAGATTGACCAGGGCACAGACGCGCGGGACCTGGCTGGTCAGGGGGCAGGGGTTCATGGACACCGACGGTACGTACGAGGCACGCGAGTCCCGAGGAGGCGCGGTCCCGCGCCCGGCCGGTCCGCCCATGCCGTCCGTACCCCCGCCCGAGCACCCTCCGGCGCGGCACGACGGGCGGGCGCCGTACTCCGACCAGGCCACGGAGAGCCGGCGAGCGGCCGCACCCCCGCGCGTACCGCCGCCGCCGTCCCACGCGCCCACCGCCATCGGCGTGGCCGAGTGGCTCCGCATCCCGCGTCCCGCGGCCGCGCCCGGCGTCTGGAGGCTCGGCCACCGTGAGAGGCCCGAGCAGGAGCCGGACCTCGTGCCCGGCCGGCAGCTCCTCACCGGCGCCTTCGTCGCCTACCTCGCCGGTTGGCTCTTCTGGTCGCTTCTGTGGAACGAATACCTGGAGGGGTGGTGGATCTTCGTCAACGACTGGTGGCTGCTGCCCATGCTCTGGATCCTGCCCGCCGACTCGCATCTGCCCACCAGCCCCTACTTCCCGATGTACGTGGCGGCCACCTACCTCTGGTACGCCCTCATCCTCACCCTCCTTGCCGTGGGATTCGGCCGCGTCGGCAATTGGCGGGACGTGTGGCAGCGGTACGGCGTCCCCATCTGGCCACTCTTCGTCCTGCTGCCCGGCGTCTGGCGTGAGATGCCGCGCACCGTCGCGTGGCTTGAGTGGGTTTCCAACCTCTACTACGTGCTCCTTGCCGCCGCCCTTGTCGCGGCGGTCGGCCGGGCCGGCGCCTGGCCCGCCGTCCGGCGCCGTCTTGGCACCACCAGTGCAGGCGACGCCCCACCACCGCCCCCGGACGCCGATCCCGTCGACTGGCCCGAGCTGCGGGACGCCGGGCTCACCGACGCGGCGGCCCGGCTGGCCGAGGCCACCAGGAGCGGGGCGCTGCGCGACGTCGACTACGCCCGCATCCGCCGCGCCTGGCAGGGCGTACGGACCCACCCCGACCGGCTCGCCGCGTTCACCGACGCCGTGCGCGCCCACGGGCCGGCCGCCTGCGCGCACCCCTCGGGCGTGCGGGACCTCCCCGTGCGCACCGCCGCCCACGACCTGGCCACCGCCCAGGTGCGGATCGGCACCGCGGCCGACCACCCCCGCAACCCCTACGCCCGCCGGACGACCGGGGTCGCCCTGGAGCCCGCCGTGCTCGGCACCTCCCTGCTGGCCGTCGGACCCGCCGGCTCGGGCAAGACGGTCCGGCTGGTCCGCCCGGTCGTCGAGTCCCTGTGCCTCCAGGCGCTGGCCAACCGCGCCGCCGTCGTCGCGGTGACCGCCCATGGCACCGCGCTCGCCCCGGACGAGGCGTTCGACGTCATCGTCTCCGTGGGCCGCCCCGACTCCCGCCACGACCTCGACCTGTACGGCGGCGCCGACGACCCCGACGAGGCCGCCCGGATGCTCGCCGAAGCGCTCGTCGGCGACCTGGTCCCCGACAGCCGCCGCGCCGCCACCGCGCTGGCCCAGCTCATCGGGCCCTACCGCGCCGCGCACGGCCACTTCCCCGCCGTACCGGAGCTGCGCGAACTGCTCGGCGGGGCGCCGAAGGCCCTGGCCGAGCTGCGCGCGGCCGTGGCGGACGACCCCGCCCAGCTGCGCGAGCTGGACGCGCGCGAGCGGCAGGCCGAGCGCGGCGACGACATCGGGGTGCTGCTGTCCGAGCGGATCGCGTTCCTCGACCGGCCCGCGTTCGCGCGCTTCTTCCGCACCGACGGCGAGGGGCACCGCTTCTCGCTGCGCGCCATCGAGCACCCGCTGCGCGTCCGGGTCGACCTGCCCGAGCGCGGGCACGCCGAGGCCTCCCGGATCGTCGCCCGGCTGCTGCTGGCGCAGTTCACCGAGGCGGCGCTGGCCCGGGCGGACCGGTCCCTCTTCGCCTGCCTGGTGCTCGACGACGCCACCTACACGGTCACCGCCGACTCCGTGCGCGCCGTCCAGCGGCTGCGCTCGGCTCACGCGGGCGTCGTCCTGGCGCTGCGGACACTGGAGGACGTGCCGGAGGCGCTGCGCGGTCCGCTGCTGGGCGCGGTGGGGTGCAGGATGGCGTTCGCCGGGATCGCGCCCTGGGACGGCGGACGGTTCGCCGAGACGTGGGGCACCGAGTGGGTGCAGACCCGGGACGTCACCAACCGGCAGATCATCTCCGACGAACCGCTCACCAAGGCGCTGCACTTCCTGCGCCGCCTGGCCACCGGCAAGGCCGCGACGGCCGAGGCGGTCACCGTGCGGGAGGTCGAGCGCCAGCGCTGGTCCGCCTCCGACCTCGCGCACGCCGTGCCCCCCGGGCATGCCGTACTGTCCCTGACCGGGGTGAGGGGGGAGCATGTCCCTCCGCTCCTGGTCGATCTGCGGACCTGACAAGACATGACAACCTGGCAGAATTGATGGGTGTCGTTCATACGGGACGGCGAAAACCCTTCCGTGTCACCTCCCGAAAGTCCGACGGTCCCCGCCATGCCGCTCACGCTCGCCTCGCTCGTCCAGCATTCGGCGCTGAAGCTCACGGTCCGCGCCGGGGAGGACCGCCTCGACACGCCCGTCCGCTGGGCGCACGTCAGTGAGCTCGCCGACCCCGTCCCCTACATGGAGGGCGGCGAGCTGCTCATGGTCACCGCCATGAAGCTGGACGCCGAGAACCCCGACGCCATGCGCCGCTACGTGAAACGGCTGTCCGACGCCGGGGTCGTCGGACTCGGCTTCGCCGTCGGCGTCAACTACGACGAGGTGCCGCAGGCGCTCGTGGACGCCGCCCGCGACGAGGGCCTGCCGCTGCTGGAGGTACCGCGCCGCACCCCGTTCCTCGCCATCTCCAAGGCGGTGTCGGCGGCGATGGCGGCGGACCAGTACCGGGCGGTGACGGCCGGGTTCGAGGCCCAGCGGGAGATGACGCGGGCGGCCCTCGCCGAGGGCCCGGCCGCCGTGGTCGCCCGGCTGGCGGCCCATGTCAACGGCTGGGCCGCGCTGTACGACGCCTCCGGCGCCGTGCTGGCCGCCGCACCCGAGTGGGCGGCCCGCCGCGCGGCGCGGCTCACCCCGGACGTCCAGCGGCTGCGGGAGCGGTCGGCGCCCGCCAGCACGGTGGTCGGGGGCACCGACGACCGGGTCGAACTCCAGTCGCTCGGCAGCGGGCGGCGGGTGCGCGGCGCCCTGGCGGTCGGCACCGGCGCGCCCCTGGGGACGGCGGAACGCTACGCCGTCCACTCGGCCATCGCCCTGCTGACGCTCACCACCGAGCGGTCCCGTTCCCTCCAGGCGGCCGAGCAGCGGCTCGGCGCGGCGGTGCTGCGGATGCTGCTGGCCGGGCAGCCCGATCACGCCAGGGCGGTGGCGGGCGACCTGTACGGGGGGCTGCTGGACGCCCCGTTCCGGCTGCTGCTCGCGGAGCCCGCCACGGCCGAGCGCGACCCGGCCGCCGAGGCGCCGCTGCCCGCGCTCGCCGAGGCCCTGGAAGCGGCGGCCGCGCGCGCCGCCGAGGCGGTGCTGACCGTGCCGGAGGGCGACGAACGGCTGCTGGTCCTGGCGGGCGACGGAGGCGCGGTCGCGGCCGCCTGCGAGGCGTACACCGAGAAGGAGGCGGAGGAGGCCGGGGTCGTGATCGGACTGTCGGCGCCGACCGGCCCGATAGCGGCGGGGGCCGCGTACAAGCAGGCCGAGCAGGCCCTGTCGGTGGCCCGTCGCCGAGGCCGCGCCCTGGTAGAGCACGAGGACCTGGCGGCCGGCTCCGTCCTGCCCCTCCTCGCGGACGACGCGGTGCGCGCCTTCGCCGACGGCATGCTCCGGGCCCTCTACGAGCACGACGCCACCGGCCGCGGCGACCTGGTCGCCTCCCTGCGCGCCTGGCTCTCCCGCCACGGCCAGTGGGACGCGGCGGCCGCGGACCTGGGCGTCCACCGCCACACGCTGCGCTACCGGATGCGCCGCGTCGAGGAGATCCTGGGCCGCTCCCTGGACGACCCGGACGTCCGGATGGAGCTGTGGCTCGCCCTCAAAGCCACAGGCGGCGCCCCCGCCACCTGACCGGGCCGCTTCCGCGCCCCACGGACCCGCCCCCGGCCGCGCCACACCCCCGCACCCGAACAACCACGTCGCAAAACTGCCGACAACCGCGCCGATCCTGCCCGATAGCGGGCAAAAATCTTGAAGTCACCGCCGTTCGCTCCCTAGTCTCCGGTGCATGACAAGCCGCGCCGCAGATCCGGCACCCACCACCTCCACCCCCGCCACCTCCCCGCGCCCGCCCCGCGGCGGACCCACCGCCCGCCGCATCACCGGCGCGGTGTGGGCCGCCCTGGCGATCGTGTACGTGGTGTGGGGGTCGACGTACCTCGGCATCCGCGTCGTCGTCGAGACGATGCCCCCGTTCCTCTCCGCCGGGGCCCGCTTCGTCGTCGCCGGGCTGCTCCTCGCCGCCCTGCTGGCCTGGCGGAAGGGGCCCGGCGTGCTCAAGGTCGGCCGCCCGCAGCTCGCCTCCGCCGCCGTCGTCGGACTGCTCCTGCTCCTCGGCGGCAACGGGCTCGTCGTCCTCGCCGAGACCTCCGTCCCCTCCGGCCTCGCCGCCCTGCTCGTCGCCGTCGTCCCCGCCTGGGTCGTCCTGCTGCGCACCGCGTTCGGGGAGCGCCCCGGAGCCCGCGCGTACACCGGAGTCCTCCTCGGCCTCGCCGGGCTCGCCGTCCTGACCCTCCCCGGTCTCAGCGGCGAGGTGCGGATCGGCGGCGTCCTGACGGTCGTCGTGGCGTCCCTCCTGTGGTCGGCCGGGTCGTTCTCCGCCTCCCGCATCCCCATGCCCGCCAACCCCTTCACCGCCAGCGCGTACGAGATGGTCGCCGGCGGCCTCGGCTGCCTCCTCGTCGGACTGGCCCGCGGCGAGCACCACGGCCTGGACCTGACCGGCTTCTCCGCCCGTTCCTGGACCGCCTTCGGCTACCTCGTCCTCTTCGGCTCGCTGCTCGCCTTCACCGCGTACGCCTGGCTGCTGCAGACCGCCCCGCTCTCCCTCGTCGCCACCTACGCCTACGTCAACCCCGTGGTCGCCGTCGCTCTCGGCGCGCTGATCCTCGGCGAAGCCGTGACCTGGCCGATCGCCCTGGGCGGGGCCGTCGTCGTGGCCGGGGTGTGCCTGATCGTCAGTACGGAACGGCGAAACTGAAACCCCGCACCACTCCATCCAGGACAAGCGACCGCGCGCCGCCCCGGCCCTACCGTGTGAGCAGAGGAACCTCCCACCCCGCACAGCTTCGAAAGGGCCGGATCCACTCATGAATGCCACCGCCTTCTGGCTCGCCGGCCGTCAGGCCACCGGCGAGACGACCTTCGACGTCACCTCCCCCTGGGACGGCCGCACGGTCGGCCGGGTGAGCGTGCCCACGGAGGCTCAGGTCGAGGAGGCCGTGGCCGCCGCCCATGCGGTCGTCGACGAGTTCGCCGCCACCCCGGCCCACGTCCGCGCCGCCGCCCTCGACCACGTGTCGAAGCGGCTCGCCGAGCGGACCGAGGAGATCGCCCAGCTGATCTCCGCCGAGAACGGCAAGCCCATCAAGTGGGCCCGCGGCGAGGTGGGCCGCGCCGTCTCCGTCTTCCGCTTCGCCGCCGAGGAGGCCCGCCGCTTCAACGGCGGCGAGGCCCAGCGCCTCGACACCGACGCCGGCGGCACCGGCCGCCTCGGCCTGACCCGCCGCTTCCCCAAGGGCGTCGTCCTCGGCATCGCGCCGTTCAACTTCCCGCTGAACCTGTGCGCCCACAAGGTCGCCCCGGCCATCGCCGTCGGCGCCCCCATCATCCTCAAGCCCGCCCCGGCCACGCCGCTCTCCGGTCTGATCCTCGGCGAGCTGCTGGCCGAGACCGACCTGCCGGCCGGTTCCTGGTCGATCCTCCCGGTCACCAACGACCGCATGCCCGCCCTGGTCAAGGACGAGCGCCTGCCGGTCATCTCCTTCACCGGTTCCGACAAGGTCGGCTACGCCATCCAGGAGTCCGTGCCGCACAAGCACTGCACCCTGGAGCTGGGCGGCAACGCCGCCGCCGTCGTCCTCGGCGACTGGTCCAGCGAGGAGGACCTGGACTGGGCGGCGACCCGCATCGCCACCTTCTCCAACTACCAGGGCGGCCAGTCCTGCATCTCCGTGCAGCGCGTGATCGCCGACGCCTCCGTGTACGACCGCCTGGTCGCCAAGGTCACCGCCGCCGTCGAGGCGCAGGGCACCGGTGACCCGTCCGACGACACCACCGACGTCGGCCCTCTGGTCAGCGAGGACGCCGCCAAGCGCGTCGAGACCTGGGTCGACGAGGCCGTGGCCGCGGGCGCGAAGCTCCTCACCGGCGGCAAGCGCGACGGCGCCACCTACGCCCCCACCGTGCTGGAGAACCTGCCCGCCGACACCACCCTCGCCTGCGAGGAGGTCTTCGGCCCGGTCCTCACCCTGCACAAGGTCGACGGCGAGGCCGAGGCGTTCGCCAAGGTCAACGACTCCAAGTTCGGCCTCCAGGCGGGCGTCTTCACCCACGACCTGCAGACCGCCTTCCGCGCCCACCGCGCCCTGGAGGTCGGCGGCGTGATCATAGGCGACGTCCCGTCCTACCGCGCCGACCAGATGCCGTACGGCGGCGCCAAGCAGTCCGGCGTCGGCCGCGAGGGCGTCCGGTACGCGATGGACGACTACACCTACGAGCGCGTGCTGGTCCTCACCGGCCTCGCCCTGTAGGGCCACGCCACTCGTACGGCCCAGACCGGCGGCCCGAACCCACTGTGCGGGGGTTCGGGCCGCCTTTTCGTACCCGCCGTTATCGGGTAATACGGTCGAGTAGCACCGGTCGGTAGGACCACCGGCCGGCCGCCCCCGAACGCGGCGAGGTGAGCCCTGCATGTCCGGCCCCCAGCACCAGCCCAAAGTCACCGAGCGTGAAGCCCGCCAGGTCGCCGAGGCCGCCCGCGAACAGGACTGGCGCAAGCCCAGTTTCGCCAAGGAACTGTTCCTCGGCCGCTTCCGGCTCGACCTGATCCACCCGCACCCGATGCCCGCCACGGAACAGGCGCAGCGGGGCGAGGAGTTCCTGGCCAAGCTGCGGGACTTCTGCGAGACGAAGATCGACGGCGCCCTGATCGAGCGCGAGGCCCGCATCCCCGACGCCGTCATCGACGGCCTCAAGGAGCTGGGCGCCCTCGGGATGAAGATCGACACCAAGTACGGCGGCCTCGGCCTCACCCAGGTGTACTACAACAAGGCCCTCGCCCTGGTCGGCTCGGTCAGCCCCGCCGTCGGCGCCCTGCTCTCCGCCCATCAGTCGATCGGGCTACCGCAGCCGCTCAAACAGTTCGGCACCCCCGAACAGAAGGAGACCTACCTCCCGCGCCTCGCCCGCACGGACATCTCCGCCTTCCTGCTCACCGAGCCCGACGTCGGCTCCGACCCGGCCCGCCTCGCCACCACCGCCGTACCCGACGGCGACGAGTACGTCATCGACGGCGTCAAGCTGTGGACCACCAACGGCGTCGTCGCCGACCTGATGGTCGTCATGGCCCGCGTACCGAAGTCGGAGGGCCACAAGGGAGGCATCACCGCCTTCATCGTCGAGGCCGGCTCGGACGGCGTCACCGTGGAGAACCGCAACGCCTTCATGGGCCTGCGCGGCCTGGAGAACGGCGTCACCCGCTTCCACCGGGTCCGTGTCCCCGCCGCCAACCGCATCGGCCCCGAGGGCGCCGGCCTCAAGATCGCGCTGACCACCCTCAACACCGGGCGCCTCTCCCTGCCCGCCATGTGCGTGGGCGCCGGCAAGTGGTGTCTGAAGATCGCCCGCGAATGGACCTCCGTGCGCGAGCAGTGGGGCAAGCCCGTCGCCCACCACGAAGCCGTGGGCGCCAAGATCTCCTTCATCGCCGCCACCACCTTCGCCCTCGAAGCCGTCGTCGACCTCTCCAGCCAGATGGCCGACGAGGACCGCAACGACATCCGCATCGAAGCCGCCCTCGCCAAGCTCTACGGCTCCGAGATGGCCTGGCTCATCGCCGACGAGCTCGTCCAGATCCGCGGCGGCCGCGGCTACGAGACCGCCGAGTCCCTCGCCGCCCGCGGCGAACGGGGCGTCCCCGCCGAACAGCTCCTGCGCGACCTGCGGATCAACCGCATCTTCGAGGGCTCCACCGAGATCATGCATCTGCTGATCGCGCGCGAGGCCGTCGACGCCCACCTCGCGGTCGCGGGCGACATCATCGACCCCGACAAGTCCCTCGGCGACAAGGCGAAGGCCGGCGCCCAGGCCGGCGTGTTCTACGCCCGCTGGCTGCCCAAGCTCGTCGCCGGACCGGGCCGGCTGCCCGGCGCGTACGGAAGCTTCCACCCCACGGGACACGCCGACCTCTCCACCCACCTCCGCTACGTCGAGCGCACTTCCCGCAAGCTGGCCCGCTCCACCTTCTACGCCATGTCCCGCTGGCAGGGCCGCATGGAGACCAAGCAGGGCTTCCTCGGCCGGATCGTCGACATCGGCGCCGAACTGTTCGCGATGAGCGCCGCCTGCGTGCGCGCGGAGCTGCTGCGCTCCACCGGCGACCACGGCCGGGAGGCGTACCAGCTGGCGGACGTCTTCTGCCGCCAGTCGCGCATCCGCGTGGAGGAGCTGTTCGGGCGGCTGTGGACCAACACCGACGACCTCGACCACAAGGTGGTCAAGGGCGTCCTGTCCGGCACGTACACCTGGCTGGAGGACGGCATCATCGACCCCAGCGGCGACGGCCCCTGGATCGCCGACGCCACCCCCGGCCCGTCGGCCAGGGAGAACGTCCACCGCCCCATCCGCTGACGCTCCCCGGACGCGCCGACGCCCGGACGCCCGGTGCCCGTCCCGCCACCCACGGCGGGACGGGCACCCGCGGCGCCCCGGACCGTCGGGCACCCGACCGTCGGAGACGGGCACCCCGACCGTCAGATGTCGATCACCCGGTAGGCGATCGTGTAGACGCCGCCGGACCCCTCCAGCGAGCGGTACTGCACCTCGGCGCCCGCCTCGCTGCCGGTGACGAGCGTCGCGCCCAGCTTGTCGTCGCTGCTCGTCGTGTCGTCGTCCCACAGCGTCATGGTGCGCGCCTGCTGCTTGCCGAGGACGAGCGCCGCGTTGCCGTTCCCGTCCGTCATCGACCGTACGTAACCCGGGCCCATCGTCTGGTACTTGAGGCTTCCCGGCCACACCTTCACAGGGTTGCCGTTGGCGTCGGTGACCTTCAGGTACGCCTCGTCGTGATCGCCCTCGCTCTGCTGGTGGCAGGTCAGCTCCAGCAGCTCGATGCGGACGTAGTCGATCGGCTCGGCCTGGGCGCTGCCGGCGAACCCGGCGACGCCGGCGAGCGAGACCAGGGCGGCCGCGGCCACCCGAGCGATTCCACGCATGATTTCCCCCTGTGAACGGTGTGGTGGCGGCCCCGTGACGATCCCCCCGGGGCCCGTGCCGTCCCTTCGGCACACCACCACCCTGCCCGCCGTCGGCCCACCGCATCTACGCGCGTTCCACTCAGCGGAACACGGCCCGGCCACGCCCTCACGGACCCACCTCGACCTCCGACCGGGCCAGCGCACGGGTGACCGCGCAGGCCGCCTCGGCGACCCGGCCCGCCACCACCTCCAGCCGCTGACCGGCGCCGACCATCGCCGCCACCGCCCCCACCACGGCCCCCGCCGGCGACCGCACCGGCAGCGCGGCGCAGCACACCCCCGCCACCACGTCCTCCCGGTCCAGCACGGCACCCCCGCGCACCGGGCCCCGCAGCGCCTTGCCCACCGCCGTGTCCAGCGAGAACGCCTCGCCGTCCCGCACCGCCACCAGCGGCTCCACCCGGCCGGGCACCGAACACACCGTCAGGGCCCGCTCCTCGCGCAGCACCGCCAGCACCACACTGCCCCCGGTGGCGGCCCGCAGCCGGTGCAGCGGCAGCCGCCCCGCGGCCCGCAGCCCCGGATGCGGCTGCCAGGCCTGACCCAGCCGGTAGAGCTGCGGGCCCAGCCGGTAGCGCAGACCACGGCGCTCCACGGCCTGGAGCGCCACCAGCTGCTCCAGCAGCCGGTGCGCGGTGCTCTTCGGCACCCCGCACGCGACCGCCAGTTCCGTCACCCCCGCCTCCTCACCGTGCCGGCGCAGGGCTTCCAGCAGCGCGAACGCCCCCTCCAGCACCCCGCGCCCGCCGCCCGTCGTCCGCGCGCGTACGGCTGTGTCCATCGCATCCCCCCGGATGTCGGGACCCGGCCGCGTCCCCCGAACGAACCGCGCGGCCCCGGCCCTTGATTCCGCGCACCATGTTCCCCGGACCACCGCGCCGGGCGAAACCGTTGTGACGTGTCGCCCCGCACACACCCGCGCACACCCCCGCGCGCCCCGCGCACGCGGCAGCCCCGGGAGCCCGCCCCCGGAGCCCCCGCCCCCCGGGGGGCGACCACCACCTGAGACGCCCGGCGCCCGGCGCGCCCCGGACGGCAGGATGGCCCCGTGACCGTCATCGACATCCCCGGCTCCAAGTCCGTCACCGCCCGCGCCCTGTTCCTCGCCGCCGCGGCCGAGGGCACCTCCACGCTCGTCCGGCCCCTGGCCTCCGACGACACCGAGGGGTTCGCCGAGGGCCTCACCGCCCTCGGGTACGAGGTCGAGCGCGCCCCCGGCGAGTGGCGCGTCCAGGGCCGCCCCGCCGGGCCCGCCGCCGCCACCGCCGACGTCCACTGCCGCGACGGCGCCACCACCGCCCGCTTCCTGCCCACGCTCGCCGCCGCCGGGCACGGCGACTTCCGGTTCGACGCCTCCGCCCAGATGCGCCGCCGCCCCCTCGCCCCGCTCACCGGGGCCCTGCGCGCCCTCGGCGTCGACCTCCGCCACGAGGAGGCCGAGGGCCACCACCCGCTGCGGATCGCCGCCGCCGGCATCAAGGGCGGCGCCGTCACCCTGGACGCGGGCCAGTCGTCCCAGTACCTCACCGCCCTGCTGATGCTCGGCCCGCTCACCGCCGAGGGCCTGACGATCACCGTCACGGACCTGGTCTCGGAGCCGTACGTCGAGATCACGCTCGCGATGATGCGTGCCTTCGGCGCCGCGCCCACCCGCGACGGCGACGTCTTCACCGTCCCGCCCACCGGCTACCGGGCCACCACCTACGCCGTGGAGCCCGACGCCTCCACCGCCAGCTACTTCTTCGCCGCCGCCGCCCTCACCGGCCGCGAGGTCACCGTCGAGGGCCTCGGCACCGGCGCCCTCCAGGGCGACCTGGCCTTCGTCGAGGTCCTGCGCCGGATGGGCGCCGACGTCCGGACCGACGCCCACAGCACCACCGTGCGCGGCACCGGCCGCCTCCGGGGCCTCACCGTCAACATGCGGGACATCTCCGACACCATGCCGACCCTCGCCGCCCTCGCCCCCTACGCCGACGGCCCGGTCCGCATCGAGGACGTCGCCAACACCCGGGTCAAGGAATGCGACCGGCTGGAGGCGTGCGCCGAGAACCTCCGCCGCCTCGGCATCACCGTCACCACCGGCCCCGACCGGATCGAGATCCTGCCCGGCACGCCCCGCGCCGCCGGCATCACCACGTACGGCGACCACCGCATCGTCATGTCGTTCGCCGTCACCGGCCTGCGCACCCCCGGCATCTCCTTCGACGACCCCGGCTGCGTACGCAAGACCTTCCCGGACTTCCACGCCCACTGGGAGAGGTTCACCTCCCCGGCTCGGCTCGCTCCCTGACCCGGCGCCCCGCCGGACGGTCGCGCGGCAGGGCGAATTCGGGTGCGTGCCGGGGGGCGGACCGGTCAGACTCGCGGCATGACAGCGAGGATCAGCCGCATCAACCCCGAGCAGTTGCACGAGACGCCGGGCTACCACCACATCACCGTGGTGGAGACCGGCCGAACGGCCCATCTGGCGGGGCAGTGCCCCCTCGACCAGGGCGGCTCCCTCGTCGGCCCGGACTCCCTCGAGGCGCAGGTCGATCAGGTCGTCGTGAACGCCCTGGCCGCCCTTGCGGCGGTGAACGCACAGCCGCGGCACGTGGTGCGTTCGGTGATCTACGTGCGCAGCGACGACAGGGACGACCTGGGCCTTGCCTGGCACCGGCTCACCGCTTCCGCCCTCGGGCCGGCCTTCACGTCCGCCAGTACGCTTCTGGGGGTGGCGCAGCTGGGCTTCGCCGGGCAGCTGGTCGAGGTGGACCTCACCGTCGCGCTGCCCGACTGAGCTGCCCTCGCGCGGCGCCGGGCACCCCGCTGTGACGCGGGCGGAACCGTCCGTCGCGGGAAGACGCTCCTCGCCCCGCGGCGGTGGCAGGGCCGGAGAACAGGCTCGGGCGGGGGATGCCGGGTCGGGGCACGGCCCGGATGCGGCAAGAATGGGGGGCATGAGCGACAGCCCAGCCCCCCTCGCAGACCCGCACATCGCCTTCGATCCGGCCGAAGGCCGCCGGGACGTCGTCGTCCTCGGCTCCACCGGGTCCATCGGCACCCAGGCCATCGACCTGGTGCTGCGCAACCCCGACCGGTTCCGCGTCACCGCCCTCTCCGCCGCCGGCGGCCGGGCCGGGCTCCTCGCCGAGCAGGCGCACCGGCTCCGGGTGCGTACGGTGGCCGTGGCGCGCGAGGAGGCGGTGCCCGAGCTGCGGGAGGCGCTGAAGGAGAGGTACGGCTCCGAGCCGCTGCCCGAGATCCTCGCCGGACCGGACGCCGCCACCCAGGTCGCGGCCTCCGACTGCCACACCGTGCTCAACGGCATCACCGGCTCCATCGGGCTCGCGCCGACCCTCGCCGCCCTCGAAGCCGGCCGGACCCTCGCCCTCGCCAACAAGGAGTCGCTGATCGTCGGCGGCCCGCTGGTGAAGGCCGTCGCCAAGCCGGGCCAGATCATCCCGGTCGACTCCGAGCACGCCGCGCTCTTCCAGGCGCTGGCCGCCGGAACCCGCGCAGACGTCCGAAAGCTCGTCGTCACCGCCTCCGGCGGACCCTTCCGCGGCCGTACGCGGGAGGAGCTGGCCCACGTCACCCGCGAGGACGCCCTCGCGCACCCCACCTGGGCCATGGGGCCGGTGATCACGGTCAACAGCGCGACGCTCGTCAACAAGGGCCTGGAAGTCATCGAGGCGCACCTGCTCTACGACATTCCCTTCGACCGCATTGAGGTGGTCGTGCACCCGCAGTCGTATGTCCACTCGATGGTTGAGTTCACCGACGGGTCCACCCTCGCCCAGGCCACCCCGCCCGACATGCGCGGGCCGATCGCCATCGGCATCGGCTGGCCCGAACGCGTCCCGGACGCCGCCCCGGCCTTCGACTGGTCCACCGCCTCGACGTGGGAGTTCTTCCCGCTCGACACCGAGGCCTTCCCGTCCGTCGGCCTCGCCCGGCACGTCGGACAGCTCGGCGGCACCGCCCCGGCCGTGTTCAACGCCGCGAACGAGGAGTGCGTCGAGGCCTTCCTCGGCGGCCGGCTCCCCTTCAACGGCATCATGGACACCGTCACGGCGGTCGTCACCGAGCACGGCACCCCCACCGACGGAACCTCCCTCACCATGCGGGACGTCCTGGAGGCGGAGACCTGGGCACGCGCCCGGGCCCGTGAACTGACGGCGAAAGCGACCGCGGAGGCTCGCGCATGACGATTCTGTTGACGATCCTCGGCATCGCGCTGTTCGGCGTGGGGCTGCTCTTCTCCATCGCCTGGCACGAGCTCGGCCACCTGTCCACCGCCAAGCTCTTCGGCATCCGCGTGCCCCAGTACATGGTGGGCTTCGGCCCCACCATCTGGTCGCGGAAGAAGGGCGAGACGGAGTACGGCATCAAGGCCATCCCCGCCGGCGGCTACATCCGCATGATCGGCATGTTCCCGCCCGGCGACGACGGCCGCATAGAGGCCCGTTCCACCTCCCCGTTCCGCGGCATGATCGAGGACGCGCGGTCGGCGGCGTACGAGGAGCTCCAGCCGGGCGACGAGACGCGGCTGTTCTACACGCGCAAGCCGTGGAAGCGCGTCATCGTGATGTTCGCCGGACCGTTCATGAACCTGGTCCTCGCCGTCGCGATCTTCCTCGGGGTCGCCATGACGTTCGGCTTCGCGACCCAGACGACCGAGGTCGCGGGCGTGCAGAAGTGCGTCATCGAGCAGAGCGAGAAACGCGACACCTGCGCCAAGGGCGACCCGGTGTCGCCCGCCCACGCCGCCGGCCTGAAGCCCGGCGACAGGATCGTCGCCTTCGGCGGCAAGCCGGTCGACGACTGGGCCACGCTCTCCCAGCGCATCCGCGACACCATCGGCCCCGCCGACCTCACCGTCCTCCGCGACGGCAAGGAGCTGACCCTCCACCCCACGCTCATCGAGAACGAGGTCCCCCAGAAGGACTCCGACGGCGAGGTGATCGCCGACAAGTACGTCCAGGCCGGCTACCTCGGCTTCGCCGCCAAAACCGAGATCCTGCCGCTCAGCCTCGGCCAGTCCGTGGACCGCATGGGCGACATGATCGAGAACGGTGCCGAGTCCATCGTCGCCCTGCCCTCCAAGGTCCCGGACCTCTGGAACGCCGCCTTCAGCGACGGCGAGCGCAAGGCCGACTCCCCGGTGGGCGTCGTCGGCGCCGCCCGGATCAGCGGTGAGGTGATGAACCTCGACATCCCCACGCAGAACATCATCGCGACGTTCCTGACCCTGCTGGCCGGCTTCAACCTCTCCCTCTTCCTCTTCAACATGCTGCCCCTGCTGCCCCTCGACGGCGGACACATCGCGGGCGCGCTGTGGGAGTCGGTGCGCCGCAACCTGGCGAAGGTCTTCCGCCGGCCCGACCCGGGCCCCTTCGACGTCGCCAAGCTGATGCCGGTCGCCTACGTGGTGGCGGGGATCTTCATCTGCTTCACGCTGCTCGTGCTGGTCGCGGACATCGTCAACCCGGTGAAGATCTCCTAGACGTCGTACGTACGTGTGACTGACGACGGCCGGACACCCCGCGGTGTCCGGCCGTGTCACCCGGGGGCTGTAATCTCGAAGCGGAGCCCGCCGATCTCGGGACCTCGATCCACACCTTGGGGTTGCACAGCAGATGACCGCGATTTCTCTCGGTATCCCGTCCGTTCCGACCAAGCTGGCCGAGCGCCGTGTCAGTCGCAAGATCCAGGTCGGGTCGGTCGC
>NZ_LWBU01000248.1 GCF_001646665.1 Streptomyces noursei | reverse complement strand
CTCCCCCACCCCCCCGCCGCGCCCCCCCCCCCACGCGCGCGCCCCCCCCCCCGGCCGCCCCCCGCGGGGGGGGCGGGGGCGGCCCTGGGGGGGGGACACGAGGAGGGCCGGGGCCCCGCCCCCCCCGGCGGGCGCCGCCCCCCCCGGGGGGGGCCCCCCCCCCGGCCCGGCGCCGCCCCCGCCCCGTCACCGCCCCCCCATTCCCCCGGGGCGCCCTCACCGCCGGAAATGCCCCCGCCCCGTGCGAGAAACACCCCCCCCCCGAAGAAGAAGACAAGGCCCACACCACCATGCCCCTCGCCCCCCCCGGCCACAGCCCCCCCGCCCCCGCCGTCGGCGCCGACGCCCCCCCCCC
>NZ_LWBU01000247.1 GCF_001646665.1 Streptomyces noursei | reverse complement strand
GGGGGGGAGGGGGGGGCGCCGGGGGGGGGGGGGGTGGGGGTGGGGGGTGGTGGGGGGGGGCGGGGGGGGGGGGGCCAGCGGGGGGGAGGGTGGTGGGGGGTCGGTGGGGGGGGGGGGGGGGGGGGGGGGGGGGGAGGAGCGGGGGGGGGGGGGGGGTCGGCGGGGGGGGTTGGGGGGCGGGGGGGGCGGGGGGGGGGGGGGGGGGGGGGAGGGGGGGGGGCGTGGGGTGAGGGAGGGGGGGGGGGCGGGCGGG
>NZ_LWBU01000246.1 GCF_001646665.1 Streptomyces noursei | reverse complement strand
CCCCCCCCGGCCCCACCCCCCACATGCGGGGCACCGCCCCCGCAATGGCGGGGATCGCCGGACCCCCGCCCGCCGCCCCCGTCGTGGGCGGCCTGATGGGGGAGGCGGCCCCCGGGGGGGGGGGCCCCGCCGGGGGGGCCCGGCCCCGCGCCGTGCTGCGGCGCGGGGGGGGCTGGGGGGGGGGGGGCGCGCGCGGCGGGGGGGGG
>NZ_LWBU01000245.1 GCF_001646665.1 Streptomyces noursei | reverse complement strand
GGGTGATCGTGGCGGGGGTGCGGCCCCCCGTCGCGATCACCCCGGTCGAGCTGGGGCTCCCGCTGACCGGCGGGGGAACCGCTCTCAACGCGGGGCAGGGGGTGACCCCGCTCGGCTGGCGCCGCATGCCCCCACCCCCCGGGGGGGCCCGACGTGACGCTCCACGGGGAATGGCTGGCGGGCTCCCAACTGGTCGCCCCCCGGTCCGCTCCCACCGGCGCCCCCGCCCCCCCCGGCCGGACCGGCGGCC
>NZ_LWBU01000244.1 GCF_001646665.1 Streptomyces noursei | reverse complement strand
CCGCCCGAACCCGGGCATGATGCCGCAGCGTCCGGCTGCCGGTCCCCGCCCCGGCGGTGGCCCCGGCGGTGGCCGCGGTCCCGGTGGTGGCGGTCGTCCCGGCGGTGCCGGTGGCGGCGGTCGTCCCGGCTTCGCCGGCCGTCCGGCCGGTCCCGGCGGCGGGGGCGGCGGGTTTGCCGGGCGTCCCGGTGGGTGGGGCGGCGGCGGGCGGCCCGGGGGGCGGCGCCCCCCGCGCCCGGTGGCGGGCGAGAGGAGCCGGGCGGGGCCGGAGGCGGTCAGGGGGCGCGGGGGGGGCGGGGGAGGCAGCCCGCGCGGCGGGGGGGGCGGCGCGCCGGGGCGGGGGAGGGGGGCCGCGCCCGGCAGGGAGAGCGGGGGGGGGGGGGGGGCGGGGGGGGGGGGGCGGGAGGGGGGCCCGGGGGGGGGGG
>NZ_LWBU01000243.1 GCF_001646665.1 Streptomyces noursei | reverse complement strand
CCCCCCCCCCCCCGCCGCCCGAGGAGCCACCACAGACAACGCCCCCCCCCCCCGCGCCCCCCCGCACCTCCCCCCCCAGCAACAGCTGTTCGGCGCGGACCCCCCCCGCGTCCCGGGCGCCCCGGGCCCGCCCGGGCCCCCGCCCCCCCCCCCTCGCCCCGGCACTGGGGGAGGTGCGGGTGGGGGGGGAGGTCGGGGGGCCGTTGGGGGGGCGCGCGGACCGGGCCGCGGCGGGGTGGTTTTTTTTACACCGGCGCGGGGGGGGGGGGGGGGGGTGAGTGCGGGGGTGTGGGGGGCTTGTCCGCGCGCCGCCCCCCCCCCCCCCCCCCCCCCCCCCCCCCCGCCCCCCCCCCCCCCCCGCCCCCCCCCCCCCGCCCCCGGGCGCCCCCCCCCCCCCCCCCCCGCCCGCCCGGGCCCCCGCCCCCCCCCCCCCCCCCCCCCCCGCGTCCCCCCCCCCCCCCCCCCCCCCCCCCTCCCCCCCCCCCCCCCCCCCCC
>NZ_LWBU01000242.1 GCF_001646665.1 Streptomyces noursei | reverse complement strand
CCCGGTCGGCGATCGCGTCCCGCAGGCGCGTGGCCAGCCACTGGGACAACTGCCCGGGCGGGGCCTGCCGGACGTCCAGCTGGAGGAAGTCGGCCGCCATGGGACCCCTCCGCCCCGCCCGCCCGGACCGGCCCGGCGACCGCCCGGACGAACCTGCGGCCGGCCCCGCCCAGGGCTGCGGCGAGGCCCGTTCCGGCGCGGCCCCGCCGGAACCGGCGCCGGGCGCGGGCGGCGCGCACCCCGCCCCGGCCCCGGCCCGCCGGCTGACGGCTGCTCCGTCATCCGCCCCCGCCCCCACCCTCCCCCCCGGCCCCCCCCCCCCCCCCCCCCCCCCCACCGCGC
>NZ_LWBU01000241.1 GCF_001646665.1 Streptomyces noursei | reverse complement strand
CGCCGCCGCCCGCCCCGCCCCCCCCCACGCGACCGGGGCCCCCGCCCCCGCGCCCGCCCACCGCCCGACCCCCCCCACCCCCCCCGGCGCCTTCACGGCGGGGTGGGTTTCCTCCCCCCCCCCACCCGGGTGACGGGGGGGGGGCGGCGAACAAATCCCAGACGAGGACGGGCGGCGCCGCCGCCGGGAGAAAGGAGAGGGCGCCCCCCCCCCCCCCGCCCCGGGGGGGGGGG
>NZ_LWBU01000240.1 GCF_001646665.1 Streptomyces noursei | reverse complement strand
ACCGCCGCAACCCCTCCCCCCGCGCCCCCGCCCCCGAGCCGCCCACCCCCGCCCGCCCCCCGGTTTCCGCCGGGAACCCCGCCGCCCCCGCCCCCCCCCCCCACCCCCCCATCGCCTCCGGGCCCCCCGCCCCCTACCCCCCCGCCGACAGCGACGACGACCGCCCCCAGCAGGTGTACCGGGACAGGGAGCCCGCCCCCGCCCCCCCCCCCCCCCCCCCCCCCCCCCGCCCCCCCCCCCCGCCCGCCCCCCCCCCGCGCCCGGCCCCCCCCCCCCCCCCCCCCGCCCCCCCCCGCCCCCCCCCCGCCCGCCCCCCCCCCGCCCCCGCCCCCCCCCCCCCCCCCGCCCCCCCCCCCCCCCCCGGCCCCCCCCCCGCCCGCCGGCGCCCC
>NZ_LWBU01000239.1 GCF_001646665.1 Streptomyces noursei | reverse complement strand
GGGGGGGGGGCCGGGGGCGGCGGGGGCGCGGGGGGCCCGCGCGGCGGCGGCGGGGGGGGGGGGAGCCCGCGGCCCCGGGGGGGTGCGCCGGGAGGGCGGGGCCGGGGCGGGGGGCGGGGGGTGGGGCGCGTCCGGGCCAGGGGGGGGGGGGGGGGGAGGGGGGGGTTGCTCCGCGGGGGGGGGGAGGTTTGCGGGTCCGCGCCCGGCGGGTGGGCGGGGGAGGGGGCGGGCGCGGGGGGGGG
>NZ_LWBU01000238.1 GCF_001646665.1 Streptomyces noursei | reverse complement strand
ACCAGCAGCGAAGACACGCGGCCGCCGAGCACCCGGGGCGGATGCGGCTGCTGACCGCCGCCGAGTCGGCCGGGATGCTGGTGGCCGCCGAGATGCACCGGGCGGGTCTGCCGTGGCGGGGGGGCGTCCACCGGGGGGGGCTGCACGAGCTGCTGGGCGGGCGGGACGCGGGGGGGGGGGGGGCGCGCCGGCTGGCGGGGGTGGTGGGGGGGGGGGCGGCGGGGGTCGGGGGGCGGGGCCGTCCCGACCTGGCGGCCGAC
>NZ_LWBU01000237.1 GCF_001646665.1 Streptomyces noursei | reverse complement strand
CCCCCGCCCCCCCGTCCCCCGCGTCGCCGGTGGGGCCCCCCCCCGGCCCGCCCCCCCGCGCCCTGCCCCACCCCCGCTCCTCCCCCCCCCGCCACCTGTTGCTGGCCGCCCGCTTCTCCCTCGCCCCGCCCCCCCCCCTCCCCGGCGCCCCCCCCCCCCACGCCCAGTCGCCCCGCTCCCCCCCCCCCCCCCCGCCGCCGGCCCCCGCCGCCCCGGCCCCCCCCCCCGTCCCCCCCCCCCCCCGC
>NZ_LWBU01000236.1 GCF_001646665.1 Streptomyces noursei | reverse complement strand
GGGGGGCGGGGGCGGGGGAGGAGGGGCGGCGCGGTGGGCGTGGGGGGGGGGGGGGGGGCCGGGGCGGGCGGGGGGGGGGGGGCGTGGGCGGCGGGGGCGGGGGGGGGGGGGGGGGGGGGGGGGGGGGGGGGGGGGGGGGGGGCCCCCGCCGGGGCGCCCCGGGGGAGGCTTGGCGGGGGGGGGGGGGGGGGGGGGGGGGGGGGGGGGGGCGGGGGGGGGGGGGGGGCGCCCCGGCGGGGGGCGGGGCGGGTGGCGGGGGGGGGGGGGGGAGCCCAGGGGGGCGCGCCCGGCGCCACCCGGGCACCCGCCCCCCGCTCGGGCCGCCCGGACGCCCCCCGAGGCCCCGAGGGCGCAGCGGGCCCACCCGCCCCCCCCCCCCCGGGAAGCGCCGCGGGCCCCGCGGGGCCCCCCCCCCCC
>NZ_LWBU01000235.1 GCF_001646665.1 Streptomyces noursei | reverse complement strand
GTCCCACGGCACCGGCGGGTGCGCCCGCGCCCCGGTCTCCTCGACCCCCCCCGCGGGGGGCCGACCCCGCCCCCCCCCCCCGTGCCGGGCGAGCCCCCCCCCCCAGCCCCCCCCGGCGAACTCGTCCCGATCGACGGGGGCGCGCGGGGGCCGCCCCCGCGGCCCCCCCCCGGTGGGCCCCCCCCCCCTGCCCCCCCCCGCCCCCC
>NZ_LWBU01000234.1 GCF_001646665.1 Streptomyces noursei | reverse complement strand
CCCCCCCCCCCCCCCGCCTGGGGGGGGGACGCAATCCCGCCGCCCCCCCCCCCCCCCCCGGGGGGGGGCCCCCGCGGGCCCCCGCGGGGGCCCCCCGTCCCGTTCTCCCTCCCCCCGCGGGGGGGGCGGCAACCGGCGCGGGCGGGGGGGGGGGGGGGGGGGGGGGGCCCCGCGGGGGGGCCCCGGGGGGGCGGCCCCCGGGGCCCCCCGGGGGGGGCCCCCCCCCCCGCCGGCGCTCCCCCGCCGCCCGGCGGGGGCGGGGTCAGCAGCTCCCCCCCCGCGGGCCCCAGGGAGCGGTCGAGGCGTTGGGTGAACTCCTCGGCCGGCCCCGGGGCCCCCCCCAGCTCGCCCAGCCGCTCCAGCTGCCACAGCGAGCGGGGGGCGAGCCACGCCCCGTCCCGGGCGCGCTCCAGGCTCCAG
>NZ_LWBU01000233.1 GCF_001646665.1 Streptomyces noursei | reverse complement strand
GGGGGGGGGGGGCGGGCCGCCCGGGCGTCCCGCCGGCACGGTGCACGGTCATGGTGTGCCGGAGTCGTCGTCCTCGCCGTCCGGCGTCGCGGGCGGGGGCAGCGGGATGCGGGTCTGGCCGTCGAGCGGGGGCGGTGTCCGCTCGCCGAGCCGGTCTTCGAGCTCCTGCAACCTGGTACGCGTACGCGCGTCGGGTGTCGTCATGGTCTCCTCCTCACCGTTTCGGCGGCCGGGAAT
>NZ_LWBU01000232.1 GCF_001646665.1 Streptomyces noursei | reverse complement strand
CCCCGGCCCCGCCCAGCCCCCCCCCGCCCCCGCCGCCTTCGGGCCGCTGGGGCTTGGCTGGCTGGCCCTCCAGCGCGGCCCCGGCTCCGCCCCGCCCGCCGACCCGTCCGCCTCCCGCCTGGCCGCGCCCGGTGCCCTCGCCGCCCTTCCCCGCGCCACCATGGCCCCCCCCGCCCCCTCCCTGTGGCCGGGCCCCGCCTTCGACCCGCCCTCCGGCATCCCCCAGAGCTACCACCGCCTGTGGACCAT
>NZ_LWBU01000231.1 GCF_001646665.1 Streptomyces noursei | reverse complement strand
CCCCCACCCCCCCCCCCGCGGCGCCGCGCCATCCCACCGCCGCCGGACCCACCCCGCGCCCCACCCCCCGCCTCCCCCCGCCCCACCGACCCCCCCCCAGCCGCCCCCGCCCCCTCCCGCCCCCCCCGCCCACCCCGCGCCCCCCCCCCACGCCCCCCCCCCGCCCCCCCCCCGCCCCCCCCGCCACGAGCCCCCCGCCCACCCGACCCCCCGCCCCACC
>NZ_LWBU01000230.1 GCF_001646665.1 Streptomyces noursei | reverse complement strand
TCGGCGAGCATGTGGCCATCGGCGGTGCGTGGCTCGGTCAGGCCGTTGGGGTAGAGCAGCAGTCCCTGGGCCGGGGGCACGGGCAGGGGGCGTGAGGCGAAGGGGGCCTCGGGGGACGCGCCGACCAGCATGCCCCCCCTGGCGGGGGCCGCCTCCACCCGGACCTTGCCGGTCCCGGGTGGGCGGGGGGGGGAGGGGGG
>NZ_LWBU01000229.1 GCF_001646665.1 Streptomyces noursei | reverse complement strand
CGAGGCGGCGCAGGCCCGGCAGGCCGCCGGCCGGCAGACCCCGGCACCGGCCCCCGCGCCCGCCCCCCACGCCCCCCCCGCCCCCCCCCCCGCCCCCCCCGCGGCCCCCGCCGCCGCCCCCCCCGCCGGCCCCGCCCCGCCCCCCCCCCCCCCCCCCCCCCGCCCCCCCCCCCCCCCCCCCCCCCCCCCCCCCGCCCCCGCCCGCCCCCCCCCCCGCCGCCCCCCCCCCCCCGGCCCGCGCCCCCCCCCCGCGGCCCCCCCCCCCGCGCGCCCCTCCTCCGCCTCCCC
>NZ_LWBU01000228.1 GCF_001646665.1 Streptomyces noursei | reverse complement strand
GTACTCGGGTACGGCGGGCCCTGCCCCGCCGGGGCCGCCGGGGGGGGTCCGCGCCCGGCCCCGGCCCCCCGGGGGGGCCGGCGCCCGCCCGGCCCGGCCCCCGACGGGGCGGCCCCCACCCCCCCCCGGCGGGGGGGGGGGGGGGGGGGGGGGGGGGGCGGGCCGGGCCCCCGGGGGGGGGGGGGCCGGGCGCGCGGGGGGGGGGGGGGGGCGCGGCCGGGGGGGGGCTCCTCGGGGGGGGGGGGGGGGGCGCCCGCGTGGGGGGCCCTTTCCCCCCCCCCGCGGGCCCCCCGGGGCCCCCCCCCCCCCCGGGGGGGGCGGGGGGGGGGGGGGGGGGGGGCGCCGCGGCGGGGGGGGGGTGGGGCGCGCGGGGGGGGGGCCGCCCGAACACGGGGGGGGGGGGGGGGGGGGGGGGGGGGGGGGGGGGGGGGGGGGGGGGGGTGGGGGGGCTG
>NZ_LWBU01000227.1 GCF_001646665.1 Streptomyces noursei | reverse complement strand
GCCCGCCCCCCCCCCCCTCCGCGCCCCCCCCCCCAACACGAGCCCCCCCCCCCCCCCCCCCCCCCTCTCCCCCCCCCCCCGCCGCGGCCCGCGGGGGCTCCCCCCCCGGGGGGGGGGGCCGCCCCGCCTGGGTGGCGGGGGGGGGGGCGCGGGCCCCCGCGGGCGCGGCCCGCTCGTCCCCGGTCAGGGCCCCCCCCCCGGCCCCCCCACCCCCACTCACCCGCGGCGCGGGGGCTCGGGCCGCCCCCGCAGGGGGGGCCGCCGGGGGGGGGGGTCTCGGCCGTAGACCGCAGAGCGCTGGGGGGGGAGTCTCGGGCCACCCCCACGGAGCGGAGCCCAACGGCAAACCACCAC
>NZ_LWBU01000226.1 GCF_001646665.1 Streptomyces noursei | reverse complement strand
CCCCCCCCCCCCACCCCCCCCCCAACCCCCCCCCCCCAACCCCCACCCCCCCCCCGGAGCTCCCCCCCCCCGTCCGCCGCGCCGCGGGCCCCCCCCCAAAGACCTCCCTCCTCGCCACCCCCCGGGCCCCCCCCAAGAACCCCCCCCCCAACACCCCCCCCCCCGCCCGGCCCGCCCCCCCCCCCGCCCCCTCCCCCCCCCCCCCCGCCCCGGGGGACGCCACCCCCCCCCCCGCGGGGGGGCAGGAGACTTCCCCCCCGCGGGGGAACCCCGGCCCGGGGGACCCCCCCGCCCGGGGCGAGATCGTCCCCCCCAACCCCCCGGGGACCCCCCGAGGGGGGGCCCCCGCCCCGGGCCGTCCCCCGCCGGCCCCCCCGGCCCCGCCGCCCCCCCCCGGCGCGCCCGCGGGGCCGCCCCCGCCCCGCCGTGCGCGCCGGGACGTACCCCCGCCGTGCGCGGCAGGACCCACCGCGCCGTACC
>NZ_LWBU01000225.1 GCF_001646665.1 Streptomyces noursei | reverse complement strand
GGCGACTGCTCAACGCCGGAGCCGGGGTCACCCTGGCGGCAGTGGCGGGACAGACCATCACCCCCAGCGCGGCGCACGCCGCCCCGACACCGCCGGCCGCACCCGCGCCCGCACCCCCCGCCGGCGCCGGCACCACCGGGCACCGCTGCCCCGGGCCCGCGGGCCCCCGGCCCGGGGGGGGGGCGACGGGCCGAACGCCGGGCCCGGGGGGGGGGTGTTCCCCGGGGCCCCCGCCCCCCCCCCCCGGGTGCCTGGGGGCCCCCCGGGGGCCCCCCCCCCGCCCCCCCGCGGGCCGGGGAACCGGGGGGGGGGCCCCCCCCCCGCCGGTCCTCGC
>NZ_LWBU01000224.1 GCF_001646665.1 Streptomyces noursei | reverse complement strand
CCCCCGCCCCGGCCCCCGGGCCCGGACGTGCGACCCCCCCCTCCACCCCCCCGGCGACCGCGCGCCCGCCCCCCGGGCCCCCGCCGCCCCTCGCGGCGGGGCGCCCGGAGGGGGGCCCGGGCCACCGCCCGGGCGGGTGAGGGATTCGGCCGTCCCCCGTCGGGGCCCCCGCCCCGCCCCTCCCGGGCCCCGCCCCCACCCCCCCCGCCGCACCCG
>NZ_LWBU01000223.1 GCF_001646665.1 Streptomyces noursei | reverse complement strand
CGCCGCGGCGCGGGGGGGGGGGAGGTGGGGGCGGGTGCGCGCGGCGGGGGCGGGGCGCGGTCGGAGCTGTCGGGGGGCGGCGGAGGGGGGGGGGAAGGCGGGGGGGGGCGGGGGGTGGGGGGGGGCGGGGGGGATGGGGGGGGCGGCGAGCGGGGGGGAGCGGGGGGGCGGGAGCGGGGGGTGGGGGGGCGGGGGGGGGCGG
>NZ_LWBU01000222.1 GCF_001646665.1 Streptomyces noursei | reverse complement strand
CCCCCCCGCCACCCCGCCTCGCCCGCACGCCCCCCCGCCCCCCCCCCGCGCCCGCCGCCGCCGCCGCGCGCCCCCGGCCCGCCCCCCCCCGCCCCCGGCGCTGCGCCCCGCCCCGCGCCCGCCCCGGCCGCTCCCCCGCCCCCCCCCGGGCCGGGACGCCCGGGCCTGCCCGCGGCCCCCCGCGCCCCGGCGGGCACCCGCCCCCCGCCCCTGACCCGTCCCCCCCCCGGCCTGCGGGCGGGCCCCGACCGCCCCGCCCCCGCCTCCGG
>NZ_LWBU01000221.1 GCF_001646665.1 Streptomyces noursei | reverse complement strand
GCCGCACGCGGCACCCCCCCCCCCCCCCCCCACCGGCCTCCCCCCCCCCCCCCCCCCCCCCCCAGGACCCCGCGCCCCCCCCCCTCCCCCCCGGACAGCCCGCCGCCCCCGGGGGGCCCCCCCCCCCCCCCCCCCCCCCGGTGCGCGGCGCCCTGCCCCGCCCCCCCCCCCCCCCCCCCCGCGGCCCCCACCCCCCCCCCCC